>NZ_VFNC01000002.1:1297023-2594046 GCF_006715395.1 Streptomyces sp. SLBN-31
CGCTGGGCAGTGCCCTCACCGAGGCGGTCACCGCGCACGAGGTGTTCGACGCCGTCGCCGATCAGTTGCTGCCCGCTTTCGGCGGCCAGAAACTGGCGATCGCCGTGGTGGAGGAGCGGCGCCTGCACCTGCTCGCGCAGCGCGGCTACTCGAAGCGCTTTCTCGCCCGGTTCGAAGGCACCCCGCTGCACGCCCGGCTGCCCGTGACGGACGCGCTGACCTCCGGGGCCCCGCTCTTCGTCGAGTCCCGGAAGCAGCTGCGTGAGAGCTATCCCGGGCTCATGGTGGGTCACACCAACTCCTGGGCGTTCCTGCCGTTGATCGCCTCGAACCACCCGGTCGGCGCCTGCATGCTCGGCTTCGACGACATCCACCGGTTCCCGGACGAGGAGCGCGGGGTGCTCACCGCGCTGGGCGGCCTGATCGGCCAGGCCCTGGAGCGCGCCAGACTCTACGACGCCGAATTCGCCCTCGCCCGCGGCCTGCAGAACGCGCTGCTGCCGCACCGGCTGCCCACTCTGCCGGGGCTGAACATCACCGGACGTTATCTTCCGGGCACCCGGGGGATGGACATCGGCGGCGACTGGTACGACGTCATCCCCACCGGCGACGAAGTCGCACTGATCGTCGGGGACGTCGAGGGGCACAACGTCCCCGCCGCGGCCGCCATGGGCCAGCTGCGCAGCGCCATGCGGGCCTTCGTCGCCGCCGGCCAACGACCGAGCGACGTCGTCGCCGGCACCAACCGGCTGCACATGGACCTCGACCCGGTGCTCCTCGCCAGCTGCTGCTACGCCCAGTTCCATCCCCGCTCGGGGATCGTGCGCATCGTCCGGGCGGGCCATCTCCCGCCCCTGTTGCGCCTGCCCGACGGGAACACCAAGATCCTGGATGTGCCCGGCGGCCCCCTGCTCGGCATCGACGCGACGGCACACTTTCCGGAGTCGGAGCTGCGTCTCGCTCCCGGAGCGGTCCTGGCCCTCTATACGGACGGGTTGATCGAGAGGCGCGACTCGGACATCGGCTCCGACGTCGAGCGACTCCGGGGGTCGCTGGCCCGGCTTGGCGGGGGTGGCCTGGACGATCTGGCCGACGGGCTGCTGCGGGATGCCTGCCACGCCTCCCCCGACAGGGCGGACGACATCGCGCTCCTGCTCACCGAGTACGCCCCACCACGTTGACCAGTCCCCGCCGCCACCGTCACGTGCCCCAGATCTTCCGGTACGCCTCCCGGTATCCCACCGGATCCCAGGTCGTGGCGCCGTGACTGTTGTCGGCCGTGCTGATGTGGACGGGGGCCACATACCCGCTGGCCGGCCGGCCGGAGAAGGCCCGGTTGAACTCGTCGACGATCTGCCAGCCCTGCAGGGACAGCGGCTCCGGCACGGTGGCCGCCTGGTACTGCCTGCTGTTGATCCGCTGGAAGGCGGAGGGGTCGCCGTCGCCGGCGCCGATGTTGAAGGGCGGGCCGGAACCCTTCTTGCCGGCCGCGCGGAACGCCGGGGCGGCATCGGCGAAGTACAGGTCGTTGATGGCGACGGAGTGGGTCCATCTCCCCTGGAAGCGGGAGAGCAGTGAGGAGATCTCCCGGGGCGTGCGGCTGCTGGCATCCGGGATCGGGATGTTCTCGTACGCGAGCAGCTTCACCCCCGCGCAGGTGGCCAGCTCCTTCCTGATCAGGTCGGACTTGTACTTGGCGAAGGGGATCGAGGCATCGGTGAAGACCACGGCCCCGGCCGTGCCGCCGGAGCTCGAGATGACCCACTGCGCACTGGCTCTGGCCACGTCCTCGACCTTGGTGGTGACATTGGTGAAGAGCCTGGGGCGCCGGCTGGGGCCGGGGGAGGCGACCGCGTGCCAGCCGATGAGCGGGATGCCCGCCGCGTTCGCACGCGCCACCTGCTGCGAGGTCGAGCCCGGGTCGAAGCCCCCGATGACGATCCCCGAGGGTCTGACGTCCACGGCCTCGCTCATCGCCGCCTGGATGCCGGCGGGCGTGCCGCCACCGTCGATCACCCGCACGTCCCAGCCGATGACGCCCGCGGCTTTCCGCACGCTGTCCGCGGCGCCCGCGACTCCGGGATTGGTCATGGTCTGGGCGACGTAGACGATGGTCTTGCCGGCCACCGCGGTGGGACCGCTTGTCGGCCCGTTCCAGGGGACGTCGGTCCGCTCCGCCCGGCTGACGGCGGCCTGGGCCCTGGTCTGGGCCGCGGGGCAGCCGCTCGGACCCGAGGTGGAGTGCGCCGGACCGCTCGACGAGCCGCGTTCACAGCCGGCCAGCACGACGACCGCGACCACCAGGGCGGTGGCAGTGGATCGCGCGTCGCGGACGGTGGGGGTGTTGCGGTTGCGGTGCACGGAAGCTCCTTGCGGAGGATGCCGCCCGGGCACTCTGGCGGTGCCCGCGGCGTAGGTCATGGAGGGCTGGCCCGCGTGCCGTCGTCCTGTGTCGCGGTGGGCGAACCGCGGGCGACGACCGCACCGGTGCGCAGTCGGCGACGAGCGGAGTAGCCGGCCAGTCCGACGGCGATGAGCAGGGTGCCGCCGTAGAACAACGGCACCGTCCAGAAGTCGCCGCCCATCTGGGCGATGCCGGTGAGGCCGACGGCCAGGACGGCGACGGCGACGAGGGTGCCCAGGGCGTTGGGGCGCCCGGGTTTGATGGCGGTGGAGCCGAGGAGGGCCCCGACGAATGCGGGCAGCAGGTAGTCGAGGCCGACGCTGGGATTGCCGATCTGCTGCTGGGCCGCGAGCAGCACTCCGTCGAAGCCGACGATCAGTCCCGACGCGGCGAAGGCGTAGACGGTGTACTTGCGGGTCGGGATGCCGACCAGGTCGGCGGCGCGTGGGTTCGAGCCGATGACGTACAGGTACCTGCCGAGCGGCAGCCGCTCCAGCACCACCCAGAGGGCGACCGCGAGCGCGAGCACGTAAAAGGCGGGAACCGGCAGGCCGAGGAACGTCGAGTCGTAGATGTCGGTGAAGGCGGCCGGGAGGCCTTGCGGGCCGGCGACGATCCGGCCGCCGCCGGTGACCCATCCGGTCACCGCGTACATCATGCTGCCGGTCCCGAGCGTGGCGATGAACGAATCGATCCGTCCGAATTCGACGACGACACCGTTGAGGACGCCCACGACACCCCCTCCGGCGATCACCGTGAGGCAGGCGAGCGGCCAAGGCCAGCCGGCGCCCACGACGAGCTGCATCACCATGACGTGCGCCAGGCCGAGACCGTAGCCGATGGAGAGGTCGAACGCGCCGGTCACGATGGGGACCATCGCGGCGAGTGCCAGGATGGCCGGGATCGACTGGTTGGACAGGATCGAGTCGACGGTGTCCCGGGTGGGAAAGGTACGCGGCAGGGTGAGGGAGAAGATCAGGAAGAGCAGGGCGGTGAGGGTCAGGAGGCCGTAGGCGCCGATGAGTTGCCCGCTGCGGCCGTGCAGTCGGGCGAGTCGCCTCGGTGGTCCCGAGCGACGCGGCCGTGGTGGGGGCGCAGCCGGAGAGGGGGAGCCGGTCACGGATTCGCCGCGGTTCCGGAGGAGGGCAGGGCCGAAGCCGCCCGCGTGAGCTCGGTGACCGTGAGGGCCGGGCCGGTCAGCTCGGTCGTCACGGATCCGCGGACGAAGACCAGGGCGCGCCGACACACGGCCACGACCTCCTCGAAGTCGCTGGAGATGAGGAGGACCGCGAGGCCGGCGGCAAGGGCCTCGTCGAGCAGGCGGTGGATCGCGGCTTTGGCACCGATGTCCACGCTCGCCGTCGGTTCCTCGAGGATCAGCAGGCGCAGGGCCAGCCGCAGCCACCGGCCGATCATGACCTTCTGCTGGTTGCCCCCGGACAGGGTGGCGATGGCAGCCTCGCCGTCGTCGGGACGCACCGAGAACCGTTCGATCAGGGTGCCGGCCTCGGCGCGTTCGCGGCGGGGGCTGATCCAGCGCAGCGCCGACATGCCTCCCGCCCGGGGGTTGGCCAGGAGGTTCTCCCGTACGGTCAGCTCGGCGAGGCAACCTTCCCGCTGTCTGTCACCGGGGACGAGGGCGATACCCCGTCCGACGGCGTCCACGACCGTACGGGGGTGGTACGGGCGACCGCCGAGAAATGCCCGTCCGCCGAGGAGGGGCCGGGCGCCCGCGAGGGCTCGGGCGAGGTCCATGTGTCCGGCGCCCGTGAGGCCGACCAGGCCGAGGACTTCCCCCCGCCTGAGCTCCAGACTGACCGGTCCCGCGTCGGGGGTGCGCACCCCCTCCAGGGTCAGGATGGCCGGGCCGCCGGGCGGGGTGGTGGCGGGGCGGTGATCGGTCGGCCCCTCACCGGTGATGGCGCGCACCAGGCGGGCAGGAGTGTGGCTCGCCGGCGAGCCGTGGCTGACCAGGCGTCCGTCGCGCAGCACGGCGAAGGTGTCGGCGACCTCGTACACCTCGTCCAGGCGATGGCTGACGTAGAGGATGCCGTGCCCCCGGTCGCGCAGGGTGTGCAGCACCCGGAACAGCCGGGTGCAGTCCGCGGCGGGCAGGCGGGCGGTCGGCTCGTCGAGGACGATGAGTCTCGCCCGTGCCGCCAGGGCTCGTGCGACGGCGACAAGCGAACGCTCGGCCGGGGCGAGGCGGGAGATCGGCGTGTCGGGGTCGAGATGTCCGGCGACGACCCGCAGGGCCTCGGTGCAGTGTTCTCGGGTGAGCCGCCAGGAGATCAGTCCGGCGCGGCGCGGATACCCGGTGCTCAGAGCGATGTTCTCGGCTACCGTCATCCACTCCACCAGGCCGAGGTCCTGATGGATGAAGGACATGTGCCGGGAAGCGGCGGGACTCCCGAGCGGGTGCCCGGCCACGGTGACCTGCCCCGAGTCGGCGTGGTGGACGCCGGCGAGCACCTTGATGAGCGTGGACTTCCCCGCTCCGTTGGGACCGAGGAGGGCGAGGACGCTGCCGGCGTGGACATCGAGGTCGATCCCGGCGAGCGCGAGGGTTCCCCCGAAGCGCTTGGCAAGTCCGCGGACACGGACCAGAGGTTCCGCCCCGAAGGGCGGGACCGGATGCGCAGAGGTGTCGTGGGCCTCGTGCACGGACCTCTCCGGGGTTGGACCTGTCATGTTCTTCCCGATGCGCATCAGTGACATTAGCGGCACGTGCCACACATTTTGGGACATCTGGCCGCTCTCTGTGACCCCAACGGAGCAGAGAATCGCCGGGGCCGGCGCCTCAGGCCCCCTCGAGCCCGCATTCGGCCCAGATGACCTTGCCCTGCTGGGTGTAGCGCGTGCCCCAGCTCTGCGTCAGCTGCGCGACGAGGAACAGGCCGCGGCCGCCTTCGTCGGTGCCGGCCGCTCGGCGCAGATGCGGGGCGGTGTTGCTGGTGTCGGAGACCTCGCAGATCAGGACGCGGTCGTAAAGCAGCCGTACCCGGATGGGCCCTGCGCCGTGGCGGATGGCGTTCGTGACCAGCTCGCTGAGCACCAGTTCGACGGCGAACGCGGCCTCGTCGATTCCCCAGTCGGTCAGTTGCCGGGTGGCGGAGGCGCGCACCTCGCTGACCAGGGCCGGGTCCGCGGGCAGGTCCCAGGTGGCGATCCGCTCGGGGTCCAGGGCGTGGGTGCGGGCGACGAGCAGGGCTATGTCGTCGCAGGGGTGAGCGGGGGCCACCGTGTCGAATACCGCCTCGCAGGTCTCGTCGGGCGTGCCGTGGGCTTGGGTCAGCGTGGCGCTCAGCTGATCGAGGACCACGTCGACGTCGCGGTGACGGTCCTCGATGAGCCCGTCGGTGTAGAGGACCAGCTGGCTGTTCTCAGGGAGGTCGAGCTCGGCGGCTTCGAACGGCAGACCGCCGAGGCCGAGCGGCGGTCCGGCGGGCAGGTCGGGGAACCACACGGTGCCGTCGGGGCGGACCAGGGCGGGCGGGGGATGGCCGGCGCGGGCCATGGTGCACTGCTGCGTGGTCGGGTCGTAGATGGCGTAGAGACAGGTCGCGCCGACGATGCCCGCGTCCACGGCGCCGGGGTCCTCCCGGTCCAGGCGTCCCACGAGTTTGTCGAGGTGGGTGAGGACCTCGTCCGGGGGGAAGTCGAGTTCGGCGAAACTGCGGGCGGCCGTGCGCAGCCGCCCCATGGTGGCGGCGGAGAGCATGCCGTGGCCGACGACGTCGCCGACGAAGAGCCCGATGCGGCTGCCGGACAGGGGTATGACGTCGTACCAGTCCCCGCCCACCTCGGATTCGGCGGGCAGGTAGCGATGGGCGACCTCGACGGCGTCCTGGTCCGGCACACCGTGCGGGAGCAGGCTGCGCTGCAGGGCCAGGACCATGGCGCGTTCGCGCGTGTAGCGCCGGGCGTTGTCGATGGACAGTGCGGCACGGGCGGCCAGTTCCTGGGCCAGCGACCGGTCGTCGTCCCCGAACGGTGGCGAGCCCTGCGCGCGGTAGAAGCCGGCCACGCCCAGGACCGCGCCGCGGGCGACCAGGGGCACCGCGATGAGGGAGTGGACGTGGCTGAGCAGCTGTGCGGAGTGCTCAGGGTCCTGCGCGAACCAGCCCGCGGCAGTCTTCAGGTCCGGTTCCAGCACTGCCTGGCCACTCGTCAGACACCGCGACTGCGGCATCGTCGGACCGTAGTCGATCTGCTTGCCGACCGGATGGAAGGGACAGTCGTCATGGATGCCGTGGACCACCGTACGGCGTAGGTCACTGCGGGGATCGGCGGACTCCTCGCCGCGGAGCACGGCTTCCGGCAGGTCGATGGTGACGAAGTCGGCCAGTTGCGGCACCGCCGACTCGGCGAGCTCCCGGGCGGTAGTGCGCACATCAAGGGTGGTGCCTATGCGGACGCCGGCCTCCGACAACAATTCCAGGCGGCGGCGCGCGGCCAGGGCGTAGGTCCCCACGTGGGGCTCCCCCACCATCATGAGCCCTCGCGCCGGGGGCGGGGAGTCGGAAGTCTCGTCCGTCGCGCCGTCGCCGGCCGTGACGTGCTGGACGCCCACGGCGACGGGGCCGTGCTCCGTGCCGGGAAGATGCTCCGACGGCGGGGTGACGTGGAGCTGCCGGGGCGCCACGTCGGGGACAGCCCCGGAGAACGTGAGGGAGGTGGCGACGGCGAGCTCGGGAGGGAGGCCCAGCGGCTCGTGGAGCTGACGCGGGAAGGCGAGGGGCTCGCGCGGTGAGGGACCGGGGACAACGGCCTCGATGGCGAAGCCCTGCACTCCGGAGGCACTCGTCATTGGCCGGCTCACGAGCGCGACCCGACGGCCGTCGGACAGGGGCACGTCGACACGGGCCCGCTGCGCGCAGGCGATCAGCTCGGCGGCCTTCTCCATGAGGATCGCCCGGTCGCGGGGGCTCATCTCCACGGCCAGTTCCCGCACCCCCATGCGGTGCCGCGAACTCGCGGCGGCCTCGGCTCCGCTGTCCAGGTACGCCCGCAGCAGAGCGCGCTCACGCGAGGAACTCTGCTCCAGCAGTCGCCGCTCGATGGTCTCGGCCGCCTTGTGTATCACGGTGTCCAGCGCCGGATCCTCGGCGCTGCGCGGATAGCCGAAGCACAGGACGCCCTCGATGCGGCCGCTGAGCGGGTCGCGGACGGGAAGCGCGCGGCAGGCACTGCCCTGAGAGCGCTCGGCGAAGTGCTCGGCACCGTAGACCCGGATGGGTTGGCGCTCGGCCAGGGCGAGACCGATGCCGTTGGTACCCGCGACCTTCTCGGCGAACACGAACCCGGGGACACTCTGGATGGCCGGGAGGGCTCTGGCCAGCGACGCTTCTCCGAAACGGCGCAGGAGAACCGTCCCGCTCGCGTCGGCGACGGAGATGTTCATCGCGGTGCCGGCGAACGTGGCCTGCAGCCGGTCGAGCACCGGAACCGCCGCGCGGACGATCCGTCCGTCCGGTTCGAAGTCCTCCCGGAAGGGAAGGTCGGACTGGTCCGGCGACAGCCCCAGGGTGCGGCAGCGCCGCCAGGAATTCAGGATCGACGCGCGCACGCCCGTCTCGATCGGCTCACCCTGCAGGAACCGCTCACGGAAGCCGGCGGGCCCCGTGCCGCCTGGCCCACGCCCCGCCGGTATCGGATCTTCGCTGGCCCGAACCACGCTCCGCCTCACTCGCGCCTTCGACAGTCAACCCTTCCGAAATGCCCGATATGGACGAGGATACGGGTATTGGAGGCGGGAGTCACCGTTCGCAAGGCCTCTCACACACGGTGACCGGACCGGATCGGCGTCACAGGACCGCGACCGGGTTGACCGGCGAGCCCGTCCCGCCCGGGACGTTCAGCGGCGCCACGACGAGCATGAAGTCGTAGCGCCCCGCCGTCGCGGTCGCGGCGGACAGCGCTTCCAGGTCGAGGTTGTCCAGCAGCGGCATCCCCATCGCGGCCACAGCCAGGGCGTGGACCGGCGAGTGCACGCCGTCGACCGGGGAGGGCCGTACGTCACTGTCGCCGTCTCCGCCGAGCAGCGCGATGCCACGCTCGGCCAGCAGCGGCAGGGCGTCCACATGAAAGCCCGCGCCGGCCGTGTCGGGGTCCCAGGCGCCGAGTTCCTCGCGGCGCCGGACGTGTCCCGAGCGCAGCAGTACCGCGTCGCCATCGCCGATCGTCACATCGAGCGCCTTCTCCGCAACGACGATGTCCCTCGCGTGCACCGCTCGCCCCGGCTCCAACCACCCGAGGACGGCGGGCAGGTCGAGGAGCACTCCCCTCGTGACGAGGGGCCCGAGCGTCGACACCGCGCCGAAGCGGGCGCCCGCGGCATCGACGACCTCGTGTGCCGTGCGACCGTCGTAGAGCTGCCCCCGATAGGCGATGTGGCACAGCGCGTCGAGATGGGTGATGCCCTTGCCGTGGTAGTCGGCGGCGATGAAGTCCTTGTGGGTGGAGGGTTCCGGCGCCTGAACGTCACCGAGGTCGGTCATGTGGTGCAAGGCAGGCTTGCGGTTGCCGGGGCCGGGCCGGGTGTTCCACGGCAGCGCCAGCGGGACGACCGTCCCGGTCCGCACGCGCGCCGCGGCCCGCCGCACCTGGTCCGCGGTGACCCGGTTCCAGGCACCGCGGTCGGCCGGTGACCAGCGACCCCACGTGCGAACCGCCTCGAAGAGTGCGTCGAACTCCCGACGGGAGACGGCGGGCCCGTTGCCGACACCGGTCGGGGCGGGATGCGCGGCATCGGCGGAACTCGGACTCATCCGTACTCACCGCTTCCAGGCTGGAACGGCTCCGACGGCAGGACGTCACCGGACGCGACACGGATCGGTGGGCGAGTACGCGTGAAGTGCCTGTCGCGAGACACCGTGCGGTCCGGCACATACAGGGGCTCCGGTACGGAGGAAATGAGCCGCCCAGAGACCGAGGTTGCAGTCAGGAGCCCGCAAGAAACGAGAAACGCACCTTCCGCTCCGCATTATCCCTGTTCGTATCCACCAGGCACACCGACTGCCAGGTCCCCAGCTCCAGTCCGCCGTCCACCACGGGCAGCGTCGCGTGGGGCGGCACGAAGGCCGGCAGGACGTGGTCGCGTCCGTGGCCGGGGCTGCCGTGGCGGTGCTGCCAGCGGTCGTCGGCCGGGAGGATGGTGTGCAGGGCGGCGAGCAGGTCGTCGTCGCTGCCGGCGCCCGTCTCGATGATCGCGATGCCGGCGGTCGCGTGGGGCACGAAGATGTTGAGCAGACCGTCGCGCCCGGCTGCCACCTCGCGCAGGAAGGCCTCGCAGTCTCGGGTCAGGTCTGCCACCCTCTCCGCGGAGCCGGTGGTGATGTTCAGGACTCGGGTGGTGAAGGCATCTGACATGCCCCCATCCTGGCCCATACGGCGTCCCGCGCGCCTGAGAGCGATCGGGGGGAAGATCCTCGACGCCCCGAGGGTTAGTAGAAATGTGAACAACACGCGCGAGGTCGAGGTCGTCGTCACAGGTGCCGGCCAGGCCGGTCTGTCCAGCGCCTATCACCTGCGCCGCACCGGTTTCGAACCGGAGCGGGACTTCGTCGTCCTCGACCACTCCCCCGGCCCGGGCGGAGCCTGGCAGTTCCGCTGGCCGTCGCTGACGTACGGCAAGGTCCACGGGATGCACTCGCTGCCCGGCATGGAGCTGACGGACGCCGATCCCGCGCGCCCGTCCGCCGAGGTGATCACCGAGTACTTCGCGGCGTACGAGCGCCGCTTCGACCTGCGCGTGCGCCGGCCCGTCGACGTGCGGGCGGTGCGCGAGGGCGAGGGCGGGCGGCTGCTCGTCGAGACCTCGGACGGCACCTGGTCGACCCGGGCGCTGATCAACGCCACCGGCACCTGGGACCGGCCGTTCTGGCCGCGCTATCCGGGCCAGGAGACGTTTCTGGGACGGCAGTTGCACACCGCGCAGTACTCCGGCCCCGAGTGGTTCGCGGGCAGGCGGGTGGTCGTGGTGGGCGGCGGGGCCTCGGGCACCCAGCATCTGCTGGAGATCGCCGGCCACGCGGCCGCCACCACCTGGGTGACCCGACGTCCGCCCGTCT
Source organism: Streptomyces sp. SLBN-31 (assembly GCF_006715395.1). Lineage (NCBI taxonomy): Bacteria > Bacillati > Actinomycetota > Actinomycetes > Kitasatosporales > Streptomycetaceae > Streptomyces > Streptomyces sp. SLBN-31. The sequence goes on from NZ_VFNC01000002.1 coordinate 1,307,500, forward strand.
TCCGGGAGGGCCCCTTCACCGAGGAGGTGGGCCGCGCGGCGGTCGCGCTGGTGGAGGAGCGGGTGCGCCAGGGACTGCCGCCCCGCAGTGTGGTCTCGGTGACCGGGCTGCCGCTCAACGACGCGATCCGGCAGGGCATCGCGGACGGGGTCCTCGACCGCCGGCCCATGTTCGACCGGATCACGCCGGACGGCGTGGCGTGGGCCGACGGACGGCACGTCGAGGCGGACGTCATCCTGTGGGCCACCGGCTTCCGGGCCGCCATCGACCACCTGACGCCGCTGCGGCTGCGCGAGCCCGGCGGCGGAATCCGCGTCGACGGCACACGCGCGGTGACCGACCCCCGTGTCCATCTCGTCGGCTACGGCCCGTCGGCCAGCACCATCGGAGCCAACCGGGCCGGGCGCGCGGCCGTACGGGACATCAGGCGGCTGCTGGCGAGCGAGTCGATGGCCGCCTGACACCCCGCCGGACTCACCTGGCCGGACTCGCGCCCTTCTTCTGAAGGGCGTTGAACTCGGCCACGTTGCGCTGGTGTTGGGCGAAGTCGGCGGTGAAACGGGTGTCGCCGGGCTTGACCGTCACGAAGTACAGCCAGTCCCCCGGGGCCGGGTTGATCGCGGCGCGCATCGCGTCCTCGCCCGGGTTGTCGATGGGCGTGGGCGGCAGGCCCATGCGCTGGTAGGAGTTGTACGGGCTGTCGATCCGGGTGACGTTGGTGTTGGTCCTGAGCGTGGAGCGGTTCAGCGCGTAGTTGAGGGTGGAGTCCATCTGCAGTGGCATCCCGCGCTCGAGCCGGTTGAAGATGACCCGCGCCACCTTGGCCATGTCCGCCTTGGAGGCGGCCTCGGCCTGCACGATGCTGGCGATGGTGACCGCCTGGTAGACGTTCATCGCGTTGCGCTGAGCACCGGCCGCGACCGGGGCGCCGTTGAACTTCTTGTCGGCGGTGTCGACCATGGACGACAGCAGAGCCTCGGGCGTCGCCTTCTTCCCGCTCAGCCGCAGCGGGTACGTCGCCGGGAAGAGGTAGCCCTCCGGGTTGCCCTCGGCATCGTTCGGGAGCTTCAGCCTGGCCTTGGCCAGGGAGTTCCTGGTGCTGCCGGGCGGCAGGGCGAGTGCCTTGTCCACGGCGTCGTAGACCTGCCCCGCACGCCAGCCCTCCGGGATCACCAAGGTCGTCGGCTTGGCGTCCTTCTCGCTCTCCACGCTCAGCAGCGGCACCGCCACGGCGGTGCCGGCCACGACGGCTCCGGTCGCGATGAGGGCGAGCCGGCCCCTGCGCGTCAGTCGAATCGTTCTCCGTGGCGGAGTGTTCAGGTACATGCGGGCACGTTAACCCGCATATCGTCACAATCTCGGCATATTTTCAGCTTGTCGGTTCCAGTTGGGCATCCCGGCGTACGAGCGCCGCGTACCGGCCGTCGCGGTCGAGCAGTTGCTCGTGCGTGCCCCGCTCGGCCACCCGCCCGGAGTCGAGGACCACGATCTGGTCGGCGGCGCGGACGGTGGACAGGCGGTGGGCGATGGTCAGCGTGGTGCGGTTGGCGGACAGGGCGTCGATCGCCTCCTGGACGGCCGCCTCGGTGCGGGTGTCGAGGGCGCTGGTCGCCTCGTCGAGGATGAGCACCGGCGGATCGCGCAGGATGGTGCGGGCGATGGCCAGGCGCTGTTTCTCGCCGCCGGAGAAGCGGTGGCCGCGCTCGCCCACGACCGTGTCGTAGCCGTCGGGCAGTGCCGCGATGTGGTCGTGGATCTGGGCCGCCTTCGCCGCCGCGTGCAGTTCCTCGTCGGTGGCGTCGGGCTTGGCGAAGCGCAGGTTGTCCGCGACGGAGGCGTGGAAGAGGTACGTCTCCTGGGAGACGACGCCGACCGCGCGGGCCAGGGTGTCGAAGTCGAGGTCGCGCACGTCCACGCCGTCCAGGGTGACCCGGCCGCCGGTGACGTCGTACAGGCGCGGGACGAGATAGCCGAGCGTCGACTTCCCGGCGCCGGTGGGACCGACGACCGCGAGGCTGCTGCCGGCGGGTACGGAGATGTCGATGCCGTCGAGGATGGGGGCACCCTCGTCGTCGTAGCGGAACTCGACGTCCTCGAAGCGGACCTCGCCCTTGATTTGGTCGAGGTGGACCGGCTCGTCCCGCTCGGTGATGTCGATGGGCAGGTCCAGGTACTCGAAGATGCGCTGGAAGAGCGCTAGCGAGCTCTGGATCTGCACGCCGGTCGACAACAGGCTCACGGACGGCCGGAACAGGCCCTGCTGGAGCGAGACGAAGGCGACGATCGTGCCGATGGAGATGTCGGGGCCGCCGGCCTGGAGCGCGATGCCCGCGGTCCAGTAGATGACGGCCGGCATGGCGGCCATGACGATGGTGATGACGGCCATGCGCCAGCGCCCGGCCATGTTCGACCGTACTTCGAGGTCGACCAGGCCCTCGGACTCCTCGGCGAAGGACTGCGTCAGCGAGTCGGAGCGGCCCATGGTGCGGCCGAGCAGGATGCCGCTGACGGACAGCGACTCCGTCACCGTGGCGGCCATCGCGGCCATCTGCTTCTGGCGCTGCGTGGTGATCTTCTTGCGTTCGTTGCCGACGCGGCGGCTGATCCAGACGAAGACCGGGAGCAGCAGCAGGGAGACGAGGGTCAGGCGCCAGTCGAGGGCGACCATCGCCACGATCGTGGCGACCACGCTGGTCACGTTGGAGACCAGGGAGGTGGCGGTCGAGGTGACGGTCGCCTGCATGCCGCCGATGTCGTTGGCGATGCGGGACTGCACCTCGCCGGTGCGGGTGCGGGTGAAGAAGGCCAGCGACATGCGCTGCAGACGGCCGTAGACCGAGGTGCGCAGGTCGTGCATGACGCGCTGGCCGACGGTCGTCGAGATCAGCGTCTGCAGCACGCCGAAGACGCTGGTCAGCACGGCGCTGACGATCATGCCGAGCGCGAGCAGGCTGAGCAGACCGGTGCGGCCCTGCGGGATGGCGACGTCGAGGGTTGCCTTCAGCAGGAAGGGCGTGGCCACGGAGACGAGGGACGCGGCGCCGACCAGGAGGCCGACGACCGCCAGGCGTCCCCGGTAGGGACGGAAGAGGTTCAGGATGCGGCGCACCTGCCGGGGTTGCTCCTTGGCGTCGGCCGGCGGTGTCCAGCGGGGTTCTCGATCGGGATGCATGGGCTCCTGCGTGAGGTGAGGGAACGGTGAGGGTGAAGACTGGCGGAGCTTAGCTCATTGTTACCTATACTCACAATGAACTGCATCCTGATATTGTTCCCTCCATGACCACCCCCGATCCCGACGGCCTGCTCGCCGAGCAGCTGCTGCGCTTCACCCGCCGGGTCCACCGCATCCAGAAGCGGCACATCGAGCAGTGCGGCATGGGCGTCACCCCGGCCCAGTCCCGGCTGCTGCGCACCCTGGCGCACTACAGCGCACCACCGCGCATGGCCGACCTCGCCGAGCGCCTGGAGGTGGTCCCGCGCGCGGTGACATCCCTGGTCGACGGCCTCGAGGCGAGCGGCAAGGTGCGCCGGGTGCCGGACCCCACGAATCGCCGGGTGATCCGGATCGAGCTCACGGACGACGGCCGCAAGGCGCTGCGCGAACTGCGGGGCGCGCGGAGGTCGGCCGCGCAGGAGATCCTCGCGCCCCTGACGGAGGAGCAGCGCGAGGTGCTGGGCGAGTTGCTGAACATGCTGGTGGACGGGGCGGCGGAGGGGGGCGGGCACTGCGGGTAGCGGGCGGCTGCGGGTCGCCTCGTGGCTGGTCGCGCGGTTCCCCGCGCCCCTTTCAGGGACATGCAGTGGTCCCACCTCTAGGGGCGCGGGGAACCGCGCGATCAACCCCCACGCACCCGCAGCCGACGCTCCCGCCCCGCACTGGCCTCAACAGTCGTTCCGGTCCTCCGTCAGCACCCCCTGGACGGCCGTGAGGGTGCGGTCGTAGCAGCCGCCGACCCCGTACAGCCGATACCGCTCGCTCGTCGTGCCGACGGCATGGCGCTGGTCGCGCGGCACGTTCAGTGTCCAGGCGGCGTCGCCGGACACGGTGTCGTCGAGACGCGACCAGATGGTCCGCCGGCCGCCGACCGCCCCCGCGACCACGGCCCGGTCACCGAGCGACAGCACGGTACGCAGCCGGTCGTTGGCGCCGATCGTGATCGAGCCGTCCATGGTGTACGTCCGGTGCGTGGCCGTCGTGCGGGCCGGGCCCCGGCCGTCGACGGTGACCGACTCGTCGTCCGTCCATGTGGCGTCGAGCGAGTCCGTGTTCTCGCCGTCGGTCCACACGTGCTCGGAGGTGTTCGCGAGCGAGCGGCTGACGGTCGTCGTCACCCGGCCGTGAGAGGTGTCCAGATAGCCGGCCACGGTCAGCCGGTGACCGGCGTCGGTGTCCACTCGCTCCGGCGAACCGGCCGTATAAGTGGAGGAGTTGGCGAGGTCGCCGACCTTGTGCACGGTCAACTTGCCGGTCACGTGGGAGCTTTTCGCGTCCTGCCACACCAACACGTCGACCGGCGCGCTCCAGCCGCTCTGCCCCTCGGGCACGCCGACGACCCAGACGTCGACGCGGTGCGGCCGGCCGTCGTTCAGGAGCCCGGCGAAGGGCGTGAGGTCGTACTCGATCGGCTTGACGTCGAAGGCACGTGGGCCCGGAACGACGTACCAGAGGAAGGGATTCGACCAGCCGCCGGTCCACACGTGCGGGAACGGCGCGGCGATTCCGGCCAGTTGCCCGTCCACCTTGATCTGGACCTCACGGTAGGGCCCGCCGTCGGCCTGGCAGGAGTACGGCGCCTTGTCCGGCACCGCCAGATACCAGAACTCCTCGCAGCCGCCGCCCGATCCGGTGGCGTACACCTCGGCGACGATGCGTTCGCTGTTGCGCGGGGTGGTGAGGGTGTTGTCCTGCCCGAGGGTGAGGACGCGGTCCGGGACGGCGGCCGGTTTCCCGGCGTAGAAGGTCAGGGTGACGTTGACATCGATCACGCCGGTGTAGGTGTCGTCGACGACGTTCCCGATGAGCATCTCGACGTCCTGCGGGCGGCGGAAGGTGTCGCTGTAGCGCGTGACGTCCTTCTCGACGGACCAGGCGATGCCGTCGGGTGAGGGCTCGGGCGTCGAGGTGCGCAGGATCTCTACCCCGCCGACGTGCAGATAGCCGAGCCGGTCGTACTGCCGGCCCTTGACCTTGCCGTCGAGGCGCAGCACCACCTTGCTCCAGCGGTCGCCGCAGCCCTTCGGCGGGGAGTACGTGCCCCGGTACGGGGTGAAGTCCCGGAACTGCGTCTCGGCCAGGGTGACTTGGCAGGACGTGCCGGACGGCTTCCCGACGGGCGGCGCCGCGGTCACCGGGTCGTGCCAGTCGGTGCCGAACTCGGCGGGGACGTCGGCGGACTGCGCCGGAGCGGCCCCGAGGACGGTGCTCGCCAGGAGGATCGCTCCGGCAAGCATGGACATGACGATCCGTCTCTTCATGGCCGGTGTTCTACGGCGAGTCGGCACCGCGTGGCAATGACGCCTCCGGCGCGGAGACTAGCTTTCCAGGTCGGCTCTGTCCCCCATCACCACCACCGGGTGCCGGTCCGGGTCCAGCGTGCGCAGCAGGTACTCCATCGCCGGCCTGGACAGGCTGACGCAGGCGGAGGTGCCGCTGCCGTGGTCCATGTGCAGCCAGATGCCGCCGCCCTTGGACTCGCCCTCGGGCCGGGCCGGGTCGTTGGGCGGGGTGCCCTTGACTCGGTTGTAGTCGATGGCGATGACGTAGTCGAAGTCGTGCCAGTGCGACTCGGCCCACCAGCGCGGGGCCGCGAAGGACGCGTCCCGCGTGTACGGCAGCCGGGCCCCGGGGTCCGGCAGGACGCCGCCGGCGTCGGTGAGGGTGAACACGCCGACGGGGCTGCGCCGGTCGCCCTCGTGGTGGTCGGCCGTCCAGCCCTTCTTGCCGTTGTGCGCCGGCCAACTGCGCGTCTCCTGCCAGGCCGAGCCGCGTTTCGTGTACAGGACGACCTTCGAGTCGGGCGCGTCCCTGCCCTCGCCGTAGACGGCGACGACCTGTCCGGTGTCGGCGGGAATGCGCCGTCCCAGCCGCTCGCCGACGCCCGGGATGCCGCGGTGCGCGGGGGTGTCGGCCGCTTTTCCGGCGGCGCCGGTCCGTCCGGTCCGTTGCGGGGGCCGGCCGTGGCGGGCGTCGCCGCATGCCGCCAGTGCGGCGAGAAGTGTCCCCGTGGCCACCAACGCGATCGCCGCGCGCGGCGCACCGTTCATTCGCATCGCCCCATTTTGTACGGCGGCGGGGAAAACCGTTTGCCATTGACCACGCTGCGAGGCGAACCTGTCACGGTTTGCTGCCGCCGAACGCGGTTTCCACCCACCCTTGACACGAGCCACTGGGACGCAGTCGTCATGCAGATCCAAGACCTTCCGTATCCCGATCCGGGTGTGCCGGACACGCGCTCGGGTCCCCGGTTCCTGTGGTGGCTGGGCCGCAACCAACTGGGCGGCCAGTTCAAGTCCCTGGCCTGGGGGCTGCTGCACTTCGTGGCCGTCTCCGCGCTGCCGTTCTGCGTGGGCCTCGCCGTACAGGCCGTGGTCGACCGCTCCGGCCGCCGACTGGCCCTGACCGGCGCTCTGTTGCTGCTCGTCGGCGTGTGCGTCGCGGTGGGCGACACCTTCCTGCACCGCGCCGCCGTCACCAACTGGATCACGGCCGCCGCCCGCGTCCAGCAGCTGCTCGCCCGCAAGGCCGCCGTGCTCGGCTCGGCCCTGACCCGGCGGGTGGCGGCCGGTGAGGTCGTGGCCGTGTCCACCGGTGACGTCGAGAAGATCGGCTGGTTCGTGGAGGCCGTCTCCCGGTTCACCGCGGCGGCCACGACCGTTGTCCTCGTCTGCGTGGCCCTGCTGGTCTACCAGCCCACCCTCGGCGCGGTGGTCGCCCTCGGCCTGCCCCTGCTGGCGGTGGCGGTGCTGCCGCTGCTGCCCCGCGCCACCCGTCGGGCCGACGTCCAGCGCGAGAAGGCCGGACGGGCCACGGAACTCGCCTCGGACACCGTCGCAGGCCTGCGCGTGCTGCGCGGCATCGGCGGCGAGGAACTCTTCCTCGACCGCTACCGCCGTGCCTCCCAGGAAGTCCGCCACGCCGCCGTGCGCAGCGCCCGCATGTGGTCCCTGATCTCCGCGATCCAGGTCCTGCTGCCGGGTCTGCTGCTGATCGCCGTCGTCTGGTACGGCGTCCATCTGGCCCGGCAGGGCCGGATCACCATCGGCGAACTGGTCACCGTCTACAGCTCGGTGATGGTCCTGACCTATCCGCTGCGCCACTTCGAGGAGATCGCGATGGCGTACTCCTTCTCCCGGCCGTCGGCCAAGCGGGCGGCACGTGTGCTGTCGCTCGAGCGGGCCACGGACACGGGGGGCGCACGGCAGGGCGACGCACCGGCAGGCGACCTGTACGACCCCGCGACCGGTCTGCTGGCCCCGGCCGGCCGGCTCACCGCGGTGGTGTGCGGCGACCCGGACGCGGCGGGACTGCTCGCCGAACGGCTGGGCGGACACCCCGCCGAGCCGGGCACGTCGGTGCTGCTGGACGGGGTGCCCCTCGACGAACTGCCCCTGGACACCGCCCGCGCGACCGTGCTGGTCCAGGACAAGGACCCGGTACTGCTGTCCGGTTCGCTGCGCGAGCTGCTGGACGTGCCCGCCTCCGGTGCCGTCAGCGCGCGGGACGCGCTGGCGGCCGCCCAGTGCGCGGACGTGCTGGAGGCCCTGGCGCAGGGGTCGTTGAACGCCGAGGACCCGATGGACATCCGGATCACCGAACGCGGACGATCCCTGTCCGGCGGGCAGCGCCAGCGGCTCGCCCTGGCCCGTTCGCTGGTCACGGACCCCGAGGTGCTGGTCCTGGACGAGCCGACCTCGGCCGTGGACTCGCACACCGAGGCGCGGATCGCGGAGGGACTGCGCGCCCTGCGGCAGGGGCGTACGACGGTGGTCTTCACCTCCTCCCCGCTGCTGCTGGACCGCACGGAACGGGTCGTGCTCGTGCACGAGGGCGAGGTCGCGGCGATCGGCCTGCACCGCGAACTGGTGCACACCGAACCCCGGTACCGGGCCGTCGTGACCCGCGAGACCGAGGAAGAGGCCGCCCTGAACGGCGCGCTCGAGGAACTGAACGCACTGGAAGAGATCGAGGAGACAGCATGATCGGCGTGGCGCCACCGGCCTACGATCCGGCGGCCCCGACCACCGCGAACACCCTGCCCGTCGGCGCCCCGGCGACCGTACGCGCCTACGTGGCCGAGCTGTTCCGCCGGCACCGCCGTGCCTTCCTTGTCCTGATCGCCGTCAACACGGCGTCCGTCCTCGCTTCGCTGGCGGGCCCGTGGCTGCTCGGCGACCTCGTCGAGCGGGTGTCGGACGGCGCCCGGGAACTCCATCTCCCCCTCACCGTCTCGCTGTTCGTGCTGTCGCTCGCCGTGCAGGCCGTCTTCGTGCGGCAGGTGCGGCTGCGGGGGGCGATGCTCGGTGAGCGGATGCTGGCCGACCTGCGCGAGGACTTCCTGGTGCGGTCCGTCGGGCTGCCGCCGGGTGTCCTGGAACGGGCCGGCACGGGCGACCTGCTCTCCCGCATCACCACCGACATCGACCGGCTGGCCAACGCGATGCGCGAGGCCGTGCCGCAGTTGGCGATCGGCGTGGTGTGGGCGGTGCTGCTGCTCGGCGGTCTCGTCGTCACCGTGCCTCCGTTGGCGCCCGCCGTACTGGTCGCCGTCCCGCTGCTGGTGATCGGCTGCCGCTGGTACTACAAGCGGGCTCCCCACGGCTACCGCTCGGAGGCCGCCGGCTACGCCGCGGTGGCCGCCGCCCTCACCGAGACGGTCGACGCCGGCCGCACGGTCGAGGCCCATCGCCTGGGCGACCGCCGGATCGAGCTGTCGGACCGGCGGGTGCGCGAGTGGACCGCCTGGGAGCGCTACACCCTGTGGCTGCGGTCGGTGCTCTTCCCAGTCATCAACCTCACCCATGTGACGGTCCTCGCCTCGGTCCTGATGATCGGCGGCTGGTTCGTCCTACGGGGCTGGATCGGCGTCGGCCAGCTGACCACGGGCGCGCTGATCGCGCAGATGCTCGTCGACCCGGTGAACCTCATCCTGCGCTGGTACGACGAACTCCAGGTCGCCCAGGTCTCGCTGGCCCGCCTCGTCGGGGTCCGGGACATCGAACCGGACGCCGGGGAGGACGCGCTCTCCCCGGACGGGCGTGACCTCCACGCCGACCGGGTGCACTTCGGCTACCGCGAGGGCGTGGACGTGCTGCGCCAGGTGTCCCTGGACGTCGCTCCCGGCACCCGGCTGGCGCTGGTCGGCCCCTCGGGCGCCGGCAAGTCCACCCTGGGCAGGCTGCTCGCCGGGATCTACGCCCCGCGGACCGGCCAGGTCGCCCTCGGCGGCGCGGAACTGTCCCGGATGCCCGCCGAACGCGTCCGCTCCCACGTGGCCCTCGTCAACCAGGAGCACCACGTCTTCGTGGGCTCCCTGCGCGACAACCTCCTGCTCGCCCGGACCGACGCCGACGACGCCGAGCTGTGGGCGGCGCTGGGCGCGGTCGACGCGGACGGCTGGGCCGGGGCGCTGGACGACGGTCTGGACACCGAGGTCGGCTCCGGCGGCCTCGCGCTCACCCCGGCCCAGGCCCAGCAGATCGCGCTGGCCCGCCTCGTACTGGCGGACCCGCACACGCTGGTCCTGGACGAGGCGACGTCCCTGCTGGACCCGCGTGCGGCCCGGCATCTGGAGCGCTCCCTCGCCCGCGTCCTGGACGGGCGCACGGTGGTCGCCATCGCCCACCGCCTGCACACCGCGCACGACGCGGACGTGATCGCCGTGGTCGAGAACGGCCGGATCAGCGAGCTCGGCAGCCACGACGAGCTGGTCGCCGCCGAGGGCGCCTACGCGGCGCTGTGGCGGTCCTGGCACGGGTGAGACCCGGGCGGGGGGCTGCTGGGCGGAGCGTCGCGGGGCGGGGGCCCGCCGGGCGGAGCGTCGTGGGATGGGGGGCGGGCCCGCCGGGCGGAGCGTCGTGGGATGGGGGGCGGGCCCGCCGGGCGGAGCGTCGTGGGATGGGGGCCCGCCGGGCGGGATGCGGCCACGGGGTGGGAGCCCGCGGGGCGGGGGCTCGCCGGGCGGGGGCTCGCCGGGCGGAGCGTCGCGGGATGGGGGCCCACCGGGCGGGATGCGGCCACGGGGTGGGAGCCCGCGGGGCGGGGGCTCGCCGGGCGGAGCGTCGCGGGATGGGGGCCCGCCGGGCGGGATGCGGTCACGGGGTGGGAGCCCGCGGGGCGGGGGTCGCGGAGCGGGAGTCCGCCGGGCTGGGGTCGCGGAGCGGGAGTCCGCCGGGCTGGGGTCGCGGAGCGGGAGTCCGCCGGGCTGGGGTCGCGGAGCGGGAGTCCGCCGGACGGAAGACCGAGGGACGGGAGGTGCGGGGGCGGGAGACCGCCAGACGGTAGCCGCCGGACGGAGGGTCGCGGGGTGGGAGCCCGCCGGGCGGGGGCCACCGGACGGGGGGCGCGGGGCGGGGGCCGTTGGGGGGTGGGGCCGCCGCGAGGGCGCTGGAGGTGCCGAGCCGGCCCGGTGCCCGTGGTCCACGGCCCGCTCGGGCCGTGGCGTTGCGCGGTGCCGAGCGACAGTGGAAGTCTGGATACCGGCACCGGCTCGGGGAACGCCCCGAGGACCTTGCGGTCCGCACGGGCACGGCCTGTGCTCCGCGCACCGGCGGCCCGACGCCGGGCCTGACCGGAACGGGCCCGTCCCCAGCACCTGGAGGTACCCCGTGAACAGCGCCGAGGGATGGGGAGACGACGTCTACCAGCCCGACGGATCCGACCAGCGGGAGGACACCGGGCTGCTCGACTCCGAGGACACCCTGGAGTACGACGGTGTCGACGACCCCCTCGACCGGGGCTGGTCGCCGCCGGACCGCCCCTGGGCGGTGGAGCGTGCCGACGTGACGGCGGCGGAGCGGCACCATGGGGAGACGCTGGAGGAGCGTCTCGCCGAGGAGCTCCCGGACTTCGTCGCGCCCGACGGAGACGGACTCGGCGATGTCGACGGCACCGACGGGGAGCTGCTGGACAACGAGGTCGGTGCGGTGCGCTCCGGCCGGCTTGTGGCTCCCGACGAGGGGGCGCACGAGGACGAGGAGAGCGCCCTGATCGCCACCGACGTGGGCATCGACGGCGCCGCGGCCTCCGCAGAGGAGGCGGCCATGCACATCGTCGACGAGGATTCCCTCTACGGCTGACCTGTCCGCCGCCCCCACTGCGCACGAGGAGCACGTATGCAGCAGGACAAGCACCCCGACTACCACTCGGTCGTCTTCCGGGACCGCGCCGCGGGCTACGCCTTCCTCACCCGGTCCACCGCCACCAGCGAACAGACCATCGACTGGGACGACGGCGAGACCTACCCGGTGGTGGACGTCGAGATCTCCTCGGAGAGCCACCCCTTCTACACCGGCAAGGCGCGAACCGTGGACTCGGAGGGCCGCATCGCCCAGTTCGAGCGGCGCTACGGCGGCGGGCCGGGCCAAGGCCAGGGCGGCGACGGCTGAGGCCCGCGACTCCGTCCGCCCCGTCGGCCCCTCACGGTGAGGGGCCGGCTGCCTCAGATGAAGTTCAGGGCGGCCGCGCAGCCCACCCCGCCCAGCAGCATGAACACCGGCATCAGCACCCTCAGCTCGACCCAGCTGCCCGCCCGGAACCGCATGAACTTCGGCGGGCCGATCGGGTACCAGCGCTTGCGGCCGATCGGGATCGGCCACAGGATCGGGCAGCCGGACACCGTCAGCGCGTCCCCGATGTCGTGCACTATCGAGCCCAGCACGATCGGCAGCCCCAGCCACAGGTAGGCCTGGCCGGGCTCGGTGAACAGCCAGTGGGAGCCGTTGCCCGGCTTGTCCAGGACCCCGGCGAGGATCCAGGCGCTGGTCGCGGCCAGCAGCCAGACCAGGACGTCGCTGCTGGAGCCGCGCGCCGCCCGCCACAGCAGTCCCTCGATGGCCAGCACCATGTGCACGAAGAGGATGGCCAGCACCGCCCAGCGGCCACCGCTGACGGCCAGGGCGGACGCACCCGCACCGACAAGCACCGCCCACAGCCAGGTGTGGGTGAGCGTGCGGTGGCCGCCGGAGCGGCGCGGGTCGCCCTGCTTCCTTGTCGACTTGTAGACCGCATAGGACAGCTTGTCGACGATCTCGCACAGCCAGCGGGACAGGGGCCCGAAGGAGCGGGAGATGGTGGCCGCCTTGTGGTCCAGGTCCGGGGCGAGGGCCGCTCCGGCGCAGATCAGGGCACCGACCAGGAGGACCGGCCAGGGCATCGAGTGCCCGGTCGCGGCGGCCGCCGCACCGACGCCGAGCCAGGCCGCGGCCCCCGACAGTGAGTGTGCTGGTCCCATCATGGCCGTTGCCCGCCCCATTCTTAGTGTGCCGCTGTCCAGTTGACCGGGTGCGCTGACGCTCCGTCGGCGTCACAGCGTACTGCTCGTGATCTTCGCGGCAGCATCCGATTCCCCGATGCGGGAGGAGGCCAGGCAAGATGGGTCCGTGACACTCATCGATCAGCTGCCGCCGACCGCCGACCCCGACGCTCTCTACGAGGCCTTCGAGTCGTGGGCCCAGGAGCGCGGTCTGACGCTCTACCCCCACCAGGAGGAGGCGCTGATCGAGGTGGTCTCCGGCGCGAACGTGATCGTTTCGACGCCCACCGGTTCCGGCAAGAGCATGATCGCGGCGGGCGCCCACTTCGCGGCCCTGGCCCGCGACGAGGTCACCTTCTACACGGCGCCGATCAAGGCGCTGGTCTCGGAGAAGTTCTTCGAGCTGTGCAAACTCTTCGGCACCGAGAACGTGGGCATGCTGACCGGTGACGCCTCCGTCAACGCCGACGCCCCCGTCATCTGCTGCACCGCGGAGGTGCTGGCGTCGATCGCGCTGCGCGACGGCAAGGACGCCGACGTCGGCCAGGTCGTCATGGACGAGTTCCACTTCTACGCCGAGGGCGACCGGGGCTGGGCCTGGCAGATCCCGATCCTGGAGCTGCCGCAGGCGCAGTTCATCCTGATGTCGGCGACGCTGGGCGACGTCTCCTTCTTCGAGAAGGACCTCACCCGCCGTACCGGCCGCCCCACCTCCGTGGTCCGCTCGGTGACTCGCCCGGTGCCCCTCTCCTACGAGTACCGGCTCACGCCGCTCACCGAGACCCTCACCGACCTGCTGCAGACCAGGCAGGCACCGGTCTACATCGTGCACTTCACCCAGGCGCAGGCGGTGGAGCGGGCGCAGGCGCTGATGAGCATCAACATGTGCTCGAAGGAGGAGAAGGAGCAGATCGCCGAGCTGATCGGCAACTTCCGCTTCACCACCAAGTTCGGCCGCAACCTCTCCCGTTACGTCCGGCACGGCATCGGCGTCCATCACGCCGGCATGCTGCCCAAGTACCGGCGTCTGGTGGAGAAGCTCGCCCAGGCCGGTCTGCTGAAGGTCATCTGCGGCACGGACACGCTGGGCGTCGGCGTCAATGTCCCCATCCGCACGGTGCTGTTCACGGCGCTGACCAAGTACGACGGCAGCCGCGTGCGTACCCTGCGCGCCCGTGAGTTCCACCAGATCGCCGGCCGGGCCGGGCGGGCGGGCTTCGACACGGCGGGCTTCGTCGTCGCGCAGGGGCCCGAGCACGTCATCGAGAACGAGAAGGCCCTCGCCAAGGCCGGTGACGACCCGAAGAAGCGGCGGAAGGTCGTCCGCAAGAAGGCGCCGGAGGGCTTCGTCGGGTGGACGGAGAACACCTTCGAGAAGCTCATCGCCTCCGAGCCGGAGCCGCTGACCTCGCGTTTCCGCGTGACGCACACGATGCTGCTGTCGGTCATCGCCCGCCCGGGCAACGCCTTCGACGCCATGCGGCACCTGCTGGAGGACAATCACGAGCCGCGCAAGCAGCAGCTGCGGCACATCCGGCGGGCGATCGCCATCTACCGCTCGCTGCTGGACGGCGGGATCGTCGAGAAGCTCGAGAAGCCGGACCCCACCGGCCGCATCGTCCGCCTCACCGTCGACCTGCAGCAGGACTTCGCGCTCAACCAGCCGCTGTCCACGTTCGCGCTCGCCGCGTTCGAGCTCCTCGACCCGGACTCCCCTTCCTACGCCCTGGACATGGTGTCGGTCGTCGAGTCGACGCTGGACGACCCGCGGCAGATCCTCGTGGCCCAGCTGAACAAGGCCAAGGGCGAGGCCGTGGCGGCGATGAAGGCGGACGGCGTCGAGTACGAGGAGCGCATGGAGCGCCTCCAGGACATCTCCTACCCCAAGCCGCTGGAGGAGCTGCTCTTCCACGCCTACAACACGTACCGCAAGAGCCATCCCTGGGTGGGCGACCACCCGCTGTCGCCGAAGTCCGTCATCCGCGACATGTACGAACGGGCCATGTCCTTCACGGAGTTGGTGTCCTTCTACGAGCTGGCCCGCACCGAGGGCATCGTGCTGCGCTACCTGGCCAGCGCCTACAAGGCCCTCGACCACAACATCCCGGACGACCTGAAGTCCGAGGACCTGCAGGACCTGATCGAGTGGCTGGGTGAGATGGTCCGCCAGGTCGACTCCAGTCTGCTGGACGAGTGGGAGCAGCTGGCCAACCCGGAGGAGATGACGGCCGAGGAGGCCCAGGAGAAGGCCGACGAGGTCAAGCCGGTCACCGCCAACGCGCGCGCCTTCCGGGTCCTGGTCCGCAACGCCCTCTTCCGCCGTGTCGAACTCGCCGCGCTCGACCAGGTCGAGGAACTGGGCGAGATGGACGGCGAGAACGGCTGGGACGCCGATGCGTGGGGCGAGGCGATGGACAAGTACTGGGACGAGTACGACGACCTCGGTACCGGTCCGGACGCCCGCGGCCCCAAGCTGCTGGTGATCGAGGAGGCGCCCAAGGACGGCGTCTGGCGCGTCCGGCAGATCTTCGACGACCCGAACGACGACCACGACTGGGGCATCAGCGCGGAGGTCGACCTCGCGGCCTCCGACGCCGAGGGCCGAGCGATCGTCCGTGTCACCGATGTCGGTCAGCTGTGAGCCAAGGAGCGACCCACACATGACGAACCCGGCCGAGAGACTCGTCGATCTGCTCGACCTTGAGCAGATCGAGGTCAACATCTTCCGTGGCCTCAGCCCGAACGAGTCCCTGCAACGGGTCTTCGGCGGCCAGGTCGCCGGCCAGGCCCTGGTCGCCGCCGCCCGCACCACCGACGGCGAGCGCCCGGTGCACTCGCTGCACGCGTACTTCCTGCGTCCGGGCCGGCCGGGTGTGCCGATCGTGTACCAGGTCGAACGAGTGCGGGACGGCAGGTCGTTCACCACGCGCCGGGTCACCGCCGTGCAGCAGGGCCGTACGATCTTCAATCTCACCGCCTCCTTTCACAAACCTGAGGAAGGGCCCTTCGAGCACCAGCTGCCGCCGGCCCGCAAGGTCCCGGACCCGGAGTCCCTGCCGACGGTCACCCAGGAGATCCGTGAGCATCACGGCACGCTGCCCGAGCAGTTGGAGCGGATGTCCCGCCGCCAGCCCTTCGACATCCGCTATGTGGACCGGTTGCGCTGGACACCCGAGGAGGTCGAGGACGCCGAGCCGCGCAGTGCCGTGTGGATGCGCGCGGTCGGGCCGCTCGGCGACGACCCGGTCGTGCACACCTGCGCACTCACCTACGCCAGCGACATGACCCTCCTGGACGCCGTCCGCATCCCGGTCCAGCCCCTGTGGGGGCCGCGCAGCTTCGACATCGCGTCGCTGGACCACGCCATGTGGTTCCACCGGCCGTTCCGCGCGGACGAGTGGTTCCTGTACGACCAGGAGTCGCCGGTCGCGGTCGGCGGCAGGGGCCTGGCCCGCGGACGGATCTACGACGTGGAGGGCCGGCTGCTGGTGTCCGTGGTCCAAGAGGGTCTGTTCCGCCGGCTGTAGTTCACGCGTTCCTGCGGCACAGCCGGCCGAGCAGGCCGCGGGACCGTCGCTTCTCCGCGGCCGGCGGATGCTGGTGCGGTGCGGCGGGCGGGACGGGCGGCCGCTGTGGTCGGGCCGGCCTGTGGGCCGGAGCCGGACGGGGTGCGGGCTGGGCGGCCCGGGCCTCGCCGACCGCCTGTTCCAGATCGGCGCGGTACCAGGCGATCTCGTCGGGGTCCGTGGCTCGCAGGATTCGCTCGGCCACCTGTGCGGTGGGCGATTCGGGGGCGCCGTACGCCATGGGCCTGGGCAGGAACCGGTTCAGGTGAGCGCGCTCATAGGGGTCCGGCACGATCTCCGCGAGCTGGGCCGGATCGAGCAGCGAGGCGACGGCGGCCGCCTGTGCCCAGGGATGGGCCGCGCTCTGCCGCCGCAGGAAGCCCAGTTGCCGTACCCGCCAGTTGCGCGCCCGGACGTCCAGGCCCTCCTTCAGCTGTTCGCGCAGTCCCGGTGGTGTGCGCCCGCTCAGCAGGGACGCGTTGTTCTCGTCTGCCGCGAACTGCTCGAGTTCCTCGGCGAGATAGAGCCAGACCACGGCTCGATAGCGATTCAGATAGAACGTGACCGGCACGACGACACCGAGCCGGGCCAGTCGCGTGAACCGCCCGAGAGGCACGTCGAGCAGGCCGGCGCCTTCCTTGGTACCCACGGTCTCGACGCGTTTGCGCAGGGTCTCTGGAAAGCCCTCCCCGGCACGCAGCCGGTCGACCTCGTCGCGTGGGACGCGCCGTCCGCCACCGCCTTCGTCGGGGACGGTCCGGATGTGTCCGAGATGAACGGCGAGGTCGAACTCGCCTCGTTTCAGGCCCAGTTCCCGAGCCGCGCGGCTGGGCGTGCAGGTCGTGCGGGTAGCTGTCGTGACGATGGTGCCTGACATCGCTGGTCTCCCCCGTGGAGTCGGTGGTCCGCGCCGTCCGCGCGGCCTCGGAAAAAACCGTAGCCGTTTCGGCGGATCTTGTGGCGGCCTGTGGATAACTCCACGGGAGAGGGAGAACCTGCAGGTCAGAAGTCCTTTGCCGAGGTCGGGTCGAGCTGGCGCGCTTCGATGTCGAGGTGCTCGCCGACCCGGTTGACGAGCAGGGTCATCTCGTAGGCGATCTGCCCGATGTCGGCCTCCGCCGCGCTGAGCACGCACAGACAACTGCCGGAGCCGGCCGCGGTGACGAACAGCACGGCGTCGTCGAACTCCACCATCGTCTGACGCACTCCGCCCGCGCCGAAGTGGCGTCCTGAGCCCTTGGCCAGGCTGTGCAGTCCGGACGAGACGGCGGCGAGGTGCTCGGCGTCCTCCCGCCTGAGGCCCGTGCTCGCGCCGGTGACCAATCCGTCGTTGGACAGGACCAGGGCATGCCGCACCTGCTCCACCCGCTCGGTCAGATCGTCCAGCAGCCAGCCGAGTGTCTGGTTCTGCACCATGGTCGAAAACTCCCCGTGTGACGACTCCCCCTGGCCGGAGGATCTGCCCGTCAGCCTTCCCCACACCAGGCCCACGAGCAAGGAGGATGGGGGCATGGCACAGAAGATGACCGATGAGGAATGGCGGGCATTCGTCTCGTACGGCACCCGCACCGCGAAACTCTCGACCGTCCGGGCCGATGGGAGCCCGCATGTGACGCCGATCTGGTTCGTGCTGGACGGGGACGACGTCGTGTTCAACACCGCGAAGACCAGCGTGAAGGGGCGGAATCTGGCCCGCGACGGGCGTGCCGCGCTGTGTGTGGACGACGACCGGCCGCCGTACGACTACGTCGTGCTGCGGGGCCGGGCCCGGATCTCGGAGGACCCGGAGGAACTGCGGTTCTGGGCCACCCGCATCGCGGCCCGGTACATGGGCGAGGAGCGGGCGGAGGAGTTCGGGGCCCGCAACGGCGTACCCGGCGAACTCCTCGTGCGGATGGCGATCGACAAGGTGCTGGCGGAGAAGGCCGTCTCCGGCTGACCGTCCACCGGGCCCCGAGGGGGCGTCAGCCGACCGAGTCGAGCAGCCGGGCGGTGTGCATCCGCCCGGCGTACTCGACGAGCCGGATCAGCACCTCCTTCCCCGATTCGCGGTCCCGGGCGTCGCAGAGCACTACGGGCGTGCCCCGGTCCAGGTCGAGGGCGCGTGAGACCTCCTGGGCCGAGTACGTGCGGGCGCCCGTGAAGCAGTTGACGGCCACCACGAACGGGATGTGCCGGTGCTCGAAGTAGTCGACCGCCGGGAAGCAGTCGTCGAGCCTGCGGGTGTCGGCGAGGACCACGGCGCCCAAGGCCCCTTGCGCCAACTCGTCCCAGAGGAACCAGAAGCGGTCCTGACCCGGTGTGCCGAAGAGGTAGAGGGACAGGCCGGAGCGGATGGTGATGCGGCCGAAGTCCATGGCGACGGTCGTCGTGACCTTCTGGTCCACGCCACCGGTGTCGTCCACCGACTGACCGGCCTCGCTGAGCAGTTCCTCGGTGCGCAGCGGCTTGATCTCGCTGACCGCGCCCACCAGGGTGGTCTTGCCCACGCCGAACCCGCCGGCGACCAGTATCTTCAGCGCGAGCGCGGCCGTGTCGCCGCCCTGGGCGTCGGAGTGCCCGGACTGCTCGGGGTGTTCGGAGATCATCGCTCACTTCTCTCGGGTGTACAGCTTGGGGGGTGGTTGCCGACGGTCCTCTACAGCGCCCGCAACCCTTCGATCACTTCGCGCAGAATCCGTTCGTCGGGCAGTTGGGCGGGTGGCACGGGTCGACTGACGGTGACGCGGCCGAACTCCAGCAGGTCACCGAGGAGTACACGGATCACGCCCACGGGAAGGTCGGCACCGGCGGCGAGTTCGGCCACCGACTGCGTCTCCGTGCGGCACAGGGCGATCAGGGTCCGGTGTTCCGGGCCGAGCGCGGCGTCGTCCGCCACGCCCGGCGCGCCGGGGTCCAGGGTGACCAGGGCGATCAGGTCGAAGCGGACGCCGGTCGGGCCCGGCCGGGTTCGCCCGCCCGTCATGGCGTACGGCCGCACGAGCGGCCCGGCCTCGCCGTCGTACCACTGGCTCCCCGGCTGCGTCGGGACGCCGGTCCTGTCGGTGTTCATGTGCGCGGACCGCCCTCGCGTCTCATCGGGCGGCGGGCGGCCGCGCGGCGGCGCGCGGCGCCGTGTACAGGTGCTCGCCGACGCGTTTGACCAGACGCGCCATCTCGTAGGCGACCAGGCCGATGTCGGCGGTCACGGCGGTCAGCACGGCCAGGCAGGAGCCGTCGCCCGCGGCGGCCACGAACAGGAAGGCGTCGTCCATCTCCACCATGGTCTGGCGCACGCCACCGGCCCCGAAGTGGCGGCCCGCGCCCTTGGCCAGGCTGTGAAAGCCGGAGGCGACGGCGGCGAGGTGCTCCGCGTCCTCACGGCGCAGATCGGTGGACGCGCCCACGGCGAGTCCGTCGTTGGACAGCACCACGGCGTGCCGCACCTCGGCCACGCGCAGCACCAAGTCGTCCAGCAGCCAGTCGAGTTCACCACCCCGCTGGGCAGCCCTCGTGCTCGGATCCTGGATCATGCGCGATCTCCTTCGCTGCTGTCGCTGCCCGTTGTGTGATCCGGGCCGCCACCGCGACCCGGTTGCCTGCCACCGCCGCGCGCCCAGCCGTCCCGGTAGGCCGCCATGCGTTCCCGTACGACCTCCGGGGTGCGCTGCTCGTCGGCGCGGGGACCGGAGGGCCGGTGAGCCGGTTCCTCGGCGCGGTGTCCGCGCAGTTGGGGGGCCAGATTCGCCTGGCGCACCCGGCGGGGCAGTTCGTCCGATGCTTCGACGTCGTCCTCGGGACGGTGCAGGCGCAAGGTGGTCACTCCCGGGGGTGGCGGGTCGGACGCCGGTTCCGCCGTTTCCGCTGCCGGTGCCGACAGCGCCGGCCGGTCGGCGAGGGCGTGCACGGGCTCCATGGGCGGGGCCGCGCCGGGCACGCGCGCGTACTCGCGTTCCACGGGCCGTTGCGGGTCGGCGGCCTTGGCGGGGGAACGTTCCGCCGCGTCGGCGTGCAGGAGGGCGGTCGGCAGCAGGACGACCGCGGTGGTGCCGCCGTAGGGGGAGGTGCTCAGTTGCACCTTGACGCCGTGGCGGACCGCGAGCCTGCTGACCACGAAGAGGCCGAGCCGGTCGCTGTCGAAGAGGTCGAGCGCCTCGGACTGGGCGATGCGCCGGTTGGCCTCGGCCAGGGTTTCCTTGCCCATCCCCAGGCCGCGGTCCTCGACCTCAAGGGCGTAGCCGTTGCCGACGGGTTCTCCCGTGATGCGCACACGGGTGTGCGGAGGCGAGAACTGGGCGGCGTTCTCGACGAGTTCGGCCAGCAGGTGGGTGACGTCGGCGACGGCCGCGCCCACCACGGACGCCTCGGGAAGCTGTCGTACCTCCACGCGCGCGTAGTCCTCGACCTCGGACACGGCCGCGCGCACCACGTTGGTCAGCGACACCGGCATGCGCCAGGCACGGCCGGGGGCCGCCCCGGAGAGGATGATGAGGCTTTCGGCGTGCCGTCGCATCCGGGTGGTGAGGTGGTCGAGGCGGAAGAGGTCGCTGAGTTCGTTCGGGTCGTCGGAGCGGCGTTCCATGCTGTCGAGCAGGGTCAGCTGGCGGTGGACGAGGACCTGGCTGCGGCGGGCGAGGTTGACGAAGACGCCCGAGATGCCGCTGGCGAGTTCGGCGCGCTCGACGGCGGCCCGCAGGGCGGCACGGTGCACGATGCCCAGGGCCTCGGCGACCTGTCCGGCCTCGTCCTCGGCGGGCGGCCCGTGCGGGGCCTCGGAGCGGATGTCGATCTCCTCGCCGGCGCGCAGCTTCCGCATCGCCTCGGGGAGGCTGCGCCGGGCGATCTCCAGGGCGCTGTTGCGCAGGCTCACCAGCTCGACGACGAGACCGCGGCCGATGCGCACGGAGATGACGAGCGAGGCGGCCACGGCGGCGAGGCCCAGGAGGACGGCGGCGCCGGCCGGGGTGAGCAGGCCGCGGGTGAACGGATCGGCCCGGCCGGCGACCTCACGCCTGGCGTCGGCCTCGATGGCGCGCATGCCTGCCTGCACGCGTGCGTGCGCGCTCTTCCAGGTGTCTTGTGACGCCGTGGCCCTCAGCGGGCCCGGAGTGCCGGCCAGGACGCGGTCCTCGGCGGCGCCCACGGCCCTGTAGGCGCTGGTGCGGGCAAGGTCGTGCCAAGTGTCGCGCTCGGTGCCGTTCAGGTCGGCGACGGCGATCACGGTGAGGGTCCGGCGGGTGTCCACCGCGCCCGTGAACAGTCTCAGCCCCTCGCCGCCGAGACCGTCGACGCGGTCCGCGCCGGCCAGTACCGCGTCCTCCTGGGCGAGCGCTTCGCCCGCGCGGGAGAACTCGAGCAGCACGCGTGCGTCGGTGCCGAGGTCGGCGTCCCGGATGCCGCCGAGCGCGCCGTCCGCTCCGAATGCGGTGGCGATGGTCCCCGTGTAACCCCCGTACGCCCGGGTCCAGTTGGTGTCGTGGTCCAGTACGGCGGTGCGCAGGGAAGTCAGCTGTCCGGCGCCGGTGACGAATGCCTTCAGGCGTCGGGCCACGTCTGCGGGGAGTTCCGATCCGTCGGCGACGGTGCTGTCGTCGCCGAGCCGCAGTCTGGCCACGGCCCGGTCGGTGCGGTCCGCCAGCCGCTTGTACTCGTCCCTGTGCCGGGGCGAGGGGTCGGCGGCGCAGCGCACCGCGGCGGTGCGTTCGGCCTGCAGGGCGGCGACGGCCTCGGCGACGGGCGTGCGGATCTCCTCGTCGACGCGCTGCAACTGGCGCAGCCCGGACACGTCCTGGGCGGTGGTGACGGTGGCGTACGCCCACAGGGCCAGCAGCGAGACGACCGGCACCATCAGCAGGCAGACGATCCTGGCCCGGATGGTGCGCGGGCGTATTCGTCGCCGCGTCGCGCGCGTGGGCTGCTCCGGCGGCGCCGTGCCGTCGTACTCCTGCTCGCGCTCGTCGGCCGGCGGACCGGCGTGGGCGCGCCGCCCGCGCGGGAAAGACCCGGAGGGCCTCTCGGCGCCGGTGGTGGACGTCCTACGGGGTGTGCGCATGGACTCCTCGCTCGGGAGTGGTTCGGGATGCGTGCGACCGGACCCGCGCCTAGGGGACGGCGCTCTCGACCGGCCGCTGGGCGGAGGCGGACGCCTCGCGCTCCCCGGTCGTCGGCGACAGCGCGACGAAGGCGGAGGTCAGGAAGAGGTAGGACCCGAGGCCGACGGCGAGGGGGAAGATGAACTGCATCGCCGTGGCCCCGGGCAGCGCCTGGCCGGAGGGCACGACGTGGACCCGCACCGCGAACATCGCGGTGTAGTGCATGCTGGTGACCGCGGCGCCCATGATCAGCGAGGCGACGGTGACGGCGACCGGCGATTTGATGTTGAGCCCCGCCCACAGGGCCGCCGTGGCCGCCACGACGGCGATCAGCACGGAGAGGGCGACGAGGGGCGGGTCGTAGCCGACGTGGCCGTGCAGCCGTACCGCCGCCATGCCCAGGTAGTGCATGCTCGCCACGCCGACGCCGGTGGCGAGTCCGCCCAGGAGCAGTGCCCGGGTGCGGTCCTTGCTGTAGCCGACGGCGAAGACCCCGCCGCAGACGACGAGCATGGCGACGAGCAGGCTCAGGATGGTCAGCGGCACGTCGTAGCGGATGTCGGTGCCGCCGACACCGAAACCGAGCATGGCGACGAAGTGCATGGTCCAGATGCCGGTGCCGATGGCGGAGGCGGCGGTGAGGAGCCAGTTGCGGCGCGAGCGTCCGGTGGCGCCGAGGGCGCGGACCGTGCAGCGCAGCCCGAGGGCGGCGCCTATGCAGGCCATCACGTACGACAGTACGGGGGTCAGCCAGCCGAAGGTGGCGTGGTCCAGGTGTCCCATGACCCCGGGACGCTAGTGGGAGCACAGGCGCACAAAGGGGGCGCATTTCGAAAGGTGTTGCAATATGACGCAGGGGTGCGCCTGAAAGACCGCGTCACGCCCGAACATGCGCACCAGGGCGTCATCCGTGTCGGTGAGGGATCATGCGGAACATGAGCGACGACCACACACATGTGCAGGAGTTCTTCGGCGCCCGCGCCGCCGACTGGGACAGCCGGTTCCCCGACGACGGCCCCGCCTACGCCTCCGCGGTGGCCGACCTCGGGCTGCGCGAGGGCGACCGGGTGCTCGACGCGGGCTGCGGCACCGGGCGGGCCCTGACGCCCCTGCGGGCGGCCGTGGGGGCCACGGGAGTGGTCGTCGGTATCGATCTGACCCCGGCCATGCTGCAGGCCGCCGTGCGGGCGGGCAGGGACCGTGACGGGAAGCTGCTGCTGGCCGACGTGGCCGCGCTGCCGCTGCGGTCGCGGTCACTGGACGCGGTGTTCGCCGCCGGACTGATCGCGCACCTGCCCCGGCCGGCCGACGATCTGCGGGAGTTGGCCCGGGTCGTGCGTCCCGGCGGCGTGCTCGCCCTGTTCCATCCCATCGGCCGGGCGGCGCTCGCCGCACGCCAGGGTCGCCAAATCACCCCGGACGACCTGCGCGCGGAGCCCAACCTCCGGCCGCTGCTGGCCGTTTCGGGGTGGCGGATGACATCGTACGTCGACGAGGACGCCCGGTTCCTCGCGCTGGCCGTGCGGGAGGGGTAGACCGGCTCACTCGCCGGCCGGCACGTCCAGGTGCCGCACGGGGCAACCCCGCACGCCCGGAGCCGGCCAGGTGCCCAGTCGCTCCAGCCTGTAGCCGTCCGGGTAGCCCTTGACCTCCCGGTTCTGCCGCGCGTGGTGCGGTGTGCGTCGCGGCGGCATCAGGCGGACGAGCCGTCCACGCGCGCGTACCCCGCGGCGCACCAACGCGCGCGTGGCGGGGCTCGGCGGTGAGTAGCGGAAGGCCCGCAGGAGGCGGTCGTCGAGCAGGGCGAGAGTCGAGGTGCGCAGGACGGAGGCCAGCGGTCGCGGATACCAGGAGGCCATCAGGTCGAGAGTGGCGTCGGAGACCCGCCGCGCGCCCGCGTCCCACGCGAAGTGGGCCTCCTCGTAGTCGTCGAGAAAGGCTTCGAACTCCTCGTAGGACCCGGGGATGTCCTGGATGCCCATGTGGCGGCCGAGGGTGCGGTAGTGCTCGGCCGTGGCGACGATCTCGTGCCGGGAGAGCCTGCGCCAGCCGTAGGTGTCGATCCACCGCTTGGGCGTCACCACGAACGTGCACAGGACGTAGCGCATGTCGTCGTTGCCGATGTCGTAACTGCGATGCATCTGGTTGATCCGGCGGACCGCCGTGCGGCCCTCGGCGCTGCGGAAGCCGTGCTCCACGACGGCGTCGAGAAGCAGCGTGGTGTCGTCGTACCGCTTCTGCGCCCGCCCGGTCAGCTCCGCGGTCTCGGCGAGCAGCCGGCCGATGGACGGCACCGCGTACGTCCGGTACAGGGCCAGTTCGAGCGCGCGGGTGTAGTCCCACGGGAACTCGTGGGCCGAGCTGAGGCGGTAGATCTCGGATGCGTCCCGGTACGGGTCCATCCGCCGGATCTCCTCGAGCCACGCGAAGCGCTTCACCGCGTCCTCCCCCTTCTGCCGCCGGGACTCCAACTCTACGTTGAGTAGCAGGAGATGGACGATGTGTCAGGGCAACGACGCAGGGGGAAGGCGATCAGCATGTGGGGCAGGCTGCGCAAGTCCGGTACCAGATTCCTCAACGCCGCGCGCGCGGGGATGAGCGAGGGCCGGGACAAACGTACACACAATCTTTTCGAAGCCGCTGCCGCGTACGTCTCGGCGTGCGCCGAGGACGACCAGGAGCGGATCGACGAGGCGGCCGGCTGGGTGTCCCCGGAGGCGCTGTCCTTCGGGGTCAACGAGCTGGCCTGCCGTGCGGTGATCGCGCTGGCGCGGGAGCGTGACGAGTCCCCGCGGGCCGTGGCCCGCACTCTGCTCGGGCTTCCGGCGGCCTGACAGGCGGACCGGTCGAAGGTCGATTCGCCCCGTCCACCCGGAAAACTGCAGCTCCGGGTGTGCTTGCGAGTCGTGACAAGCGCCTTCCGCGCGCATTAGGGTGCGCGCCGTTGGACGAATGATGGGGAGGCTGGGATGGCCGGGACGGACGAGGGCGCCGTCGCCGCCGCGGACGACGCGCTCTATGTGCTCACGGCGGTGCTGCTGACGCCGGCGAAGTTTCCGAGCGTGCTTGGCGACGACTATCCGGAGGCCTGCGCGGCACTCGGCCTCGCGCCGCTCGCCGACGGATACGGCCTGGTGATCGGCCAGGACGGGGACGGCGCGCGGTGGACCGTCGTGGTCGACGACGTGTCGCTGGTCGCCGTCGCCATCGCGTCGTGGGACTGCGGCATGGAGTACGACCTGTCGCCCGACGAGCGTTCGGTCGTGGCCGCTCTGCCGGGCTGGCCGCTCGCGGTAGCCGTCGCGGCGCCGGGCGTGCCCGAGCCGCACGACCCCGATCCCGAGGTCGCGGAGCGTGCTCCGCTGGCGCCCCCGGACACGACCACTTGGGGTCCGGCCCAGCGGCGGCTGGGCGCCGACGAGATCGCGCTCCAGTGGGCCCTGTGGCGGGAGCAGATCGACGACGGCGCCTTCGCGGACCCGGCCGGTGCCTCGGCGACCGGTGACGCCTCGCAGGACGCCGAGAAGGCCGAACAGACCGACTCGGACGGGTCCGGTGAGCCCGCTGGGTCTGGTGAATCCGGTGAGTCGGGTGCCGACGGTCGGCCGGTGAAGGCCAAGGGGCACAACGGGATTCGGCGTGTGCTCGCCGAGGCGCGCGCGTACGTCGAGTCGCCGCCGCCGCTCGGCCGCGTCCGCTCCTCGTTCGCCCCGGGCGACGCGCGCACCCTGCGCGCCGACGGTCCCGGCTGGTCGCTGGTGGCCCGGACCGACGACATCGCGTTCGTGCTGCTCGACGCGGAACCCGGCGAGGTGCTGCCGGTGGGCCGGGGGCCGGAGCTGCCGGGGCTGCTGGAGGCCCTGGACAAGATGGCCGTACGTCCGAGCTGAGCCGACGACCTCGCGCCGCCTGTACTGCTCCCCCATATGGCGGCCGCTTTCCATGGGGTCCCGACCCATGGATGCTCGGAACGCCGGACCGCACCATGAGGCAGCTCTCGGCGCCCGTCTCTCTCGGGCGCCGTTCGTTCAGCGCTGCCTCAGGAGGCCGTCATGCGTACCGTCCGCGGTGTTCCACTCGCTGTCGCAACATTGCTCGCGGCGGCTCTGGCCTGGCCGGTCCATGCGTCGGCCGCGGCAGTGGGCGGGGAGCACTGCACCGGGCAGGAGCGGGTGCGCGTACCGGGCGCGGCCCTGCAGCGCGGCGCGTGTCTGCCCGATCTGACCACGGCCGCGCTGGCGGGGACGCCGTACACCGACTCGGCCGATCAGACGGGGCTCACGGCGACCGGCACGCGCACCCCGTCGGGGGTGCCCGGGCTGCAGATCGACGGGTACTTCCCGGACTCCTCCCACTTCAACAACACCCATGGCTGGGCGCACGACGCCCAGTTCGTGATCCGGCTGCCGGACCACTGGAACGGCGGCCTGGTGGTCACCGGCGCGCCCGGCACGCGCCGGCAGTACGCGACGGACAAGGCGATCTCCGACCGGGTGCTGGCCGAGGGCTACGCCTACGCGGCGACCGACAAGGGCAACAGCGGCGCGGACTTCTACCGGGACGGCACCCGTCCCGGTGACGCGATCGCCGAATGGAACGCGCGCACCACGCAGCTCACGCGGGCGGCCAAGCGAGCGGTGGTCCAGCGGTACGGGCACGCCCCGCGGCGCACTTACATGACCGGCATCTCCAACGGCGGTTATCTCACCCGGTGGCAGCTGGAGAACCGTCCGGAGCTGTACGACGGCGGCGTGGACTGGGAGGGCGCGCTGTGGACCCCGGACGGACCCAACCTGCTCACCTCCCTGCCCACCGCGGTGGCCCGGACACTGGGCTCGGCGCGGGACGAGGACATGTACGCGGTCGGTTTCGCGCGCGGCTCCGAGTTCCTGTGGCCGTACCACGAGAAGGCCTACTGGGGGGTCACGCAGAAGATCTACCGCGCCGAGTTCGACCCTGATGACGATTCCGGCTGCCCCGGCCCCTCCGCCGGAAGCACCGCGGACCAGATCCTGGCACCCTGCGCCTCCGACGCCACGTACGACTACGCGGCACGCCCCGCCGCCGTGCACCGGGCGGTGGCCCGTGTGTCGCTGACCGGTCGGATCGGCAGGCCGCTGATCACGCTGCACGGCGACCTCGACGCCCTGCTGCCGAAGGCGGCCGACTCGGACGTGTATGCCCGCATGGTCGGCGCGAGCGGGCGTGGCTCGCTGCACCGCTACTACACGATCCAGGGCGGCACGCACGTCGACGGCCTGTACGACACCTATCCGGACCGGCTGCGGCCCATCCTGCCCTGCTATCGGTCGGCCTTCGACGCGCTGGTCTCCTGGGTGGAGAGGGGCACGCGACCGCCCGCCGACCACACCGTCGCACGTCCTTCGGGCGGCGATGTGGTCGACTCGTGCGCGCTGGCCGATCCGGGACCCTCGTCGCTGTAGCGCCTCAGCGGCCCAGCTCCTTGCGGCTGATGCGGCGCAGCCTGCGCCGCTGTGAGGGGTCCAGCGTGAGGTATGCGGCCGTCGGGACTCCGATGACTATCAGGACCACCGCCCAGAAGGGCAGCCAGATCCACAGGAAGAGCCCGAGCGCCACACCTCCTATGGCGATCTTCGCGTTCCTCGACATGTACGTCGCCTCCTTCGCGGCCACTGCCGCTCTCTGTCCTGAGAACGGGCCCGGGCTCCCCACGGTTCCGGGACGCGACCCTGAGACGACCCTGAGTCGTGACCCCGACTCGTCCCTGAGAGCCCCTTATGACCGTGCCGGCCGGAGGGGCTCCCCCACCTCGTGCAGATGGAGCAGGGCCTGCCGGTAGGAGTCGACGAGCCCGGTCTCCGCGTAGGGGATACCCAACTCCTCGCAGTGGGCGCGCACCAGGGGCTGGGCGAGTCGGAGATGGGGGCGGGGCATGCTGGGGAAGAGGTGGTGCTCGATCTGGTAGTTGAGGCCGCCGAGAAACCAGTCGGTCAGCACTCCGCCGCGGATGTTGCGCGAGGTGAGGACCTGCCGGCGCAGATGTCCCCACCGATCACCGGCCGGGTCCGGCATCTCCATGCCCTTGTGGTTCGGGGCGAACGCCAGTCCCAGGTGCAGGCCGAACAGCGCATGGTGCAAGGCGGCGAACGCGAGCGCCTTGCCGGGCGACAGCGAGGTGAGCAGCAGCGTCGCGTACGCGGCGACGTGCGTCACCAGGAGGCCGCCTTCGACCACACGCTCCCGCGGGGGCTGTCGGCGCAGGTCCTTGAAGCCGTGGACCTTCAGGGCGACGCCTTCGAGGACAGTGAGCGGGAAGAAGAGCCAGGCCTGGTTGCGGGTGAGCCAACGGCGGAAGCCCGAACGGTGTGCCGCCTGTGCGGCGGTGAAGACCAGGACGTCGGCGACGACGTCCGGGTCCTTGTCGATGTGGTTGGGGTTGGAGTGGTGGCGGTTGTGCTTGTCGTTCCACCAGGCGTAGCTCATCCCCAGGAGCAGGTTGCCGTGGATCAGGCCGATGATCCGGGAGCGGGTCCTGTCGCCGGTGATCTGGGAGTGTCCGGCGTCGTGGCCTATGAACGCGGTGCGTGCGGAGAAGATCGCCAGCGGCGGGGCCAGGAGCAGGGACCACCAGGAGTCGCCGATGAGGGCGACTCCGGTGACCACGCACGCGAGGGCGAGGGCGTTGGCGGCGATGCCCAGCGCGTACCAGGTGTGGCGCCGCTCCAGGAGGCCCTGGCCCTTGACCGTGCGCAGGAGATGCGTGAACTCGCTTGCGGAGGGCGGGGCGGCGCGCGCGGCGGGGATCGGTTCGACGACGGCTGTGACGGGCTCGGGCATGTCCGGTCTCCGGCTCTTCGGGCAACGGTCTGACCTCAGGAAACGTACGGACCGGCGACGCTCGGCGACCATGGCGCCACCACCCGTGTACGGCCTGGTGCCAGCCCGCGGCAGGCACGGGGGTTGACAGCACCCGTGGGGTGAGGAATTCCTGCGGGCGGCGACCGCGGCGGATCTTCTGCCGCATTGCTGTACCCTCGACCCCCCGACCCCGGTAGTCAAATTTGAGGAGTGCGGTATCGCCGTGCAGAGGATCCCTCTGGCCACCCTGTCCGAGATGCATGAACTGGCCCGCTGCCGCGCTGTCTTCCTGCCCGGCGACCCGGCGCGTGACGGCGGCGTCGCCTTCTGGCGGCCCGACGGCACCGTCCCTCCCTCCGTGACGGCCGGAACCGCCCGGGAGGTGGGCCTCGTGCTGCCCGGCGAGAACGGCCCCGAACGGGTCGACGTGCCCGCCGCCGTGCTGCCGGTGCGGGCGGCACTGCCGGTCCTCACGCGCGCGGGTGCCGAGGCGAACGGCCCCGGGCGACGGTGTTCTGGGGCGCCGCGGCCCTGCTCGCGCTGCATCTGGTGGCACGTGGACTGCTGCTGCCCGGTCTGTCGCCCGGCGACCACGACGCCTGGCGCGTCGGTCCGCTGTCGCCGGAGCATGCCGAGCGCGTGCGCCGACTGGCCGCCGCGATGCCGCCGGAGGCGCACGCCATACCGTTGAACGCCACCGCGCCCTGGCGTCTGCCGGACCCGGAACGGTTGCTGCGCGCCTTCCTGGACGCCGTCGCCGACACCTTGCCGCGCTCCCCCGCGGCACCCCTGGTGACCGGCGGACCCGCCTACGCGGCGCGCGAAGCGCGGCGCATGCCGGAACTGCGGGACTGGGCCACCGATGTCGCCTCGGGGCACGATGCCGGGGTACGGCTGTCGTTGCGGATCGAGGTGACCGGCCTCGCGGACCCGGCAGAGGACGACGCGGCGGTGACCTTCCGGGCGGTGCCCCAGGTGCACGGCGTGAACGATCCGGGGCTCGTGGCGGATGCTGCGGACATGTGGGACGCCGCCGCGGACACCGCCAGGGGATTCGGCCCCCGCGCGCGTCTCGACACTCTGTTGGCGTTGCGGCGCGCGGCCCGGGCCTGGCCGCCGCTCGCGCCGCTGCTGGCGGCGGGCGTGCCGGACGCGGTCGAGCTCGCCGACGAGGAGATCACCGATCTCCTCTCCGAGGGCGCCCGGGCGCTCGCCGCGGCCGGAGTCGACGTGCACTGGCCGAAGGAGCCGGCCCGCGGGCTGACCGTCGGCGCGGCGATCGGTCCGCCGGAGGGCGAAGCGACGGCCCACGGGAGCGACTCCGACGCGTCTCCGTGGCTGTCCGTCGACGCGCTGCTCGCCTTCGACTGGCGTTTCGCGCTGGGCGACCGGCGGCTGACCCGGGAGGAGCTGGATCTGCTGGCCGAGGCCAAGCGCCCCGTCGTGCGGCTGCACGACCAGTGGGTCCTGGTCGACCCCGGGGAGGTCCAGCGGGCCCGCGCCCGGCAGGCTCGCCGGATCGCGCCAGTCGAAGCCCTCGGCGCCGCCCTGACGGGCTCCACCGAGGTCGACGGCCACCTGGTCGCCGTACACCCCACG
Organism: Streptomyces sp. SLBN-31; assembly: GCF_006715395.1. Lineage (NCBI taxonomy): Bacteria > Bacillati > Actinomycetota > Actinomycetes > Kitasatosporales > Streptomycetaceae > Streptomyces > Streptomyces sp. SLBN-31. The sequence goes on from NZ_VFNC01000002.1 coordinate 1,338,046, forward strand.
GGCTGGCTCGAAGCCCTGCGCGAGCGGCTCGCGGATCCCGAGGCGCACGAGCCCGTCGGACAGCCCGCCGCGCTCGCAGCGACGCTGCGGGACTACCAGCTGCGGGGCCTGACTTGGCTTGCGCGGACGACGTCCCTGGGCCTGGGCTGCTGTCTTGCCGACGACATGGGGCTCGGCAAGACGATCACGCTGATCGCCCTGCATCTGCACCGGCAGACCGAGACAGTGACGGCCGGTCCCACCCTCGTGGTGTGTCCGACGTCGCTGATGGGCAACTGGCAGCGGGAGACAGAGCGGTTCGCACCCGGCACGCGCGTGCGCCGTTTCCACGGACCCGGCCGGGGCCTGGAGGGCGTAGCCGAGGGCGAGTTGGTGCTGACCACGTACGGCACGCTGCGCCTGGACGCCGGCCGACTCGGGGAGGTGCCCTGGGGGATGGTCGTGGCGGACGAGGCGCAGCATGTGAAGAACCCGTACTCGGCGACCGCGCGACAGCTGCGTTCCATCGGCGCACGCGCGCGCGTGGCGCTCACCGGCACTCCGGTGGAGAACAACCTGTCGGAGCTGTGGGCGATTCTCGACTGGACGACCCCGGGGCTGCTGGGCCGGCTCGGCACCTTCCGCAGCCGGTATGCGCGGGCGGTGGAGAACGGCGGGGACCCGGCCGCCGCCGAGCGGCTCTCCCGGCTGGTACGGCCGTTCCTGCTGCGGCGGCGCAAGTCGGACCCGGGAATCGCGCCCGAGTTGCCGCCGAAGACCGAGACGGACCGCGCCGTGGCGCTCACCGAGGAACAGGCCGCGCTCTACGAGGCGGTGGTGCGCGAGACTCTGGCGGAGATCTCCGGGGCCGACAGCATGGCGCGGCGCGGACTGATCGTGAAGCTGCTGACGGGGCTGAAGCAGATCTGCAACCATCCGGCGCAGTTCCTCAAGGAGGAGCTGCCGAGGACCGAGGGGCGATCCGGGAAGCTGGAACTGCTGGACGAACTGCTCGACACCATCCTCTCCGAGGGGGCGAGCGTTCTGGTCTTCACCCAGTACGTGCGCATGGCACGCCTGTTGGAACGGCATCTGACGGCACGTGGAGTGCCGTCTCAGCTCTTGCACGGCGGCACGCCCGTCGCCGGCCGGGAGGCGATGGTGCGGCAGTTCCAGGACGGCGAGGTGCCCGTTTTCCTGCTGTCGTTGAAGGCCGCGGGCACGGGCCTGAACCTCACGCGCGCCGAACACGTCGTGCACTACGACCGCTGGTGGAACCCGGCCGTCGAGGCCCAGGCCACCGACCGGGCCCACCGGATCGGCCAGAGCCGGCACGTGCAGGTGCACCGGCTGATCGCGGAGGGAACCGTCGAGGACCGCATCGCCGAGATGCTGGCCCGCAAGCAGAGGCTCGCGGAGGCGGTACTGGGCTCCGGCGAGGCCGCTCTCACCGAGCTGACGGATTCCGAACTGGCCGATCTGGTCGAGCTGCGAGGGGGCACACGATGAACCGGCACGACGCAGACACCGAGCGCACGTTCGCGCCGCTGCCGCCCGCGCACGGGCGGGCCTTCGCGCACACGTGGTGGGGCCGGGCCTGGCTGAAGGCGCTGGAGGACGCGGCACTGGACTCGGCCCAGCTCAAGGCCGGGCGCAGGCTCGCGCGCGCGGGAGCCGTGGGCGCTGTGTCCGTCCGGCCGGGGCGCATCACCGCCGTGGTCCAGGACCGCGACCACAGCGCGTGCCGGGCCGACGTGCTGTTGGCGGAGCTGGACGGCGAGCAGTGGAACCGCCTGCTGGACATGACGGTCGAGCGGGCCGGACACGTCGCGGCCCTCCTGGACCGCGACATGCCGCCGCACCTGGTGGAGGACGCTGCGGCAGCCGGTGTGGAACTGCTGCCGGGCATGGGCGACCTGGAGGCGCAGTGCGACTGCGGCGCCTGGGACCACTGCGGGCACACGGCGGCACTGTGCTACCAGGTGGCACGGCTGCTGGACGAGGACCCCCTGGTCCTGCTGCTGATGCGCGGACGGGGTGAACGGACGCTGCTGGCCGACCTCCAGGCCCGCAGTGCCTCACCCGCCACGGAGGCATCCTCAGAAGCGGGCACGGACGCCGCGGAGGCATCCGTGGACGAGGGCGTGGACGCCGTGGAGGCGTATGCGATCGGCGGCATCCTGCCGCCGCTGCCGGCCCTGCCGGAGCTGCCCGCGGAGCCCGGCACGCCGCCCGCGCTCGACACCGACACCCCGCCTCCTGCGGGCGTCGATCCGGACGCGCTCCGGCACCTGGCCGCCCGGACGGCCGCGGAGGCACACCGGCTGCTCGCGGAAGCGCTGCACACCGGGACGGAACAACCAGGTTCCGCCGAGGAGTTGACGACCGCCCAGGACGCGGTGCGGCTGGCTCTCGGCGGGCCTGTGGAGGCAGTGGCGGATCGGCTGGCCCAGGGCTCGGGGCGTGATCGGGAGGGGCTGGCGTCGGCCACGCGCGCGTGGGAGTTCGGAGGTGCGGCCGCCCTTGCCGTACTGGAGGAGGAATGGGCCGTCTCGGGCGAAACGCTCACTCGGGCGCGTGACGCCCTTGAGAGGGCGTGGGAAGACGAAGAACGGCCGTCGTTGCGGTCGGTCGGCAACCGGTGGACGGTCGTGGGCGCGCCGGTCCAGTTGCGGCTGGGGCGGAATGGGCGTTGGTGGCCGTATCGCGAGGAGCGCGGGCGCTGGGTACCCGCCGGCGGGGCGTCCCGGGATCCGGCGACAGCGCTTGCCTCGCTGAAGGCGGCTACCGAGGACGATGACGGCTGACGCCAGTCAGCGCGGCGCGGCTCCCTCCGACGTCGGATCGCGAGTCACGGCAGGTCGAGGCCGCCCAAGGACGGGATCAGCGACTCGATGCCGCTCGGGATCTCGCTCGGCAGTCGGCTGGGCAGCTTCGACGGCAGTTCGCTGGGCAACTTTGTCGGAAGGCCGGAGGTGGGGGACGGTGAGCCGCCGGTACCCGTGCTGCTGCGGTCCGGCGACTTCTTGTCGGGTGAACCGTCGTGCCGGGAGGTCGCCATGAGCACGACGACAGCGACGGCCGCCATCGCGGCGAGCGCCACCAGCACGACGAAGAGCGGGCTTCGCCGCCTCCCGGGCCCCGGCGGCCGGTCCGGGCCCTCCGGCGGCCGGGGGCCCGGCGGCCAGTCGTCGTAGGAGGGCGGTCCGAAGCCACCCGGAGGCGGCGTGTCACCCGGCGGTCCGGGCGGGCGAGGCGGTACCGGCGGCATGGCCATACCGTCCAGAGTCGCCTCGGACCGGACGACGCGCGAGCCCCGCACGGAACTTGATACGGCCCCATTCCATGGACTGCACGATTCCGGCGTATTCCGTGCGGAGCCCGTTCACGGACGCACGCATTCCGTCCGCTCACGCGCGCGTGAGCGCCGTTCGGCGAGCGCGCGCGAGGACGTGCGTGCGCGTGAGTGCTCAGCCGCGCGCCCCCAGCAGGTGGTCCATCGCCAGCTGGTCGAGCCTCTCGAAGGCCATCCCGCGGGCGGCGACCGCCTCGACGTCGAAGTCCTCGAAGGCGCTGCGGTCGGCCAGGAGTGCCTCCAGGCCGTCCTCCGCGGTCTGCTGGGCGAGCTGGTCCAGTCGCGAGGCGCGCAGGGCCTCCTGCACCTCCGGGTCGGCACGGAAGGCGACGGCGCGCTCCTTGAGGATCAGGTAGTTGCGCATGCAGCCCGCCGCCGACGCCCACACGCCGTCGAGGTCCTCGGTCCGCGGCGGCTTGAAGTCGAAGTGCTTCGGGCCCGCGTAGCCGGCGCTCTCCAGGAGGTCGACCAGCCAGAACGCGGCACGCAGGTCGCCGGCGCCGAAGCGCAGGTCCTGGTCGTACTTGATGCCGGACTGGCCGTTGAGGTCGATGTGGAAGAGCTTGCCCGCCCACAGGGCCTGCGCGATGCCGTGCGGGAAGTTCAGCCCGGCCATCTGCTCGTGGCCGACCTCGGGGTTGACGCCGTACATCTCGGGGCGCTCCAGGCGCTCGATGAACGCCAGGGCGTGACCCACGGTGGGCAGCAGGATGTCGCCGCGCGGCTCGTTCGGCTTCGGCTCGATGGCGAACTTCAGGTCGTAGCCCTGGGAGGTGACGTACTCGCCGAGCAGGTCGAAGGCCTCCTTCATGCGGTCCAGGGCGACCCGTACGTCCTTGGCGGCGCCGGACTCGGCGCCCTCGCGTCCGCCCCAGGCGACATAGGTCTTCGCGCCCAGCTCGACCGCGAGGTCGATGTTGCGGATGGTCTTGCGCAGGGCGTAGCGGCGCACCTCGCGGTCGTTGGCGGTGAACGCGCCGTCCTTGAAGACCGGATGGGTGAAGAGGTTCGTGGTGGCCATCGGCACGGTCATGCCGGTCGTGTCGAGGGCCTGGCGGAAGCGCTTGATGTGCGACTCGCGCTCGCTGTCGGAGGATCCGAAGGGGATCAGGTCGTCGTCGTGGAAAGTGACGCCGTAGGCGCCGAGCTCGCTCAGGCGCTGCACCGTCTCGACCGGGTCGAGGGCACGCCGCGTGGCGTCGCCGAACGGGTCCCTTCCCTGCCAGCCGACGGTCCACAGGCCGAAGGTGAACCTGTCCTCGGGGGTGGGCTGGTAGCTCATGCCGCGGCTCCTTGCTTCGCAGACTGTCGTGCGGACTATGGCGAACTATTTCGTCATGGCCGTTTACAAATTAGTATGCGGACGCAGCCCTGGGAAGAGTCCAGGGGGTCTGTCACAGAACATCCCGCTGAGCCGCGGAAGAGGGAGAGCCCGATGTCAGCAGCCGAGGGACCGCTCGTCGTCGGCGTGGACACGTCCACCCAGTCCACCAAGGCGCTCGTCGTCGACGCGGCCACCGGCCAGGTCGTCGCGAGCGGTCAGGCGCCCCACACCGTCTCCTCCGGGGCCGGCCGCGAGAGCGACCCGCGCCAGTGGTGGGACGCCCTGTGCGAGGCCCTGCGCCAGTGCGGCGACGCGGCGCACGAGGCGGCCGCCGTGTCGATCGGCGGTCAGCAGCACGGCCTGGTCACGCTGGACGAGCGGGGTGAGCCGGTGCGCCCGGCCCTGCTGTGGAACGACGTGCGCTCGGCGCCGCAGGCCCGCCGCCTGATCGAGGAGCTGGGCGGACCGAAAGCCTGGGCGGAGCGAACCGGCAGCGTCCCCGGGCCGTCCTTCACGGTCACCAAGTGGGCATGGCTGGCCGAGAACGAGCCGGAGGCGGTCCGCGCGACCCGGGCGGTGCGCCTGCCCCACGACTACCTCACCGAACGCCTGACGGGGCAGGGCACCACCGACCGCGGCGACGCCTCGGGCACCGGCTGGTGGGCGTCCGGGACGGAGGCGTACGACGAGGAGACCCTCGCGCACGTGGGCCTTGACCCCGCCATGCTGCCCCGCGTGGTGCGGCCGGGCGAGGTGGCGGGCACCGTGCGCGACAGCCATGACCTGCCGTTCTCCAAGGGCACCCTGGTCGCGCCGGGGACGGGCGACAACGCGGCCGCCGCGCTGGGCCTCGGGCTGCGGCCCGGCGCCCCCGTGCTCAGCCTCGGCACCTCGGGCACCGTGTACGCGGTCTCCAAGCGCCGCCCGGCCGACCCCACCGGCACCGTCGCGGGCTTCGCCGACGCCCACGGCGACTGGCTGCCGCTGGCCTGCACCTTGAACTGCACCCTCGCCGTCGACCGTGTCGCCACCCTGCTGGGCCTCGACCGGGAGGCCGTGGAACCCACCGGCGTCACCCTGCTGCCCTACCTGGACGGCGAGCGCACGCCGAACCTGCCCGGAGCGTCGGGACTGCTGCACGGCCTGCGCCACGACACGACCGCCGGTCAGCTCCTGCAGGCCGCCTACGACGGCGCCGTGCACTCCCTGCTCGGCGCGCTCGACCTCGTCCTCGACGCGGACGCGGACCGCTCCGTGCCGCTGCTGCTGATCGGCGGCGGCGCCCGCGGCCGGGCCTGGCAGGAGACCGTACGACGGCTCTCCGGCCGCGCGGTACAGGTCCCCGAGGCCAAGGAACTGGTCGCGCTCGGCGCCGCGGCGCAGGCGGCGGGACTACTGACCGGCGAGGATCCGGCCTCGGTCGCCCGGCGCTGGAACACGGCCGCGGGGCCGGTGCTGGATGCCGTGGAGCGGGACGACGAGACGCTGGAAAGGATCGCCGGGGTACTCTCCGACGCGGCCCCGCTGCTGGAGCGGAGCACCGAGAACCGCTGAGGACGGGGGCATGACCGCACCGCTGCACGAGGCACACCCGGCCGGGCCCGGGCGGGCGCTGCCGGACACCCAGCAGGGCATGCGCCGCCGCAACCTGGCACGGGTGATGCACACCGTCAGCGCCGAGGGCCCGCTCTCCCGTGCCGCCGTCGCCTCCCGCATCGGACTGACCCGGGCGGCGGTGTCCAGCCTCGTCGACGAGCTCATACGCTCCGGCCTGCTCGACGAACTGGGTCCCGAGCGGCCCGGACGAGTGGGCCGCCCCGGCTCCGCACTCGCCGTCAGCGGGCACGGCCCCGCCGGCATCGGCGCCGAGGTCGGCGTCGACCACCTCGCGGTGTGCGCGGTCGATCTGCGCGGACAGGTGCGGGCGAAGGCCGTCCGGCACGGCGCGAACCGCGGCCGCTCCCCCGAGCCCGTGATCGGGGAACTCACCGAACTGGTGCACCGGGTCGTCGCCGAGGCGCAGGACGAAGGACTGTGGCCCGCGGGGCTCGCGGTTGCCGTGCCCGGCCTGGTGGCCCGCGACGCCCGCACCGTCGTCCGCGCCCCGAACCTGGACTGGCACGACACCGACCTCGGCGCCCTGCTGCCGGCCGACTGGCCCCTGACCGTCGGCAACGAGGCCAACTTCGGGGCCCTCGCCGAACTCTGGCTCGGCGAGGGCACACCGCGCGACTTCCTGCACGTGTCCGCGGAGATCGGCATCGGCGCCGCGGTCGTCGTGGCCGGTGGGCTGCTGCGCGGGACACGTGGGTTCGCGGGCGAGCTGGGACACGTGCCCGTGCGTCCGGAAGGGCTCTCCTGCCCCTGCGGCGGCCGGGGATGTCTGGAGCAGTACGCCGGTGAGGAGGCGGTGCTGCGGGCGGCGGGACTGGAGCCGGGCGAGGACCGCGTCGGCCTGCTGGCGAACCGGGCCGCCAACGGTGACGCCGACGTACGGCGAGCCCTTCTCGACGCCGGTGAGGCGCTCGGCATAGCGCTGACCGGGGCGGTGAACCTGCTGGATCCCGAGGGCGTGGTGCTGGGCGGCGCGCTGGCCGGGCTCGCGCCGTGGCTGCTGCCCTCTCTGGAGGCCGAGTTGGCCCGGCGCACCGCCGGCCCCGCCTGCCCGGTGACGGTGTCGGGTCTCGGTTCCGAGGGACCACTGCTGGGCGCGGCGCACTCGGTGGTACGGGCGGTCCTCGACGATCCGGCGGCGGTCGCGGAGCGGGGCTGACCCGGATCGCGCTGAACGGTCGGCAGGGCTGACCGGTCGGCAGGGCTGACCTCGGCCCCACCCTGTGCGGTCCGTGAGCCCGGGCCGCCGTGCTCGGAAAGCCGTGGATCACGCTCGCTTCACCCGTCCGAGTGGCCGAGTTGTCCACATCCGCGCCTTCGTCCACCGAAGCACGTCGTGCCCTTCTGCCCATCCCGCGAGCGCCGTACCGTGAATCACGCGAGGCGCAGCCGTCGGTGTCGAGGGCACCGGCCAAGTCGGCGTGGATTGAGGGGTATTCACATGTCGGGGGAAGCGGAAGCGGGGCTCAGGCGCGACGCGGTCGCACTGCGCGAGGTGCTGTTCCAGGGCATAACGGCCATGGCTCCGGCCGCGGCGGTCGCCGCGTCCATCTACCTCGACGAACCCGCCCCCACCCATCCCGCGCAGAACGGAGCGACACACCGATGAGCGACCCCCGGATCCTGATCGTCCGACCCGAACCGGGCGAGTACGCCTGGACGTTCGGCGGCGCACCGCCCGTGGCACGCGTCACGCCCGGCACGGTCCTCGACCTGTACACGGAGGACTGCTTCGCCGGACGGGTGCGGTCCGAGGAGGACCTGGTGTCCGAAGTGTGCGAGTTCCCCTTCCTCAATCCGCAGACCGGCCCGTTCCACGTCGAGGGCGGGGAGCCGGGCGACACCGTCGCCGTGCACTTCGTGTCGATCGAACCGGCGCGGGACTGGGCCGCGTCGACCACGGTCCCCCTGTTCGGCGCGCTCACCTCCACGCACGCCACGGCAACGCTGCAACCGCCGCTGCCGGAAACCGTGTGGATCTGGCAGCTCGACCTCACCCGGCGCACCGCGCTGTTCCGGGCGCACGACAGTGACATCGAGGCCGAGCTGCCCCTCGATCCGTGCACGGCACGGTGGGCGTGGCGCCGGCCAACCTGGAGGTCCGCTCCGCGCTGGTGCCCGACGCGCACGGCGGCAACATGGACACGCCCGAGATGCGGGCCGGCGTCACCTGCTATCTCGGAGTCAACGTGGAAGGGGCGCTGCTCAGCCTCGGCGACGGGCACGCCCGGCAGGGCGAGGGCGAGACCTGCGAGGTCGCCGTCGAGTGCGCCATGAACACCGTTGTGATCGTCGAGCTGCTCAAGGGAGTGGCCACGCCCTGGCCGCGCATCGAGTCGGACACGCACATCATCTCGACGGGCTCGGCCCGTCCGCTCGAGGACGCGTTCCGCATCTCCCAGCTCGACCTGGTGCAGTGGCTGGTGCGCGACTACGGCTTCGGGGAGCTGGACGCGTACCAGTTCGCGACGCAGGCGGTGGAATCGCCGTTGGCCAACGTGTGCGACACCAACTACACGTGCGTGGCGAAGATCCGCAAGCAGTGGCTGCCCGAGCGCGAGACTTACCGCGGCATGCACGCCCGGCTCCGGGAGACCGCCGCCGCGCTGCCGCGCTGAGCAGGCCCACCTCCTCCCCCACACGAAAGGCACGGCTCGATGGAGCGAGCAAGACCAGGCACCTCCAGAAGACGGTTCCTCAAGGGGGCCGCCCTGGCCGCAGTTCCGTACGCCCTGCTGCCCGACGCGCGGGCCGACGCCAAGGCCCAGGCCGTCGACTACCCGTCCGCGGAGTGGCAGCCGGCGACGTCCTCCAACTACACGGCGTCCAGCCGGCCCACGTCCTATCCGCTCGACTTCGTGGTCATCCACGTCACCCAGGAGACCTACGCGGACACCCTCGCCGTCTTCCAGAACTCCAAGAAGGCGGTGTCCGCGCACTACCTGGTGCGCTCGGCCGACGGGCACGTGGCGCAGTGCGTCCGGGAGAAGGACGTCGCCTGGCACGCCGGGAACTGGGACTACAACACGCGCAGCATCGGCATCGAGCACGAGGGCTGGGTGGACCGGCCCGCATACTTCACCGACGCCCTCTACGAGCAGTCGGCCAAGCTGACGGCGGCGGTCTGCACCAAGTACGGCATCCCGAAGGACCGCGCGCACATCATCGGCCACTACCAGGTGCCGGGGACGGACCACACCGATCCCGGGCCCAACTGGGACTGGACGCGGTTCATAAGGATGGTCAACTTCGCCTGAAGCAAGGGGGTCGGTGCCAGGGCCGGTGCCGTGGCAGCTGCCCAGTGCGGTCGGCTCGACGCGAGGGGCCGACGCCTCGTCCGGGTGATCGTGGTCGAAACGGTTGTCGGGGCGCGTACCGGGAGTGACGATGTCCTTCAGCCGCACAGCTTTTCCGGGGAGGCCGAGTTGACCGATCCGTGGGTGGCCCTGGAGCCGGGGGCCGATCTCGCCGAACGCACACGGGTGCTGCGTCGCGCGCACGAGACGTTCACCGAGGCGGGCACCGTGACCCGCCCGGTGCGTACGGTGGTCGCCGAGTCGTGGCGGCGTTCGGCCCGGGCAGGCGTGGGGCCCGACGGGCAGCTGGTCCTCACACGTCTGCAGGCCATGCCCGAGGTGCTGAGCACCCGCGCAGCTGGCGGACGTGGACCTGATGGACGACGACCTCGGCGCCTACCGGGCCGAGCATCCGCTGGCACGGGTGATGCCGCTGTTTCGGGAGCTGATGGGGACGTTCGCCGCCGACGGCGAGCATCTGCTGGCGGTGTGCGACGCGCACGGCAGGCTGCTGTGGGTCGAGGGTCATCCGACGACCCGGCGGCACGCGGGACGGATGAACTTCGTACCGGGTGCCCGGTGGGCGGAGACCGCGATGGGGACGAACGCACCGGGGACCGCGGTCGCCGTGGACCGGCCGGTGCAGGTGTTCGCGGCCGAGCACTTCATCCGGCGGGTGCAGCCCTGGACCTGCGCGGCGGCCCCGGTGCACGATCCGCGGACCGGGCGGGTGCTCGGCGCCGTGGACATCACCGGCGGGGACGGGCTGGCGCATCCGCACAGCCTGGGTTTCGTGCAGGCGGTGGCGCGGGCCGCCGAATCGCAGCTGGCGCTGCTCGTGCCGGAGCGGCCCGGCACCGACACACCCGAACTGACCGTGCTGGGCCGCGACGAGGCCCAGTTGCGCATCGACGGGCGCCGGATCCGGCTCAGCCGCCGGCACAGCGAGATCCTCGTGCTGCTGGCGCGGCGCCCGGAGGGGCTGACCGGCGACGAGTTGCTGTGCGCGCTGTACGAGGACGAGTCGGTGACGCCGGTGACGTTGCGTGCCGAACTGGCCCGGCTGCGCAGGCTGCTGGGCCCGGGGCTGCTGGCCTCGCGGCCCTACCGGCTGACGGTGCCGGTGGAGTGCGACGTCGCCGTGGTCGAGCGGCGGCTGGAGACCGGCGCGGTCACGGCGGCCGCGAGGACGTACGCGGGACCGCTGCTGCCCGGTTCGTACGCCCCGGCGGTGGTGCGGCTCAGGCACCGCCTGGCCGACGGACTGCGCACGGCGTTGATCGCCCGCCGTGACCCCGACCTCCTCGCGGACTGGGCGCACGCCCCCTGGGGCGAGGACGACCTCGACGTGTGGCGGGCGCTCGCCGCGGTCCGCCCGACGCCGGCGGTGCGGTCGCGCCTCGTCGCACTTGAGGCGGAACTGGCGGCACCGACGGCCCGCCCGCGCTGACCCGCCGACCGGATCCCACCACCCCAGAGCCCACCACCCCGTCCGGCCGACCGCCCGGCCGACGGCGCCGCCGACCGGCAACGTGGTTGCAACGTCCCCGTCCCTAGCCTCCGCAGGAAAGCTGCCCAACGGCGGGCAGCGCTTCTGAAGGAGCACCAGCATGACCCGTTACGCGGCGCCCGGCACCGAGGGCGCGATCGTCTCCTACCAGGCGCGCTACGACCACTTCATCGGGGGCGAGTACGTGCCGCCGGCCCGGGGGCAGTACTTCGAGAACTCCACCCCGGTGAACGGGCAGCCGTTCACCGAGATCGCGCGCGGCACCGCGGAGGACGTGGAACGGGCTCTCGACGCGGCGCACGCGGCGGCTCCGGCGTGGGGCCGTACGTCGATGACCCAGCGCTCCGACGTCCTGCTGAAGATCGCCGACCGCATGGAGGCCAACCTCGACAAGCTGGCGGTCGCCGAGAGCTGGGAGAACGGCAAGCCGGTCCGGGAGACGCTGGCCGCCGACATCCCCCTCGCCATCGACCACTTCCGTTACTTCGCGGGCGCGATCCGGGCGCAGGAGGGTTCGCTCGGCGAGGTCGACGAGGACACGGTGGCGTACCACTTCCACGAGCCGCTCGGGGTGGTCGCGCAGATCATCCCGTGGAACTTCCCGATCCTGATGGCGACCTGGAAGCTGGCGCCCGCGCTGGCCGCGGGCAACGCGGTCGTGCTGAAGCCGGCCGAACAGACCCCGGCGTCCATCCACTACTGGCTGAGCCTGGTCGCCGATCTGATCCCGCCGGGTGTGCTCAACATCGTCAACGGCTTCGGCGTGGAGGCGGGCAAGCCGCTGGCGTCCAGCCCGCGGGTGGCGAAAGTGGCGTTCACCGGGGAGACCACGACCGGCCGGCTGATCATGCAGTACGCGTCGGAGAACATCACCCCGGTCACCCTCGAACTCGGCGGCAAGTCCCCGAACATCTTCTTCGAGGACGTCACGGCGGTCGACGACGTTTTCCGGGACAAGGCGCTCGAGGGCTTCACGATGTTCGCGCTCAACCAGGGCGAGGTGTGCACCTGCCCGTCCCGGGCGCTGGTGCAGCGCGGCCACTACGCCGAGTTCATGGAGGCGGCGGTCGCCCGGACCGAGCAGATCAAGACGGGCCACCCGCTGGACACGGACACGATGATCGGCGCGCAGGCCTCCAACGACCAGTTGGAGAAGATCCTCTCCTACCTGGACATCGGCCGTCAGGAGGGCGCGAAGATCCTCACCGGTGGCGAACGCATCGAGTACGACGGCGAGTTGAAGGGCGGCTACTACGTCCAGCCGACGATCTTCGAGGGCGACAACCGGATGCGGATCTTCCAGGAGGAGATCTTCGGACCGGTCGTCTCCGTGACGTCGTTCGACGACTTCGACGACGCCATCAAGATCGCCAACGACACGCTGTACGGGCTCGGCGCGGGTGTGTGGACCCGTGACATCAACACGGCGTACCGGGCGGGCCGCGCGATCCAGGCGGGCCGCGTCTGGACGAACTGCTACCACGCCTACCCGGCGCACGCGGCGTTCGGCGGCTACAAGGGTTCGGGCATCGGCCGCGAGACACACAAGATGATGCTGGAGCACTACCAGCAGACGAAGAACCTCCTGGTGTCGTACTCGCCGAAGAAGCTCGGCTTCTTCTAGACCCACCCCCACCCCCCTTCTGGCCTCACCCGCAAGGCGCCTGCCCCGTCCGATCAAGGATCACCGATCACGAATCACCGATCACCGATCACTGATCACCGATCACCGAGGTCAGGCGCCTTGCAGCTTGACCGCGACGGCGTCGAGGACCCAGTCCAGTCCGGTGGCGAAGGACGTTTCGGCGTCCACGTCCGTGCCGTCGTAGACCGCCCTGCTCAGCGCCGGGAAGCGGCCCGTGGCCAGCATCTTCGTCACATGGGGGCCGGAGGCGCGCTGCCATTCGCGCTTCGACAGGCCGGTGGCGCGCTCGGCGCGCACGCTCGCGATCTCGCGCCTGATCGCGCCGGTGAAGTAGGCGCTGACGGTCTCGACGGCGCGCATGACCGTGTCGATGTCGGCGAGGCCGTCGAGGGCGGCCAGCGTGGCCTCGGTCACGGCGAGGCCGTTCGGGCCCAGCGTCGGGCGGCCGCCGAGCAGGTCGGCCAGCCACTCGTGGCGGAGTGCGGTCTGCCTGGTGCGGTGGGCGAGAGTGCTCAGCGCCTCCCGCCAGTCACCGGGGCGCTCCTCGGGGAGGATCTCGCCCTGGACCTCGTCCACCATGAGGTCGAACAGTTCCTGCTTGGTGGAGATGTAGCCGTAGAGCCGCATCGGGCCGGCGTTGAGCCGGGCGGCGACCTTGCGCAGCGACACCGCCTCCAGCCCGCCCTCGTCGGCCAGCGCGATGGCGGCGGCGACGATCCGCTCCCGATCGAGCGGCACCGGGCGAGCCGGCGGCTCGGGCCGGTCCCAGACAGTCATGATCACACCGTTCTGTTGCTTGCGGTGCATCGTAAGCGAGAAATACAGTGTATCGACATGAGACATCGTATCGCCGTGGTCGGAAGCGGCCCCGCCGGACTCACCTTCGCCCGTGTGCTACACCGCCACGGCCACCCCGTCACGGTCTTCGAACGCGACCCCTCCCCCGACGCCCGCCCTCCGGGCGGCACGCTGGACCTGCACGAGGGACTGGGCCAGCTCGCGATGGAAAAGGCGGGACTGCTGGCGGAGTTCGAGGCGCTGTCCCGTCCCGAGGGGCAGGCCATGCGCATCCTCGACACGGACGGGACGGTCCTGCGCGACTGGCGACCGCGTCCGGACGACCGGGCCAATCCCGAGATCGACCGGGGGCAACTCCGTGCCCTGCTGCTCGGCCCTCTCGACGTCCAGTGGGGACGCGGCGTGGAGGAGGTGACGCCGGGGACCGGGGACGGCGCACTGGTCCGTTTCGCGGACGGGCGGCAGGAGACGTTCGACCTCGTCGTCGGCGCGGACGGCGCCTGGTCCCGGGTCCGTCCCGCCGTGTCACCGGTGACGCCGCACTACACCGGCGTCACCTCGGTGGAGACCTCGCTGGACGACGTCGACATCCGCCATCCCGAGCTCGCCCGGCTGATCGGCGACGGCTCCGTGGCCGTGTACGGCGTGAACCGAAAGCTCGTCGCCCAGCGCAACAGCGGCGGCCACGTCAAGGTGTACGCCCAGTTCCGCGCACCGCTGGACTGGCACGCGGAACTGGACCTCACCGACGCCGAGGCGGTGCGAGCGAGTCTGCTGGCCCTGTTCGACGGCTGGGCCGCTCCCGTTCTCGAACTCCTGCGCCACGGCGCCGCGTTCACCCACCGCCCCGTGCACGTCCTGCCCGTCTCCCACACCTGGGCCCACACCCCGGGGGTGACGCTCCTGGGCGACGCCGCGCATCTCATGCCCCCGCTGGGAGCGGGCGCGAACCTCGCCATGCTGGAGGGCGCCGAACTCGCCGAGGCCATCGCCACGGGCACCCAGGACCTCGACGAGACCGTCCGCGCCTTCGAGGAACGGATGTGGGCCCGGGCCGAGCGGTGGGCGAAGATCACGACGGCGGGTCTGGAGCGCCTGGTGAGCGCGAACCCCGCCGAGGCCCTCGCCCTCTTCGAAGAAGTCCAGCCCTCCTGACCGTCCCGCGACTCCTCCGCGTGGCAGAGAACCCGCTCAGTCCTCGGCGGTCCGCTGGGTCCAGGTCCAGGCGTACTGCAGCCAGTCCGCCATGGTGACCGCCCCGAGCCCCGCGCAGATCAGCCGGGTGGCGTGGGGGACGACGGTGTATCCGCACACCAGCACGCCGGCCGCCCAGACGGAGGTGCAGAACGGGCAGGTCACCAGGTCGCCTACGGCGCGGTGCACGCCGTGCCCGCGCGGTTCGTCCATGACCTCGGGGCCCTCGCCCTCGCCGCTGCGGCGGGCGAACGGCGCCCGGACGAAGCTGGTGATCTCGTCCTTGGTCAGCAGCCTGGACGCCTTGTAGGTCGCCGCGCCCAGGAGAGCGACGTCCCAGGGCGGAACCTCGCGGGGCGGCCGGATCCCGCGCCGCCGTACGAACGCGGCGAACCCGGTGACGCCGGCCGTGAAGGCGGCGGCGAGGGTGGCGTAACCCGCGAGAGGGGTGCCCCCGTCGTCGTACTGCGCGGTCTGCCCGGTCATGGAACCTCCCTGAACGGCCCGTGCTCCCTGCGTCGGGCGCGCCCCGGGTTCCCACCGCGGTACAGGTCACACGCGGCGGCGGGGCGGCGCCCGCTCTCGCGCGCACCGCCCCGCCGTCGGTTCAGCCGATCTCGACCAGCAGGTCGCCGCCCTCCACCTGCTGGATCCGGTTGATCGCCAGCCGGTTCACCCGTCCCGCGCGGGACGCGGTGATCGCGGCCTCCATCTTCATCGCCTCGATCGTGGCCACGGTCGCCCCCGCGTCCACCTCGTCGCCCTCGGCGACCGCGAGCGTGACCACACCGGCGAACGGCGCCGCCACATGGCCGGGGTTGGACCGGTCGGCCTTCTCGGTGACCGGGACGTCCGAGGCGGCGGCCTTGTCGCGCACCTGGATCGGCCGCAGCTGGCCGTTCAGGGTGGACATCACGGTGCGCATGCCGCGCTCGTCGGCCTCGCCGACGGCCTCCAGCTCGATGAGCAGCCGGACGCCGGGTTCGAGGTCGACGGCGTACTCCTTGCCCGGGCGCAGACCGTAGAAGAAGTCCTTGCTGTCCAGGACGCTGGTGTCGCCGTAGGCCTGGCGGTGGGTGTCGAACTCGCCCGTCGGGCCGGGGAACAGCAACCGGTTGAGCGTCGCGCCGGGCTCCTTGGCAAGGCCCTCGCGGTCCTCCGGCGTCAGCTCCTGCACCGGTCGCGGCTCCGCACGGCCCTCCAGCGCCCGGCTGCGGAACGGCTCCGGCCAGCCGCCGGGCGGGGTGCCCAGCTCGCCGCGCAGGAAACCGATCACCGAGTCGGGGATGTCGAACCTGTTCGGCGTCGCCTCGAAGTCCTCCGGGGTGACGTCGGCCCCGACGAGGTGCAGGGCGAGGTCGCCGACCACCTTGGACGACGGGGTGACCTTGACCAGCCGGCCCAGCATGCGGTCGGCGGCCGCGTACATCGACTCGATCTCCTCGAAGCGGTCGCCGAGGCCGAGGGCGACGGCCTGGGTGCGCAGGTTGGAGAGCTGACCGCCGGGGATCTCGTGGTGGTAGACGCGCCCGGTCGGGGAGGCGAGGCCCGCCTCGAAGGGGGCGTAGATCTTGCGGACGCTCTCCCAGTACGGCTCCAGGTCGCCGACGGCCTGGAGGTCGAGGCCGGTGGGCCGCTCGGAGTGGTCGGTGGCCGCGACGATCGCCGACAGCGACGGCTGGGAGGTCGTGCCGGCCATCGAGGCGACCGCGCCGTCCACCGCGTCGGCGCCCGCCTGGATCGCGGCGAGGTAGGTGGCGAGCTGGCCGCCCGCCGTGTCGTGGGTGTGCAGGTGGACCGGCAGGTCGAACTCGCGGCGCAACGCCGAGACGAGCTTCGCCGCGGCCGGGGCACGCAGCAGCCCGGCCATGTCCTTGATCGCGAGGATGTGCGCGCCGGCCGCGACGATCTGCTCGGCCAGCCGCAGGTAGTAGTCCAGCGTGTACAGGCGCTCGTTCGGGTCGGACAGGTCCGAGGTGTAGCAGAGGGCGACCTCGGCGACCGCGGCGCCCGTCTCGCGTACGGCGTCGATGGCGGGACGCATCTGGCCGACGTCGTTGAGGGCGTCGAAGATGCGGAAGATGTCGATGCCGGTGGCGGCGGCCTCGTGCACGAAGGCGTCGGTGACCTCCGTCGGGTACGGGGTGTAGCCGACGGTGTTGCGGCCGCGCAGCAGCATCTGCAGGCAGAGGTTGGGGACGGCCTCGCGCAGGGCGGCCAGCCGCTCCCAGGGGTCCTCGGCGAGGAAGCGCAGGGCGACGTCGTACGTCGCTCCGCCCCAGCACTCCAGGGAGAGCAGCTCGGGCAGCGTGCGGGCGACCACCGGTGCCACGGCCAGCAGGTCCTTGGTGCGCACGCGGGTGGCGAGCAGCGACTGGTGGGCGTCGCGGAAGGTGGTGTCGGTGATGCCGATGGTCGGCGACTCGCGCAGGGCGCGGGCGAAGCCCTCGGGGCCGAGTTCGACGAGCCTCTGGCGGGAGCCCGCGGGGGGCTCACCCGCCGGCAGCGGGGGCAGCTTGGTGACCGGGTCGATCAGCTCGGGCCGTTCGCCGTGCGGCTTGTTGACCGTGACGTCGGCGAGATAGGTGAGCAGCTTGGTGCCGCGGTCGGCCGAGGAGCGGGCGGTCAGCAGGTGCGGGCGCTCCTCGATGAACGACGTCGTCACCCGACCGGCCTGGAAGTCCGGGTCGTCCAAGACGGCTTGCAGGAAAGGGATGTTGGTGGCCACGCCGCGGATGCGGAACTCGGCGACCGCGCGCCGGGCCCGGCCGATCGCGGCCTTGAAGTCCCGTCCCCGGCAGGTGAGTTTGACCAGCATCGAGTCGAAGTGCGCGCTGATCTCCGTACCCGCGTGGGTGGTTCCGCCGTCGAGGCGGATGCCGGAGCCACCGGGCGAGCGGTAGGCGCTGATGCGGCCGGTGTCCGGACGGAAGCCGTTGGCGGGGTCCTCGGTGGTGATACGGCACTGCAGGGCGGCGCCGTGCAGCTTGACCGTGTCCTGGGAGAGGCCGAGGTCGGCGAGGGTCTGGCCGGAGGCGATGCGCAGCTGGGCCTGGACGAGGTCGACGTCGGTGACCTCCTCGGTGACCGTGTGCTCGACCTGGATGCGTGGGTTCATCTCGATGAAGACGTGGTTGCCGTCGCGGTCGAGGAGGAACTCGACGGTGCCGGCGTTTCGGTAGCCGATCTCGCGCGCGAAGCGGACGGCGTCGGCGCAGATCCGGTCGCGCAGCTCCGGGGCGAGGTTGGGCGCGGGCGCCATCTCGATGACCTTCTGGTGGCGGCGCTGGAGGGAGCAGTCGCGTTCGAAGAGATGGATGACGTTGCCCTCGCCGTCGGCGAGGATCTGCACCTCGATGTGGCGGGGGTCGACGACGGCCTTCTCCAGGAAGACGGTGGGGTCGCCGAAGGCGGAGGCGGCCTCGCGGGACGCGGCCTCGATGGACTCGCGGAGCTGGGCCGGGTCCTCGACACGGCGCATGCCGCGCCCGCCGCCGCCCGCGACCGCCTTCACGAACACCGGGAAGCCGATCTCCTCGGCGGCGCGGACGAGTTCGTCGACGTCGTTGGAGGGCGCGGAGGAGCCGAGGACCGGCACGCCGGCCGCGCGGGCGGCGGCCACGGCACGGGCCTTGTTACCGGTGAGCTCCAGCGTCTGGGCGCTCGGCCCGACGAAAGTGATGCCGGCTTCCTCGCAGGCCTTGGCCAGCTCGGGGTTCTCCGACAGGAAGCCGTAGCCCGGGTAGACGGCGTCCGCGCCGGCCCTGCGCGCCGCGCGGACGATCTCCTCGACCGACAGGTAGGCCCGCACGGGGTGGCCGGGCTGGCCGATCTCGTAGGCCTCGTCGGCCTTGAGCCGGTGCAACGAGTTGCGGTCCTCGTGCGGGAAGACGGCGACCGTCCGCGCGCCCAGCTCATAGCCGGCGCGGAACGCCCTGATCGCGATCTCACCACGGTTGGCGACCAGCACCTTGCGGAACATCACCGCTCCCTTCAGCCTGCCGACGAACGTCCCCCATGGTGTCGGTGACATGCGCCCGTGGCCATGTGACCCGGGCCACTCAGGGAGTGATTTTTGTGGCCGCCTTGTTGATCGCCTCCCGGATGCGGGCATAGGTGCCGCAGCGGCAGACGTTCTCGATGCCGTCGATGTCGGCGTCGGTGGGGTGGCGCGTCTTCTTCAGCAGGGCGACGGCTGCCATGATCTGCCCGGGCTGGCAGAAGCCGCACTGGGAGACGTCGCAGTCGAGCCAGGCCTGCTGCACGGGGTGCAGGGTGTCGCCGTCGGCCAGGCCCTCGATGGTGGTGATCTTCCGGTCCGCGCAGTCCTTGACCTTGACGACGCAGGGCTGGATCTCCTCGCCGTCGAGATGGCTGGTGCAGGCCCGGCAGACGCCGACGCCGCAGCCGTACTTGGGGCCGGTGACATGCAGCAGGTCACGCAGCACCCACAGCAGCGGCATGTCGGGCGGGGCCTCGACGGTGACCTTCTCGCCGTTGAGGACGAAGGAGTAGGACGGCATCGGCACCTTCTCGAAGAGGGTCAGAAGTTCGCGGCGGTTCAGAAGTTCAGCGGGAAGCGGCGGGGCCTGGTGCCGGTCGCCCGGGCGTAGGCGTTGGCGACGGCTCCGGAGGCGGCGGGCACGCCGAGTTCGCCCGCGCCGCCGGGCTCGGCCGTCGACGGCATGATGTGCGCCTCGAAATGCAGCGGGGCGTGCCGTTGGCGGGCCCAGTGGAAGTCGGCGAAGCTGCCCTCGCGCACGGCACCCCGGTCGATGTGCAGCCCGGCGCTGAGCACCGTGGAGATCCCGTCGACGGCGGTTCCCATGAGCTGGGCCTGAAGGCCGCGCGGGTTGACGGCGGTGCCGACGTCGGCGGCCATCACCACCTTGACGACCCTCGGCTTCTTCGGGTCGGTGGCGTCGATCTCGGCGAGGCAGGCCACGCAGGACCCGTACTCCTCGTGGACGGCGACGCCCTGCCCGTGTCCGGCGGGCAGCGGCGCGTTCCAACTGCCCGCTTCGGCGACCTTGTCCAGTACGGCCCGCACGGCCTTGCTCCGCAGGGTCGTACGGCGGAAGGCGACCGGGTCGACGCCCAGGCTGGCGGCGATCTCGTCGACGATGATCTCCTCCGCCGTGCGCATCGTCCCGGAGTCCACCGAGCGCCAGGCGCCGACCGGCATCGCGAGTTCGACGCCGCCCGAATCCCCGGACAGGCGGCCGAAGTTGTACAGCCCGGAGTCGCTGGGGGCGGGGCGGGCCGCCGGCCGGACGAAGAGCGCCTGCTCGGCGCCGCCCTTCCTGCCGTACGACTCGTTCACCGAGGCCATGGCGTGGGCGAAGGCGATGACGCGGCCGTCCTTGTGGCTGGCGCGGACGCGGTGGTGGGTGGCGGGGCGCATCCGGCCGTGGCGGGTGTCGTCGTTGCGGCTCCACATGAGCTTGACCGGCCGGCCGGCGGCCTTGGAGATCAGGGCGGCCTCGACGGCGGCCTCATGGGTCAGCCGCCGTCCGAAGGAGCCGCCGCCGCGTGTGACGTGGACCGTCACCTTGGAGGCGGGCAGGCCGACCGCGGAGGCGATGTCGTCGCGGGCTCCCATGGGGCCCTGGGCGGAGAACCACATCTCGGCCCGGTGGGCGCGCACGTCCGCGATCGCGGTCAGCACCTCCATCGGGGCGTGGCTGACGAAGGCGAACTCGAACTCGCCCTCGACCTGGTTCGACCCGCGCGGCGGCGATGCGAGCGCGGGGACGGCGGCCTTGAGCCGGGAGCGGATGCCCGCGTCGGACAGGGAGCCCAGCGGACCGGGCGCCCACTTGACCTTCAGGGCGTCGCGGGCCTGGAAGGCGTGGTGGAAGGTCTCGGCGACGACGGCGATCCCGCCGGGAACCCGTACGACCGCGTGGACGCCCGGCATGGCGCGGGCGGCCCGGTCGTCGACCGAGACGAGCCTGCCGCCGAGCGTCGGCGGCCTGGCCACCACCGTCGGCTGCGCCCCGGCCACGTGCAGGTCGCCGGCGTAGGTGGCCCTGCCGGTGACGATGTCGCGGCCGTCGACGCGGTTCGTGGGCCGGCCGATCAGCCGGTGCCGGGAGGCCGGCTTGGGCCGGTCGGACACGGAGGTGCGGCGCACATTGGCTGCGCTCGCGCTGAGCGAGCCGAAGGTGGCGGTACGGCCGTCGGGGGCGATGACCTCGGTGTCCTTGGTGCGCAAACTCCAGGCGGGGACGCGCCAGCGCCGGGCGGCCGCGGTCACCAGGCGCGCGCGTGCCGTGGCCGCCAGCCGGCGGGCCGGGTCGTACAGCGAGCGGACGGAGTCCGAGCCACCCGTGTTCTGATTGCCCTTGGACCGGGCGTCGGCGAGGGGGATGTGGACGTCGGCCAGGCGGGCGTCCAGTTCCTCGGCGATCATCATGGCGACGGCGGTCGTGATGCCCTGGCCGACCTCGACCCGGGGCAGCCGTACGACCACCTTGTTGTCCCGGGTGACCTCCAGGACCAGCATCTCGTCGTCGGTGCCGGTCACCACTGTGTCGGCGGGCGCGCGGGCGGGCTCGGACCCCTGGGCCGTCGAGGTGTCGCAGCCGAGCGGGGCGGCCACGGTGAGGGTGGCCGTGGACAGGGAGTACACCATGAACCGGCGGCGGGAAACCGTGCGCGGTCCGGCGGTGGAGGCTTCGATGCCGTCCAACAGACACTCCTCGATCGTGTCGGCCACTACGTCAACCGATAGGAGGGGCCGGCCGCCCTGTGGGTTCCCTCTGAACCACCGGCGACTCGGCGGCGTCCGTCGGCCCACGGAATACTGGCCGATCATGACGACCGACGAATCCCGTGTCCGGCAGCGCACCGACCACGATCTCGATGCCTGTGTGGCGGCTCTCGCCGCCGTGCACCGGCACAGCGGCTATCCGGTCAACTGGCCTGCTCACCCGGCCCGCTGGCTCACCCCGGGCTCGATGGAGGCCGCCTGGGTGGCCGAACTCGACGGCCGTGTCGTCGGGCACGTGGAGCTGTCGCGGCCCGACGGCGGGGACGTGGCTCCCGGGCTGTGGAGCGCCCGCGCCGGGGTCGGTGTGGAGGACACCGCCGTGCTGGGCCGCCTGTTCGTGTCGCCCACCGCGCACGGACACGGACTGGGTGCCGCCCTGATGGCCCGGGCCGTCGCGGAGGCCCGGGCGCGCGGTCTGCATCCGGTGCTCGACGTCGTCGTCTCCAACACGGCGGCGACGGCCCTGTACGAGCGGCTCGGCTGGGAGCTGCTGGCCGTGGTGGAGCAGCGCTGGGCGCCGGACCAGCTGGTGTCCCTGGGGTGTTGGGCCGCTCCCTAGACATCGCGGTTGCGCAACCCTCTCGCAACCTTGGCCGTGGTGCCCTGGACGGCATGGACGAGGAGATCCCGCGCGTCGAAGTCACCCCGGCCGCCGCCGACCTGCTGCGCGCCCTGCGGGCCACGCACGGCCCGCTGATGTTCCATCAGTCCGGCGGCTGCTGCGACGGCAGCGCGCCCATGTGCTACCCGGAAGGCGAGTTCCGCACCGGTGACTCCGATGTCCTGCTGGCGGAGCTGGAGGTGGAGGGGGTGCCGGAGCCGGTGACGTTCTGGATGTCGCGCGGCCAGTACGCGGCCTGGAGCCACACCCGGCTGATCGTGGACGTCGTAACCGGTCGCGGCAGCGGTTTCTCGCTGGAGGCACCCGAGGGGGTGCGTTTTCTCACCCGTTCTCGCGTAGTCGACGCGTAGTCGCTGCGCGGACCACCGCGGTCTGCTGCACTTCCCCTGAGCGTTCGGAGAGTTGACGAGACCTCAGGGGG
The DNA here is from genome assembly GCF_006715395.1 of Streptomyces sp. SLBN-31. Classification (NCBI taxonomy): domain Bacteria; kingdom Bacillati; phylum Actinomycetota; class Actinomycetes; order Kitasatosporales; family Streptomycetaceae; genus Streptomyces; species Streptomyces sp. SLBN-31. The sequence goes on from NZ_VFNC01000002.1 coordinate 1,360,579, forward strand.
CAGCGTGACGCGCCGTCAGAAGCGTTCCACGGCAGGCAGATCCATACTCTCTTTCGTCACGGTACTGGGCGCGCTGGCCGGTGCCGCCCTGGTGGGGGCGGCACCGGCCGGCGCCGTACCCACGGCCACCGCGATCGCGCGGGGTGTCACCTACCGGCAGTTCGACGTCCAGGGAAGCAAGGGGCCGGCCCACGCGCACCTGCTCACCGTCGACCTGCGCGATCCGCACGTACGGCTCGGCCTGCTGTATCCGGGGGCGGTCGCCGCCCGGGCCACGGTCTCCCGGCTGGCCGACGCGCAGGGCGCCGTCGCGGGCGTCAACGGCGACTTCTTCGACATCTCGGAGACCCAGCACCCGGGCGTCGAGGCCACCGGTTCCACCGACGGGCCCGCGATCGCCGCCGAGCACGTCCTGAAGGCGGCGGTGCCCGACGGGCAGCGCTTCGGCCCGGCACTGCCACCCGGCACCAGCACCCGGGACGTGTTCGGCGTGGGCGTCGACCGCAGGGCGCGGCTGGACGGCCTGGCCCTCAAGGGCGCGATCCGTACACCGGCCGGACGCCTGCCGCTGGGCGGCCTCAACCAGTTCGCGCTGCCCGAGAACACGATCGGCGCGTTCACCTCGGACTGGGGTGCGGTCTCCCGGGCCCGCGCGACCTGCGGCACCGACACCGACCGGGGCGCCGCGTGCAGCACGGACACCTACGAGGTCACCGTCCGGCGTGGCCGGGTCGTGGCGGTGGCCGACGCCCCGGGCCGCGGCCCCATCGCCGCGGGCACCACGGTGCTCGTCGGCCGGGAGGAGGGTGCCCGGCAGCTGCGGAAGTTCACCGAGGGCGAGCCGGTGAAGGTGACGCACCGCCTGGTCGCGGCCCACTCCAAGGTCGCCTACCGCTTCGCTCTCGGCGGCTATCCCGTCCTCAGGCGGGGACAGCCGCTGCCCGGACTGGACGGCACCACCGCGGCCGTCCGCACGGCCGTCGGCATCGCGGACGGCGGCAGGCGGCTGCTGCTGTTCGCGCTGGACGGCGCGCCCGACTACCGCAAGGGTCTGACGATCGCGGAAGTGGCTTCGGAAATGCGGGAGTTGGGGGCGGTCGACGCGTTCAGCCTGGACGGCGGCGGCTCCACCACGCTGGTCGCGCGCGCTCCGGGCTCGAGCACGGTGACCGTGCGCAACCATCCCTCCGGCGACGCGGAACGCCCGGTGCCGAACGGCATCGGCGTGTTCACGACTCCCTGACCGCGGCCGGCCGGGCTCAGGGGCGCAGGCTGCCGACGATGTCGGCGGTCGCCGTGATGCCGCTGTGGATGGTGGGCGCCATGCTCGTGCCGGCGAGGAAGAACCCCAACAGCGCGCAGACCAGGGCATGGGAGAACTTCAGCCCGCCGCTGCGCAGGAAGATCACCGCCAGGATCAGGAGCAGCAGCACCACAGAGATGGAAATCGCCATCGTCAACCTCCTCCGCCACGCCCGTTTCGCGGCGTTCGGCCGCAAGTGTGGCGTAGCGGAGGGCCGGTCGGCACGGCTGACCTGTCCGCCGAACGTGTGGTTCTACGGCTTCCTGCGGGCGTCGAGGAAGGCTTCGAGGCCGGCGAGGTCGTCGGTGTTGAAGTAGTCGACGCCCGCGTCCAGCAGTTCGGTCCACAGCGCGTCCCGGGCGGGGCCGGCCAGGTCCGGGGTGTTCCAGAAGCGGACCTTCTGCCCGGCCGCGTGCGCCTGGGCGAGGATCGCGCGCAGCTTCTGCCGCTCGGCGTCGGGGAAGGCCCCCTCGCCGAGCCAGGTGAAGTTGACCTGCCAGTTGTCGCTGATCAGCGGGATGAAGGAGGCGGGCGCCGAGGTGCCGAGGTCGGTGAGCCGGCCGTCGTAGAAGGCACGGCGCACGCTCTGCGCCTCCATGGGCGTGCGGGCCGCCCGGTCCCCGGAGATGACGTTGGTGACCGCGCCGGGGTACAACCGGCCGTGGGCGTAGGTCGTGAACAGGTGCCTGTAGCGGGCGAGGTGGCGGTCGAGTTCGAGGTAGGTCGAGGATCCCTCGGTCTTGATGTCGATGAGCAGTTGCAGCGGCTTGCGGTAACCGCGGTACACGGAGCCGTGGTTGGTCTTGACGAGGGTGGCCAGCGGGTCGAGGTAGAGCGATTCCAGCGTGCGGGTCGGGTCGAGGTCGCTCTCGGTGTGGCCGATCAGGAGCTGGTCGCCGACGAGGAAGATGTCGGCCTCGACGCTGCCGAAGCGGTGGTCCAGGGCGTCGAAGAGGGGGCGGGGGTGCTCGTAGTCGTTGTGGGCGTGGGCGCGCCACAACGGGGCTCTGCGATGCCCGTGTTCGGCGGCGAACGCGCTGCCCGCGGGCGGGGCGAGGACGGCTGCGAGTGTGGCACCCAAGGCGGTGAGGGCTCTGCGACGGGTGACGAGGGCCATGTTCTGCCTCCCTGTGGGGCGGGTCGGAACCACAGGGAGTATGGGGCCGCCGAGGCCTCAAAGTATCTGCACATGCCAGGAGTTGGCCGGACCGCCGTCGTCCGTTCACTCCTTCCGCCGAGCGCGCGAAGAAGCCCGCCCCAGGTGGGGCGGGCTTCACCGGAGGATGCTCAGGGGGTCGGCAGGTCGACGAGTTCGGCCACCGCGGACCGGTGCGCACCGGCCGTGCCGTACGCGATCGAGTCGGCCTTGGCGCGCTTGAGATACAGATGGATCGGATGCTCCCAGGTCATGCCGATGCCGGCGTGCAGTTGCAGCGCCTCCTCGGCGGCGTGCACGGCGACGGGCGCCGCGTAGGCCTGGGCGACGGCGACGGCCAGGTCGACGTCCTCGCCGTTCGCGAGCGCGTCGGCGGCGTTGCGGGCGGCGGCGCGGAGGTTGACGACCTCCAGCCACAGCTGGGCGAGCCGGTGCTTGAGCGCCTGGAACCCGCCGACGGGCCGGTTGAACTGCTTGCGCTCCTTGAGGTAGCGCACCGTCTCGGTCAACGCCCACTCGGCGAGGCCGAGTTGCTCGGAGGCGAGCAGTCCGGCGCCGGCGCGCAGGGCCCGTCGTACGGCGGGCTCGGCGTCACCGAGGCGGCGGCCAGGAGCGCCGGTGAGGACGACGGCGGCCAGCGGCCGGGTGAGGTCGAGGGAGACCTGCGGGGTGACGGTCGCGTCGGACGCCGCCACCGCGTACAGCCCGCCGTCCTCGGCCGGCACGAGCAGGACGTCGGCCGCCGCCGCGTCCGCGATGCCGGTCAGTTCCCCGTGCAGGGTGCCGTTCTCCAGCCGTGCGGCGGCGAAGGCGGTGCCCGGGGCCCGGTGCAGCCCGACCGCGAGGGCCGCGACGGCCCGCCCGGAGGCCAGCCGGCCGAGCAACTCCTCGTCACCGCACTCCAGCAGGGCCTCGGTGGCGACGACCGCGCTGCTGAGGTACGGCACGGGGGCGACGGCCCGCCCCAGCTCCTCCAGGACGACCGCCACTTCGCGGTGGCCGGCGCCCTGCCCGCCCAGTGCCTCGGGCACCAGCAGGCCCGCGAGGCCCATTCCGTCGGCGAGGGCCTTCCAGGCGGCGGGGTCGTGCGGGGTGTCGGACTCGGTGCGCGCGATGACGCCGGGCGCGTCGCAGTGGTCGGCGAGCAGATCCCGTACGGCGGACCGGAGCGCCTCTTCCTCCTCGGAGTACAGCAGGTCGGTCATCGGGCCAGGTCCTTCCAGGCGACGTCCTTGTCGGTGCGCGGCTCGGCGGGCAGGCCCAGGACGCGCTCGGCGACGATGTTCAGCAGGACCTCGCTGGTCCCGCCCTCGATGCTGTTGCCCTTGGAGCGGAGGTAGCGGTAGCCGGCGTCACGGCCGGTGAAGTCCACCAGCTCGGGCCGCCGCATGGTCCAGTCGTCGTACAACAGGCCCTCTTCGCCGCGGAGTTCGACCTCCAGGCCGCTGATCTCCTGGTTGAGGCGGGCGAAGGCGAGCTTCATTCCGGCACCCTCCGGACCGGGCTGGCCGGCCACGAGCTGCTGGCGCAGCCGCTCGGCGGTGAGGCGGGCGACCTCGGACTCGACCCACAGCTTCAGCAGCCGCTGGTGCAGGTCGTGGGTACGCAGTTCGGGCCGCTCGCGCCAGGTCTTGGCGGCCGGGGCGATCATGCCTCCCTCGCGGGGCAGGCGCATGCCGCCGATGGCGACGCGCTCGTTGTTGAGCGTGGTCTGCGCGACCCGCCAGCCGTCGCCGATCTCGCCGAGGCGGCGGGAGTCGGGGATGCGGACGTCGGTGAGGAAGACCTCGTTGAACTCGGCCTCTCCGGTGATCTGCCGCAGCGGGCGGACGTCGACGCCGGGGTCGGTCATGTCGCACAGGAAGTAGGTGATGCCCGCGTGCTTGGGCACGGCCGGGTCGGTGCGGGCGATGAGGATGGCCCAGCGGGCGAGGTGGGCGCTGGAGGTCCACACCTTCTGCCCGTTGACGACCCAGTTCTCCCCCTCCCGGACGGCCCGCGTGCCGAGCGCGGCCAGGTCGGAGCCGGCGCCGGGCTCGCTGAAGAGCTGGCACCAGACCTCCTCGCCGGTCCACAGGGGACGCAGATACCGCTGCTTCTGCTCCTCGGTGCCGTACTTGAGGATGGTCGGCGCGGCCATGCCCAGGCCGATGCCGATCCGGCGGGGGTCGTTGTCGGGGGCGCCTGCGGCCTCCAGCTCGGCATCCACGACGACCTGCAGGGAGCGGGGCGCGCCGAGGCCGCCGAGGCCCTGCGGGTAGTGCACCCAGGCCAGTCCCGCGTCGAAGCGGGCGCGCAGGAAGTCGAGCCGGTCGGTGGTGGCCGGCGGGTGTGCCGCCAGCAACTCGGTGGTGCGGCGCCGGAGTTCGGCTGCGTCGACGGTCATGCGGCGGCTCCGTTCGCGAGGGACGGGACGACGACGACCCGGCCGGTGGTGACGCCGTCGCCGACGCGCTGCACGGCGGCGGCCGCCTCGCCGAGCGGTACGCGCTCGCTCACCAGCGGCTTGACGGCGCCCCGGGCAGCCAGTTCGGTGAGCTGCTCGTGGCAGTGCAGGACCAGCTTCGGGTTCTTGGTGTTGTACAGACCCCAGTGCAGGCCGAGGATCGAGTAGTTCTTCACCAGGGCGTGGTTGAGCCCCGGGCTGGGAATGGAGCCACTGGCGAAGCCCACGACCACGATCCGGCCCTCGAAGGCGACGACCTTGGTGGACTGGGTGTAGGCCTCGCCGCCGACCGGGTCGTAGATCACGTCGGCGCCCCGGCCGCCCGTCGCCTCCTTGACCGCGGCGACGACGTCATCGCTCTTGCGGTCGACGACCACGTCACAGCCCAGCTCGCGGGCCACGGCGGCCTTTTCGGCGCCGCCGACGACACCGATGACCGTCGCACCGGCCGCCTTGCCGAGCTGCACGGCCGCGCTGCCCACCCCGCCCGCGGCGGCGTGGACGAGCAGCGTCTCGCCGGCCTCCAGGCGGGCGCGGCGGTGCAGGCCGAACCAGCCGGTCTGGTAGCCGATGTGCAGCGCGGCGGCCTCGGCGTCGTCCAGCGAGTCCGGTGCGGGCAGTACGGCGGCGGCGTCCGCGACGGCGTACTCGGCGAAACCGCCGTACGGCAGTGCGGGGTTGGCCAGCACCCGGCGGCCGTCCTCCGTCTCGCCGCAGATCTCCACGCCCGGCGTGAACGGCAGCGGCGGGCGCACCTGGTAGTGGCCGCGGGCCATCAGCACGTCCGGGAAGTTGATGTTGGCGGCCCGCACCTTCAGCAGCACCTGGCCGTCGCCGGGGGTGGGCGCCTGGACGTCCTGGAGCCGCATCACCTCACTCGGCTCGCCGAGCTCGTGCACTTGCCATGCCTGCATGCGGTGCCTCCACGGGACAGCGTCGTCGGACCGGGGTCTTGACCGGGATCCACCGCATACTAAGCGGTCGCTTGCCGCGGAGGGAACAGCACTGCCGGGAACGTCACACCACGGCTACCGCGCCGGGGGCCGAGTGCCGTCCGATCGCTCCCGCACCTTGGCGACGGCCGCCGCCATCTGCTGCTGCACCGCTCCGGACAGCTGGGCTCCGTCGACGGCCCCCACCAGGTCCTGGGCGAGTTGATGGAGCTTGGTGTTGCTGTTCTGGGAGGCGGTGACGAGTACGGCCCAGGCGGCATCCGCGCTCAGACCGAAGGTCGCCATCAGGATGCCGCGGGCCACGTCGATGGCGGGCCGGGTCCGCATGGCCCGGCGCAGCTGGTCAACCTCCGTGCGCAGCTCCTGATCGACGTTCGCGCGCCGGACCGGGGCCTCGGCGACGGGCTCGTCGCGCCGCCGGCCGGGGGCGGAGGACGCGAACAGCTCGCGGGTGCCGGTCAGTTCGAACAGCCGGGTCACCGCCGGGCTGCAGGCCCGTACACCGATGGTCTTGCCCTGGGCGAGGGCTTGTCGCCGCAGGTCGAGAAGGAGGTTCAGGCCGCCGCAGTCGCAGAAGCCGACCGCGGTCAGGTCCAGGTCGAGACCGGCGGCCGAGCGGTCGAGGACGTCACCGAGCGCGGTCCGGAGCCCGGTGCCGCCGACGTCGAGCTCGCCGTGCACGGTGACGAGCACGCGGTCGCCGTCGGCGACGGACTCGATCGTGGCCAGACAGGGCACACCGCTTCGTGGGCCGTCGTCGGACACCTGGTCTGGGGACTCCTCTGCGGTGAGGGGCTGCGCCGAGTCCGCGGATTCCGGCATGGCCCTTCTCCCTCGTGTACGTGTCTGCATGGCACCCTCAGATTCCCTCGGCTGCCCCAAGCACGTCAACCAATACACGAAATCGAGTTCGGGTTTTTGAATACGTGAATGTCCGCTCGCTAGAGTGGGGGCATGGATGGAGTGCCCGAGCCACACACCGGATGGACGTTTCTGACGAATCACGCACGCGTGCTGGCCGCGATCGCCGACAACCAGAGCGCCAGGATCCGTGACATCGCCGCACACTGCCGGCTGACCGAACGCGCAGTTCAGAAGATCATTTCCGATCTGGAACGGGACGGCTACCTCTCCCATGTCCGGGAGGGCCGCACCAACACCTACCGCATCGAACCGAGCATGGTGCTGCGCCACCCGGCCGAGGCCGGGCTGACCGTGGCGTCCCTGCTGTCCGTGCTGGCCCGGGCCGAGGCCGACCGCACCACTCCCGGCAACCGGCCGCACGCCCCGGCCTGACCCGCCGGCGCGACCGCGCACTCCGGGCCGCTCACGCCCGCTTCGGCCGCGCCCGCACGTGCATCCGCTCGCCCTGCGGCCCGAACAGGCTCAGGAACTCCACCGGCCCCTCCCCGGTCGAGCCGAACCAGTGCGGCACCCGGGTGTCGAACTCGGCCGCCTCCCCGGCCGCCAGCACCACGTCGTGCTCGCCGAGCACCACCCGCAGCCGCCCGGACAGCACGTACATCCACTCGTAGCCCTCGTGGGTGCGCGGCTCGGGTTCCTCCGTGCTGCGGGGCACCAGCACCTTGAAGGCCTGCAGTCCGCCGGGCTGCCGGGTGAGCGGCCAGAAGGTGCGGCCGTGCCGCACGACCGGCTTGCCGTGGACGCGCGGATCCTCCGTGCGCGGCTCGCCCACCAGTTCGTCGAGCGGCACCTGGTGCGCCCGCGCGATCGGCAGCAGCAGCTCAAGACTGGGTTTGCGCAGCCCCGACTCCAGCCGGGACAGCGTGCTCACCGAGATGCCGGTCGCCGCCGACAGGCCGGCGAGCGTGGCGCCCCGCTCCTTGCGGATGCGGCGCAGCCGGGGACCGACCTCCGCGAGCACACCGTCCGTGTCGTCCGTGTCGTCCGTCATGACGCCATTGCAGTTTCGGCAAACATATTTGTCAATCCCGCACCGTGCGGCGACCGTCGGGCGTGGAGGTGGTCACCCATGACCGAGTCACCCACGACCGAGCAGTACGAAGTGATCGTCATCGGCGGCGGTGCGGCGGGGCTCTCCGCCGCGCTGGTGCTGGGCCGGGCCCGGCGCCGCACCCTGGTCGTCGACGCGGGCGAGCCCCGCAACGCGCCCGCCGCCCATATGCACGGCTATCTGACCCGGGACGGCATGCCGCCCGCCGACTTCCTGGCGACCGGCCGGGAGGAGATCGCCCGGTACGGCGTCGAGCTGGTCCGGGACCGGGCCGTGGACGTCGCCCCCGGCTTCACCGTCTCGCTCGCCGGCGGCCGGACCGTACGGGCCCGCCGCCTCGTCGTGGCCACCGGCCTGAAGGACGAGCCGCCGGAGGTCCCCGGGGTCGCCGAGCGGTTCGGCCGCGATGTGCTGCACTGCCCGTACTGCCACGGCTGGGAGGTGCGCGAGAGGGCCTTCGGTGTGCTCGCCACCACCCCGATGAGCGTGCACCAGGCGCTGATGGTGTCCCAGTGGTCGAAGGACGTGACGTTCTTCCTGCACACCGTGGATGAGCGGCAGCTGACGGACGACGACCTGCGCAGGCTGGCCGCGGCCGGCGTGAAGGTGGTGCCGGGCGAGGTCGCGGAGCTGGTCGTCGAGGACGACCGGCTGACCGGCGTCCGTCTGGCGGACGGGACGACGCACGCCCGCGAGGTCGTCTTCGTCGCGCCCCGGGCGGTACCGCGGACGGATCTGCTGGAGCGGCTCGGCGCCGAACTGCGCGAGACGCCGTTCGGCGCGTATCCCGTGGTCGACGAGACCGGGCTGACGACTGTGCCCGGCGTCTGGGCGGCCGGCAACGCGATGGGCTTCGCCGAGCAGGTCGTCAACGCGGCGGCGGGCGGCTACCGCGCGGGCGCGACCATCAACGGGGAACTGCTGATGACAGACCTGGACGCGACGCGGTAGAAGGACCGCCGTGTCGAGGTGCGGCCCCGCCGCACGGACGCGGTCGGCAGCCGGACCCGCTCGTCCAGGTGTAACCCGGGCGAGCGCGTTGCACCATGGCAGCATGCTGCTTGCCCGGCTGGCCCATGTGTCCCAGGAGGTCGCCGCCACCTCGGCGCGGTCCCGGAAGATCGCCCTGCTCGCCGAACTCTTCGGGGACGCGGAGGCGGACGACGTACCGATCGTGATCCCGTACCTGGCGGGACGGCTGCCCCAGGGGCGGCTCGGCGTCGGCTGGAAGGTGCTGAGCCGGCCGGTCGCCCCCGCCGCCGAGCCCACCCTGACCGTGCGCGAGGTGGACGCCCTGCTCACCGACCTCGGCAAGGTCGCGGGCCCCGGCTCGCAGGCCGAACGGGGGCGACTGGTCGGCGAGTTGATGGGCGCCGCCACCAAGGAGGAGCAGCGCTTCCTGTTCGGCCTGCTCACCGGCGAGGTACGGCAGGGCGCCCTGGACGCCGTCGCCGTCGAGGGACTGGCGCAGGCGACCGGGGCGCCGCCGGGGGACGTCCGCCGGGCGGTGATGCTGGCGGGCTCCCTGCAGGCCGTGGCGCAGGCCCTGCTCACCGAAGGCACCGCGGCCCTGGACCGCTTCCGCCTCACCGTCGGCCGCCCGGTCCTGCCGATGCTGGCGCACACCGCGTCCTCGGTGACCGAGGCGATCGACAAGCTAGGCGCCTGCGCGGTCGAGGAGAAGCTGGACGGCATCCGCGTCCAGGTCCACCGCGACGGCGACGCCGTACGGGTCTACACCCGCACCCTCGACGACATCACCGACCGCCTCCCGGAGGTGACCGGCGCCGCGCTGCGGCTGCGGGGCCGGCGGTTCGTGCTGGACGGCGAGGTCATCTCCTTCGGCGACGACGGGCGGCCCCGCTCCTTCCAGGAGACGGCCGGCCGCGTCGGCTCGCGGGTGGACGTGGCCACGGCCGCCAAGTCGATCCCCGTCTCCCCCGTCTTCTTCGACGCCCTGTCCGTCGGCGACCGCGACCTGCTCGATCTGCCGTTCTCGGAACGCCACGCCGAGCTGGCCGCACTGGTACCGGAGCCGATGCGGGTGCGGCGCGCACTGGTGACCGGACCCGAGGACACCGACATGGCCGAGGCCTTCATGGCCGCGACCCTCGCCCGCGGCCACGAAGGAGTCGTGGTCAAGGCCCTCGACGCCGTCTACAGCGCGGGCCGGCGCGGCGCGTCCTGGCTGAAGGTCAAGCCGGTGCACACCCTCGACCTGGTCGTCCTGGCCGCCGAGTGGGGCCACGGCCGGCGCACCGGCAAGCTCTCCAACCTCCACCTCGGCGCCCGCACCACGGACGGCGGCTTCGCGATGCTCGGCAAGACCTTCAAGGGCATGACGGACGCGATGCTGGAGTGGCAGACCGAGCGGCTGCGGGACCTGGCCGTCGACAGCAGCGGCCACGTGGTGACCGTACGCCCCGAACTCGTCGTCGAGATCGCCTACGACGGCCTGCAGCGCTCCACCCGCTACCCGGCCGGCGTCACCCTGCGCTTCGCCCGCGTGCTGCGCTACCGCGAGGACAAGCGCCCCGAGGACGCCGACACCGTTGAGACCCTGCTCGCCGCCCACCCGGAGGTGGCGGTGTGACCGCACGGCGCAGCGCGGGCCTGCTGTTGTACCGGCACACCGAAGTCGGCCTGGAGGTGTTGCTGGGCCATATGGGTGGGCCGTTCTTCGCCAAGCGTGACGCCGGAGCGTGGACCGTTCCGAAGGGCGAGTACGAGCCCGACGAGCCCGCCTGGGAGGCGGCCCGCCGGGAGTTCCGCGAGGAACTGGGGCTGGAGCCGCCCGACGGGGAGGCCATGGCGCTGGGCGAGGTGCGCCAGACCAACGGCAAGACCGTCACGGCCTGGGCGATCGAGGCCGACCTGGACCCGGCGGCGATCACTCCCGGCACGTTCGTGATGGAGTGGCCGCCGAAGTCGGGGCGGACCCAGGAGTTCCCCGAGCTGGACCGCGTGGCGTGGTTCGGCCTCGACCGGGGGCGCGAGGTGATCGTCAAGGCGCAGTCCGCGTTTCTCGACCGGCTGGCGGAGCACTCGGCCCGACGGGGTTCCGCGGAGCCCTGAGCAGACGCACACGCGTTGCGGTCGCCCGCGCCGCGCGGGAAGGTCGTAACACCAAGCCGCAGGGAGGTCGGCCATGCCCATCGCGACGGTGAACCCGGCGAACGGCGAGACGCTCAAGACGTACGAGGCCATGGGCGAGGAGGAGCTCGAGCGCCGGCTCCAGCTCGCGGAGGCGACGTTCCGCACGTACCGGACGACGTCGTTCGCCGAGCGCGCCCGCCTGCTGAACCGGGCCGCCGAACTGCTCGACGGGATGCAGCAGGACATCGGCCGGGTGATGACCACCGAGATGGGCAAGCCGGTCAAGCAGGCCCGCGCGGAGGCCGCCAAGTGCGCCAAGGCGATGCGCTGGTACGCCGAGCACGCCGAGGAACTCCTCGCCGACGAGGAGCCGTCCGACTCCGACGTCAAGGACTCGGGCGCGTCACGCGTTCGGGTGCGGTACCGGCCGCTGGGCCCGGTGCTCGCGGTGATGCCGTGGAACTTCCCGCTGTGGCAGGTGGTCCGGTTCGCGGCGCCCGCGCTGATGGCGGGGAACGTGGGCCTGCTCAAGCACGCCTCCAACGTCCCCCAGACGGCCCTGTTCCTGGAGGACCTCTTCCACCAGGCGGGCTACCCCGAGGGCTGCTTCCAGACGCTGCTCGTCGGCTCCGGCGCGGTCGACGACATCCTGCGCGACGACCGGGTCAAGGCGGCCACGCTGACGGGCAGCGAACCGGCCGGGCGGGCGGTGGCGTCCACCTCCGGAGAGATGATCAAGAAGACGGTGCTGGAGCTGGGCGGCAGCGACCCGTACGTCGTCATGCCCTCCGCCGACATCGACCGGGCGGCCAAGGTCGCGGTCACCGCGCGGGTGCAGAACAACGGGCAGTCGTGCATCGCCGCCAAGCGGTTCATCGTGCACACGGACGTGTACGACCGGTTCGCCGAGCGGTTCGTCGAGGGCATGAAGGCGCTCAGGGTCGGCGACCCGCTGGAGGAGGACACCGAGGTCGGGCCGCTCTCCAGCGAGCAGGGACGGACCGATCTGGAGGAACTGGTCGACGACGCGCGGCGCAGCGGCGCCGAGGTGCTGTGCGGCGGGCAGCGGCCGGACGGACCCGGCTGGTTCTACCCGCCGACCGTGCTCGCCGGGATCACCCGGGAGATGCGCATCCACCGCGAGGAGGCGTTCGGGCCGGTCGCCACGCTGTACCGGGCGGCGGACCTGGACGAGGCCGTGCTCATCGCCAACGACTCGCCGTTCGGACTCAGTTCGAACGTGTGGACCCGGGACGAGGCGGAGGTGGACCGGTTCGTACGGGACCTGGAGGCCGGCGGCGTGTTCTTCAACGGGATGACCGCCTCCCATCCGGCGTTCCCGTTCGGCGGGGTCAAGCGGTCCGGGTACGGGCGTGAGCTGGCCGGGCACGGAATCCGCGAGTTCTGCAACATCACGACGGTTTGGCACGGGGCGTGAGTGTTGCGCGGCTAACATCCCGGTTGTGAACCGCGAAGTGACTCTGCCTCTGATCGTCGACGACCGCGGGACCCTGCAGGTGGCCGCCGCCGACGTGAGCAAGTTGTTGCGGACCGTGGGCGGTCGGTGGCTGCACCTCGTGGAGGCCGGTGAGGAGGGCCTCGACGAGGACACGGTGGCCGCGTTGACCATCGAGCTGGCCAAGCTCGCCGACCGGATCGACGTGGCGTGCATCGCCCACAGCAGCGGGGGCGCACCGTAGGCCCTGTCGTCATATTCCCGTCGTCCGCCCGCCGGGCAGGCGGGAATTTGACGACAGGGCCTAGGGGGTTCAGGGCAGCGAGGGCAGAGTCGACAGGGTGCTCCAGAACATCGCCTCGTAGCTCTGCAGCAGGCGGCCGTAGGCGTGTGCGCGTTCCTCGCTCAGGGTTCCCGCGTCCAGGCCCGCCTGCACCGCCGCTCTCGCCGTCCGGTCCAGTTCGGGGGCCGGCTGCGCGAAGAGGTCGAAGAACGCGCAGGCCTCGTCCTTGAAGCCGTAGTGGACCCGCAGGGCCCTGGCGATCTGCGCGCAGTAGCCTCCCCACGCCGAAAAGTTGGCGGTGATCGCCAGGACCATGTCCGCCGGGGAGGCGTTGAGCGCGAGCCAGGCGACGTAGGCCGGGTAGGCCTGGCAGCCGGGCAGGGGCGCGTAGGCGCGGGAGCGGGCCTCGTCGATGCCGCAGGCCGACGCGAACGGCCCCAGCCGCTCCTGCGCCAGCGACTCCCCCTCGGCGAGCATCTCGAAGAACGCCGCCGCCTCCGGCTCCTCGGTCGCGCGCCGCGCCAGATGCAGGAACGCCGCCCGGTCCGCGGGGATCACCCACTGCTGTTCCAGGGCCAGGGTGGCGAGCGTGTCCCGCGGGGCCTCGCCGCGGGCGATCAGCGGGACGAGGGGGTTGGCGTGGGGGTCCGGGGCCAGCTCTGCGGTGGTGTTCTCCAGCAGTTCCGCGGCTGCCTGCGCCATCGCGTCCTCCGTCGGTGAGATGTGGGGCTCTCCTGCTCCGACCTTCGCACGGATCCCGGACACGGAGCAGCCCACCGCGAGGTCGTCGCCCTGTCGGGTGACCGGAGGCGCGCCGGAGACCGGGATCCGGTTCACTCCCGGACGCCGATGGCCTCGACCGGACGGATCCGCAGCAGCAGTCGTGTCGGCACCATCACGCCCACCGTGGCCAGGACCGCCAGGGCGCCGGCGATCACCGCGTAGCCGAGCGGTGGCACGGCGGGCCACGGTGTTCCACCCAGCGCCAGCGCGACCAGGAGGAGCGGGAAGACGGACAGCAGCGTGCCGGTCCCCACGCCGGCCAGGACGACGACGGCGCTCTCCCTGCGCATCATGCCGACGACCTGACGGCGGGCCGTACCGGACAGCCGTAGCAGCGCGAACTCGCGGCGGCGGGCGGCCGTCGTCATCGCGAGGGAGTTGACCACGGTGATCGCGGTGTAGGCGATGATCACGCCGACGACGAGGTAGTTGACCCAGGCGTTCGCGCGCTGTTCCGCCAGCTGGTCGTCGGCGGTCAGGTCGCTGCGCACCGTCGTGCCGGGGTAGGCCGCGGCGAGCCCGGCCAGGGCGCGGGAGAGGCCGTGCGCCCGGGGCGCGCCGCGGACGAGGACCGAGGCGTCGGCCTTCCGGGTGGTGTGGGCGAGCAGGAGGTCGTGGTCGAGGGTGACGTCGGCGAAGCCGAGACCCCGGCCGTAGACGGCGATCACCCGGCCCCGGAACGGTGTGCCGTCGCCGAGGTGGAGCCGTGCGGTGTCGCCCACGGCGAGGCCGAGCCAGGAGGCCGCGGTGGTGCTGAGCGCCACCGTGTCGCGCGCGAGGGAGGTCGGGTCGCCCTCGCGGGTGCGCAGGTCGAGGGTGGCGGTGAGGGCGCGGGGGTCCACGCCCTGCGCGCTCAGCGACACGGCTTCCTGCGCGCCCATGAGTTCGCCCGCGGCCACGACCTTGGACTTCACCAGGCCGGTGGCGGCGGCGACCTGCCCGAGGTCCCGTGCTTTCGCCGCGAGGTCGGGCGACACACCGGCCGGCGCGGTGAGCACGTGGTCGGCGAGAAGACCGGAGTGGATCTGGTCGGAGGACTCCCGCAGGGCGGTGGTCTGGGTGAAGACGACGGTCGAGGCGAAGGACACGGCCAGGATCAGCGGGGTGATGGCGCCCGCCAGCCGTCCGGCGTTGGCGCGGGAGTTGGCCGCCGCGAGATGGCCGGTGACGCCGGTCCGCTCCAGCGGCGGGGCCAACAGGCGTACGGCGGTGCGGGCGAGCAGCGGGCCGAGGACGGCGCCGGCGATCACCAGGAGGAGTACGAGGGAGTTGGCGAGGCCGACCAGGGTGAGGAAGTCGGCGTGCTGCACCAGGCCGGTGACGAAGACCCCGGCCGAGAGCACCAGCAGCACCCCGCCGGTGATCCGGCGCCCGCGGCTCAGGCCGGCGGGCTCCACGGCCGCCTCGCCGAGGGCCTCGGTCGGCCGGATACGGCCCGTGCGCAGGGCGGCGATCAGGACGGCGGCCACCGCGGTCAGCACGGTCACCAGGACCGCGGCCAGGAACGGCAGCGGGCTGAGGGCGAGCGCGAAGTCGGGCGGCACGATGCCGTGTCCGGCGAACCGGTCGCGCAGCCAGTGCACCAGCAGCAGTCCGAGCGGGCAGCCCAGCAGCCCCGCGACGAGCCCGGTGACGGCAGCCTCCGCGGCCAGCATCCGCCTCAGCTGGCCGGGCGTGGTGCCGACGGCGCGCAGCAGGGCGATCTCCCGGCGGCGGTGGCGGACGGACAGCGCGCTGGTGGCGTACAGGACGAAGACGGCGATGAGCAGGACGTTCCCGCCGACGGCACCGGCCAGGACCGTGAGGTCGGAGCCGCTGACGGCGACGTCGAGGAACTCCGCCCGGCCGCGTTCGTCCCCGGTGTGCACGGCGAGGCCGTCGTCGTCGAGCGCGGACCGCAGGGCGTCGGCGAGCCGGCCGGCTGAGGTGCCCGGGGCGGTCTTGACGCCGAACGCGTAAGTGGTGGGCCCGAGTTGGCGCAGACCCGGACCGGTCAGGAACAGCACCGACTGGCGGGGCGCCCGGCCGTCGTCGAGGGCTACGAGTCCGGTCACGGTGTAGGCGCGGGGCTCGGAGGCGGTCATCAGCCGGACGGTGTCGCCGGGACGGATGCCGGCCCGGCCGGCGAGTTCGGTGTCCAGAACGGCCTCCCGCGCGGTGCGCGGCGCGTGGCCCCGGGTGAGCCGGAAGTCGCCGAGTCCCAGGCCCGACCAGTTGTGGGCCTGGGGTGCGGTGCCGTGCCGGCCCGGCAGGGGCCGCCCCGCGGCCGTGGTCAGGCGTACGGTCGCGCCGTCGTCCTCGGTCACCGCGCGGACCCCGGGCACCTTCCCGATCCGCTCCGTCAGGGATGCCCGCAGCGGTACGCGCTCGGGCAGCGGCTGGGACTGCCTCATCGTCGAGCCGTCCACGTCCTTCAGGGTCAGTTCGAGGTCCTGCCGGCCGGTGACGAGGACGTCGGCGGCCGCGTACCGCTCGGGCGGGGAGCCCGCCCGGATGCCGGACTCCAGGAGGATGCCGCAGGCACTGAGCACGGCGGCGCCCAGCAGCAGGGCGACGAAGGTGCCGGCGAACCCGGCGGCACGGGACTTCAGGGTCTGCAGGGCGAGCGTGAGCATCACACCGCCCTCCGCAGGCCGGTCATGACCTCGGCGACCCGGTCGGCGCTGGGGGTGACCATGCCGTCGACGACGCGTCCGGCGCCGAGGAAGAGGACCTGGTCGGTGTGGGCGGCGGCGACCGGGTCGTGGGTGACCATCACCACCGTCTGGTGCAGATCGGTGACGGCCTGGCGCAGCAGGAGCAGGATGTCGCGGGCGGTCTCCGGGTCGAGAGCGCCGGTGGGCTCGTCGGCGAAGATCACCTCGGGCCGGGCGACCAGGGCACGGGCGATCGCGACGCGCTGCTGCTGGCCGCCGGAGAGCTGCGCCGGGTAGCGGGTCAGCCGTCCGCCGAGGTCGACGGCGCCGACGATGTGGCGCAGCCAGTCCGGCTCGGGCCGGCGCCCGGCCAGGCGCAGCGGCAGCAGGATGTTCTGCTCGACGGTCAGCGACGGCAGCAGGTTGAAGGCCTGGAAGACGAACCCGACCCGGGTGCGCCGCAGTTCCGTCAGCCTCCGTTCCCTGAGCACCGACAGGTCCTGGTCGCCGAGGCGTACCTCGCCCGCCGTGGGCCGGTCCAGGCCGGCCGCGCAGTGCAGGAAGGTGCTCTTGCCGGACCCCGAGGGGCCCATCACCGCCGTGAAGGTGCCGGACTCGATGCCCGCGCTGACCTTGTCGAGGGCGAGGACGGCGTCCGGGCCCTCCCCGTACCGCTTGGTGACGTCCGTGAGTTGGACCGCGTACCGGCTTGCGAGCACCGTGACTCCCCTGGCGACTGTCCTTCAGTGGTGTCTCAAGTGCATCGTGGGCGGCGGGACTTGGCCTCGGCCGAGCAGTCGAACCGGTGTCTCGGCCGGGTGGGCGAGGCGGGTGGGGGTCTCCTCCTCGCGGAGGAGACTCGACGGAGGAGAGCGGTGCCGGCTTTCCACCTCAGGGGAGATCACGGGGGTTCGCGGTCCGTCTACGGTAAGGGGCATGAACCGGATGGAGTCGCTGGCGGGACGCCCCTGGCCGCGGGCCGTCACCGACGCGGCTCTCGCCGTGCTGCTGACCGTCGGCTGTCTGGCGCTGCCCCTGGCGATGCCGCACGGCGGCCCCGATCTGCGCGCGCCGGACGCCCCGTGGGTCGTCCTGGTCCTGTTGACCACGCTGCCTCTGGCGGTGCACCGGCTGTGTCCGCTGCCCGCCCTGCTGGTGATGTCGGCGGCCGCGGGAGTGCTCCAGGCCCGGCACTACGTCCCTGACCTGTCCGGGCCCGACGGCACCTCCATCGGGCCCACCTACCTCGCCGTCGCCACGGCCGTCTTCCTCACCGCCACCCGCACCACACCGCGGGTCGCCACCCTGGTCGGCTCGGTGCTCATCCCGGCGGCCGCCGTGACGGAGGCGGTGCTCGCCCCGTCCGGGCACCGCGTCGCCGCGCTGCTGACCGAGGCGGTGCTGCTGGTCGCCGCGTGGGCGCTGGGGCGGCTGGCCAGGGCGCGGGCGGCGATCCGGGACCAGGCGCTGGAGCGGGCCGCCGCGCTCGAACGGGAGCAGGCCGCCGACGCGCGGGCGGCGGTCATGGCGGAGCGGGCCCGGATCGCGCGCGAGCTGCACGACATCGTGGCGCACAACGTGAGCCTCATGGTGGTGCAGACGATCGCCGCCGACCGCGTCCAGGACCGCGACCGGGACAAGGCGCACGAACTGCACGGCGCCATCGAGGAGACCGGGCGGGCCACCGTCACGGAGCTGCGCCACCTCCTCGACGTGCTGCGCACCGACGAGGAGGGGCCGGGCGACCCGAGCCGGGAACCTCCGCAGCCCACCGTCGAGGCGCTGCCCGCGCTGGTGGACTCGGTGCGCGCGGCCGGGCTGCGGGTCGACTTCAGCACCAGCGGTGAGCCGGTCGAACTGCCCGCCGGTTCCCACCTGGCGGTGTACCGGATCGCGCAAGAAGCGCTCACCAACACGCTCAAGCACGCCGGCCGTACCAGGACCGCGCTCACCCTGGCCTGGGAGCCGGAGCGGGAACGGCTCACCGTGCGGCTGTGCGACGACGGACCGGCGTCCGACGGCGAGCCGGTGCGGCCGCCCGTCGCGGCGCACGGCACCGGGCACGGTCTGGTCGGCATGCGCGAGCGGGTCGGCGCGGTGGGCGGCTCCCTGCACACCGGCTCCAGGCCGGGCGGCGGCTACTGCGTGCACGCCGTCATCCCGCTCCCGGTCCCCGAACCCCGGCACGAAGGGCACAGCGCATGAACGTCATCCGGGTCCTGCTGGTCGACGACCAGCCCATGATCCGCACGGGATTCCGGCTCATCCTGGAAGCGGAGCCCGACATCACGGTCGTGGGCGAGGCGGCGGACGGCACGGAGGCCGTCGAGCTGACCGGCACCCTGTGCCCCGACGTCGTCCTGATGGACATCCGCATGCCGCGCACGGACGGCGTGGAGGCCACGCGGCGCATCGTGGAGACCGGTTCGGCCAGCAGGATCGTCATCCTGACGACCTTCGACCTGGACGCCCATGTCGTGGACGCCCTGCGCGCCGGGGCCAGCGGGTTCCTGGTCAAGGACGGCCCCGCCGACTCCCTGGTGGGCGCGATCCGCACGGTCGCCGACGGCGAAGCCGTGCTCTCGCCCCGTGTCACCCACCGGCTGCTGGACCGCTTCGCGCACCTGGGCGCGCCGGCCGAGGCGCCCGTGCCGGCCCGGCTCGACGCCCTCACCGGGCGTGAACTGGATGTGCTGCGGTCGCTCAGCCGCGGTCTGTCGAACGCGGAGATCGCGCTCGAACTCGGTGTGGGCGAGACGACGGTGAAGACGCACATCGCCCACATCCTGGAGAAGTACGGCCTGCGCGACCGGGTCCAGGCCGTGATCCTGGCCTACGACAGCGGTCTGGTCGTGCCGCGCGCGGGCCGCTGAGCCGCGCTGAGCGGACCCGGTGAAGTCCGCCGCGGGTCCGCAACGCCCCCGAAGGGGCGCGGGGAAGTGCGCGACCGGACACGACGGCGCCGCGGACGACCGACCGCAGATCGCGGCACTTCAGCGGAGCGCTCAGCGGATCGGCATGCCCGACAGGGTGCGGGCGATCACCAGGCGCTGGATCTCGCTCGTGCCCTCGAAGATGGTGTAGATCGCGGCGTCCCGGTGCATCCGCTCCACCGGGTACTCCCGCGTGTAGCCGTTGCCGCCGAGGATCTGGATCGCCTGCGCCGTGACCTTCTTCGCCGTCTCGCTGGCGAACAGCTTGGACATCGACCCCTCGGCCGCGGTGAACGGCCTGCCGTTGATCGCCATCCACGAGGCCCGCCAGACCAGCAGCCGCGCCGCGTCGACGGACGTGCGCATGTCGGCGAGCTGGAAGGCGACGCCCTGGTTGTCGATGATGGGCCGCCCGAACTGCTCGCGGGTCTTGGCGTAGTCGAGGGCGACCTCGTAGGCGGCACGGGCGGTGCCGACCGCCATCGCGCCGACGGCCGGACGGGACGCCTCGAACGTGGCCATGGCGGCGTTCTTCACGCGCTCACCGCCCTGCTTGGCCCGCTCGCGGGCACGGGCCAGGCGCTCGTCGAGCTTCTCCTTGCCGCCCAGCAGGCAGGAGCCGGGGACGCGGACGTTCTCCAGGACGACCTCGGCGGTGTGCGAGGCGCGGATGCCGTGCTTCTTGAACTTCTGCCCCTGCGACAGGCCCGGCGTGTTCGGCGGGATGATGAAGGAGGCGTGGCCCTTGGAGCCGAGCTCGGGGTCGACGACCGCGACGACGACGTGAACGTTGGCGATACCGCCGTTGGTCGCCCAGGTCTTCGTGCCGTTGATCACCCACTCGTCCTTGGCCTCGTCGTAGACGGCACGCGTGCGCATGGAGGCCACGTCGGAGCCGGCGTCGGGCTCGGAGGAGCAGAAGGCGGCGACCTTGACGTCGTTGGCGTCGCCGTACATCTGCGGGATCCAGGTGCCGATCTGTTCCTCGGTTCCGTTGGCAAGAACGCCCACGGCGGCCAGACCCGTGCCTACGATCGACAGGGCGATGCCCGCGTCGCCCCAGAACAGCTCCTCCATGGCCATCGGGATGCCCAGCCCGGTGGGGTCGAAGTACTGCTGGGCGTAGAAGTCGAGGGAGTAGATGCCAACCTTCGCGGCCTCCTGGATGACCGGCCAGGGAGTCTCCTCACGCTCGTCCCATTCGGCGGCCGCGGGGCGGATGACGTCGGCGGCGAAGCCGTGCAGCCAGTCCCGGACCTCCTTCTGTTCGTCGTTGAGCTCCATGGTGAACTCGGCCATGTCCCCTCCAGCGGCGACGTGCAAATGTGTTACTAGCGGTAACCCGAGTCTGTTACCCACGGGTAGGAAAAGTCAACTCCGACGACGTCTCGGCAGCCTGTTCGATGCAGTGGGCATGTTGGGTGTTAGTTTGCGCAGGCGTTACCGATTCAGCACGGGTGGGGAGAGCTCATGGACACCACACAGCGGACCGAGCAGCAGCGGTCCGCCGACCGCCGTCGGCGCGAGCTGCTGGAGGCCGCGGACAGGGTGGTGCTGCGGGATGGCCCACAGGCCTCGATGAACGCCATAGCGGCGGAGGCGGGCATCACGAAGCCGATTCTCTACCGCCACTTCGGTGACAAGGGCGGCCTGTACGCCGCGCTGGCCAAGCGGCACACCGACGCCCTGCTGGATTCCCTGCGCGCGGCGCTCGACGCGCCCGCGGAGCGCCGGGAGCGCGTCGAGGCCACGCTGGACACCTACCTCGCGGCGATCGAGGCACGGCCCCAGGTGTACCGGTTCCTGATGCACCCGGCGGAGGGCGGTACGGCGGCCGAGCAGGGCTTCGACGTCGGCAAGCACTCGGCGCCGCTGCTGCGCAGGATGGGCGAGGAACTGGCCCAGGTCATCGAGGACCGGCTGGACCTGGGCCCCGAGAGCCAGCGGCTGGCCCGGGTCTGGGGGCACGGGATAGTCGGGATGATGCACGCGGCCGGCGACTGGTGGCTGGGGGAACGACCGTGCTCGCGCGCGGAGTTGGTACGGAGCCTGGCCGACCTGCTGTGGGGGCGGCTGGCCGCGGCCGGCGACCGGATCGGCGGCCCGGGCTTCTAGAGGCCGCTCTCCCGCAAAGATCCGCCGGAAGGGCGGTGCCAGGACGCCTTCGCCACCTGGCGCAGCAGCTTCCGTCTGCGCCGTCCGGTGAGGTGATCGGCGTAGATCCGGCCCTCGAGATGGTCGCACTCGTGCTGCAGGCACCGCGCGAAGAAACCCGTTCCGTGCACGGTGACCGGCTCCCCGGTCACCGTGAACCCCTCCACCACCGCGTGGTCGTGGCGCTCGGTCCCCGCCTCCAGGCCCGGCAGCGACAGGCAGCCCTCCGGGCCGCGGACCACCACCCCGTCGGCCTCCACCAGACGCGGGTTGACCATGTGGCCGAGATGGCGGACGTCCTCGTCGTCCGGGCAGTCGTAGACGAAGACCCGCCACGGCTCCCCCACCTGGTTGGCCGCCAGGCCCACGCCTTGGGCCGCGTACATCGTGGCGAACAAGTCCTCCACGAGTGCCGCCAGTTCGGGGCCGAAGTCGGTGACTTCCGCGCAGGGAGCGTGCAGTGCCGCGTCCCCGAGCAGGGTGAGGGGTCTCACTCGCCCGTGGACGCCCGGAATGGAGCCGTTTCGCATGGCCGCAAGCGTACGGTCGCGCGCGTCTTGGCCATGCCGTGGTTCGGGACTGCGAGTGGATCTCGATAGGCTGAGGTCCACACCACGTTGCCGTCAGGCTTGAGGCGCGGCGCGTACGCAAGGAGGATCGAGAACTGATGTCAGGCAACTCGGACCCGCTCACGCCGCGGGCCAAGCTGGCCGTGACCGCGGGCAAGGCGGTCGCAGCGGCATCGCGAGCCGCGGGGCGCGGCAGCGGTTCGGTGATCGGCGGCCGGGTGGCGCTCAAACTCGACCCCGACCTTCTCGCCCGGCTCGCCCAGAACCTGGACGTGGTCCTGGTCTCCGCGACGAACGGCAAGACGACCACGACCCGGCTCATCGCCGAGGCGCTGCGGGCCGCCGGACCCGTCGTCTCCAACGCCCTCGGCGCCAACATGCCCGCCGGTATCACCTCGGCGCTGGCCGGCAGCTCCGACGCGCGCTACGGCGTCATCGAGGTCGACGAGAAGTACCTTGCGGGCGTGGCCCGGGACACCGCCCCGAAGTGCATCGCCCTGCTCAACCTCTCCCGCGACCAGCTCGACCGCGCCGCCGAGACCCGCATGCTGGCGGAGAACTGGCGTGAGGGGCTCGCGGGTTCGAAGGCCGTCGTCGTCGCCAACTGCGACGACCCGCTGGTCGTGTGGGCGGCCTCCTCCTCCCCCAACGTCGTCTGGGTCGCCGCCGGGCAGATGTGGAAGGACGACGCCTGGTCCTGCCCGTCCTGCGGTGGCGTGATGCAGCGGCCCGGCGACGACTGGTTCTGCGGTGAGTGCGGCTTCCGGCGGCCCACGCCGAGCTGGGCGCTCTCCGGTGACCACGTGCTCGACCCGCACGGCTCGGCGTGGCCGATCCATCTGCAGCTGCCGGGCCGCGCCAACAAGGCCAACGCCGCCTCCTCGGCCGCCGTCGCCGCCGTCTTCGGGGTGCCCCCGCAGGTCGCCCTGGAGCGCATGTGGCAGGTGCAGGCCGTCGCGGGCCGTTACGACGTGGTGCAGTTCCAGGGGCGTGACCTGCGGCTGCTGCTGGCGAAGAACCCGGCGGGCTGGCTCGAAACGTTCAGCCTGATCGATCCGCCGCCGACCCCGGTGATCCTCTCGGTGAACGCGCGCGGCGCCGACGGCACCGACACCTCCTGGCTGTGGGACGTCGACTACACGCGCCTGTCCGGTCACCCGATCTGCGTGATCGGCGACCGCAAGCTGGACCTGGCGGTGCGTCTGGAGGTCGCGAACCAGAACTTCCAGGTGTGCGACAACCTCGACCAGGCGGTCCAGGCGAGCCCGCCGGGCCGGATCGAGGTCATCGCCAACTACACCGCCTTCCAGGACCTGCGCCGCCGCGTCGGCAACTGAGACATCAGGGGACTTTTGTGAGCGACAACCAACTGCGGATCGTCTGGATCTACCCCGACCTGCTCAGCACCTACGGCGACCAGGGCAACGCCCTCGTCGTGGAGCGCCGGGCCCGGCAGCGCGGCCTGGACGTGGCCCGGCTCGACGTGCGCAGCGACCAGCCGATCCCGACGTCGGGTGACATCTACCTCATCGGCGGCGGCGAGGACCGGCCCCAGCGGCTGGCGGCCGAGCGGCTGCGCCGCGACGGTGGCCTGCACCGGGCCGTCGGGAACGGCGCGATCGTCTTCTCCGTCTGCGCCGGCTACCAGATCCTGGGCCACGAGTTCATCAACGACCTCGGCCAGCGCGAGCCGGGCCTCGGCCTGCTCGACGTGGTCTCGGTCCGCGGAGAGGGCCAGCGGTGCGTCGGCGACGTGCTCGCCGACATCGACCCGCGCCTCGGCCTGCCCCCGCTGACCGGCTTCGAGAACCACCAGGGCGTCACCCACCTCGGCCCGTCGGCCCGCCCCCTCGCCCAGGTCAAACTCGGCAACGGCAACGGCACGGGAGACGGCACGGAGGGCGCGTACAACGACACGGTCTTCGGTACGTACATGCACGGGCCGGTGCTGGCCCGCAACCCGCTGATCGCCGACCTGCTGCTGAAGCTGGCGCTCGACGTGAACGCGCTCCCCCCGACCGACGACCGGTGGTACGAGGCGCTGCGCAACGAGCGCATCGCGTCGGCTCAGCAGCCCGCCTGACACCTCCAGTCCCACCCCTCGTAACCAGCCCGTCTGACGCGAAGTACGCACAGGTGAGCGGGGTCGTCCAGCAGTCGGACGCACGGTGCGGCCCCGCCCCCTCCTGGCGCTAGGGTGGCGGGGTTCGAGCCGGACAGCGCGGTCCGGTGCCGACCACGTTGAGAAGGTTCTCTCGGGCTATGCGCATTGGTGTCCTCACGTCCGGCGGCGACTGCCCCGGCCTGAACGCCGTCATCCGGTCCGTCGTCCACCGTGCCGTCGTCGACCACGGTGACGAGGTCATCGGCTTCCGGGACGGCTGGAAGGGCCTCCTCGAGTGCGACTACCTCAAGCTCGACCTCGACGCGGTGGGCGGCATCCTGGCCCGCGGCGGCACCATCCTCGGCTCCTCCCGGGTCCAGCCCTCGCACCTGCGCGACGGCGTGGCACGGGCCAGGGAGCACGTCCAGGAACTCGGTCTGGACGCGATCATCCCGATCGGCGGCGAGGGCACGCTGAAGGCGGCCCGGCTGATGTCCGACAACGGTCTGCCGATCGTCGGGGTCCCCAAGACGATCGACAACGACATCGCCGTCACGGACGTCACCTTCGGCTTCGACACGGCCGTGGGCGTGGCGACCGAGGCACTGGACCGGCTGAAGACCACCGCCGAGTCCCACCAGCGGGTGCTGGTCGTGGAGGTCATGGGCCGGCACACCGGCTGGATCGCCCTGCACTCCGGCATGGCGGCCGGCGCGCACGCCATCGTCGTCCCCGAGCGGCCCTTCGACATCGAGGAGCTGGCCGCCCGCGTGGGCGCCCGCTTCGACCAGGGCAAGCGGTTCGCCATCGTGGTCGCCGCGGAGGGCGCCAAGCCGAGGGCCGGGACCATGGACTTCGACGAGGGCGGCAAGGACATCTACGGGCACGAACGGTTCGCCGGCATCGCCCGTCAGCTGTCGATCGAGCTGGAGGAGCGCCTCGGCAAGGAGGCCCGGCCCGTGATCCTCGGTCACGTCCAGCGCGGCGGCACACCGACGGCGTACGACCGGGTGCTGGCCACGCGGTTCGGCTGGCACGCGGTGGAGGCCGTGCACCGCGGCGAGTTCGGCCACATGACGGCGCTGCGCGGCACCGACATCGTGATGGTGTCGCTGGCGGAGGCCGTCGAGACCCTGAAGACGGTGCCGGCCCAGCGCTACGACGAAGCGGAGTGCGTCCTCTAGGCATGGAGCGGGAACTCGCGATCGCCACGGAACTCGCGCAGTGGGCCGCGGACCGCATCCGCCGGCCCCGCGCCACGGACGAGGTGCGAGAGAAGGCCTCCCCGGCCGACATCGTGACGGACACGGACGAGGCGGTGGAGACCCACGTCCGTGCCGTGCTGCGCCGGGAGTTCCCGCAGTACGGCATCGAGGGCGAGGAGTACGGCGTCCACGAGGGCGCGCCCGGCGCCCCGCACTGGGTGATCGACCCCGTGGACGGTACGACGAACTACGCGCACGGCATCGGCTGGTGCTCGTTCTCCCTCGGCCTGGCCACGGCACAGGGCGAGCCGCTGCTGGGCGTGGTGGCCGACCCGTGGCGCGGTGAGATCTTCTCGGCGGTCAAGGGTGGCGGCGCCCGCCTCAACGGCCGGCCGGTGCACGCGGCCGCCCACGACACCCTGACCGGCCACGCGTTCCTGACGGAATGGGCCGCCCACGCCCACTGGCCCGGCATGGACGACCTGCTGCGGGAGCTCGCGGCCCGCCACTGCACGGTGCGGATCATGGGGTCGACGGCCCTGTCGCTGGTACAGGTCGCGGCCGGCCGGGCCGTCGCGGCGGCCATCGGCGAGTTCCATCCCGTGGACGCCCTGCCACCGCTGCTGATCGCGACGGAGGCGGGCGCAGTGGCGGTGCCGGAGCTTCCGGCGTACGGCACCCCGTTGCTGCTCGTCGCCCCGCGGGCGGCGGCCGAGGCCACGGCCCTGTGGGAGAAGTCGGTGCCGCGCCGGGGCGAGTGAGGGGCGGCCCCGGTCGCGGGGGCGTGCGCGGACAGTTCTAGTCTGTGTGCGGACACACTTGCACAACCCCCACGAATCAGGAGCCGGCCGATGGATCACAGCGGGCACGGCATGACCATGGACCTGCCGCCGTTCACGCTGGGACGGGGTCTGGAATGGTCCGCGGACCCGTTCTTCCTCGTCGCCTGCCTGCTGGGGCTGGCGCTGTACGGCTGGGGTGTCGTGCGGCTGCGGCGGCGCGGGGACACATGGCCGGTGGGCCGGACCATCTCCTTCGTCACCGGCGTGCTGACCATCGGGCTGGTGATGTGCACCGCCCTCAACGACTACGGCATGGTCATGTTCAGCGTGCACATGGTGCAGCACATGATCATCAGCATGCTGTCGCCGATCCTGATCCTGCTCGGCGCCCCCGTGACCCTCGCCCTGCGCGCGCTGCCGACCGCGGGCAAGGGCCGCAAGGGGCCGCGCGAGCTGCTGCTGATGCTGCTGCACAGCCGCTACATGCGGATCATCACGCACCCGGCGTTCACCATTCCGATGTTCATCGCGAGCCTGTACGCGCTGTACTTCACCCCGCTGTTCGACTTCCTGATGGGGTCGAAGACGGGACACGTCGCGATGATGGTGCACTTCCTCGCCGTCGGTGTCGTGTTCTTCTGGCCGATCATCGGCGTGGACCCGGGCCCGCAGCGGCCGGGCCACCTGATGCGGATGCTGGAGCTGTTCGCGGGCATGCCGTTCCATGCGTTCTTCGGCATCGCGCTGATGATGGCGTCGACGCCGATGGTCGAGACGTTCAAGAACCCCCCGGCCTCCCTGGGCATCGACGCCCTGTCCGACCAGACCGCGGCCGGCGGCATCGCCTGGGCGTTCAGCGAGGTCCCGTCCGTACTGGTGCTCCTCGCCCTGCTGTTCCAGTGGTACAGCTCCGAACAGCGCCAGGCCAAACGCAAGGACCGGGCCGCCGACCGGGACGGCGACAAGGAACTCGAGGCCTACAACGCCTATTTGGCCTCATTGAACGCGCGCGGACACTGAAAGGCTTCGCCATTCGGCCGCTTTCAGTAGCATGAGGCGTCAGGGGGAAACCGCCGGGGGGAGCGGTGATGACGTTTCGCGCATTTATGCAAAGGACCGGGAAATCGGCGATTCGCAGGATCGCCGTGCTGCTCGTCCTCGTACTGGCGGTCGGCGGATGTGATCGCAGCCCGCCACTGACCCTGGTACGGGCGGTCGCCGCGGGCGTTCCCGCCCTCTCGCCGTTCTTCGACGAACACCGCGGCCTGGGCCACGACCAGGCATTACGCCCGTCGATCGGGCGCGGCAGCCTGCAACAGGGGGACACTCCCGGCCTGTACGGGGGCACGCGTGAGACGAGTGTCTGTGACGTCCGAGAACTCAAGGCTTTTCTCACGGACCCCGCCCATCACCAAAAGGCACAGGCGTGGGCGGCGGCACTCGACATCACCACCGACCGCATTCCGGGATATCTGGACCGGCTCACTCCCGTTCTCCTGCGTCACGACACTCTCGTTCGGAATCACGACTACAAAAAGGGAAGGGCGACTCCGTTCGACTCCCTGCTGCAGGCCGGAATCGCCGTTCTCGTCGACGAACAGGGACTTCCGGCCGTGAAGTGTTCGTGCGGAAATCCCCTGCGGCCTTTCGCGGGTGACACGAAGCGCGTTTCGGTCACGTTCGGAAACGGCAACCGGAAGTGGCGGGGATATGAGCGATCCTCCGTGGTGGCGGTGCGTCCGGCGCCCCGGCGGCTGGACCGGCTCGCTCTGGTCGACGTCACCGACCCCGCCCGCGGCATCGCCCGGCCGGTGGGCACGACAGGCGGCCACGACACGTCCTTCGACGCGGGCAGGCCTCGCACGGTGCCCGATCTGATCGGGACGACGTTCGCCGAGGCGAGCCGGCTGCTGACCGGGCAGGGGCTGGCCGTCGGCTATGCCGGAAAGACGCGGCCCGCCGACGATGCGCAGGTCACGGTCGCTGATCCGCCGGCGGGTACGCGACTGCGATTCGGGCAGTACGTGACCTTGAGCACGACCGAGGGGACCTCGTCGGGCCCGGGCACGTCCGGGACGCCGACCGCTCCCCCGGCCGCCTCGCCGTCCCCGCAGCCTTCGTCGCCGTCCAGGACGTCCAAGGCCCCGCCTTCGTCGCCCTCGTCCCCTTCACCCCCTTCATCCTCGTCGTCCTCGTCGTCCTCGTCGTCCTCGTCGTCGTCCGCGCCGAAGACCGGCTCGCCCGGGACCGGCGCTCCGGCGACGAGCAGCGCACCACCGCCGCCGCCCAGCAGCGCCCCGGTGGTCACCACCAGCGCGCCGCCCCCGTCGAGCGCGCCCGTCACCACCAGTGCCCCCGCCGAGAGCGAGCCCGTTTCCTCCGGGCCCGCGTCGAGCGCGATCACTTAGTGCCCCAGCACAACCCGGGAGTCACCGGATGCATCCAGGATCACCGACGTCGGGAGTGGGCCGGGTCATCGCCGGCCGTTATCTGCTGCTCAACCGCCTCGGCAGCGGCGGCATGGGCCATGTGTGGCTCGCCCACGACCAGAGACTCGCGTGCGAGGTGGCGCTGAAGGAGATCGTGTTCCGCGACCCCGACCCGGCGGGCGAGGAGCGGGAGGCCCGGGTCGCGCGGGCGCGCGCGGAGGCCCGGTACGCGGCGGGGCTGCGCGGTCACCCGCACGTGGTCACGGTGCACGACGTGCTGGAGCACGAGGGGCTGCCGTGGATCGTCATGGAGTACGTGGCGGGCGCCACGGATCTGCGCGACCTGGTCGAGCGGCGCGGCCCGCTCGCGCCGGCGGAGTGCGCCCGCGTCGGCCTCGCCGTCCTCGACGCACTGAACTCCGGACACGAGAGGGGAGTGATGCACCGGGACGTGAAGCCGGCCAACATCCTGCTGGCGCCGGACCGCACCGGGGCGCCGTACGGCCGTGTCCTGCTCACCGACTACGGCATCTCGGTGCGGCCGGACGCCGGGGAGACCCGGTACACGCTGGCGTCGGTGCTGGTGGGGACGTCCGGCTATCTGGCGCCGGAGCGGGCCACGGGCGGTCCGCCGACCCCGGCCGCCGACCTGTTCTCGCTGGGCTGCACCCTGTACTGCGCCGTCGAGGGCCACGGTCCCTTCGAGCGGGAGTCCAACCTGGCCGAGGTCACGGCGGTGGTGATGGAGGAGCCGCGTCCGGCGGTGCGGGCCGGCGCGCTGGGCCCCGTACTGCGGAGTCTGCTGGAGAAGGATCCCGGGCGGCGGCCGTCGGCATCGCAGGCGGAGGCAGCGCTGTCGGAGATCGTGACGCCGCGGGCCGAACCGTACGCCCGGACCAGGACCGATCTCGGCTCGCAGCCGCCATGGGCGGGTGTGGCCCCCGCGCCGCCCCCGCCGGCCCCCGCACCGGACGGTTTCGGACCCGTCGGCGCGCCCCCGTCCGCTCCCCGGCACCGCCGGGAGGTTCCCCGCGTGCTGCGCGCCGTCCTCGCCGCCTCGCTCGGCCTGCTGCTGGCGCTGGGCGGCGTCTGGTACGCCATGGCCCGCCAGGGCGGCGGAGGCGGTACGGGGAAGGCGCCGCCGTACGGCTCGGCGGTCGGGCTGGTCCGGCCGTTGAAGGACGGTGACTGCGTGCTCGCGGACTGGCCCGGAGCGGGCCGCTTCGCCGGCACGCCCCGGCTGACGTTAGATCCCTCGTGCGGCGCCCGGGCGCCGGACGGGCAGGTGATGGCGTTCGCGGCGGCGACCTCGGCGGACGAGGCCCGCAAGGAGGGGCCGGCGCGGTGCGAGGAACGGACCCAGGAGATCCGGGAGCGGCTGGCGGACGTCCGTAGCCTCGCCGTCGTGCCGACCGGGGCCGGTTTCGAGGCGGCGGGGCGGCGGACGGCCTGTCTGGTGCTGGGCGCGCACGGACCCGTGTACGGCCCGCTGGGCGCTCACCGCAGGCTGGGCTCGTCCTTCACCGACACGGCGAACATGCAGCGCCGGGACTGTCTGCGGACCACGTCCGATCGGAACGCCGGCCTGGTCTCGTGCTCCGGCCCGCACGACGAGCAGGTGCTCGGTTTCACCCGGCTGGGCAGCGACGTCACGCTCACCGAGGCCCGGACGCGGTCGGACGCGGCCTGCGCGAAGGACGTGCCGCCGCGCGACTACGGCTTCGACCCGTCGGTCTACACGTCCGGGTCCTGGACCAGCCAGGGCCCCTGGAAGTCGGGCACGCATTTCGTCGTGTGCACCGTCAGGAAGCAGAACGGGGGCACCATGGAGGAGGGGGACGAATCCTGAGGAGGGTGTCGCGATGCCCGGTTCCACGGACGGTTCTACCAAGGCGATGGGGGTGCTCACCGTCGGCGGTCTCGTCGCGGTGACCGCCTACACGGTGGCGCTCGGCAGCAACGGCTGGCTGTGGTTCGGCTGGGTCGTGCTGGGGTTGCTCACCCTGGGGATGATCGCCACCCACAGCAGCGCGTGAGGCTCACTCCCCGGCGAGGTCACCGGAGAACCCCCCGAGCTCCTGGGTGATCCGCCCCGCGGAGTGCACGCCCGGCTGGTACTTGGGCAGCCGGGCGGTGACCTTCATGCCCGCGCCCACGGCGGTCTCGATGACGAGCCCGTAGTCGTCGCCGTAGACCTGCCGGAGCCGGTCGTCGACGTTGGACAGGCCGATGCCGCCGGAGGGACTGACCTCGCCGGCGAGGATGCGGCGCAGCACGACCGGGTCCATGCCCACGCCGTCGTCCTCGATGACGACCAGCGCCTCGGCGCCGGCGTCCTGCGCGGTGATGGAGATGCGGCACTTGCCCCCGGCGGAGACGGCCCCGCCCTCCAGTCCGTGCTTGACGGCGTTCTCGACGAGCGGCTGCAGGCACAGGAAGGGCAGGGTGACCGGCAGCACCTCGGGGGCGATCTGCAGGGTGACGGAGAGCCGGTCGCCGAAGCGGGCCCTGACGAGCGCCAAGTAGTGGTCGATGGCGTGGAGTTCGTCGGCGAGGGTGGTGAAGTCGCCGTGCCGGCGGAACGAGTAGCGGGTGAAGTCGGCGAACTCCAGGAGCAGTTCACGGGCGCGTTCGGGGTCGGTGCGGACGAACGAGGCGATCACCGCGAGCGAGTTGAAGATGAAGTGCGGGGAGATCTGGGCGCGCAGCGCCTTGATCTCGGCCTCGATCAGGCGGGTTCGGGACTGGTCGAGGTCGGCGAGTTCGAGCTGGACGCTGACCCAGCGGGCCACTTCCCCGGCCGCGCGGACCAGCACGGCGGACTCGCGCGGCGCGCAGGCCACCAGGGCCCCGTGCACCCGGTCGTCGACGGTGAGCGGGGCGACCACCGCCCAGCGCACCGGGCAGTCGGGGTGCTCGCAGTGCAGGCGGAAGGCCTCGCCGCGGCCGGTCTCCAGCGGGCCGGCGAGCCGTTCCATGATCTGCGTGCGGTGATGGCCGCCCACACCGTCCCAGACCAGGACGTCCTTCTGGTCGGTCAGGCACAGCGCGTCGGTGCCCAGCAGCGAGCGCAGTCTGCGGGCCGACTTGCGGGCGGTCTCCTCCGTCAGGCCCGCGCGCAGCGGGGGCGCGGCGAGGGAGGCGGTGTGCAGGGTCTGGAAGGTGGCGTGCTCGACCGGGGTGCCGAGGCCGCCGAGGCTCTCGGGGCGGGCCGTGCGCCGGCCCAGCCAGAACCCGGCCGCCAGCAGCGGGAGCGCGGCCACGCACAGGCCGGCCAGGAAACCGCTCACGCCTTCACCTCCGCCCGCAGTTCCTCCGGCAGGTGGAACCGCGCCAGGATCGCCTCCGTGCCCGTCGGCACCCGCCCGGGCGTCGCCAGGGACACCAGCACCATGGTGAGGAAGCCCAGCGGCACCGACCAGAGCGCCGGCCAGGCCAGCAGGGCGTGCAGCGGGCCCGAGCCGGGGAAGCCGGCCATCGTCGCGGCCACCGCCACGAACGCCGAGCCGCCCCCGACCAGCATGCCGGCCGCCGCGCCGGGCGGGGTCAGCCGCCGCCACCAGATGCCGAGCACGAGCAGCGGGCAGAACGAGGACGCGGACACGGCGAAGGCCAGGCCGACCGCGTCGGCCACGGGCAGGCCGCCGACCAGCAGACTGGCGGCGAGCGGCACGGCCATGGCGAGCACGGTGCCGAGCCTGAAGTGCCGTACGCCGCGGGTCGGCAGGACGTCCTGGGTGAGGACGCCGGCGACGGCCATGGTCAGTCCGGACGCCGTGGACAGGAACGCGGCGAAGGCCCCGCCCGCCAGCAGGGCGCCGAGCAGGTCGCCGCCGACGCCGCCGATCATGCGGTCCGGCAGGAGCAGGACGGCGGCGTCCGCGTCGCCGCTGAGGGCGAGTTCGGGGGTGTAGAGGCGGCCGAGGGCGCCGTAGAGGGGCGGCAGCAGGTAGAAGGCGCCGATCAGGCCGAGGACGGCGACCGTGGTGCGGCGGGCGGCGACGCCGTGCGGGCTGGTGTAGAAGCGGACGACGACGTGCGGCAGGCCCATGGTGCCGAGGAAGGTGGCGAGGATCAGTCCGTACGTGGCGTACAGCGGGCGTTCCTCGCGGCCCGAGGCGAGGGAGGTGGACATGCCGCCGTTGGTGCCGGGGTCGGCGGAGGGGACGGCGGTGCCCTTGGCGAAGGTGAGCCGAGTGCCCTGCGCGATGTGGTGGGTGCCGGCCGCGAGCCGCACGTGCCCGCCGTCGTGCGGGGAACCGTCGACCGTGCCGGTCACGGTGACGGTCAGGGGTCGTTCGAGCCGGAGGTCGAGGCTGTCGGCGACGCGTACGGAGCGCTGTTCGCGGAAGGTCGCCGGTTCGGCGAAGGCGTGGTGGGGCGCTCCGTCGCTCTGCCAGGCCAGGGCCAGGAAGAGGGCGGGGACGAGCAGGGCGGTGAGCTTGAGCCAGTACTGGAAGGCCTGCACGAAGGTGATGCTGCGCATGCCGCCGGCCGCGACGGTGGCCACTACGACGAACGCGACGATGACCCCGCCGAGCCCGTCGGGGGCGCCGGTGAGGACCGTGAGGGTCAGCCCCGCGCCCTGGAGCTGGGGCAGCAGGTAGAGCCATCCGACGCCGACGACGAAGGCCCCGGCCAGCCGCCGTACGCCGTAGGAGGCGAGCCGGGCCTCGGCGAAGTCGGGCAGCGTGTATGCGCCGGAGCGGCGCAGCGGGGCGGCGACGAACAGCAGCAGCACCAGGTAGCCGGCGGTGTAGCCGACCGGGTACCAGAGCATGTCGGGGCCCTGGATCAGGACCAGTCCGGCGATGCCGAGGAAGGAGGCGGCGGAGAGGTACTCGCCGCTGATGGCGGCGGCGTTGAGGCGGGGGCCGACGGTGCGGGAGGCGACGTAGAAGTCGGAGGTGGTGCGCGAGACGCGCAGGCCGAAGGCGCCGACGAGGACGGTCGCCACGACCACCAGGGCCACCGCCGGGACGGCGTAGCCGGAGTTCACCGGTCCTCGACGAGCCGTACGAAGTCCCGCTCGTTGCGCTCGGCACGGCGGACGTACCACAGGGCGAGCAGCACGAGGGGGGCGTAGAGGCAGAAGCCGAGGATGCCCCACTGCAGACGGTGCGCGTCGGGCATGGCGGCGAACACCAGCGGCAGCGGGCCCATGAGCAGGCCGAGTACCGCGAACACGGCGAGGGCGGCGCGCAGTTGGCTGCGCATGAGGGAGCGGACGTAGGTGTGGCCGAGGGTGGTCTGTTCGTCGATCTCGGTGCGCGGCCGGTAGTAGCCGGAGGCGCGCCGGGTGCGGCGGGGCGGGCCGGTGACGACGCGGCGTTCGCCGGGGTCCTGGTGGGGCACGTGCTACGGCCTCCTCATCAGCAGGTCCCGCAGCTCGCGCGCGTGCCGGCGGCTGACCTGGAGTTCCTCGCCGCCGACGAGCACGCTCACGGTGCCCGCGTCCAGGCGGAGTTCGCCTATGTGGCGCAGGGCCACCAGGTGGCGGCGGTGGATGCGGACGAACCCGCGGGCCCGCCAGCGGTCCTCCAGAGTGGACAGCGGTATGCGGACGAGGTGGCTGCCCTTGTCGGTGTGCAGGCGAGCGTAGTCGCCCTGGGCCTCGACGTGGGTGATGTCGTCGACGGCGACGAAGCGGGTGACGCCGCCGAGTTCGACGGGGAGGTGGTCGGGGTCGGGTTCGTGGACGGGGATGCGCGGGGTGTTGCCGGTGAGTTCGGCGGCCCGGCGGATCGCCTCGGCGAGGCGTTCCTTGCGGACCGGCTTGAGGACGTAGTCGACGGCCTTGAGGTCGAAGGCCTGCACGGCGAAGTCCTCGTGGGCGGTGACGAAGACGACCAGCGGCGGCTGGGCGAAACCGGTCAGCAGCCGGGCCAGGTCCAGGCCGTCGAGGCCGGGCATCTGGATGTCGAGGAAGACGACGTCGATCGCCTCGGGGCCGCCGGGGCCGGACTGCAGCGCCCGGTTGATGCGGCGCAGCGCCTCGGTCGCGTCGCCGGCGCCCTCGGCGCTGCCGATGCGGGGGTCGGCGTTCAGCAGGTAGAGCAGTTCCTCCAGCGAGGGACGTTCGTCGTCGACGGCGAGGGCGCGCAGCATGAACCCGGAGTGTAGGAGGAATCCGCACGGGTGGACATGTGCCGGGGCGTGGACGTTCGCGCTGGATACAGTGCCGACATGAACAGCAGGCCCGCCCCGTTCGACGAACTCGACCGGAAGATCGTCACCGCCTTGATGGCGAACGCGCGCACCAGTTTCGCCGAGATCGGCTCGGCCGTCGGGTTGTCGGCGACGGCGGTGAAGCGACGGGTGGACCGGCTGCGCGAGACCGGTGTGATCACCGGGTTCACGGCGACGGTCCGGCCGTCGGCGCTGGGCTGGCGCACGGAGGCGTACGTCGAGGTGTACTGCGAGGGGGCGGCACCGCCGCGGCGGCTGGCGGAGGTGGTGCGCAACCATCCGGAGATCACCGCGGCGATGACGGTGACCGGCGGGGCGGACGCGCTGCTGCACGTGCGGGCGCGGGACGTGGAGCACTTCGAGGAGGTGCTGGAGCGCATCCGGGTGGAGCCGTTCATCCGGAAGACGATCAGCGTGATGGTGCTGTCCCATCTGCTCCCCGAAAGCCCGGAAGCGGGCGCGACCCAGCCCGCGCCCGAATAAACATTCGTCTACGCAGCAGCCCTGCTTCTCACCGGCCAAAGACGCAGCATTCCTGCGCGGACACGCAATTGTCGTCGCTTGTCGCCCGTCTCGGTCACTTCCTACCTTGGTGTCAACCCTCAGTCGACACCCCAGGAAGCGGAGGAACCCCTCTGTGTCCGACTCCCGTGTGCCGCGCCGGCGGCGGTACCTCGTCTGCGAACCCAGACACTTCGCCGTGCAGTACGCGATCAATCACTGGATGCAACCCGATGTCCGCGTAGACGTGGACCTGGCCCACGAGCAGTGGCAGGCGCTGATCGGCGCCTACCGGGCCCACGGCCACGACGTCGACACCGTCGAGCCGGCCCCCGGCCTGCCGGACATGGTCTTCGCCGCGAACTCGGCGGTGGTCGTGGACGGCCGGGTCTTCGGCTCCCTCTTCCACGCGCCCGAGCGACGTCCGGAGTCCACGCACTACGACACCTGGTTCAAGACGGCCGGCTTCGACGTGCACCGCCCCGAGTCCGTCTGCGAGGGCGAGGGCGACCTGGTGTGGACGGGCCGGTACGTGCTGGCCGGCCACGGCTTCCGCACCACCCGGGAGGCGCACCGCGAGGTGCAGGAGTTCTTCGGCCACCCGGTGATCAGCCTGACGCTGGTGGACCCGCGTTTCTACCATCTGGACACGGCGCTTTTCGTCCTGGACGACGACAATGTCTCCTACTACCCGGAGGCTTTCTCGCCGGGCAGTCGTGAAGTGCTGGCGCGGCTGTTCCCGAACGCCGTGCTCGCCACCCTGGACGACGCGCTGGCCTTCGGCCTCAACTCCGTGTCCGACGGCCGCCACGTCTTCATCGCGCCCCAGGCCGAGGCGCTCACCACCGCCCTCGCCGACCGCGGCTATGTCCCCGTGCCCGTCGACCTGTCCGAGTTCCGCAAGGCAGGCGGCGGCATCAAGTGCTGCACCCAGGAGATCCGTTCATGACCGCTGCTGTCGACATGCGTTCGTCCGCCGAGCTGATCCGCGCCGAGGAGCCGGTCCTTGCGCACAACTACCACCCGCTGCCCGTGGTCGTCTCGCGCGCCGAGGGCACCTGGGTGGAGGACGTGGAGGGCCGCCGCTACCTGGACATGCTGGCCGGCTATTCGGCCCTGAACTTCGGCCACCGCCACCCGGCGCTGATCGAGGCCGCCCACCGCCAGCTGGACCGGCTGACCCTGACCTCGCGCGCCTTCCACAACGACCGGCTGGCCGAGTTCGCCGAGCGGCTGGCGGCGCTGACCGGCCTGGACATGGTGCTGCCGATGAACACGGGCGCCGAGGCGGTCGAGTCCGGCATCAAGGTGGCCCGCAAGTGGGCCTACGAGGTCAAGGGCGTCCCCGCCGACCGGGCCACGATCGTCGTCACCGCGGAGAACTTCCACGGCCGTACGACGACGATCGTCGGGTTCTCCACGGACGAGACCGCCCGCGCCGGCTTCGGCCCCTTCACGCCGGGCTTCAAGATCGTGCCGTACAACGACCTGGCCGCGCTGGAGGCGGCGGTCGACGACACGACGGCCGCGGTGCTGATCGAGCCCATCCAGGGCGAGGCGGGCGTCATCATCCCCGACGAGGGCTATCTGACCGGCGTACGGGAGCTGACCCGGCGCAAGGGCTGCCTCTTCGTCGCCGACGAGATCCAGTCCGGTCTCGGCCGCACCGGCCGCACCCTGGCCGTCGAGCACGAGTCGGTCGTCCCCGACCTCGTGCTGCTGGGCAAGGCGCTGGGCGGCGGCATCGTGCCGGTCTCCGCGGTGGTCGGCCGCCGGGACGTGGTCGGGGTGCTGCAGCCGGGCCAGCACGGGTCGACGTTCGGCGGGAACCCGCTGGCCGCGGCCATCGGCACCGCCGTGATCGACCTGCTGGAGACGGGCGAGTTCCAGCGCCGCGCCACCGAACTGGGCGTGGTCCTGCGCGGCGGGCTGTCGGGGCTGCTGGGCAAGGGCGTCGTCGGCTTCCGCGCGCGGGGACTGTGGGCGGGCGTCGACATCGACCCCGCCATCGGCACCGGCCGCGAGGTCAGCGCCCGGCTCATGCGCAAGGGCGTCCTGGTCAAGGACACGCACGGCTCGACGATCCGGCTGGCGCCGCCGCTGACGATCACCGGCGAGGAGCTGGAAGGCGCGCTCGGCACGCTGGCGGAGGTGCTGACCGAGGGCTCCTGACCTGCGCTCGGCGGTGGGGACGGCCGGTCCCGGACACCTCATCGGGGTCCGGGGCCGCGCCGTCCGCACGGCCGGTTTCGCACGAAGGGTGAAGACTGGGTCAAGAGGTGGTAGACCACTCTCAGCGACAGAGAGGTCGGCCGTGGGCACTCAAGAGGAGCAGGACGCTGCCGGGCAGCGGTTCGACGTGGCCGATGCCGCGCCCCTGCTGCTCGACGCCCAGGGCGTGGTGCGCAGCTGGACCCGGGACGCCGAGCGGCTGCTGGCATACACGCCCGTCGAGGTGGTGGGCAGTCCGGTGTCCGGTCTGCTGGTCCCCGACGACGCCGCCCGGGTGCCGGAGCTGGTCGAGCGGTGCCGCAGAGAGGGCGGCTGGGCGGGGCTGCTGACCGCCCGGCGCAAGGGCGGGCGGGCGGTGCGAGTGATGGCGCGCATCACGCCGGCGATGGAGCCCGGCGGTGCGCCGCGCTGGCTGGTGCTGCTCTCCGACATGACGGCCGGGGCCCGCGGCTGGGACATGAGCCGCACCGTGCTGGAGCAGATGGTGACCGGCTCGCCCGTCGGCATAGCGATCGTGGACTCCGATCTGCGGTGCGTCTGGTCCAACGCGGCCCTGGAGCAGTTCGGCGGGGGCTCGGCCGCCCGGCGGCTGGGGCGACGGCTGGCGGAGATCCAGCCGGGCATCGACTCGGAGAGCATCGAGACCCAGATGCGCCACGTGCTGGAGACCGGACGGCCGGTCGTCGGGTACGAGCACGTGGGGCATGTGCGCTCGGCGCCGCACCGGGAGACCGCGCACATGATGTCGTTCACCCGTCTCGAGGACGAGCACGGCCACCCGATGGGGGTCTACTACACGGTCGTCGACATCACCGACAAGCACCGCGCCCGCCGGCGCCTCGCCCTGCTCGACCGGGCGGGCGAGCAGATCGGCCGCACCCTGGACATCACACGGACCGCGCAGGAGCTGGCCGACGTGGCCGTGGAGGGGTTCGTGGACTACGTGTGCGTGGACCTGCTGGAGTCGGTGCTGCGGGGCGCGGAGCCGGCGACGGGGCCGCCCGTCGACACCGACCGGGTGCCGCTGCGCCGGGCAGGCCACCAGTCGGTGAACGCCGGGGTGCCGGAGGCCGTGGTGGAGATCGGCGAGGTGGCCACGTACCTCGCGGGCTCGCCGCCGATCCGCTGCCTGACCACGGGCCGGTCCTGGCGCGAGGAGCGGCTGGACCCGCTCGCCAAGGAGTGGGCGACCGACATACCGGGCGGGCGGGAGGCGACCTTCCTGGAGCTGGGCCTGCACAGCGTGATGATCGTTCCGGTGCGCGCGCGGGGCGTCACCCTGGGCGTCACCACCTTCTTCCGGCGCGGGCGGCAGGAGCCCTTCGACGCGGACGACCTGGCCCTGGCCGAGGACCTGGTGTCCCGGGCGGCCGTCTGCGTGGACAACGCCCGCCGCTACACCCGTGAACGGAACGCGGCCCTGGCACTGCAGCGCAGTCTGCTGCCGCACCGGCTGCCGGAACAGGACGCGGTGGAGGTCGCCGCCTGCTACCGGCCGGCCGACGAACTGACCGGCCTCGGCGGCGACTGGTACGACCTCATCCCGCTGTCCGGCGCGCGCGTCGCCCTGGTCGTCGGCGAGGTGCCCGGTCACGGCATCGACGCCGCCGCGGCCATGGGACGGCTGCGCACCGCCGTGCGCACCCTCGCCGCTCTCGACCTGCCGCCGGCCGAGGTCCTCGCGCACCTCGACGACCAGGTGGCCCGGACGGCCCGGGAGGAGGGCGTCGCCCCGGACGCGCCCGACGGCGTCGGCATCCAGGTCGCCGGATCCGGCTGTCTCTACGTCGTCTACGACCCCGTCGACGGACAGTGCACGATGGCGGCCGCCGGCCATCCCGCGCCCGCCGTCGTGCTGCCCGACGGCTCCGTCGCCTTCGTCGACCTGCCGCAGGGGTCGACGCTCGGTTCGGGCGGGCCGCCCTTCGAGGCGGTCGAGCTGGTTCTCGCCGAGGGCAGCACGCTCGCCCTGCACACCGACGGACTGCTCGCCCGCGACGGCGTGGAGTGGTCCCTCGACGGCGACCGCGACCGGTTGCGCCGGGCGCTGGAGCGGGCCGCGCCCTCGCTGGATCTGCGCTGCCGCACGGTGGTCGACGCGCTGATGCCGGCCCGGCCGCACGACGACGTGGCGCTGCTGATGGCCCGCACCCTGCTGCTGGGCGCCGACCAGGTCGCCGACTGGGACCTGCCCACCGATCCGGCGGTCGTCGCCGAGGCCCGCAAGGAGGCCGCCCGGCAGCTGACCGAGTGGGGCCTGGAGGACCTGGTGTTCACCACGGAACTGGTGGTGAGCGAGCTGGTCACCAACGCCATCCGGCACGCGCAGGGCCCCATCCGCCTCCGGCTGATCAGGGAGCGGGCGCTGGTCTGCGAGGTCTGCGACGGCGGTGCCACCGCCCCTCATCTGCGTCATCCGCGCACCACCGACGAGGGCGG
The DNA here is from genome assembly GCF_006715395.1 of Streptomyces sp. SLBN-31. Taxonomy (NCBI): domain Bacteria; kingdom Bacillati; phylum Actinomycetota; class Actinomycetes; order Kitasatosporales; family Streptomycetaceae; genus Streptomyces; species Streptomyces sp. SLBN-31. Next base: position 1,400,203 of record NZ_VFNC01000002.1, read on the forward strand.
CCGCGGCCTGCTGCTGGTCTCCCAGTTCACCGATCGCTGGGGGACCCGCTTCGTCCCCGAGGGCAAGGTGATCTGGGCCGAGCAGTCGCTGACCGGTCCCCCCACCTGATCGACGGAATCCGGACGCGGTTCGCTCGACGTGTAAAAATAGTGCAAATCCGGCGGTGAGGCGGAAGCCATGAACGATGCGGCTATCGACTATGCGGGGGTGTTCCAGTGCCTGCCGGGGATGGTGGCCCTGCTGACGCCCGACCTGGTGTACGCGGACGCCAACGAGGAGTTCCTGCGGGTGTCCGGGCGCCGGCGCGACCAGGTGGTCGGGCGTTACCTCTTCGACGTCTTCCCGGACAACCCCAACGACGGCGCCGCGTCCGGCATGCGGAACCTGGCGGCCTCACTGCAGCGGGTACTGGACACCGGCGAACGCGACGCGATGGCCCTGCAGCGCTACGACGTGGAGGACCCCGAACGTCCCGGGCAGTGGCAGGAGCGCTTCTGGAGCCCGGTCAACGCGCCGGTGCTCGACGAGGACGGCAAGGTGGTGCTGCTGGTGCACCGCGTGGAGGAGGTCACCGAGCTGATCAAGGCCCGCGGGGGCCCCACCGGCAGCCGAGCGCGGGTGCTGGAGGCCGAGCTCTACACCCGCGCACGCGAACTGCAGGAGCTCAACGAGCGACTGCGCCAGTCCCACGCCCGTGAGAGGGAGGTCGCCCTCGCCCTGCAGGAGGCGATGCTGCCCGCGTCCCGGCAGGTCGGCGACCGCCGGGCCGCCGTGCGCTACCGGCCGGCGATCGGCGCGCTGAACGTGTGCGGGGACTGGTACGACATCGTCGACCTGGTCGGCGGCAACCGCATAGGCGTGTCGGTGGGCGACGTGGTGGGCCACGGGCTGGCCGCCGCCGGGGTCATGGGCCAGCTGCGCAGCGCGCTGAGCGCCGCCTCACGCGTCGCGGCGGACCCGGCCGAGGCACTGAACGTCCTGGGCCGGTACGCGCACGTCGTCGACGGCGCCGAATCGGCCACCGCCGTCACCACGTTCATCGACTTCGACGAGCACACCATCACCTACAGCAGCGCCGGCCACCCCCCGCCCGTCCTCGTGCACGCCGACGGCCGGGTGGAGTTCCTCGACCAGGCCACCGACCCGCCGCTCGACGCCCACCCCGATCCGATGCCCAGACCGCAGGCGGCCACGACCTACTCCGCGGGCGCCACCCTCGCCCTCTACACCGACGGTCTGGTCGAGCGCCGCCGCGAGGACATCGGCACCGGGCTGGACCGCCTCGCCGAGGCTCTGGCCCGCCACCGCGCCCTGGACGCCGAGTCCCTGGCGGACGAGGTCCTGCTGGAGCTGCTGCCGCCGGGGGGCGCGACCGACGACACGGCGCTGGTGATCGTACGGCTGTGAGGCGCGACGGTCAGACGGCGGGCTTCTCCCACACCGAGACGTGCCTCGGGCTGTCGCCGGTGAAGGGGGTGCGCGCCCAGTCCTCCCAGCGGTCGCGCAGCCGCAGTCCGGCCAGCCGGGCCATCAGGTCCAGCTCGGCCGGCCACACGTAGCGGAACGGGATGGACCAGTGCTCGGCGCGTCCGTCGACGACGGTGACGTAGTTCGAGCTCATGGCCTGGGTGGCCAGATCGTAGGTGTCGAAGGCACACTTGGTCTCGCCGATGTGGAACGGCACGGCGTTCTGCCCGGGCGGCAGCTTGCGCAGTTCGGGCACCATCACCTCCACCACGAAGCAGGCGCCCGGCCCGAGATGCCGGGCGACGTTGCGGAAGCACTCCACCTGGGCGTCCTGCGTGGTCAAGTTCATGATCGTGTTGAAGACCAGGTAGGCGACGGAGAACTCGCCGTCCACCCGGGTCGTGGCGAAGTCCCCGATCGTCACCCCGATGTCCGCGCCGCCCTCCTTGGCCCGCAGCCGGTCCACCATCGCGCGGGACAGGTCGATGCCGTGCACCGGCACGCCGCGGCGGGCGAGCGGCAGCGCGATCCGGCCGGTGCCGATGCCGAGTTCGAGCGCCCTGCCGTCGCCGGCGAGCCCGGCCAGCACGTCGACCACCGGGCCGACGGTCTCGGGGCGGAACATGTCGGCCGCCGAGTCGTCGTAGCCGGCCGCGATCTCTTCTCCGAAGTAGCCGTCCTCATCGAGCATTTGGGGACCGTACCGCCGCCGGCCCGGTCGGCGCGCGGAGTTTTCTGCCGGGAAGATCACGCCAAACAGGTGCGATCGACTTGCCTCGTGTCGATCAGTGACAGGAGGCTGGTCGGGCAGGCGTTCCCCGCGCATGCGACACGGCGTCCGCCGTGTTCCGGCGAACTGCGCCTGCACATACACTGGCAGCCCCACGACACGCCGGTTGACCTGCTGGAACGCGGCGGCCGAGGCGATCCGCCGGAGTGAGGAGCGTCCCCTTTGTTCTACTACGTGCTCAAATACGTGTTGCTGGGACCCCTGCTGAGACTGTTCTTCCGGCCTCGTATCGAAGGCCTCGAACACGTCCCGGACGAAGGCCCCGCCATCATCGCGGGCAACCACCTGTCCTTCTCCGACCACTTCCTGATGCCGGCCATGCTCAAGCGCCGCATCACCTTCCTGGCGAAGAAGGAGTACTTCACCGGTCCCGGCGTCAAGGGCCGGCTCACCGCGGCCTTCTTCCGCAGCGCCGGGCAGATCCCGGTCGACCGCACGGGCAAGGAGGCGGGTCAGGCCGCCATCCGCGAGGGCCTGGGCGTACTGCGCAAGAACGAACTGCTCGGCATCTACCCCGAGGGCACCCGCTCGCACGACGGCCGCCTGTACAAGGGCAAGGTCGGCGTGGCGGTGATGGCGCTCAAGGCACAGGTTCCGGTCATCCCCTGCGCGATGATCGGCACCTTCGAGGCGCAGCCGCCGGGGAAGGTCATCCCCAATCTCCACCCGGTCGTCATCCGCTTCGGCAAGCCCCTCGACTTCTCCCGCTATGCCGGCATGGAGAACGAGAAGGCGATCCTGCGCGCCGTCACCGACGAGATCATGTACGCGATCCTGTCGCTGTCGGAGCAGGAGTACGTCGACGAGTACGCGGCCGTCGCGAAGGCGCAGCAGGCGGAGGCGAAGCGCGCGAGGGAGCGCAAGTTCCCACGTGCTCCGCTGAGTTGACCACGCAGGTATGAAGGAGGGGCGGCCGGAGGAGTTCCGGCCGCCCCTTGCTTCGCCGAACCGGTGGCTACGGCTTGGGCGTGGCGTGCGGGGTGCAGGTCACGTCGGCGCCGTCCAGCTTGCCGGTGAGCAGGTAGGTGTCCACCCGCTGGTTGATGCACGGGTTGAGCAGACCGGTCACACCGTGCGAGCCCGCGTCCTTCTCGGTGATCAGGCGGGAGCCCTTGAAGCGGTGGTGCAGTTCGACGGCGCCGTCGTAGGGGGTGGCGGCGTCATGGGTGGACTGCACGATCATGACCGGCGGCAGGCCCTTGTGGGTCTTGACGTTCACGGGCGTCTGCTGCTTGACCGGCCAGGTGGCGCACGGCAGGTTCATCCATGCGTTGGCCCAGGTCATGAACGGGTAGTTCTTGTTGAGCTCGGTGTTGTCCTTGTCCCACTTCTTCCAGCTGGTGGGCCACTTGGCGTCGGTGCACTCGACGGCCGTGTAGACGGCGTTGCCGTTCTCCGCGGATATGTTGCCCGCGGTGTCCGACATGTCGGGGGCGGCGGCATCGACCAGCGCCTGGGTGTCACCGGCGACGACCTTGCTGAAGACGGTCGCGATCGGCACCCACGAGGAGTCGTAGTACGGGGCGCTCTGGAAGAAGGAGATCAGCTCGGCCGGGCCGACCACCCCGCCGATGGGGCTCTTCTTGGCGGTGGCGCGCAGCTGGAGCCACTTGGCCTGGACGGCGTCGCGGGTGGTGCCGAGGTGGAAGGCGGCGTCGTTGGCGGCGACCCAGTCCTCCCAGTCCTTCCAGCGGCCCTCGAAGGCGACGTCCTGGTCCAGGTTGGCCTGGTACCAGATCTTCTCGCGGGAGGGGTTGACGACGCTGTCCACGATCATGCGGCGCAGGTGGCCCGGGAACATCGTGCCGTAGACGGCGCCGATGTAGGTGCCGTAGGAGACGCCCAGGTAGTTGAGCTTCTTCTCGCCGAGCGCGGCACGGATGACGTCCAGGTCGCGCACGGTGTTGGGCGTGGTCATCTGCTGGAGCATCGCCTTGCCGCTGCGCTCGGCGCAGCCCTCGGCGTACTCGCGGGCCAGCTTGCGCTGGGCCGCCTTGTCGGCCTCGCTGTCCGGCACCGGGTCCATCTTGGGCGCCTTGACGAACTCCTGCGGGTCGATGCAGGAGATGGGCGCCGAGTGGCCGACGCCGCGCGGGTCGAAGCCCACGAAGTCATAGGCCTTGGCCGCGTTGGCCCAGATCGGGTTCTTGTTGGTGACGCGGGTCGGGAAGCGCATGCCGGACCCGCCGGGACCGCCCGGGTTGTAGACGAGGGCGCCCTGGCGCTCCTCCTTGGTCCCCGTGTTGCCGATGCGGTCGACGGCGAGCTTGAGCTGCTTGCCGTACGGGTGCGCGTAGTCGAGCGGGACGCTGACCCAGCCGCACTGGATGGGCTTGGCGAAGCCCCAGTCGGCCGGGCAGTCCTGCCAGTCGATGCCGGCCTTCGCGGCCCGGTCGGCGGCGATGGCGGCGCCCCGTGCCTCGCGGTCCCGCCCGTGCCCCGCGCTCGCGCTGGCGGTGGGCGCCGCGACGGCCCCGGCCATCAGCGTCGCCGTCACGAGCACTCCGGCCGAACCGAGCGCCGTGGTACGCCTCTTGGCTCTGTTGCCCCTCAAGTGGGACCTCCCCCTCCATCTGTTCGATTGACAGAGGGATCCTCGCGGCTGTGTGCTGCCTGAGAACAGAGGCTGTTGACCTTCTTTACCATTCCGATAAACGGTGAGGCGTGTCCCGCTCAGCGGAACGTCACGCGTTCAGCCCGGCCAACGTCTCGTCCAGCACGCGGCGCAGGCGCAGCGCGTCCTCCGCCACGGCGCTCACGAGCACGGCGGGCCCGGCCAGCGGCACGAGCACAGCCCCCTCCCCCAGCACCCGGGCCGGCACCGCTTCCTTGCCGAACTCCGGTCGCACGACCACCAGTTGACCCACGGCCCGGTACCCGCCCAGCACGGCGGGCCCGTCCCAGCCACCGGGCGCCCCCGGCCCGCACCCGAGCTCCTGGTCGAGCACGGTACGACCGGCAACCCGAACGGTGAGACGGCTGCCGAGCCGTCCGGGTTGCTCCCCCACCCGTCCGAGTACCTGCTCCTCGCGCAGGACGAGACGCGCGCCGGCGCCGGCGTCCACCCGGGTGGCGACCCGCAGATCACTTCCGCCGGCACAGATCAACTGCTCGGGCAGCCAGACCAGTTCGGCGCCGTCGGCCACCTCCAGCCGGACGTCGTACCGCGCCTCCTGCTTCGCCTGCCCGGGCAGGGCGATGGTGGCGGCGGCGGACCCGACCCGCAGCCGGGCCCCGTCCTCCACACCGCACTCGACCCGGAAGCGGTCTCCGCCGAGCGGCCCGCTCATCGCCCCGACGAGCATCACGCGGGCCTCACGGCCGCTCCCCCTGGTCCGCCGCAGGGCGAGCGGCCCCTCCCCCTCCAGCACGGGCAGCGAGGTGCCGCCCCGCCCGTCCGCCGTCGCCCGGATGCGTGCGGTGGCCCGCACTCCGCCCATGGTCACGCCGTCCAGGCGGCGAGCCGGGCCCGCACCCACGCGGCCACGTCCCGCACGCCGCTCTCGCTCCTGAGCGACTGGAAGACGACGGGCAGTTCGGCACGCTGCGCCTTCGCGTCGGCGGCCATCCGTGCGAGGTCGGAGCCGACGTGGGGCGCGAGGTCCGTCTTGTTGACGACGAGCAGATCGGCGGTGGTCACGCCCGGTCCGCCCTTGCGCGGGATGTCGTCGCCGCCCGCCACGTCGATGACGAAGATCTGCGCGTCCACGAGCCCCTTGGAGAAGGTCGCGGTGAGGTTGTCGCCGCCGGACTCGACCAGGATCAGGTCCAACGGCCCGACCTCGTCCTCCAGATCCTCCACGGCCTCCAGGTTCGCGGAGATGTCGTCCCGGATGGCGGTGTGCGGACAGGCCCCCGTCTCCACGGCGGCGATCCGCTCGGGCGGCAGCACGGCCTCCCGCAACAGGAAGTCGGCATCCTCCCGCGTGTAGATGTCGTTGGTCACGACGGCGAGGGACAACTCCTCGCGCAGCGCCCGGCACAGGGCGGCGACGGTCGCGGTCTTCCCGGAGCCGACGGGACCGCCGAGCCCGATCCGCAGGGCCCGCCGCGATCCGTCGGGACGACGGGCGTCGGCACTGACTGCGGAGGGGCCGTCGTGGGAGTGGTCGAGGTGCATGGGGTGACTCCTACGGTCATTCGGACGTGAGGGACTAGGAGGCGAACAGCCGCATGGGCCAGGCGGCGTGGAACTCCGCGCCGATCTCCAGCAGCGGCGCGGACCCCGCGGGCAACGCGTCGACTCCCTCGTCGAGCACCTGCCGGGCCGCCTCGACCGCCCGGTCCGCCACCCGGTCGACCTCCGGGGCCAGCCGGGCCAGCACTCCGGTGGCGTCGAACGGGTCGAGGCTCAGCAGCCGCACCGTGGCACTCGCCGGCCCGCTCACGCTCTCGTACGCCGCGCAGTGGGCGGCGTCGACGGGCTCGAGGCCGGCCGCCCTGGCCACCAGCCCCAGCACCACCGGCTGGTGGGCGCCCTTCGGGAACTGCCGTGCCATGGCGTCGAGTTCGTCCGAGGGCCAGGTGGCCCGGGCGGCCCGCGTGAGCTGCCGGCCGAGCCTGCGCGCGGCGACGCGGAGTGCGGGGGACGGTGTTCGGGCATCGGCGGCCGCGTCCAACTCCCCCGCATCCGCGCCGAGTACGGCGGCCGCGGCCAGCGAGGCGGCGACCAGGCCGGCCGTGTGCAGCCGGCCCCGGCAGAAACCCTCAAGGCTCGCGGCTCCGGTGATCCGTCCCGCCTTCACCGCGGCCTCGGCCCCGCCGGAGTGCGCGTGCCCTCCGGCGGGAAACCGGCCGTCGGCCAGCACGAGCAGCGCCGTCCTGGACATCAGAAGAGGAAGTAACGCTGGGCCATGGGCAGTTCGGCCGCGGGCGTGGCCTCGACCAGCTCTCCGTCGATGCGCACCGCGAAACTGTCGGGATCGACCTCCACGCGCGGCCGCGCGTCGTTCTCCCGCATGTCGGCCTTGGTGACCCCGCGGGTCGACTCGATGGCCACGAACCGCTTCCCGAGCTGCAACCGCTCCGGCAGCCCGTCCTCGATGGCCAACGGCGCAAAGAAGTTGAAGGAGTTGGCGGCCGGGGCCCGCCCGATCGCCCCGTACATCGGCCGGGGCAGGATCGGCTGCGGGGTCGGGATGGAGGCGTTGGCGTCGCCCATCTGCGCGTAGGCGATCTGGCCGCCCTTGATCACGAGGTGTGGCTTGACGCCGAAGAACGCCGGTTCCCACAGCACCAGGTCGGCGAGCTTCCCGGTCTCCACCGAGCCGATCTCACGGGCCAGGCCCTGCGCGAGCGCGGGGTTGATCGTGTACTTGGCGACATAGCGGCGTACCCGGCGGTTGTCGGCCCGTCCGTCGCCTGGCAGCGTCCCCCGCCTGCGCTTCATCACGTGCGCCGTCTGCCAGGTGCGCAGGACGACCTCGCCGACCCGGCCCATGGCCTGAGAGTCGGACGAGATGATCGAGATGGCGCCGAGATCGTGCAGGATGTCCTCCGCCCCGATCGTCGAGGGGCGGATGCGCGACTCGGCGAACGCGAGGTCCTCCGGCACCGCCGGGTTGAGGTGGTGGCAGACCATCAGCATGTCGAGGTGTTCCTCGGCGGTGTTGACGGTGAAGGGCCGCGTCGGGTTCGTCGAGCTCGGCAGCACGTGCGGCTCCGAGACGACGGTCATGATGTCGGGCGCGTGCCCGCCGCCCGCGCCCTCGGTGTGGTACGCGTGGATGCCGCGGCCGTTGATCGCGGCGAGCGTGTCGCCGACGAACCCGGCCTCGTTCAGGGTGTCGGTGTGGATGGCGACCTGGATGCCCGTCCGGTCGGCCACCGTCAGCGAGGCGTCGATGACGGCCGGCGTCGAGCCCCAGTCCTCGTGCAGCTTCAGTCCCACCGCGCCGCCGCGGATCTGCGAGAGCATCGCCTCGTGCGAGACGGTGTTGCCCTTGCCGAGGAAGCCGATGTTGAGCGGGTACTGCTCCATCGCCTCCAGCATGCGCGCCAGGTGCCAGGGGCCCGGCGTGACCGTCGTGGCCTTGGAGCCCTCGGCCGGGCCCGTGCCGCCGCCCACGAGCGTCGTGACACCGGCGGACAGTGCCTCGTCGGCGATCTGCGGGCAGATGAAGTGCACGTGGGCGTCGACCGCGCCCGCGGTCAGGATGCGCCCGTTGCCGGCGATGACCTCGGTCTCCGGGCCGATCACCAGGTCCGGGTGGACCCCGTCCATGGTGTCGGGGTTGCCCGCCTTGCCGATGCCGGTGATCCGGCCGTCCCGGATGCCGACGTCGGCCTTGACGACGCCCCAGTGGTCGATGATCACCGCACCGGTGACGACCGTGTCCGGGGTGCCCTCCGCGCGTGTGGCACGTGACTGGCCCATGGACTCGCGGATGACCTTGCCGCCGCCGAACACCGCCTCCTCACCGGCGCGCCCGGGCCCGCCGCAGCGGTCCTCCTCGATCTCTACGATCAGGTCGGTGTCGGCGAGCCGGATGCGGTCGCCGGTGGTCGGGCCGAACAGGTCGGCGTAAGCGGCGCGGGAGATCTCAGGCATCGAGGGCACCTCCGGTCTCCCCGCGCAGGCCGGGCACGACACGGGCGCCGCCAAGGGGGACGAGTTCGACGTCGACGGGGATGCCGGGCTCGAAACGCACCGCCGTACCGGCAGCGATGTTGAGCCGCTTGCCGCGGGCGGCGGCGCGGTCGAAGTCCAGGCCGGGGTTGGCCTCGGCGAAGTGGTAGTGGGAGCCGACCTGGACCGGCCGGTCGGCGGCGTTCAGGACGGTGAGGCGGGTGACCTCGCGGCCCGCGTTGTAGACGATCGGGTCCTCGGCGAAGAGAGTCTCTCCGGGAATCACGGCGGCCTCCCCGTCAGACGATCGGGTCGTGGACGGTGACGAGCTTGGTGCCGTCGGGGAAGGTGGCCTCGACCTGGACGTCGTGGATCATTTCGGGCACGCCTTCCATGACGTCGTCCCGGGTGAGCAGCCCGCGTCCGGAGGCCATGAGCTCGGCGACGCCGCGGCCGTCCCGGGCGCCCTCCAGGATGTGCGACGTGATGAGGGCGACCGCCTCGGGATGGTTGAGCTTGAGCCCCCGGGCCCGGCGCTTCTCCGCCACGTCGGCCGCCACGTGGATCAGCAGCCTCTCTTGCTCGTGCGGGGTCAGTTGCACGTCCCACCTCACAGTCTCGCTCCGGACCGTACGGGTCCGGTTGCCGCGGCCACGGGCCAAAGTGCCTGGTGGCGTGGAGGGGCAGGCTAGTTGGGTGGGGTTTCAAACAAGTTAACCGTATACGCGCGGGCCTCGCCGGAGTGCGGACCCGGTGGGCTACGAGGGCCCGGTGCCCCGGTGGTGCGCCGCGATGCCGAAGCGCTGCTGTTCGCGGGGAGCGGACGCGACGTCGCGCGCGTTCGACACCGAGCTGATCACCTGCTCGTCGTCGGACTCCTGGAGCTTTTCGAGCCGTTCCAGGTCGGCGGCGGAGACAAGGGCGACGAGGGGCTTGCCGTGCCGTGTCACGACGACACGCTCACCGCCGTACACCACCCGGTTGATCAGATCGGCGAGCTCAGCCCTGGCTTGGGTCACCGGAATCTCGTAGGCCATACCCCCATCATAACGTCACGTACATCCTGTACATTTTTTACAGAGACAGCCGCGTGAGAGATCGCACTGCCGCGAGAAGGGGCACGCCATGACCCGACCGTCCGCCCGTTACGTCCTGCCCGAGTTCACCGAGCGCACGAGCTTCGGGCTCAAGACGATGGATCCGTACTCGAAGCTGCTGGAGGAACGGATCGTGTTCCTCGGGACGCAGATCGACGACACCTCGGCCAACGACGTGATGGCGCAGTTCATGCACCTCGAGTACCAGGACCCGGACCGCGACATCTCGCTGTACATCAACTCCCCGGGCGGCTCGTTCACCGCCATGTCGGCGATCTACGACACGATCCAGTACGTCGGCTGCGACGTGGAGACGATCTGCCTGGGGCAGGCGGGCTCCTCGGCGGCGGTGCTGCTGGCGGCCGGCACACCGGGCAAGCGGTCCGCGCTGCCGGGCGCGCGCATGGTCATCCGTCAGCCCGCCCTGTACGAACCGGTGCAGGGGCAGGCCAGCGACCTGGCCATCCAGGCCGACGAGCTGTCACGGCTGCGGACCCGCCTGGAGGAGATGCTTGTACGGCACACCGGGCGGTCCCGGGAGCAGGTGACCGAGGACATCGAGCGCGACAAGATCCTCGACGCCCAGGAGGCGGTGGAGTACGGGCTGGTGGACCGGATCGTCCCCAGCCGCAGGTCCACCCTCGCGCCGCCCACGGGGAGGTGAGCGGCCGGTGCTGCCACCCGAGCTCCCGCCGCTGCCCGCCCTCACGCGGGCCGAGGGCGAGTTGATCGACCGTTATCTCGACGTCGTCGACCTGCTCGGCCGTATCAATCCCGCGCACCACGGAGACACCTATCGCGGGCTGCGCGCCGCTCAGGCGCTGGTGACCAAGGCGGCCGAACTGCGCGACGCCCTGGTGCTCATGCACCAGCGGGGCGAGACCGAACTGCACGCCCCCACGCTGGGTCGGGCCATGCGGGTGCTGGACGGTGAGCGGCGGACGGCACGGGTCACCGTGCCGCCGCGGTCCGACAGTTGACGCGAGCGTCCGGACCGGTCTTGAAACGGACCAAACGGCGTACCCCCTTTTGGAGTAGACGCGGCTGCAGTTTCGGGACCGTTCCAGTTGCGCAACACGCGTAGGCAAGGGGCGGAATGGGACGTTCCGCCCCTGGTCCGGGGCTCCTCGGTGCCGCGACGGCTGTTCGAAAAACAGGGTGTCCACCCGAACGGGTGAGTGGTGAGTAACGCCACAAATCCCCGATTCCATTGGGATTTTCGGACATCCGTGAGTCAAGATCCCTGTCTGACGACAAGCCCCCGCCGCAGCGGCGGGGCGATCCGGGCGGACGCCGAGTCCTGCCGCCGCCCGGATGACCGGTCGACAGGAGTGGATCGGCAGGAGTGGAGGACCCAAGCACGACGGGTCGCCGACACGGTCACGCCATGGCCGGGCCGAGCAGCCCTTGGGGTGAAGCCGCGCATGCGGCCGGGCAACTTCGCCAGCCCGAATCCGACAGGTCATCCTTCACAGGCGGCTGACGAAGGGTTGCGCATGACTGCGCTCAATCGTGTCCCGTCGCTGATGGTCCGGGCCGGCACGGCCTCGGCTCTCACCCTCGCCGCCGTGGGCGGCTCCGTCGTGATCCCGGGCATCGCCACCGACGCCTCGGCCGCGACGACGGCGACGAAGGCGCTTCAGGTAGCGGCGTCCAAAAAGGGATCCCCGTACAAGTGGGGCGCCACCGGACCGCGCCGCTTCGACTGCTCGGGGCTCACGCTGTACTCGTTCAAGAAGGCCGGCAAGAAACTGCCTCGTACGGCCGCCCAGCAGTACAACAAGACCCACCACATCTCCGCGAGCCACCGCAAGGCCGGAGACCTGGTGTTCTTCCACTCGGGCTCGAACGTCTACCACGTGGGCATCTACGCCGGGAAGGGGAAGATCTGGCACGCCCCGAAGACCGGGGACGTCGTGAAGCTCCAGAAGATCTGGACCAGGAGCGTCTGGTACGGCCGGGTCAGCTGACTCTCCCGTGGGGGTGGCGGCATCCTGACCTGCCGTCACCCCCACGGGGCTCGACACTTCCCTCGCACCCGGGCGTATCGCGCCCGGGCGTCTTGGTTCACGGCTCCTGCTGCCCCGCCGTGACGGGCTGGGCCGGAACGGTCCACGGCAGTTCGATGGAGACCGTCTTGCCGCCCTCTCTCGTGGGCCGCACCCGCAGCTTGCCGCCGCACTCGGCCGCCAGCCAGCGGATGATCACCATGCCCCGCCCGTTGTCCTGCTGGACCGCGGCCGGCAGCCGCTTGGGGAAGCGCGGGTGGCTGTCGGTGACGCCGACGCGCAGTTGCTCGTCACGGTCGAGCCGAAGGTCCACCGTGAAGGTGGGAGACTGCCCGAAGGTGTGCTGTACCGCGTTGGTGGCCAGTTCGGAGACAATGAGGCGGATCGTCTCGGCCGCTTCGGTGTGGGCGGGCAGACCCCATTCCGCCAGTGTGGTGACCACGTAGCCGCGGGCGGCGGAGACCGAGGCCGGCTCGCTCGGCAGAGTGACGGATGCTTCCAGATGGTCTGCCATGGCGACGTCGTCCCTTTCCCGCGGGACCGGAGTCCGACATGGAGCGGATGGTTCGAGTACGGTCCCGGACTGGTGCTTCTTCGCCAGACTGCCATTACCGCGACGGTCACGGGTGGCGATCCACCAAGATATGCATATATCTGTCGCCCAAAACGGTGAACTCTACGACCTGAGACCGTATTTGGGCGGCCCGGAAGGAGTAAGGAGTACCGCATGCAGAACGGTCCCGCGGTGCGCCGCCGCAAGCTGGGCACCGAACTGCGCGCCCTGCGCACGGCGGCGGGTCTCACCAGCGGTGAGGCGGCCCGGCTCGTGGGCTGGCACCAGTCCAAGGTGAGCCGGATCGAGACCGGCGCCAGCGGGGTGAAACCGGCCGATGTGCGGTTGCTTCTCGACGCCTACCGTGTCGCGGACTCCCAACTGCGCGAGCTGCTTTTGGTGTTGGCGGGCTCCGACGAGGGCGCGGGGCGGCACCACTGGTGGCACGCCTATCGCGGAATTCTCCCGCCCACCTATCGCGACTTCATCAGCCTCGAGTCGCAGGCGAGCGCGATGCGCACGCTGGAGACGTCCGTCGTGCCCGGTCTGCTGCAAACGCCCGAATACGCGCGTGCGGTCACCCGCGCGGCGGTCGACGGACTGGACGACGAACGGCTGGACGCTCTGGTCGAGGTGCGGCTGGCCCGCCAGGACGTACTGCGTTCGGATCCGCCGTTGGAGCTGGCGGCGGTCCTGGACGAGGCGGTTCTGCACCGGGAGATCGGCGGTCCGGACGTCATGGCACGGCAACGCGAACGGCTTGTGGAAGCGGCTCGTCTGCCCCAAGTCAGTCTTCAGGTACTGCCGTTCGCCGCCGGGGCACATGTCGGTGTCACAGGCCCTTTCGTAATCTTCTCATTTTCGAGCACTTCTGATCTGGACGTGGTTGTTCTCGACCACTTGACGAGTAGCCTCTACCTCGAACGGAAAGAAGACCTGGAGGCCTATACACAGGCCTTCAACGCCCTTCGCATTCACGCCCTTTCACCCGAGGACTCGTTGGATTACATCGCCGCGACAGTTTGACGGCGCGTAAGGAGGCACCATGTCCGCACTGCCTCGGAACGTACCTTCCAGCACCGGACTGCACGGCGTGCGGTGGCTGCGCAGCAGCTACAGCACGGGAGCGAACAACTGCGTCGAGACGGCACTGCCGCACTCCGGCCCATGGTCCGGACTGCTCGCCGTGCGCGACTCGAAGGACACCGCCGGACCCGCGCTGCTCTTCTCCCCCGAGAGCTGGGCGGGCTTCCTCGTGGTCGTCAAGTCCTGATCAGTCCGTGATCGCGCGGCACACGGCCGTGTCACGCCGACTCATGGTCGCGTCTCGCCGATCACCTTCACCGCGTGTTCGATCTGCGCCCCGGAGAGGTCCGCGCGGGCGGTCAGCCTGAGCCGTGAGATGCCGTCGGGAACGGAGGGAGGACGGAAGCAGCCCACGGCGAGGCCTGCCGTACGGCAGTCGGCCGCCCAGCGCACGGCCCCCTCCGGGGACGGCGCGCGCACCGAGACGACCGCGGCGTCCGGACGCACCGCCTCGTGGCCCGCGGCGGTCAGCCGCGCGTGCAGTTCCGCCGCCACCGCGCGCGCCCGCGCCGCCCGCTCGGGCTCGCGGCGCAGCAGCCGCAGCGCGGCCAGCGCCGCCCCCGCCGCCGCCGGCGCAAGACCCGTGTCGAAGATGAACGTCCGGGCCGCGTTGACCAGGTGTTCGATCACCTTGGCCGGGCCCAGCACCACTCCGCCCTGACTGCCCAGCGACTTGGACAGCGTGGCCGTCACGACCACGTCGCCGTCGCCCGCGAGGCCCGCCGCCCATGCGGCGCCCCGGCCCCCGTCGCCCAGGACGCCGAGCCCGTGCGCGTCGTCGACCAGCAGTCCCGCGCCCCGCTCCCGGCAGGCGGCGGCGAAGGCGGCCAGCGGGGCCGCGTCCCCGTCGACCGAGAAGACCGTGTCCGAAACGACCACGGCAGGGCCGTCGTGCGTCCGCAGCGCCTTGCGCACCGCCTCCGGGTCGGCGTGCGGCACGACCTGCGTGGCGCCCCGGGCGAGCCGACAGCCGTCGATCAGCGAGGCGTGGTTGCCCGCGTCGGAGACGATCAGCGAGCCGTGCGGGGCCAGCGCGGTGACGGCGGCGAGGTTGGCCGCGTAGCCGGAGGAGAAGACCAGCGCCGCCTCGAAGCCGCAGAAGTCGGCCAGTTCCCGCTCCAGCTCGGTGTGCAGTTCCGTCGTACCGGTGACCAGGCGGGAGCCGGTGGAGCCGCCGCCCCAGGTCCGGGCGGCCTCGGCCGCGCCCTCGGCGACCTCGGGATGGTGGGTCAGCCCCAGGTAGTCGTTGCTCGCGAGGTCCAGGAGCGGCGAGTCGGCCGGGCGGGGACGGAGCCGCCGTACGAGTCCGGCGCGGCGGCGCAGTTCCGCCTGCTCGTCGATCCAGCCGAACGCCATGACTCCTCCGGGTGCTTTCGTGGGCACGGGTGCTTTCGTGGGCACAGGTGCTTTTGTATGCACGGCACGGGTGCTTTTGTAGGCAGTGGACAGACACTAGCCGGACCGGCCGCACCCCATGATGTGGCAATACCCACACGTCGAAGCGCACGTCTTGTTCATTCTCTCCTTGGCCCGGGGCGGGTCCGTAGGACAGGATCGGCTCTCATGGAACTGCTGAACACGCTGGTGGACAAGGGGCTTCGGCGCGAGCTGCCGACCCGCGAGGAAGCTCTGGCCGTCCTCGCCACTTCCGACGACGACGTGCTCGATGTGGTGGCCGCGGCAGGGAAGGTGCGCCGGCACTGGTTCGGGCGACGGGTGAAACTCAACTACCTCGTCAACCTCAAGTCCGGGCTGTGTCCGGAGGACTGCTCCTACTGCTCCCAGCGGCTCGGCTCCAGCACCGGCATCCTCAAGTACACCTGGCTCAAGCCGGAGCAGGCCTCCCAGGCCGCCGCGGCCGGCCTGGCGGGCGGCGCCAAGCGGGTGTGCCTGGTGGCGTCCGGGCGCGGCCCGACCGACCGTGACGTGGACCGGGTCGCGGGCACCATCAAGGCGATCAAGGAGCAGAACGAGGGCGTCGAGGTGTGCGCCTGCCTCGGTCTGCTCTCCGACGGCCAGGCCGAGCGGCTGCGCGAGGCGGGCGCGGACGCCTACAACCACAATCTCAACACGTCGGAGTCGACGTACGGGGAGATCACGACCACGCACACCTACGCCGACCGCGTGGACACCGTGAACAAGGCGCACGCGGCGGGCCTGTCCGCCTGCTCCGGCCTGATCGCGGGCATGGGCGAGAGCGACGAGGACCTGGTCGACGTGGTCTTCTCGCTGCGGGCGCTGGACCCGGACTCGGTGCCGGTCAACTTCCTCATCCCGGTCGAGGGCACCCCGCTGGCCGCGGAGTGGAACCTCACCCCGCAGCGCTGTCTGCGCATCCTCGCGATGGTCCGCTTCGTCTGCCCCGACATCGAGGTGCGCATCGCCGGCGGCCGCGAGGTCCATCTGCGCTCGATGCAGCCGGTCGCGCTGCACCTGGCCAACTCGATCTTCCTGGGCGACTACCTCACCACCGAGGGCCAGGCGGGCAAGGCCGACCTGGAGATGATCGCGGACGCCGGTTTCGAGGTGGAGGGCGCCGATCAGGTGACCCTGCCCGAGCACCGGGTGCACGCGGGCGGGGGCTGCGGTTCGCACGCCGAAGCGGGCTGCGGGTCGCACGAGGACGCCGGGTGCGGATCGCACGAGGACGGTGGGGTGTGCGGTACGGCCGCTGCCGCGCCGGCCGCGAACGAGCCCCGTACCGACCTGGTCGCCGTACGCCGGCGTGGTGCCGGAACGGACCTCGCGCCCAATGCCTGACCTGCCCGTCCCCGAGCTGCTGGAGCTCGACCGGCGGCATGTGTGGCACCCCTACGGGCCGATGCCCGGGCGGGTCGAACCCCTCGTCGTCGAGGCGGCGAGCGGGGTGCGGCTGCGCCTGGCCGACGGTTCGGGCGAGCTGGTCGACGGCATGTCGTCCTGGTGGTCGGCGATCCACGGCTACAACCACCCGGTGCTCAACGAGGCCGCGCGCGAGCAGCTCGGGCGGATGAGCCACGTGATGTTCGGGGGGCTCACCCATGAGCCCGCTGTGCGCCTCGCGAAGCTCCTTGTCGACATGTCGCCCGACGGCCTGGAGCACGTCTTCCTCGCCGACTCCGGTTCGGTGTCGGTCGAGGTCGCGGTGAAGATGTGCCTGCAGTACTGGCGGTCGCTGGGCCGGACCGGCAAGCAGCGCCTGCTGACCTGGCGCGGCGGCTACCACGGCGACACCTGGCATCCGATGTCGGTGTGCGACCCCGAGGGCGGGATGCACGAGCTGTGGGCCGGGGTGCTGCCCCGGCAGGTGTTCGTCGACGCGCCTCCGGCGGAGTACGAGGAGGCGTACGCCGAGTCGCTGCGCTCGGCGATCGCCGAGCACGCCGACGAGCTGGCCGCGGTCATCGTCGAGCCGGTGGTGCAGGGCGCGGGCGGGATGCGGTTCCACTCCCCCGCCTATCTGCGGGTGCTGCGCGAGGCGTGCGACGAGCACGACGTGCTGCTCGTGTTCGACGAGATCGCCACCGGTTTCGGCCGCACGGGCGCGCTGTTCGCCGCGGAGCACGCGGCGGTGACGCCGGACGTGATGTGCGTCGGCAAGGCGCTGACCGGTGGCTACCTCACGATGGCGGCGACGCTGTGCACCGCGCGCGTGGCCGACGGCATCTCCCGGGGCGAGGTCCCGGTGCTCGCCCACGGCCCGACATTCATGGGCAACCCTCTCGCGGCGTCCGTCGCCTGCGCCTCGATCGAGCTGCTGCTGGGCCAGGACTGGCTCGCTGAGGTCAAGCGGATCGAGGCGGGCCTGCGGGAGGGTCTGGCACCGGCGCGCGAGCTGCCCGGGGTGAAGGACGTCCGGGTCCTCGGTGCCATCGGCGTCGTCCAGCTCGACCACGACGTCGACATGAAGGCGGCCACGGACGCGGCCGTGCGCGAGGGCGTGTGGCTGCGGCCCTTCCGCGACCTGGTCTACACGATGCCGCCGTACGTCACCGGGGACGGGGACGTTGCACGGATCGCGCGCGCGGTGTGCGCCGCGGCGCGGGAGGGATGACATGCCGGTACTGGTGATCACGGGCACGGGCACGGAGGTCGGCAAGACCGTCACGACTGCCGCCGTGGCAGCGGCGGCCGTCGCTGCCGGACGTTCCGTGGCCGTGCTCAAGGCCGCGCAGACGGGCGTACGACCGGACGAGCGCGGGGACGCCGACGAGGTCGCGCGGCTCGCGGGAGCCGTGACGACGGCGGAACTGGCCCGCTACCCCGAGCCGTTGGCTCCGGCGACGGCGGCCCGGCGGGCCGGTATGACTCCCGTGCGCCCGCAGGACGTCGCCGAGGCCGCCGGCAAATTCGCCGCCGAACACGACCTGGTGCTCGTGGAGGGCGCCGGCGGGCTGCTCGTCCGCTTCGACGAGGCCGGCGGCACCCTGGCGGACGCGGCCCAGCTGCTGCGCGCGCCGGTGCTGGTGGTGGCGACGGCGGGACTGGGCACGCTGAACACGACGGAACTGACGGCCCGTGAACTCCGCGCCCGCGACGTGGAGTTGCTGGGCGTCGTCATCGGCGGCTGGCCCGACTCCCCCGACCTGGCCATGCGCTGCAACATCACGGACCTCCCGGACGTCGCCGCAGCGCCGCTGCTGGGCGCCCTGCCGATGGGCGCCGGAGCCCTGCCCCCCGCCGACTTCCGCGCCGCGGCCCCGGCTTGGCTGGCACCGCGACTGAACGGGACGTGGGACGCGGAGGCGTTCCGGGGGCGCGAAGCCGCCCCCGACAGGGCCTAGGGGCCGCCGCTCGCCAGCAGCCTCACCAGCTCGATCCGTGAGCGGATTCCCAAGCGTTCGAAGACGCCCCGCAGATGGTGGTCGATCGTGCGTGGGCTGAGGGCGAGGCGGGTGGCGATCTCCCGGTTGGTGGCGCCGTCGGCGGCCATGCGGGCGATCAGCAACTGCTGCGCGGTCAGGCGGCCGCCGGGGCCTTCGTCGGTCCGTGCCGGGGCGGCCGGGGCGCCGAGGGCGCGCAGTTCCGCCCGGGCCTGGACCGCGCAGTGCGGGGCGCCGAAGTGCTCGAACGCCTCCAGGGCGCTGTGCAGCCGGTCGCGGGCCTCCGTACGGCGGCGCAGTCGGCGCAGCGCGGCGCCGAACAGCAGCTCGGTGCGGGCGCGTTCGAAGTCGCGGGTTCCGCGGGCGTGCAGGTCGAGGGCCTCGTGGTAGAGGTCGACCGCCTCGGCGCCGGGTGCGAGCAGGGCGCGGCAGCGGGCGCTGAGGGCCAGCTCGTCGGGGCTGCGCACGGCCGTAGCCCAGCGGTGGTAGTCGGTGTGCGCGGCCCGGGCGACGCGGGTGTCGCCGGTCCGGACGGCGGCCTCCACGTAGTGCGGGGTGGCCAGGTGCCGGATGGCGCGGTGACCGTGGCCGGGGCCGAATCCCGCGAGGGCGCGCAACCGGGCCGCGGCACCGGCGAAGCGTCCCTCCGCGAGGTCGAGGAAGGCGAGCGCCCACTGGGCGAGCGCCGCGGGCAGACCGAGGCCCCGGGCGAGGGCGTACGAGCGTACGGCCGCCGCCCGTTCGCGGCAGACGTCCGCAGCGCCGGTGACCGCGGCGAACATGGCGAGCGCGGCCTGCAGATGGCAGGCGCCGTTGTCGTGGCCGGAGGCGTACGCCTGCCGGAGGGCGTCCGTCGCGGCGGCCGCGCCGGCGTCCGGACGGCCGGTCCAGAAGTCGGCGTAGGCGCGGAACTCCAGGGCCTGCGCCACGGTGGCGGTCGCACCGCGCGCCCGGGCGGAGGCGGCCGCCCGCACGGTGGCGGTGGCGGCTCGGGCGTGGTCGCCGAGCATGAGCGCGGCGATGCCCGCGTGGAGGAGCAGGGTGGGGTCGCCGCCCGGCCCGCACCGGCTGGCCGCCGCCTCCAGCAGGTCTCGCGCGTCCTCGTAGCGCCCCTCCACGGCGGCGGCGAGTCCGCCCAGCGCCCCGGGCGCTTCGATTCCGAGCCGGCCCGCGACCCGAGCGGCGTCCCGACATCGACGCAGGTCACCGGTGTAGATGACGGCCTCGGTGGCGCGGGCCAGGAGGTGGGCGGCGGCTTGAGGTGGGCCGAAGGAGCCGAAGGGGTGAGCGGGGGCGTCCGCGCGGGCGGAGGACTGGGCTGCCCGAGCGCCGCCGGCTGCGGGAGCGGGACCGTCCGTGCCGGCGGAACCGTCGCGGCCCTGGATCCGCGTTCCCCGCGGCCCTGTGGCGTCCCCCGCCCGGACCGCCGCTGTCAGCAGCGCGTCGAAGGCCTCCGTCGCGTTCTCCGCGCGTAGCGCGAACAGGCCGGTGAGTGCGTCGTCGGCCGCGCCGGCGCGGAACAGCCCGCGGGCGTGGTCGGCGTCGCCGGCCTGCCAGGCGTCGGCGGCGGCGCGGGCACGGAGGTGTGCCTGCCGGGCCGGGTCGGGGCAGAGTGCCGCGGCGCGCTCGGTGAGGGCACGGGCGAGCGTGAGGTGGCCGGTCGTGCGGGCCCGTCCGGCGGCCGCGTCCAGCTCCGCGACGAGCCGGCCGCTGGGTCCGAGGGCGCCCGCCGCCCGGTGCCAGGAGCGGCGCGGTGTCTCGCCCTCGCCGTTCAGGACGCGGGCGAGCAGTCGGTGGGCCTCGCGCCGGTCCGACGGTGCCCCGGACTCGTAGGCGGCGATCCTGGTCCAGGCGTCGCGGAAGACGACGCCGCCCGCACCGGCGTGCGCGATGCCGGCGGTCTCGGCGGCTTCCAGGGGGCGGGTGTCGAGGCGGGCGGCGGCGACGGCGCGCAGGAAGGCGTGGGTGGCGAGCGGGTACTGGTCGGCCGCGGCGAGGAGCAGCAGCAGGCGGGTGTCGTCCGGGAGTGCGCGGAGCTCGGCGCGCAGCACCCACAACAACCGGGGTGCCTGCAGGGCGGGTTGGGTGGGAAGCGGATCGAGGCCGGACCGCTGCCGGTCGGTGAGACGGGTCACGAGTTCGGCGGCGGCGCGCGCGTCGCCGTACACGGCGTGCAGGACCCGTAGGCGGACGCCCTCGGGGAGTTCGGGCGCCGTGTGCCGCGGTGGCGAAGTGCGGGGAAGAGGCGGGGGGTTCACCGGAGTCACCACACAATTGACGTTACTGGCGGGTTACTTGAATCGTAAAGACCGGCGATCTCACCGATGCGGCGCGCGTAGACCCGCCCCGACACTCCTGACGAACCCCACCTGTCAGGAGGCATCATGCAGCGCCACACGCGTCGTATCGCCACGGCACTGTCGGCCGTGGCCGCATCGCTCCTTCTGTCCCTCCCCCTCACCGCCGCCCCCGCTCGGGCGGCGACCCACAACCCCGTCGTCTTCGTGCACGGCCTGAGCAGTGACGCGAGCAGCTGGGAGGACTGGATCGCGGACTTCGAGGCGGACGGCTACTCGTCCTCCGAGCTGGACGCGTTCTCGTACGACTGGTCCAAGTCGAACGCCACCACGGCCCAGCAGCTGGCCACCGAGGTCAAGAACGTGCTCGCGAAAACCGGCGCCTCGAAGGTGGACCTGATCGTCCACTCCATGGGAGCGATGTCCTCCCGCTACTACCTGAAGGACCTGGGCGGCACCGCGTACGTCGACGACTTCGCCTCGGTCGCCGGCGTCAACCACGGCACGTCCGTGGCCTCGTGGTGCGCCTGGCTGTACACGTCCTGCAAGGAGATGCAGACCGGCAGCTCCTTCCTGACCGCGCTGAACTCGGGCGACGAGACACCGGGCGCCGTGTCCTACGCGAGCTACTGGTCCGACTGCGACAGCGCGGTCGTCCCCAACAGCTCGGCACTCCTGAGCGGCGCGACCAATGTCGACGCCGGCTGCATCTCGCACACCGACATGAACAACGACCCTGGTGTGTACCAGCAGGTGCGGAACTTCATCGCGTGACCTGCGGCGGGGGTGCGCGGGCCCCGATCGGGGGACAATCGCGGTAAGGCCCGTCCGGTGGAGGAGGTCCCCATGCCGCTACGGTCGCCCATGCCGCTCCGGTCGTCCGGTTCGGCGAGGCCGCTCCGGGATCCCGTGCACCACCCGCTGTTCGCCCGCTACTACGCCCGGGCCAGCGTCGCCGCCGAGACCCGGCTGGGGATGCGCGCCATCCGTGACCGCCTGCTGTCCGGGCTGTCGGGGCGGGTGATCGAGATCGGCGCGGGCAACGGGCTGAACTTCGCCCGCTATCCGCCTACGGTCTCGGAGGTCGTCGCCATCGAACCGGAGCGCCGGCTGAGGAGGTTGGCCGTCGAGAACGCGCTGCGCGCCGACGTCCCGGTGGACGTGGTGCCGGGTGCCGCGGAGGCGCTGCCCGTCAAGAGCGAGGCGTTCGACGCGGTGGTGGTCTCGCTGGTGCTGTGCAGCGTGCGGGACGTGCCGCGGGCCCTGGCGGAGATACGGCGGGTGCTGCGGCCCGGCGGTGTCGTGCGGTTCTTCGAGCACGGCCGGGGCGGCGGAGCGGCGATGCAATTCGCCCAGCGCGCCCTGGACCGCACACTGTGGCCGCCGCTCAGTGGCGGCTGTCATCTGGCCCGCGACCCGGTCGCCGCCCTGCGCGAGGCCGGTTTCGAACTCGGCCCCTACCGGCGGCTGTTGCTGCCGGAGGCCGGTCCCACGCTGCCCACCTCCTTCTGCGTGCTGGGTACCGCGTGGCGGCCGGAGGACGGGGAGAGGGCCGCCTGACTCACATCGTCCAGCCGCGCAGTTCGGCCGCGATGTCGTAGACCGTGGCATTGCCGCGCTTGACCATGCGGGCGAGATCCCGGACCCGCGTGGGCGAGGTGGAGACGCGCAGGCCGCTGGCGATCAGGTAGGCGTAGGCCACCGCCGAGGCGAAGAGGGCGTTCGAGCGCTCCAACGCCGGGATGTGAATGAGGAGTTGGAGGAGGGCGGCGGCCCGTGCGTGCGGGTTGTCGTAGACGGGGACGTCGAATATCTCGGCCTCGTGGCGGGCCACGGCGGCGACGAGGGCGCCCCAGTCGATGACCTGGGGGTCCCCGGGCGTCCGCTGCTCGGCGAGCATGAGCAGCCAGGCGAGGTCGATGCTGAGGTTGTTCAAGGGATCAGTGGCGACCTTCGCGCGTGGTGTCGTTCTCGGAGCCGAACTCCTCCGCGAAGACGGACTCGTACTGCTTCATGAAGTCGGCCGCGGCCTCGACGAACGTCTGTCCGACCTCTCCGGTGTCCTGTCTCACCAGTTCCTCGATGTAGCGGTTGACACTCATGCCCCGGGCCAGGGCACGCTCACGGGCGGCTCGGGCCGTGCCCTCGTCCACTCTCACGTTCAGCTGGGTCTTCGCCATACGTCGAAGCTAGCGCCGAACCGCTAGCACGGCAAGGTCCTCCCACGGGTGGAGCGTGGCCCTTACATCCGTATCAGGGACACGACCTGCGGTGGAGACCACCCGGGACCTTCGGCGGATGTCCGGCGCGAGTGGCTCACACTAACCTCGGCCACGACGAGGAGTCGGCACGTCCACGTGAGCGAGGAGGCAGCCTTGTCCACAACTGCTGCGGAGCACGCCCCGGGCCAGGCGCCGGCCGACGGGATCGCGGCCCGCGCCCGCGGTCTGACCAAGGCGTACGGCTCCGGCGAGACGACCGTTCTGGCCCTGGACTCGGTGGACGTGGACATCGCGCGCGGCCGCTTCACGGCGGTCATGGGGCCGTCGGGCTCCGGGAAGTCCACCCTGATGCACTGCCTGGCCGGGCTCGACACCGTCTCGGCCGGCCAGGTCTGGCTCGGCGACACCGAGATCACCGGGCTCAAGGAGCGCGAACTGACCCGGCTCAGGCGGGACCGGATCGGGTTCATGTTCCAGTCGTTCAACCTGATCCCGACGCTGAACGCGGCCGAGAACATCACCCTGCCCATGGACATCGCCGGCAAGAAGCCCGACGAGAAGTGGCTGGACCAGGTCGTCGACACACTGGGGCTGCGGGACCGCCTCAAGCACCGGCCCGCCGAACTCTCCGGCGGCCAGCAGCAGCGCGTCGCCTGCGCGCGGGCGCTGGTCTCCCGCCCCGAGCTGATCTTCGCGGACGAGCCGACGGGCAACCTGGACTCGCGGGCCGGCCTGGAGGTGCTCGCGTTCTTGCGCCAGGCCGTCGACGAACTGGGGCAGACCGTCGTCATGGTCACCCACGACCCCGGCGCCGCCGCCCACTCCGATCTGGTGCTGTTTCTCGGGGACGGGCGGATCGTGGACGAGATGGAACGGCCGACGGCGGAGGCGGTGCTGGAGCGCATGAAGCGTTTCGACGTCATCCGCGGCCAGGTCGAGGACACGGACGGACGGGAGTAGGCCGGTGCTGAAGGCGACGCTCCGGAGCTTCCTCGCCCACAAGGGCCGGCTGCTGCTGTCGGCCCTCGCGATCCTCCTGTCCGTGGCGTTCGTCGCGGGCAGCCTGATCTTCTCCGACACGGTCACCCGCACCTTCGACCGTCTCTTCGCCCACACCTCCGCCGACGTCACCGTCCAGCCCAAGAAGGACCTGAAGTCGTCGGTGCCCACCGGCGAGACCCGAACCGTGCCCGCCGCGCTCGCGAAACGGCTGGCGACGGTCCAGGGCGTGAAGTCCGCGCACGCCGACGTCGGCGTCGAGAACATCACCATCGTCGACCGGAGCAACAAATCGGTGGGGCCGACCAGCGGCGCCCCCACCGTCGCCACGGACTGGTACCTCACCTCCCGCAGCCCCGTGAAGCTGACCTCCGGCCACGCCCCGCACGGCCCCGGCGAGGCCCTGCTGGACGCGGACACCGCCGACAAGAAGCACGTGCGCATCGGCGACACGCTCACGGTGATGGCCCAGCCCGGCACATTCCGGATCCGGGTCACCGGCATCGCCACCTTCACCACCACCAACCCCGGTGCCGCCCTGGTCTACCTGGACCCCGACATCGCCGCCGTCAAACTGCTCGGCTCGGCGGAGCGGGCGACGAGCATCTCCGTGGACGCGGCGAAGGGCGTCAGCGACGCGCAGCTCAAGTCCCGCGTCCTCGCCGTGACCGGCACGGGCGCCTACGACGTGAAGACGGCCGACGAGCAGGCCAAGTCATCGGCCGACCAGCTCGGCAGCTTCCTCGACGTCATCAAGTACGTGATGCTCGGCTTCGCGGGGATCGCGGTGCTCGTCGGGATCTTCCTGATCGTCAACACCTTCTCGATGCTGATCGCCCAGCGCACCCGCGAACTGGGCCTGCTGCGGGCACTCGGCGCCGACCGGCGGCAGGTGCGGCGCTCGGTGCTCACCGAGGCGGTCCTGCTCGGCCTGGTCGGTTCCACGCTCGGCCTCGCGGCCGGCATCGGACTGGCCGCCGGACTGACCAAGCTCATGGGCGCGTTCGGGATGAACCTCAAGGCCACCGAGATGGTGGTGGGCTGGGGCACACCCGTGGCGGCCTACGTCGTGGGCGTCGGCGTCACCTTCGTGGCCGCCTACCTGCCGGCCCGGCGGGCGGCGGGCGTCTCCCCGATGGCCGCGCTCGCGGACGCCGAGAGCGCCGGGATCGGTCGTCCGCTGCGGACCCGGGCGATCGTCGGCTCGGTCGTCGGAGCGCTCGGCGCGGCCGCCCTGGCGGGCTGCGCCGCCTCCTCGAAGACGGCGTCGGCGGCCTCCCTGCTGGGGCTCGGGGTGGTCCTGACGCTGATCGCGACGGTGGTCGCGGGTCCGCTGCTGGTGCGGCCGGTGATCCGGGTACTCGGCGGCGCCTTCCCTGCACTGTTCGGCTCGGTCGGCCGCATGAGCCAGCGCAACGCCCTGCGCAACCCCCGCCGTACCGGCGCCACCGCGGCCGCTCTCATGGTCGGCCTGGCCCTGGTGGGCGGGATGTCGGTGGCGAGCGCCTCGATGTCCAAGTCCTTCGACCGGCAGATCGACAAGACGCTGGGTGCCGACTTCATGGTGCAGAACAGCAATTTCATGCCGTTCTCCCAAGAGGTCACCGACAGGGTACGGGCCACGGACGGCGTCGGTCTCGTCGTGCGGGAGCGGTTCACGGGGATCGCGGTACGGCTGCCCGACGGCAAGCGCGTCGAGACCACGGCGGCCGGTTTCGACCCGCGGCTCGACGACGTCGCCCATATCGCCTACGCGCAGGGCGACTCGGCGGCCGCGCTGGCGGACGGCAACATCGCCATGGACCGCAAGTACGCCGAGGACCATCACGTACGGCTGGGCAGCGTGCTCCCCGCGGAGTTCCCCGGCGGACACACCGCACAGGTGAAGGTGGCGGCCCTCACCGACCAGGAGGGCTCCAGCGGCTTCGGCAGCGAGGGCGGGCTGTTCTTCGGCATCGCCACGGTGGAGAAGTACGTGCCGGACGGCCAGGACACGGTCCTGTTCGTCAACCGGGCCGCCGGCACCGGCGCAGACCAGCTGCGCAAGGACCTGGAGACGACCCTCAAGTCGTACCCGCAGGTCCAGGTCCGCGACCAGGCGGACTACAAGAAGCTCATCCACGACCAGATCGCCGTGCTGCTCTACCTCGTCTACGCCCTCCTCGGCCTCGCGATCGTCATCGCGGTGCTCGGCGTGGTCAACACCCTCGCCCTGTCGGTCGTCGAGCGCACCCGCGAGATCGGCCTGCTGCGGGCGATCGGGCTCGCGCGGCGGCAATTGCGCCGGATGATCCGGCTGGAGTCCGTGGTGATCGCGGTCTTCGGCGCGGTCCTGGGACTGGCGCTCGGCCTGGTGTGGGGCGTGTGCACCCAGCAGGTGCTGGCGCTGCAGGGCATGAAGGCACTGGCCGTCCCGTGGGGCACGATCGTCGCGGTGGTGATCGGCTCGGCGGTGGTCGGCATCGTGGCGGCCCTGCTGCCCGCGCTGCGCGCGTCCCGGATGAACGTGCTGGCGGCGATCGCGCACGAGTGACGGGCCACGGCCGCGATCCGGGGCGCCCGCCCCCGCGACCGTCCGGATGCTGGAATTCCGGGTCGGCCGCGGCCGTGGCTGGTGGGATCGGTCCATGACCGAACTGCGGACACGACCCGCCACCCCCGCCGACCTCGACACGGTCCTGGCCTTCTGGAAGACGGCCGCCGAGGGTACGAGCATCAGCGACGACCGCGCGGGCGTGGAACGGCTGGTCGAGCGGGACCCCGAGGCGCTGATCCTGGCCGAGCGGGACGGCGAGCTCGTCGGCACGGTGATCGCCGGCTTCGACGGCTGGCGCTGCCATCTCTACCGGCTCGCCGTGCACCCCGAGCGGCGCCGTCAGGGGATCGGCTCCGCCCTGCTGACCGCGGCCGAGGAGCGGTTCGTACGACTGGGCGGGCGGCGCGGGGACGCGATGGTTCTGGTGCGCAACGAGACCGCGCAGCACGCGTGGCGGGCGGCCGGATACGCGCCCGAGGAGCACTGGCGGCGCTGGGTGAAGCCGTTCACCGACTGACCCCGGCCCACTGCTTTGCCCATCCTTTACCATTGGGGGAACATTCGGCCCTCCCTTTGAGGACCACCCGTCCCTCCATGAAAGGTGTGAGCGTCCGTCCATGGGCGAGCCCCCCGGTAGCACGCGCGGTACCCGACATCGCGCGGTCCTCCCCGCCCTGTCCGACGATGGGACGGAGGTGACCCGATGACCGAAGCGCTCCTCCTGCTGGTGGCGATCCTGCTCTCGCTCGCCTGTGGCGCCTTCGTCGCGGCCGAGTTCTCGCTGACGACCGTCGATCGGGGCGAGTTGGAGCGGGCCGTGGAGCGCGGCGAGCGGGGCGCGGCGGGCGCCCTGAAGGCCGTACGCAACCTGACGTTCCAGCTCTCCGGCGCCCAGCTCGGCATCACCGTCACCAACCTGGTCGTCGGCATGCTCGCCGAACCGTCGATCGCGAAGCTGATCGCGGGCCCGCTGCAGGCGCTCGGCCTGTCCCGGTCCACCGCGAGCTCCCTCGCGCTGGTGCTCGGTACGGCGCTGTCGACCGTGTTCCTGATGGTGGTCGGCGAGCTGGTGCCGAAGAACTGGGCGATCTCCTCGCCGCTGGCCCTGGCCAGGCGGGTGGGCAACCCGCAGCGCTGGTTCAGCGCGGCCTTCCGGCCCTTCATCACCCACCTCAACAACACCGCGAACCGCGCGGTGCGCCGGCTCGGCCTGGAGCCCGCCGAGGAACTCGCCTCGGCCCGCAGCCCCAAGGAGCTGGCGGCGCTGGCCCGGCACTCCGCCAGGGAGGGCGCGCTGGAGGCGGACACCGCCGAGCTGTTCGTACGGACCCTGAACCTCGCCGACCTGACCGCGGAGAACGTGATGACCCCGCGTGTGCAGGTCATCGCTCTCGAAGCCCAGGCCACCTGCGAGGACGTGGCGAACGCGACGCGGGCGACCGGCCTGTCCCGCTTCCCCGTCTACCGTTCGAGCCTGGACTCGGTCGTCGGCACCGCCCATATCAAGGACGTGCTCGCGATATCGGCCGATCGGCGCATGCGCGTGCCGGTCTCCGAGGTGATGCGCGACCCCCTGCTGGTCCCCGAGTCCCTCACCGTGGACCGGCTCCTGGACCGGCTCTCCGGCAAGCGCACCATGGCCGTCGTCATCGACGAGTACGGCGGCACCGCGGGCGTCGCCACCCTGGAGGACATCGTCGAGGAGGTCGTCGGCGAGGTGCGCGACGAGCACGACCCGCACGAGACGCCCGACCTGGCGCCGGCCGGCACCGACGACGAGGGCCACGCCCTGTACTCCGCCGACGGCTCGGCACGCATCGACCAGCTCGCCCGCGTCGGACTGC
The DNA here is from genome assembly GCF_006715395.1 of Streptomyces sp. SLBN-31. Lineage (NCBI taxonomy): Bacteria > Bacillati > Actinomycetota > Actinomycetes > Kitasatosporales > Streptomycetaceae > Streptomyces > Streptomyces sp. SLBN-31. The sequence goes on from NZ_VFNC01000002.1 coordinate 1,428,474, forward strand.
GGGCACCCGACGGGCCGTACGAGACGCTGGCCGGCCTGGTCGCGGCCGAGCTCGGCCGGATCCCGGCCGTCGGCGACAGCGTGCGGGTCACCGGCTGGCGGCTGGACGTGGTGGACGCCTCCGGGCGCCGGGCCGCGCGGGTGCTGCTGCACGCCCCGTTCGACGACCACGCGGATGCCACGCGGCACGAGGAGGGGGCGCGATGACCGCCGTACAGCTGCTGATCGGTTTCGCGACCCTGGTCGTCAACGCCTTCTTCGTCGGCGCCGAGTTCGCGCTGATCTCCGTACGCCGGTCGCAGATCGAGCCGTACGCCGAGGAGGGCGACCGGCGGGCCAAGAGCGTGCTGTGGGGTCTTGAGCACGTGTCCGCCCTGATGGCGGCGGCACAGCTCGGCATCACGCTGTGCACGCTGGTCCTCGGCGTGGTCGCGGAACCGGCGATCGCCCATCTGCTGGAGCCGTTCTTCCACGCCGTGGGCGTGCCGCAGGGCGCCGGACAGGCGGTGTCCTTCGTGATCGCGCTGACCCTGGCCACCTATCTGCACATGCTGCTCGGCGAGATGGTGCCGAAGAACATCGCACTCGCCGAACCGGTGCGCAGCGCCCTGCTGCTCGGGCCGCCGCTGGTCGCCCTCTCCCGGGCCCTGCGGCCGGTGATCTTCGCGATCAACGCCTTCGCCAACGTCCTGCTGAAGCTGCTGCGGGTGGAGACCAAGGACGAGGTGGCGGCCACCTTCTCCGACGCCGAACTGATCCGTATCGTGCGGGACTCCGGTGAGGCGGGCCTGCTCGACGACCGGGCGCAGGAGCGGCTGCGGGACGCCCTGGAGCTCGGCCGCCGGCCCGTGCGCGATGTCGTCCTGCCGCTGGAACGCGTCGTCTACGCGCGCGTGGGCGTCACGCCCGAGGAACTGGAGCGGCTGTCGGCCGAGAGCGGCTTCTCCCGGTTCCCCGTGGTGGAGGAGAACCGCCGGATCGTCGGCTACCTGCACGTGAAGGACGCGCTGGACGCCTCGCCGCGGGACGTGCCGTTCCGCGTGCGGGACATGCGGGCCATCGCGCGCGTACGGGCGGGCACGCCGCTGGACGACGTGCTCACCGCGATGCGCCGCAGCCGCACGCACCTGGCGGCCGTCCTCGGCGACGACGGACGGCTGGCGGGCCTGGTGACGATGGAGGACGTGCTGAGGGAGCTGTTCGGGCAGCCGGCCTGAGGCCGCGGGGGTGACGGGGAGGCCGACCGACCGACGGGTATGGAGGCGGGTTACCATTTTCGCCGCCATGCAGACGAACCCCACTCACACCAGCCTGGTCGCGGTCGGCGACTCCTTCACCGAGGGCATGTCGGACCTGCTGCCCGACGGCTCCTACCGCGGCTGGGCCGACCTGCTCGCGGGCCGAATGGCCGCCGTCACGCCCGGTTTCCGGTACGCCAACCTCGCGGTGCGCGGCAAGCTGATCGGGCAGATCGTCGAGGAGCAGGTCGACGTGGCCGCGGCGATGCGGCCCGACGTGATCACGCTGGTGGGCGGGCTGAACGACACCCTGCGGCCCAAGTGCGACATGGGGCGGGTGCGGGGCCTGCTCACCGAGGCCGTGGAGCGGCTGGCGCCCTCCTGCAAGCAGTTGGTGCTGATGCGCAGCCCGGGCCGCCAGGGACCGGTCCTGGAGCGGTTCCGGCCGCGGATGGAGGAGCTGTTCGCCACGGTCGAGAAGCTGGCCGCACGGCACGACGCGCTCGTCGTCGACCTGTACGGGGCGCCCTCGCTCTCCGACCCCCGCCTGTGGGACGTCGACCGGCTGCACCTGACCGCCGAGGGACACCGCAGGGTCGCGGAGGCGGTCTGGCAGGGCCTCGGCTACGACCCCGAGGACACCGACTGGCGCACGCCGATGCCGGCCACCGTGCCGCCCGGCTGGGTCGCCCGGCGCATCGCGGACGCCCGGTTCGCCCGGCAGCACCTGCTGCCCTGGATCGGCCGGCGGCTGACCGGCCGCTCCTCGGGCGACGGGCGGCCGGCGAAGCGCCCCGACCTCCTGCCCTACGAGGAGTAGGCCGCGGTGCGCACGCGCGTGGTCAACGTCAGGGGCCGCCTCCACGAGTACGGCCCCCGGCTCGAGCACGCGCCCGCCGACCTCGTCTATGTCGGCCGCCGCTGGACCATGGGTGGCTGGGACCTGCCGAAGCACCCGCTGTACAACCCCTTCGCCTACGACACTCCGAGGCGCCGCCGGGACGGGACGCGGGCGGAGGTCATGGCCATGTACCGGGCGTATCTGCTGGAGCGCCCCGAACTGCTGGAGCTGGTGCCGCCGTTGCGCGGCCGGGCGCTGGCCTGCTGGTGCGCGCCCGAGCTCTGCCACGCGGACGTCCTGGCCGAGCTCGCCGACACACAGGCGCCGTGACGGGCGTCTCGTAGCATCCGACGAACAGGGCCCTGGCGCTGGCCTGCACGAATCGCCAGTAGAATCCGTCTACGTGACTTCCGCTCCCGCCAAGCCCCGCATCCCGAACGTCCTCGCCGGACGCTACGCCTCCGCCGAGCTCGCCACGCTCTGGTCGCCCGAGCAGAAGGTGAAGCTGGAGCGGCAGCTCTGGCTCGCCGTGCTGCGGGCCCAGAAGGACCTCGGGATCGAGGTGCCGGACGCGGCGATCGCCGACTACGAGCGTGTCCTCGACACCGTCGACCTGGCCTCGATCGCGGAGCGCGAGAAGGTCACCCGGCACGACGTGAAGGCCCGGATCGAGGAGTTCAACGACCTCGCCGGCCATGAACACGTGCACAAGGGCATGACCTCCCGCGACCTGACGGAGAACGTCGAGCAGCTGCAGATCCGGCTGTCGCTGGAGCTGATGCGCGACCGCACGGTGGCCGTCCTCGCCCGCCTGGGCAAGCTGGCCGGCGAGTACGGCGAGCTGGTCATGGCCGGCCGCTCCCACAACGTGGCCGCGCAGGCCACAACGCTGGGCAAGCGGTTCGCGACGGCCGCCGACGAGCTGCTGGTGGCCTACGGCCGGGTCGAGGAGCTCCTGGGCCGCTACCCGCTGCGCGGCATCAAGGGCCCGGTCGGCACGGCGCAGGACATGCTGGACCTGCTCGGCGGGGACGCGGCGAAGCTGGCGGACCTGGAGGGGCGGATCGCCGCGCACCTCGGCTTCGCGCAGGCCTTCACCTCGGTCGGCCAGGTCTACCCGCGCTCGCTGGACTACGAGGTCGTGACCGTGCTGGTGCAGCTCGCTGCGGCGCCGTCCTCGCTGGCGAAGACGATCCGGCTGATGGCCGGGCACGAATTGGTGACCGAGGGCTTCAAGCCGGGTCAGGTCGGCTCCTCGGCGATGCCGCACAAGATGAACACCCGCTCCTGCGAGCGCGTCAACGGCCTGATGGTGATCCTGCGCGGCTACGCGTCGATGACCGGCGAACTGGCGGGCGACCAGTGGAACGAGGGCGACGTCTCGTGTTCGGTGGTGCGCCGGGTGGCCCTCCCGGACGCGTTCTTCGCCCTGGACGGTCTGCTGGAGACCTTCCTCACCGTGCTCGACGAGTTCGGCGCCTTCCCGGCCGTCGTGGCCCGTGAGCTGGACCGCTACCTGCCGTTCCTCGCCACGACCAAGGTGCTGATGGGCGCCGTCCGCGCGGGCGTGGGCCGTGAGCTCGCGCACGAGGCCATCAAGGAGAACGCCGTCGCCTCCGCGCTGGCGATGCGCGAGCAGGGTGCCGAGCGCAACGAACTGCTGGACAAGCTGGCCGCCGACGAGCGCATCCCGCTCGACCGCGCCCAGCTGGACGCGCTGATGGCCGACAAGCTGTCCTTCACCGGCGCCGCCGCCGACCAGGTCGCCGCGGTGGTCGCCCGCGTCGAGGAGATCGTCAAGCAGCACCCGGAGGCCGCGGGCTACACGCCGGGGGCGATCCTCTGACCCGCTTCACCCCGGCGGAACTGGAGGCCGCCCGCGACCGTCTCGTCCCGGACGTGGTCGCGGACGGCCTCTCCGTGCTCTTCTGCGGCATCAACCCGGGGCTGATGTCGGCGGCGAGCGGTCACCACTTCGCCCGGCCCGGCAACCGCTTCTGGCCGGTGCTGCATCTGTCCGGGTTCACCCCGCGTCTGCTGAAGCCGTCGGAGCAGCGGGAGTTGCTGTCCTACGGGCTCGGCATCACGAACGTCGTGGCACGGGCCACCGCCCGGGCCGACGAGCTCGGTGCTGAGGAGTACCAGGAGGGCGGGCGGCAGCTGGCGCTCAAGGTGGCGCGGCTCAAGCCCCGGTGGCTGGCCGTGGTGGGGGTCACCGCCTACCGGGCCGCCTTCGACGACCGCAAGGCCAGGGTGGGCCCGCAGGAGCGGGTGATCGGGGAGACCCGGGTGTGGGTGCTGCCCAACCCGAGCGGTCTGAACGCGCATTGGACGGCGCAGACGATGGCGGAGGAGTTCGCACGGCTCAGGTCGGCGGCGGTCGAGGGCTCGTAACGGCTGAGGTCGACGGCGGTCGAAGGCTCGCATCGGCTGAGGTCGGCGGCGACCGGGGCCCGTGGCCGTTGAGGCCGGCGGCTCATGGTTCTCGGCGGGTCAGGGTGGCGCGACCTCGGTGACCACTGCCACGAGCTGGATCTCGTCCGTGACGTCCCGGTCGGTTACGGCGACAGCGACCCAGCGGGCGGTGCCCGGCACCTCCCAGAGGTAGGCCACGTCGGCGCGTGCGCCGAAGGAGGCCCACGGCTCGGGTATCTCCTCCTCCGCCGTGCGCAACAGGACCGTCTGCAGGCTGAAGGGCTCTCCCTCGCCCCAGCGCGACGCCAGCCGGTCGTACATGGCGTCCCGGTACTTCCGGTACTGCTCCGCCGTCACCGCCCGCTCCGCGAGGTCGCCGCCCCGAAGGCCGTGGCTGACCTCCAACTCGGCCTCGTGATGGCCGCGTCCCGCCGGAAAAGGGCGGAAGCACAGCTCCTCGACGAGAGCGACGTAGCGCGCGATGTTCATACGGTCCAGTAAAGCGGGCGCCACTGACAATTGGTGAGGTGTCAGGCGTCCCGCCGGCGCACGCTCCACACCCCCGCCGCCAGCGCGGCCGCGGCCCACAGCGCCGTCACGGCGAGGCCGGTCCACGGGCCGAACGAGCCGTCCCAGGTCCGGTGGAGGACCACTTGGCCCGCCCGGTCCGGCAGCAGGTCGGCGAGGGAGTCGGACATGTCGCCGATGACGAAGGAGACGATGAGCAGGAACGGGATCAACAGGCTCAACGTGGCGACGCCACTGCGCAGCACGGCGGTCAGTCCGGCCGCGAGCAGGGCCATCAGCGTCAGATAGAGCCCGCAGCCGACGACACCCCTTACCTCCTCGCCCCAGGTCAGATCCGCCTTCTCCCCCACAACGGCCTTGCCCACGGCCAGGCTCACACCGCCCGTCAGCAGGCCCACCACCAGGACGGGTGCGCCCACTGCCACCGCCTTCGCCGCGAACCACCGCCCCCGGCGCGGCACCGCGGTGAGGGTCGCCCGCAGCGCGCCGCCCCGGAACTCGGCGGCAACGGCCGTCGTGCCGAACGCGATCGCCGCGATCTGCCCGAAGGCGACCCCGAAGAAGACGGTGAAGAGCGGGTCGAAGTCCGGGCCGCCGCTGTCGGCGCCGGCCAGGGCGGAGAACAGGACGGTCGAGAGCAGCACCGCGCACAGGCCGCCGACGAGGGACCGCAGTGTGCGGATCTTGAGCAGTTCCGAGCGCAGAACGGGCGTGAATTCCATGGTCAGGCCTCCTGGGACGGTGCGGTGAACTCGGCCTCGCCACTGGTCAGATCGAGATAGGCCTGCTCCAGGGTGCCCTCCTCCGTGGCGAGTTCGAGGAGGGGGACGCCGGCGGCGGAGGCGAGGCGCCCGATGTCGTCCACGCGCGCGTGGTCGACGGTCCAGTGGCCGGCCTCGTGCCGTACGGCCTCGTGACCGTGCCGGGCGAGCACCCCCGTGAGCGCGGTGGCGTCGGTCGTTCTGATCCGCACCCGTGGGCGCACACGCGTGTCGATGAACTCCCGCATCGGCGTGTCGGCCAGCAGGCGGCCGCGGCCCAGGACGACGAGGTGGTCGGCGAAGGAGGCGGTCTCGTTCATGAGGTGGCTGGAGACCAGTACCGTGCGGCCCTGAGCCGCGAGCCGGCGCAGCAGCGACCGGATCCAGACGATGCCTTCGGGGTCGAGGCCGTTGGAGGGCTCGTCGAGCATGACCACCTCGGGGTCACCGAGCAGGGCGGCGGCGATGCCGAGCCGCTGCCGCATCCCGAGCGAGTACGTCCGCACCCGGCGCCGCGCGACGGCGGCGATGCCCGTCTCCTCCAGCACCTCCTCGACCCGCCGGCCGGGGATGCGGTTGCTCGTCGCCAGGGTGCGCAGATGGTCCCGTCCGGTGCGGGAGCCGTGCGCGGCCTGGGCGTCTAGGAGGGCGCCGACGTGGCGCAGGGGTTCGCGCAGGCCTGTGTAGGGGCGGCCGCCGATGGCGGCGGTGCCGGATGTGGGCCGGTCCAGGCCGAGCACGAGCCGCATGGTGGTGGACTTGCCGGCGCCGTTGGGGCCGAGGAAGCCGGTGACACGGCCGGGACGGACGCTGAAGGTGAGGTCGTCCACGGCCCGCCGGGTGCCGTATTCCTTGGTGAGGTTCTGGACGTCGATGCTGGTCATGGCAGCAGCGTGGCCGGTGGGGCGGGGTGGCGGCCTCCCCCGCCGGTGGAGATCGTCTCCCCCGCGCGGGGGAGGTCCGTTGTCGGTGGCGGCTGGCACGATGACGAAATGGCCCGCTTTCTGCGCCCGTTGCTCCGGGGGACGACGTACACACGGCTGCTGCACCTGTGGGTGCCGGTGCTGTTCGTCAGCGTGTGGATGTTCATCGGCCCCTCGTGGCCGTGGGTGCCGGCGCTGCTGCTGGCTCCGGTCGGGCTGATCCCGGCCGTGCGCACGGGTGAGGGGGTGCAGGCCCGCTGGATGCTGACGCCCGGGGAACCGGACGCGGGTTTCTCGATGGCGCCGTCGACGACCTGGCGCCACCGGCTGCGTACCACGGTGTGGCTCGAAGTGCGCCTTGGGCTGGGCATATTGGCGGCGTTCGCCTGTGTCTGGCTGCCCGTCACGTGCTACGGGCTGGTGCGGGCCGCGCTCGGCAGTCCCGGCGGCGAGGTGCCATTCCTGCGGGACATACCGGGGCACTGGGCCTGGGCGCTCGCCGCTCCGCTGCCCCTGCTCGCGCTGTACGGCGTCGTCGTCGGCCTCGGCGGGCTGGCGACGGCCGTCGCCCGTGCGCTCCTCGGGCCGTCCGCCGCCGAGCGTCTCGCCGCTCTGGAGGAGCGTACCGACCAGCTTCTGGAACGCACCCGGATCGCCCGTGAGCTGCACGACTCCATCGGTCACGCGCTGACCGTGGCCGTGGTGCAGGCGGGCGCCGCCCGTGCGGCCGGTGATCCTGCCTTCACGGACCGGGCGCTGGCCGCCATCGAGGAGACCGGCCGGGCCGCCCTGGAGGACCTGGAGCGCGTGCTCGGCGTGTTGCGCGAGTCCGGGCGCCCGGTCGGCAGTCGGCCCACGCTCACCGACGCCGATCGTCTGCTGGAGTCCGCTCGCGCCTCCGGAGCCAAGATCGACGCGGAGGTCTCCGGCGCGCTGGAGTCGGTTCCCGGCCCGGTCTCCCGCGAGGGCTACCGCATCCTTCAGGAGGCCCTGACGAACGTCCTGCGGCACGCGGGAGCCGTCCCGGTGCGCGTCGGTGTCGACGTCGCGGACGGGCGACTGGTGCTGGAGGTGCGCAACCCGCTGACCGGCGACACGGCGGGGGCCGGCGGCGGTAGCGGACTGCGCGGCATACGCGAGCGCGCGGCCCTGCTGGGCGGTCGCGCGCGGACCGGCCCCGCCGACGGCCAGTGGCAGGTACATGTGGAGCTGCCGGTGAGTTGATCTACGCTGGCCGGATGCCGGTGACCGTTCTCCTCGTCGACGACGAGCCGCTCGTACGCGCGGGATTGCGTGCCGTGCTGGAGGCTCAGCCGGACATCGAGGTCGTCGGGGAGGCGGCCGACGGCGCGGCGGTGATCCCGCTGGTGCGGCAGCTGCGTCCGGACGTCGTCGCGATGGACGTGCGCATGCCGCTCCTGGACGGCATCGAGGCCACGCGCGCGGTGCTGCGGACGGTCCAGGAGCCGCCGAAGATCCTGGTGGTGACGACGTTCGAGAACGACGAGTACGTCTACGAGGCGCTGCGGGCCGGAGCGGACGGTTTCCTGCTGAAGCGGGCACGGCCCGCCGAGATCGTGCAGGCGGTACGGCTGGTCGCCGAGGGCGAGTCGCTGCTGTTCCCGGCGTCGGTGCGGCGGCTGGCCGCCGAGTTCGGCGACGGGGGCGGGAACCGGGCGGCCCGGGAGGCGCTGGAGCGGGCCCGGCTGACGGAGCGGGAGGGCGAGGTGCTGCGGCTGATGGCCCGCGGGCTGTCGAACGCGGAGATCGCCGCCCGGCTGGTCGTCGGTACCGAAACGGTGAAGTCGCACGTCAGCTCCGTGCTGGCGAAGCTGGGCGCCCGGGACCGCACGCAGGCCGTGATCGCCGCGTACGAGTCGGGGTTCGTGACGCCGGGGTGATCCGCCGCCCGGGCGGCCCGGCACTCGCCGGTCTCCGCCGCTGCGAGTACGATCCGGCCAACACGCGCACGAGCTGGGAGGACGGACGTTGGGGCGGCTGACCGGCGGGGATCCCTCGCTGCTGCGAAGGATCAACTCCGCGGTGGTGCTGCACGCGTTGCGCGCCACGGACGCGGCGACGCTGACGGAGATCACCCGGGTGACCGGACTGTCCCGGCCGACGGTCGAGGGCGTCGTGGAAGGGCTCATCGAGGCGGGATACGTCGTCGAGAAGGCCCCGGACGAGAGTGTCGTACGGCGCCAGGGGCGGCCGGCGCGGCGCTTCAGGTTCCGGGCCGAGGCAGGGCATCTGCTGGGCCTGGACATCGGCTCGCACCGGGTCGCCGCGCTGCTCGCCGACCTGGACGGACGGGTGCTGGGCGCGGTCGCCAAGGACGTCGACGAGTCGGCGTCCGCCGACGAGCGGCTGGAGCGGCTGCGCACGGCGGTGGCCGAACTGCTGCGCCGGGCCGGGGTCGCCCGTGACTCGCTGCGCGCCGTGGGCGTGGCCTCGCCCGGCGTCGTCGAGGCCGACGGCACCGTACGGCTGTGCGCCGCGCTCCCCGAATGGACGGGGCTGCGTCTCGGCGAACGCCTGAGCCGGTCCTTCAAGTGCCCGGTGCTGGTCGAGAACGACGCCAATGCCGCGGCCGTCGCCGAGCACTGGAAGGGCGCGGCGACCGAGTCCGACGACGTCGTGTTCGTGCTCGCTGGACTGAGCCCGGGTGCCGGGTCGCTGATCGGCGGACGGCTGCACCGCGGGTACGGCGGGGCGGCGGGCGAGATCGGCGCGCTGCACCTGCTGGGCCGCGAGGTGACGCCGGAGACCCTGCTGTCCACCACGGACGAGCCCTTGCACCCCTTGGACGAACAGGCCGTCGCCGAGGTCTTCGCGCAGGCCCGGGAGGGCGACCAGCGGGCCCGCGCGGCCGTCGAGCGCTTCATCCAGCGTCTCGTCCACGACGTCGCCGCCCTGGCCCTCGCCCTGGACCCGGAACTCGTCGTCGTCGGGGGCTGGGCGACCGGCCTGGACGGCGTACTGGAGCCCCTGCGCCGCGAGTTGGCCCGCTACTGCCTGCGTCCGCCGAAGGTCACGTTGTCCCTCCTGGGCGAGGCCGCGGTGGCGACCGGCGCGCTTCGCCTGGCCCTCGACCACGTGGAGGAACAGCTCTTCGCGGTGGAGGGCACGGTGACGGCACGCCGCTGAGCGGACGGCCTGCCGGTGGAACGGCTGCGCCCCGGGTGAGTACCGGGGCGCACGGTCCGTGGGGCGGTGCGGGGGTCAGGAGGCCCGGCGTTCGGGGTCCTGGTGGATCTCCACGCCACCCGAGTCGCCGAAGGTCAGCCGGCAGGTGTCGGCGCGGTAGGTGGCGACGGACAGCGCCGCCGTGCGGCCACCAGCGAGGAAGCGGGTGGTGACGACCAGGACGGGAGCGCCGGGAAGGCGGTCCAGTTCCTTGGCGTCGTCCGCGCGGGCCGAGCCCAGTTCGACGGCGCTCTCCTGACCCTCCAGCTCCAGTCGCTGCAGCTCGCGCAGGACGGCACGCGCGCGTGCCGGTCCCGACGGGGCGTCTATGGCGGACAGCTCCGGCACCGAGGCGGCGGGGATGTAGAGCAGCTCCGCCGCGACGGGCTGGCCGTGCGACACCCGGGACCGCCGCACGGTGTACACGGCCTCCTCCCGGCCGGTCTCCAGCGCGGCGGCCACGGCGGCGGGCGGGGCGGCGACCGCGCAGTCCACGGCCTGCCAGACGTCGTTCCCCGCGCCCGGCCAGGCGTGCTGCTCGGTGCCGACGGCGACGCCCACGCGCGGGGGCGCGACGGTGGTGCCGACGCCGCGGCGGCGCTGCAGCCTGCCTTCCAGTTCGAGCTGCTCCAGCGCCTGGCGGAGCGTGGCACGGGCGACGCCGAAACGGGCGGCGAGATCGCGCTCGTTGGGCAGGATCTCGCCCACGGAGAACTCGGACTCCAGTGCCTCACTGAGCACGGTCTTGAGATGCCAGTACTTCGGTTCCGGCACCGTTTCCAGCTGCGTGGTCCCCACCCTGTCCTCCGCAATCGCCGTGGTCCGGCGGCGTTTTAGCGCCCTTGTTTATTAAAGGTTGTTGCACTTATCTGCGACCATAGGGCGGCCCCCACCCTTGGTCAAGACCAATCCCGATCCCGTGGCGAACGCAGAAGAAGGCTGCGGAGTACGGACAGAAAACGCTGTCTATGCGACCGGCAGCGACAGCAGCTTGTCGGGGTTGCGGATGATGTAGACCGACTGGATCCGGCCGTCGAAGACGTCCAGTTGGAAGACGCTGTCGGGCCTGCCCGCGGACAGGACGACGAGAGCCGGGCCGCCGTTGAGTTCCATGAAGCGGAAGGACGGGTCGGGCACGCCCTTTCCGGCGGCGCCGATGACGAAGCGGCCCACCTTGTCGGCGGTCTCCAGCACCCGCAGCGGTGCCCGCGACTTGCCGCCGCTGTCGCCCACGAGCCGTACGTCGGGCGCCAGCAACTCCATCAGGCCCTCCAGGTCGCCCTCCCCCGCCGCGGCCAGGAAGCGCTCGGTGAGCTCGCGGCGCCGGCCGGGATCGACCTCGTAGCGCGGCCGGCGCTCCTCGACGTGTCTGCGGGCCCGCCCGGCGAGCTGCCGCACCGCGGCCTCACCCCGGTCGAGCATGGAGGCAATCTCCGCGTACGGATAGCCGAAGGCCTCCCGCAGGACGAACACCGCCCGCTCCAGGGGTGACAGCGACTCCAGGACGACCAGGACGGCCAGGGACACGGAGTCGGCGAGGACGGCCTTCTCTGCGGTGTCGGGGACGGTGTCCCCGAAGTCGGTCACGTACGGCTCGGGCAGCCACGGGCCGACGTACGCCTCGTTGCGCGCCTTGACCTGGCGCAGCCGGTCGATGGCGAGGCGGGTGGTGACGCGCACCAGATAGGCGCGCGGTTCGCGGACCTCGCCGCGGTCCGCGCCGGACCAGCGCAGCCACGCCTCCTGGACGACGTCCTCCGCGTCGGCCACCCGCCCCAGCATGCGGTAGGCGACTCCCAGCAGGACGGGGCGGTGATCTTCGAAGACGTCGGTCGCGGTGTCGGTGCTCACGTTGTCCATCCCACGCGACGTGCGGGGCCATGTCCAGGAGAAATCCGCGTGCGCGGAGCAGAATGGCGTGGGGGCCGCCGGTGGTCGGCGGGCCGTCAGTGGCGGAGGTTGCGATGCGGTACGCGGTTCTGGGCACGGGCGAGGTGGGCCGGACGCTGGCCGGGAAGCTGGTCGACCTGGGCCACGAGGTGACGCTGGGCTCCCGCAGCAAGGACAATCCGGCCGCCCTGGAGTGGGCGCGGGGCGCCGGAGCGGGCGCTCGGTCGGGCACGTTCGAGGAGGCGGCCTCGTCGGCCGAGGTGGTCGTCGTCGCCGTGGGCGGACGGGTGGCGCTGTCGGCGCTGGAGGCGGCCGGGGCGGCGAACCTCGACGGCAAGGTCGTCGTCGACGTCAGCAATCCCCTGACCTTCGAGGACGGGCAGCTGCGGCTGGACCCCGTCGAGTCGGACAGCGTGGGTGAGCAGATCCAGCGGGCGTTCCCCCGCGCGCGCGTGGTGAAGTCCCTCAACACCGTCAACTGCAAGGTGATGGTGGAACCGACCCTGGTGCCGGGCGAACACCAGATCTTCGTGTGCGGGGAGGACGCGGCGGCCAAGGAGCAGGTCACCGCCCTGCTCGGGGAGTTCGGGTGGCCGCCGCACCGGGTGCTGGACCTGGGCGGCATCCGGTCGGCCCGCGCCGTGGAGATGGCGCTGCCGCTGTGGGTGGACCTGTTCCGGCACTTCGGGCACGGCGAGTTCAACATGGAGATCCGCAGCGCGCGTTGAGCCCGGGCGGGAAGCGGGGTGCGGCCGCGAGGTCGCGCGGATTGGGGGCTACCCGTCGGTAGCAATTGCTGACAAGCTGTCTACGGCGTCCGTCAGCGAGCCCCAGACGAGGAGCACCCCCATGTCCGCCACCGTCTCCTTCAAGGTCCCCTCACCACGCGGCCCGCAGCCCGTGACCGTCTCCTACGCGCGCGTGGGCAGCGGCGCACCGCTGCTCCTGCTGCACGGCATCGGCCACCACCGGCAGGCCTGGGACCCGGTGGTGGACATCCTCGCCACCGAGCGCGAGGTGATCACCGTGGATCTCCCCGGGTTCGGCGCCTCCCCGGGGCTCCCGGACGGCCTGGCCTACGACCTCGCCACCACCACCGCCGTGTTCGGCGCGTTCTGCGAGGCCCTGGAGCTCGACCGGCCACATGTGGCGGGCAACTCCCTCGGCGGGCTGCTGGCCCTGGAGCTGGCCCGCGAGAAACTCGTCCGGTCGGTCACCGCGCTGTCCCCGGCCGGCTTCTGGTCCGAGGCCGAGCGGCGTTACGCCTTCGGCGTGCTGCTCGCCATGCGCCGGATCTCGCAGCGCCTGCCGCTTCCGCTGGTGCAGCGGCTGTCCCGCTCGGCGGCCGGCCGGACGATGCTGACGAGCACCATCTACGCCCGCCCCGGCCGCCGTTCACCCGATGCCGTGGTCGCCGAGACGCTGGCCCTCGCCGGGGCCACGGGGTTCGACGCGACGCTCCGGGCCGGTACCGCCGTGCAGTTCACCGACGACATCCCCGATCTGCCCGTCACCGTGGCCTGGGGCACCAGGGACATGCTGCTCGTGCGCCGTCAGGGCGTGCGCGCCAAGCAGATCATTCCGCGGGCGCGTCTGGTGCGGCTGCCCGGCTGCGGGCACTGCCCGATGAACGACGACCCGGCGCTGGTGGCCCGCGTCATCCTCGACGGCAGCCGCTGATCCGGCGGACCGCCCGCTCAACGCGCCGGAGCCGAGGGCGACTCCGGCGCCCACCAGGGCGCTGCCGACGGCCTGGGCGGGCCCGTAGGACCCCGTTCCGACGAGCGGGGCGGTGCAGGCGGCGGCGACCGGGATGAGGCCGGAGAACAGCGTCGCGCGCTCGGCGCCGATCCGCTGCATGCCCACGTACCAGCACACGAAGCCGACGACGGTGACCACCGCCGCCTGCCACAGCAGCGCGGCGGCCTCGGTGCCGTCGGGGCGGCGCAGCCACGCCGTGCCGTCCAGAAGCAGGCCGGTGACGGCCGACTCGACGGCCGCGACGCCGCACACCGTGGCGGACAGCAGCCGTGGCCCCAGCGGCCGCAGCACCGGGACGGCGAGGACGGCGAAGCCCACCTCACCGGCCAGCGCGCAGGCGGAGAAGGCGATCCCGGTGCCGTCCGTACGGCCCCACCCCTGGACCGTGAACGCGCCGACCGCGACGAGCGACGCCCCGTACAGCACGGTGCGCCGGGGTTCGCGCCCCTCCAGGAGCGGTACCGCGACGGCCACGACCACCGGGGCGCAGCCCACGAAGACGCCGGGGACCGCCGGTTCCGCGGTGCGCTCGGCGGCGAGCACGGCCAGGTTGAAGCCGACCATGCCCACCGCGGCGAGGGCGGCGAGCCGGGCCCATTGGCGGAGCCCGAGCATGCGCAACCTGGCCGCCGAGCCATGGCCGGCGAGCGGGATCAGCAGCAGGCAGGCCAGTCCGTAGCGCAGGAACTGGCCTCCGGCGTACGGGTAGCGGCCCAGGACGCTGTTGGCGGTGAAGGAACCTCCGACGAGGACGGCGGCGAGCGCGGCGAGCAGTGCTCCACGGGCGGCGGTGGCGTTCATGCCGGCGACGCTAGGCACCGCGGCGGTCCGGTTTAAGGTCCATTCCCATGACGCCATCGGGGACCAATCCGGACGAGTCCGGTCACCAGAGGCCGGCCGGAGACGCGGGCACGGGCCACAGCGCCTCCCCCGCCTGGGAGCTGCTGCTGCCCGCCGTCTCCGCTCCGGCACGCACGCGTGGCCGTTCACTGCAGGCCGCGCTCCGGGAGGCGGTGCGCTCGGGGCGGCTGCCACCGGGTACGAGGCTGCCGTCGAGCCGGGATCTCGCCGCCGACCTCGGCGTGTCGCGCGGGCTGGTCACCGAGGCGTACGAGCAGCTGACGGCCGAGGGGTACCTGCGCAGCGGGCGGGGCGCCGGCACCTGGGTGGGCGGCGCCGTGCGGGCGGCACCGCCACGCGCGCGTGACCTCGCGCCGCGCTCCCCCGGCACCGAGGCCGACTTCGTGGCCGGCACGCCGGACCTGTCGCTGTTCCCGCGCGCCGCCTGGGCGACCGCGCAGCGCCATGTGCTGGCACGGCTGCCGCACGACGACCTCGGCTATCCCGACCCGCGCGGACTGCCCCGGTTGCGCACGGCGCTGGCCGAGCTGCTGACGCGGCGCCGGGGCGTGGTGGCCGACCCGGAACGCATCGTGGTGGTCTCCGGGGTGGCACAGGCGACGGCGCTGCTCGGATTCGTCCTGCACGCGCGCGGGGTGCGCGAGGTCGGCGTCGAGGACCCCGGCAGCCCCCAGCACGACGCGCTGTACGCCTCGGCGGGGGTCACCACCGTGCCGGTGCCGCTGGACGGGGAGGGGCTGCGCGTCGACGCGCTGCGGGAGTCGGGGCTGCGGGCCGTGGTGGCCACGCCGTCCCACCAGTTCCCCACCGGCATCGCCTACTCGGCGCGCCGCCGAGCCGAACTCCTCGACTGGGCGCGGTCCGTGGACGGGCTGGTCCTGGAGGACGACTACGACGGCGACTTCCGCTACGACCGCGCCCCCGTGGGCGCCCTCCAGGGGCTCGACCCGGAGCACGTGGCCTACGCGGGCTCGGTCAGCAAGTCCCTCGCCCCGGGCCTGCGGCTCGGCTGGCTCCTCGTGCCGCGATCACTGGCCGAGGAGGTCGTCGAACGCAAACGCACGCTGGATCTCGGCCATCCCGCCCTCGACCAGGCGCTGTTCGCCCGCTTCGTGGAACGCGGCGACTACGACCGCCAGCTGCGCCGCTGCCAGCGTGCCTACCGGGAGCGGCGCGACACTCTCGTCGCCGCGTTGGCGGAGGACTTTCCGGGGTCGGAGCTGACCGGCATCGCCGCGGGACTGCACGTCATCGCCGCCCTTCCCGCTCGGTACGGCCCCGAGGAGCGCTTCCTCGCGCGCGTGCGGGCCGCGGGGGTGGCCGTACGCCCGCTGAGCGCGTACACGCACGCGCGTGCCGAACCGGACGACGGCGACGGCGGCGTGCGCCTGGTCCTCGGTTACGCGCATCTGCCGCCCGGACGAATCCGGGCCGGTGTGCGTCTCATGGCGGCTGCCGTGTGAGCACGGGGTTGCCGGGCATCCCCGGGTGGGCACGGGGTTGCCGGGTACGTCCGGGTGAGCACGGGCTTGCCGGGCACGGCGATCGGCCGACGGCCCGCAGGTGCAGGTCGATCGGCCGGTGGCCCGCAGGTGCATGGCGGCGAATGCTCCACCCGGAGCCGGCGGTTCCTTCCTCGCGCGCGTCGGTTCACCCGCCCCCGCGGCCAGTTGTTCACTTGTGGTTTCCGTCCGCGCTGCGGCGCACCAGTAGTTGTGGCGTCGCACACCGGCCGGATCCCGTCCCTGGAGGCGCATCCATGTCACACCGTCCGTTCCCCGGCCGCCGCAGCGTGCTGCGCGGCTCCCTCGCCGCGTCCGCGGCCCTGGCCCTGCCCACCGCCGCGGCCGCGGCACCGGCGTTCGCGCTCTCCGGTCGTCCCCGGGCGGACTGGGGTGTGCAGGCGGGTGACGTGACACGGGACTCCGGTCTGGTGTGGGTGCGGTCGGACCGCCCCGCCCGGATGGTCGTCGAGACGTCGGCGACCGAGTCGTTCCGCCACCCGCGCAGATGGCACGGCCCGCTGCTCGGCGCGGACTCCGACTTCACCGGCACGACCCGGCTGCGCGGGCTCCCCGCGGGCGAGCAGATCCACTACCGCGTGCTGCTTTCCGACCCGGACGACCCGCGCCGCACCGGCGAGCCGGTCACCGGCACGTTCCGCACCGCGCCCGTGAAGCGGCGCCAGGGTGTGCGGTTCGTGTGGTCCGGGGACCTGGCCGGCCAGGGCTGGGGCATCAACGAGTCGATCGGCGGCTACCGCATCTTCGACGCCATGGCGAAGGTCGACCCGGACTTCTTCCTGTGCAGCGGCGACAACATCTACGCCGACGGCGTCATCCCGTCGACGCAGGCACTGCCCGACGGCGGCGTGTACCGCAACCTCACCACCGAGGAGAAGTCGCACGTCGCGGTCACGCTGGACGACTTCCGCGGCAACTTCCGCTACAACCTGCTGGATCAGGCGCTGCGCCGCTTCAACGCCCAGGTGCCGAGCATCGTCCAGTGGGACGACCACGAGGTCCGCAACAACTGGTACCCGGGCGAGGTCATCGGCACCGGCACCGCCTACCCGGCCGGCACCAGGCTCGACGACCTCGCCGTTCGCTCGCGCCGGGCCTTCTCCGAGTACTTCCCCGTCTCCACGCTCAGCGGCCGCCCGGACGGCCGGATCCACCGCGTGGTCAACCACGGCCCGTTGCTGGACGTGTTCGTCCTCGACATGCGGACCTACCGCAACGCCAACTCGCCCGATGACCAGACCACCGACCCGCAGGGCATCCTCGGCGCCGAACAACTGCGGTGGCTCAAGCGCGAGCTGTCCCTGTCGCGTGCCGTGTGGAAGGTGATCGCCGCGGACATGCCGCTCGGCCTGGTCGTGCCGGACGCGGTGGAGGGCAGGGCGAACTTCGAGGCCGTCGCGCAGGGCGACCCGGGCGCGCCGCTCGGCCGCGAGCTGCAGATCGCCGAACTGCTCCGCTACGTCAAGCACCAGCGGATCACCGGCACGGTGTGGCTGACCGCCGACGTCCACCACACCTCCGCCCAGCACTACGACCCCTCGCGGGCCGCGTTCAAGGACTTCGAGCCGTTCTGGGAGTTCGTCTCCGGCCCCCTGAACGCCGGCGCCTTCCCGGCCAGCGCACTCGACGGCACCTTCGGCCCGGACCGGGTGTTCGTGAAGGCCCCGACCGCCTCGAACGTCTCGCCGGCCGAGGGCTACCAGTTCTTCGGCGAGGTCGACATCGATGGCGACAGCGGTGAGCTGACGGTGCGGCTGCGCGAGTACGACGGCACCGTGCTGTTCACCAAGACCCTGCGGCCGGGGCTGGTCGGCCAGTAACTGCCGTACCCTCTCAACAGGGCCGCGCACCGGCGTCATCCCCCGGCGCGCGGCCCCGTCCCGTACCCGCCAACTCCCCTGCCGACAGGTCGTTTTCGCAGGTCAGGGCCGATTGTCAGTGGTCGCCTCTACGGTTTTTCCATGACGCGATCTTTGCAGGCCGTGGCCTATCGCCGACCCTCCGTGCTGGAGTCCTCGGCGGGTGGGCGACGCCTGGGACTCGAGACCTCACGGGGTGCTACGCCCACCGGCGCCGAGGACCATCCGCGCTTCTTCGCGGGCTTTCTGACGTCGCCCCAGGCGGCCTCGGCCGGGCTGCTGGCGGTGGCGGACGTGGCGGCCGCCCGGTACTACCAGCGGCAGCTGCCGGCCGCGCTGGACCCGGTGGTGACGGGCAACGGCGACCGGCTGCGCTTCGAGTCCTTCTCGGGCTGCGGCGGGGTCTACGCCCGCCTCGACGTGCTGGCCGCGGGCCTCGACGGCGACGAGGTCGGGCACGGCACGACGAACGTCGACGTCAACAACCCGCTGCGCGAGGCCCTTTCCCGCATCGGCTCCGACGACCCGCTCCATCTGCGGGTCGGCCCCGAGGAACTGGCCGTGACCACGCTGGACGGGCCGGTCGTGGAGAAGAAGGTGCCGCTGCCCGACCGCTGGCTGCGGGGTTTCGCCGAGGCCCAGGTCGTCGCGGCCGGCTTCGACCTGCGGGCCGAGCTCTCCGCCGCCGAGGCTGTCCGGTTCCTGCGCGCCCTGCCCCGCGGGGGTGGGCGGGGCGTTGCGACCGGGCCGCGGTGGGTGGTGCCGGCCGGCCGCGGACTGCGGCCGACCACCCGGGCGGTGCCGGGGGCGGTGTGCCTGCCCGGCCCGGAGCGGCTGGTCGCGCTGCAGCGCGTGCTGCGGCACGCGACGGCCCTGCGGGTCTACGGCCCCGCGGCCACCGGCAGCGCCTCCACGGCGTGTGCCTGGGAGGCCGTGCTGCCGGGGATGCGGCTCACGCTCACCCTGTCGCCCGACGCCTCGCGGGGCTTCTCGGGCGAGGGCGGCGTGCTGGACGCGCTGGCCACGGACGAGGCCGCCGAGGACGCGGAGCTGGTCTCCGTGCTGCTCGCC
The DNA here is from genome assembly GCF_006715395.1 of Streptomyces sp. SLBN-31. NCBI lineage: Bacteria > Bacillati > Actinomycetota > Actinomycetes > Kitasatosporales > Streptomycetaceae > Streptomyces > Streptomyces sp. SLBN-31. Next base: position 1,447,330 of record NZ_VFNC01000002.1, read on the forward strand.
TGGGAGCCCCGCATCGACATCTCCGACCTCGCCGCCTCCTGCGGCCTGACGGCCGAGCGGGTGCGGGCGGCCCTGGTGCGCCTGGGCACCTCGGGCCGCGTCGGGTACGACACCGCGGAGGCGGCCTACTTCCACCGTGAGCTGCCCTACGACGCCGAGCGCGTGGAGCGCCACAACCCCCGGCTGCGCTCGGCCCGGGCGCTGGTGGCCGCGGGCGCCGTCGCCCTGGAGGGAGCCCTGGGGACGGTTACGGCCGAGGACGGCCATGTGCACCGGGTGCGCGACGAGGCGGGGGTGCTCAGCTGCAGCTGTCAGTGGTGGGCGAGGTACCGGGGCGGGCGCGGGCCGTGCAAGCACGCGCTGGCGGTGCGGATGGTGCGGCGGGGTGCGGCGGCACGGCAGGAAACGGTTCGAGTCGACGGGGGTGCGCGATGAGCGCGTTGATGGAAGCGGTACGGGCCGGCCGGACGGCCGAGGTGCTCGACCTGCTCGATGAGCTGACGGATACCGAACGGCGCGCGGCCTTCCCGGAGTTGAAGGCCCTGCGCAAGGAGCTCAGGGCTGCCCCCTGGGACGCGGCGTCCCGTCGCGCGTATCCGCCGCTGTATGCGGCCGGGGTGGCCTGTCAGACGGGCGCGGCAGCCGTCGCCGCGTGGATCGCCGCCGCCGACATGCGCTGGTCGGGGACGTCCGCGGCCCTGCTGCTGCGGCTGCTCGGCGACCGTTCCCCACAGTGGCTGGCCGATCTGACGCACCGGCTCGCCGAGCGCCCGGCCGCCTCCGGGGTGCCGTACGAGCTGATGTCGGGGCTGGTACGGCTGTCGGGCTGCCCGGTGCCGACCACGGACGCGTATGTGCGGGGCTGGATGGGGCACGTGGGCTGGGCCTGGCAGCGCGGGGGCACACTGCTCGACCGCATGCGCCAGGACCCCCACCTCCGAGAACTGGTGGCTGCGCTCTTCGAGACGAACGACATCGGCGGCCTGCTCGAATGGCCGCGGGGCGACGGGCCGGACAGCTGGACGGGGGCGCTGTCGGGGCTGGCCGCCGAGGGGCTCGTGGAGCGCGAGGTCATGGTCGACGCGTGCGTGGCCCGTCTGCTGAGGGGTGGTACCACCACCGAACAGCGCTTCTTCCTGCGGTTGTTGAAGGGCATGGACCTCGCCAAGGACGAGGAACGGCAGCGGAGGGCCGACTGGCTGGCGCTGGCCTGCGACGCGGTCTCCCCGGTGGCCGCGCACGCCCAGACCGTGCTGTCCACCCTGGCCCTCGCGGGCGAACTGAGCAGTTCCCGGCTGGCGGAGATGTCGTCCGCGGTGCTCTTCCGCACCGAGAAGAAGCTGGTGCGCGCCCAGCTCGTGCTGCTCGGAAAGATCCTCGCCCGGGACGCCGGCGCGGCCGAGGAGCTGCTGCCCGTGGTCGCCCGGGCCTTCGGCCACGAGGACTCGGACGTGCAGGAGCGGGCGCTGAAGCTGGTGGAGCGGCATCTGAAGAAGGCCGACAGCGGCCAGACGCGCGCGGAAATCGCGACGGAGGCCGAGAACCTGATCCCGGGTCTGCGCGTCCGCGCGGTCGGGCTCCTGGGCACCGCGGCCGCGTCGGCGGACCCCGTGCCGTACGAGGAGGTGCTTCCGCCCGTCCCGCTGCCCACGCGCCTCGAACCCGCTCCGGCGTCCGCGGCCGAGGTGGCCGAGGAGGTGGGGGCGGCCATGGAGACCGAGCCCGGTGTGGCCGGGTTCGAGCGGGCACTGGACGGTCTGGTGCGCCACGCCCACCACGACCGGGAGGCCCTGGTGGAGGCGCTCGGGCCGGTGCTCGCCCGCCGCTGGTGGTACGACGCGGAGAGTGGTCTGCGGTACCAGAGCCGGTTCAGCAGGAGCGACTTCTCCGTCTCGGACGCGGAGGACGGCCTCGACCTCCTCCTGGCAACCCTTCTCGGAAAGGTGGAACTCGGGACACTGCACAAGGTCGTCCAGCACGGTTCCACGGCCCGCGAGTGCGGACACGGCGCCCTGGGGCGGGCCTTCGCGGCCAGGCTTTGGGAGGTGGCGTACCGGCTGCGGACGGACCCGCTGCCCTTCCTGCTGTCGACCCCGACCTGGAGCACGGGCCTCCTGGAGCCGGAGGAGCTGGTGGAGCGGCTGGCCGAGTACCGGCGGCTGGGCGCGCGGGTGTCGGCGGCGGACTTCGCGCAGGCGCTGCTGCGGGTGCGGCGCTCGGACCGGCCGACGGCCGGGCGGGCCGCCGAGCGCGCCGCGGCTCTGGGCACGAGGGAGGGCGCACGGCTCGCCGACTGGCTGGGCGCACCGGAGGACGCGCGGCCGGCGACCCGGCGCCGGATCTCGGGCAGCCGCATCCTGCTGGAGTGCGGTGAACTGCCGGAGCTGCAGTTGGACTTCCCGGAGGAGTACCGCCACCTGGGCCGGCCGGCGGGGGTCTTCCCCGACCGTTGGTACTGCCACCACTGGAACGACGACGCACGTCCGCACTGGCTGGCCGTGCTGCCCGAGCGGCGCGAGCTCGTCGCCGTACGCCTGCTGCGGGACCTGTCGGCCCTGGCCGTGGACGACGACCGGGGTGCCGCCGTCCTGCCGCAGCTCGCCGAGTCCGGTGGCGAGGCCGGCGAGGCCGTGCACCTGGGCCTGGCCTACGGGCTCGGCGCCCGGCACGCGGAGGACCGGCTCGCCGCCGTGGACGCGCTGTTGACGCTGGCGGCCCGCGGCCAGCTCGACCCGGCCCGGCTCGGCGCGGATCTCGGGCAGCTCGTGCGGCGCGGCGCGGTCAAGCCGCTGCGGCTCGCGGAGTCGGCCCGGACCGCGGCGGCCACGGGCGCCGACGCCACCGTCTGGGAGATGCTCCGCCACACGCTGCCCCTTCTGCTCGCCGAGTTGGCGACGGGCGGCGTGGGAGCGTCGGCCCGGGGGCTGGGGGAACTGCTCGCCGTGGCCGCGGAGTCCGCCGAGCGGTGCGGGGCCCGGGGTGAGATACCGCACCTCGCGCAGACCGCGGAGCGGCGCGGCTCGTCCCGGATCGTGGCGCAGGCGCGGCGGTTGTACAGCGCGCTGACATGGGAGATGGCCGCATGAGCGGAAAGCCGCACGTATCAATCGTAGAGAAATCAACAAAAGGAACATAAGCACGCTTTACCGATCAGTCACAAACCGTTCGTGATCACGCAACACGTTTCCTTCACAGTGGTTCCATGACTCGAGACATGTCTGACGTGACAACAGAGGAACAGGGCCGTGGCGGGCACCGTCGACGGGGCGGCGCGGCCGGCCTCGCCTCGGTGTTCCAGACGTGGTGGTCACGCCGCCACGGGCACGCGCCGCCGGCGGGCGATACCGGCGCCCGGCCGCTGCCGACCGAGCGGCAGGCCGGGCCGGACGAGAGCGTGTTGTGGCGGATGCGGACGACCGTGAAGGACGAGCCGGGGTCGCTGGCGGCCCTGTGCATGGCGCTCGCCGGGCAACGCGTCGACATCCTGAGCCTGCAGACGCATCCGCTGGCCGAGGGGACCGTCGACGAGTTCCTGCTGCGGGCTCCCGGCGGTCTCATGGCCTCCGAGCTCACTCAGGTGGTCGCGAGGGCCGGAGGCGCCGACACCTGGATGGAGCGGGCCGACGCCCATGACCTGGTGGACGCGCCGACCCGGGTGCTCGGTCTGGCGGCCCGTACCGCCCTGGACGCGGCGGAACTGCCGCTGGCGCTGCGGCAGTTGCTGGGCCGGTGCACCATCCGGCAGCTTCCGGCCACGCCGGTCGGGGGTGGCCGCGGCCCGGAAGCCGTGCCGTTGGACGGGGTGCTGGAGGACACGGTGATGCGGCTGCGGGCACCGGAAGGCGGCGTGATCACCGTGGAGCGGCCGTATCTGCCGTTCACCCCGACCGAGTTCGCCCGGGCGCGGGCGCTGGTGGAGCTGGACGCGCGGCTCGGGCCGCGGGTGCCGCGCGGCCGGGACGTACTGACGCTGCCCGAGGGCAACGAGATCACGGTGCGCCGGGCCGGCCCGGGTGACCTGGAGGCGGCGCGGGAGATGCACGAACGGTGCTCCTCGCGGACGCTCTCCATGCGCTACCACGGGCCGGTAGGGGACGCGGACCGCTATCTGAACCACCTGCTCAGCCCGCGTTTCGGCCGGACGCTCGCCGTGCAGACCGCGTCGGGCCGCGTCGTCGGCCTCGGGCATCTGCTGTGGGACGGGGACGAGACCGAGGTCGCGCTGCTCGTCGAGGACAAGTGGCAGCGGCGGGGCATCGGCGCGGAGCTCCTGGAGCGGCTGGTGGCGATGGCCGCCGAGGCCGGCTGTGAGAGTGTGTACGCCGTGACGCAGGCCTCCAACACCGGGATGGTCGCGGCCATGCGGGGCCTGGGGCTCCCCCTCGACTACCAGATCGAGGAGGGCACCCTGGTCATCACGGCTCGTCTGGGGGTGGACGCCGGGCTGGTGAGGGTCACCAACGCGGAAGCGCCGTAGAGGCCGGGGCCGCGTCGGCGGGGACGGCGGAGTCGTGCCCGCTCGCGCGGTTTCCCGTGCCCGCCACGGGACGTTCCCCCAGCGCGTGGTCCAGGTCGGCCCACAGGTCGTCCACGTCCTCGAGGCCCACCGACATCCGCAGCAGCCGGTCGCCGACCCCCGCCCCGCGGCGGTCGTCGGCGTCCACGATGCGGTGGCTGATCGACGCCGGGTGCTGAATGAGGCTGTCGACGCTGCCCAGGCTGACCGCGGGAGTGATCAGCCGGACCGCGGCGATGACCTCGTGCGGGTCGCCGGCCGTCTCGAAGGCGATCATCGCGCCGCCGATGCGCGGATAGTGGACGCGGGTGACGCGCGGGTCGGCGGACAGGCGGCGGACGAGTTCGGCGGCGTTGGCGGAGGCGGCGCGGACGCGGACCGGCAGGGTCGACAGACCGCGCAGGAGCAGGTAGCCGGCGAGCGGGTGCAGGACGCCGCCGGTGGCGAAGCGGACCTGGCGCAGCCGGCCGGCGAACTCCTCGTCGCAGGCGATCACGCCCGCCATCACGTCGCCGTGTCCCCCGAGGTACTTGGTGGCGCTGTGCAGTACCAGCCGCGCCCCGAGTCCGGCGGGGCGCTGGAGGACGGGCGTGGCGAAGGTGTTGTCCGCCAGGAGCGGGACCGAGCCGCACGCGTGGGCGACCGCGCGCAGGTCGACCTCGGCGAGGGTCGGGTTGGCCGGGGACTCCACCATCACCAGCCCGGTGTCCGGGCGCAGGGCGTCGGCGATGCCGGCCGGGTCGGTCCAGGTCACCTCGGAGCCGAGCAGTCCCGCGGTGAGCAGGTGGTCGCTGCAGCCGTACAGGGGGCGTACGGCGACGACGTGCCGCAGGCCCAGCGAGGCGCGTACGAGCAGGACCGCGCTCAGCGCGGCCATTCCGCTGGCGAAGGCGACCGCGGACTCGGTGCCCTCCAGGCGGGCGAGCGCGGTCTCGAAGCGGGCGACCGTCGGGTTGCCGAGCCGACCGTAGACGGGCGGGCCGTCGGGCTCGGCGCCGGTGGTGGCGAACGCGTCGATGCGGGCCGCCTCGCCCCGGCTGTCGTACGAGGGGTAGGTGGTCGACAGGTCGATGGGCGGGGCGTGCAGCCCCTGCCGGGCGAGGTCGTCGCGGCCGGCGTGCACGGCCTCGGTGGCCAGAGCTCTCGTGGACTCCATGCCGGAAGCGTGAACAACGGCCGGGTCACATGGGCCGGACACCGTGCTACGTTCGGCCGATGGCCGAATCTGTCGTACTGGATCCGGTGGACCTCCATCTTCTGCGCCTGCTGCAGAACGACGCCCGGACCACCTACCGTGACCTCGCCGCGCAGGTGGGTGTCGCGGCCTCGACGTGCCTGGACCGCGTGACGCGGCTGCGTCGCTGCGGGGTGATCCTCGGACACCAGCTGCGGCTCGATCCGGCCAAGCTCGGCCGAGGACTTGAGGCCCTGCTGTCGGTGCAGGTCAGGCCGCATCGACGGGAACTGGTGGGACCGTTCGTGGAGCGCATCCGGGCGCTGCCGGAGTCCCGTACCGTCTTCCATCTGACCGGACCGGACGACTATCTCGTCCATGTGGCCGTCGCCGACATGACGGATCTGCAGCGTCTGGTGCTGGACGAGTTCACGTCCCGGCGGGAAGTGGCCCGTGTGGAGACGCGGCTGATCTTCCAGCAGTGGGACTGCGGGCCGCTGCTGCCGCCTTCGCCCTCGGCACAATCGGGGTGACGTGGTGCGGCCCGTCTACCAGGATGGACCGCATGTCGCAGACCACGAACATGCTGCCCCGACAGGTCGCCGACGCGTACGTCGACGAGGTCATCGCCCTCGACCCGGTGACGGGTACGTACCTCGGTGTGAAGGAGAGCTCCAGCAGGCTGCCCGATCTCTCGCCCGGCGGCCAGGAGGCGCTGGCGCAGTTGGCCCGCCGTACCCTGGCCCGGCTCGACGAGGCAGAACGGCAGCCCGGCGCGGACAGTGACGTCGAGCGCCGGTGCGGCCGGCTGCTGCGCGAGCGACTCACCGCGGAAGTCGCCGTGCACGAGGCCGAGGAGGACCTGCGCCGGGTCGGCAACCTCGGCACACCGGTGCACTCGGTGCGCGAGGTGTTCACCGTGACGCCGAACCGGACCGACGAGGACTGGGCGGCCATCACCGAACGGCTGCGCGGCGTGCCGGTCGCGCTGGCCGGCTACCGGGAGTCCCTGGAGCTCGGCCTCGAGCGCAAGCTGTACGCGGCGCCGCGGCCGACCGCCACGTTCGTCGGACAGCTCACCGAGTGGTCGGACACCGACGGCAAGGGCCGCGGCTGGTTCGAGGAGTTCGCCTCGGACGGACCTGATTCGCTGCGCGCGGAGCTGGACGAGGCCGCCCGTGGGGCGACCGCGGCGGTCGTGGAGCTGCGGGACTGGATGCGCGACGTGTACGCGCCGGCGATCGAGGGCGCCCCGGACACGGTCGGCCGCGAGCGCTACGCCCGCTGGGCCCGCTACTTCAACGGCACCGACCTCGACCTGGACGAGGCGTACGCGTACGGCTGGTCGGAGTTCCACCGGCTGCTCGGCGAGATGAAGCGGGAGGCCGAGAAGATCCTGCCCGGCGCCGAGACCCCCTGGGTGGCGCTCGCGCACCTCGATGAGCACGGCAAGCACATCGACGGCGTCGACGAGGTCCGCGACTGGCTGCAGGGCCTGATGGACCAGGCGATCGCGGACCTCGACGGCACGCACTTCGAACTCGCCGAGCGGGTACGGAAGGTGGAGTCGTGCATCGCCCCGCCCGGAGGCGCGGCGGCGCCGTACTACACGCCGCCCTCCGAGGACTTCTCCCGTCCGGGACGCACCTGGCTGCCGACGATGGGCCAGACCCGCTTCCCGGTCTACGACCTGGTGTCCACCTGGTACCACGAGGGCGTGCCGGGGCATCATCTGCAGCTGGCGCAGTGGGCGCACGTCGCCGGGAATCTCTCCCGCTACCAGGCCACGCTCGGCGGGGTCAGCGCCAACGCCGAGGGCTGGGCGCTGTACGCGGAGAGGCTGATGGACGAGCTCGGCTATCTCAAGGACGCGGAGCAGCGGCTCGGCTACCTGGACGCGCAGATGATGCGGGCCGCCCGGGTCATCGTCGACATCGGCATGCACCTGGAGCTGGAGATCCCGGCGGACTCCCCGTTCCACCCGGGTGAGCGCTGGACGCCCGAGCTGGCGCAGGAGTTCTTCGGCGCCCACAGCAGCCGCCCGGCGGACTTCGTGGAGAGCGAGCTGACCCGCTACCTGACCATCCCGGGCCAGGCGATCGGCTACAAGCTCGGCGAACGGGCCTGGCTGCTGGGCCGGGAGAAGGCCCGCGAGCGGCACGGCGAGTCCTTCGACCTCAAGGCCTGGCACATGGCCGCGCTCTCGCAGGGCTCGCTGGGCCTGGACGACCTGGTGGACGAGCTGGCCCAACTGTGATCAGCGCCGCGATCCGCCTACGGAGTTGACCCTCCGGTGATCCGGTCCGTCTCGTCGACGGCGATCCACGCGCGACGAGGCGGACCGGGTGGTTGAGCACCTCTCCAACGACCCGCCGACAGCGGGGACTTGCTTCAGTCGAGCCGCCGAAGCTGTACGAGGCCGAGCCACGTCTCGGGGCCGGGCTGGACGTTGGCCGCGCGAACCGCGTAACTGCCCGGCTCGAGAGGGACCTTGAGGCAGTCCGTCCGACCGGTCTCGTTCCCGGGCCAGGCCGAGTCGAACAGGACGACCGGGCCCGGCACTTCCCAGCGCACCTCGTTCTCCCAGTCGGCCGTGGCGAGGGCGGCCGGGACGCCGGACAGCAGCTCGTCCTCGGAGTTCGCGGCGCACCACCGTACGAAGGCGCCGTGTTCCGGAAGGTAAGCGGTGGAGGCGGGTTCGTCGCCGAGGACCAGGGCCGCCGAGTCACCGACCGGGAGCAGGCCGACGACCCCGTCGACCTCGCAGGCGCGGTCGTAGTCGGAGGCGGTCTCCTCGCCGTCCGCGCCCGCCCAGAACGGCAGGACCGTCTCCGGCACCGCTATGAGCGGGCCGCCGCCCGACTCCACCCACTCCAACGCCCCGGGATCCGCGTATCGCACCATGGCGCAAGAACCTACACGCACGGACGTCCCACGTTTTCGGTGTCCCCCAACCCTCCATAGGGGCCACCCATCGTGACCGGTCATACCGGGCGAATCGTCAGCAGCCGCAGTCCTCCGTGCCCACCGGCGCCGTCAGCGGGTCGGCGGCGCGGCGGCCGGCGCCCTCCCAGCTCTCGTATGCGAAGCCCTCGCGTGCCCAGTACTCGAATCCGCCGAGCATCTCCTTGACGCGGTAGCCGAGTTCCGCGAGGGCCAGCGCGGCCCGGGTCGCGCCGTTGCAGCCGGGACCCCAGCAGTAGGTGACGACCGGCACCGACTTGTCGAGGAGGGCTTCCGCCTGTTCGGGGATGAGCGCGGTCGGCAGGTGGACGGCGCCGGGGATGTGGCCCTGGTCCCAGGACTCGGTGGAACGGGAGTCCAGGACGACGAAGCCGGGATCGCCGCCGGCCGCGAGCGCGGCGGCCACGTCGGAGACGTCGGCGTGGAAGGCGAGGCTCGCCCGGAAGTGGGCGGCGGCCTCGGCCGGGGCCGCCGGGGCGACACGCAGGACGGGGTTCACGGCGGTGGTGGTACTGGTCATGATCTGGCCTTTCGCCGACGTTCCTCGCTACGAGGTTCTTCGCTACGAGGTTCTTCGTTACGGGGTTCTTCGCTACGGCGTTCTTCGCTACGGCGTTCTTCGCTGGGACGTTCTTCGCTGGGACGTTCTTCGCTACGCCAGAAAATCTACGGTCGTCGACCGGCACCCTGAAGGCTCGTTCCACGGCCCTCTCCTTGCACGGCCGGGGATTCCCCTGCTATTCCTCGGGCATGACCGCGTTTTCCCCGGACGCCACCGACTGGCGCATCCTCGACGTCCTGCAACGTGAGGGACGGGCCAGTTTCGCCGAGCTGGCGCGTGCCGTGTCCATGTCGCCGAGCGCGGTCACCGAACGGGTGCGGCGGCTGGAGGAGGCGGGGGTCATCCAGGGGTACGCCGCCGTCGTGGACCCCGAACGGCTGGGACTGCCGATCCTCGCATTCGTCCGGCTGCGCTACCCGAACGGCAACTACAAGCCCTTCCACGACCTGGTCGCCGTGACGCCCGAGATCCTGGAGGCGCACCATGTGACGGGCGACGACTGCTTCGTCATCAAGGTCGCCGCCCGCTCGATGCGGCACCTGGAGGAGGTGTCGGGGAAGATCGGGTCGCTCGGTTCGGTGACCACGAGCGTCGTGTACTCCTCACCGCTGCCCCGGCGCCCACTGGGTCACTGACCGCGCTGCCGGACCACCGATCCCGATCTGCCCTTCACGACCTCCAACTGGGCGTGGATGCGCCGTCTCAGGTCGGCGACGTGACTGACGATGCCGACGCTGCGGTCGCGCTCGCGCAGCGAGTCGAGCACGTCCAGGACCTCGTCGAGGGTCTGGTCGTCGAGGCTGCCGAAGCCCTCGTCGATGAAGAGGGTGTCCAGGCGGACCCCGCCCGCCTCGTCCGTGACGACGTCCGCCAGGCCGAGGGCGAGGGCGAGGGAGGCGAAGAAGGTCTCCCCGCCGGACAGGGTCGCCGTGTCCCGCTCGCGTCCGGTCCACGCGTCGACGACGTGCAGTCCGAGACCGCTGCGGCCGCGTCCGGCGCGGTCGTCGGAGTGGACCAGCGTGTAGCGGCCGGAGGACATGCGCTGCAGTCGGACGGTCGCCGCGGCGGCCACCTGTTCCAGGCGGGCGGCCAGTACGTACGACTCCAGGCGCATCTTGCGCTCGTTCTCCGCGGAGGTGCCGGCCGTGAGGGCGGCCAGGCGGGCGACGCGGTCGTACTCCTCGCGCAGCGGTGCCAGTGCGCGGACGCCGTCGGCCGAGCGGGCGGAGAGCCGGTCGAGTTCGGCGCAGCGGCGGGCCGCCGCGTCGCGGGCCGAGGCGGCCTCGCGCAGGCGCTGGGCCGCGGCGGCGGCCGTCCGCTGGGCGCCGGCGAGGTCGGCCGGGGATCGCCGGGCGGCGGCCGCGGTGTCGTCCTCCGCGAGCACGGCACGGACCGCCGACTCCTCGGACTGCCAGGCGTCCAGGCGGTGTTGCAGCTCGCGGTGGGCGGCCGCGTCGAGGAGCGCGGCGGCCGCGGCCTGCGGGGTGTCGAAGCCGGCGCGGAAGGCGGCGTCGGCCAGCCGGGCGTCGGCGTCCTTGAGTCGCTGCGCGGTGTCCTCGGCGGCGCGCGCGGTGTCGGCGGCGTCGGTGAGCAGGGCGACCCGGCGCTCCAGCTGGGTGGCGCGGATCGAGACGCTCGCGGCGGTGCCGCGCGCGTGGGTGAGCTGCTGTTCCAGGGTCGTGCGTTCCCGGTCGAGGGCGTCGCGGCGGGCGACCCGGGAGGCGGTCCGTACGGCGGCCTGCTGCCGGGCGGCGACTCGCCGCTCGTGTTCCTGCTCGGCCTGGCGCAGCCGCTCGCTCGCGGTGTGCAGCGCGGACGCCGCGTTTCGCGCCTCGGCGTACAGCCTCTCCAACTCCTGCGCCTGGGAGGCCAGTTGTTCGGTGGGAGTGTCGCCGGCCTCACCCTCGGCGGCGGCCAGTGCCCGTTGTACGACGCCGAGGCGGCGCTCGGCCTCGACGCGCTGTTCGTCGGCCTCCTGGGAGACGGCGAGCGCGCGCTCCTCGGTCTCCCGGTCGACGTGTCCCGCGTCCTTACGGGCCGGTGCCGGGTGTTCGGTGGCTCCGCAGACCGCGCAGGGCTCGCCGTCGGTGAGCTGGGCGGCCAGCTCGGCGGCGATGCCGTTCAGCCGCTGTTCCTTGACGTCCAGCCACTCGGCGCGGGCCTTCAGGGCGCGTTCCGTGGCGGCGGTCACCTGCCGCTGGGCGTCGTCGGTGTCCCGCGCGAACTGGTCGCGCTGCCGGGCCGCGGCGAGCCTCCTGCGGGCGGGGTCCCGCTGCACGGCCAGCTGCTCGGCCCGGGTGGCCGCCTCCTGGGCGGACTCGACGGCGCTCTGGAGGCCGGTGCGGATCTCCTCCCAGCCGGCGAGCCAGGCCTCGGCCTCCTGAAGGACCTCCGCGTCGGCCCGCTCCTCCCGGTCCAGCCCGGCGCGCTCCGTGAGGAGTTCGCTCAGCCGCTGCTCGGCACGGCGGGCCGACTCCAGCCCGCCCAGCTCCTCGGCCGCCCGCCGCGCGGCGACCGCGAGCCCGGAGGCCCCGGCGTGGGCCGACGCGTCCACGTCGTCAGCAGGGGCCGCACCCGAGCGCGGGCCGCCGGCTCCTTCCGCCTCGAGGGCGTCCCGCAGCAGCGCACGGGCCCCTGCCTCCGCCTGGGCCGCCCTGCGGTGTTCCGCGTCGGCCGCGTCCCGCAGTTCCAGGGCGGGCGCCACCGCCTCGGCCTTGCGGGCCCGGTCCATGCGTTCCTGCGCCGCCCGGTGGGCTTCGGCGTGCTCCTGCAGCCGTGCGGCACGCTCCCGGGCCTCGGTGAACCGCTGCTGTAGCCGGGCCAGTTCGCGCGCCTCGCCGAGTTCCCGCTCGGCCGCCGCCTGCCCGGACTCCGCGGCCGTCAGCCGGCAGTGGGCGATCGTCAGCTGCTCGCGGGCGGTCGTGCGGGCGACGGCGGCGGCGGTCAGCACCGCTTCGGCCAGCCCCGGCTCGCCCGGCTGCAGTTCCGGCAGAGTCATCGCGCCGCCGGCCGCCTGCTGCATGCGGTGGGCGTCGGCCAGCAGGGTCGCGTCTCCCTCGCGGACCCGGGCCTCGGCGGCACGCCGGCGCTCGGCGAGGCGTTTTTCGACCTCGGCGAAGCGGTGGGTGTCGAAGAGACGGCCCAGCAGCCTGCCGCGGGACTCCGCGTCGGCACGCAGGAAGCGGGCGAAGTCGCCCTGGGGCAACAGCACGACCTGGCAGAACTGCTCGCGGCTCATGCCGAGCAGCTGGGTGATCTCCTCGCCGATCTCCTGGTGGGAGCGGCTGAGGTCCTTCCAGGCGCCGGCGGTCGCGTCGTACTCGCGCAGCCAGCTCTGCGCCTTTTCGAGGGTGGTGCCCGAGCCGCGCTTCTTGGGCCGCTCCCAGGGGGGCTGCCGGGTGACCTCCAACCGGCGTCCGGCGACGGTCAGTTCGAGGGTCACCGCGGTGCGGGTGCCGGTCGCCGCGTGGTCGCTGCGCAGGGTGAGGCCCTGGCCGCTCTGGCGGGCGCCCGGGACGGTGCCGTACAGCGCGTAGCACACGGCGTCCAGAACGGATGTCTTGCCGGCGCCGGTCGGTCCGTGCAGGAGGAACAGCCCGGCCGCGGACAGGGTGTCGAAGTCGACGGACTGGGAGCCGCCGAAGGGCCCGAAGGCGGTGATGTCCAGCCGGTGCAGCCTCACCGCGCCACCTCCCGCAGGGCCTCGTCCGCGCGCACCGCGTCGAAGGCGTCCCGCAGCACGATCCGTTCCCGCTCGTCGGGTCCCGCGCCGCGCACATGGGCGACGAAGTCCTCGGCGATCTCGTGGTCGCTGCGGCCCGCGAGCCGCCGGGCGTACGACACGTCGGGATCGTCCGGAGCCCGGTCGGGGTCGAAGAGCAGGCTGAGGGTGTGCGGGAAGCGCTCGGTGAGGCGGGCCATGGGGTCGGCCGGGCGGACGGCGTCGGTGAGGGTGACCTCGACCCACGCCTCCTCGTGCGGCGTGAGACGGGGGTCGGCGAGCAGGTCCTCCAGGGTGCCCCGGACGCGGGCCAGCGCGCGCGGGACCGGGCAGTCGACGCGTTCGGCGGTGACGGCGCCCTCGGCGTCGAGGTCGACCAGCCACATGGTCTTGCGGTGGTCGGCCTCCGAGAAGGAGTACGGCAGCGGGGAGCCGGAGTAGCGGACCCGGTCGGTGATGGTCTGGCAGCCGTGCAGGTGGCCCAGCGCCGTGTAGTCGACGCCCTCGAAGACGCCGGCGGGTACGGAGGCGACCCCGCCGACGGTGATGTCCCGTTCGCTGTCGCTGGCCTCGCCTCCGGTGACGAAGGCGTGGGCGAGGACGACGGAGCGGGTGCCCGGCGCGCGCGTGGCGAGGTCGGCGCGGACGCGGTCCATGGCGGCGGCGAGCACCGTCTCGTGGCCGACCTTCTCCACCCCGAACTCGTCCTTGACGAGGGCCGGTTCGAGGTACGGCAGTCCGTAGAAGGCCACGTCCCCGTGGGAGTCGGTGAGCACCACCGGGGTCCCGCACGCGGCCGGTTCGGTGCGCAGGTGGATGCCCGCGCGCCCGATGAGGCCGGCGCCGACGCCGAGCCGGCGGGCCGAGTCGTGGTTCCCGGAGATCATCACCGTCGGGACGCCGAGGTCGGCGAGGCGGTGCAGGGCGTCGTCGAACAGCTCGACCGCGGCCAGCGGGGGCACCGCACGGTCGTACACGTCTCCCGACACGACCACCGCGTCCACGCCGTGCTCGCGCACGGTCGCGACCAGGTGGCCGATGAACTCGGCCTGGGCCCCGAGCATGTTCACCCGGTGGAACGCCCGGCCGAGATGCCAGTCGGAAGTGTGCAACAGCCTCATGATCCCCGACCCTAACGGCCGGGTCTGACATCACGGGCGGTTACTCCCGTATCGGCCCGTCATGAGCCGCCTCGCGCCGGTCCGTTACGACCGTTTCGCGAAGAACGTCATGCCCTCCCGCGGGGAACGCCACGCGCCCTCGCGGCCGACATCACGCGTCCCCGTAAGCTTCCCCACCCAGTTCGAACCCCGCCGTCCCGGCCGTCGCGTCGGCCAGCCAGGCCCGGAAGGCGTCGACGTCGGCGTCGGGCAGGGCGATCTCCATGGCGACGGCCTCGCTGTAACGGACGTCACGTACGTCTCGGCCGGTGGAGCGCAGGTCGTTCTGCACCTTGCCGGCGCGCTGGTGGTCGACGGTCACCGTGGCGAGCCGGAAGCGGCGGCGGGTGAGGGTGCCGAGGGCGTCGAGCGCCTCGCCGACCGCACCGCCGTAGGCCCTGATGAGGCCGCCCGCGCCGAGTTTGACGCCGCCGTAGTAGCGGGTGACGACGGCGACGACGTAGCGCATCTCGCGGCGCAGCAGCATCTGCAGCATGGGGACGCCGGCCGTGCCGCCCGGTTCGCCGTCGTCGCTCGCCTTCTGCACGGAGGCATCGGCGCCGATGACGTAGGCCCAGCAGTTGTGGGTGGCGTCCGCGTGCTCCTTGCGGACGGCGGCGACGAAGTCCTGGGCCTCCCGCTCGGTGGCGGCCGGGGCGAGGGCGCACAGGAAACGGGAACGGTTGACCTCGGTCTCGTGCACGCCCGCGCGGGCCACTGTGCGGTACTCGTCCTGCATCCGCCCAGCCTATGCGGCCCGCGGACCCCGGGGCCCCGCCGCAGGTGGTTCCTGGCGTTCGGGGACGGCGAGGTCGCTCCCGTCACCCATGAGGTGCAGGCGGTCGCTCCCGTCACCCATGAGGTGCAGGCGGTCGCTCCCGTCACCCATGAGGCGTTCAGGCGCGCCGGGCCGATCCGCGGCGTCGGCCACACGTGCGCGTGGGCCGGCCTCAGCGCTCGGCGCCGCCGCCCTTCTTCCTCCCCCGGGGCACGATCATGCTCGTCAGCAGCGCCATGCCCGGGGCGAGGGTCCGCCAGGTGGTGCCGCGCCAGGCCAGGACCGCGATCGCCGAGGTCGGGAAATTCGTGCGCACCTCGTCCAAGGTGTCGTCGAGGCCGTCCCCGGCGAGCGTCAGGACGAGTTCCTCCAGTCCGGGGTTGTGCCCGATCAGCAGCAGCGTCTCGACCTCCGGAGACACCTCGTGCACGGCTTCCAGCAGGTCAACCGGTTCGGCGGCGTACAGCCGGGCGTCCCGCCGTACCGGCGGGGGCGTGCCCCACTGGGCCGAGGCCAGTTCCCAGGTCTGAAGGGCGCGTACGGCGGTGGAGCACAGGGCGAGATCGGGCAGGCAGTCGGCCTCGGCGAGGGCGCGCCCCGCGGCCGGGGCGTCCCGGCGGCCGCGCGGTGCGAGGGGCCGCTCGTGGTCCGGGACGCCCACCGGCCAGGCGGACTTGGCGTGCCGCAGCACGACCAACCGGCGCAGCGGCCCCGCGCCCGTGCGCGCGATCATGCCGGGGTTCCCAGGTCGCGCGTGAGCTCGAGCCCGAGGAGCCGGTCGGCGTAGGCGTACGTCTCGAAGCGGGCGCCGTCCGGCAGGTCGGGCGAAGTCTCCACCCAGGTCAGGGTGTCGAGCACGGCGGGCACGTCCAGGTCGTCCTCCCACGCGGTGCGCAGCCGGGTCCGGGCCTGGTCCGGGATGGGCCGGGACGGCTGCCGTGCCCAGGCGGCGACGCGGCCGCGCCACCGGGCGAGGGTGGCGCGGGCCTCGTCGAGGACGGCCGGGTCGAGGGCGGCCGGTGCGGCGCGGTCCCGGGCGAGCAGGGCGAGGCGCAGGGCGATCGGGTCGGCGCCCTCGGCCGTGCCGTGGACCGGGGCGACGGCGACCGTGGGCCCGTCGGGCGTCGCGGTTCCCTCCGTGACGACGTGGATGACCTGTGCCTCGCCGAGCCCGGAGCCCACGTCCCGGCTGTCCTCGAAGGGGCGGATGCCGAGCGCGGCGGCCCCGGCCTGCAACTCGGCCCGGTCTCGCTCGCAGGTCAGCACGGACCACACGGGGGTGCCGCCGAGTTCCAGGGCTCGCACGAGCAGGTCGGCGACGAGCAGCACGCGCAGGGCGCCGGTGCCGGCCCCCGCGGTGTGGGCCTCGACCCGGGTCAGGCCCCGGCGGGCGGGGGCGGCCTCGAGGGACTCGCCGGTTCGGGCGTCGGTGATGCGCAGCACGGGGTGAGCGTAGGCGGCGGAACGGCCGAGCGCAGTCTCCGGCGCGGATTCCGGACAAGGCGGTGGCAGACAACCGATCGCGGAGGCACGATTCGCGGCTTGCATCCGGTGATGCGTGGGGGCGATGGACGGCCCGCGCGCGGTCGCGTGCGGGGGCGATGGACGGCCCCCGCGTGCGGGGGCGACGGACGGCCTGCGCGCGGTCGTGTGCGGGGGGACCGACGGCCCACGCGCGTGGTGTGACGGTGCGCCCGGCCCGTGCGTCGTCGTCGGCTGTCGTCCGAACCGCCCGTGTATGGCGGGCAACTCCTGTGAAAGAGCGTCCAAACACTCGACAGACCTCGGGTAACCGGCGGTAACTTCTGTCACGCTCCTCACTGCAACCGCTTTCCCTCCACAGGAGACACACCCATGCGCAGACTCTTCGCCTGCCTGGCCGTGGCGGCCGCCACGCTCGGCGGGCTCACCGCGACCGCTCCCTCCGCGGCCGCCGCGGACTCCGGTTCCTTCAGCGTCCTCAGCTACAACGTGGCGGGCCTGCCCGAGAGCCTCTCCAGCGCCTCCACGCCGCGCGACACCAGCACCACGGCCATCGGCCAGCGCATCGCCCCCTACGACATCGTCCACGTGGAGGAGGACTTCAACTACCACGCGTACCTCTACGCCGCCGACACCGCGCACGCCTACCGCACCCCCACCAGTGGCGGCGCCGGCATCGGCAGCGGTCTCAACACCCTGTCCAAGATCCCCTACGACACCGACGACTTCGAGCGCGTCCGCTGGAACTCCTGCCAGGTCGACTCGGGTGACTGCCTGACCCCCAAGGGCTTCACCTTCATGCGCGAGCGCCTGGCCGAGGGCGTCTACGTCGACTTCTACAACCTGCACACCAACGCGGGCACCAACGACGGCGACGAGGCCTCCCGCGCCGACAACCTCAACCAGCTCACCGCCTTCATCAAGGCGCACTCGGCGGGCAACGCCGTCGTGGTCATGGGCGACACCAACACCCGCTACACCCGTTCCGCCGACACCATCGGCGAGTTCGCCTCCGCCAACGGCCTCACGGACGCCTGGGTGCAGCTGATACGGGGCGGCACCCCGCCCGCCAAGGGCAGCGACGCGCTGGTCTGCGACCAGTCCGGGGCGACGGTGCCCAACACCTGCGAGGTCGTCGACAAGGTCCTCTACCGCGGCAGCAAGCTCGTCTCCCTGAACGCGACCACGTACAACAACGAGCACGCCAAGTTCCTCACCGACGCCGGGCTGATGCTCTCCGACCACGACCCGATCACCGCCGGCTTCACCTGGTCGCGCAACTCATCGTTCCAGCTCAGCGACCAGTACGGCGGCCCGCACGGCGACTACTACAACGACATCGACAGCGTGCCGGCCGGCGCCCGCGCCACCACCGTCGCGCTGCGCAGCGGCAGCCGCGTCGACCAGATGAGCCTCACCCTGACGAACGGCACCACGCTCGCCCACGGCGGGACCGGCGGCACCGCGGCCTCCCTCACCCTCGGCAGCGGCGAGTACGTCACCTCGGCCTACCTCTGCCAGGGCCAGTACAGCGGCCACACTCGGATCTTCTACGCCAAGTACACGACCAACCTCGGCCGCACCCTGGCCGGCGGCACCACGACCTCCGACTGCGTGACCCGTACCGCCCCGAGCGGCTGGCAGATCACGGGCTTCCACGGACGCTCCGGCGACGCGGTCGACAAGATCGGCTTCATCTACACCCAGCGCTAGGCGCCCGTCGGTGAGCGTGGCCCGTGCGCCGGGCCACGCTCTCGCCGCACGGCGGAGGAATCACCGCGCTCCCCGCTGTGTTGTGGGCTTCGCAAGCCTTCGCAGATCCATGAGGAGACCGAGCGTGTACGGCGACTCAGCAACAGTCCGCAAGATCCTCACCGAGCTCGGCGACACCTGGGCGATCGTGGGCCTGTCGACGAACGAGCGGCGGGCGGCCCACGGCGTCGCCGACGTCCTCCAGCGCTTCGGCAAGCGCATCGTGCCCGTTCACCCCAAGGCGGAGACGGTGCACGGCGAGCAGGGGTACGCCTCCCTCGCCGACATCCCCTTCGACGTCGACGTCGTCGATGTCTTCGTCAACAGCGACCTCGCCGGACCGATCGCCGACGAAGCGGCCGCCATCGGTGCCAAGGCCGTCTGGTTCCAGCTCGGCGTCGTCGACGAGGCCGCGTACGAGCGCACCCGCGCCGCCGGTCTCGACATGGTCATGGACCGCTGCCCCGCGATCGAGATCCCGCGGCTGGGCTGACGGGGGCCGGTCCGAACACCACTGCCCGGCTGACAGTCCACCGTCATAATGCTCGGGTGACCTCCCTCGCACCCCACTCCGAGTCCCCGCCCGCGCGCCGCTTCCCGGTCGTGATCGTGGGCGCGGGACCCGCCGGCCTCACCGTCGGCAACATCCTGCGGGCCGTCTCGGTCGACTGCCTGGTCCTGGAGACCGACACACGCGAGTTCATCGAACGGCGGCCCCGGGCCGGCGTGCTGGAGGAGTGGGCCGTCCGCGGTCTGGAACAACGGGGCCTGGCCGAGGGCCTGTTGGAGCGTGCGCAGCTGCACACCGAGTGCGAGTTCAGGTTCGGCGACGGGAGCCACCGGCTGGACTACCACGAACTGACGGGGCATCACCACTACGTCTATCCGCAGCCGTTGCTGGTGACCGACCTCGTGCGCGAGTACGCCGACGTGCGCGGCGGCGCCATACGGTTCGGCGTGCGGGACGTACAGCTGCACGGGCTGGACTCGGACCGTCCCGCGGTGTCGTACACGGACCCCGCCACGGGTGAACGGCACCTGGTGCACTGCGACTTCGTCGCCGGCTGCGACGGGGCGCGCGGAGTGACGCGGACCGTGCTGCCGCAGGGCGCCCGGATCGCCCGGCACGACTACGGCGTCGGCTGGCTGGCGCTGCTCGCCGAGGCGCCGCCGTCCAGCGACTGCGTGGTGTTCGGCATCCATCCGCGCGGTTTCGCCGGGCACATGGCCCGCAGTCCGGAGGTCACCCGCTACTACCTTCAGTGCCCGCCCGGCGACGACCCGGAGAACTGGTCGCACGACAGGGTCTGGGCGGAGCTGCAGGAACGCCTGGGCGCAGCCGACCGGCCGCCGCTCAGCGAGGGCAGGCTGATCGAGAAGCGCGTCCTCGACATGCACAACCACGTGGTCGAACCGATGGTGTTCGGCCGGCTGTTCCTGGCCGGGGACGCCGCCCACCTCACCGCCCCCATCGCGGCGAAGGGCATGAACCTCGCCCTCCACGACGCGTTCCTCCTGGGCGACGGCCTCGTCGCGTACCTCACCAAGGGCGACGCGGCCGGGCTGGACGGCTACTCCGCGGCCTGTCTCGGCCGCGTGTGGGACTACCAGGAGTTCTCGCAGTGGCTGTCGGAGGTGTACCACGGCGCGTCCTCGGGTGACGCCTACCGGGCGGGCACCACCCTGGCCCGGCTGCGCCGCCTCTTCGAGTCTCCCGCCGCCGCGGCCGCGTTCGCGGAGCAGTACCTGGGCCGGAGTTCGGCGTCCTGACGCCGGTCAGGCCACGCCCAGACCCTCCAGCACCACCGCTCCCGGCAGCTCCGCGAACGCCTTTCCCGGCACCAGCAGCTTGCCGCGCCGGCGTCCGCTGCCCACCAGGACGTACGGCAGGTCGACGACGGCCGAGTCCACCAGCACCGGCCAGGTCTCGGGGAGCCCGATCGGGGTGATGCCGCCGTACTCCATGCCGGTCTCCCCCGTCGCGACGTCCATGGCCGCGAAGGAGGCCTTGCGGGCGCCGAGTTGGCGGCGCACCACGCCGTTGACGTCGGCTCTGGTGGTCGAGAGCACCACGCAGGCCGCCAGGGTCGTCTCGCCGCCGCGTTTGCCCGCCACGACGACACAGTTCGCCGACCGCTCCAGCAGCTCCTGGCCGTAGTGCTGCACGAAGACGGCGGTGTCGGCCCACTGGGGGTCGGTGTCGACGTACACGATCTGCTCCGCGGGGACGCTGCCGCTCCAGTGGCGTACGGCGTCGGCGACCGGGCCGGTCAGTTCGTCGAGGGCGTCGGGGGCCGGCAGCGCGGTGTCGAAGTGTCCGATGGGTGCGTCCATGACCGCACGCTAACAGGGCCGCTCAGCGCACCGGCGGGACGGATACGGTCAGCACGAACTCCACCGGGGTGGTCCCGGTGTTGCTGTAGCCGTGCGGGGCGTTGGCCTCGAAGGTGACGCTGGCTCCGGCCGGGACACGGTGTTCGGCGCCCTCGACGGTGAGGGTGAGTTCGCCCTCGGTCACATGGGCGAGCTCCACGGTGCCGGCGGGGTGCGGGTCCGAGACGCTGCCCTCGCCGGGCATCAGCCGCCACTCCCACATCTCCAGCGGGCCGGGCGCCTCGGTGCCCACGAGCAGCCGGCTGTAGCTGCCCGCGTCGGTGTGCCACAGCCGTACCGCCTGGCCGGAGGGGACGATGCGGACCTTCGGGCCCTGTTCGTAGTCGAGCAGTGTGGTGACGCTGACCCCGAGCGCGTCGCCGATCTTGACGACCGTGCCGATGCTGGGGTTGGTGCGGGCCTGCTCGATCTGGATGAGCATCCCGCGGCTGACCCCGGCGCGGGCCGCGAGGGTGTCCAGCGTGAAACCGCGCTCGTTGCGCCAGCGCTTGACGTTGCGCGCGAGGGACTGGGTCAGCAGATCGAGATCCGACACGTTCCGTCCAATGCCCTTGCCGGTCGAGGTCAATATTCTGGATGACAGAGTTCACTCCATTGAACTACGGTGGGGTGCACCCGATCGTTCACCGAACTGTACTGCGAGGCAGACCGTGACAGCACTCTTCGCCCTGGCCACCAGCCTGCTGTGGGGCCTGGCCGACTTCGGCGGCGGACTGCTGACGCGACGTCTGCCCGCCCTCACCGTGGTCGTCGTCTCGCAGACGATCGCCGCCGCCGTGCTCGGTGCGATCGTGGCGGCCACGGGCGGCTGGTGCGAGGCCGGCCCGCGGCTGTGGTTCGCGTTCGCGGCGGGTCTGGCCGGCCCGGTGGCGATGATCGCGTTCTACAAGGCGCTCGCCATGGGCCCCATGGGCGTTGTCTCCCCGCTGGCCACGCTGAGCGTGGCGGTACCGGTCGGGGTGGGCCTCCTCCTCGGCGAGCGTCCCGGTCTGGTGCAGGTCGCGGGCATCGCGGTCGCCGTCGCCGGGGTCGTCCTGGCGGGCGGCCCGCAGCGCGGGGGCCCGGCCGTGCAGCGGCAGGCCATCCTGCTCACCCTGATCGCGGCGCTCGGTTTCGGCGCGGTGTTCGCGCTGATCGCGGAGGCCTCCACGACGGTCACCGGCCTGTTCCTCGCCCTCTTCGTGCAGCGACTGACGAATGTGGCCGCGGGCGGCATCGCCCTGTACGCCTCCGTGAAGCGGGGCGCCGAGGCTCTCCCCGAGGGCCACTTCCCCTGGGCCTCCCTGCCGGCCCTCGGTTTCGTCGGGCTGGCGGACGTCGCGGCGAACGGCACCTACTCGGTCGCCGCCCAGCACGGACCGGTCACCGTGGCCGCCGTACTCGCCTCGCTCTACCCGGTGGTGACCGCCCTGGCCGCGCGTGGAGTGCTGCGGGAACGCCTGCGGGGCGTGCAGGCGGCGGGCGCCGGCCTCGCCCTGGTCGGCACGCTCCTGCTGGCGACGGGCTGAGCGGGCCCGTCAGGCGTCGGCGTCGAGTTGGGCGAGCCGGGCCACCGTCTCCTCGTCGAGTTCGGCGAGCCTCGCGGCCGTCTCCTCGTCCAGCGCCGAGAGGGCGCGCAGCTGCTCGGGCGTGATGTCGTCGGGCAGGGGCACCGGCGCCGGAGTCCTGAGCGGCGGCTGCCAGCCGTCCGCGGCCGTCCAGCGCCGTACGACACGGGCGGGCGCCCCGGCCACCACGGCATGGTCGGGCACCGCGCCCCTCACCACCGCGCCCGCGGCCACGACGACGTTCCGCCCGATCCGCGCGCCCGGCAGGATCACCGCGCCGGTGCCGATCCAGCAGCCCGGTCCTATCTCCACGGGCTCCATCCGCGGCCACTGCTTGCCGATGGGCTCGTGCGGATCGTCGTACGAGTGGTTCGTCGAGGTCACGTACACGTACGGCCCGAAGTAGCAGTCGCTGCCGATGGTGACCGTCGTGTCGGCGATGACGTGGCTGCCGCGGCCCAGGACCACGCCGTCGCCGATGCGCAGGATCGGCTCGGGGCCGAGGTCCAGGTCGGGCATAAGGCCGGCGGTGAGCGTGACCTGTTCGCCGACGATGCAGTGGGAGCCCAGGTGGATCCAGGGTTCGCCGAAGACCGTGCCGAGCGGGAAGGCCAGGCGGGTGTGGGCGCCGATCGAGCCGAAGCGGAAGCGGCCGGGACTCTCGGCCGTCACCGACCCCGTGCGCTGCACCCAGGCCCAGCCCACGTGGACGGCGCGCTGTGTGAGGCGACGCCGCCAGGATGAGAACGTGTTCTTACTCTTCGGCACGCAGTCACCGTACTCAGCGCGCTGCGCGCCCATGAGGCCGTGGTGCTGTGATCTTCGCCCCACCGGGGGCACGGGCGACCCCCGCGCGGTTCACCCGTAGCGGATGAGGCGGCCGTGCCGCGGCGGTGGTGCGATGACCGGGTGACACTGCTCCGTCTCGTCGACCCCCGCCGCACGATAGAGCGCGCGGCGCGGTTCGGACTGTCCACCGCGGGTCAGGTGACGGACCGGCTGATCCGGACGCTGACGGCCGCCGTCGTCGACCGTCTCGACCTCGACGCCCTGGCCGGCCGCCTCGACGTGAACCGGGTCGCCGACCGGGTGGACGTGATGCGGGTCGCCGGCCGCGTCGACATCGACGCGCTCGCGGACCAGGTGGACGTCGACCGCATCGTCGAGCGGGTGGACGTGAACCGGGTGGCCGCGCGGCTGGACGTGGAGGCGGTGGCGGGACGGGTCGACCTGGACCGGATCGCGGAGCGCATCGACGTGGACCGGATCGCGGCGCGCATCGACGTCGACCGGGTCGCCGCGCGCCTGGACATCGACGGGGTGATCGCCCGGGTCGATCTGGTGACGCTCACCAGAGCCGTGCTGGAGGAGATCGACCTGGGCCGGATCGTGCGGGAGACCAGCGGCGGGATGGCCGACGAGACGGTCGACGCACTGCGGCTGCGGAGCGCACGGGCCGACCGCATGGTCAACCGCGTCGCCGACAGGCTGCTGCACAGACCGGCGCCGGAGACACCCCGGGCCGACGGCGACGGGCGCTCACACGTGCTGGAGCCGACACGGGCCGCCGACCAAGGGGGGGCGCACGCGCGGGAGACGAAACAGGTCGACGGCGACGCCGGGCCGCACGGGCGGGAGTCGGCTCTGGCCGACGGCGACGGCGACAGCGGGCAGCGCGTGCCGGACGCGGCCCGGGCGGACGGCCACGGGGGGTCGCTCGGACCGGCGCCATGAGCCGGGAGAGCCGGGATCGGAGCGCGTACGGCGATGTCGCCGGCGTCGTCACCCGGTGCCTGGCCGCCCTGGTGGACGTGCTGGTGGTGGCCGGCATCGGCCTGGCCGCGCAGTTCGTGTACGCGGGGTTCCGGCTGCTCGTCACCGGGCCGCCGTTCCGCATGCCCGACCTCGCCGACTGGCTGACGGGCGTGGCCGGCTGGGTCCTCGCCGTGCTGTACCTGGCCGTCTGCTGGGCCTCGACCGGAGGCACCGTGGGCGACCGGCTGATGGGGCTCCGGGTCACCGGCCGCGGTGGCCGGCTGCTCGGCGTCCCGCGAGCGTTGCTGCGGGCCGTGCTGTGTCTCGTGTTCCCCGTCGGACTGTTCTGGATCCCCTTCAGCAGGCGCCGCGCGTCGCTCCAGGACGTCGCCGTGGCCACCTCTGTCCGCTACCACCGGTTCTGACGCCGCCATCACCCGTGCGAGGTGACGCGGCGGCCCCGGTCCCGGAGTAGGAATCGTGTAAAGGGCCGCCTCCGGCGGCCGCCCCCCGGGACGGAGGTCCAGCCATGGCCACGACGACCCCGAAACACCACCGTTCGGAAGGCGCCCTGGCCGCCGCGAGCGGTCTGACGGCGTTCGCCTGCGTGATGCTGATCATGTGCGGCATCCTCGACGTCTTCCGCGGCATCATGGCGATCGCGAACGACGACGTCTTCGTCAACACCCGCAACTACGTGTTCCAGTTCGACCTGACCAGCTGGGGCTGGATCCATCTGGCCCTCGGCGTGATCGCCGTCGGCGTCGGCATCGGACTGGCCATGACGGCGACCTGGGCGCGGGTGATGGGCGTCGCCATCGCCTCGCTGCTGATCATCGCCAACTTCCTGTCCCTCCCGTACTACCCGTTCTGGTCGATGACCATGATCGCGCTGTACGGCTTCACCATCTGGGGCCTGTGCGTGGTGGAGCGGGACACGAGGTACTGAGAGCCGAGGACGGTGGCGCATGTCGGACGAACGAGCCGAGCGGATCGCCGAGTTCATCGCCCCTCTGCGGGTGAAGCCGGGATCGGAGGTGGACCTCTCCACCGACTTCGATCCCGGCTTCAAGGCCGGCATCGGCGGCAAGGAGGACGGGCAGGAGCTGCTGCGCCCGGTGTCACGCTGCTGGCCGACTACCAGCGGCGGCCGGCCGCCGAAGACACATACGGGGTGCTGATGTGTCTGCAGTCCCTGGACGCCGGCGGCAAGGACGGCACGATCCGGCACGCCCCACCCGACGGCACCCTAGAACACGGCCGGCACCTGACGGACCCGCGCCCGGTGCCGTCCCGTCGTCGCTCATCGCCTACGGTGCGTGCTGTACCGACGAGGAGGAGAGACCGATGACGCACGAGGCGCTGATCACGGGTATCGGCGGCAGGGAGCCCAAGATCGACGGGGAGGCGTTCGTGGCGCCGACCGCTTCGGTGATCGGGGACGTGACGCTCGAGGCCGGTGCGAGTGTCTGGTACGGGGCGGTGCTGCGCGGCGACGTCGAGCGGATCTCCGTCGGCGCCCAGGCCAACATCCAGGACAACTGCACGCTGCACGCCGACCCCGGGTTCCCGGTGAGCATCGGGCAGCGGGTGTCGGTCGGGCACAACGCGGTGGTGCACGGGGCGACCGTCGGCGACGACTGTCTGGTCGGCATGGGGGCGACCGTGCTGAACGGCGCCGTGATCGGCGAGGGCTCGCTGGTCGCCGCGCAGGCGCTGGTGCCGCAGGGGATGCAGGTGCCGCCCGGCTCACTGGTCGCCGGTGTCCCCGCGAAGGTCAAGCGGCAGCTGACGGACGAGGAGCGCGAGGGCGTCACCCTCAACGGAACGCTGTACGCGTCACTCGCGACGGCCCACGGCGAGCTGTACGAGAAGCCGTAGCCCTCAGTCGGCGGCCGGGACGGGCTCGGGCTCGGCCGCCTGCTGCTGTGCCGCCTTCTTCGCCCGGCGCCTGATGACCAGCATCGACGCCAGGCCGACGAGTACCGCGGCCACCAGACCCAGGTACGAGAAGCGCTTCAGCCAGTCCTCGGCGACGATGCCGACGTAGTAGATGACCGCCGTCGTGCCGCCGGCCCAGCAGATGCCGCCGAGGACGTTGGCGATCAGGAACTTCCAGTACGGCATGTGCAGCACACCGGCGAGCGGACCGGCGAAGATCCGCAGCAGGGCGATGAAGCGGCCGAAGAAGACGGCCCACATGCCCCACTTCTCGAAGGACCGCTCGGCCGTGGCCACGTGTCCCTCGCTGAAGTGCCTCGGGAACTTCGCGCCCAGCCAGGCCAGCAGCGGCCGGCCGCCCTTGCGGCCGATGGCGTAGCCGATGGAGTCGCCGACGACGGCGCCGAGGGTGGCGCAGGCGCCGAGGATCACGGGGTTGACGCCCGAGTGCTGGGAGGACAGCAGGGCCGCCGAGACCAGGACGATCTCGCCGGGCAGCGGGATGCCCAGGCTCTCCAGACCGATGACAAGCGCCACCACGGCGTAGACGGCCGCGGCGGGCACGGTGTCGAGCCACTCCTGGACGTGCAAAGCCGGTTCCTCCCGGTTCGTAACCCTCGGTTCGCCGTGTTCCCGGCGTGCGCCGCACGGGGGCGCACGCCGGGAAGCCTACCGGGTCAGCCGGCGGCGAGGCGGTCCCAGAGGTCGCAGTGGTGTTCCTCGTGCGCGGTGGTGCTGAGGGTGTCACCGCCCTTGGAGGCTGTCTTGAGCGAGAGGACCACGCCCGGACCGGCGGGCATCGTCGGCTGTCCCGCCGCCCGCGGCACGCCGTCCCGCACGAAGGATCCCCAGTACTGGATCATCTGCCGTGACAGCGCCCTGTGCTGCGCGTCGAACGGCGACTCGAGCCCGAAGTGCTTGAAGAGGTACTGGACCTCGTTGACGTGCGTCGCGCCGAAGTCGAAGTCGGTGTGCAGGTTGCGCAGGGAGGCGAAGGGCGGCGAGGTGCGGTCGGCGAACTCGTACGAGTAGACCGGGCCGCGTGCCTTCAACAGGCCGTCGAGGCGCAGCGCGGCGCACGCGAAGACCGCGTCGCCCAGGGCGGTGGCGTATCCGACGGTCGGGGTCGGGTAGCCGGACAGCGGATAGCGGGCCAGGGCCTCTTCGCCGAAGTCGTCCCGCATGACCCGCGGATACTGTTCGGCGGTGAGCGGGCTGCCGGTCAGGTCGAACCGGGAGAACGCGAACAGCCGGCCCTCGTCCTCGTTCGCGCCGTTGATCACCGGCACCCGGGCCGCCGCGCCCTTCGCGAGCGCCTGCTCGGGCTGCACCGGAAGGAAGGCGCCGCCGGTCACCGTAGCGCCCGACGTACACCTGCGGCACGGCGCCCCCCTCGCGCCGACCGGTGTCGCGGACGGCGGAATTGACGTTCCGTTCGGCACCACCGACGCGGCCGGCAACGAAGAGAGACGGGGCCACCCCGAGAAGGGTGACCCCGTCGGCTAGTGGACCTGCGCTCCCCAGGTGGCATGGGGAGCCGGGACACCGTTGTCGTCGGACCAGCCCTTCGCCACGAGAACCGTCACCAGCAGGGCGAGTGCCGTCACTCCGACGCCCAGGGCGATGACCGTGGCGCGCCTGGCCGAGGGAGCGGGGCGGTGGCGGCCGCCGCCCGGGGGCCGGGCGCCGGAGCGGCCCGGTCGCACCGTCCGGTCCCCGCCGCGTCCGGGCCGGGAGTCGAGATAGCGCTGTGCGCCCCAGCCGAGCACGGTCTCGGCGAGCAGCACGTCCAGGCCGTCCTCGAAATGACTGAGCTGCTCGGCGGCGTGCCGGCAGTAGCGGCACTGCGCCAGGTGCTGCTGGACGTCCGGGAGCAGGGCGCCCCCGCGACGTATCGGGACGTCGAGGAGCCGGTTGTAGAAGCGGCATTCCCGGCCGGGCGCGAGTTCCCGGTGGGCGCGTACACAGCCGACCCGGAATTGCTCGCGCGCCTGCTCCAGAGCGGCCGCCGCGGTGGACGCGTCCACGCCCAGCAGACCGGCTGGTATGGTTATGGGTTCCGCCTCGACCTCGGTATGCCACAACAGGCATTGAGAGGCTCCCGGAACGGCCCTGAATGCCCGTTCGGCGAGCTGCCGCCTTTCGGGTGTCACGGACCGTGCGGCCCGCAGCCCCCGGCCGCCGGTCGGTTTGCGGAGTTCCGGCAGCACCAGGGAAATACGGTCGTCGGCGGCCCACTCCTTGACGGTCTCGCGCACCGCCATCAGAATTTGCGGCCGCAGTGCGCCGCCCGTCGGCCGGTCGAGCACCCGGTGGAATGCGGCGGCCGTGACCATGGACGCCGCGTCGTCCGTGCCGACGAGACAGACGACTGCGTAGTCATATGCCGCTCGCCAGTGCCTGGCCAGCAGCAACGCTCCCGCCCGGGCACCCGCGGCACCCTGGTTCAGCTGTGCGACGAGGTTGCGGTCGGACTCTCCCGGACCCGATCCGGGGCGCGGCGGATAAGGGGGACGTGGGGGGTAAGGCGATTGCACTGAACCGATTCCTTCCAAGCCTCAGGAGGACGTAGGGAATTCGCGGGTTCACCGAAAAGCGGCGGAGCTGATTGGTGCATACCTATGCGCTCGGGTGCCGGGACCGCTATAGGACCGTTCACTTTCGCACAATTGATGCACGGGAAACAAGAAGTTCGAGTGACCCATGTTCAAAATCGCGCGCCTTCAGATAAGTTACCGGCGGTATACGCACCGGCATTCGATAAATCGGTCGCACCGCCGCCAAGTTGTGGAGGGAAAAAGGCGACCGGCGCACGAAACCTTCAAGTTCTGCCGTTCCGTCCGGCCGGACCCACAGCGTCCTCCGAGGTTTCTCCCGGGACGCTCTCATCCACGTCCGCCAGCATGGGCCGCATGATCGCCCCCCACGCCACGAGCGCCCCCGCCTCCGTCCGTACCGTCACCAAGGCAGTCGTCCCCGCCGCCGGGCTCGGCACCCGCTTCCTGCCCGCGACCAAGGCCACGCCCAAGGAGATGCTGCCGGTCGTCGACAAGCCGGCCATCCAGTACGTCGTCGAGGAAGCGGCCGCGGCCGGGCTGGACGACGTCCTGATGGTCACCGGCCGGCACAAGCGGGCCATCGAGGACCACTTCGACAACGCCTTCGAGCTGGAGCAGGCCCTCGCCGCCAAGGGAGACACCCTACGACTGGACTCCGTACGCGATCCGGCCCGGCTGGCCAACATCCACCACATCCGCCAGGGCGAACCTCTCGGCCTCGGCCACGCCGTCCTGTGCGCCCGCCGTCACGTCGGCGAGCAGCCCTTCGCCGTCCTGCTCGGCGACGACCTGATCGACCCCCGAGAGACCCTGCTCAGCCGGATGCTGGACGTCCGCGACCAGTACTCGGGAAGCGTCGTCGCCCTGATGGAGGTGGCGCCGGAGCAGGTCCACCTCTACGGCTGCGCGGCCGTGGAGGCGACCGGCGAGGCCGACGTGGTCCGGGTCACCGGCCTGGTGGAGAAGCCCTCGCGCCAGGACGCGCCGAGCACCTACGCCGTCATCGGTCGCTACGTCCTCGACTCGGCCGTCTTCGACACCCTGGAGCGCACCCCGCCGGGCCGCGGCGGCGAGATCCAGCTGACCGACGCCCTCCAGGAACTGGCCGCGGGCGGCACGGTGCACGGCGTCGTCTTCGACGGACTGCGCTACGACACCGGCGACAAGGCCGACTATCTGCGCACGGTGGTCCGGCTGGCCTGCGACCGGGACGACCTGGGCCCCGAATTCACCGCCTGGCTCAAGGAGTTCGTCGCGGGACTGGAGGGCGCCGCCGCCGGCCCACGCCGACAGGCGGCCTGAGGACAGGGCGCTCCGCGCAGGACGAGGTGCACTCGGGACGAAGCCCCCGATGCGAGCCCCGAAAGGGCGTTCACCGTGGACGACGCTGCGACTCCTGGCCCTGGGCGGCGAAAACCCCCGACGACGACACGGCCCCGGGGCCGGGACGGAGAATGCCCCGGCGGACGACGCGACGCGGAGCCCGGGACCGCGCACGCCGAAGGCGACGACACGGACGGGCCCGGGACGACGTACGCCCCGGACCCCGTGCCCGCGCCCGTGCCAAACCAGACCCCGTCTCAGCCGTTGGGACGCAGTGTCCAGATGACTGTCATCTCGCCAGTGACGGCGCCGTCCTCGCGCCTGAGTTCGATCGACACGGGGAACTCCGGGCGCTGCCCGGCGTCCAGCTCGGCGACGACGTCGACGGCCGGCCGGCCGAGGGTCGCGGTGGCGGTGACCGGGCCCATCGCCAGCTTCCGGTAGGCGATCTCGGCGCTCACGGCGAGCGGCACGGCCCGCGAGAGCTGCTCCCCGAAGGCCGCCAGCACGATCGTCCCGCTCGCGGTCTCCCCGAGGGTGAACATCGCGCCGGCGTGCGGGCCGCCGACGTGATTGTGGTACTCGCTCTGGTCCGGCAGGACCACCACCGCCTTCTCCGGCGTGGTCTCCACGAACTCCAGGTTCAGGGTCCGGGCCATCGGCACCGTCGCGGCGAGCATCTCGCCGATCGACATCTGGTCTGCGCTCATGCGGGGATGTTACCCATGAGTAGCCGCGAGTGGCCAGATCCGTGCGGTGATCGCACGCCGGAGGCCGGGACGGGGAAACGGTTTGGCAGGCGGCGCCACCAGCGGGGATAGTCAGCCGGTGACCCCAGCCTCCGCACACTCCCCCGGCCCCCTCGCGGCCCGCCGCAACTACGGCCTGCTGACCGCCGCGGCGGTCGTGACCGGCCTGGGCGGCAACGGTGCGCTGATCGCCGCCGCCTTCGCGGTGCTGGACGCGGGCGGTGACGGCGGTGACGTGGGTCTGGTGGCCGCCTCCCGCACGCTGCCCCTGGTGGTGTTCCTGCTGATCGGCGGAGCGCTGGCGGACCGGCTGCCCCGGCATCGCGTGATGGTCGCGGCCAACACCCTCAACTGCCTGTCCCAGGCCGCGTTCGCCGCGCTGGTCCTCACCGGCCATCCGCAGCTGTGGCAGATGATGCTGTTGACCGCGCTGGGCGGCACGGGCCAGGCGTTCTTCAGCCCGGCGGCCGAGGGCATGCTGATGTCGTCGGTCCAGGCCGAGCACGCGGGCCGTGCGTTCGCCGTGTTCCGGATGGCGATGCAGGGGGCGGGCCTGGGCGGAGCCGCGCTCGGCGGCGCCATGGTCGCCGTGCTCGGGCCGGGCTGGGTCCTCGCGGCGGACGCGGCGGCCTTCGCGGTCGCGGGCGCGCTGCGGGCCTTCCTCGACGTCGCTCACATTCCCCCGCGCGAGGCGGGCGGCGGCATGCTCGCCGATCTGCGCGAGGGCTGGCGGGAGTTCGTCGGACGTCCCTGGCTGTGGGGCATCGTGGTGCAGTTCTCGATCGCCAACGCGGTGGTCGGCGCGGCCGACGCGGTCTACGGCCCGCTCGTCGCCCGGGACGACCTGGGCGGTGCGGGACCGTGGGGCCTGGCGCTGGCCTGCTTCGGCGCCGGCACGGTGGCCGGTGCGCTGCTGATGACGCGCTGGAAGCCGCGCCGCCTGCTCCTCGCCGGCACGCTGTGCGTCTTCCCGCTGGCGCTGCCGTCGGCCGCGCTCGCCGTCCCGGTCCCCGTCGGCTCGCTGTGCGCGGTGATGTTCCTGTCCGGCGCGCTCGTCGAGGTGTTCGGGGTGTCCTGGATGACCGCGCTGCACCAGGAGATACCGGAGGACAAGCTCTCGCGGATCTCCGCGTACGACTGGTTCGGATCGGTCGCCCTGGTACCGCTGGCGACCGCCCTGGCCGGTCCCGCCGAGGAGGCCTTCGGGCGCAAGGCGTCGCTGTGGGGCTGCTCAGCACTGGTCGTGCTGGTCACGGCGGCCGTGCTGGCCGTGCCGGATGTGCGCAACCTTCGGCGCCGTACCAGGGAGGTGGCCGTCAGGAACGGTTCAGCCGATGCCGAAAGCCCCGTCGGGGGGCTCGGGTGAGGGTACGGCGTCCTCGTCCCGGACGGGTCGCGCACCGCGTATGAAGTCCCGTACGCCCTGGCCGTGTTCGACCCGGGCCGGGAAGGCGTCGGATGCCGTGAGCCGGGTCAGGGCCGGCGTGTCGAGGGGCCGGTGGGATGCGACCAGCACCGCGTTCCCGAAACGGCGGCCGCGCAGCACGGCCGGTTCGGCGATCAGCACGAGTTCCTCGAAGACCGTAGCGAACGTGGCGAGTTGGGAGCGCAGGAAGTCGAAGGGCGCGGCGTCGGCGAGGTTGGCCAGGTAGACGCCGGTGTCGCGCAGCACCCGGCCGGCCTCCTGGGCGTAGGCGACGGAGGTGAGGTGGGCCGGGACGCGGGAGCCGCCGAAGACATCGGCGACGACGACGTCGGCGGACCCGTCGGGGGCGGCTTCCAGCCACGCGCGGGCGTCGGCGGCGTGCAGCGCGATCCCGGCGTCCTCGGGCAGGGGCAGGTGCTCCACGACCAGTTCCAGCAGCGCGCGGTCGGCCTCGACGACGTCCTGCCGGGAACCGGGCCGGGTCGCGGCGAGGTACCGCGGCAGGGTCAGCGCACCGCCCCCGAGATGCACCACGTCCAGCGCCCGCCCCGGCTCGTCGACGACGTCCAGCACATGT
Organism: Streptomyces sp. SLBN-31; assembly: GCF_006715395.1. Taxonomy (NCBI): domain Bacteria; kingdom Bacillati; phylum Actinomycetota; class Actinomycetes; order Kitasatosporales; family Streptomycetaceae; genus Streptomyces; species Streptomyces sp. SLBN-31. The sequence goes on from NZ_VFNC01000002.1 coordinate 1,479,709, forward strand.
CCCAACCGCTGCGCGTACTCGAACTCCAGGTACGCCGGCTCGTCGAGGTCGACGTAGGACTGCGGTGCCCCGTCGACGGTCAGCAGCCAGGCCCGCTCGCGGTCGACGTCGGGCATGAGCTTGGCGACACCGAGGTCGGTGGCCCGGCTGACGGGGATGGGTTCGGTCACCGCTCCATTGTGCGGCCGGACGACGCGGGGAGGCCGCGAGGGGGCGCGGACCGGCCACCGCCGGTCCGCGCCCCCTCGGCCTCACTCCACGGTGGTCACGGTCCCCGCCCCCACGGTCCGCCCGCCTTCCCGGATGGCGAACCCGAGCCCGGGCTCCAACGGCGTGTCCCGCCCGAGCTCGACGGTCATCGTGACCGTGTCGCCGGGCCGCGCGACGGCGACGTCACCGAGGTCGACGTCACCGACGACGTCCGCGGTACGGATGTAGAACTGCGGCCGGTACCCGCTCGCCACCGGGGTGGTACGTCCGCCCTCGCGCGCCGACAGCACGTACACCCGCGCCGAGAACCGCCGCCCGGGCACCACGCTCCCCGGCGCCGCCACCACGTGCCCGCGCCGCACGGCGTCCCGTGGAACACCCCGCAGCAGCAGCGCCACGTTGTCCCCGGCCTGCGCCTCGTCCATGGGCCTGCCGAAGGTCTCCAGGCCGGTGACGACGGTCTCGACACCGGCGCCGAGCACTTCGACCCGGTCGCCCACACGCACAGTGCCGCGCTCGATGGCGCCCGTGACCACCGTGCCGCGGCCGGTGATGGTGAGGACGTTCTCGACCGGCAGCAGGAACGGCGCGTCCAAGTACCGCTCCGGCATGGGCACATAGGTGTCCACCGCGTCGAGCAGCGCCTCGACGGCGGACGTCCAGCGCGGGTCGCCCTCCAAGGCCTTCAGCCCCGAGACCCGTACGACGGGCACGTCGCCGCCGTAGCCGTGCGCGGTGAGCAGTTCGCGGACCTCCAGCTCCACGAGGTCGGTCAGCTCCTCGTCGCCCGCGTCGGCCTTGTTGAGGGCGACGACGATGTGGTCGACGCCCACCTGCCGGGCGAGCAGGACGTGTTCGGCCGTCTGCGGCATGACCCCGTCGACGGCGGAGACGACCAGGATGGCGCCGTCGAGCTGCGCGGCCCCGGTGACCATGTTCTTGACGTAGTCGGCGTGGCCGGGCATGTCCACGTGCGCGTAGTGCCGGGTGTCGGTCTCGTACTCGACGTGCGCGATGTTGATGGTGATGCCGCGGGCGGCCTCCTCCGGGGCACGGTCGATGCGGTCGAACGGCACGAAGGTGCCGCTGCCGCGGTCGGCCAGGACCTTGGTGATGGCGGCGGTCAGGGTGGTCTTGCCGTGGTCGACATGGCCCATCGTGCCAATGTTCAGATGCGGTTTGGTGCGGACGTACGCCGTCTTGGGCATGGCTGAGTACCTCGAAGCCTCTGCGGAGGTAAGTGGGGACCCCAAGGACTCGCCGACCCTCCCCCTGCGGGGTCCGCCGGACGATCCGGAGAGGGTCAGCTTCGGGCGCCGTCGACTGCGGCCGGGAAGATCGGGACGGCAGCCTTCGGAGCATCCGCGACTGCGGATGCTGCGAGGAGGAAGGCGTGCCGGAACATGGGGTCGATCATCGCCGACGGGCCGCCCGGCGTCGAATGGTTTTCCCCGGTGCGCCGCGGGTCCGGGGCATCGCCGCGCTCCCGCCCGACTACGTCCCGATGTTCTTCAGCGCCTCCCGCAGCGTCAGCGGCGCGAACCTTCCGCGCTCCCGCGCCACGAAGGCCCGTACGGCGTCCGGGTCGGTCCTGGCGTACTCGCGCAGGGCCCAGCCGATGGCCTTGCGGATGAAGAAGTCGGGGTGGCCCGACTGGATCAGGCAGTAGGCGAAGAGGCGTTCGGCGTCGGTGCGCTCCTTGTGGCGCAGCTGGTGCAGGAGGGCGGTGCGGGCGATCCACAGGTCCTCATCGGCGATCCAGGCGTCCATGTCCGCCTTCAGCGCCGGGTCGGCCGCCACCAGGGTGCCCACGACATGTGCCGCGAGCAGGTCGACCGTGTCCCACCAGGAGCGTGTGCCGACGAGGTGGCGGGCGACGGGGAGGAAGGCCGAGGAGCACACGCGCGCGTGGCGGCGCAGATAGTCGACGGCGAAGTACTGGTACTCACGCTCGGGCAGCCGCCAGCACCGCAGCGCGATCGCCGTGCAGTCGGTCTCGCCGGGGCGCGGCAGACCGTCCACGACCTCGCGGGACAGCGCGCGGCGCACGGGCGTGATGAGGCCCAGGAAGGGGGCCACGTCCTTCATGTACGCCCGCATGGGCGCGGCCCGCGCGGGGTCGGCCGCGTCGGCGTAGACGGCGGTGAGCCGCTCCATCACCCTGTCGGCGAGTGTGCTGAACGGCACATCCATCGTGACCTCGTCAGTGACGCCCATGCGACGAACCATACGGCGATCACACACACCGGTCGGTTAGTGTCACCGGATGCTCGATGCCACCACCCGCTCTGGGGGCACCGCCACGGTCTCTCCCCGGGCCGCCGCAACGGAGCTCGCCGTCGCCACCGTCCCCGCCTCCGCCCCGCCCGGCCCGAGCGCGCGCAGCGCACGCGTGCTGCTCTCGCCGTGGTCGCGGCTGTCGCTGCTCGTCCTCCTGCTGGCCGCCGCCGCCACGTGCGTGCTGCTGTTCGAACCGCAGAGACTGCTCGCGCACGGCTGGCCGCCACAGCTCGGCGGGGCCTCGGCGGCCGTGGTCTTCGCCGGGGCGTACGGGCTGTGCACCGTGGCGTTCGTGCCGCGGCCGCTGCTGAACCTCGCCGGGGGCGCGCTGTTCGGCTCCCAACTGGGCATCGGCACGACTCTGGTGGGCACGGTCCTGGGGGCCGGTATCGCCTTCGGCCTGGGCCGGGTTCTCGGGCAGGACGCGCTGCGCCCGCTGGTGCGGGGCCGACTGCTGAAGGCGGCGGACGGGCAGCTCAGCCGGCACGGCTTCCGCTCGATGATGGCGGCCCGGCTCTTCCCCGGGGTGCCGTTCTGGGCGGCGAACTACTGTGCCGCCGTCTCCCGCATGGGCTGGGTGCCCTTCCTGGTCGCGACGGCGCTCGGCTCGATCCCGAACACCGCCGCGTACGTCGTCGCGGGCGCCCGTGCCTCGGCGCCGACGTCTCCTGCCTTCCTGATCGCGATGGCCTGCATCGCCGCACCGGCCCTGGTGGGCGCGGTGGTGGCGTGGCGCAAGCGGCACCACATCCGGGGCCGTTGACCGTCCTACCGCTCCCTACACGGCGGCTTCCAGGATCATCGCGTTGGCCAGCCCGCCCGCCTCGCACATCGTCTGCAGGGCGTAGCGGGCGCCCCGCGCGCGCATGGCGTGCACGAGGGTGGTGGTCAGCCGGGTGCCGCTGGCGCCGAGCGGATGGCCGAGGGCGATCGCCCCGCCGTGCACATTGACCTTGGCGAGGTCGGCGCCGGTCTCCTGCTGCCAGGCCAGGACCACGCTGGAGAAGGCCTCGTTGACCTCGAACAGGTCGATGTCGTCGAGGGTCAGTCCGGCCCGGCGCAGCACCTTGTCGGTCGCGGGGATCACTCCGGTGAGCATCAGCAGCGGGTCGGAGCCGGTCACGGCGAAGCTGTGCAGCCGGGCGAGCGGGCGCAGGCCGAGGCGCGCCGCGGTCTCCGAGGACGTGATGAGGACGGCAGAGGCGCCGTCGTTGATCGGGCTGGCGTTGCCCGCGGTCACGTTCCACTCGATCTGCGGAAAGCGCTCGGCGAAGTTCGGGTCGTGGTAGGCGGGTTTGAGGCCGGCGAGGATCTCGGTGGTGCTGCCCGGCCGTACGCACTCGTCGCGGGTGACGCCCTCCAGCGGTGCGACCTCGGCGTCGAACAGGCCCTGGTTCCAGGCGTCGGCGGCCTTCCGGTGCGAGGAAACGGCGAAGGCGTCCATCCGCTCGCGGGTGACCGACCACTTGGCGGCGATCAGTTCGGCGCTGATGCCCTGCGGGACCAGGCCCTCCGGGTAGCGCTCGGCGACCCCGGGGCCGAAGGGGTCCTTGCCGGGCGGGACGTTGGACCACATCGGCACGCGGCTCATGGACTCGACCCCGCAGGCGACGACCATGTCGTACGCCCCGGACAGCACGCCCTGCGCGGCGAAGTGAACGGCCTGCTGGGAGGAGCCGCACTGGCGGTCGACGGTGGTGGCCGGGACCGTGTCCGGGAAGCCCGCCGCCAGCACGGCGTAGCGGGTGGTGTTCATGGCCTGTTCGCCGACCTGGTCGACGGTGCCGCCGATGACGTCGTCGATCAGCGCCGGGTCGACGCCGGAGCGCTCGACGAGGGTGCGCAGGGTGTGGGCGAGGAGTTCCACGGGGTGGACGTGCGCGAGGGCGCCGTTCGGCTTGCCCTTGCCGATCGGGGTGCGTACGGCTTCGACGATGACTGCGTCACGCATGTGCGGGCCTCCGGGACAACGGGTCGGCGGGAAGGACGGGGAAGACCGGCAGGCCTACCGGTCGGTAGGAAATCCGAACTCACCATAACCGGGTGAGTTGGAAAATCAAACCCTCACCTAGACTGGCGTCATGGCCGCCTCCAAAGACCCGCGCCCCTGCTCCATCGCCGACGCCCTCGCGCTGGTCGGCGAGAAGTACTCGCTGCTCGTCCTGCGCGAGGTGTGCCTGGGCAACGGCCGCTTCGATCAGCTGGTGCGCAACATCGGCGCCCCGCGCGACATCCTGGCCACGCGGCTGCGCCGGCTGGTGGACGCCGGAATCCTGACCAAGCGCGTCTACAGCGAGCGCCCGCAGCGCTTCGAGTACCGGCCCACACCGGCGGGGCTCGAACTGGAGCCGGTCCTGATGACCCTCAAGGAATGGGGCGACCGGCATCTGCGGGGCGGCGTCGACCTGCCCATGGTGGTCGAGCACATCTGCGGCAACGAGATGGTTCCGGTAGTCACCTGCCGGGCCTGCGGCGAACCGGTCCACCACGAGGACCTGACGGCCCACCCCCAGGCCGAGGGCTGGTCGGTGACGGGCCCCACGGCCGCAGCGTGACGCACGCGGACGTCGGCCGGGCCCGCGGCGCGTGTTCAGCCGCCGGCGCCTGTCAGGCGGGCCCCGCGTACACGTCCAGCCGCCCGCACATCCCGAACTTCCCGTACTCCGAGGGCTGTTCCGCTCGTACGACGGCCTCGGCGAGGTGCTGGGCGTCACCCTTCTCGAGTCGGTCCAGCTGCTCCCCCGTGGCGGCCGCGGCCGCCTCGGCGCCCCGCCGCCAGCGCTCGCGCCACTCGGCGAGCCGGGGCCGTACCAGGGCCGCGGCGGCGCGATGGAAGGCGGCCAGCACCTCGGGGTCGTCGGCGTCGCGCAGCGCCCGGTAGCCCTCCAGGGCGAGGTCGCGCCGGGCCCGGGCCGCCCTGGCCTGCTCCTCCTCCGGGGCGTCCACCGGGATGCTGGTCGCGGCGGCGTACGCGCCGGGGTCGGCCAGATACCGCGGCGGCAGCGTCAGCACCGCGTCGCCCGCCTCCGGGAGGCCGCTGTTCTGCATCAGCACCGTGATGCGCAGGTCCCCCTCGTTGACGAGGCGGTGGATGGTGCCCGGAGTGAACCGGGCGACCGTGCCGGGTACGAGGGGCGTGACCTCGTACCCGGACGTCGTGAGGGTCTGCACCGCGCCGCGCCCACCGGTGACGACGTACGCCTCCGAACACGTCAGGTGCATATGGGGGGTTCCGCCGCGGACGCCGTCGGCGGCGGGCCAGTCGTAGACGGCGAGGTGCGAGACGGCGACGCCGCCCGGCAGACCGGTGAAGCCCGCGCCGCTCACCACGGGTGCGCCTCCAGGTACTTGGCGATCTCCTCCCGCTCCCAGGCACCGTCGGCCACGACGACCCGGTAGCGGCGGGCCAGCGTGTCCCCGGGGGCGAGTTCCAGCTCGTCGTAGAACGCCCAGGACGGGGCCACGGCGGCGAACGGCTCGTTGCGTACGAACCAGTGGGCGGGGTGGGTGCCGTGGGCGCCGTCGTGGTCGTTCTCGGGGGCGTGCGCGAACAGCAGGGTGGCATGGCCGTCGGCGCCGTCGTGCTCGCCGGAGTAGGCGAGCCAGGGCGCCTGCTTCCCCATCAGACCCGGGCCCTCGGCGTCGGGCCCGATGACGCGGCCGTCCCGGAAGCCGCGCGGACCGCGCCAGAACAGCCCGGTGTAGCCCGCCAGTTCACGGCCGGCGGTGGTGGGGCTGCCGAAGCGCAGCGGCTCGTCGCGGCGGTTGGTGACCGCGCTGCACCAGGTCAGTGCCCAGGATCCGGACTCGCGGTCCACGTCGTGGATCTCGATCTGGCGCTCCTCGTCGGCCCACAGCTCGCCGCCGTACGGGTGCCAGGTCAGTCGCTCCGCGATGACCACGCGGTCGTCGCGCACGGAGACCTCGTCGAAGGCGACGTGCGCCATAGAGCCGACGCGCTCGGGGAGTTCGAGGTAACCCTCGCCGTGGACGTAGGAGTTGCCGCCCCACAGGTTGGCGCCGGACAGGTGCGAGGCCGTCAGCTGCAGCCCCTTGTGCCAGCGGTGGTCGTTGGGACGGTAGTCGGTGACGACGTCGCCGGCCAGGGTGCGCAGCGGATGGATGTACGGCTTGGGGGCCTCCCACGCGGCCTCGGGTGCGTACACGTAGCTGAGCAGCTCGACGCCGGTGACCGGTTCGGTGAGGGTGATCCGGTCGCCGTGGGCGTGGACCAGGCGCAGGCCCGTCATGCGGAGACCTCCTCGGCGGCGACGGGAGCGGTGGAGTGGACGGGTGCCCAGCCGGGGGCGTCCCCGTGCATCGCCGTGTAGAACGGGTCGCCGGGCCCGATCTCGCCCGCGCGGACCGTGGTGTCCGTGAACGCCGACTTGTACAGCGCGGCGATGAGCTCCAGGCTGGTCCGCCCGTCGGCCCCGCTGCTGCGCGGGCGCTCTCCCGCGCGCATGCTCGCGACCAGCTCCCGCAGCTGCTCCAGGTGCGAACTGGGCACGTCCGTGCCGAAGTCGCGCCAGGCGTCGGCCTCGTCGCCCGGCACGTCCGGGACGGGGGTGATGCGCCAGTTCGCGTTGGAGTGACCGTAGAGGTGGGTGAGCTCGACGGTGGCCCGCTCGCAGTCGATGCGGATGCGGCTGACCTCGTCGGGGCTCAGCACGCTGTTGACGACCGTGGCCATGGCGCCGTCCTCGAAACGGACCAAGGCGGTGGAGACGTCCTCGGTCTCGACGTCGTGCACCAGGCGCCCGGCCATCGCGCGCACCTCGCTCCACGGGCCGAGGAGGTCCAGCAGCAGGTCCATCTGGTGGATGCCGTGTCCCATGGCGGGTCCGCCACCCTCGGTCGCCCAACGGCCGCGCCAGGGCACCGCGTAGTAGGCGGCGTCGCGGTACCAGGTGGTCTGGCAGTGCGCGACGAGCGGCCGGCCCATGGCCCGCTCGGCCAGCAGCCGGCGCACGTGCTTCGAGCCCGAGCCGAAGCGGTGCTGGAAGACGATCGAGGCGTACGGCCCGCCGTCCGTGCCTTCCTCAGCCTGTACGGCGTCGAAGTCGGCGAGGGTCGGCACGGGCGGCTTCTCGCACCACACCCAGGCCCCGGCGCGCAGCGCGGCGACGGTCTGGTCGCGGTGCAGCGTCGGCGGGGTGCAGATGCTCACCAGGTCCGGCCGCTGCTCGCGCAGCATGCCGTCGAGGTCGGTGTAGGCGTGCGGGATCCCGTTCGCCGCGCAGAACTCCTCGACCGCGGTGGCATCGATGTCAACGGCGGCCACGACCTCCGTCTCGCCCTCCTCGGCGAGCTCGGCCAGGGCGGGCAGGTGGGAGCCGCGCCCGATGGCACCGATGCCGACGAGGGCGGCCCGGATGCGGCGGCCGGCGAGAGGCGTGGAGGGGGCCGGGGACGTCCCGGACCGGGGCTCGAACGTGGACATGGACGCGATCAGCACTCCTCCGGGAACGGCGGCCTTGTGAGGAGGACGAGCAGCAAGCGCTTTCTCCTCCCTGCAACGTAAGCTCCGCCCCCGCACAAGGTCAACCACCCGATAGCCAAGGCCGCGCGGGGGCGGTGAAACCCCTGTGACGGTCCTGTCGTCGCCGGACGCTAGGCTGCGCTGCACACCCGTGATCACCACGCCCGGCGGCGTGACGTTCCGTCGCGCCTGCCTCGACGAGCACTTGGACGCCGTAACGTCATGTCTTGGTTTGAATCCCTCATCCTCGGACTCGTCCAGGGGCTGACCGAGTTCCTCCCCGTCTCCTCCAGTGCGCACCTGCGGCTGACGGCGGCCTTCTCCGGCTGGAAGGACCCGGGCGCGGCCTTCACGGCGATCACGCAGATCGGCACGGAGTCCGCGGTGCTGATCTACTTCCGCAGGGACATCGGCCGGATCATCTCGGCGTGGACGCGCTCGCTGTTCAACAAGGAGATGCGCAAGAACCACGACGCCCAGATGGGCTGGCTGGTGATCGTCGGCTCGATCCCGATCGGTGTGCTCGGGCTGCTGTTCAAGGACCAGATCGAGGGGCCGTTCCGCGATCTGCGGATCACGGCGACCATGCTGATCGTCGTCGGCGTGGTGATAGGCGTGGCCGACCGGCTGGCGGCGCGGGACGAGACGGGCGGCCGGCACCGCGCGCCCAAGCAGCGCAAGACGCTGGAGAACCTGGGCGTGAAGGACGGCCTGGTCTACGGGCTGTGCCAGTCGGCGGCGCTGATCCCGGGCGTCTCCCGCTCCGGCGCCACCATCAGCGGCGGCCTGTTCATGGGCTACAAGCGCGAGGCCGCGGCCCGCTACTCCTTCCTGCTCGCCATCCCCGCGGTGCTGGCCTCCGGCCTGTTCGAGACCAAGGACGCGCTGGAGAGCGACCACGTGGCGTGGGGGCCGACGCTGTTCGCGACAGCGATCGCCTTCGCGTCCGGGTACGCGGTCATCGCCTGGTTCATGAAGTTCATCTCCACCAAGAGCTTCATGCCGTTCGTCTGGTACCGCATCGCGCTCGGCATCGTGATCATCGGTCTGGTGACGGCGGGCGTCCTGAGCCCGCACGCGGCAGAGTCGGCGGGCTGACCCGCAACACCGAAAACCCCTGAACGCCGCGCCACGGCCACCCCCTCAAGGGGCGCGGGGAACTGCGCGACCAACCCCCACCCACCCACAGCCGACAAACGACCTCACCCAACTCCCCGCACCACCACGCTCAACCGACGCTGAGGATGATCCGCTCCCGCACGCCCCCGCTTTCCAGCAGGCGATGCGCCTCCGCGGCCTCCCGCATCGGCATGGTCCTGCGGCTCTTCATCCGCAGCCGCCCCTCGGCCGGCATGGCCATGCCCTCGTCCAGCGCACCGGGGGTACGCTCCGTCTCACGCGACCCATATAGTTGATGTATCACATATATGCTCGCACCACACCCGTAAACCCGGAGGTGATGGAAGGGTCAACCACCTCCTAAGGTGGGGCCATGGAGGAAGCACCCCGCTGGCTGAGCCCCGTCGAGGAACGAGCCTGGCGCGGCATGCTGCGCATGCACGACCTGCTGGTCAACCAGGCCGGCCGGACGCTGCAGAGCGAGTTCGGGCTGTCCGCCACCGACTACTCCGTGCTCGCCGAGCTGACCCGCGCGCCCGGCGACCGACTGCGCGTGCTGGAACTCGCGAAGGTGCTCGGCTGGGAGAAGAGCCGGGTGTCGCACCACCTCTCACGCATGGTGAAGCGCGGTCTGGTCGCCCGCGAGGAGTGCCTCGACGACGGGCGCGGGGCGTACATGATGGTGACCCCGGCCGGCCGGGAGGCACTGGAGGCCGCCGCGCCGCAGCATGTCGAGGACGTCCGGCGTCTCTTCCTGGACCATCTGTCGCCCGGCCAGATCACGCTGCTGGCGGAGATCACCGACACAGTCATCGAGAAGATCGACATCAGCTGAGGTCTCCGTCCGGGAGACCTCAGCCGCCCCGGCCCGTCGATCCACACCGCCACCGCGGGACGAACGGAATGAACACGTCCCGCGATTGTTGAAAGCGGTATGAAAAAGATCGGGTTCCTGTCATTCGGGCACTGGACGCCGTCGCCGCACTCCCGGACGCGCTCCGCCTCGGACTCGCTGCTACAGGCGATCGACCTCGCGGTCGCCGCGGAGGAGCTGGGGGCGGACGGCGCCTACTTCCGCGTCCACCACTTCGCCCGGCAGCACGCCTCACCGTTCCCGCTGCTCGCGGCGATCGGCGCGCGCACCAGCCGGATCGAGATCGGCACCGGTGTGATCGACATGCGCTACGAGAACCCCCTGTACATGGCGGAGGACGCGGGCGCGGCCGACCTGATCTCGGGCGGCCGGCTCCAGCTCGGCCTGAGCCGCGGCTCACCGGAACAGGTCATCGACGGTTGGCGGCACTTCGGCCATCGCCCGCCGGAGGGCGGGACCGACGCCGACCTGGCTCGCGGGCACACCGAGGAGCTGCTCAGGGTGCTCACCGGTGAGGGATTCGCAGAGCCCGACCCCTCGCCGATGTTCGCCAACCCACCGGGCCTGCTGCGCATCGAACCGCACTCCGAGGGCCTGCGGGACCGCATCTGGTGGGGCTCCGGTTCGAACGCCACCGCCGTATGGGCCGCCGGGCTGGGGATGAACCTGCAGAGTTCGACCCTCAAGGACGACGAGAGCGGCGAGCCGCTCCACGTCCAGCAGCGCAAGCAGATCGAGGCGTACCACGAGGCATGGCGGGCCGCCGGCCACACCCGGACCCCCAGGGTGTCCGTCAGCCGCAGCATCTTCCCGCTCGTCGACGACACGGACCGGGCGTACTTCGGCCGTGACCGCGACTCGAAGGACCAGATCGGCTATATCGACGCCAAGACGCGCAGCATCTTCGGCCGGTCCTACGCCGCCGAGCCGGACGTGCTGGTCAAGCAGCTCGCCGAGGACGAGGCCATCGCTGCCGCCGACACCCTGTTGCTCACGGTGCCCAACCAACTGGGCGTCGAGTACAACGCACATGTCCTCGACAGCATCCTGACGCACGTGGCGCCGGAACTCGGCTGGCGCTGACGAGCGGGGCCGACGAAGGCGCCACCCGGGTAAGCAGCGGCCCGCGCGCCCCGCCGACCGGGGCGGCGCCTTCACCCGCCCCACCCAGCACCGCGGTACATCGAGATACCCCATACCATGCACCGCAGCACATCAAGATAGGTGACGCTTCACCCTTATAGTTGACACGTCATCTTTCCCCTTCTTAGAGTCATTGAAAGTTGAACTGATCGGCGACCGGGCAGGCCGTCGACGCAATTACCAGGAGAGACACCATGGGACAGCTGGACGGCAAGACGGTCGTCATCACCGGCGGCACAAGCGGCATCGGACTGGCCACGGCCCAGCGCTTCACCCAGGAAGGCGCCCACGTCTACATCACGGGACGCCGCAAGGAAACCCTCGACCAGGCCGCCGAACTGATCGGCGGCAACGTCACCCCGGTCCAGGCCGACAGCGCGAACCTGGCCGACCTCGACCGGCTCTACGCCACCGTCGCCGACGCCGGACACCGGATCGACGTCCTGTTCGCCAACGCCGGCGGCGGTGAGTTCGCGCCCCTCGACCAGGTCACCGAGGAGCACTACGACAGCACCTTCGACAGCAACGTCAAGGGCACCGTGTTCACCGTCCAGAAGGCGCTTCCCCACCTGGTCGACGGCGCATCGGTGATCCTCACGGGCTCCATCGCGGGCGTCTCCGGGGACCCCGCCTTCGGCGTCTACGGCGCCTCCAAGGCCGCCATCCGCTCCTTCGCCCGCACCTGGGCCAACGAGCTCAGCGGGCGCGGCGTCCGCGTCAACACCATCTCCCCCGGTCCCATCACCACGCCCGGCCTCAACGGCCTCGCCGCGGACGAGGAAGGGGCCGCGGAGCTGCGGAAGACCCTCGCCGGCATCGTCCCCCTGGGGCGCATGGGGCAGCCGGAGGAGGTCGCCGCCCTCGCCCTCTTCCTCGCCACCGACCAGGCCAGCTTCATCACCGGCACGGAGATCTTCGTCGACGGCGGCGCCAAGCAGGTGTAGTCCGGTCCGCCGTGCCGGCACTCACGACGCACTACGAGGGGTGCGATCAAGGAAGTCGTGACGCAGGACATACGGGATCAGTAGCCGTTCGGTAGCGCAGTGTCAGTGCTTGCCCCTAGGCTTGTCCGCATGTCCCCCGATTCCGTGACCTCTGGTTCCGTGCGCTCTGCCGCCGAGGTGAACGAGCAGATCCGGGCGCTGTGGATGCGTGCGGGTGGTTCGTTGTCGGCCCAGGAACGCACGGAGTACGAGCTGTTGGTGGTCGAGTGGGCCGAGGCGATCCGAGGCGACGTCATCAAGGCGGCCTGACGGCGCCGGCATCCCGGCGCCCGCCACCCGCGCGACCGAGCCCGAGCGCCCCGGCCCTTCACCGCCCGCCCGCCACCCGCAACACCGCCCCCGTCGTGTAAGACGCGTCCGGTGACATCAGCCAGGCGATGGCCGCCGCGATCTCCTCCGCCCGCGCCGGACGCCGCAGCGGAATGCCCTCCGCCATCCGCCAGGCCCGGTCCGGGTCGCCCATCGCCGCGTGCATCTCCGTGTCGACCGCACCCGGCGCGACCGCGTTGACGCGGATGCCGTCCGGTCCGAGCTCCTTGGCGAGCCCGAGGGTGAGCGCGTCGACGGCGGCCTTGGTGGCCGCGTAGTGCACGTACTCCCCGGGGCTGCCGAGAGTGGCCGCGCCCGACGACACGTTCACGATGACACCGGCGCCCCGCGCCGTCATGAGCTGTGCCGCACGGCGTGAACACAGCAGTGTTCCCAGGAGGTTGACGTCGACCACCCGGCGCAGGGTCGCCGTGTCCGTGTCGGCGAGGCGGCCCAGCAGGCCGGTCACGCCCGCGTTGTTCACCAACCCCGTCACCGGCCCCAGTTCGCGCTCCGCCGTCTCGAAGAGCCGCTCGACGTCGGCCTCCACGGCGGTGTCCACCCGCACCGCGACCGCGCGAGCGCCCGCCTCGCGCACCCCGTCCGCCACCTTCTCGGCGGCCTCGGCGTCACGGACGTACCCGACCGCCACGTCATGTCCCTCGGAGGCGAGGCGCAGACAGGTCGCGGCACCGATTCCCCTGCTGCCCCCGGTGACGACGGTGACGAGACGTTTCATGGGACCTCCCGAACCAAAGCAAAATGATCGATCATCGATCACCCTAGTCGTCCGGCGGCCACCGCGAGCCCGCCGAACCGATCCCGCCGAAACGCCCCCTCCGGGAAACCTACCCCCGGGCGTACTCCTTCACGAGCTCATACGACCTCAGCCGGTCGGCGAGCGCGTAGACCGGCGTGACCAGCATCAGTTCGTCCGCCCCCGTCGCCTCCACCACCTCCGTCAGGCGCTTGACCACGGACACCGGCGATCCGTGCGCCTGCTGGGAACGGAAGGCCGTCAGCGCCTTCTCCTCCTGCTCCGTGAACGCGTGGGCCGCCGCCTCTCCCGGTTTCGGGAAGGGGATCTCGCTGCGCCCCTGCAGCAGCCCGGCCTTGACGACGTCCATGGGACCCGCCAGCCGCGCGGCCTCCTCGTCCGTCTCGGCGCACACCGTCTCCACGCAGACCAGCACGCGCGGCCGTGCGCACCAGCGGGACGGGGTGAAGTGCTCGCGGTAGTGGGCGAGCGCGGCCGGGGTGTTGTCGGGGCGGATGTGGTGGGCGAAGGCGATCGGCAGTCCCAGTTCGGCGGCGAGCGCGGCACCGGCGGTGCTGGAGGACAGCAGCCATGGCTCGGGGAGCGGCCCGAGGGCCACCTCCTCCACCAGGAGGCGCAGGATCGCCATGACGTCGTCGCGGTACTCGGCGTCCGTGGTCGGGGCCGCTCCCCGGCGCAGGGCCCTGGCCGTGGGCTCGTCGAAAGTGCCCGGGCCGCGGCCGATGCCCAGGTCGATGCGGTCCGGGTGCAGTGCGGCGAGCGTCCCGAACTGCTCCGCGAGCGTGATCGGGGCGTGGTTCGGCGCGAGGACCCCTCCGGAACCGAGCCTGAGCGACGAGGTCAGGGCGGCCGCGTGGGCGGTCAGGACGACCGGAGGGAACGCCCCGATGGCCGGGGAGTGATGGTGTTCCGCGTACCAGAGCCGCTCGTAGCCGAGGACTTCGAGACGTCGGGCGAACTCGGCGGTGTCGCGCAACGTGTCGACGGCCGGGGCGCCCGACTGGACCATGGCCACCTCGAGCGCGCTGAGCGGGACAGTGATCATTCGGTCAGTATAGGAAGGGCACGTGTCGGTATCACGCCGGAATCGGCATGCGGTGCAAGGGAGTTGAGAACGTCCCGCCGCGAAGAGCGTCGATTGTGGCGCCACGCCCCTTGGCCCGGCCCGCCTCATGCCCAACACTGAGCCGATGACGCAGCGTGTGGAGCTCGCGACCGTGATGGACCGGCTGGCCGTCGACGAGGTGGTCACCGACTACGCGACGGCGGTGGACGACGGCGACTGGGAGGCCTACCGGGGGCTGTTCGCGCCGGACGGGCGTGCCGACTACCGCTCGGCGGGCGGCATCGAGGGCGACGCGGGGAGCGTCGCCGCCTGGCTCGCCGAAAGCATGCTGCTGTTTCCGATGCGGCAGCATCTGATCGTCAACCGCCGGGTGCGGTTCGGGACCCTGGAGTAGGACGCCGGCGACACGGCCCGGGTGCGGGCCGACTACGTCAACCCGATGCGGCTCGATCCGGACGGCTCCGTGCCCGACTTCGTGTGCGGTGGGCGCTACGCCTTCGCCCTGCTGCGCACGCACGACGGCTGGCGGCTGACGGAGGTCGTCGTCGAGGAGAAGTGGCGGCGGCTGCCGGGGCCGCGGCCCGCGTCCTTGGCCGAATGATCGCGGCCGCTCTGTCCCGGATCACGGAAAACACGCACACTGGAGCCACAGCTGGGTAGAGGGGGGCCGTATGAAGACCTTGGGATCTTGGCTCGCCTCTCCGTGGCGCCGCTCGGCCGTCGCCGCGCTGGCCGGCGCTCTGCCCATGTTCGCTTTCCCCGCGCCGTCGTTGTGGTGGTTCGCGTACGTCGCCCTCGTCCCGTGGATCGTGCTGGTCCGCTCCGCGCCGACCGGGAAACGGGCGGCGTACGACGGCTGGTGCGGCGGGTTCGGCTACATGGTGGCGGTGCACCACTGGCTGCTGCCGAGCCTGAACGTCTTCATCTTCGCCCTGGCGGCGCTGCTGGGCGCGTTGTGGGTGCCGTGGGGCTGGCTGGTACGCCGCTTCCTGGGCGGGGTGCCCGGGCCGGGCCAGGTGCTGGCCGGTCTCCTCGTCGTGCCGTCGGCCTGGCTGATGGCGGAGCTGGTGCGCTCCTGGCAGGGGCTGGGCGGCCCTTGGGGGGTGCTGGGCTCCAGTCAGTGGCAGGTGGAGCCGGCGTTGCGGCTCGCCTCGGTCGGCGGGGTGTGGCTGCTGAGCTTCCTGGTGGTCGCCGTGAACGTGGCCGTCGCCGTGCTGGTGTCGGTGCGTGAGTCGCGGGTGCCGGCCGTCGCCGGGATCGTCGCGACGGCTGCGGCGACCTCGGCGGCCTGGGTGTGGTCGCCCCGCCCGGACGTCGACGGCCGGGTGCGGGTCGCCGTGGTGCAGCCCGGAGTCATCGACGGCCCGGACCGGCGTTTCGACCGCGAGGAGTGGCTGACCCGGGAACTCGCCGGGCGCGGCCTCGATCTGATCGTCTGGGGCGAGAGCAGCGTCGGCTACGACCTCGACGACCGGCCCGACCTCGCCCGGCGCATCGCCACGCTGTCCCGTGAGACGAAGGCCGACATCCTCGTCAACGTCGACGCCCGGCGCTCCGACAAGCCGGGCATCTACAAGAGCTCGGTCCTCGTCGGCCCGGACGGCCTGACCGGCGACCGCTACGACAAGATGCGGCTGGTGCCCTTCGGCGAGTACATACCGGCCCGGTCGCTGCTCGGCTGGGTCACCTCGGTCGGCAAGGCGGCCGGCGAGGACCGCAGGCGCGGCAGCGAACAGGTCGTGATGAACGTCGGACACGGGCTGCGCGTCGGCCCGATGGTCTGCTTCGAGTCGGCGTTCCCCGACATGAGCCGTCACCTCGCCCAGGACGGCGCCGAGTTGCTGATCGCGCAGTCGGCGACGTCGTCGTTCC
The DNA here is from genome assembly GCF_006715395.1 of Streptomyces sp. SLBN-31. NCBI lineage: Bacteria > Bacillati > Actinomycetota > Actinomycetes > Kitasatosporales > Streptomycetaceae > Streptomyces > Streptomyces sp. SLBN-31. Next base: position 1,495,846 of record NZ_VFNC01000002.1, read on the forward strand.
AGCAGAGCTGGGCGCCCGAGCAGCACGCCTCGCTGGCCGCCCTGCGCGCCGCCGAGACCGGCCGCCCCATGGTGCACGCGACCCTGACCGGCGTGTCGGCCGTCTACGGACCCAGCGGGCAGCGGATCGGCTCCTGGGTGGGCACGGACCGCAGCTCATCGGCGGTGTTCGAGGTTCCGTTGGCCCACGGGATCACGCCGTACGTCCGCTACGGCGACTGGCCGGTGCACGGCGCGATCCTGATCCTCGCCGTGTGGTGCGCGACGGAGGGTGTGCGGGCGGTCCGCCTCAGGCGGCCCGGTCCACGACCGCACGTACCACCCGCTCGCACAGTTCGTGAGTCGCCAGTGCGTCCCGGGCGCTGAGCACCTTGCCCGCCCGTACCGCGTCGAGGAAGGCGAAGACGGCCTGCTCGATGCCGCGCTGACGGGCCACCGGCACCCAGTCCCCGCGCCGCCGCACCGTCGGCTGCCCCTTGTGGTCGACTATCTCGGCGAGGTTGACCACCTGACGCTTGGTGTCCTGACCGGACACCTCCAGGATCTCCTCCGCCGAGCCGCTGAGCCGGTTCATCACGCCGAGCGCGGTGAAGCCGTCCCCGGCCAGCTGCAGTACCACGTGGTGCAGCAGCCCGTCCTCCACGCGCGCGCGTACCGTCACGTCGTCGACGGGCCCGGGCACCAGGAACCGCAGCGTGTCGACGACGTGGATGAAGTCGTCGAGGATCATCGACCGGGGCTCCTCCGGCAGTCCGATCCGGTTCTTCTGCATGAGGATCAGTTCGCGCGGATGGTCGGCGCACTGCGCGTACCCGGGTGCGAAGCGCCGGTTGAAGCCGACGGCGAGGGACACACCGCGCTCCTCGGCGAGCGCCACCAGCCTTTCGGAGTCGGCGAGTTCATAGGCCAGCGGCTTGTCGACGTAGGTCGGCACCCCGGCCTGGAGCAGCCGTGTGACGATCTCGGGGTGGGCGAGCGTGGGCGCGTGCACGAAAGCGGCGTCGAGGTTCTGCGCGAGGAGGGAGTCGAGGTCCCGGTGGCGGCGGTCGGCCGGGAGGTGGAGGCTGCCGGCCACCCGGTCGAGCGTGGCGGGCGTGCGGGTCTGCAGGTGCAGCTCGACCCCGGCCAGGGCGCCGAGCACCGGAAGATAGGCCTTCTGCGCGATGTCGCCGAGTCCGATGCAGCCGACCTTCACGGGGTGTTCTCCTCTAACGGTTGCCTGCCGTGGTCCTGCCGGAAGCATACGGCGGCAGCGGCGGCCGCCAGTCGGCGATCGGGGCGAAGCCCCGCAGCAGGAGGCCGGGTACGGCTCGCGAGAGTGCGGCGATGGCCGTGTCACGGGCGGCCGTCAGGGCGCGGTCGGTGCTCATGCTGAAGCGGGCCGCCCGGACCCCCTGGCGGGTGATGGCCGTCGTACGGGGAAGGCGGGCCGCCGTGTAGGCGGCGAGCGCGTCGGCGTGGTGCGCCAGCACGATCGCGTCCTCGATGGCCTGGTTGCCGCCCTGGCCGAGCGTCGGTGGCATGGGGTGCGCGGCGTCGCCGAGCAGGGCGACCCGGCCGTGGTGGAAGGCGGGCAGCGGTGTGGCGAGGTGGTGGACGTCATGGCGCAGGACGTCCTCGGGGCGGGTGGCGGCGATGACGGCGGGGATCGGGTCGTGCCAGTCGCCGAAGCGCCGCAGCAGTTCGGCACGCTCGTCGGGCGTCCGCTCACCGGCCGGGGCGACGGCCGCGGCGTAGGCGTACACCCGGCCGTCCTTGAGCGGGTGCGTGCCCCAGAGGCAACCCCTGCCCCAGGTCTCGTGCGAGGCGAATTCGACGCCGGGGACCGGTACGACCACCCGCCAGGTGGTGAAGCCGGAGAAGACGGGACCGGGGTGCTCCGGGAAGAGGCGCTCGCGTACGGCGGAGTGGATGCCGTCCGCCGCGACGACCAGGTCGGCCACCAGTTCGCCGTCGGGGATGCGCACGCGGGCCGGGCGGTCGGTGTCGCCCGGGTCGGCGAGGGTCGCGGCGGCGGCCGTGCGGACGGTGCCCGGCGGGAGCCGCGCGACCAGGCTGTGGATGAGGGTGGCCCGGTGCAGCAGGACCAGGGGGCCGCCGAAGCGCTGGGCGGCGGCCTCCGCGTTGGTCCGGGAGAGCCAGCGGCCGGACGGGGCGCGCAGTCCGCCGTCGCCCTGCCAGGCGGCGAGTTCGCGGATCTCGTCGCCCAGGCCGATGACGTCCAGGGCTCGCAGGGCGTTGGGGGCGAGCGAGATGGCGGCGCCGACCGGTTCCAGTGAGCCGGCCCGTTCCAGCACGGTGACCTCCACACCGCGCCGGTGCAGTGCGGCCGCCGCGGTCAGGCCGCCTATGCCGCCGCCGATGACGACCGCTCGTTTCGGCACAGCCATGACTCCTCCAGATGTCGGTTCGCGTTCACTACAGTTGTAGTAACGCCTTGCCTCGAATGTACTACAGGCGTAGTGACCCGGGTAGGTTGGCCTCCATGTCCGAACGCACCGCCTCCCGCGCCGACCTGGTCGCCGACGCCGCTCTCGCCCTGCTCGCCGAACGCGGGATGCGCGGTCTCACCCACCGGGCGGTCGACGAGGCGGCCGGGCTCCCCCAGGGGTCCACGTCCAATGTCGCCCGGACCCGGCAGGCCCTGCTGGAGCTCGCGGTGCGGCGGCTGGCCGACCGGGAGGCGCGGGTGCTGGCGCTGCACGAACTGCCCGATCCCCGGGCCGGGGCGGCCGCGACGGCCGACGCCCTCGCCCTCGCCACGCACCGGGCCCTGACCCGCAACCGCGAGCTGACCCTCGCCCGCTACGAACTCGCCCTGGAGGCCACCCGCCGCCCCGAACTGCGGACCCACTTCGACGCGGCCGGCGCCCGCTTCCGTGATCTGCTCACGGCACTGGTGACGGACCTCGGTTCGACGGACCCGGCCCGGCACGCGCTGTCGCTGGCGGCCTGGGCGGACGGGCTGATGTTCTCCTGCGTGGCGGGGTCGTTCAACGCCGAGACCCCGAGCCTGCGGCAGGTGCGGGCGGGGCTGCGGGAACTGCTGGACGGCATGCTGGGCAGCCGGTGACGGGCCTCGGGGCCGGCCGATAACCCGTGGTCGCGGCCGACGGGTTGGACGAGGATGCCCGTATGACGACCGAACGCCGTGAACCATCGACCACCGCCGACGAACGCACCATGCTGGAGGGCTGGCTGGAGTACCACCGGCTGACGCTGGCCTGGAAGTGCGAGGGCCTGACCGACGCCCAGCTGCGGACCGCGTCCGTGGAGCCGTCCACGCTGTCCCTGATGGGGCTGGTACGGCACATGGCGGACGTGGAGCGCGGCTGGTTCCGCCGGGTCCTCGCGGACGAGGACGCGGGGCCGATCCACTTCACCGACGAGGATCCCGACGGCGAGTTCCACCTCACCGAGGCGGACACCTGGGCGCAGGCTCGGGACACCTGGCAGGCCGAGATCGAGGCGGCACGCCGCATCGCGGCCGGCTTCGGCCTGGACGACCTCTCCAAGGGACGCCACCGGCGCACCGGCGAGCAGTTCAACCTGCGCTGGATCTACACCCACATGATCGAGGAGTACGCCCGCCACAACGGCCACGCCGACCTGCTCCGCGAGCGGATCGACGGCGCCACCGGCGACTGACGTCAGCCCGGCCGCTCCCGCGCCCTCCGTAAGGGGCCGGAGATCACCCGTGCGGGGCATCCTCCGCCCGTCCGCAGTTCCGCGGGGCGGGCGAAGGCACCATCGTTGAGCGGGTGCATCGAACGACGACCACCGCAACGCTTCTGGTCACCGTCGCTGTCGCGGCCCTCACCGGCTGTGTGACGGTCCAGCGCCCGCCCGTCTCCGGCCCGCCGCCGACGGCGCCGTCCCAGCCGTCGGCGCCACGCCCGGACGGCGAGCGGGAGTCGCAGAACGTGCAGGCGCCGGCCAAGGAGGCGCTGGAGATGATCGGCCCGTCCCGGCGGCCCGAGCCCAGGACGCCGCAGCACCACGGACCGGCGGCGAAGGCGCCGGCCGAGAGGCCGGCGGCGCCCCGCTCGCGGCCCCGGGCACCGGAGCCGAAGCACCGGCACCACCAGCGGCAGCCGCGTGTGGAGATCCCGGTCGCGGGCAAGTCGGTGCCGAAGAACACGAAGGACCTGTGCGCGCTGGGCCGGCAGTACGGGGGCTGGCACACCGACAGCCCGCAGTCGGTCATCTGCAAGCAGGCGTACGGGCGTTGAGCCGCCGTGGGGGCGCCGAGAAGCGCCCCCGCCCCGTCAGGGCCGCTGTCTCGGCGGCCCCCACCACCCGTCCCAGTCGGTGCCGCGCTCCCCCAGGCTGGTCTCCAGCCGGCTGATGGCCGCCCGCACCCCCTCGCCGTACCGGTCGTCGCCGAGCGTCCCGGCGGCGGTCCGGGCACGGCGCAGATGGGTGCGGGCGGCACCGTCGCGGCCCAGCTTCAGGTAGTCGGCGGCCAGGTTCAGGTGCAGGGAGGGGTACAGCGCCCGTACCGCGGGGGCGCTCACGTGCTCGGCGGAGCGCGCCCCGGCCAGCTCCTCCGCGGCCGCCAGCGCCCTCAGGTCCCAGGCCAGCTCGTCGGACGGGTCGTCCTGCGCGTCCGCCATGTAGTGGGCCAGGGTGCAGCGGTGCAGCGGGTCGCCGTCCGTGCCGATCTCGGCCCACAGCGCGAGGAAGCGGTGCCGGGCCTCCTCGCGGTCTCCGGCGTGGTGCAGGATGACGACCTGTCCGATGCGTGTCAGCACGGCGTCCGGCGCCGTCTGCTCCTGTCCCTTGGCCACCGCGCACTCCGCCCACTCGTCGGCTACTGCTCACCGACGCTAACCGCAGCGACCGGCATTCCCGGTCAGGCGGCACCGGGCCGGTCCCCCGCGGAACCGGCCCGGCGGCGCTCAGCCCAGGTTCGGGACCGTCCAGTCGATCGGCTCGTGGCCCTGCCGCGCCACCGCCTCGTTGATCTGCGTGAACGGACGGGAGCCGAAGAACTTCTTCGCCGACAGCGGCGAGGGGTGCGCGCCCTTGACCACCACATGCCGGGTCTCGTCGATCAGCGGGAGCTTCTTCTGCGCGTAGTTGCCCCACAGCACGAAGACCGCCGGGTCGGGTCGCTCGGCGACCGCGCGGATCACCGCGTCGGTGAACTTCTCCCAGCCCTTGCCCTTGTGCGAGTTGGCCTCGCCGGAGCGGACCGTGAGCACCGCGTTCAGCAGCAGGACGCCCTGCTGGGCCCACGGCATCAGATAGCCGTTGTCCGGGACGGGGGTGCCGAGCTCCTCGTGCATCTCCTTGTAGATGTTGCGCAGGGAGGGCGGGATCTTCACGCCGGGACGGACCGAGAAGCACAGGCCGTGTCCCTGGCCCTCACCGTGGTAGGGGTCCTGACCGAGGATCAGGACCTTCACCTTGTCGTAGGGGGTGGCGTCCAGCGCGGCGAAGACCTCCTCGCGCGGCGGGTAGACGGGACCCTTCGCCCGCTCCTCCTCGACGAACTCCGTCAGCTCCTTGAAGTAGGGCTGCTGCAGCTCGTCGCCCAGAACCCCGCGCCAGGACTCGGGCAGCATGGCGATGTCGGTCACGTCAACTTCCTCACGATGTGCGGTGAACGGTGTGCGGTCACTTCCAGGTCTCAGAACCTACAGGCGACCACTGACAACGGTCCTCCGCTCCGTGAACCAGGCCCGCTACCAGCTGGTCTTGCGGGACAGCTCCCCCATCATCATGATCGTCGACGGGTCCAGCGCCTGCTCCGCGCCGGAGATGTCGTCGCTGGCGGCCACGAACTGCTTGCCCTGCCACAGCGGCAGCAGCCGGGCGTCGCGGACGAGGATCTGCTGGGCCTGCTCGAAGTCCGAGACGACGTTGGCGCGGTCGCTGACGCTGCGCGAGCGGGGCAGCAGCACGCCGGTGATCTCGGGCGCCGGGTAGGGCGTGCCGAGCGCGTTCTGGTTGCCCACGAAGGGCGCGATGAAGTTGTCGGGGTCCGGGAAGTCGGGGAACCAGCCGCGCCCGAACACCGGGTACTCGCCCTTCTGGTAGCCGGTGACGTACGTCTTCCAGGGGCGGCTCTTGAGGGTGACCGTGAACAGGCCGGAGTCCTCCAGCTGGCGCTTGATCTCGGCGAACTCCGGCTTTGTCTGGGAGCCGTAGCGGTCGCTGGTGTACCAGAGGGTGAGCGGGACGCGCTGGGTGATGCCCGCCTCGGCGAGGATCTTGCGGGCCTTGGCCGGGCTGGGGCTGCCGAAGTCGTCGAAGAAGTCGGTCGTGTGGCCGGTCAGGCCCTTGGGGACCATCGAGTACAGCGGCTCGACGGTGTCCTTGTAGACCTTGTGCGCGATGGCGCCGCGGTCGACGACCTGGGCGACGGCCTTGCGCACCGCGGCCTTCCCGGCCCAGGGGTCCTTGGGGTTGAACACCAGGTAGTTGATCTCGATGCCGGCGCCCTCGATGAGCTGCAGGCTGCCGTTCGTGTTGTGCTTCTGCAGGTCGACGATGTCGTCGGCGTCGAGGCCGCGGAAGGCGACGTCGAGGCTGCCCTTCTTGAGGTCGGCGACCATGGGGGCCGACTCCCGGTAGTACCGGATGGTCACCGCGTCGTTCTTGCGGTCGGCGGCGCCCTTGTAGTTGTCGTTCTTGGCGAGTTCCGCCCGCTTGCCGTCCTCGTAGGACCGCAGGGTGTACGGGCCGGAGCCGTAGACCTTGTCGTCCTTGCGCAGGGAGGAGGCCGGGTACTCCTCCGGGTCGACGATGGACATGGCGGGCGTGGCGAGGACGAACGGGAAGGTGGCGTCCGGCTTGTTGAGGTGGAAGACGACCTCGTTGTCGCCGAGCACCTGGACCCGGTCGAGGCTGCCGAGCAGGCCCGCGGGACCGCCGTTGAGGTTGATCTTCCTGATCCGGTCGATCGAGTACTTGACCGCCTCGGCGTCGAGCGGGTGCCCGTCGGAGAACTTCAGTCCCGAGCGCAGCTCGCATCTGTACGTTTTGTTCGAACTGTCCGCGAAGCGGCAGTTGTCCGCCGCGTCGGGCTGTGGAGTCGTCGCTCCCGAGGGGTAGCTGAGGAGCGTTTGGTAAATGTTGCGGAACAACTCCCAGGACTGGTCCCAGGAGGCGGCCGGGTCCAGTGTGCTGGGGGCACTGGTGGTGCCGACGGTGATCGGCCCCTTGCTGTCGGAGGAGTCCGACGACAGGACACCGCATCCCGTCACCAGGGACGATATGGACGCGATGGCCGCCATCTGACGCAGGCGTCGCTTCCGGTTGAACACGCGCTCGCTCCTCGATCTGCCGTACCAAGGGTCGGCAGACCATACCGCAGGGCAACGGAGGTTGAACCCGCCTCGTACAAGGGGCTTGATCAGCTTGTTTATGACGACGTTGTCATCGGACCGTGCCCTTCCCGTACGACGACGAGGGCGCCGTTTCCGTCAAGGAAACGGCGCCCTCGGGTGCCCGATCGTTACCCTCGCGGGCGGGTGGCGTCAGCCCACTCCGGCGTTCAGGAAGATGCCGCCGTCGACCACGAGCGTCTGGCCGGTGACCCAGTCGGACTGCTCGGAGGTGAGGAACGCCGCGGCGCCGCCGATGTCGGACGGCACGCCGAGCCGGGCCAGCGGGTAGGCGGCGGCCGCCTCGGCCTCCCGGCCCTCGTACAGGGCCTGGGCGAACTTGGTCTTGACCACGGCCGGTGCGATCGCGTTGACCCGCACCTTGGGCGCGAACTCGTGCGCCAGCTGCTGGGTCAGGTTGATCAGCGCGGCCTTGCTGACGCCGTAGGCGGCGATGAAGGGCGAGGGCGCGAGGCCCGCGACGGAGGCGATGTTGACGATGGCACCGCCGTTGTCCTTCTGCCAGGCGTGCCAGGTCTTCTGCGCGAAGCCGAGCGCGGAGATCACGTTGGTCTCGAAGACCTTGCGCGCCACGTTCAGGTCGAGGTCGGCGATCGGCCCGAACACCGGGTTGGTGCCGGCGTTGTTGACCAGGAAGTCGACGCGGCCGAAGGCCTCCATGGTGCGCTCGACGGCCTCGGCCTGGTGGTCCATGTCGTGCGCCTTGCCGGCGATGCCGATGACGCGCTCGGCGCCGAGCTGGTCGACGGCCTCCTTCAGGGCGTCCTCGTTGCGGCCGGTGATGGCCACGCGGTCGCCGCGGGCGACGAGCGCCTCGGCGACGCCGTAGCCGATGCCGCGGCTGGCGCCCGTGACGAGGGCGACCTTGCCGGAGAGTGCGGGGAGTTCAGTCATGGCTGGGAGTTCTCCTAGTCGAGCGGTCCGCCGGCGACGTACAGCACCTGGCCGGAGACGAATCCGGCCGCCTCGCCGGTGAAGAAGGCGATGGCGTTGGCGATGTCGTCGGGCTCGCCCACCCGGGCGACGGGGATCTGGGTGGCCGCGGCGGCCTTGAAGTCCTCGAAGCCCATGCCCACGCGGTCGGCGGTGGCCTTGGTCATCTCGGTGGCGATGAAGCCGGGGGCGACGGCGTTGGCGGTGACGCCGAACTTGCCGAGCTCCTTGGCGAGGGTCTTGGTGAAGCCCTGCAGACCGGCCTTGGCGGCCGAGTAGTTGACCTGGCCGCGGTTGCCGAGCGCCGAGGAGGAGGACAGGTTGACGATGCGGCCGAAGCCCGCGTCGACCATGTGCTTCTGGCAGGCCTTCGACATCAGGAAGGCGCCGCGCAGGTGGACGTTCATGACGGTGTCCCAGTCGGAGACGCTCATCTTGAACAGCAGGTTGTCGCGCAGCACGCCCGCGTTGTTGACCAGGATCGTCGGCGCGCCGAGCTCCTCGGCGATGCGCGCGACGGCGGCCTCGACCTGCGCCTCGTCGGAGACGTCGCAACCGACCGCGATGGCCTTGCCGCCGGCCGCGGTGATCTTCTCGACGGTGTCCTTGCAGGCACCCTCGTCGAGGTCGATGACGGCGACCGCGCGGCCCTCGGCGGCCAGTCGTACGGCGGTGGCGGCCCCGATGCCGCGCGCTCCGCCGGTGACCACGGCTACCCGCTGCTCAGTGGTGGACATTGCTGCTTCTCCTCGCCCTCGAGAGAACCTGCGGCGCGGTGAGCGACCGCTTAGTACCTTCGTCGCACGTGACGCTAGAAGCCCTGGCACCCGGTGTCAACGTCACACGAGCCCGGTGTGATCGATTACCTCACCAGCAGGTCGAGCAGTCGCTCCGTCTCGGCCGCCGGATCGGCGGTGAGCCCAGTGTGCACCGGGCCGGGCCGGACGACCGTGGAGCGCGGCGCGACGAGCCACCGAAAACGCCGTCCGGCGTCCTCGCCGGCGGCCTGTCCGGCCGCCTCTCCCCCGCCGCAGACCCGCTCGACGGCGCCGAGCGCCGCCCGCACACCGGCCACGTCGGCCTGCGGGTCGAGGGCTAGCAGCCGCGCCTCGTCGAGGTGGGTGCGGGCGCCGACGTACGCCTTCGCGCGGCAGTACAGCAGGACGCCGGCGTTGATGCACTCGCCGCGCTCGGCGCGGGGCACGACGCGCAGCAGCGCGTACTCGAAGACGTCCCGTTCGTTGGTCTCGCCGCCCCGGATGATGTGCCGCTCGACCACGGCGCCGGCCATGTGGATGTGGCGCTCGCTCACTTGCTTCCCTCGATTCCCGTGATGCGCTCGTGGACGGACGCGGCCCGGGCCAGCAGCGGCCGGATGTAGGCGCGTCTGAGGTCGTCCGGCGTGTCGAAGCCCGGTTCGCCGGCCAGCCAGACGTCCGGGACCTCGGCGGTGACCTCTGCCAGGAGGTCCTCGGTGATCTGCGGGGCCAGCTCTGCGGCGGCCTGGGCGACGTCCGGCGCGAAGGACTTCAGGGCGTGGTCACAGGCGTCGTAGGGGCGGGCGGCGGAGGCCTGCGCGCCGGGCCAGTTGTGGTGCCAGATCATGGTGGCGCCGTGGTCGATGAGCCATAGTTCGCCGCGCCACATCAGCAGGTTGGGGTTGCGCCAGGAGCGGTCGACGTTGTTGATCAGCGCGTCGAACCACAGGACCCGGCCGGCCTCCTCGGGGCTCACCTCGAAGGCGAGCGGGTCGAAGCCGAGGGCGCCCGGGAGGAAGTCCATGCCGAGATTGGTGCCGCCGCTTGACCTCAGCAGTTCCTGGACCTGCTGGTCCGGTTCGCCGAGGCCCACCACCGGGTCGAGGTCGAGCGTCACCAGGCGGGGCATCCGGAAGCCCAGCCGGCGGGCGAGTTCACCGCAGACGACCTCGGCGACCAGCGTCTTTCGGCCCTGTCCGGCGCCGGTGAACTTCATGACGTACGTCCCGAAGTCGTCTGCCTCGACGAGCCCCGGCAGCGAGCCGCCCTCACGCAGGGGCGTGATGTAGCGGGTCGCGATGACTTCCTTGAGCATCGCCCCAGGTTACTGGCCGACAGCGAACCGACAGCTCAGGTTTACCCCGACCTGAACTCGAACGCGTTTAGATCTCGACATCGTCTACATCGGCTGAACAACCAACGGCTCCAGCCCGTACCCCTGTCCAGATCTACGAAGCTTGCTATGAAGGGACGTCGGCATGACGACCAGCGAATCGCTTCCCCCCACCGCGGCGCCCGGCCGCCGGACCGTCGTGGCGGCGGTCGGCGCGGCCGGACTCGCCGTCGCGCTGACCGCGTGCGGCTCCTCCGACGACGACTCCGCCTCCTCCGCCTCGAACACCCAGGCCGGTGCGAACACCACGGGCGGCACCGCCGGCGACACCGGCGCGAGCGCCTCCACCGGCTCGCGCGGCGGCACGGCCCTGGCGAAGACCGCCGACATCCCCGAGGGCGGCGGCAAGATCTTCAAGGACCAGGCCGTGGTGGTCACCCAGCCGGCCTCGGGCACGTTCAAGGCCTTCTCGACCAAGTGCCCGCACGCGGGGTGCGCGGTGAGCAGCATCGCGAACGGCGTCATCGTCTGCCCGTGCCACGGCAGTCAGTTCTCGGTCGAGGACGGCAGCGTGAAGAAGGGTCCGGCGACCAAGGGGCTGGCGGCCGAGAAGGTGACGGTGAGCGGGGACTCGATCACGCTGTCCTGACCGGGTCGTGCCGGGGCCGTCGCAGACAGCCCAGCACCTCGTCCGTGGTCGCGACCGTGGCGACCAGCGCGAGGGTGTGCCGGATCATCGCGGGGGTGTAGTCGGAGGGCACCCCCGCGATGGCGTCGGACGGCACCACGACGGTGTAGCCGCGGTTGACCGCGTCGAAGACGGCGTTGGGGATCGCCACGTTGGCCGAGACGCCGGTGACGACGAGGGTGCGGCAGCCCAGGTTGCGCAGCAGCGCGTCGACGTCGGTGCCCTGGATCGGGGAGAGTCCGTGGAGCCGTCGTACGACGAGGTCCTCCTCGGCCACCTCGATCGGGGGCGCCACCCGGACCGCCGTGGTTCCGGACAGCTGCTGGACGGGCAGGCGTTCGGCGGCCCGGAAGAGGTGGGCGTTGCGGTTGGCGCCGCGGCCGTCCGGGCGTCGCTCGGCGACGGCGTGCAGGACCTGGACACCGCTGTCGTGGGCGGCGGCGACCAGCCGCGCGACGTTGGCGAGGACGCCGGACGAGCGTGCCTCACGGGCGAGTTCGGGCAGGGCGCTGTCCGGGCCGACGACGCCCTGCTGGCACTCCACGGTGAGCAGCACGGTCGTGGCGGGGTCGAGGAGCTCACTGAGCTTTTCGTACGACGGCACGGTTCCCCCTGGTCGCCTGCGGTCCCCAGCGGGCGCGAGAGTAGCCACCATTGCGCGAGGACGGAAGACGACCCATCCTTTTCTGACGTGATGTCAGAGGATCATCCGAGTTCCTCTGACACGACGTGAGAGAAGAGGGGGACACATGACCGTCACTCAGCGTCGGGGCCGGAAGATCATGATGACGCCCGGCGAGCTGGACGAGTTCCTCGTGAGCCAGCGCACCTGTCGGGTCGCCACCGTGTCGAAGGACGGTGCCCCGCACGTCAGTACCCTGTGGTTCGCCTGGGACGGCACGTCGTTGTGGCTGTACTCCGTCGTGCGCAGCAAGCGGTGGACCGACCTGCGCCGCGACCCACGGGTGGCGATAGTGGTGGACACGGGCGAGGAGTACGAGGAGCTGCGCGGCGTCGAGCTGTCCGGATCGGTGGAGTTCGTGGGCGAGTTCCCGCGCACCGGCGAGCTGTGCGCCGAACTCGACGTTCCCGAGACGCTGTTCGCCCGCAAGAACTTCGGCCTGGAGGAGATGCCGCACGACGGCCGGCACGCCTGGATACGACTGACCCCGGACAAGATCGTCTCCTGGGACTTCCGCAAGCTGGGGCCCGCCTAGCCCACGGTCCGTCCGGCCTCCTGCAACGCCTCCACCGCCGCCCGGATCGACGGGCGGCGGTCGGCGTCCGCGCGCCAGACGGCGTAGATCTGGCGCCGCACCGACTGCCGTACGGGCACGGTGCGTACGCCCTCCGGCACCGGACCGCGGCCCAGCCTCGGCGCCACGCACACACCCAACCCGGCTCCGACGAGGGCGAGTTGGGTGGGGTGCTCCTCGGCGCGGTGGGCGACGCGCGGTTCGATGCCCTTGGAGCGCAGGGTGTGGATCAGCCACTCGTGGCAGAACTCGTTCTCGTTCCAGGTGACCCAGTCGTCGTCGGCGAAGTCCTCCAGGTCCACCTCGGCGCGCTCCGCGTGCCGGTGGTCGGCGGGCATGGCCACGTCGGCGGTGTCGTCGAGGATGACCGCCTTGACCAGGCCCTCCGGCATGGGCAGCGGCCTGTTGTACCAGTCCAGGACGACGGCGAGGTCGAAGTCGCCGCGCATCACGGCCAGCACGGCCGGCTCGGGCTCCATCTCGCGCGAGGTGGTGCGCAGGCCCGGGTGCGCCTTGCGCAGCTGTGACAGGGCGAGCGGGAACAGGCCGCGTGCTGCGGTCGGGAACGCGGCGAGGCGGAGTTCGCCGACCACCTCCCCGCGGTGCGCCTCCAGGTCGGACTGGGCGAGCTCGACCTGGGAGAGGATGCGGGCCGCGTGTTCGGCGAGCAGCCGGCCGGCGTCGGTGAGCCGCACGCCCCGGCCGTTCTTGGCGACGAGCTGCTGGCCCGCCTCCCTTTCCAGCTTGGACAGTTGCTGCGAGACCGCCGACGTCGTCACGTGCAGCCCCTCGGCCGCGCCGCTGACCGAGCCGTGCCGGGCGAGGGCGTCGAGGGTGCGCAGGCGCTCCAGGTTCAACATGTAAGTGATGCTACGAGATACCTGGAGAAGATGTCGCTTGTGCTACGAGATCGTTGTGCCGCATGGTTACCGTCATGACCACCGCGACCACCGCCCCGACCTCCGCGCCCCTCCCCGTCCGCCGCCCCGCGCTCGACTGGCGCCTGCGCTTCGGCGCACTGTCCCTGATCTGGGGATTCAGCTTTCTTCTGATCAAGGTCGGTACGGACGGCTACGCGCCGTTCCAGGTCACGCTGGGCCGGCTGGTGTTCGGGACGGCGGTGCTCGCGCTGGCGATGGCGGTGAAGCGGGCGCGACTGCCCCGCGGGCTGCGGACGTGGGGGCATCTGGCGGTGGCCGCGTTCCTGCTGAACGCGCTGCCGTTCTCGCTGTTCGCGTACTCCGAGCTGACGATCCCGTCCACGCTGGCGGGGATCTGCAACGCGACCTCGCCGCTGTGGGGCATGGCACTGTCCCTGGTCGCACTGTCCGAGGACCGGCCGTCCCGCGTGCGGGTCGCGGGGCTGGGGGTCGGGTTTCTGGGGGTGCTGACGGTCCTCGGCGCCTGGCAGGGGTTCCACGGGCTGGACGGCAGGGGGACCGCGATGGCGCTGCTGGCCTCGCTGAGCTATCCGGTCGGCTGGATCTACGTCCGCCGGACGCTGGCCGGGTCCGGGTATTCGACCCTGTCGTTGACGGGGGCGCAGTTGTTGCTGGCGACGGTCCAACTCGCTTTCGTCACGCCGCTGTTCACCACCTTCCCGGAGCGGGTCGCCCTGGTGCCGTTGCTCGCCGTCGCCGCGTTGGGGGCGCTGGGCACCGGGTTGGCCGTTCTCATCCAGTACGGGCTGGTCGGCGAGGTCGGGCCGACGACGGCCCAGATGGTCACGTACTTCATTCCCGTCATCGCCACGGGGGCGGGTGTGGCGATCCTCGGGGAGTCGCTGAGGTGGTCCACGCCTGTGGGGGCGGTGATCGTGCTGGCGGGGGCGGCGCTGACGCAGGTGCGGGGGCGAGCGGGCGAGGGCGCCTAAGGGGGTGGGGTGCGGGGAGCGTGGGCGGGTGCGGGTTTGGTGGGGCTTGTCGCGCAGTTCCCCGCGCCCCTAAGGGCCGTGGCGGTCGCCCCCTGTACGTGATTCCTGGGACGCAGGTGCGGGGAAGGGCGCGTGAGGGGGTGGGGTGCGGGGAGCGTGGGCGGGTGCGGGATTGGTGGGGCTTGTCGCGCAGTTCCCCGCGCCCCTGAAGGGCGTGGCGGTCGCCCCCTATACGAAGTTCCGCTAAACGAAGTTCCGTGTGGGTGACGGGGCCACCGCATCGGCCACCGCGTCCGCCAAGGGAGCGACCTCTTGCGGAGCCAGGGTCGAGATCGTGATGCGGATGCCCTGTGGGGCGTTCAGGCGGAAGCGGGCGCCCGGGGCCACCGCCCAGCCCGCGTGCAGGAGACGGGCGACGGCTCCCGTCTCGTCGGGGACCGGGATCCAGACGTTCATGCCGCTGCGGCCGTGTGCCTCGACGCCGCGGTCCGCCAGCGCCTCGATCAGCAGGTCGCGCCGTTCGCGGTACGCCGCCGCCACGGCCCCGGTGTCGAGCGTGTCGTCGCTCCACAGTCCGACCACGGCGCGCTGGGTGATGCGGCTGACCCAGCCGGGGCCGAGGCGGTGGCGGCCCGTGACCCGGTCGACCGTGGTGGCGTCGCCGGTGAGGACGGCCACTCGGAGGTCGGGGCCGTAGGCCTTGGCGACCGAGCGGACGAAGGCCCAGTGGCGGGTGACGCCGGCGAGGGGGTGGAGGGGGAGGTCGACGATGCCGTGGCCGTGGTCGTCCTCGATCAGGAGGGCCTCCGGGTGGTCGCGCAGCACCGCGCGCAGGGCACGCGCGCGCGTGGCGGTCACCGCGGCGCCGGTCGGGTTCTGGGCGCGGTCCGTGACGACGAGCGCGCGAGCGCCGGCATCGAGGGCGCGCCGGACGTCGGCGGGGCGCGGGCCCTCGTCGTCCACACCTACCGGGGCCGTGCGCAGGCCGAGGGCCGGGACCAGGTCGAGCAGGCTGCCCCAGCCCGGGTCCTCCACGGCGACCGTGTCGCCGGGCTTGAGGTGGGCGGCGAGGACCCGCTCGATGGCGTCCAGCGAGCCGGAGAGCACGGCGAGCGGACCTTCCGGCACGCCGTCGGCGTCGAGCCGGGACCGTGCGATCCTCGCCAGCTCGGGGTCGACCAGGGCCTCCCCGTACAGCACGGGCCGCCGGTCGTGCTGTTCGGCCGCCGCCGCGAAGGCCTTGCCCAGCGGTGGCAGCAGCGCCGGATCCGGGTTGCCGTTCGCCACGTCCCGCACTCCCTCGGGCACGTCCATCCGTACGTACTCGCGGCCCGTAGTGGCCGGCTTGGAGCGCACCCTGCTGCCCCGGCGTCCGGCGGTCTCGATCACCCCGCGCTCACGAAGGATGCGATAGGCGGCCGCGACCGTGTTGGGGTTCACCCCCAGCTCGACCGCCAACTC
Source organism: Streptomyces sp. SLBN-31 (assembly GCF_006715395.1). NCBI lineage: Bacteria > Bacillati > Actinomycetota > Actinomycetes > Kitasatosporales > Streptomycetaceae > Streptomyces > Streptomyces sp. SLBN-31. The sequence goes on from NZ_VFNC01000002.1 coordinate 1,511,502, forward strand.
CCGCATGGGAGGCAGCAGTCGACCCGGCTCCAGCTCGCCCGAGCCCACCGCGCGCTCGACGCTGGCCGCGATCTCTGCTGCGCCCCGACCCTCGATCCGATATCCTCCTAGCACAAACCAGATTATGCACTAGTGCAATACGCTCAGCAAGTCGAGGAATCACGGAGACCGCCATGCAGGGGACCGCCCAGCCGACATCGCAGGCCACCGCCTACACGCCGACCGACCGCACCGTCCCCACCCGTTCCGCGGAACGGGCGTCGTACGACAAGGAGCTGGTGCACGCGATACTCGACGAGGGGTACGTGTGCCATCTGGGCTTCGTGCGGGACGGGGCACCGGTGGTGCTGCCCACCCTGTACGGACGGGTCGGCGACCGGCTGTACGTGCACGGCTCCACCGGGTCGCGCCCGCTGCGGATGACCGGCCAGGCCGACCCCGGCCTGCCGGTGTGCCTGACGGTCACGCACGTGGACGCGCTGATCCTGGCCCGTTCGGCCTTCCACCACTCGATCAACTACCGGTCGGTCGTGGTGCACGGGATCGCCCACGACGTGACCGACCCCGAGGAGAAGCGGGCGGCGCTGGACGCGCTGGTCGACCACGTCGTCCCCGGGCGGGCGGCGGACTCCCGGCCCGCGAACAAGAAGGAGCTGGCCGCGACCGCCGTGATCCGGCTCGACCTGGACGAGGTCTCCGCCAAGCTCCGCACCGGCGGTGTCAACGACGAGCCCGAGGACCTGTCCCTCCCCCACTGGGCCGGCGTCGTCCCGCTGCGCAAGGGGTACGAGACCCCCGTCGCCGACGACGAACTGACTCCCGGCATCGGCCTCCCCGACTACCTGGCGGTGCCGTGATGCTCATCCACCCCTGGGACGCGGCACACGACGACACCGAGTGGCAACGGTGGCTCGCTGGGCACGACTTCGGGCAGCTCGCCGTCAGCGGTCCTCCGGGCGAGGCGCCGTACGTCCAGCCGCTGCACTTCCTCTACGACGCCGAGCGCGCCGAGGTCCTCACCCATTTCGCCCGGCCCAACCCGCTGTGGCCCGCCCTGGAGGCCGGCCCCGAGGTGCTGCTGAGCGTGGTCGACGACTACGTCTACGCGCCGGGGTACTGGCAGGTCGCACCCGGCGAGCCGACCGAGCACGGCACGCCGACGAGCTACTACGCGGCCGTACAGCTCCGCTGCCGCGCCCATGTGGTGGACGACCCGGAGGAGAAGGCCGCCCTGCTCAACCGTCAGCTCGGGCATTTCCAGCCGGAGGGCGGCTCGGCGGAGGTGGCGGTGGGCGAGGTGCCGTACGGCAGGATGCTGTCCGGTCTGCGCGGGCTGCGGCTCGAAGTCGTCGACGTCCGGGCGAAGTTCAAGTACGCGGGCCGCAAGCCCGAGGTGCGGGAGCGGGTGCTGGCCGGGCTGGCCGAACGGGGCGGCCCGCGGGACGCCGCCGCGCGCGAGCATCTGCTGCGCCGGCACGGCGTGTGACACGAGGTGTGACACGGGGGTGTGACACAAACAGCCGCGCCGGCGCAGAGCACTGAGGAGAGGGACCTCACGGGGGAGGGTCCCTCTCCGGCTCACCCCTGCGGCGCCTCCCGCGTCTCCGCGCGCGCCAGGCCCGCGACGGAGGCGAGCATCAGCCCGATGCCGGCCAGCGTGGCCGCGGTCAGCCGCTCGCCGAACACAGCGAAGCCGAGGACGGTCGCGCCGACCGGCTCCAGCAGCATGATCACGGCGACCGTGGCGGACCGTACGACGGCGGCACCAGCGAAATAGAGGGTGTACGCGAGAGCCGTGGGGACGGTCGCAAGGTACGCGAACAGCAGCAGGAACGGGCCCGGTTCGACGATCCGCGGCAGCAGCCCGGCGGTCAGGGCGAGGGGCAGCAGCCACAGGGACGCGCCCGTGAAGGTGGCCACGGCCGCCGCGGAGGCGTCCGTCACCCCTTCCCGTCGGGTGAGCAGCGTCATCGCGCACTGACCGGCGGCGGACAGCACGGCGAGCAGCACACCCCACGGCCGTACCGTCGCCCCCGCTCCCCCGAGGACGACGACGCCCAGCCCGAGCAGTGCCCCACCGACCGCGACCGCGCCACCGCGCCCGAGCCGCTCCGCCAGGACCAGTCGCGCGGCGAGCGCGACCAGGACGGGCCCGGTGCCCAGGGTGACGACGGTGGCCACGGCCAGCCCGGTGGCCGAGACGGCGGCGAAGTAGGCCGCCTGGAACACGGCGAGCCCCAGCCCGGTCGCGGCAGCCCGCGCGATCCGCCGGCCGAGCGGGTCCCGGCCGGCCGGGCCGGGTGTACGGCGCAGGGCGCGGACCGCGAGCAGCAGCAGGAGCCCGGCGGCGCAGCGCCAGAAGGACAGGGCGACGGGTCCCATGTCGCCGGTCCGTCGGACCAGCGACGCGGCCGCACCCGCGGTGCCCCAGACGGCACCGGCGACGATGAGACAGCCAAGGCCTCGCCCTACGGGCAGGCCGGTAACAGCGTTCGACACGAGTCTCTCCGCAGCCGCGTGGCGGCGGCCCTCGGGCGGCGGCCACGCGGAAGTCGACGAATGAACGGACCTCGTCCGCGGGCAGCACCGTCAGCGCCCGGAGCATGCCGGGCGCGGTTGCTCGGAAGCCCGCCTCAGACGGCGGGCGGAGAGACGATGACGTGGATGGTCGAACGCACGGACCGGACCCTAGGCGGCGGTCTCACGGGCCGGCAACCCACTTTCCGCGCCGGCCTGTCCGCCGGCCACCGGCGCGCCCGAGCCCTTGCCCGGCGTCGACGACTGGGCGATGAACGCGCCCACCAGGACGACCGCGCCGCCGGCGATCTGCGGTGCGGACAGGTGCTCGCCGAGCAGCACCCAGGCCAGGACGGTGGCGATGACCGCTTCCAGGCAGGCCACGACACCCGCGACCTGCGGGGAGAGTCGCCGCACCGACAGCACACCGGTGACGTAGGCGAGGACGGTCGCGACGAGGACGATCCAGGCCAGCAGCAGGCCGGCGGGGACCGGATCGCCGTCCATCCGCGCGGTGCCGGTCAGCACCGTCCAGTCCATGGTCCACGGGCGGGCCACCGCGGTCAGCACGACGGCGCCGATCAGCAGGCCGTACGCGATGACGCCGAGCGGGTCCGGCGCGTCCTCGCCCGCGTCGCTGCCCTGGTCGGACAGGACGAAGTAGCCGACCTGGCAGCAGGCGGCACCGAGGGCGAGCAGCAGGCCGAGGGCGTCGAAGCCCAGGCCCGACCAGATCTCGACGACGCAGGCAAGGCCACCGACCGCGAGCACCACGCCGAGCGCGGCGGCGCGGGTCACCGGGCGCCGCTGGATGAACCGCACCCAGCCCAGCACGAGGCCGGGCGCGAGGTACTCGACGAGCAGCGCGACCCCGACGGGGATGCGCGAGATCGCGGCGAAGTAGCAGGCCTGCACTCCGGCCACCGCCAGCAGTCCGAAGCCGGCGAGCAGGACGGGACGGCGGCGCAGCAGGGCGCGGTGGCGCACGGCGACCGGCAGCATCACCAGGGCGGCGCCGGCCACCCGCAGCCACACCACGTGCAGCGGGTCCAGCCCGGCCTCGATCAGCGGCTTGGCCGCGACACCCGACCCGCCGAAGGCGACGGCGGACGCCAACGCCAGCCCGAGCCCGGCTCCCTTGCCGTGGCCGCCACGACTGCTCTCAGACCTGTGCACCGGCACATGATGACAGGCGACGACATGAGCGTCACCCCCGTTGACACCTGTCTCACCGGCTGGACGCGCGGCCGGGCCGCAAAGGCTCGCCCAGGCGCCCGGCCGTCACCTCGACTCGGCGGGCAACCGCTCGACGTGGGCGAGGACCTCGTGGCTGTCGATCCCGGCGCGGTCCAGGACCTCCACGGCGCGGGCCTGCCGGTCGACGACGAGCGCGGCCAGCAGGTCGATACCGAGTGCGGCACCGTCACCCCGAGCGGCGGCGCGCTCGCGCGCGTACTCCATCGCGCCCGCGGCCAGCGGCGACATCCCTTCCGCCGCCGTCACCACCGGGACGGCACCGGAGTCCTCGACCGAGCCCTGCCAGCGCAGCCCGTAGCCGATGCTGCGCTGCACCAGATAGCCGAGCAGCCGGGCGATGCCGGGGCCGTCGCCGAAGACGGCGCGCGCCTGGGGGTCGTACTCGAGCAGCGAGTGCAGCAGATGGGCGGTGTCGATCTGCCGGTCCCCGTCGCGCAGCGCCCGCCGGCGGGCACCCGTGACGACCGCGGCCAGCTCGTCACTGAGGCCGGCATCGTTGTCCGGGCGCGGCCCGGCGGACTGGTCGCCGACCTGCTGCCGGGGGATACGGGGTTGCACACCCTTACCCCATCAGCCTCTCCGCCTCCGGTCATCCCCGACGGGAAGCATTTCGGCGTCCCACACAGAGTGGACCCAGGGGGTCGAAATCTCCTCCTTACGGATGAGAATCAGGCCGAGTCGACCCGAGACGCGGTACGCCCTCCCCCGGGCACCCGGTACGTGTACCGGGTGTACGCCCCGGACGACGCGCTGCCCGCCGACCTGTTCTGGGACGCCTGGCACTGCCACGGCGAGAGCGCCTTCCCGCGCGCCCGGGACGAGTTCGACGCGGCCGTGATCCGCCGGGTCGGCCGAACCCCGAGGACGGTCGCCTCCACAAGTCCTGACGGTTCATCAGTATTGAATGTTGCGACCTCTGCGGTTACTTTCCGCGGCACCACAGCCCGATACGAAGAGGTGGTCGCATGCCCGAAATCAGCGCGGAGGCACGGATCGAGGCGCCGGCCGAGAAGGTCTGGGCACAGCTCACGGACTGGCCCGCCTACGGCGAGTGGAACGCCACCCACACCAGCTTTCCGCAGGGCGGCCCGACCTCCCTCGAAGTGGGCGGGACCTTCCAGGAGAACATGAAGCTGATGGGGTTCCCGGCCGAGGTCGAGTGGACCATCTCGGAGCTGGAACCGGCCCGGGTCCTCGCCATCACCGGCAAGGGCCCGATGGCCGTGAACGTGGCCACGCGCTACACCCTGACCCCCGACGGCGACGCCACGAAGGTGCGCATCGACGGGGAGTTCACGGGTGCCGCGGTCACGCTGATGGCGGGGAGGCTGAAGGACTCGGGTACGGCCGCCCTGAACGAGTCGCTGCGCAAGCTCGCCGGGCTGGTGTCCTGACCCTGCGGACACGGGAAGGCGCCCCGCGGAGTGTTCCGCGGGGCGCCTTCGTCGCCGTAGGACCCTCAGTCCTCGTCGGCGAGGATCAGGTACAGCTTCTTGCGGGCCTCGTTGATGACGGCCAGCGCCTTCTCGCGCTGCTCCTTGCTGCCGGTCTTCCAGACCTGGCCGAAGGCCTCCATCAGGCCGAAGCCGGCCTGCCGGATCTCACCGAGCGCCTCGAAGTCGATGCCGCGGGAGGCTTCCTCCCAGGGCGCGTCCGGGCCCTCGTCGGCCGCGGTGCGGCCGGACTCGGTGAGCGAGAAGAGCTTCTTGCCGCCCTCGCTCGCGCTGGCGATCAGACCCTCGTCCTCCAGCAGCTGGAGAGTGGGGTACACCGAGCCGGGACTGGGCTTCCACGCCCCGCCGCTGCGCTCGGCGATCTCCTGGATCATCTCGTAGCCGTGCATCGGCCGGTCCTTGAGCAGGGCGAGGATCGATGCCCGTACGTCGCCGCGCCGCGCCCTCCCCCTCGGTCCGCCGCGTCCTCGCGGCCCCCAGGGGCCCGGGCCGAAGCCGGGTCCGCCGAAACCGAAGCCCGGGCCTCCCGGGCCGCCGGGGCCACCCGGCCCGAAGGGCCCGAAGGCACCACGCCGACCCTCGAAACCACCCCGGCCACGAGAGCCCGGTCCACCGTGTCCACGCTCGAATCCATGGGAACGCATCGCAATCACTCCATTCCATCGTTGATCTGTCGCGATGGGTCAACGATATATCGGAACCTGTCGCATGACAAGGCCCGAAAATCGGTGGTCAGTGGCGCCTAGACCCGGCTCGCCCAGCCGAAGGTGAAGAGACAGGCCCGGCGTCCCGCCTCCGGACCGCGCACGCCGCGAAGGAACACGACGACCAGAGCGGCGAGGAAGAGCAGAGCAAAGGCTCCGGCCACGAGGGCACCGGCGGCCGGCCCCACGGACAGGCCCGCGATCACGCTAGCCACGATGACCATGCCCAGGCCGAGGTGCGCGGCAGGCAGGTCGGCCCTGATCAGCTCGCGCAGCGTCCCGCGCATCGCCCGCATGTCGGAGTCGTACCGCTCTCGCGCCGCTTCCGGATCAGCGGCGGGGCCCTCGGGCCACCGTTCCGTCATGGTCCCCTCCTCCCCCTCGACGACCGGCCGCGAGCAGCCCGCCGCTCTCCGGACGCCACGTCACGCGGGCCCCTGCGGGCGTCAGTGACCCCGGAACGCCTCCTCCAGCCACCATGCTCCGTGGTCACGGGTGACCTTCGCGTCCACCAGCAGGGGTGTCGCGCGTGGTCCGGCGATCCATTCCGCCACCGCCTTCAGGTCGGCGAGGGTGCGTACGGTCACCGCCTCGAAGCCGTAGCCGCGTGCCACGGCGGCGATGTCGGTCTCCGGGAAGGTGACCGTGTCCAGCGGGAAACCGTCCGGGCCGAAGTGGTGCACCTCGGCACCGTAGGCCTCGTCGTTGTAGACGACGACCACCATCGGCAGCCCGAGCCGGCGCACGGTGTCCAGTTCCACGGCGCTCATCAGCGCACCGCCGTCTCCCAGGGCGGCCACGGGGAGCCGGTCCGGCCGCGCGAGCGCCGCGCCGATCGTGGTCGCGAGGCCCAGTCCGATGGACTGGAAGGCCTGGGTGAAGCAGAAGCCGTTCTCGTCCGGGACGGAGAGGTACGCGCTCGGGTAGCCCATGAAGTTGCCCGAGTCCACGCCGACGACCCGTTCGGCGGGCAGGATCTCGTCGAGCGCGATGCTCAGCGTCCGCGGGTCGATCCGTTCCCGGGTGCCCTCGTCCTCGTACGGCACGTCCCGCCATCGCGCCCGCTCTGTGAGCGCGGCGGCGACGTCCGAGGTCCGGTAGCCCTCGCGGCCCTCACCGGTGGCCGCGAGGGCGCGCAGTGCGGTGCGCGCGACATCGCCGACGACGCCGAGCTCCACCTCCCGGTGCGCGCCGAGCGCCTCCGGGTCGTCGTCGACCTGTACGACGGCCGCGTCGGGGCCGATGAGGGTGCCGTGTCGCATGGTCCACATGTTCAGCGCGCAGCCCCAGCCCACGATCAGGTCAGCGCCCCGGATCAGCTCGGTGGCCAGTGGAGAGGCGAAACCGCCGGAGACGTCGAGCGACCAGGGGCCGGCGTGGAAGAGGCCGCGGGCCACCGCCGAGGTCGCCAGCAGCGCGCCGTACCGCTCGGCGAGGGCGATCAGGGCGTCCCGGGCGGCGGGGGTGCGGGCGCCGCGGCCGGCCACGAAGACCGGGCGCCGGGCACGCTCCAGGACCCGTACGAGATCGACCACCGCCTTCTGCGACGGCTCGACCGGCTCCGGTCCCTCCGGCGGTACGGCGTGCAGCGGGACGCCCTCGGGGACGTCAAGGGCCTGGACCTCCAGCGGCAGGTTGAGCAGCACGGTGCGGCGCTCGTGCCGGGCCCGGCGCAGGGCGGCCGCGGCCTGCTCGACGGCGTCGTGCGCGGTGGTCACGCGGGCGGTGACGGCCCCGACGGAGTGGGCCAGTACGGCCTGCTCGACACGGAAGTTGGAGCGCTGGGCGGTCGCCTCCGCGGCCAGCACCAGCAGCGGGGTACGGCTCTTGGCGGCCTCGGTGATGCCGGTGAGGGCGTTCGTCAGGCCGGGACCCTGGTGGACGCTGAGCGCGGCGAGAGTGCCACTCGTGCGGGCGTAGGCGTCGGCCATGGTCGCCGCGCCGCCCTCGTGCCGGGCGGCGACGAACCGGGCGCCGGCGGCCACCATGGCGTTGGTGAGGTGGAAGTTGCCCGAGCCGACCACCCCGAAGACGTGGTCGACCCTGGACGCGACGAGCGCCCGTCCGACGGCTTCGGCGACCTTCACGACCGCTCCACCAGGGCGAGCACCCGGGCGGGGGCACCGGAGCCGGAGACGATGGGCAGGGGCCCGGCGACGACGAGGGCGCCGGTCGCGGGCAGGACGGCCAGGTTCTGCAGCTGGGTCAGGCCGTACTTGCCTGCGCCCAGGAGGTGGGAGTGGCAGGGGAACGCCGGGTCGAAGGAGTGGGCGCGGCCCGCGTCCGTTCCCACGGTCTCCGTGCCGAGGCCGATCACCGGGGACTCCTCGGCGACCCAGCGCGCGCACTCCGGTGACAGGCCGGGCGTGTGCGGGCCGCCGTCGTCGGCGTTGAGGAACTCCTCCTGCGAGTGCGAGCGCGCGTCCCAGCCGGTGCGCACCAGCAGCCAACCGCCGTCCGGCAGGGGTCCGTTGGCGGCCTCCCAGGCCTTGATGTGGTCCACCTCGACGAGGAAGTCGGGGTCCTCGGCGGCCTGCTCGGAGAAGTCGAGTACGGCGGCCGGTGCGATCAGGCGGCTCGCGGGCACGGACGCCACGTCGTCGAGATCCTTGCCGGTGACCCAGTGGACGGGGGCGTCGAAGTGGGTGCCGGTGTGCTCACCGCTGCGGAAGTTGTTCCAGTACCAGGCCGGTCCCCGGTCGTCGTAGCGGCTGATCTCCTCCAGTTCGAAGGTCTGGGTCTGGCCGAAGGGGGGCGGCAGCTGGATCACCGGGGTGGTCGAGGAGAGCGGCTGCGTGAGGTCGACGACTTCTACTGCGCCGCTGCGCAGCCCCGCGAGAAGGGCGGCGAGCACGGACGGCTGGGACATGACGGCCTCCAGGGCGGGGCTGAACTGTCAACGCCTGTCTGTACAGGGTGTCAGCCGATGACCGGTTCTCGGCGGCACACACTCCGAAAAACGGTCCACGGACCGCGAATTGGACTTGGTGGCGGAGGCCACGCCGCCCTAGCGTCGAACCATGCGAATCCGAATCGTCGACGCCTTCACCGACCGCGCCTTCGCCGGCAACCCCGCCGGCGTGCTGCTCCTCGACTCCTTCCCCGACGACGACCGGCTGCAGAAGATCGCGCTGGAGGTGAACCACGCCGAGACGGCGTTCGCGCACCGGCTCCCCGAGGGCGGGGAGGCGGACTGGGCGCTGCGCTGGTTCACGCCCGCGACCGAGGTGGCCATGTGCGGCCACGCCACGCTCGCCACCGCCCACGTGCTGCACACCACCGGCGCCCACGAGGGCACGGTGCGCTTCGCCACCCGCAGCGGTGTCCTGGTGGCGACGCCCCGCGAGGACGACTCGGTCACGCTGGACTTCCCGACCGCCCCGCTCACGGCGGTGGAGGTGCCGGCCGGGGTCGCCGACGCGCTGGGCGCCGAGCCGCTGCGCACGTACGACACCGGGCCGAACGTCGGCGACCTGCTGGTGGAACTCGCCGACGAGAAGACGGTCCACGCCCTCTCCCCCGACCTCAGGGCGCTGGGCGCCTACTCGGAGCGCGGCATCATCGCCACCGCCCGCGCCGCGGACCCCGCCCAGGGCTACGACTTCGTCTCCCGCTGCTTCTTCCCGAACGTCGGCATCGACGAGGACCCGGTCACCGGCAGCGCCCACACCGCGCTGGCCCCCTTCTGGTCGGAGCGCCTGGGCAGCGCCGTCCTGACCGGGCTGCAGGCCTCGCGCCGCTCCGGCCGCGTCCGCACCGAGCTGCGCGGCGACCGCACCCTGCTCACCGGCCACGCGGTCACCGTGATCGAAGGCGAGCTGCTGGCCTAGGCCCTGTCGTCAAATTCCCGTCGTCCGCCCGTAGGCAGGCGGGAATTTGACGACAGGGCCTGGGAACTACGGGGTCGGCAGCCAGCCCACCTTGCCGGCGAGCAGCGCGTAACCGACGAACGCCCCGATGTCGAGCAGAGAATGCGCCACCACCAGGGGGCCCACTCGGCCCCAGCGCCGGTACAGCCAGACGAAGACCACGCCCATCACCATGTTGCCGACGAAGCCGCCGATGCCCTGGTAGAGGTGGTAGCTGCCGCGCAGTACGGAACTGGCCACCAGCGCGGTCCCCGGGGTCCAGCCCAGCTGTCCCAGCCGGCGCAGCAGATAGCCGACGACGATGACCTCTTCGAGGATCGCGTTCTGGATCGCCGAGAGGATCAGCACCGGGTACTTCCACCACACGTCGGGCAGGGCCTCGGGCACCACCGTGAGATTGGCGCCGAAGCCCCGCGCGGCCAGGTAGAAGGCGATTCCGGTACTGCCGATCACCGCCGCGACGGCGGCGCCGCGGCCCAGGTCGGGCCAGGGCCGGGTGCGGTCGAAGCCGAGGGTGCGCAGGCTGCCGCCCTCGCGCAGCAGCAGGTGCGCGACGAGGGCGACGGGCACCAGGGCGGTCGCGATCCCGAACAGCTGCCAGGCGAGATCCAGCCAGGGCCGGCCCGGCGCGGCCGAGGCGTTGAGGGTCGCCGCCTGGTCCTTGAGCCCTCCCGGTTTCGTCACCGATCCGACAAAGCTGATCAGGGCGGACACTCCGCTCGCACCGAGCGAAAGCCCCAGAACGAGCAGCGTCTCGTCACGGAGGATTCGCCGCGAGAGCCGCTCAGGAGGAACAGAATCGGCCACCGCACCCGTCTCCGCCTGCACACCTGACTCCAATTCAGTAATCCCGCCTCATCCCCATCCCCGCCCCGCTAGGGTCTCGAAAGAACTTACGAAGATCGTGCGCTTGGCCGTCAGGGGGGGGACGGACGCCGTACGGGGCGTACCTCCCCTCCGCATGCCGTACGGCCGCTTGCCGGGCACGAGGTTCGACAGGGAGGGGCACCACCGTCATGGGACGTCACAGCTTGCCCGATCATTATGGGGCGGGCGGCAGCGACCCCCGTCCCCGCGCGCGCCGCCGCACGATGGCCGTCGCCACGGTCCTGGTCCTGACGGTGGCCGGGGGCACGGCCGTCGCGGTGCAGAGCGGGCTGCTCTCGTTCGGATCGTCCTGCCAGGACGACGCCGTGCGGCTGCGGCTGGCCGCCTCCCCGGACATCGCCCCCGCCCTGACGGCCGCGGCCGAGCGGGCCCGGCGCGAGAACATCACCTCCGACGGGCGCTGTGTCGCGGTCTCGGTGAGCGCCCGCGACTCCTACAAGGTGGCGGACACGCTCGCCACGGGCGGAAAGTCCGACGTCCAGGTGTGGGTGGCGGACTCCGGCCTGTGGGTCGACCGGATCACGAACGACAACACTGCGACCGAGGTGACCCCGGCGGGCGCCGTGGCCTCCACCCCCGTCGGCGTGGCCATGGTGCCCGAGGCGGCCGAGTCGATGGGCTGGCCGAAGAAGAAGTACAGCTGGATCGAGCTGGCCGGCGCGACCATGCGGGACGACGCGCTCAGACTGGGGGCGGCCGACCCCGCGCGCAGCGCCACGGGACTGCTCGCGCTCACCCGGCTGACCACCGCCGCGGCCGGGCTCAAGGGTGGTGACACCCAGGCCGCGGCGATGATGAAGACGCTGTCGCAGCGCACCTCGGACAGTGACGGCCAGGTCCTGGACACGCTGCCCAGGAACAGTTCGGGAACCGAGCAGGGCAACCCCAGACGCAACCAGGCGCTGATCCTCAGCGAGCAGGCGGCGTACACGTACAACTCGTCGGCGGACGGCGGCGACGGCCTGGACATGTTCTATCCCGAGGACGGCTCGCCGCAGCTGGACTTCCCCTATGCGATGGTCGGGCAGCTCACGACCGACCAGAGCCGGGCCGCGCTGCGGTTCATGAACTATCTGCGGCAGCCGGCACAGCTGCGGCTGCTGCAGAAGTACGGCTTCCGCACCTCCGACGAGGAGGCGCCGGAGGCGGTGGTCGCCGAGGCGGGCGGCAGCAGCCCGCAGCCGTACGCGGAGCCCGCCGTCCAGCCGGCCACGGACGAGGCGCTGCAGGAGGCCCTGGGCACCTGGACGATCACGGTGCAGAGCGCCCGGCTGACCACGGTCGTGGACGCCTCGTCGTCGATGTCCGAGCCGGTGCCGGGCACGGGCGGGCAGTCCCGTATGGCGGTGACGAAGGCGTCGCTGCTGCAGGCCCTCGCCACCTTCACGCAGGAGGACGAGATCGGCCTGTGGGAGTTCTCCACGAAGCTGGACGGCGCCAAGGACTACCGGGTCCTGGTGCCGACCGAGCGGCTCGGCGACCGGATCGGCGACGGCACCCAGCGGGAGCGGCTGTCGGCGGCCTTCGGCGCGCTGAAGCCGGTCGCGAACGGGGCGACGGGCCTGTACGACACCACGCTCGCCGCGTACCGGGCGGCGACGTCGTCGTACGCGAAGGGGAAGTTCAATGCGCTCGTCGTCCTCACCGACGGGGTCAACCAGGACCCCGGCAGCATCTCCCGGGCCGAGCTGATCAGTGAGCTGCAGAAGCTCACCGATCCCGAGCACCCGGTGCCGCTGATCATGATCGCCGTGGGGCCCGACGCCGACCGGGAGGAGGCCGAGGAGATCGCCGGAGCGACCGGCGGCTCGGGCCAGTCGGTGAACAACCCCTCGCAGATCCAGTCGGTGATGCTGAAGGCGATCGTGGCGGCCGGCGCCCAGGGCAGCGGCACGAGCTGACCGCCCGCAAGGCGCCCGCTCACCCCAGCGGCACCGGCTCCGGCATGCCCACCGGCCAGGTGTGTACCGGATCGCCCATGTGCATCAGCTCGCTGTAGCGCCGGGTGGTGGCCGCCAGTGCCTCGTCCCGGGACATGCCCGTCTCCAGGGCCCGGTGGAAGGTGGCCGCCTGCCAGGACGCGCCGTTGACCCGGCGCCGGCAGCGTTCGTCGATGACGCCGAGGTAGAGATCGCGGTCGGCGGGTTCGATGCCCCAGGCGTCCAGGCCGGCCTCGGCGAGCGGCAGCAGCTCGTCGCGGACCAGGCTCACCGCGTCGACCTGCGCCGTGCCGCCGTACCGCCCCCGCCGCGGCCACTCCAGGCGCGCGTCGATGCCGTCCTTGCAGGCGGCGTCGAAGTTGGCGGCGGCGGCCTCGAAGGGCAGCCGGGTCCACACGGGGCGGGGCTCCTCGGCGAGGGCGCGCACGAGACCGTAGTAGAAGGCCGCGTTGGCGATGACGTCGATGATGCTGGGGCCTGCGGGCAGGACGCGGTTCTCGACGCGCAGGTGCGGGACACCGTCGGCGATGCCGTAGACCGGGCGGTTCCAGCGGTAGATCGTGCCGTTGTGCAGGACGAGTTCGTGCAGGTTCGGGATGCCGCCCGCGTCGAGGACCTCCAGGGGGTCCTCCTCGTCGCAGATGGGCAGCAGCGCCGGGAAGTACCGCAGGTTCTCGTCGAAGAGGTCATGGGCGGAGGTGATCCAGCGCTCCCCGAACCAGGTGCGCGGGCGCACCCCCTGGGCCTGCAGTTCGGGCGGCCGTGTGTCGGTGGACTGCTGGAACAGCGGAGGCCGGGACTCGCGCCACAGTTCACGGCCGAACAGGAAGGGCGAGTTGGCGCCCACGGCTATCTGGACGGCGGCGACGGCCTGGGCGGCGTTCCACACGTCGGCGAATCGGCCCGGGGTGACCTGGAGGTGCAGCTGTACGGAGGTGCAGGCGGCTTCCGGCGCTATGGACTTCGAGGTGCAGGTCAGACGTTCCACGCCGTCGATGTCGAGGACGAAGTCCTCACCGCGGGCGGCGACGATCTGATCGTTGAGCAGTGCGTAACGGTCGACCGCGGAAAGGTTGGAGGAGACCAGGTCGTCCCGGTCGAGGGTCGGCAGAATGCCGATCATCACGATTCCCGCGTCGAGCTCACCGGCTTTTCGGTCGGCATATGCCAGAGAGGTCCTGAGTTCCTCTCCGAGCCGGTCGAATACCCGCCCCTGCAAGCGGTGTGGGGCGATGTTCACTTCCAGATTGAACATGGCGAGTTCTGTTTGGAAATCTCGGCTCGCGATCCGTTCCAGGACCTGCGCATTGAGCATTTTCGGCATGCCGTCGGCACCGGCGAGATTCAATTCGATCTCCAGCCCCATCAGGTTCCTGGGGCGGTCGAACCGCTTCTCGGCCAGGAGCCGCTCCAGCCCCGTCAGGCACCTGCGGAGCTTGTCGCGGTAGAGCTGCCGATCGGACAGATCGAAACGACCTGCCACGACCTTCTCCCCCATCGGAGCGTCCCTCCTCGATCGGGCGGCGTCCTGGATCCCGGCCGCCGGTGTCGGGTCACGTGGGATAATGCCCAGCGTCGGCGATCGGTAACGTCCCCATGCGAGCGGGTCGCGCGCTACTCTGGTCACATGTGACCGGCGGCACATTCGCCGGGCATGCCGCACGGCGCAGTTTCATGTACGCGACGAACTCGTGAAAAACGCCGACGAGAATTGGCCGACCCCACCTTCGGCATTTACCGAGGTCACCGCCTCCGGGCCGAGCAGAATCGGGGTGATTCCCGCGTGTCGCCGACCGGATAACCCCTTGCCGAGTGCTCCGGAAACGGCTAGACGAAACACCGGCTGAACATGTGTCGTATAAACTCCGCGAACAGGCAGAGGGTCGGCGCCCCCGGTCTTCGAGACCTGCCGTCAGATGACGAGCGACAGGTCTCACCCACATCCCTCGTACCCGGACCCCGCCCCGTCTCTCTCGCCCCGTGAGCAGACAGCGCCGTCCGCCCCCGCCCTCGCGCCACCGTGCCTGTCGAATGAGAGGCGACCCACCATGCCGTTGCATGTCCCCCCGGCTCCCGCGCCCGCCCTTCGCACCGTCCTGACCGCGCTCGGCTCGCCCACCGCGGTTCGCGAGGCCCGAACACCCTCCCTGCTGCGCTCCCAGGGACCCGCCACACCGGAACTGCCACTTCCCGTGCACGTACTGGACGAGCTCACCCCCGAGGGCGCCTCCGCCAGCCGGCTGGCCGGCTGGCGGTTCCTGATCCGCTGCGGCGACCGCGCGGTGGCCGCGGCCGAGACCATGCTGACCCCGGACGGCTGGGCCTTCTCGCACTTCTTCGAAGGTCCCTACATCGCCTCCACCGAGCGGGCGTTGCGCCAGGCCGAGACGATGAAACAGCCCTACCAGGCGCGCCTGCTGTCGGTGCCGAGCCTGTACATGCTCACGCTCTGGCTGCACGGCGACTGCGCGGCGGACGGCGCGGCCGGCCACCCGGCGGCCACGGACCTGCTCGTCCCGCTGGCACCGGCCCCGCCCGGCATCGCGGCGCACCGCCCGCACCGCGTCGCCGAACTGCTGCCGGTGCTGACCCATCGGGTGACTCCGGCCCCCCTGCTCGGTCAGATCGCCTGACGTAAGACCTCGTGCCCCGCCGTCGAATTCACCGACGGCGGGACACGGCGTTTCACCCGGCGCTTCACCCGGAAGCCATTGCGCTCGTACGAGCGAAAAACTGCTCGTACGAGCCGGAAAGTGGCCCCGCCCGGTATGGACTAGCCCCATCCGACCAGTGCGAACCACCCGAAGGGACAGTGTGGTTGGACTGAACCGTCCGGGCCGCCGAAGCGTCATCAACCTGTGAAGAAGTGGTGCGTCGAAATGCCTGCGGATTCGCCTCCGTAGGGCAACACTGGACTGGACCGACTTAAACCAACGGGGGGCGGCCATGGACAACGCTTCAAGCCGCAGCACAGACACGACAGCCATCTCCGACATCACGACAGAGCGAAAGATCCCACCAATGTGCCAGCATCAGCCGCCGTGCCCTTCAGCAGACTCCGCCGACAGGGAATCCGCCCGACTCGTGGCGCACCACCCGGAGCAGGGGTGGAGCCTGCTGTGCAACGGCGTTCTGCTCTTCGAGGACACCGGTGAGCTGCTGCCGGACGGCCAGGTCATCGCCCCGCACCGCCAGGTGATGACGGCCGCCTGAGGCGGCTTCCGGGCGGCCACGGCCGCCCGGCGGATTTCCGGGGGCCGGTCGCGGAGGACATTGCCGCGAGCCGGCCCCGACGCATGTCCGGCCCCGATCACCCACCGTAGTTACCCGGGCGTACCAGGGTCATGGGGCTCGTATTCGTCGCCTGCGATCCCGTCTTGATCACCCTTCCCACGGGCCCACCTCTTCCGGAAGACTTCTGGAAGTTTCGCGGCGCGTGCGCACGGAGGTGGGGGAATTGGCAGCAGACGGGGCCGGTGCCGAGGGCGTGGCGGAGAGCCGGGGGAAGGTCACGATCACGGAGATCGCCCGGCAGGCGGGGGTGTCGGTGCCGACCGTCTCCCGAGTCGTCAACGGCCGCTCCGACGTCTCGCCGCGGACCAGGGCACGGGTGGAGGATCTGCTGCTGCGGCACGGTTACCGCAAGCGCGCCGGCGCCTCCGGTTCCGGCGCCGCGCTGCTCGACCTGGTCTTCAACGACCTCGACAGTCCCTGGGCGGTGGAGATCCTGCGCGGTGTGGAGGAGGTCGCCCACGCCGCCGGGGTCGGCACGGTGGTGTCGGCGATCCACGGGCGCTCCGGCGACGCCCGTGAGTGGATGCGCAACCTGCGGGCCCGCGCCTCCGACGGCGTCGTCCTGGTCACCTCGGCGCTGGAGCCGGTACTGCACGAGGAGTTGCGCGCCCTGGGTGTCCCGCTGGTGGTCGTCGACCCGGCGGGCTCCCCCGCCCTGGACGTCCCGACGATCGGCGCCGCCAACTGGTCGGGCGGCATGGCGGCCACCGAGCACCTGCTCTCCCTCGGGCACCGCAGGATCGCTCTGATCGCCGGCCCGCCACGGCTGCTGTGCTCCCGCGCACGCCTCGACGGCTATCGCGCCGCCCTGGAGGGCGCAGCCATCCCACCCGACGGCTCCCTCGTCGTCCCCGGGGACTTCCACCCCGAGTCCGGGTTCACCGGCTGCAACGCCCTGCTCGCCCTCCCCGAACCGCCGACCGCGATCTTCGCGGCCAGCGACCAGATGGCGCTCGGCGCGATCGAGGCACTGCGCCGGCGGGGTCTGAGGGTGCCGGAGGACATGAGCGTGGTCGGCTTCGACGACCTTCCGGAGGTCCGCTGGTCGGCGCCGCCGCTCACCACGGTTCGTCAACCGCTGGCCGACATGGGCAAGTTGGCCGTCCGTACGGTCCTGCGGCTGGCCCGCGACGAACAGCCGGACTCCCCGCGCGTGGAACTCGGCACCGAGCTGGTGGTGAGAGCCAGCACGGCACCCCCGGCACCCTGACAGACCGGGGGTGCCGGGACCCCGGCGGTGCTCCCCAATGCACCGCCGGGGCGTTCCGGAAAACCCCTCCCGCAAGGGCTGCTACTTGCCGCCCAGCGCCTCTCGGATCGCGAAGTACGCGGGCTTGGGCCGCAGTTGGTCGTCGTACGGCAGCGCGGCGCCCTCCCCGGGGAAGAACGCCGGGATCCAGGAGTACTTGTCGGTGTAGTCCCACACCGTGATCCCCACGCACCGCCGCACCGCCAGACAGGCGGACGTCATGTCGCGGTACCAGTCGGCCTGCTGGGCCAGCTTCTCCTCGGTCGCCGGCAGGATCATGCGGACGTCGACCTCGGTGAGAGCGGTGTCGAGCCCGAGTCGGGAGAAGCGGCGGAGGTTGTCCTCCAGGGTGGTCGGATAGCCGTACTGCAGCGCCAGATGGGCCTGCAGGCCGATGCCGTCGAGCGGGACGTGCTGTGCCTTCAGCTCCTGTGCGAGCCGGTAGTAGGCGTCGCTCTTCGGTCCGACGGCCTCGATGTTGTAGTCGTTGAGGTACAACTTCGCGTGCGGGTCGGCCTGGTGGGCCCAGTGCAGGGCGTCGGCGATGTAGCCGGGGCCCAGCGTGCGGTACCAGATGGTGTCGCGGTAGGTGCCGTCCTCATTGAACGCCTCGTTGACCACGTCCCAGGAGTAGACCTTGCCGCGGTAGTGCCGCACCTCGGTCTGGATGTGCTTCTTCAGTACGGCCCTGAGCTCGTCCGCCGTCCATGCGCGGCCGGTGAGCCAGTCCGGCAGCTGGCTGTGCCAGACAAGCGTGTGGGCGCGCACCCGCTGGTGGTTGCCGCGCGCGAGGTCGACGATCTGGTCGCCGTCGGTCCAGTCGAAGACGCCCTGCTGGGGCTCGGTGGCGTACCACTTCATGCCGTTGCCGGGCGTGATCATGTCGAACTCGCTGCCCAGTACGGAGGTGTAGGCGGTGTCGGTGAGTTCGGGGTTGTCGGTGGCGCTGCCGAAGTAGCGGCCGTGGCGGTGGGCGAGTTCGGCCAGGGTGGTGGGCCGTGGGTGCGCCTGGGCGGGGGTGCCGGTGGTGACGCCGGCGGCGACCAGGACGGCGGCGAGGGCTCCGACGAGTCTGAGACGGGTCTTGGGCATGGTGCGACTCCTCACGGGGTGGGGTGTGGGGCCGTACGTCCGGCGGCGCGCGTCATCCCTTGGTGGCGCCGGCGGTGAGGCCGCCGACGAGCTGACGCTCGGCGACCGAGTAGAGGGCGAGGGCGGGGACCATCGCCAGGACGAGGTAGGCGAAGACACGGGCGTACTCGGCCGAGTACTGGCCCTGGAACTGCGCGACGCCGAGCGGCAGCGTCCACCACTTGGAGTCGGTGAAGACCAGCAGCGGCAGCATGTAGTTGTTCCAGCTGGTGACGACGGCGAGTACGGAGACCGTGCCGAGCGCGGGCCGGGCCATCGGCAGCAGCACCCGCCAGAAGAAGCCGAAGGCGCTGCAGCCGTCGAGGGTGGCCGCCTCCTCCAGTTCGCCGGGGATCTGCCGGAAGAAGCCGCGCAGGATGATGATCGTCATCGGCAGGCCGAAGGCGGCCTGCGGCAGGATCACGCCGAGGGGGTTGTCCAGCAGGCCGAGGGAGCGCAGCAGGAGGAACAGGGGCAGGGCGGCGACCGCGGGCGGGAACATCAGCCCCATCGTGAAGAAGGTGAACATCAGCTCCCGGCCGCGGAAGGCGAACCGTGCGAAGGAGAAGGCCGCGAGGGCGGACACGGCGACCACGAGCACGCACGTCGCCACCGCCACCAGCGTGCTGTTGCCCAGCAGCCGCCAGAAGTCACCGGACCCGAGGATGTCGGTGTAGTTGCCGGTCAGCCAGTGCTCGGGCAGCCCGAAGGGGTTGCGGGAGAGCTCGTCGGTGGACTTGAAGCCGGACAGCGCGGCGTACAGCAGCGGTACGACGATCACCGAGCCGACGACGACGAGGACCACGTGCAGCGGCATGTTGCGCAGTGTCTTCACCTGCCGTCTCCCCTCATGTTCGTGGTGGCGCCCTCGAGGTCGCGGCGCAGCACGAACCGCTGGTAGGCGAGGGCGAAGACGAGGCAGATGCCGAACATGACCACGCTGATCGCGCTGGCGTAGCCGACCTGGTAGCGCTTGAAGCCGTACTGGAACATGGTCACGGCCATCGTCTCGGAGTGGTGGTCGGGACCGCCCTGGGTGATCACCCACACCAGGTCGAAGAGCTGGATGGACCCGATGACGGACAGGAAGATGCTGATGCGGATGGTGGGCGCGAGCAGCGGCAGGGTGACGTTGCGGAAGCGCTGCCAGGGATTGGCGCCGTCGATCAGCGCTGCCTCCGTCAACTCGGCCGGGATCGACTGGAGTCCGGCGAGCAGCAGCATCATGTGGAAGCCGAAGTACTTCCAGGTCATGACGAGGAAGAGGGTCGCCATGACGTAGGAGGGGTCGGCGAACCACTCACCGCCGACGCCGTCCAGCCCGACGGCGCCCAGGACATGGTCGGCGAGCCCGTCGTCCGGTGCGAAGACCATGCTGAACAGCACGCCGGTGATGGCCTCGGACAGGACGTAGGGCGCGAAGAACAGCATGCGGTAGACGGCCCGGCCGCGCAGCTTCTGGTTCAGTGCCACCGCCATGCCCAGCGCGAACGGCAGTTGCAGCAGGAGCGAGAGCCCGACCAGGAGTGCGCAGCGCCACAGGTCGCCGAGGAAGACGTCGTCCTGGAAGAGGCGGGTGAAGTTGTCGCCGCCGATGTAGTCGGAGGGCATGCCGAAGCCGCCCCAGCGGAAGAACGCGGCGTACAGCGCGAACAGCATCGGCAGCAGGACCAGCCCGATGAAGAGCACCAGCGCGGGCACCTGGAAGCCGACCGCGGTGAGCCAGTTCACCAGGCGCCGGCGCGCCCGCCCCCGCCCCGGCGTCGCCGTCGGGGAGGGGAGGGCGACGTCCGGGCCCGTCCGCTTGTCCGGAAGGAAAGTGGAGGTCATCGCCGGTTACTGCTCTTCCTTCGCGGTCTTGGAGATCGACTGCGTGACCTGCTCGGGCGACTTGGAGCCGGATATCAGCGCGGCGACGCTGTCGTTGACCTCCTGGCCGACGGCGGGCGCGTAGGCCTGGTCGAGGTAGAGCTGGAAGCCGGTGGCCGCCTTCAACTGGGCTTGCACGGCCTTGGTATTGGGGTCGGAGAGCCCCTTCTCGGCGCCGGGGACCACCGGGAGGGTGTTGGTCTTCTTCACCAGCACCAGGTCGGTGGCCTCGGAGGCGAAGAACTTCAGGAAGTCGACGGCCGCCTGCGGGGCGCCCTTGCGCAGGGCGTGTCCGCCGCCGCCGCCGAAGACCTCGGTGATGGCGCCCTTTCCGCCCTCGACCGCCGGGAAGGGGAAGAAGCCGAGGTTCGAGCCGAGGCCCTTGCCGGAGTCGGCCTCGACGACCGGGGCCCACTGGCCCATGAGTTCCATGGCGGCCTTGCCGTTGCCCATGGTGGCCGCCTGGCCGGTGGGCGTGGAGTACGCGGCGCCGAGGAAGCCCTTCTGGAACGGCTGGAGTTTGACCAGGTCCTGGAGGTGCTGTCCGGCCTGGACGAGCCCGGGGGCGGTGAAGTCCTTGTTCTCGTTGGCCTTCTTCAGCGCGTCGATGCCGGCCGTGCGCATCGCGAGGTAGGCCCAGAAGTACATGCCGGGCCACTTCTCCTTGCCGGCCAGGGCGATGGGCGTGATGTTCTTCGCCTTGAGCTTCTTGACCGCGTCGAGGAAGCCGCTCCAGGTGGTGGGCGGGGCGGTGATGCCGGCCTGCTTGAACAGCGCCTTGTTGTACCAGAAGCCGATCATGCCGATGTCGAACGGGATGCCGTACGTCTTGTTGTCCAGGATGTACGCCTGTTTCGCGACGGACAGCATGCCGTCGGCCCACGGCTTGGTCCGGTCGGTGAGGTCCTCGACGAGTCCGGCGTCCACCTGCTGCTGGAGGACGCCGCCGCCCCAGGTGTGGAAGATGTCCGGGAGCTTCCCGGAGGCGGTCAGCGCCGTCATCTTCGACTTGTAGGCGTCGTTCTCCATCTGGACGATCTTCACCTTGACCTTGGGGTTCTGCGCCTCGAACTTCTTGGCCAGACCCGCCCAGACGGTTTTGGTGGGTTCGGTGGTGGAGATGTTCCACCACTCGATGGTGGTCTTCCCGTCGGCCGACCCTCCGTCCGAGTCGCCGCCGCATGCGCTCAGAGCCGTCATGCCCAGACCGGCCGCGGCGGAGGCCGCCAGGAACCCGCGGCGGGACAGTGCCCGGTCGCCCATTTTGTGCTCCTTGGGGTAGGGACGGCGCGTCCACGACCGTCCACTGGGACCGAAAGTTTCGGAGATGATCCAGAAAGCTTCGTTGATGCCGCACCCTAGAGACAGCTCCCAAACGGTGGCAACCCCTTGTACGCGGTGAATCTGCGCGCGACTTCGCCCAGCGCCGACAATGGGGGACTCAGGCCCGGTCCGACAGGGGCGGCGATCCTCGCCCGTCACTTCACGACCGGTCGAAACATTCGACTCCGCAGGCGAACATTACGGAGCTGATCAGGCGGTGCTACCGCACCGACACCGAGTCGGCCCGCTCCGTCTCGCCTTCGGCGGCCGCGAGTGCTTTGTTGCGGCGGACGGAGGACCAGAAGGACCAGGCGATCAGGACGACGCCGATGAGACCGGTGACGACCTCGTTGATCTGGTACTGAATGGTGACCATGAGGATCACGGCCAGGGCGCCGATCGCGTAGTGGGCGCCGTGCTCCAGGTAGACGTAGTCGTCGAGGGTGCCCTGGCGGACGAGGTACACGGTCAGCGACCGGACGTACATGGCGCCGATGCCCAGACCCAGGGCCATCAGCACAATGTCGTTGGTGATGGCGAACGCGCCGATCACGCCGTCGAAGGAGAAGGAGGCGTCCAGGACCTCCAGGTAGAGGAACATGAAGAACGCGGCCCGGCCCACGAGGGTGCCCGCCGAGGGCTTGCTCTGCTCCCGCTCCTCCTCGTCCTCCAGCCTGTTCTCGAAGTAGCCGGACAGGCCGCCGACGACCAGGTAGGTGACCAGACCCGCGATGCCGGAGACGAGCACGGTCTGTGCCTTGTCGGCGTGCGCGCCGCCGTGCTGGTGGGCGTGGGTGGCGAAGGTGAAGGAGGTGATCAGCAGGACGATCAGGGCGATGCAGACCGACAGCATGTCGACCTTGCCGAGCCTGGCCAAAGGGCGCTCGATCCAGCCCAGCCACTGGATGTCGCGGTCCTCGAAGATGAAGTCCAGGAAGATCATCAGCAGGAACATGCCACCGAACGCGGCGATCGCCGGGTGCGCGTCGGTCACCAGCTGCTCGTAACGGCTCTTCTCCGTCAGCGCCAGGTGGACGGCGTCGTATGGGTTCAGTTTCGCGGTGACGGCGACGATGACGACCGGGAAGAGCAGCCGCATGCCGAACACCGCGATGAGCACGCCGATCGTGAGGAAGATCGTCTGCCAGAAGGCGCTCATCTTCTTCAGGATCCCGGCGTTGACCACGGCGTTGTCGAACGACAGGGAGATCTCCAGCACGGCCAGGATCGCCACGATGCCGAACGCGGTCCAGCCTCCGTAGAGCACCCCTGCGGCCAGACCGAGCGCGGTGGCCGCGAACGCCCAACGGAAGGTCTTCAGCATCACCGGTCACCCAGTCCTCTCACCACGGCCCTGAACGCTCCGTACCGTCATCGGCGTTGTCTACCACGCCCGGCTGTCGTGCGGGTGTCCCGCCGGGAACCCGGCACACCGGTTGTCGGGATCTTTGCGCTTCGCGGTGCGGGTTCCGTGCGGTGAGCGGACGGGGGTGTCGCCGTCGGACGCGGCCAGCCCTTGGCCACCAGCTCCCTGAGCGCGATGTCGAGCTCGAGGACGTTCACGCGCGGAAACCCGGGGTGCGGCCCTGCGTGTGGTCCCTGACCAGCCGCTCCACCCGGGCGACGGACAGACCGTTGCGCTCGGCTCCCTGGTCACGGGTGAACGTCCGCCAGGAGGATGTCCAGACCGCGCCGCGTCGTCGCGAGGACCACCCGGTCCCCCGCCCGCAGAAGGCGGCCCTGCTCAGGACGCCAGTCGAAACCAGTCCGGCCAGGACGTGTCCCGTCCGGGGCATCCGCGGCAGCGGGTTGCGGAAGCGGCCCGGCGGCGGCGCCCACGGCCAGCACGCGCCACTCGTTCGCCCGGAACGCCTCGTGCACCGAGCGCCCCTCCAGCTCCGGGTGCCCCGCCACGTCGACGCAGGTGAACAGCAGCGACCCGCGTTCCACCGGCATCACGCCCAGCACATGCCGGCCCATCATCGCGGCGGCGAACGAGGGCGCGGCCAGCGCGGAGACGCTCCTGCTCCGCGTCAGGGCATCCGGGTAGGAGGCGCGCAGGGTGCGCTGGACGGTGGCCGCGAACCCGTCGTCGTACAACCGTGTCACCACGCGCACCTCGGGGTCGGTCTCCCGCACCGCCATGACGATGTCGAGGTTGCGGCCGTCGTCGCGGGTGAGGACGAGCAGCGAGCGGCTTTGCCGGACCCGGGCCCGTTCGAGCACCCCGGGGATCGTGGCGTCGTCCAGGACCAGCGGGATGCCGAGTTCGCGCGCGAGGGCGATACCGCGGGCCTGCGGGTCGCACTCGATGGCCACGACCTGGTGACCGGTGCCGTGCAGCCGGGCCAGCACCCGGGTGCCGACCATGCCGAGGCCGACCAGCACGATATGACCGTTGACGTCCTCGTCGGGGGGATGACTCGCCGAGGCGGTGCGGAAGGCCTCGGTGGCGTTCATGGTCGCGGCGACAACGAGTGGAAGTACCGCCAACCCCACGAAGCCGGCCAGCAGTTGGAGCACACGCCGGGCGGGGGACTCGTCGGTGGCCGGGTCACCCATGGTGAAGATGTCCAGCAGCGGCAGGTAGAAGTTCTTCCACCAGGGATGTTCGTCGGTGAACAGCGCGGTGGCGGTCGACAGGGCCACCACGACAGCGGCCAACGCCCCGTACACGGCCGCGAGTTGGTGTGACAGGAAGACCTTCAAGGGCAGGCGCGCCACGCGTGCCCGCAGCCATTTGCGGGGGCGGAAACGCCGGGCACGGACGGCCGGTTCGGCCGGATGCCTGCCGACCTCCTCCAGCATCAGCCGACCGTGCGTGCCCTGCCGATGCCGCGCGGTACCGGTGTCGGGCAGCAGTTGGGTGCCCTCCTCACCGGGCGTCTCCGCGCTGTCCTGGCTGGCCGGGTCGTCCTGGTGGGCGCCGGACAGGACGGCCAGGGTGGTCAGGTCGGTGGTGTGCGAAGGGGTGCCGGCGGGGCGTACGACACCGCGGAAGACCCTGCTCTCGACCTGGAGGGTATGTCCGCGGCCGAGAGCCGCGGCCGCCACGAGCTCCGGTACGGCGGTGTCGGCGTCGGAGAGCACCGTCGTGGAGGTGTCCCGCGCGAGGTCCTCGCTCAGCCCGGCCGCCCGGTCCAGCAGCCGCTCCAGATGACGGCCACGCTCCCGGTCGAACATCCGGACGACCAGCCGGACGGAGGGGTTGACGGTGCGGGCCAGCAGAGCGGCGGTCATGTTGACCTGGTCGTCGCGGTAGGTGAGGGCGAGTGCCACCGCCCGCTCCACGCCCGCCGCGCGCAGGGTGCGTTCGTCCGGGCGGACGGAGACGTGCAGTTCGACCGGCGACCGCGGGTCGTGGTGCAGTTCGGCGACCTGGGCGCCGTGCTGGTCACTCGCCGACGGCAGCACGACGGTGACGATCTCACCGCACACGGCGTCCAGCTCGACGGCGAGCCGGTGCGCGAGTCCGTCGTCGCCGCAGATCACCATGTGCCGGGATCTCTGGCCGGGTTCCGTGCGGGCGGGGTGGGTCGACGTCACATCCGACGAACGGCCGGACCATGAGACCAGTTCCGGCCGTGTACCTGACAGAGTCCAAGATTGCGTCAAGGAGGCGCCAAGAGGGCGGGACGTTTCCTGGCACCCGGAGATGACGCTGGGTGTCCACCCACGCCCCTCTCCCGCCCAGCACATCCGCCGCCCGGCACCGCCGTTCGCTCCGCTCTCGGCATGCGGACGCCTCTCACCAGGTCGGTCTTAACGCAAGCTTGACGCCCTCGCCCCCCTCATCCACGGGCCAGCACGTCACGCTCCGCTTACGCTGGTGCCGCCGTCCGCGTGATGGCCTCCACCACACGCCGAGCCGCACCTCAGGAGCACGTCGATGGCCACCACCGAGCACCCACCCCCCAGTCGCCTGCGCGCCTGGATGCTGGAGGGGCTCTCCGACATGGGCAAGGGCGTCCAGCAGGCGCCGCACGCCCGGCCGGAACCCCCGCACAAGGGCCAGCGCTGGTACCGGGTGATGTGCCTGACCGGCGTCGACTACTTCTCGACCCTGGGCTACCAGCCGGGTATCGCGGCCCTCGCCGCAGGACTGCTGTCACCGGTGGCGACCGTCGTGCTCGTGATCGTCACGCTCGCCGGCGCACTGCCCGTCTACCGCCGCGTCGCCGAGGAAAGCCCGCACGGCGAGGGCTCGATCGCCATGCTGGAACGCCTGCTGTCCTTCTGGAAGGGCAAGCTCTTCGTCCTGGCGCTGCTGGGCTTCGCCGCCACCGACTTCCTGATCACCATCACCCTCTCCGCGGCGGACGCGGCCACCCACATGGTCGAGAACCCGCACCTGACCAGCATGCTGCAAGGCCGGCAGATGCTGATCACGCTGGTCCTCGTCGCCCTGCTCGGCGCGGTCTTCCTCAAGGGCTTCCTGGAGGCGATCGGCGTCGCGGTGGCCCTGGTGGTGGCCTACCTCGGCCTCAACGCGGTCGTCGTGGTCGTCGGCCTGTGGCACGTGCTCACCGCGGGGAACGTCGTCACCGACTGGGCCGGCGCCCTGACGACCGAGCACGGCAACGTCTTCGCCATGATCGGCGTGTCCCTGCTGGTCTTCCCCAAGCTCGCGCTGGGCCTGTCC
The DNA here is from genome assembly GCF_006715395.1 of Streptomyces sp. SLBN-31. Classification (NCBI taxonomy): domain Bacteria; kingdom Bacillati; phylum Actinomycetota; class Actinomycetes; order Kitasatosporales; family Streptomycetaceae; genus Streptomyces; species Streptomyces sp. SLBN-31. Next base: position 1,537,639 of record NZ_VFNC01000002.1, read on the forward strand.
GGTTTCGAGACCGGCGTTGCCGTCATGCCGCACGTGCAGGGCGACCCCGGCGACACCGAGGACAACCCCAAGGGCCGCATCCGCGACACGAAGAAGCTGCTCACGACCGCCGCCCTGATCATGAGCGTCTTCCTGATCGTCACGAGCTTCATCACCACCGTGCTGATCCCCGAGAAGGAGTTCAAGTCCGGCGGCCAGGCCAACGGACGCGCCCTCGCCTACCTCGCCCACGAATACCTGGGCAACGCCTTCGGCACGGTCTACGACGTCTCCACCATCGCCATCCTGTGGTTCGCGGGCGCCTCCGCGATGGCCGGCCTGCTCAACCTGATGCCGCGCTACCTGCCCCGCTACGGCATGGCCCCACACTGGGCCCGCGCCGTCCGCCCGATGGTGATCGTCTTCACCCTGATCGCCTTCCTGGTCACCTGGATCTTCGACGCGAGCGTCGACGCCCAGGGCGGCGCCTACGCCACCGGCGTACTGGTCCTGATGTCCTCCGCGGCGATCGCGGTGACCATCGCCGCCCACCGCGCGGGGCAGCGCGGCTGGACGATCGGCTTCGGCGTCGTCTCGGCGGTCCTGCTCTACGTCACCGGCGCCAACGTCGTCGAACGCCCCGACGGCGTCAAGATCGGCGCCTGCTTCATCGCCGGCATCATCCTGGTCTCCCTGCTGTCCCGGCTGGCCCGCGCCTTCGAGCTGCGCGTCACCGACGTCCAGCTCGACGCTATGGCGCAACGCTTCATCCGGGACATGGCCAGCCGGAAGATACGGTTCATCGCCAACGAGCCCGATCAGCGGGACAAGGCCGAGTACCGCGACAAGATCGAGCAGATCCGCGCCGACAACGACATGCCCGACGCGGAGGACTTCGTCTTCGTCGAGGTCACGGTCACCGACCCCTCCGAGTTCGAGGCCGGCCTCACGGTGCGCGGCGAAGTCCTGCACAACCGCTACCGCGTGCTGACCCTGGAGTCGTCCTCGATCCCGAACGCCCTGGCCGCGCTCCTCCTCCACGTCCGCGACACCACGGGCTGCATCCCGCACATCTACTTCGAGTGGACCGAGGGCACCCCCTTCGCCAACTTCCTGCGGTTCTTCCTCTTCGGCCAGGGCGAGGTCGCCCCGGTCACCCGGGAGGTGCTGCGCGAGGCTGAACCCGACCGCGACCGCCGGCCGCGCGTGCACACGGGCTGACGTACGCACGGGCTGACGTACGCACGGTCTCGACATGCGAGGCAGCGGGCCGCCGAGCCCGGCCGGCGACCGCCACCGGCGTGGCTGCGCACGGCCGGCCGGGTGCTGCGCGCTCGTCTCCTGCGCCACGGCCGAACCGGTCGCCTGGGACGCACGCACCCTGACGCCCCTGCGCGCCCGGGTCCGGCTTCCGTCGCACGTCACGAGCCCAACCCTTTTCCGCCGCGATCCGTTCCCGGCCCTATCGTGACCGCATGCAGAGCTACACGATCGGCCAGGCAGCACGGCTGCTCGGCGTCAGCCCGGACACCGCACGCCGCTGGGCCGACGCCGGCCGGGTGGACACCCACCGCGACGAGGGCGGACGCCGGCTCATCGACGGCCGGGCACTCGCGGCCTTCTCCGTCGAACTCGCCAAGGCCGGCAGCACCGACGACGAAGCCCCTTACACCTCGGTCCGCAACGCCTTCCCCGGGATCGTCACCGCGATCAAGCTCGGGGACGTCGCCGCCCAGGTCGAGATCCAGGCCGGCCCGCACCGCCTGGTCTCCCTCCTGACCCGCGAGGCGGTGGAGGAACTCGGTCTTGAGGTCGGCATGGAGGCCACGGCCCGCGTGAAGTCGACCAACGTCCACATCGACCGCACCTGACCCGCCCGCCCCACCCCTCCCGTACGAACGCACATGCACGGCCCCGGCGCCCATTGGGCCAGCTCGTGCGAAGCAACAGGAGGCTTATGCCTCGCATATGCGCCAGTATGATCGACGCATGGGAGGGGCTCGACGGACTCCTCCACGGAGGCAACCGAGGGAGTGGACCCCGTGATGACCCGTTCCGCGCGCCGGACCCTGCGGACGGCCGGCGCCGGCACCGCCGCGCTGCTCGCCCTGACCGCCTGCTCGTCCTCCGACTCCAGCGACACGAAGTCCGCCCCCGCGCCGTCCTCGTCGGCGAAGCTGTCCGGCACGGTCACCGTCTTCGCCGCCGCCTCCCTCCAGGAGAGCTTCACGACCCTGGGCAAGGAGTTCGAGAAGGAAAACCCCGGCACGAAGGTCACCTTCAACTTCGGTGGCAGCGACACCCTCGCGGCGAGCATCACCGGCGGCGCCCCGGCCGACGTCTTCGCCGCCGCCAGCCCCAAGACGATGGCGATCGTGACCGACAAGAAGGACGCGGCCGGCACCCCGGCCACCTTCGTCCGCAACCAGCTGGAGATCGCCACGCTGCCGGGCAACCCCGACGAGGTCTCCTCCCTCAAGGACCTCACCAGGTCGGGCCTCAAGGTCGTCCTGTGCGACAGGACGGTGCCCTGCGGCGCCGCGGCTCAGAAGGCCCTCGACGCGAGCAACCTGAAGCTCACCCCGGTCTCCTACGAACAGGACGTCAAGAGCGCCCTGACGAAGGTCGAGCTGAAGGAGGCCGACGCGGCCGTCGTCTACAAGACGGACGTGAAGGCCGCCGGTGACAAAGTGGAGGGCGTGGAATTCCCCGAGTCCGCCAACGCCGTCAACGACTACCCGATCGCCCTGCTCAAGAACGCGCCCAACGCCGCCGCGGCCCAGGCCTTCATCCAGCTGGTGAAGTCCGCCGAGGGGCAGAAGGCGCTGAGCGGGGCCGGGTTCCTCAAGCCATGACCTCCGGCGACGAGCCCGACGCCGCGGCCGACACCCTTGCGGGCGGCCCGCGGCCCGGCCGTGCCCGCAAGACCGGACCGTCCCGGCGCCAAGACCGCCGGCTGCGGGGCCGCGGCGTCCCGCTGCCCCTCCTGCTCCCCGCCCTGCTCGGGCTTGCCTTTCTCCTCCTCCCGCTGCTCGCCATCCTCGTCCGGGCCCCCTGGAGCACCCTCCCCGACCAGCTGACCAGCGCCGAGGTGTGGCAGGCGCTGCGGCTGTCCCTGGTGTGCGCGACGTCGGCGACCCTGGTGTGCCTGGTCGTCGGCGTCCCGCTGGCCTGGCTGCTGGCCCGCACCGACTTTCCCGGCCGCGGTCTGGTACGGGCTCTGGTGACCCTGCCCCTCGTCCTGCCGCCGGTCGTCGGCGGTGTCGCCCTCCTCCTCGCCCTCGGCCGCAACGGCATCGTGGGCCAGTGGCTGGACTCGTGGTTCGGCATCACCCTGCCCTTCACCACGACCGGCGTCGTGGTCGCCGAGACCTTCGTGGCGCTGCCGTTCCTCGTCATCTCCGTCGAGGGCACCCTGCGCGCGGCGGATCCCCGATACGAGGAGGCGGCCACCACCCTGGGCGCCTCCCGCTTCACCGCCTTCCGCCGGGTCACGCTCCCCCTCATCGCCCCCGGCATCGCCGCGGGCGCCGTCCTGGCCTGGGCCCGGGCACTGGGCGAGTTCGGCGCGACGATCACCTTCGCGGGCAACTTCCCCGGCCGCACCCAGACGATGCCCCTGGCGGTCTACCTGGCCCTCCAGAACAACCCGGAGGCGGCCATCGCCCTCAGCCTGGTCCTCCTGACGGTCTCGATCGCGGTACTCGCAGGGCTACGGGACCGCTGGATGACGACGTCATGAGACGCGAAAACCCACCCGACCGCAAAGACCTGCCGGACCCGAGGGCCACCTGATGCGAAACCCCCACCCCGCAGCCGCCGACGGCGCTCAAGCCCCACAGGGGCCACCCGCACCCGACCACGAATCCGGCACGGATGGTGCCGGTGGGAAGCCCGTCCCGGCCGAAGGCCGGGCAGGACAAGCCCGCACCGCCCTCGACGCCCACCTCCAGGTGATCCACGCCCGGTTCAGCCTGGACATCACCCTTACCGCGGCCCCCGGCGACGTCGTCGCCCTCCTCGGCCCCAACGGCGCCGGCAAGACCACCGCCCTGCGCGCCCTCGCCGGCCTCACCCCCCTCACCGACGGCCACCTCCGCCTCGACGGCACCGACCTGACCCGCACACCCCCCGAGAACCGCCCCGTCGGCGTCGTCTTCCAGGACTACCTGCTCTTCCCCCATCTCACCGCCCTGGACAACGTCGCCTTCGGCCCCCGCTGCCAGGGCGCCACGAAGGCCGAGTCCCGGGCCCGGGCCACCGAATGGCTGACCCGCATGGGCCTGGCGGACCACATGACGGCCAGACCCCGCCGCCTCTCCGGCGGCCAGGCCCAGCGCGTCGCCCTCGCCCGCGCCCTCGCCACCAACCCCCGCCTGCTCCTCCTCGACGAACCCCTCGCCGCCCTCGACGCCCGCACCCGCCTCGACGTACGCGCCGAACTCCGCCGCCACCTGGCGGAGTTCGAAGCCGTGGCCGTCCTGGTCACACACGACCCCCTGGACGCCATGGTGCTGGCCGACCGGCTGGTGGTCGTCGAGCACGGCGAGGTCGTCCAGGAGGGCAGCCCGTCCGACATCGCCCGTCACCCCCGTACGGACTACATCGCCAGACTGGTCGGCCTGAACCTCTACAAGGGCCGGGCCGACGGGCACACCGTCCGCCTCGACGCCGGCCCCACCATCACCACCACCGAAGACCTGTCCGGTCCGGTGTTCGTCGCGTTCCCGCCCAGCGCCGTCACCCTCTTCCGCAACCCGCCCACCGGCTCCAGCGCCCGCAACCACTGGCGCTGCGAGGTGGCCGGCCTGGAGACCCACGGCGACCAGATCCGCGCCGACCTCATCGGCGAACTGCCGCTGGCCGCCGACCTCACCACGGTCGCGGCGGCCGAACTCGGCCTGCACCCCGGCTCGGTGGTCTGGGCGACGGTCAAGGCGACGCAGACGCACGCATACCCGGCATGACGGGCGCCCGGCCCTAGGGTTTGCCCATGACCCTGAGCATCCGCAACCAGATCCCCGGCACGGTCACCGCCGTCACCCCAGGCGAGGTGATGGCGACGGTCAAGGTGCGCCTCACCGGCGGCCAGGACATCACCGCGGCGATCACCCGGGAGTCCGTCGAGGACCTCGGCCTCACCGACGGCACCGCCGTACGCGTGCTGGTGAAGTCGACGGAGGTCTCCCTGGCCACCGCCCCGGTCGCGGGCCTGTCCATCCGCAACCAACTGCCCGGGACGGTCACCGGCCTCGCCACCGGCGGCGCCATGGCCTCCGTCAAGGTGGCCGTCCAGGGCGCCGAACTGACGTCCGTCATCACCAAGGACGCCGCACAGGACCTCGGTCTGGCCTCCGGCACCTCGGTCGTCGCCCTGATCAAGGCGACGGAGATCTCGCTCGCCACCGCCTGAGAACGACACCCACCAACCCCGCCCCCGGCGCGCCACACGCAACGCGAAAGGGCCCCACCGAAGCGGGGCCCTCCTCCAAGCCTGTCGGCTCAGTCCTCGTACGCGTCCAGCGGCGGGCAGGAGCAGACCAGGTTGCGGTCGCCGTACGCCTGGTCGATACGGCGCACCGGCGGCCAGTACTTGTCGGCGGCCGAGACCCCGCCCGGGAAGACGGCCTCCGCACGCGTGTACGCGTGCTCCCACTCCCCGCCCAGCGCGGCGGCGGTGTGCGGAGCGCCCCGCAGCGGGTTGTCGTCCGCCGGCCACTCGCCCGCGGCGACCTTCTCGATCTCCGCGCGGATGGCGATCATCGCCTCGCAGAACCGGTCGAGCTCGCCGATGTCCTCGGACTCGGTCGGCTCGATCATCAGCGTGCCGGCGACCGGGAAGGACATCGTCGGCGCGTGGAACCCGTAGTCGATGAGCCGCTTGGCGACGTCGTCGACGCTCACGCCGGTCGCCTTGGTCAGCGGCCGCAGATCGATGATGCACTCGTGCGCGACCAGCCCACCGGGGCCGGTGTAGAGCACCGGGTAGTGGGGCTCGAGCCGCTTGGCGATGTAGTTGGCGGAGAGCACGGCCACCTGCGTGGCCCGCTTCAGCCCCTCGCCGCCCATGAGCCGGACGTAGGCCCACGAGATCGGCAGGATGCCCGCCGAGCCCCAGGGCGCGGCGGAGATCGGGCCGACGCCCGTCTCCGGCCCGGCGGCCGGCTGCAGCGGGTGGTTGGGCAGGTACGGCGCCAGGTGCGCACGCACGCCGACCGGGCCGACGCCCGGACCGCCGCCGCCGTGCGGGATGCAGAAGGTCTTGTGCAGGTTCAGGTGCGACACGTCGCCGCCGAAGTGGCCCGGCTTGGCGAGGCCCACGAGCGCGTTGAGGTTGGCGCCGTCGACGTACACCTGCCCGCCGGCCTCGTGCACCTGCGCGCAGATTTCCGCGACGTGCTCCTCGAACACACCGTGCGTCGACGGGTAGGTGATCATCAGCACCGCCAGCTCGTCGCGGTACTGCTCGATCTTCGCCCGCAGGTCCTCGACGTCGATCTCGCCGTCCTCGGCGGTCTTGACGACGACGACCTTCATGCCCGCCATGACGGCGCTGGCCGCGTTCGTGCCGTGCGCGGACGACGGGATGAGGCAGACGGTCCGCTGCTCGTCCCCGTTGGCCCGGTGGTAGCCGCGTACGGCGAGCAGTCCGGCCAGTTCGCCCTGCGACCCGGCGTTGGGCTGCAAGGACACCTTGTCGTACCCGGTGACCTCGGCCAGCCGCTCCTCCAGCTCCCGGATGAGCGTCAGGTAGCCCTGGGCCTGCTCGGCGGGCGCGAAGGGGTGCAGCTGCCCGAACTCGGGCCAGGTGACCGGCTCCATCTCGGTCGTCGCGTTGAGCTTCATGGTGCAGGAGCCCAGCGGGATCATGCCGCGGTCGAGCGCGTAGTCGCGGTCGGCGAGGCGGCGCAGGTAGCGCAGCATCGCGGTCTCGGAGCGGTGCTGGTGGAAGACGGGGTGGGTGAGGAAGTCGCCGTCGCGCAGCAGCTCGCGCGGCAGGGCCTCCTCGACGACGGCGTCCAGCGCCTCGATGTCGCCCTTGACCCCGAACGCGCTCCACACGGCGCTCAGCTGGGCCCGGCCGGTGGTCTCGTCGCAGGCGACGGAGACGTGGTCGGCGTCGACGAGCCGCAGGTTGACGCCGTTGTCGCGGGCGGCGGCGACGATCTCGGCCGCCTGCCCGGGAACGCGCGTGGTCAGGGTGTCGAAGTAGGAGCCGTGCACGACCTCGACCCCGCCGGCCCGCAGCCCCTCGGCAAGGATGGCGGCGTACCGGTGGGTGCGCCGCGCGATGCCCTTCAGGCCCTCCGGTCCGTGGTAGACGGCGTACATGCCGGCCATGACGGCGAGCAGCACCTGGGCCGTACAGATGTTGCTGGTGGCCTTCTCCCGGCGGATGTGCTGCTCACGGGTCTGCAGCGCCAGCCGGTACGCCCTGTGCCCGTCCGCGTCCACGGACACGCCGACGAGCCGCCCGGGCAGGCTGCGCGCGAACTTCTCCTGTACGGCCATGTAGCCGGCGTGCGGCCCGCCGAAGCCCATCGGCACACCGAACCGCTGCGTCGTACCGACGGCGATGTCCGCACCGAGCTCCCCGGGCGACTTCAGCAGCGTCAGCGCGAGCAGGTCGGCGGCCACGGTGACGAGCGCGCCGAGCTCGTGCGCCTGCTCGATGACCCGCTTGATGTCGCTCACGGCACCGGAGGCGCCGGGGTACTGCACCAGAACGCCGTTGATCTCACGGCCGGCGAGGTCGGTCGGGATCCCGTCCCGGAGGTCGGCGACCACGACCTCGACGCCCGCCGGCTCGGCTCGGGTCTCGATGACCGCGATGGTCTGCGGCAGCGCGTCGGCGTCGACGAGGAAGAGGCCCTTCTTGTTCTTCCCCATGCGCCGGGAGAGCGCCACGGCCTCGGCGGCCGCCGTCCCCTCGTCGAGCAGGGAGGCGCCGGAGGTGGGCAGTCCGGTGAGTTCGGCGACCACGGTCTGGAAGTTGAGCAGGGCCTCCAGCCGGCCCTGCGAGATCTCCGGCTGGTACGGCGTGTAGGCCGTGTACCAGGCGGGGTTCTCCATCACGTTCCGCAGGATGACCGGCGGCGTGAAGGTGCCGTAGTAGCCGAGCCCGATCATGGAGTCGAGGACCTGGTTGCGGTCGGCGAGCGAACGCAGCTCGGCGAGCACCTCGGCCTCGGTCCGCGCGCCCGGCAGATCGAGCGCGTCGGCGTTCTTGATCACGTCCGGTACCGCGGCGGCGGTCAGCTCGTCCAGCGAGCCGTACCCGACCTGCGCGAGCATCTTCGCCCGCGCCTCGTGGTCGGGCCCGATGTGGCGCTGCTCGAACGGGATTCCCTGTTCGAGCTCGGAGAGCGGAATGCGGTGGGCGGTCATTGCGGAGGCCTCCTGGTCTGACGCGACCTTCGAGGGGCACCACGGCGCGGGTACCCGGACGGCCTCCCCCTCTGTCATCTCAACCTGAGAGCTTCACCGGATCGCCCAGGGGCGCCCGGTTTTCACCGTCGGTGAGAGCGGAAGCCGTCGACACCCGCCCTGCTTTCCAGAGTGACCTCGTCCGTGCGGTACGTGAGCCTGAGAGATTCCGGGGAGGATTTGCTCCTTCGGCGCCTCCGGTGTTCTCCGGAGGACTCTCCCGCACGGGGTCAGCAGCCAGTGCCAGCGTACCAGCGGGCACAACACAGGGGTCTTTCGAGTGGCCGCCCGTCCCGTTGTGCTCTTTTGTAGTGCTTAGGACGAGTTGCGAGCAACAGGAGGGCACGTGCAGACCGACATCGATCCGCGCAACCTGATCGGCCGCAAGGCGTTCGACCGCAACGGCACCAAGATCGGTACCGTCGACGAGGTCTATCTGGACGACGCCACCGGCGTGCCCGAGTGGGCGGCGATACGCACCGGTCTGTTCTCCCGCGACGCCTTCGTCCCCCTGGAGCCCAGCGAACTGGTCGAGGGCACGCTCCACATTCCCTTCGAGCGCTCCCTCATCAAGGACGCCCCCGACTTCGGTGTGGGCCGCCACCTCTCGCCCGAACAGGAACTGCAGCTCTACCACCACTACGGCCTTGACGTGGCACCCCCGCCGTCCTTCCCGGACCGCAGCTTCGGCAAGCTGGCGGGAACGGAGGACGCGGACGCCTAGGCCCGGTCACGCACCGACCCCCTCGACGGAGACCCCAGCCGCCCCCTCGACCAACGGCAGCGGATCGGCCGGCTCCAGGTCGGGATCGTCGACCCGGAACGTCCGCACCCGCCCCGGCTCCGACCCGGGCGTCTCGAAGCGCACGGTCACCCTGCCCAGCCCGCTCCCCTGCACCCACCCGTGCCCGAACTCGGCATGCCGCACGTCGTGCCCCGCGGGCCACCGCCGCTCGACGACCACCTGCTGCTCCTCGACCGGCTCCTCGTCCCCCTCCTCCGCCACCTGCTCGGCCGCGCCTTCCCCGGCCGCCTGGGCGAACAGATCCTCCTGCGTGTAGTCGGCCAGCCCGCTCACCCCGACCCCCAGCAACCGCACACCCCCCGTCGTGTCCACGGAGTCCAGCAACCGCGCGGCGGCCTCCCGCACCACCGCCGGATCGTCGGTCGGCCCCCGCAGCGTCTCCGACCGGGTCAGGGTGGAGAAGTCGTACCGCCGCACCTTCAGCACGATGGTCCGCCCCGACAGCCCCGCGGCCCGCAGCCGCCGCACACACCGGTCGGCGAGCCGCTGCACCTCCAGCCCAACCCGCAGCCGGTCGTGGATGTCCACGTCGTACGTGTCCTCGACGGACACCGACTTCGCCTCGCGCTCGGCCACCACGGGCCGCTCGTCGCGCGCCAGCGCCATGGCGTGCAGGGCGTGCCCGTGCGCCTTGCCCAGCAGCCGTACGAGCTCGTCCTCCCCGGCCTCGGCAAGGTCGTCGACCGTGGTGATCCCGGCCCGCCGCAGATGGTCCCCCGTCGCCGGTCCCACCCCCGGCAGGGTCCGCACCGACATCGGCCCGAGCATCGCCCGCTCGGTCCCGGGCTCGATCAGCACCAGCCCGTCCGGTTTGGCCTCCTCGGATGCGATCTTCGCGAGCATCTTGGACGCCGCGAGCCCCACGGACCCGGTGAGCCCCGTGCCGGCCCGTATGTCGGCCCGCAGCTTCTCCCCCACCAGCCGCGCCGAGACCGCGTCCCAGGCCACCCCGCCGGCCTCCAGGTCCACGAACGCCTCGTCCAGGCTCAACGGCTCCACCAGGGGCGACAGCACGTGCAGGAGCCCCATGACCTGCTCGCTGATCGCCCGGTAGAACCCGAACCGGGGCACCAGATACGCGGCGTTCGGTGCCAGCCGCCGCGCCTGGGCCATCGGCATCGCGGACCGCACCCCGAACACCCGCGCCTCGTACGAGGCCGTCGCCACGACCCCGCGCGGCCCCAGTCCGCCCACGACGACGGCTTTCCCGCGCAGACTCGGCTTGGACGCCTGCTCCGCCGAGGCGTAGAAGGCATCCATGTCGAGATGCAGGATCGTGGGCGCGTTTCTCACATCTCCGATGCTGCCCTACGCCACTGACAATGCCCCCGTACGACGGCCGGACCGCCGTCGCTCCCGCCTCAGACGGCCCGGTTGCGCCGCCGCGCCAGTTCGTCGGCCGGGTTGGATCCCACCAGGGTCTCGCCGGTGTCGATGCGCTCGCCGTGCAGCTGGGACAGCGCGCTCTCGACGTCCCGCCAGACCACCCCGACGGCGATGCCGAAGATGCCCTGGCCGCCCTGGAGCAGTGCGTGGACCTCGTCGGGCGAGGTGCACTCGTAGACCGTGGCGCCGTCGCTCATCAGCGTCATGCGCTCAAGGTCCCGGAAGCCGCTCTCCCGCAGGTGCTGCACCGCGGTACGGATGTTCTGCAGCGACACACCGGTGTCCAGGAAGCGCTTCACGATCTTCAGGACGACGACGTCCCGGAAGCTGTAGAGCCGCTGCGTCCCGGAACCGTACGCGGGCCGCACGCTCGGCTCCACGAGCCCCGTGCGCGCCCAGTAGTCCAGTTGCCGGTAGGTGATGCCGGCGGCCGCGCAGGCCGTCGGCCCGCGGTAGCCGATCTCCTCGGACGCCATCGACGCCGCCCCTCCGCTGCTCGGCACGGCCGCAGGTCGCTGCGGAACGTGGTCGGCCGCGTTGCTCTGAAGCGGGTACGGTCCGCTGTCCCCGGGACCACGTCCGGGGGCACCCCCAGCCGTACCGTCGCCGCTGCTTCTCACGCCGACCTCCGTCCTTGACCTGCCTCCTCGACGGTAGGCAGCCACCAGGGGTGCGTCAACGACCGCCACACTCGGCACGCCGAGTGATAATCACCCTGAGAGTGGTTTCCCGTGCCCCACCGCGGGGAAAGGCTAGCCGAATGCGCTCGGAGCGAGCCGCAGGACGCTCGCACTGGCCCCTGGCAAATGCGGGCATTTGAGCCGTGATCGCCTGCGAACCGGCCACTCACGGACCACCGGGGTCCGCCGGGCCGGCCCCGCCTCACTGACTGCTGGTTCCGAAGTCCTCCGGCGAGATCTGGTCGAGGAACTCGCGGAACTTCTCCACCTCGTCCTCCTGCTCGTCCGGGATCGCGATGCCCGCGTCGTCGAGCACACCGTCGCTGCCGTAGATCGGCGTACCGGTGCGCAGCGCCAGCGCTATGGCGTCGGACGGACGGGCGCTCACCTCGACCCCGCTGGCGAACACCAGCTCGGCGTAGAAGACGCCCTCACGCAGGTCGGTGATGCGCACTTCGGTGAGCTCCTGGCCGACGGCCTCCAGCACGTCCTTGAACAGGTCGTGGGTCAGCGGTCGCGCGGGGGCCATGCCCTGCTGGGCGAAGGCGATCGCCGTCGCCTCCCCCGGCCCGATCCAGATGGGGAGGTAGCGGTCGCCTCCCACTTCACGCAGGAGCACGATCGGTTGGTTGGAGGGCATTTCGACCCGGACACCTACGACATCGAGCTCGTTCACACAGCAACCCTAGGACGTGCCCGGGACGTTTGGGTAGTCGGGCAGGAAACGGGGGGACGATCCGGCCTTGCGGCGCATGCCCGGCTCAGGGCAGTCGCACACCGAGCGCGGTCTGCACAAGAGCCGCGTGCAGCTTCACCGTGAGCGCCGCCAGCTCCTTCGTACGGGCCTCCGCGTGGGCCCTGGTCTGCGGATTGCGGTGCCGCTTCAGCGGGGCCACCACCTGGTCCACGAGCCCCGCCTCGCGGTCGGCGGCGGCCTTCATCGCCCTCAGGTGCCGCGGCTCGATCCCGAACCGCCCCAGTTCCACCACGAGGGAGGCGACGGTGACCGCCTCCGCGTCGTACGACCCGTCCGGCATCGGAGTGAGCAGACCGTACGACTCCCACTCCTTGAGCTGCTCCTCGCCGATCTCGGCGGCGGCGAGCAGCTCGTCCTTCCCGATCCTGGCGGCCGTCGGCCCCTCCAGGGGCTCCAGGGCGGCCTCACCGTCCCGCTGACGGCCCACCGCGGGCAGCGCCACGGCCTCGCCGCGCTCCATGGCGTCCAGGTGCTCTCGGATCACCTTCAGCGGCAGGTAGTGGTCGCGCTGCATCCGCAGGACGTGGCCGAGGCGCTCGACGTCGCCGACCGTGAACTTGCGGTATCCGGAAGGGGTCCGCTGCGGCTCGATGAGCCCTTCCGACTCCAGGAAGCGAATCTTGGAGATGGTGACTTCGGGAAACTCCTCGCGCAGCACGTTCAGCACTGTGCCGATGCTCATCAGACCGTCCGTGGCGGTGGTGCCGTGGCCGGCACCACCGCTCGGTGTTTGCAGCATGGACATTCCCTGGGGTCCCCCCGGACGCTGTCCGGGAGCGGTCAGTAGCCCTGCTGGCTCGCGTAGAAGACCAGCCGGTACTTGCCGATCTGGACCTCGTCACCGTTGTTCAGGGCGACCTGGTCGATCCGCTCTCGGTTGACGTACGTGCCGTTGAGGCTCCCCACGTCGGCCACCGTGAACGTGCCGTCCGCACCGCGGCGGAATTCCACGTGCCGACGCGAGACCGTCACGTCGTCCAGGAAGATGTCGCTCTGCGGATGGCGGCCCGCCGTGGTCAGGTCGCCGTCCAGGAGGAAGCGGCTTCCCGAGTTCGGCCCGCGACGCACCACCAGCAGTGCGGAGCCCAGCGGCAGCGCGTCCACGGCCGCCTGCGCCTCGGGAGAGAGCGCCGGCAGCTGCGTCTGGCCGGTGACCTCGGCGTCGTAGGCCTCGATACCGGAGATGGAGATCGTGGAGGTCGTCTCGGACGGCCGCTCGGCCGCGGCTCCGCCGCGCAGCGGGGCTCCGCAGTTGGAACAGAAGCGGCTGTTCTCCGCGTTGCGGTTACCGCACCTCGTACACACCAGGGCCGACATAGGGGAAAACCCTCCACCCGTACTTGAGGTTGACGGTTGCCCGAAACCTATGCCGCCGGGCTGCGCAGGGTCAACCGACGGCGCGCCCTGACCTCCGGAAATGTCACCGCCCGGCCCAGCGACCTGGTCCCGGAAGAGGGGACGCTGGCCTTCCGCCTCGGGCTGTGCGCGATGACGAGCGGTGGCATTGTCGCTGCCCTCTCGCGCGCTCTTGCCGAACAACTTCGCAAACAACTTCACGGGCGATTCCCCTTGACCGAAACAGACCCGCCCGTGGGGCAGGACGAACCCTGACTCAATACGCCGGCCGACCCGGACATCCTCACAACGTCCGTATCCACCAGACAGTTTCCACCACGCGCCACCCAATCGATGCGCCGACCCCCCGCAACCTCATGCCCCTGCCGGTCGCCCCCCATGCACCGCCGGTTCACTGGGAGGACGACCGAGCGTAGTCAGGCCGCTTCGCCGCTCGCAAGGCGTCCACGACGATCTTGTTCGATCGGCCGACAGCGACGGTGGCCTGCTCCTTCTCGAGAGTCTGCACCACGCCTCCAGGGATGTTGAGCGCCGGTTCGAGGTCCTCCGGCTTGCCGATGACCTTGAAACGATAGGGCGCGTTGATCTTGTTCCCGTCGACGCTCACGCTCTTGCCTGCGTCCGAGAGATAGGTGCTGGCCACGACACGTACGCCGTTCACCTGGATCGCCTCGGCCCCAGCCGCGCGCAGCTCCTGGACCGCGTCGAGCAGCATGTCCGCCTGGACCGTCCCCTTCGTGTCGTTGATCGTCATCGTGATGCCGGGCCCCTGCGCCGCCACCGTGCCCGCCAGAATGCCGAGTTGCTTCTCCTTCTCGACGGTCTGCTTGCGGGCCTCCTCGGCCTGGTCGGAGCTGTTCTCCAACTCGTCGCGCTGCTTCTGCAGCCCTTGCTTCTCGTCCTCAAGACGTTGAGTACGGTCGTCGAGTTCATCGAGGATGCGAACAAGATCTTCCTGACGCGCCCCGCGCAGCGCGCTGTCACTGTCGCTGTTCGACGCCACCTGGACGGCGAGGCCGAAGCCCAGGCCGAACAGCAGTACCGCGACGATCAGTTGGGCGCGGCTCACCCGCGGCGGCCACAGGCCCTGGACCAGCCGCTGCCGACCGGTCAGCCGGGGCGTCTCCTCGGTCGTCTCCTCGGGCTTCGCCTCGGGCGTCTCGTCAGCGGCCTCGGGGACCGCCGCGGGCACCTCTTCGGGCAGTTCCTTGCGCAGCCTGTTCTCGGGCTCGTCCTTCGCGTCGCTCATCGGCCTCACGCCCTGAACACGTGGCGACGGATCGCCGCGGCGTTCGAGAAGATGCGGATCCCCAGCACCACGACGACACCGGTGGACAACTGGGCTCCCACGCCCAACTTGTCGCCCAGGAACACGATCAGCGCGGCCACGACCACGTTGGACAGGAACGACACCACGAAGACCTTGTCGTCGAAAATGCCGTCCAGCATGGCCCTCAGCCCACCGAAGACGGCGTCGAGCGCCGCTACGACGGCGATCGGCAGATAAGGCTCGACGACCGCCGGAACCTCAGGCCGGACCAACAGTCCGGCCACGACTCCCACGACGAGGCCCAGTACGGCGATCACGATGTGCCTTTCTCCGTCTTCTCGTTCTTCGGCTGTGCTGTACGTACGATCACACTGGGTGCGGCGGGCAGCCGGAGGTCACCCTGCACCGAGATGCTGGTCCTGATGCCGTAGTTCTCCTGCAGGGCGTGCAGGTACAGCCCGTCGGCACTGTTCTGGAACCTGGTGCTCAGCCTTTGCCCATCACCCACCGCCAGCACGGTATAGGGCGGCACCAGCGGCCTGTTGTCGACCAGTATCGCGTCACCCGCGGCCCTGATCGCCGACAGCGCGGTCAGCCGCTGCCCGTTGATGGAGATGGCCTCCGCCCCCGACTCCCACAGCCCGTTCACCACTCGCTGCATGTCCCGGTCGCGAACCCGGCCGGTGTCGGAGAAGTCAGAGGTCTCCCGCGGGTTCCCGTTGCCCCCGGAGGTCGCCTCCTTGGCGTCGTTCACGACCAGCCGCACACCGGGGCCGTGCACCTCGACGGCGCCCGAGAGCAGGCCCACCAGCTCGGACTGGTCGCCGCCGCCGCTCTTCTCCAGAGCTTCCCGCTGTCGGGCGCTCACGTCGTCGCGCAGCTTGTCGACGGAGTGCTCCAGCTTGTCCGCCGTCGCCGTCTCACGGTCGATGCGGTCGATCAGTTCCTCGCGCTCCTTGGCGACGACGGGAGCCGCCACCCGCGCCTGCGCCGCCCCCACCGTCACGACCAACGCCGCGAGCACCAGCCCGGCCGCGAGGCCGAGCCTGGCCCGCAGTGTCCTGGGCATACCGCCGGCGCCCGCGGCCTTCTTCCGGGCGGCCGCCTCGGCGTAGCCGTCGTCGAGGCTGTGGTCCATGACGTTGGTGAGGAGGAACATGGACGCGTCCGGCCGCGAAGGGCGCGTCGGTGTGCTCCGAATGGGGGGCTGCTGCGGCATGCCGCACATCGTCGCACGTCGCGGCCACTACTTCCGAATGGCCCCACGGGCGTGCCGGACAGGCCCCCTTGGGGACACTTGTCCGGCACGCGCGCGTGCAGTGTTCTTCAGCGCCCGGCGCTGTCCACGACGGCCGACCACTCGTCGAGCAGGGCCTGCGCGGACGCGTCGTCCGGTCCCTCCGCCCACAGATGGGTGACGGCCTCGGCAGGGTCGGGCAACACCATCACCCAGCGGCCGTCGGTCTCGACGACACGCACACCGTCCGTGGTGTCCACGAAGCGGTCTCCGGCCTCCTCGACGACCCGTCGCATCACAAGGCCCTTGACGGCCCAGGGAGTCGCCAGGTCCCGCTTGAGGACGTGCGCACGCGGGATCCGCGCGTCGATCTGGCTCAGCGTGAGCTGCGTCCGTGCCACCAGACCGATGAGCCTTACGAAGGCCGCCGCGCCGTCGAAGACGCTGCTGAACTCCGGGACGATGAAACCGCCCTTGCCGTCACCGCCGAAGATGGTCGAGTCGTCACCCCCGACCCGGGTGAGGTCGTCGGGCGAGGTCGTCGTCCACTCCACCTGGGTCCCGTGGTACGCCGCCACCTGCTCGGCGATCCGCGTCGTGGTCACCGGAAGCGCCACCCGCCCACTGCGCCGCTCGGCGGCGACCAGGTCGAGCAGGACCAGCAGGGCCCGGTCGTCCTCGATGATCCGGCCCTTCTCGTCGACGAGGGAGAGCCGCTCACCGACAGGGTCGAACCGGACGCCGAACGCCGCCCTGGACGAGGCCACGATCTCGCCGAGCCTCACCAGCCCGGACCGCCGCTGGTCGCCGGTCTCGGTGGGCCGTGCCTCGTCGAGGCCGGGATTGATGGTCAGGGAGTCCACGCCCAGCTTGCCGAGCAGGCTGGGCAGCACGAGCCCCGCACTGCCGTTGGACGCGTCCACGACGACCTTCAACCCGGACTCGCTGATGCCGGTCGTGTCGACGTTCCGCAACAGCGACCCCGTGTAGGAGTCGAACACGCTGGCGGGGAAGTGCAGGTCACCTATCTCGCCGGGGAACGCCCGCCGGTACTCCTGCCGCGCGAACACCCGGTCCAGCTTCCGCTGACTGCCCTGCGACAGGTCGGCGCCGTTGCCGTCGAAGAACATGATGTCCACGGAGTCCGGCACCCCGGGTGTGGTCCGGATCATGATGCCGCCGGCACTGCCCCGCGCCGTCTGCTGCCTGGCGACGGGCAGCGGTACGTTCTCGAGGTCTCGTACGTCGATGGCGCTGGCCTGCAGCGCCGAGATCACCGCGCGCTTGAGCGCCCGGGCGCCGCGGGAGTGGTCGCGGGCCGTGGTGACGGTGGAGCCCTTCTTGAGCGTCGTGGCGTAGGCGCCGGCGAGGCGGACGGCGAGCTCCGGCGTGATCTCCACGTTCAGGATGCCCGAGACACCACGGGCCCCGAAGAGATGCGCCTGTCCCCTGGACTCCCAGATGACCGAGGTGTTGACGAACGCACCGGCCTCGATCGTCTTGAACGGGTACACCCGCACATTGCCCTGCACGATCGATTCTTCACCGATCAGGCACTCGTCACCGATGACCGCGCCGTCCTCGATGCGTGCAGCGCGCATGATGTCGGTGTTCTTGCCGACGACACAGCCACGCAGATTGCTGTGCGTTCCCACGTACACGTTGTCGTGCACGACGGCCTTGTGCAGAAAGGCCCCGCTCTTCACGACGACGTTGGAACCGACGACCGTGTGTTCACGGATTTCCGCGCCGGCTTCGACCTTGGCGTAGTCGCCGATGTACAGCGGCCCGCGCAGAACCGCGTCGGGATGCACCTCGGCACCCTCGGCGACCCACACGCCCGGGGAGATCTCGAAACCGTCGATCTCGACGTCGACCTTGCCCTCGAGGACGTCGGCCTGCGCCTTCACATAGCTCTCGTGGGTGCCGACGTCCTCCCAGTAGCCCTCCGCGACATACCCGTAGATCGGCTTGCCTTCCTTCATCAACTGCGGGAAGACGTCACCGGACCAGTCGACGGGCACATCGGGGTCGACGTAGTCGAAGACCTCGGGCTCCATCACATAGATTCCGGTGTTCACGGTGTCGGAGAAGACCTGCCCCCAGGTCGGCTTCTCGAGGAAACGCTCGACCTTGCCTTCCTCGTCGACGATCGTGATGCCGAACTCCAGCGGATTGGGCACACGCGTCAGACACACAGTGACGAGCGCGCCCTTTTCCTTGTGGAAATTGATCAGCTCGGTGAGGTCGAAATCGGTCAGCGCATCGCCGGAGATGACAAGGAAAGCATCGTCCTTCAACGCCGCCTCGGCGTTTTTCACGCTCCCGGCGGTACCGAGCGGCTTCTCCTCGTTGGCATAGGAAAGCTCCATACCGAGCTCTTCGCCGTCACCGAAATAGTTCTTGACCAATGAGGCCAGGAACTGGACAGTTACGACGGTCTCGTTCAACCCATGCCTTTTGAGCAGCCTCAGCACGTGCTCCATGATCGGGCGGTTCGCCACGGGCAGGAGCGGCTTGGGCATACTCGAAGTCATGGGACGAAGGCGGGTGCCTTCGCCTCCGGCCATCACGACGGCCTTCATGTCGGAAGCGTCCTCCTCAAGAGACGACGGTCTAGCCGACTTCACCCGTCCAGATTGTCCCGCACTTTTGCAGCGGGGGCCATCCAGCCGCTAGGGCCGCAGCAATCAGGGGTTCAGTCGGCCATGGCGTCCGCACGGACCAGGTGGCGGACTTGTACCACGTAGAGGACTCCTGCCCACCAGTACAGCGTTGTACCCCATCCGGCGAACGCCCATCCGAAAATAGCAGCGAGTGACGGCAGCCAGCCAGTTCCGTCACTGAGCAGAAGCAGCGGGAAGGCGTACATCAGGTTGAAGGTGGCGGCCTTCCCGAGGAAGTTCACCTGCGGTGGCGGATAGCCGTGGCGCCTGAGGATGCCCACCATCACCAGCAGGAGCAGCTCTCGCGCGAGAAGTGCAGCTGTCAACCAAAGCGGGAGGATCTCACGCCAGGTGAGACCGACCAAGGTCGAGAGAATGTAGAGCCGGTCGGCCGCGGGATCCAGCAGCCGGCCCAGGCTGCTGATCTGGTTCCAGCGCCGCGCCAACTTGCCGTCCAGATAGTCGCTGATGCCGCTCAGAGCGAGTACCAGCAGCGCCCACCCGTCACTCTTCGGGCCTCCGAACTCAGGCCTCAGGATCAGCCACAGGAAGATCGGCACGCCGACGAGACGCGCCATGCTGAGGATGTTGGGGATGGTGAGGACCCGGTCCGTCTGGACACGGGTCTCCTGGACCTCCACCCGGGGGCCTCCTGTGGGAAACGAGCCAACGATGCCCCCTGACCCTACCTCAACGCAAAAAAGCTCTGGCTCTTGGGCTTGAGTGCCCAAGAGCCAGAGCTCTAAAAGAAGTTCGGCGGCGTCCTACTCTCCCACAGGGTCCCCCCTGCAGTACCATCGGCGCTGTAAGGCTTAGCTTCCGGGTTCGGAATGTAACCGGGCGTTTCCCTCACGCTATAACCACCGAAACACTATGAAGTTAGACCGGAAAAAACACGGTCGTTGCCTCAGAACTAACACAGTGGACGCGAGCAACTGAGGACAAGCCCTCGGCCTATTAGTACCGGTCACCTCCACACGTTACCGTGCTTCCAGATCCGGCCTATCAACCCAGTCGTCTACTGGGAGCCTTACCCCATCAAGTGGGTGGGAGTCCTCATCTCGAAGCAGGCTTCCCGCTTAGATGCTTTCAGCGGTTATCCCTCCCGAACGTAGCCAACCAGCCATGCCCTTGGCAGAACAACTGGCACACCAGAGGTTCGTCCGTCCCGGTCCTCTCGTACTAGGGACAGCCCTTCTCAAGACTCCTACGCGCACAGCGGATAGGGACCGAACTGTCTCACGACGTTCTAAACCCAGCTCGCGTACCGCTTTAATGGGCGAACAGCCCAACCCTTGGGACCGACTCCAGCCCCAGGATGCGACGAGCCGACATCGAGGTGCCAAACCATCCCGTCGATATGGACTCTTGGGGAAGATCAGCCTGTTATCCCCGGGGTACCTTTTATCCGTTGAGCGACGGCGCTTCCACAAGCCACCGCCGGATCACTAGTCCCGACTTTCGTCCCTGCTCGACCCGTCGGTCTCACAGTCAAGCTCCCTTGTGCACTTACACTCAACACCTGATTGCCAACCAGGCTGAGGGAACCTTTGGGCGCCTCCGTTACTCTTTAGGAGGCAACCGCCCCAGTTAAACTACCCATCAGACACTGTCCCTGATCCGGATCACGGACCCAGGTTAGACATCCAGCACGACCAGACTGGTATTTCAACGACGACTCCCCCTGAACTGGCGTCCAGAGTTCACAGTCTCCCAGCTATCCTACACAAGCCGAACCGAACACCAATATCAAACTGTAGTAAAGGTCCCGGGGTCTTTCCGTCCTGCTGCGCGAAACGAGCATCTTTACTCGTAGTGCAATTTCACCGGGCCTATGGTTGAGACAGTCGAGAAGTCGTTACGCCATTCGTGCAGGTCGGAACTTACCCGACAAGGAATTTCGCTACCTTAGGATGGTTATAGTTACCACCGCCGTTTACTGGCGCTTAAGTTCTCAGCTTCGCCACACCGAAATGTGACTAACCGGTCCCCTTAACGTTCCAGCACCGGGCAGGCGTCAGTCCGTATACATCGCCTTACGGCTTCGCACGGACCTGTGTTTTTAGTAAACAGTCGCTTCTCGCTGGTCTCTGCGGCCACCCCCAGCTCGAGGAGCAAGTCCTCTCACCAAGCGTGGCCCCCCTTCTCCCGAAGTTACGGGGGCATTTTGCCGAGTTCCTTAACCATAGTTCACCCGAACGCCTCGGTATTCTCTACCTGACCACCTGAGTCGGTTTAGGGTACGGGCCGCCATGAAACTCGCTAGAGGCTTTTCTCGACAGCATAGGATCATCCACTTCACCACAATCGGCTCGGCATCAGGTCTCAGACACATGAGCGGCGGATTTGCCTACCACTCGTCCTACACCCTTACCCCGGGACAACCACCGCCCGGGATGGACTACCTTCCTGCGTCACCCCATCACTCACCTACTAACCGCTTGGTTCGGCGGCTCCACCACTCCCCTTTGCCCGAAGGCTCCGGGGCGGCTTCACGGCCTTAGCATCACGATGCTCGATGTTTGACGCTTCACAGCGGGTACCGGAATATCAACCGGTTATCCATCGACTACGCCTGTCGGCCTCGCCTTAGGTCCCGACTTACCCTGGGCAGATCAGCTTGACCCAGGAACCCTTAGTCAATCGGCGCACACGTTTCCCACGTGTGAATCGCTACTCATGCCTGCATTCTCACTCGTCAACCGTCCACAACTCGCTTACGCGGCTGCTTCACCCGGCAGACGACGCTCCCCTACCCATCACAGCGGGCGTTGGCCCTCATGCTGCAATGACACGACTTCGGCGGTACGCTTGAGCCCCGCTACATTGTCGGCGCGGAATCACTAGACCAGTGAGCTATTACGCACTCTTTCAAGGGTGGCTGCTTCTAAGCCAACCTCCTGGTTGTCTCTGCGACTCCACATCCTTTCCCACTTAGCGTACGCTTAGGGGCCTTAGTCGATGCTCTGGGCTGTTTCCCTCTCGACCATGGAGCTTATCCCCCACAGTCTCACTGCCGCGCTCTCACTTACCGGCATTCGGAGTTTGGCTAAGGTCAGTAACCCGGTAGGGCCCATCGCCTATCCAGTGCTCTACCTCCGGCAAGAAACACACGACGCTGCACCTAAATGCATTTCGGGGAGAACCAGCTATCACGGAGTTTGATTGGCCTTTCACCCCTAACCACAGGTCATCCCCCAGGTTTTCAACCCTGGTGGGTTCGGTCCTCCACGAAGTCTTACCTCCGCTTCAACCTGCCCATGGCTAGATCACTCCGCTTCGGGTCTTGAGCGTGCTACTAAAATCGCCCTGTTCGGACTCGCTTTCGCTACGGCTTCCCCACCCGGGTTAACCTCGCAACACACCGCAAACTCGCAGGCTCATTCTTCAAAAGGCACGCAGTCACGAGAATGAAGACAAGTCTTCATTCCGACGCTCCCACGGCTTGTAGGCACACGGTTTCAGGTACTATTTCACTCCGCTCCCGCGGTACTTTTCACCATTCCCTCACGGTACTATCCGCTATCGGTCACCAGGGAATATTTAGGCTTAGCGGGTGGTCCCGCCAGATTCACACGGGATTTCTCGGGCCCCGTGCTACTTGGGTGTCTCTCAAACGAGCCGCTGACGTTTCGACTACGGGGGTCTTACCCTCTACGCCGGACCTTTCGCATGTCCTTCGCCTACATCAACGGTTTCTGACTCGTCCTGTTGCCGGCAGACAACAGAAGAGAGATCCCACAACCCCGCATGCGCAACCCCTGCCGGGTCTCACACGCATACGGTTTGGCCTCATCCGGTTTCGCTCGCCACTACTCCCGGAATCACGGTTGTTTTCTCTTCCTGCGGGTACTGAGATGTTTCACTTCCCCGCGTTCCCTCCACTTGCCCTATGTGTTCAGGCAAGGGTGACAGCCCATGACGACTGCCGGGTTTCCCCATTCGGACACCCCCGGATCAAAGCCTGGTTGACGACTCCCCGGGGCCTATCGTGGCCTCCCACGTCCTTCATCGGTTCCTGGTGCCAAGGCATCCACCGTGCGCCCTTAAAAACTTGGCCACAGATGCTCGCGTCCACTGTGCAGTTCTCAAACAACGACCAGCCACCCATCACCCCGAGCTTCCACTCGAGTTCACTGGGGCCGGCGACTGAGGAAAACCATTCCCTCAGACACCCAACAGCGTGCCCGACACCCTCGCCGCTCTCCTCAACGTTCCACGCTCTTACGAGCAGTACTAGAAGGAGAAGACGGTCAAGTGTGCCGAGTAGTCAACGTTCCACCCATGAGCAACCAGCATCAGGCGTTCGCTGATGTTCTGGCCTCTGACCGAGCGAGCCCGGTAAGAAGTGCTCCTTAGAAAGGAGGTGATCCAGCCGCACCTTCCGGTACGGCTACCTTGTTACGACTTCGTCCCAATCGCCAGTCCCACCTTCGACAGCTCCCTCCCACAAGGGGTTGGGCCACCGGCTTCGGGTGTTACCGACTTTCGTGACGTGACGGGCGGTGTGTACAAGGCCCGGGAACGTATTCACCGCAGCAATGCTGATCTGCGATTACTAGCGACTCCGACTTCATGGGGTCGAGTTGCAGACCCCAATCCGAACTGAGACCGGCTTTTTGAGATTCGCTCCACCTCACGGTATCGCAGCTCATTGTACCGGCCATTGTAGCACGTGTGCAGCCCAAGACATAAGGGGCATGATGACTTGACGTCGTCCCCACCTTCCTCCGAGTTGACCCCGGCGGTCTCCTGTGAGTCCCCATCACCCCGAAGGGCATGCTGGCAACACAGAACAAGGGTTGCGCTCGTTGCGGGACTTAACCCAACATCTCACGACACGAGCTGACGACAGCCATGCACCACCTGTACACCGACCACAAGGGGGGCACTATCTCTAATGCTTTCCGGTGTATGTCAAGCCTTGGTAAGGTTCTTCGCGTTGCGTCGAATTAAGCCACATGCTCCGCCGCTTGTGCGGGCCCCCGTCAATTCCTTTGAGTTTTAGCCTTGCGGCCGTACTCCCCAGGCGGGGAACTTAATGCGTTAGCTGCGGCACCGACGACGTGGAATGTCGCCAACACCTAGTTCCCACCGTTTACGGCGTGGACTACCAGGGTATCTAATCCTGTTCGCTCCCCACGCTTTCGCTCCTCAGCGTCAGTAATGGCCCAGAGATCCGCCTTCGCCACCGGTGTTCCTCCTGATATCTGCGCATTTCACCGCTACACCAGGAATTCCGATCTCCCCTACCACACTCTAGCTAGCCCGTATCGACTGCAGACCCGAGGTTAAGCCTCGGGCTTTCACAATCGACGTGACAAGCCGCCTACGAGCTCTTTACGCCCAATAATTCCGGACAACGCTTGCGCCCTACGTATTACCGCGGCTGCTGGCACGTAGTTAGCCGGCGCTTCTTCTGCAGGTACCGTCACTTTCGCTTCTTCCCTGCTGAAAGAGGTTTACAACCCGAAGGCCGTCATCCCTCACGCGGCGTCGCTGCATCAGGCTTTCGCCCATTGTGCAATATTCCCCACTGCTGCCTCCCGTAGGAGTCTGGGCCGTGTCTCAGTCCCAGTGTGGCCGGTCGCCCTCTCAGGCCGGCTACCCGTCGTCGCCTTGGTGAGCCGTTACCTCACCAACAAGCTGATAGGCCGCGGGCTCATCCTTCACCGCCGGAGCTTTTAACCCTCACAGATGCCTGCGAGAGTGTTATCCGGTATTAGACCCCGTTTCCAGGGCTTGTCCCAGAGTGAAGGGCAGATTGCCCACGTGTTACTCACCCGTTCGCCACTAATCCCCACCGAAGTGGTTCATCGTTCGACTTGCATGTGTTAAGCACGCCGCCAGCGTTCGTCCTGAGCCAGGATCAAACTCTCCGTGAATGTTTTCCCGTAATCGGGATGAACACCACGAGAGCGGAACAGTCAGGCGGAATGAGCCCGACCGTTCACAGCGTCCTCGCTGTGTTTTCTTCAAAGGAACCTCGCCACCAGGAAATCCCGGTGTCGGGGTATCAACATATCTGGCGTTGACTTTTGGCACGCTGTTGAGTTCTCAAGGAACGGTCGCTTCCTTCGTACTCACCCTCTCGGGCTTTCCTCCGGGCGCTTCCCTTCGGTGTTCCACACTCTATCAGTGTTTTTCCGTCTCCCTGACCACCCTCCTGCGGACATGCAGAAGGCGATCCCGGGATAGGATCTGAGGAGTTATGGGTCCTGCCGATCAAGGGCGCTTGGTCGCGCCGCTCGGTCTCAAGCAGGAGTACGACTGTACATGGGGCCCGGAAGCCGGTGCAAATCCATTGGGCTGGTGGTCTAGACCTCTTGCGGGTATCTTCCATGCGGAACCGTCACTTCATCTGACATACGCTGCTGCACAGTGCGTCGTCAGGGACAGACAGTGACGACCCGTATATGAATCTCCACCCCTGGGAGGCTCCCATGACCACCGTGACGTCCCCGCTGGCAGGACGCGCTATCGGACTGGCCGCTGTGCCGGATCCCGTCTTCTCCGGGGCCATGGTCGGCCCGGGCACGGCCATCGACCCCGTCCGTGAGCCCTCCGAGGCGGTCGCTCCCGTGGACGGAGTCATCGTCTCCCTGCACCCGCACGCGTTCGTCGTCGTCGACGAGCACGGGCACGGAGTACTCACCCACCTCGGCATCGACACCGTGCAGCTCAATGGCGAGGGCTTCGAGCTGCTCGTGAACAAGGGCGACACCGTCACCCGCGGTCAGGGCATCGTGCGCTGGAACCCAGCCGCCGTCGAGGCCTCCGGGAAGTCCGCGGTGTGCCCGGTCGTGGCCCTGGAGGCCACGGCCGAGGCGCTCTCCGATCTTCGTGACAGCGGCGACGTCAAGGCCGGCGACAGTCTTTTCGGCTGGAAGTGACGCCAGCACCGTCCCATGACGGCAAGTACGACAACCACCGCGGCGGCGGGACCCGCCGCACTATCGGAGACGGGTGAGATGGAGACAACGCTGCGAGGCGTCGGCGTGAGCCACGGGGTGGCGATCGGCGAGGTTCGGCACATGGGAACGGCGGTCCTGGAGCCGCCTGCCAAGCAGATACCGGCCGAGGACGCGGAGCGCGAACAGGGGCGCGCCCGCAAGGCGGTGGAAGCCGTGGCGGCCGATCTGATGGCGCGGGGCAATCTGGCGGGCGGCGAAGCCCAGGCGGTGCTCGAGGCACAGGCCATGATGGCCCAGGACCCCGAGCTGATGGCGGATGTGGAACGGCGTATCGCGGTCGGGAGCACGGCGGAGCGTGCCGTGTACGACGCGTTCGCCGCGTACCGGGCGCTGCTGGCCGGTGCCGGGGAGTACCTCGCCGGCCGGGTGGCCGACCTGGATGACGTGCGGAATCGTATCGTCGCCCGGTTGCTGGGGGTGCCGATGCCCGGTGTCCCCGACAGCGACGAGCCGTACGTCCTCATCGCGCGTGATCTGGCGCCGGCCGACACGGCTCTGCTGGACCCGACGCTGGTTCTCGGCTTCGTCACCGAGGAGGGCGGGCCGACGAGCCACAGCGCGATTCTGGCGCGGGCCCTCGGTGTCCCGGCCGTGGTGGCGCTGCCGGGTGCCTGCGAGCTCGCCGAGGGCACGGTGATCGCCGTGGACGGCAGCACCGGCGAGATCTTCGTGAATCCGAGTGCGGAGAAGAAGGCGCAGCTTCAGGCCGCGGCCGCCGAGCGCAAGGCGGCGCTGGCCGCCGCGACCGGGCCGGGCGCGACCTCCGACGGGCACAAGGTGCCGCTGCTGGCCAACGTCGGTGGCCCGGCGGACGTGCCGGCCGCCGTGGAGGCCGGGGCCGAGGGTGTGGGTCTGTTCCGCACCGAGTTCCTCTTCCTGGACGACAGCAAGAACGCGCCGTCGGAGGAGAAGCAGGTCGAGGCGTACCGTCAGGTGCTCGAGGCGTTCCCGGAGGGGCGCGTCGTCGTGCGTGTGCTGGACGCGGGTGCGGACAAACCGCTGGACTTCCTCACCCCGGCCGACGAGCCCAACCCGGCGCTGGGTGTGCGTGGTCTGCGGACGCTGCTGGACCACCCGGAGGTGCTGCGCACCCAGCTGACGGCGCTGGCGAAGGCCGCCGAGGGGCTTCCGGTGTATCTCGAGGTCATGGCGCCGATGGTGGCGGACCGTGCCGACGCGAAGGCGTTCGCCGACGCGTGCCGCGAGGCGGGGCTGCGGGCGAAGTTCGGTGCGATGGTCGAGATTCCGTCGGCCGCGCTGCGGGCGCGTTCGATCCTGCAGGAGGTCGAGTTCCTGTCGCTGGGCACCAATGACCTCGCGCAGTACACGTTCGCCGCCGACCGTCAGGTGGGTGCGGTGTCCCGCCTGCAGGATCCGTGGCAGCCCGCACTGCTCGACCTGGTCGCGTTGTCCGCCGAGGCGGCGAAGGCCGAGGGCAAGAGCTGCGGTGTCTGTGGTGAGGCCGCGTCCGACCCGCTGCTTGCCTGTGTGCTGACCGGTCTCGGTGTCACCTCGCTTTCCATGGGTGCGGCGTCGATTCCTTACGTGCGGGCGACGCTGGCCAAGTACACGCTGGCTCAGTGCGAGCGGGCGGCTGCCGCGGCTCGTGCCACGGAGAGCGCCGAGGAGGCGCGCAGCGCGGCTCAGGCGGTGCTGTCCGGCGAGTAGGCGGCCGGCTTTCCGGTTCCGAAAGGGGCGCTCCACCTGCGGGTGGGGCGCCCCTTTCGGTGTTCAGTGGTGATGACCGCCTGTCTCCGGCTCGTCTCCGAGGTCGGGCGGTGCGCAGTAGTCGACGTCGGACTCCGGTGAGATCAGGTCGCCGGATTCGATGTCGGTGCAGTAGGCGTCGAAGACCTCGCCGGCGGTGAGGGGTGACAGGCCTTCGCCTCGCAGGCGCCAGCCGTAGATGCGGTCGGTGGTTCCGGGGGCGCTGGTGCGCATGACGAGTCCGCCGGGGCTGCGGGTGGCGATGCCCAGTGCCAGGACGGTGGTGAATTCGAGGGCTTCCGCTTCGTCGAGTTGCAGGGCGCCGTTGTCGTCCGCGTCCGCGTGGAGAACTGCGAGGAGTGTTTCCGGGGTGGCCGAGACGCTGCAGACGAGGTGTCGGTTGCCCGGTCCCGCGGTGTCGAGGATGCGGACGAGGAGGTCGGAGGCGCGGGTGAAGGCGGCGCGGCCGATGTCCTCGCCGCAGGAGGCGCAGGCGCCCACCCGGGCCAGCAGGGTGGAGGCGTACTCCCAGGTGGCCTGTCGGACGGCTTCGTCGACGAGGACCGGTACGAGGTCGGACAGGGGCTGGCCCTGGTAGGGGACGGTGGGGCCGGTGGTCGCCAGTTCCGCGGTGAAGCGGGTGCGGCTCGACGGGACGTCGGGGTCGAGGCCTGTTTTCGCGCAGTATTCCGCGTACTCCTGAGGGTCGAAGAGGGCGACCGTGGTGTGGCTGCCCTGGGAGGCGCGGGTCTTCAGAAGGGCTTCGACCTGTTGCAGGTAGGTCTGATGGCTGTCGAAGGCGAAGGTGCGATAGCGCCGCATGGCCCGGAAGTCGTGTTCGTCGGTGAGCAGGCCGATGGTTCCGGCGATCTCGCGGCGCAGGACGCGTCGCATGGTCTGGTGGTCGGTGTGCGCCATGTTTCCCCCTGAGCACGGTCGATCAATGCTCACTCACAGTAACCGGCGGCACTGACAACGCGGTCGGGGCGAGGCGGCTGCGGACCAGACGGTGCTGGATTGCGCAGGTCAGTGCGATGCCCGCGCCGAAGACGCTCCATCCGACGGGACCGCCGGCGATGGCCGCGGTGACGGCGAGTGGGCCGAGGCTGCGTTGGGCGGACTGTGCCAGGCCGTGGACGCCGAGGTAGGTGCCCTGCCCGGTCTCGGGGGCGAGGGCGACGGACAGTTCCCAGGAGACGGTGGCGTGGAGGATCTCGGCCAGTGTGAAGGCGGTGGCGGCCGCGGTGAGGAGCAGGGTGGCTGTCACGGTTCCGCCGGTGGCCGAGAGGGCCATGGCGACGCCGGCGAGGGCGAAGGCGGCGGCGAGCGGGAGGAGGAGGGCTCGGGCGGCCGCGGTCGTGGCTCCGAACCGGGCGAGGGGGACTTGGAGGGCCACCACCAGCACGTTGTTGAGCACCAGCAGCAAGGGGGCGAGGCCGTGCGGTGCGTGGGTCGCGTGGGCGATCCACAGGGGCAGGCCGACCTTGAAGACGGAGTCGTCGAGGAAGAGGACGGTCTCGGAGGCGACGTAGGCGAGGTAGGTGCGGTCGCGCCAGGGGTTGGGTGCCCTGGTGCTGGGGGCCAGGTCTTTCGAGGTGGTGACAGTGCGGGAGGCGGAGGGGGGTTCGGCGCAGCGGAGGGTGAGGAGGGCGGAGGCGAGGAAGGACAGGGCGTCGCCGGCGAGGAGCCACTGGTAGGCGGCGGTGCTGCCGAGGGCCAGGGCGGTCGCGGCGGCGAGGCCGCCGAGTGCCCAGCCGGCGTTGGCCACGGTGCGTTGGACGGCCTGGTAGCGGACGCGGTCCGCTCCGGCTACCCGCGTGGCGTAGAGCCTGGTGAGGACGCTGGCCGCCCGGTCTCCGAGGCTGCCCACGGCGGCGAAGGCGACCAGAAGGGGGTAGTCGTTCGTGGTCAGCAGCGCCAAGGAGCTCAGTGCGCGCAGGAGTTGGACGGTGGTCAGGACGCGGGTGAGCGGGAATCTGTCGGCGATGCGGCCGCCCAGCGGCGCTCCGGCGATTCCGATGGCTCCGGCGGTGGCGGCGAGCGTGCCGACCTGGGTGAGGGACAGCCCTGAGACGTAGGTGAAGTACAGGACGGAGACGGAGGCCCACAGGCCGCTGCCGACGCGGTCCACGAGGGCGATGGCGAGCATTCTTCGCCCGTCTCGCCCTCCGGGTATCCGGTTCGACCATGCGGCTGCGCGGCGCATCGGATGCACTGCTCCCCCTTGCCTTCGATTATGTACTGATACATAATTTCCAACGTGGCAACACAATATGGGATCACTGGTACGACGGCCAAGGGAATTGCGGCGTCCGTCGAACGGGCCGTGGCCGACGGCGCGTTGGGGCCGGAGGCGGCGCTGCCTCCCGTGCGGCGGCTCGCGGACGACCTCGGGGTCAGTCCCGGCACGGTCGCGACGGCCTACAAGGAGCTGCGGCAGCGCGGGATCGTCGTCACGCGTGGAAGGGGCGGGACCGTGGTGGCCCCGGCCCCTTCCGTGGCGTCCCGACGGCCTCCGAGAGTTCCGGAGGGGCTGCGGGACCTGTCCGGCGGCCATCCCGATCCCGCACAGCTCCCCGCCCTCGTACCGCCCTCACGGTTGTCCCCCGGGGTGCGGGCCCACCGCTCGGCGCCCAGGCTGACGCGGCTGGAGAAGGCCGTTCGCGAGTGGGTCGGCCCGGACGGCGTGCCCGTGGACCATGTGACGTTCGCCCATGGGGCACTCGATCTGATCGGGCGGCTGCTCTCCGTGGAGCTGCGGCCCGGCGACGCCGTGGCGATGGAGGACCCCGGGTATCACCATCTCCTGGACCTGGTCACGGCCCTGGGGCTGCGAAGTGTCCCGGTGGCCGTGGACGACGAGGGGGTGCGTCCCGATGCGCTGCACGAGGCGCTGCGGGCCGGTGCGCGTGCCGTGGTGTGCAGCCCTCGGGCGCAGAATCCGTACGGCGGCCGCTTCTCCGCGGCACGCCGGGACGCCCTGGTGGACGTGCTGCGGGACCGGCCGGACGTACTGGTCGTCGAGAACGACCATGCGTCCGCCGTGGCGAACGCCCCGCTGCACACGCTCGCCGGAGGGGGCTTGCGGCGCTGGGTGCACGTGCGGACGGTCAGCAAGTTCCTCGGGACCGATCTGCGGTGGGCCGCGGCCGCGTGCGACGCGACCACGCTGGCCCGGCACGACGGCCGGCTGCTGCTCACGTCGGGCTGGGTCAGCCATCTCCTCCAGGAGATCGTCCACGGGTTGCTGACGGACGACGGCACGCGGGCGTTGGTGGCACGCGCGCGGGAGACGTACGCGCTGCGCCGCGGGGCCCTTGTCGACGAGCTCGGGGAGCGCGGGATCGGGGCGCGCGGGTCGAGCGGGATGAACGTGTGGGTGCCCGTGCGGGACGAGTCCGCCGTCGTCAACGGGCTGCGGTCGTACGGCTGGTGGGTGGCCGCGGGGGCGAGGTTCCGGCTGTCGTCGGCGCCGGGCGTGCGGATCTCCGTCGCCGAGCTCGAACCGGCCGACGCGGCACGGCTGGCCTCGGACTTCGCCGCCGTGCTCGGCGAGTCCGAGGCCACGTACGGGGGGTGAGGCGCCGTCTCAGGAGCGCTTGCGGGCGAGGTCCTCGTAGAAGTGCAGCAGTTCGAGGTCGTCGATGGAGCCCGGGTTGACCGCCTTCTCCAGCGGGGCACCCTGCAGGAGGCGTTTGACCGGGACCTCGATGCGCTTGCCGGTGAGTGTGTGCGGGACTCCGGGAACCTCGATGATCTCGTCCGGCACGTGGCGTGGTGAGAGCTGTTCCCGGATGGTCCGCTTGATGCGGTTCAGGAGCGCCTCGTCCAGGGTGGCTCCGGGGGCGAGGTGCACGAACAGGGGCATCCAGTAGCCGCCGTCGGGCTGTTCGATGCCGATGACGAGGGATTCCTTGATCTCCGGCAGCCGCTCGACGGCTTCGTAGATGTCCGCCGAGCCCATGCGCACGCCCTGGCGGTTGAGGGTGGAGTCGGAGCGGCCGTGGATCACGACCGAGCCTCGCGAGGTGATGGTGATCCAGTCGCCGTGCCGCCACACACCGGGGTAGGTGTCGAAGTAGCTGTCGTGGTAGCGGCTGCCGTCGGGGTCGTTCCAGAAGCGGATCGGCATCGACGGCATGGGGTTGGTGACGACGAGTTCACCGACCTCGTCGGTCAGGGGTTCGCCGTTCGCGTCCCAGGACTGCAGGTCGGTGCCCAGGCCGGCCGCCTGGAGTTCACCGATGTACACGGGCAGGGTCGGTACGGCTCCCGCGAAGCAGGAGCACACGTCCGTGCCGCCGCTGACGGAGGCGATCCACAGGTCGTCGCGGACCTCGTCGTGCAGCCAGCGGAACCCGTCCGGCGGGAGCGGTGATCCGGTGGTGGCGACGCAGCGCACCTTGGAGAGGTCGAAGTCGCGCCCGGGGTGGACGCCGGCCTTGGCGCAGGCCATGACGTAGGCGGCCGACGTGCCGTAGAGGGTTGCTCCGGTGCGTTCCGCGACGCGCCACTGGGCGCCGGTGTCCGGGTAGCCGGGGCTGCCGTCGTACAGGACGACCGTGGTGCCGGTGAGCAGGCCGGAGACGAGGAAGTTCCACATCATCCAGCCGGTGGACGTGTACCAGAAGAAACGATCCATGGGGCCGAGGTCGCAGTGCAGTCCGAGCTGCTTGAGGTGCTCGACGAGGATGCCGCCCTGGGACTGCACGATGGCCTTGGGCAGCCCGGTCGTACCCGAGGAGTACAGGACCCACAGCGGGTGGTCGAAGGGCACCTGCTCGAACACCGGTTCAGTGTCCGCGCCGGTCAGCGCCGACCATTCGAGGGCGCCTTCGGGTGCCTCCGTGCCCAGCAGGGGGATGTGGACGACGGCACGCAGCGTGGGCAGCTCGCGGCGGAGCTCGGCGACGATCTCGCGGCGGTCGTGCTCCTTGCCGCCGTAACGGTAGCCGTCGACGGTGAACAGGACGACCGGTTCGACCTGCTGGAAGCGGTCGAGGACGCTGCGGGCCCCGAAGTCGGGCGCGCAGGAGGTCCACACGCCGCCCACGGCGGCCGTGGCGAGGAGAGCGACGACGGCCTGCGGGATGTTCGGGAGGTAGCCGCTGACGCGGTCCCCGGGGCGTACGCCGAGGTCGCGCAGCTCGGCGGCCAGGGAGCCGACCTGGCGACGCAGTTCCGACCAGCTAAGGGGGCGCGCCTCGTGGGTCTCGTCGACGTACAGGAGGGCCGGTTCGTCCGCGCGGGTAGCGGCGGCGCGCAGGGCGTGCTCGGAGTAGTTGAGGGTCGCCCCGGGGAACCACTGGGCACCCGGCATCGAGCGGTCGCCGAGTACGCGCGCGTAGGGCGTCGAGAAGCGCACGTCGAACCATTCCGTGACGGCTTTCCAGAAGGTGTCCAGCTCGTCGACGGACCACCGGTGCAGGGCCGGGTAGCCGCCCTCGGCCGGAGCCCCGTGCTCGCGGGCCGCCCAGGCCTGGAACTTCGTGACCTGTGCCTGGGCGATGCGTTCCGGATCTGGCTGCCAGAGCGGCTGGGGGTTCACGGTCGACATGGGGCGGCTCCCGGACTCTGCGCTTCGTGTGCGTGTGTCGCGCACGGGCTGGGGTGTGCGCGTGACGCGATGACACGGACGATGCCATGTGATCGACTTCTACACCAGGGTGCGCCCCACATAGTCCGTGTCGTGAAGATGTGGTCCCAGCACGGGTGAACGGAAGTTGAACGACACCCCTGTTCGGCGCGGTCAATGGCAGGGTGAGCAGCATGGACGGTCGTGACCTGGTGCGTTCGGTGAGGGTGGTCGGTTCGGTGGGGGCGGCCCAGAGGTTGCGTACCGTGAAGGCGGCGTGGCGCAGGAGGCGTGCCGACGCGGGCGCCCTGCCGCCGCGGGGTCCGGAGCGCGCGCGGGTGCCCGGGCCCGTGCGGGAGGTGGAGCCCGGTCCGGGCGGTGGTGTGATCCGCTTCAACCGCTCGGAGCTGCGGATTCTGGTCGCCGTGAACGGCGCGGTCTTCTGGGGCTGGGACGGGGCCGCTCCGGAGCCGTCGTACGCGCTGTTCGGGCGCTGCCCGGAGGCGGACCCACGGGCGGTCCTGGAGCCGGACAAGGACGGCGGCTGGCGGGTCGTGGCCGAGCGCGTGACGGTGGCCGTCTCACGGCACGGCGCGGTCGAGGTGCGGACGCCCGGAGGCGTCACGCTGCGCCGTGATCTGCCGCCCCGGTGGTGGGAGCCGGTCGGCGGCGGGGTGGCGCGGTGGATGCAGCGCTCGGAGGTGCCCGCCGACGCCCGCTTCTTCGGGCTCGGAGGGCGGGCGTCGGGCCCGCGGCTGCGTGCCGGGACCTACCGCCTGTGGAACACGGACCCCGGCCGGGCCTTCGGCCCCGCCGACGATCCGCTGTGCATCACGATGCCGGTGCAGCTGGTGGTGTCCGACGCGGCCACTCATCTGGTGTTCCACGACACTACGTGGGACGGCACGGTGACGCTGCGGGAGGGCGAGGAAGGGGCCGGTTCCGGTCACGACAGGGCGGGCACGAGCGAGCTTCGGGTGACGGGCGGTCCGCTGCGCTGCTGGGTGATGGTGGGCACCCCCGCGCGCGTGCTGCTCGCCTGGGCGTCGCTGACAGGCGCGCCCGCGCTGCCGCCCACCTGGGCGCTGGGCCACCACCACGCGCGCCGGGGCTTCGGCAGCGAGCAGGAGGTGCGCCGGATCGTCTCGGGCTACCAGGAGCGGGGACTGCCGCTGGACGCGGTCCATCTCGACATCGACCACCTCGACGAGCACCAGGTGTTCACCGTCGACCAGGAACGCTTCCCCAAGCTGCCGTTGCTGGCCGAGGAGCTGCGCCGCGACGGCATCCGGCTGGTGTCGATCGTCGACCCGGCGGTGAAGGCCGCGGAGGGCAACGCGGTGTACGACGGCGGGACGGCCGTGGACGCGTTCGTGCGAGACGCTTCGGGACAGCTGGTGCGGGGCGTGGCGTGGCCCGGGGAGGTGGTCTTCCCCGACTTCACGCACGCGCGTGTGCGTGAGTGGTGGGGCGGGCTCTACGAGGAGCGGCTCGCCCAGGGCTTCTCGGGTTTCTGGCACGACATGAACGAACCCACCTCGTTCGCCGCGTTCGGGGAGTCGACGCTGCCGCGCTCGGCCAGGCACTGCCTGGAGGGCCGCGGCGGGGACCACCGCGAGGCGCACAACGTCTACGCCCTGTGCATGGCCAGAGCGGGTTACGAGGGGCTTCTCGAAATGGCCCCCAAGGAGCGGCCGTTCGTCTTCTCGCGCTCCGGCTGGGCCGGGATGCAGCGCTACGGCGGCACCTGGTCCGGCGATGTGGCGACGGGCTGGCCCGGTCTGCGGGCGTCCCTGTCGCTGGTCATGGGGCTCGGACTGTGCGGAGTGCCCTATTCGGGGCCGGACGTGGGCGGCTTCGACGGCGGTCCGTCGCCCGAGCTGTATCTGCGCTGGCTCCAACTCGCCTCGTATCTGCCCCTGTTCCGTACCCACGCGAGCCTGCGCGCGGGCCGCCGGGAGCCCTGGGAGTTCGGGCCCGAGGTACTGGAGCACGCGCGCGTGGCGCTCCTCGAACGCCGGCGGCTGCTGCCGTACTTCGTGACCCTGGCGCATCTGGCCCGGCGCACGGGAGCGCCCTATGTGCGGCCTTTGTGGTGGAACGCGCCCGAGGACCGCGCGCTGCGTGACTGCGAGGACGCGTTCCTGCTGGGCGATGGCCTGCTGGTGGCGCCGGTGCTCGACCCGGGGGCCGACCGGCGCGTGGTGCAACTGCCGCGGGGGCGTTGGTACAACACCGCCACGGAGCGGATGTACGAGGGGCCGGCGCAGGTGCTGGTGGACGCTCCCCTGTCGCGGATACCGGTGTTCGCGCGCGCGGGTGCCGTCATCCCCGTGCGCGGGGACGACGGCGGACTGGAGTTGGAGGTGTGGGCGCCGCCTCGCGGCCGCAGCGGGGGCGGGCTGGTGGTCGCCGACGGCGGCGACGGCTGGCACGAGCCGGAACTCGAGCGCTATGTCGCCCGTTGGAAGAGCAGGGGAAAGCGGCTGGTGGTGGAGGCAGCGGGTGAGGGCGGCTCGTCCGAACCGCCCTACCCGGTGCGTGTGCGGGGTCTTGGGGAGCGCTGAGCTCATATGTAGCGGCCCTCGAACCAGGCGCGGACGGCCAGGGTGTGCAGCGGGAAGGCGAGCTCCTGCGGCCTGCGCAGGAGGTGCCAGCCCTCCGTCTCGTCCGTGGCGGCGGACTGGGGCAGACCGTCGGCCGGGCGTTCCGGAAGGGCTCCGAACAGCAGCAGATGCCCGTCGGGCGAGCTCATGGCGTCGACGAGGCGTACGTCGCGGCTCGCCGCGTCGATGCCGGTCTCTTCCTTCAGCTCACGGACGACGGCGTGCCGCCAGTCCTCGCGGTCGTCGATGAAGCCGCCGGGCAACGCGATGCCCCCGCTGGCGGGGGCGACGGTTCGGGTGATGACGACCAGGGCCGTGCCCTTGGTGTCGTACACGGGCTGGAGTGCGACGGCCACCGGCAGTGGGTTGCGGTAGGCCACGGCGTGGCAGGCCGGGCAGGTGCGCGGCCAGCCGGAGACGCCCTCTCCATAGGGCGCTCCACAGCTCGAACAATGCGAGCCGGGCGCGGAGTTGGGGATGGATTGAGTTTCGGACACGCGGCGGACTGTATCCGATCAGTGGAGGGGCGTCTTCCGGAGGCTGCTCAGTGGCCGTCGGCGAGGGACTTCCAGGAGACCGGGAAGTCGAAGTAGGTGTCCGGGTAGGGCTCGGGCTTGTACGTGTAGTGCCACCACTCCTCTGCGAGGTTCACGAATCCCAGCCCCTCCAGGGTGCTCCTGAGCAGCAGGCGGTTGGCGCGCTGTTCGCCCTGGATACGCGGGTCGAGGGTGTGGGCGAGGGTGTCGAAGCAGTCGAAGCCGGTGCCCATGTCGACGGAGTTGTCCGGAAAGCGTTCGGCCTTCGGCGCGTAGCACGGTACGAGCGGCTGTCCGGGGCGGTAGGGCCGGGTCGGCCTCGCCGGGAGCCTGACGATGGTGAGGTCCATCGTCGAGCCACGGCTGTGGCCGGATTTCTCCGCGATGTAGCCGTCCTCGAAGAGCCGGGTCTTGTCGACGTTCGGATAGAACTCGCCCTTCATCGCCTGGTCGTCGAGCTCCTCGGCCCAGCGGACGAAGTGGTTCACGGCGCGCTGCGGCCGGTAGCAGTCGTAGACCTTGAGGGTGTATCCCCTGCGCAGCAGTTTCAGCTGGGCCTTGTGGAGGGCTTGGGCGGCCGGCCGGGTGAGGATGCACATCGGTTGGGCGTAGCCGTCGATGCGTTCGCCGACGAAGTTGTGCGGGGTGAAGTAACGCATCTCCTGGAGGATTGTCGGGTCGACGGTTCTCAGGGCCACGAAGTCCTTCGGTGCCCTGGGTCCGGTCTCCGCCGTGGCGGTGGCCGAGGTGGCGGTCACGGCCAGCACGGCGGCCAAGGCTGCAACGAGACCGCGTACTGCACGGGTGAGTCGTGTCATGTCTCCTGCACTGCCCAATTCCGCCCGCCCGTGACACACTTCTGACGTACCGTCAGATTCCGTGCCAGGGAGGGGACATGTCTCGCACTCGTACGCCCGTGGTCGACGGATGGTTCGCTGGGACGCGAGACGATTTCCGGCTCCTCGGCACCCGTTGCGCGGCCTGCGGCTCGGTGTTCTTCCCCCGGGAAGAGACGCATTGCCGCAATCCCCGATGTCCCGGCGGCGATCTTGACGAGGTACCGCTGTCGCGACGGGGGCGCATCTGGTCGTTCACGGACAGCCGGTACCGCCCTCCGTCACCCTATGTGAGCAATCCGGAACTTCCGTGGGAGCCGTACGCGTTGATCGCTGTGGAGCTGGAGGCCGAGCGGATCGTGGTGCTGGGGCAGGCGGTTCCCGGGGTCACTGTCGCCGATCTGGCGGTGGGCATGGAGGTGGAGGTCGTCCCCGGCGTGCTGCACGAGGACGCGGAGACGACCTGGACGACGTGGCACTGGCGGCCTACGGGGGTGCCGGCATGACGGGCGAGGTGGCGGTGCTCGGCGTGGGCATGCACCCGTGGGGCAAGTGGGGGCGCGGCTTCGTCGAGTACGGCGTGGCGGCCGCGCGCGCGGCACTCGCCGACGCCGGTCTGGAGTGGCGTGACGTCGGCTCGATCGTCGGCGCGGACACGGTGCGTGGCGGCTATCCGGGCTATGTCTCCGGCGCGACCTTCGCGAAGGCGCTGGGCTGGCAGGGCGCCCGAGTGACGAGCGTGTACGCGGCGTGCGCGTCCGGCGCCCAGGCCGTCGACACGGCGCGGGCACAGATCATGTCCGGCCTCGCGGACGTCGTCCTGGTGGTGGGTGCGGACGCGGCGCCCAAGGGGTTCTTCCGGCCCGCAGGGGGCGAGCGTCCTGACGATCCGGACTGGCTGCGGTTCAGGGTCCTGGGGGCCACGAACCCGACGTACTTCGGCCTTTACGCGCGCCGCCGCATGGCCGTACACGGAGACACTCCGCAGGACTTCGCGCAGGTCAAGGTGAAGAACGCGGCCGTGGGCGCGCTGAACCCGAACGCGCGCTACCGCACCCGGGTGAGCGCCGAGGAGGTCGCCGCCTCCCCCGTGGTCGCCGACCCGTTGCGGCTGCTCGACATCTGCGCGACCTCGGACGGCGGGGCGGCCCTGGTGCTGGCCGGCATGGACTTCGCACGCCGGCACGGGGCGGCGCGGCCGGTACGGATCCGGGCCGTGTCGACGGTGACACCACGCTTCCCGAACACCGTGCTCGACCTCCCGGACATCGCGACGGACTCCTGGGCGGCGGTGGCGCCCCCCGACGGGACGTTCCGGACGTCGATCGCCCGGGCGGCGTACGAGGAGGCAGGCATCGGACCCGAGGACCTCTCCCTCGCCGAGGTCTACGACCTGTCCACGGCTCTGGAGTTGCAGTGGTACGAGGACCTGGGGCTGTGTGGGCAGGGCGAGGGCGCCAAGCTCCTCCGAGACGGGGCGACGAGCCTCGGCGGGCGAATACCGGTCAACGCCAGCGGCGGACTGGCCTCCTTCGGCGAGGCGGTGCCGGCCCAGGCGATCGCCCAGGTGTGCGAGCTGACCTGGCAGTTGAGGGAGCAAGCGGGTGACCGGCAGATCGCGGGGGCACGCGTGGGGATCACGGCCAACCAGGGACTGTTCGGGCACGGGTCCTCGGTGATCGCCGTGCGGTGAGCGAAGAGCGAGCACTCTGCGGGTCTGGTGAGCCGACCGAGGAGCAAGCCCTTTCCCGCACTCAGCGTGATCAGCCGGGAATCCTGCGTGAACGTCTCATGAACTGGGCCTATGGGCACGCCCGCGGAGCCATCATGCTCCCGTGCGCTCCTGGACGGACACTCTCCGCTTCGCCTTCCAACCGGTGGTCAACCTGGCCACCGGAGGGGTCGCGGGGCTGCAGATACTCGCCCGCCCCGAGGCCGGAGACGTCCTGGCCGAGGCCCGCCGCGACCCCGAACTCGACGGCCGGCTCGCCGTGCTGGCGGTCCGGGCGGCCGCGCGCCGGGAGACGCTGCTGCCGCTGCACGTCAACGTCTTCGCGGGCACCCTCGCCGACCTCGGCGGGCTGACCCCGCTGCACGACGCCGTGCGCGCGGCGGGACGCCTGCCGTGGGAGGTGACCGTCGACATCGGGCCGCCGTACACGCACGTGCCGCAGCGGGCCCTGCTGGAGGCGGTCGGCTTGCTGCGGGCGCAGGGGTTCCGGATCGGTGCGGACGGCGTCGGCGACGGGGACGTACCCCTGCGGCTGCTCACCGATCTCGCCCCCGACCTGGTGAAACTCGATGCCTCGCTGCTGACCCGGCCGGCCGCGACGCGGGCGATGCGGACGCTGTGCGAGCAGTTGGGAGCGCTGCTGTCCGTCGAGGGCGTGGAGACGGAGCTGCAGTGCGCGGCCGCGATGTCGGCCGGTGCCCAGCTGGCCCAGGGAGCGTTGTTCGCGCCCCCGGCCCGGCTGCCCGCGGCGGATGTGTACGTTCCGCCGCGCTCCCCCGGCGACATGGCGCCGGCGCCCCGGCCGGGGCCGTCGGTGCGGGAGTTCGTGCGGCCCGCCGCGCTGCTGCCCGCGACCGCGTCCGCGGGGCAGGTGCGGGCATTGCTGACCGGATCGCCCGAGGTCTCCGGAGTCCTCCTCGTGGACCCGCAGGGGGTTCCGGTCCGGTCGGTGCACCGTTCGCGCTTCCTGCTGTCGATGTCGGGGCGCTACGGCCACGCGCTGTACGCGGACCGGCCCGCCGTCCGGCTCGGCGACCCGCCCCGCACGGTGGGCGCCGACGCCACCGCGTGGGAGGTCCTGGACGTGCTGGCGGTCGGCGGGCGGGAGCGCACCTCGGACGACGTGGCCGTGGTCGACG
Source organism: Streptomyces sp. SLBN-31 (assembly GCF_006715395.1). Classification (NCBI taxonomy): domain Bacteria; kingdom Bacillati; phylum Actinomycetota; class Actinomycetes; order Kitasatosporales; family Streptomycetaceae; genus Streptomyces; species Streptomyces sp. SLBN-31. The sequence goes on from NZ_VFNC01000002.1 coordinate 1,577,307, forward strand.
CGTACGGGCGGTGCGTGGGCGTCGTACGCCTGGCCGACCTGGTGCGGGCGCTGGCGGAGAGCCGGGTCGAGGAGGCGGCCGGGCTGAATCCGCTGACGCGGCTGCCCGGCTCGGACGCGATCACGGGCGAGGTGGACCGGTTCATCGCGGAGGGGCGGACGTTCGCGCTGAGTTGGCTGGACGTGGACCACTTCAAGCATGTCAACGACGGGGCCGGGTTCGCGGCGGGTGACGAGCTGATCCGGTCCGTGGGGCGGACGCTGCAGGGCGCGGCCTCCGGAACCACCCGGGTGGGGCACATCGGCGGGGACGACTTCCTGGTGCTCGCCGATCCGGAGCGGCTGGGTCCGCTGGTCGGCGCCGTACTGGACGCGCCATGGTCGGCCGGCGGGCGGCCCGTCACGCTGTCGCTGGCGACCGTCCTGTGCCCGCCCGGCAGCGTGCGCGACCACCGGGAGGCCGCCGCCTGTCTGGCGCCGCTGAAGAAGGCCGCGAAGTCGCTGCAGGGGGCCAGCTGGGTGCTCGGCCGGGCCGGGCTGGAGGGGCTTGAGGTCCTCCGTGGCGCCCAGCCGGCGCCCGCTCCGGCGGGCTGAGCGGCACGCGGGCGTGTCACCGTTGCCGTCCCTGAACTTGACGCTCTCTGGGTGCCGGTGAACACTTCCGGTGTAGGTCGACATCGCCGTACAAACACGCTGTAACCAGGCATACACCGCAAAAACCGCCTGAAGGGCAGGCCACTCCCCCGCGGGTGATTCGGCTGCGACGGCACCGTTCGCCGCCATGCGCAAAGACATCTTCGTCGGTGAGGTCATCGGCACGGCGATCCTGATCCTCTCCGGCGCCGTACTGCAAGGAACGACGAAGGGGACGTCATGACGGACAAGTTCGTCGCCGCTATCGACCAGGGCACCACATCCAGCCGCTGCATCGTCTTCAACCAGGACGGCGCGATCGTCGCCGTCGACCAGCGGGAGCATCGCCAGATCTTCCCCAAGCCCGGCTGGGTGGAGCACGACGCCACCGAGATCTGGTCCAAGGTGCAGGCGGTGGTCGCCGGGGCGCTCGCGAAGGCGGGGCTGCGCGCCGACCAGCTCAGCGCCATGGGAATCACCAACCAGCGCGAGACCACGCTCCTGTGGGACCGCGCGACCGGGAAACCGGTGCACAACGCCATCGTCTGGCAGGACACGCGCACCGCGGCCCTGACCCGGCAGCTCGGCGGCTCGGACGGGCAGGACCGCTTCCGTGAGCAGACCGGGCTGCCCCTGGCCACCTACTTCTCCGGACCGAAGGCGGCCTGGCTGCTGGAGAACGTGCCCGGCCTCAGGACGCGCGCCGAGAACGGCGAGATCGCCTTCGGCACCATGGACTCCTGGCTCATCTGGAACCTCACCGGCGGCACCGACGGCGGGCAGCACGTCACCGACGTGACGAACGCCGGCCGCACGATGCTGATGAACCTGGAGAGCCTCCAGTGGGACCCGTCGATCCTCTCCGCGATGAACATCCCGGAGGCGATCCTGCCCGAGATCAAGTCCTCGGCGGAGGTGTACGGCACAGCGGTGGGCCAGCTCGCGGGCGTGCCGGTGGCATCGGCGCTCGGTGACCAGCAGGCCGCCGTGTTCGGGCAGGCCTGCTACGACGTGGGCACGGCGAAGAACACCTACGGGACGGGCTCCTTCCTGCTGCTCAACACGGGCAACCGGCCGGTGGCGTCGAAGAGCGGCCTGCTGACGACGATGGGCTACAAGATCGGCGGTGAGGCGCCGGTCTACTGTCTGGAGGGCTCCATCGCGATCACGGGCGCGCTCGTGCAGTGGTTCCGCGACCAGCTGGGCATCATCCGCACCGCCGACGAGATCGAGCCGCTCGCTGCGAGCGTCGAGGACAACGGCGGCGCCTACATCGTGCCCGCCTTCTCCGGCCTGTTCGCGCCCTACTGGCGCTCCGACGCGCGCGGTGTGATCACCGGTCTGACCCGGTACGTCACCAAGGCGCACCTGGCCCGTGCCGTGCTGGAGGCGACGAGCTGGCAGACGCGCGAGGTCGTGGACGCCATGTACCAGGACTCCGGAGTGCACATCACCACCCTCAAGGTGGACGGCGGCATGACCAAGAACAACCTGCTCATGCAGCACCAGGCGGACGTCCTCGACGTCCCGGTGGTCCGCCCCAAGGTCTCCGAGACGACCTGCCTGGGCGCCGCCTACGCCGCCGGTCTCGCCACCGGCGTCTGGAACGACCTCGACGAACTCAAGGCCCACTGGAAGAAGGACGCCGAGTGGACGCCCTCCATGGAGGCGTCGGTGCGGGACCGCGAGTACCACAACTGGCACAAGGCCGTGGAGAAGAGCTTCGGCTGGGACGAGGACGAAGAGGGCTAGGCACGCGCGTGTGCCGATGACGGCGGCCCGTACCCGGTCGGCGGGGGTACGGGCCGCTCCCGTGCGATGCCTCAGGTGCCGACGGTCTCGCGGCGCTCCGAGGCCTGGGCCATCGCGTGCCGCACCACGCCGATCAGGACCTCCTTGACCGATTCCCGGTCGCGGGCGTCGGTCAGCAGCAGCGGCACGTCGTCGTCGAGATCGAGGGCCCGCCGGACGTCCTCCACCGGGTAACGGGCGGCTCCCTCGAAGCAGTTGACGCCGACGACGAAGGGAATGGAGCGCCGCTCGAAGTAGTCGACGGCGGCGAAGGAGTCCTCGAGGCGGCGCGTGTCGGCGAGCACGACGGCTCCCAGGGAGCCCTCGGAGAGCTCGTCCCACATGAACCAGAACCGCTCCTGCCCGGGCGTGCCGAACAGGTAGAGCACCAGGTCCTCGCGCAGCGTGATGCGGCCGAAGTCCATGGCCACGGTGGTGGTGCGCTTGCCCTCCACCCCGGTCGTGTCGTCGACCGGGCGTCCCGCCTCGGTGAGCAGCTCCTCCGTGCGCAGCGGCCGGATCTCGCTGACCGCGCCGACGAGCGTGGTCTTGCCCACGCCGAAGCCGCCGGCCACCAGGATCTTGAGCGTGACGGGCTCGACCGGAGACTTCCCGCGCTCAGAACGCCCGAAGATCATCGATCTCTTCTCCTGCTTGATGGGGATGGTGGGACGGTGGGCCGTAGCCCCCGCCGCCAGGGGTTTCGATGACGAGTACGTCGCCGGGACCGACGTCCGCGGAGTCGCTGCCGGCGAGCGCGGTGACGGTGCCGTCGGCCCGCTCCACCCGGTTGGCCCCCAGCGCGCCGGGCTCGCCGCCCGCCATGCCGTACGGCCGCACCCGGCGGTGCTGGGACAGGGTGGAGACGGTCATGGGCTCCTCGAAGCGGATGCGGCGCACCGCGCCGTCCCCGCCGCGCCAGCGTCCGGCACCGCCGCTGCCGTGCCGGACGGCGAACTCCTCCAGCCGCACGGGCAGCCGCCACTCCAGGACCTCGGGGTCGGTGAGCCGCGAATTGGTCATGTGGGTCTGGACGACGGGAGCGCCGGGGAATCCGTCTCCCGCGCCCGAGCCTGAGGCGACGGTCTCGTAGTACTGGTGCCGCTCGTTGCCGAAGGTGACGTTGTTCATGGTGCCCGAGCCCTCGGCCTGGACGCCGAGCGCCGCGTACAGGGCGCCGGTGATGGCCTGGGAGGTCTCGACGTTGCCCGCGACGACGGCGGCGGGCGGTTCGGGCGCCAGCATCGAGGCGGGCGGCACGATGATGTCCAGGGGCCTCAGGCAGCCGTCGTTGAGCGGGATGTCGTCGGCGACGAGGGTCCGGAAGACGTACAGGACGGCCGCGTTGACCACCGCGAAGGGCGCGTTGAAGTTGCCCGCCAGTTGCGGGGAGGTGCCGGTGAAGTCGACGGCCGCCGACCGCTTCTCGCGGTCCACGCGCACGCGTACGCGGATGACGGCGCCCGCGTCGGTCTCGTAGGCGTACTCGCCGTCGTCGAGAGCGTCGATCACGCGGCGGACGGCCTCCTCGGCGTTGTCCTGGACGTGCCTCATGTAGGCCTGGACGACGTCGAGCCCGAAGTCCTCGATCATGCGGGCGACTTCGTCGACGCCCTTGCGGTTGGCGGCGATCTGGGCGCGCAGGTCGGCGAGGTTGGTCTTCGGGTTGCGGGAGGGGTAGGGCGCCTCGGTGAGCAGCCGGCGGGTCTCCTCGTCGCGGAAGCGGCCGGCCTCGGCGAGCAGCCAGTTGTCGAAGAGGACGCCTTCCTCCTCGATGGTGCGGCTGTCGGCGGGCATGGAGCCCGGGGCGATCCCGCCGATCTCGGCATGATGGCCCCGGGAGGCGACGTAGAAGAGGATCCGGTCACCCTCCGTGTCGAACACCGGCGTGATCACGGTGACGTCCGGGAGGTGCGTTCCGCCGTGGTACGGGTCGTTGACGGCGTAGGTGTCGCCGGGCCGCATGGACGATCCCCGGCGGCGGATGACCTCCTTGACGCTGGTGCCCATGGAGCCCAGGTGGACGGGGATGTGGGGGGCGTTGGCCACCAGGTTTCCGTCCGGGTCGAAGAGCGCGCAGGAGAAGTCCAGGCGCTCCTTGATGTTGACGGACTGGGCCGTCGACTCCAGCCGCGCACCCATCTGTTCGGCGATCGACATGAACAGGTTGTTGAAGACCTCGAGCAGAACCGGATCGGCTTTCGTGTCGATGTCGGAACTCTGCGTAATCACCGCGCGTTCCATGACCAGATGCCCGTCGTCGCGTGCCACGGCCTGCCAGCCGTCGTCGACGACGGTCGTCGCACTGGCCTCGGTGATGATCGCGGGGCCGGTGACCGTCTCGCCGGGAGGGAGCTCCTCTCGGCGGTGGAGGGGTACGTCGCGCCAGGTGCCGCCGGTGTGCAGCCGGACGGTGTCGGGAGCGGCGGTCCGGCCTTCGTACGGGGCGAGGGCGGAGAGATCGGGGGGTTCGGTGACGCCGGTGGCTTCCACTGAGAGGGCTTCGACGACGATCGGACGGTCGAGCGTGAAGGAGTACGTGGCACGATGACGTTCCTCGAAGGCGTGACGCATCGTGTCGGGCTCGGTCAGCTCGACGGTGAGGGTGGTGTCGGTGCCGTCGTAGCGGAGCTGGGCGCGGCGGACGACCTGGATGTGGTCCTCCGGCACGTCCTCGGCGAGGAGTTCGGCGCGGGCCGCCCCCTCGAGGTCCTCGGCCGTCTTGAGGACGGCGGCCATGGCCCGGCGTTCCAGGGGCGCCTCGACGGACTGTTCGCGCATGGCGGTGGTGTCGGCAAGGCCGATGCCGAGGGCGGACAGCACACCGGCCATGGGCGGGACGAGGACGGTGCGGATGCCGAGCGAGTCGGCGACCATGCACGCGTGCTGGCCGCCCGCGCCGCCGAAGGTGGTCAGGGCGTAGCGGGTGACGTCGTGGCCCTTCTGGACCGAGATCCGCTTGACGGCGTTGGCGATGTTGGCGACGGCGATCTGCAGGTAGCCCTCGGCGACCTGCTCGGGCGTGCGGTCGTCGGCGGTCCGCTCGCGGATCTCGCGCGCGAGGGCGGCGAAGCGGTCGCGGACGAGCTGGTCGTCGAGGGGCTGGTCGCCGTCGGGGCCGAACACCTTCGGGAAGTGGGCGGGCTGGATGCGGCCGAGCATGACGTTGGCGTCGGTGACGGCGAGCGGGCCGCCGCCGCGGTAGCAGGCGGGTCCGGGGTCCGCCCCCGCCGAGTCCGGCCCCACGCGGTAGCGGGAGCCGTCGAAGTGCAGGATGGAGCCGCCGCCGGCCGCCACCGTGTGGATGTCCAGCATCGGGGCGCGCAGCCGGACTCCGGCGATCTGCGTGGTGAAGACCCGTTCGTACTCACCGGCGAAGTGCGAGACGTCGGTGGAGGTGCCACCCATGTCGAACCCGATGACCCGGTCGAACCCGGCGAGCTGCGACATACGGGCCATGCCGACGATCCCGCCCGCGGGGCCGGAGAGGATGGCGTCCTTGCCGCGGAACTGACCGGCTTCGGCGAGACCGCCGTTGGACTGCATGAACATCAGCCGCACACCGTGCAGCTCGTCGGCGACGTGCCGGACGTAGCGGCGCAGCACCGGCGAGAGGTAGGCGTCGACGACCGCGGTGTCCCCGCGGGGGACGAGCTTCATCAGCGGGCTGACCTCGCTGGACAGCGAGATCTGCGGGAAGCCGATGCGAGCGGCCAGCTCGCCGACGGCCCGCTCGTGGGCGGGGTGCAGGTGGCTGTGCATGCAGACGACGGCGACGGCGCGGATCCCGTCGTCGTACGCCTCCTGCAGCGGCCCGGTCAGCGCGTCCAGGTCGGGGGCGCGCAGCACGGTGCCGTCGGCGGCGATGCGCTCGTCGACCTCGACGACCCGCTCGTGGAGCAGTTCGGGGAGTTCGATGCGGCGCGCGAAGATGTGCGGCCGGTTCTGGTAGGCGATGCGCAGGGCGTCGCGGAAGCCGCGCGTGACGACGAGCAGCGTGCGCTCGCCCTTGCGCTCCAGCAGGGCGTTGGTGGCGACCGTCGTGCCCATCCGGACGGCCTCGACGTGCTCCGGGGCGCCGTCCAGCAGTTCCCGGACGCCCGCGACGGCCGCGTCGGAGTACCGCGCGGGGTTCTCCGACAGCAGCTTGTGCGTGAGCAGGCGGCCGTCCGGGCGTCGCGCGACGATGTCGGTGAACGTGCCGCCCCGGTCCACCCAGAACTGCCAGCCAGTCACGTCAGTACCCCGCTTCCGCGCCGCTCACAGCGCCCGGAGGCCGTTGATCACGTCGCGCAGAATACTCTCGTCCACCAGCTCGGCAGGCGGGATCGGCCGGTTGACGTGGACGAATTCCGCGTCCACGAGGTCTCCGACGAGGACCCGGACCACACCGATGGGCAGGTCGAGCCCGGCGGCGAGTTCGGCGACCGACTGGGGGGTGTCCCGGCACAGGTCGACGATGTCCACGTGTTCGGGCGACAGCGTCGTGTCGGCGTCCGGGTCGTCCGCGTGCGGTTCCGCGACCACCACCGCGATCAGGTCGAGGCGGTGCTGCCCCGGGCTGGTCGTGCGACCGCGTGTCATCGCGTAGGGGCGGACGACCGGTCCGGCCTCGTCGTCGAACCAGTGGCTTGTTCCCTGACCGTCAGCGCTCATGACATCTCACTACCCGCCTGCGGGCAGATCGGTGCGTGGAGCGGTGCCGAGATGCGCGCCGACGCGCTTGACCAGGAGTGTCATCTCGTACGCCACCTGGCCGATGTCGGCGTCGGCGTCGGCGAGGACGGCCAGGCAGCTGCCGTCGCCCGCGGCCGTCACGAACAGGAAGGCCTCGTCGAGTTCCACGATGGTCTGCCGGACGTTGCCCGCCTCGAAGTGGCGGCCCACGCCCTTGGCGAGGCTGTGGAACCCGGAGGCGACGGCGGCGAGGTGCTCGCTGTCCTCCCGGGTCAGGTCCCTGGACACGCCGGTCGGCAGGCCGTCGCCGGAGAGCACGAGAGCCTTGCGGATGCTCGCGACGCGGTCCACCAGCTCGTCCAGGAGCCAGTTCAGCTCTCCGGACTGATCGGTCGCGCTGTGGCCGGTCGCCTTCGGTGCGGTCATCGACCGTCCCCCTTAGTCGTTCCTTGTGGTGCTGTGCCACGGTGGGCGTCGTCGCCCGCGGCATTCTCGTCGCGACCGCGCTGCCAGCCGCGCTGGAGCGAGGCCATACGGTTGCGTACCTCGTCGGCGTCCCGCTCGACGGGTTCCGCGCGCTCATCGGTGCGCCGCACGGCGCTCTGGCGCAGCTGTGGGGCCAGGTTGGCCTGGCGCACCCGCCGCGGCAGCGCGCCCGCGCCGGATCCGCCCTCCGGAGTGCCGGCGCCGGGGCGCCCGCCGAGGGCGTCCGCTCTGCCGGGCGTTGCCGGGGCGGGTCGGGTGCGGGCGGGAAGTGCGGGGCTCAGCGGGTGCTCGCCGGGGGCGCCGGCCGCGGCGCCCCCGCCGGGACGGCCGGTTTCGCCCTGGCCCGGACGCAGCGGCGAGGTGCCTCGCCTGCGGTTGGGCAGGGGCGGCGCGGCCTCGGGGTCCGAGGCGTCCGGCGCGCTGCCCGTCAGGAGTTCCTCGCGGCGCCGGGACGGCAGCGGCACGGCGGTCTTCGGCTCGGGGCGGCCGGACCGGGCCGGCGGGGCCTCGTGCGTGTCCTCGCGCCGGGGTCGTGCGTCGGTGACCGGGCGTCCGTGGGAGCTGACCAGCTTGGGCGTGCTGCGCCGGGGCAGCTGGACGGGCGAGCCCGAACGGTCGTCCTGGTCGCCGTGGGCGGACCCGCGGCCGTCGGCGTCGGGGCGCCGGAGGTCGTCGTGCCGGCCGCCCGGTTCGTCGTCGGCGAGGGCGCGGGACCGCAGGGGGCGGAAGATGCCGCCGCGTTCGTCGTCCTCGTCGTCGAGCGCGCCCGGGAAGTCGTCGAGGTCGACGGGGGCCTCCAGCTCGACCGGCCCGTTCAGGAGCGCGCCGGGCAGTTGCACTGGCACCCGGGACAGCTCGTTGCGGCGGCTCTCCTCGAGTTCGGCCTCCTTCGAGGGCTGGGGGCGGTCGAGGCGGAAGCCGATGCCGTTCGTGTCGGGCACGTCGTCGGTCAGCAGCGCGTCCGGGATGAAGACGACGGCGGTGGTGCCGCCGTACGGGGACGTCTGGAGGGAGACGCGCACGTTCTGCCGCTGGGCGAGCCGGCTGACCACGAACAGACCGAGCCGGTCGGTGTCGGACAGCTCGAACTCGGGTGTCTCGGCGAGCCGCAGGTTGGCGTCCAGCAGTGCGTCGGCGGCCATGCCCAGACCGCGGTCGTGGATCTCCAGGGTGAAGCCGTTGGCGACCCGCTCTCCGACGACCTGCACGGCCGTGTGCGGGGGCGAGAACACGGTGGCGTTCTCCAGGAGTTCGGCCACGAGGTGGGTGAGGTCGGCGACGGCCGGGCCGGTGACGGCGACCCGGGGCAGCCTGCGGACCTCGATGCGCTCGTAGTCCTCGACCTCGGCGACGGCGGCCCGCACGACGTCCATGAGCTGGACGGGTTTGCGCCACTGCCGGGACGGGGCGGCGCCGGAGAGGATCACCAGGCCCTCGGCGTGCCGGCGCATACGGGTGGTCAGGTGGTCGAGCCGGAAGAGGTCGGCCAGTTCGTCGGTGTCCTCGGTGCGGCGCTCCATGCTGTCGAGGAGGGTGAGCTGCTTGTGCAGCAGGACCTGGCTGCGGCGGGCGAGGTTGACGAACACCTCGGAGACGCCGGCGCGCAGTTCGGCCTGTTTGACGGCGGCCTCGACGGCGGCGCGCTGCAGGGTGTTGAGAGCCTGGCCGACCTCGCCGATCTCGTTCTTGTCGTACTCCAGGCGCGGTGCCTCGGTCTCCACGTCGACCTGCTCGCCTGCGGACAGGCGCCGCATGACGCTGGGCAGCCGCACGCCCGACGCCTCATGGGCCTCCAGGCGCAGCTTTCGCAGGTCGCGGATGAGGGTGCGGCCGATGCGCACGGACAGGAAGAGCGAGAAGAGCAGGGCCAGCAGGCCGAGGACGCCGGCGACGGCGGCCTTGGCGATGACCCCCATCGCGACGGGGCGTACGCGGTCCTGGTAGCGGTCGTCCGCCTGGTCGTTGAGGGTGCCGAGCTCGTCGAGGACGTTCCCGGCGGCGTTGTCCCAGTTCTTGGCGGTGACCTCGGGGGAGGTGCCGGCTCCCGCGGAGACCGCGGACTGTTCGGCCACGCGCAGCGGGGCCGTCTCGGCGTTCTTCCAGAACCGCTGGTAGCGATCGCGATCCGAGGAGGGCAGCAGCTGCAGGTTGTAGTCGTAGATCAGGCTGCGCTGGGCGATGAGGTCGGTGACCTTGCGCAGCTCGGTGCGGGAGGGCTTGCCGACGACCAGGGCGGAGCCCAGGAGCGCGTCCTCGCGGGAGAGCAGTTCGCGGGCGCGGGCGAGGCTGACCAGGGCACGGTACTGCTTGTCCATCTCCACGTTGTCGACGACGTGGAGGTTGGTGAGCAGCACGTAGCAGGGGTCGATCAGGCGGTTGTAGAGATCGAGGGCCTGGGCGCGGTCGACGGTTCCGTCCTCGACACTGTGCCGCAGGTCGTCGAGACCCTTGAACGCGTCCAGCACCGTGCTCAGGCGGTCGGTCGTCTCCCCGCCCATGGCGTCGCGCACATCCGGGTTCGTGGAGTTCTTCCGGATCCGTGCGACGGCCTTGTCGGTGGCGGCCCGGGTGCGCCGCAGATCGCTGATCCCCTCGGAGGCGCGGGGGTCGGCGAGATAGACGAGGGACTGGCGGCGTTCCTGCTGTACGACGCGGACGGTGTCCTCGATCGGATAAGCGACCTTCTCCACCACGTCCGACACGTTGAACAGCTGTTCCGCCTCACGTCCGGTGAGTACGGTGGCGAAGCCCCAGATCGCGGTGAGGGACACCAGCGGCACGAGAAGCAGCGCCACGATCTTCCGGCGGATCGACTTCCCGCGAAAGCGCATGGCCTCCCCCAGCTCGACCCCCGCCGAACGGGGGTACACATGTACGTCAACAAACGGCGCGAGCCTACTACCGAAGCACAGGTAACTCGAAGACCGGTCCGGAGGCTGAACTTCCGCACGGGCGGCGAGACATGGGGAGTTGTCCGTTCATTGCGGCAGATTGCCTCCCGGTTTGCCCTGGAGATGACGGAAGTTCATCGCGCGTGCGTGGCCGACGTGTTGGCCGAAATTTTTCGTTGCTTGGGAATCTTCGAAGGGCGTCGTTCGTCCTTCTCTACAGGAAATGGGTGCGGAATCGGCCACAGGAGCCGCATCCCGCAACCCGGCGGCGTAAAACAACGCAAGCCGGGCAGCCACTGGGGAGTCGTGCTGTGAGGCACGGAGGCGAGCGGTCTGCTGGCGGTGGGGAGTGACACGGTGATGGGCACGGCGGAGCGGAACAAGGCGCCCGGGGACGGCGTGGTGACGCGCACGGCGGTGCGGCGGGGCACCGAAGCACCGGATCGCGACATTCCGGCAGGCGGACGTGTGGCCGCGCAGGAAGGTGACGCTGCCCGGGGCCAGTCGTCCTACCGACCCCTGTGGGTCGAGGAGCCGGCGCGCAGGCGCCGACTGCCCGACCCGGTGCGTACGGCGGCCGTGCGGGCGGTGCTGATCATCGCCGTGACGCTGCTGCAGGCGATGGTGGCCTTCCTGTGCACCATGGCCGGCTCATGGCTGGCGTTCCCGATGGTCATCAGCAGCGTCGTCAGCACGGTGGTCGCCACCTGGGGTGCCCTGGACGTGTGGGTGACCCGCCAGGTGTGGAACCAGCGCAACGGCGTGGTGTCGACCCCGGGCAGCACCGCCCGGGCCCTGCGGCGCGAGCGGCGCCGCGTCCGGCGCCAGGAGAAGGCCGCCGTGCGGACCCAGGAGCGCATACGGCGTCGGGGCGGCGCGGGTCAGCTGTCGCACCCCTGACGGCCCGCTGGTCAACCGTTCGTCGGCGCCGGCCGCTTGAACATCCGGGTGGCGGTGATCTCGCTGCGCACCGCCTCGTCCTCGCCGTTCGGGCTCTGCTGGGGCAGTCCGGGCCTGAGGTGCTCCTCCACGCTGATGTACTTCAGCCCGGCCCGTAGGTCGGCGTCGTTGCGGAGCCTGATCACGAGGGGGAACTCCGCCAGCGCGGTCGTGTCGAACAGTCCGGTGGTGTAGAGGAGTTGGACGCCCAGCGCGTCCGAAACGGCCCGCTGCAGCTCCAGCAGGTACGTGGCGTTCGCGCGCCCGATGGGGTTGTCGAGGAACAGCGTGCCGGCGTGGCGGTGCCTGTCCCGGCCACGGTCGTTGGAGCGCAGGGCGGCCATGGTGCAGTACAGGGCGATGGCCGCGGTGAGCAGCTGGCCGCCCGAGAACACGTCGCCCATCTGCCCGACGGGCACCCGCTCGGCGCGCAGTACGGCGTCCGGCTTGAGGATCTCCACGGCGACGCCCCTGGGCTGCAGGGCCGCGGCCACACCGCGCAGCAGCAGGGACATGCCGTCGCGCCGCAGGTCGGAGTTCTTCTTCACGGCGGCCCGGGTCGCCTCGTCGATGACCTCGCCCAGGCGCTCGGTGAGCGTGGCCTGGTCGGGTTCCTCGAAGCGGATGCGCAGGAACTCCTGCCCGGACCACTCGCCGAGCCCCTCCGGCAGCCGGGACAACCGCTGGGCGGACCGCAGGGTCGCCAGTGCCGACTCGACGAGGCCGCGCAGGCGGTCCACGATCGAGTCGCGGTTGCGCTCCAATTGAGCCAACTCGTCGGTGAGCACACGGAGTCGGGGCGCGAAAGCGTCGGCCCACTTCTGCGCGTGCTCGGGCAGCGCGGAGGCGGGCAGTTCGCGGATCTGCTGCCGCGCGGGGGTGCGGACCTGCTCGTAGCGCGTGGAGTTGGCGTGCCGGACGAGGACGTCGCTCGCCTCCCGTACGGCGGACTCGGCGGCCGACAGGTCGGCGGCGCACCCGCGCAGCGAGCGGCGGGCCTCGGCCGCGGAGTGCCGGGCCTCCTCCAGGCTGCCCGGGTAGGGCTCCGGTTCCTCCTGCTCCTCCTCGAAAGGGTGCTCGCGCAGCAGGTCGCGCAGCATCGCGGCGATCTCGTCGAAGCCTCCGGCCGAGTCCTCGGCCGCGCGGTGGGCGTCGAGCAGTTCGGCGTGCGCCTGCCGGGACTGGCTCAACGCCTCGGTGCGGGAGGCCAGTTCGGCGGTGGCCGTGCGCAGCAGTGCCTGGGCGTGCTCGGCGTCGCGCGGCTGGAGCTCCTCGGACAGCTCGGTGTGCGCCTCACCGTCCTCGGGCGCGTGCCGCTCCGCCTCACCGCGGAGCCGGCCGAGCTGCTCGCTCGCGCTGGACATCCGGGTCTCCAGCAGCTGGACCAGCTCCTCGGCCCGGGCGGCGGCGGCCTGGCGGGAGGGCCCGTCGGAGCCGTCGGGCGACTGCAGCAGCTGCTCGGCGCGGGTGCGGACCTTGTTGCTGAGCCGGTCCAGTTCGGTGCGGGCGGCGCTCTCGTCGCTCTCCGCGCGGGCCTGCTCGGCGCGCAGGTCGGCGCCGACGCCGACCTTCTCGTAGACCTGGGAGGCGGCCCGGTAGGCCTCGCGGAGGGCGGGCAGCGACGCCTTCGGGGCCGCCGCGTCGTACTCCGGTACGTCGTCGGGGGCGCCCGCGATCTCGGCGCGCTCGGCGCGCAGCGCGCGGGCGGTGCGCCGGGCGTCGTCGGCGGCCCGCTGGGCGGCGCGCCGGTCCTCGTCGGCGGCGCGAGCGCGGTCCAGGCAGACCTGGGCGCGGGCCTCCGACTCGGCTCCCTCGTCGGCCAGTTCGCGGAGCTTTGCCTGCCAGCCGGCCCGCTCGCGCAGCCGGAAGGCGAGCCCCGCGAGGGCGTCGGCGGCGCGGCGTGCCTTCTGCGCGGCCTCCTGCCGCTCGTCCCGCACCTGCGCGGCCTCGGCGGCGGCCTCGTCGGCCTCGGCCCGCACCGTGCGCGCCTCGCTCAGTTCGGCCTCCGCCTCCTCGGCGAACGCGCGGGCGTCGTGCGCCGCCTGTGCCAGTTCCACGAGTCGACCGGCGGGACAGCCCGTGCGCCAGGAGGCGAGCCGGGCGGCCAGCTCACGGTCCTTGCCGAGCCGGGCGGCGAGCGTACGGATCTCCTCGTCGCGCTCGGCCGCCCGCGCGCGCAGCGCTTGCCGTTCCTCGTCGGCAGCGCGTTCGTCGTGCATGGCCGGGTTCGGCGGGACGAGGAACACGTCGGCGGAACCGCCGTGTTCGGCGTCGTGCGCCGGGGTCGGTGCGAGCAGGGCGGCCGCGGTGCCGACTGCGACCGCCGAACGCGGCAGCAGTGCCGCGTCGGCGAGGGCGCCCCGGGCGCGGGCGTGCGTGTCGGGGTCGGTGATGATCACGCCGTCGACCAGCTCGGGCCGGGCGGCCAGGACGCGCGCGTGGTCGGTGGGGTCGACGGCCTGGGCGAGGTAGCGCCAGCCGGGCAGTGCGGGGATGCCGTGCTCGCCCAGGAACTCGACCGTGGCGAGCACGTCGGGGCCGGGGGGAAGCAGTCCGCCGTCGCCGAGCGCGCCGAGGATGCGGGAGTCGTCGGCCGCGGCCGTGCGCAGTTCGAAGAGGTGGCGCTCTGCGGTGGAGACCGAGTCCTCCAGCAGCTCGCGCAGTTCGTCGGCGAAGCGGTCGAGGTCCTCGGGCGTGAGCGCCCCATCGTCGCTCTCCGCCTCCTGGCGGGGCCGCGGGACCGCCGACCGGTCGTGCTCGCCGGACCCGCCGGAAAGGCTCAGCAGCTCCGCCAGCCGTTCCTCGGCCGCCAGTGCCTCGGCCAGGCGCCGCTCGGCCTCGTAGGAGCGCTGGGTCGCGGTCGCCGCGTCCGCGGCGCGGGCCGCGGTCAGCTCCGCGCGGGACTCGGCCGAGGCCGCCTCGCGCGCGTGCTCGGCCGCCTTGCGGGAGGCCTCACGGGCCGTGTCCCAGGCCGCGACGGCCGTCTTCTCGGCGTCGCTGGCGGCGAGGGCGGCGCGCGCCGGATCGGCGTCGGGGGCGCTGTCGTCGAGCCAGCCGGCCCGCACCGCCTCGGCGGTCTCCTGTTCGACCTCGGTGAGGCGCTGGCGCAGATGGCCGATCTCGCTGCGGGCGCGCTGCGCCTCGGTCGCGGCGGCGGTCGAGTCCCGGTGGGCGGCCTCGCCGACCTCCTGCAGGGCGGCGGAGCGCTCTTCCTCCTCGTTGGCGAGGGCCTCGGCGCTCTCGGCGGCCGACTGCAGGGCCCGTACGAGATCCACGGCGGCCCTGGCGCGGGCGGCGAGCGCCGGGGCCGCGTCCCGTTCGGCCTCCTGGATGGCGGCGGCCACGCGGGCGACGCGGTCGGCGGCGGCGCGGTGGCGCAGTACGGCCTCGGCGGCCTGCCAGGCGGAGTGCAGGGTGCGGGCGTCGGCCAACTCGCGCTTCTGCGCGGCGGCGGACTTCTCGGCGGCGGCGAGCGCCAGGGAGGCGTTGCGGTAGGCGAGTTCGGCGGCGATCAGCGCGCTGCGCTCGCGGGCGCCCTCGGCGTGCGTGACCGCATAGGCGGCGGCGGTGACGCGCTGGGCGAGGTCGGCGGCCCGCACCCGCTCCCGCGTGCCGCGGGCCGACAGCCGGCGGGCCAGGGTCCGGGTGCGGCGCTCGGCCGCGGTGTGGACGTCACGCGCACGCGCGCGTGCCTCCGCGGCCTCGATGATCCGTCCGAGGAGGTCCACGGACCCGGCGGTGAAGTCCCGTTCGGCGATCAGCTCGGCGCGGCGGCCCAGCTTGTTGCCGAAGCCGCTGACGAGGTCGGCGAGTCCGTCGG
Source organism: Streptomyces sp. SLBN-31 (assembly GCF_006715395.1). NCBI lineage: Bacteria > Bacillati > Actinomycetota > Actinomycetes > Kitasatosporales > Streptomycetaceae > Streptomyces > Streptomyces sp. SLBN-31. The sequence goes on from NZ_VFNC01000002.1 coordinate 1,592,543, forward strand.
TGTCCCGGGTGTCGGTGACGGCGCGCAGCAGCAGGTCGGTGAAGTCGGAGTCCTTCTTGACCGCGAAGAGGCCGGCCGCCTCGCCCTCGTCGGCGTTCATCTCCCGCTGATAGCGGAAGAGTTCGGGGTCCAGGCCGAGGTCGCCGAGGTGTTCGATCCACCGGTCGTGGATCTCCTCCCAGTGCACCTCAAGGTGGGGGTAGGCCTTGCCGGCCTCGGTGAGGGCGTCCCGGAAGCCCTTCATGGTGCGGCGGCGGCCCTGGGCTCCCGACTGGCCCTCGATGGCGGGGCGTACGGCGGTGGACTCGGCCACCGGCAGGTTGTCCAGGGACAGTCCGGGCCCGGGCCGGAACGAGTACCAGGCCTCGGCGAACTTCCGCGGGTCGTTGGAGACCTGCCGACCACGCCACTCGCTGACCTTGCCGACGACGACGCACTCGCCCGTCAGCGTGTGCTGCCACTCCAGGGCGACGTGCCCGCAGTCGTCGGCGAGCAGGAACTTGCGCAGGACGCCGGAGCTGGCGCCGCCGAGGGTGTTTCGGTGGCCGGGCAGCATCACCGAGAAGATCAGCTTCAGCAGGACCGACTTGCCGCCGCCGTTCTCCAGGAAGAGCACGCCGGCGGGCGCGGGGCGGCGCGGCGGCCCGACCGGCTCCTCCTCGAAGAACTCCGCCTGGGTGGGCGCGGGGTCGGGCACGGGCTCGCCCACGCCGCGCAGGTCGAGCACGGTGTCGGCGTAGCGCGCACCGGCGGGCCCGATGGAGTAGAGGCGGACGCGGGACAGCTCGTACATGGCGGACTCTCGTAGGTCTTCGGCAGGTCAGGGGGGTCAGGACGGGGACGACGAGTGAAAGGGCAGCCCGGCGTCGGCCGCCAGGTGCAGGTCGTCGGTGTCCTCGGGCGGCAGCAGCGTGGGCGTGCCGTCGGTCACCGGGACGACGCCCAGCTCCAGCAGTTCGGCCATCGCGGCACTGCCCGCCATGTCCCGCACCTGGAGCTGGTAGCGGGCGGTTGTGCGGTAGGTGCCGCCGTTGTCGTCACCGGTGCGCTGGAGGAACCCGGAGTCGGTGAGGAAGGCGACCGCCTTGCCGACGATGCCGGTCGTCGAACCGGCGAGTCTGCGCGCGTCCTTGGTGGCGCCGGCCGCGCTGCGTCTCATCCAGATCCGCCACGCGGCCTCCAGCCCGGGCGCGTCGGTGGCGGGGTCGGTGTTCTCGCCCTGCTCCTCGGCGCGTTCCTCCAGCCGCCGGCAGGCCTGTCGGACGAACGCGTCGACGCCGTTGACGCTCACGCGCCCGATGTAGCCGTCGTCGGCGAGGTCCTCGGGGCGTGGGAAGGCCATGGCGGCGACGGCGAGGTGGGCCAGTCCGTGCAGGAAGCGGTCACCGCCGTCGGCGGACGTGCGACGCGCGTAGTCGCCCATGCGGACGGCGAAGACGGAGTCCTCGGCCGCGGTGACCGCCATCCCAGCGCGCGGGGACACCTCCAGCACGATCAGTCCGAGCCCGGCGGCCACGGCGTCCGCGAGGCGCGCGAAGGGCGGGTCCTCCCGGTAGCGCCGCAGCAGTTCCGCGTACTCCTGGTCCCGCGCGGGCTGCAGTTTGGGCTGCAGCCCGAAGGCGACGAGCCGCGCCGCGTCGGCGGCGTCGGCAGGCGTGACGGCGGCGGGCGCCGAGGGCGCCGGGACCTCCGTGTCACTCCGATCGACGTGCTCGGTCACTGCTCGGGCTCCTTGTTGTCGCGTCGTTGCTCGGTCATGCCGCTTCCGTCCGGTCCGCGGCCATCCCCGCCGCGTCCAGCAGGGCGGTCCCGACGATCAGGTCGGCGCCGCCGAACTCGGGGTCGTCCAGCTCCGTCCCGTCGTCCACGGCGAACAGCAGTTTCTCCTCGCCCTGGCGGTAGGCCGTGCCGACGGGCGGACTGGCCGCGTGCACCGCGAGCAGCGCCACGAGGTACGGCAGTTCCGGATCCCTTCGGCGGGCCTCCGCGAGCAGTCCGGAGAGCCGGCGCGGCGCGTCGGCCGGCAGGTCGAGCAGTTCGGTCGCCGCGGCCAGCTGCTCCTCGCTGAACCGGCTGTCGTCCGGTGTCGCGATGAGATCGGGTTCCGGCATCTCGGCGCCGAGGTGCTCCCGCTCCACCGGGGGCGTGAGCAGGATGTCGACCAGGTCGCCCACCCGGACCGACACCGGCGTGCGCAGGCCGGTCCCGCGCGCGAAGAAGGCGTCCGTGACACGGACGGCGTGCTCCACCGGCAGGGGCAGCACGGGAGCGACCAGATGTCCGTACAGGTCTATCCCCGACGAGGTCATGGGGGTGGCGAACGCCTGCCGGTCCTGCTCCGCGCGGAACAGCGGCCCCGCCTCAAGCAGCCGGGACTGCAGCTGTGTGTGCCGGCGGATGCAGTCCTTGACGATGTCGACGAGTTCGGCCGCCCGCCGCTTGTGCTCGGTGTCCTCCGTCTCGTCGCGCGCCTTGCGGATGTTGGTGAGGATGGCGTTCTCGTGGCGGTACCGGTCGGCCACGTGGTCCAGCGCCTCGGCGATCATGTCGGGCACGGAGTTGAGCCAGTCCACCGCCCGTACGTTGCGCCGGGTCGCGTCCAGGGCGCGGCGCAGGGTCTCCGAGTACTGGACGGTGCGGTAGCGGGCCTGTTCGGCGGCGAGCTGCGCGTCGGCGAGGCGGCCCCGGTTGATGAGCACCTCCAGCTTGACCTCGGCGGCGATCTGGGCGCTGGTGACGTCCGTGTCGAGGGCGCCGACCAGGACGTTGACCGCTTCGTCGGTCGTACGGAGGTACACCGTGCCGCCGGGGCCGGGCACCTCCTCGATCAGCTTGAAGTCGTAGTCGCGCCGGACGTAGCTGCCGTCGGTCGTGAAGGTGCCGTAGACGGCCCGGAAGCCGCGGTCGACGCTTCCGACGTTGATCAGGTTCTCCAGCACCCAGCGGGCCACGCGCTCGTGCTCTGCGACGGGCCGCTGCGGGGCCTGGGCGGCGATGCGGGGGATGAGGCGGGCGACTATCTGGTCGTGGTCGGCGCCCGTGTCGAAGTCCATGTTCAGGGTGACCAGGTCGATGGCCGCGAGGGCCACCTCCGCCATGCCGTAGACCGAGTACTCACCGGCGAGGTTGGCCTTGCGGGCGTCGAGGTCGTGCAGCGGCGCGGTGCAGGCGAGCGCGCGCAGCCGCCGCGCCAGTCCCTCGTCGGCGGCCGGGCCCGGTGCGGGGCGCGGCCCCGCGCTGAGCTGGGGCGGAACACGGTCCGTCGGTGCAGGCGAAGTCACGGTGCACAGACTAGGTCCTCGGTCTGACAACGGCCCAAACGACTCAAGGGGGCCCTGGCGTCACACTTCGCCCGTCAGTGCGAGGAGCTCGCGCCTGGCCCGGCTCCATGGGCCTCCTCGCCGACCCGCCTGCGGTAGACCTCGACGACTCGCTCCAGGGAGTCCCGCAGATACGTCGCGAGCAGCTTCTCGGCCTCCGCCCGGTCCCCGGCCTCCAACGCCTGGAGGATCTGGCGGTTGCGGGCGAGATAGGGCTCGTGGAGCCGCTTCGGGTCGTCGACGACGTGGAAGGCGAGCCGCAGTTCGGCGAAGACGCTGCGCATCAGCTCGTCGGTGCGGGCGCTGCCCGCGAGGGCCACCAGTTCCCGGTGGAAGTGGATGTTGGCGGTGCCCAGCGCTTTCCAGTCACCCTCGCGCGCCGCCCGCAGCCCCTCCTCGACGGCCGCCGACAGCCCGTCGAGCCCGTACGGCGGCTCGCCGAGCCCGCGGACGACGGCGCACTCGACGAGGCCGCGGGTGCGGTAGATGTCCTCGACGTCCTCGACCGCCAGGACCCGGACGAAGACACCGCGGTTGAGCTCGTGGACGAGCAGGCGTTCGTGCGTGAGCAGCCGGAACGCCTCGCGCAGGGTGTTGCGGGAGACCCCGAGCGCGCCGCCGATGCTGTCCTCCGACAGGCGCGTGCCGGGCGGGAAGAAGCCCTCGGCGATGCGGCTTCTGAGGATGTCCGAAACCCGTTCGGCGGTGCTGGTGCGTCCCAGGAGGGCGCGGTCCTCGGCGAGTGACGTCAGCTGCTCTGCCATGCCGGAATTCAATCGCAGATCAGAAGAACGAACCAACATGGGTATTGAGGGATCGTTGAACAATCCTCTACGGTTCTCCTCGCGGCACCGCTCCGTTCTCCTGCGGCGCCCACCGCTTGCGCACGACTCAGCTCCGCACGGCACGCTCTCCCGCACGGCACGGCTCACTCCTGAAGCACCCTCCGTCCTCCCTCTGCGAGGTGCCCATGAGCACGACCCCTCCACCGCAGGCCCTGACCACCGACGCGCAGGTCGGCGAACACCCCGACCACGACGGCGCGTTGGGCTGGCTGCGCGCCCTCGGTCCGCGCGGCCGGCGCGCCTTCGCCGGCGCTTTCGGCGGCTATGCCCTGGATTCGTACGACTACTTCACCCTGCCGCTGAGCATGGTCGCCCTGTCCGCGTACTTCGGCCTCAACAGCGGCCAGACCGGCCTCTTCACCACCGTCACGCTCGTGGTCTCCGCGGTCGGCGGCGCCCTCGCGGGGGTGGTGGCGGACCGGGTGGGCCGGGTCAAGGCGCTGATGATCACGGTCATCACGTACGCGGTCTTCACCGTGGCCTGCGGCTTCGCGCCCAACTACGAGACACTGCTGGTCTTCCGGGCGCTCCAGGGCCTCGGCTTCGGCGGCGAGTGGGCGGTCGGCGCGATCCTCGTCGCCGAGTACGCGAGCGCCAGGCACCGCGGACGCACCCTGGGCGCGATCCAGAGCTCCTGGGCCGTGGGCTGGGCGCTGGCCGTGATCATGTACACGGTCGTGTTCTCGTACGCGGGTGACGACCTGGCCTGGCGGATCATGTTCTGGACGGGCGCCCTGCCCGCGCTGCTGGTGATCTGGATGCGGCGCCGGGTGCACGACGCCCCGGAGGCGGTCGCCGTACGCGAGAAGGCCACCGAAAAGGGCTCGTTCACCGCGATCTTCAAGCCGGGTCTGCTGCGCACCACCGTCTTCGCCGGTCTGCTGTCCACCGGCGTCCAGGGCGGCTACTACACGCTCGCCACCTGGGTGCCGACGTACCTGAAGACCGACCGCGACCTGTCGGTGGTCGGCACCGGCGGCTATCTGACCTTCCTGATCTCCGGCGCCTTCCTCGGCTATCTGACCGGCGGCTACCTCACCGACCGGCTCGGCCGCCGGCGCAACATCTGGCTGTTCGCCCTGCTGTCCGCGGTCTGCATCCTGGCGTACGCCAACATCCCGCAGGGCGCCAACACCCTGCTCCTGGTGCTGGGTTTCCCGCTCGGATTCTGCATGTCGGCCATCTTCAGCGGCTTCGGTTCCTATCTGAGCGAGCTGTACCCGACGGCCGTGCGGGGCACCGGCCAGGGCTTCACGTACAACACCGGGCGTGCCGTCGGCGCGGTCTTCCCCACGGCGGTCGGCTTCCTTGCCGACAGCTGGGGCGTGGGCGGCGCCCTGGTGTTCGGTGCGATCGGCTACGGCATCGCGGCACTGGCCCTCCTCGGGCTGCCGGAGACGCGCGGGAAGGAACTGGCGTGAACCGCACCGAGGACGCGGTCGCCGACCGCCCCCTGACCCTGGTCGACGAGCACGCGCACGCGTGGAGCCCGAAAACCGCCCGCGCCCGCTTCCGCGACGGCCTCTCCGGCCCGACCGCCGGGGTCGCGGCGGGCCACACCCAGGTCAACCTGATCTCGGTGCCCGCCGACTGGGCGTACGACATGCTGCTGTTCTGCCAGCGCAACCCCAAGCCGTGCCCGGTGCTCGACGTGACGGACGCCGGTTCCTGGACCACCGTCCTCGCCGACGGCGCGGACCTGCGCACCGATCTGCCGCGCTACCGGGTCTGGCGGGACGGCGAGTTGGTCGAAGAGCCCACGGACGTGCGCGCCCACTGGCGCGAGGATCTGGTGTCGTTCCTGATCGGCTGCAGTTTCACCTTCGAGTGGGCGCTGGCCGAGGCGGGCGTGCCGATCCGGCACGTCGAGCAGGGCCGCAACGTGCCGATGTACGTGACCGACCGTCAGTGCCGCCCGGCGGGGCGGCTGCACGGCCCCATGGTGGTGTCCATGCGGCCGGTGCCGCCGCAGCACCTGTCCGCGGCGATCCGGGAGAGCAGTCTGCTCCCGGCGGTGCACGGCAGTCCCGTGCACTGCGGCGATCCCTCGGGGCTCGGCATCGGCGACCTCGGCCGGCCCGACTTCGGCGACGCGGTGGACGCGGCGCCGGACGACATCCCGGTGTTCTGGGCCTGCGGTGTGACCCCGCAGGCCGCGGTGATGGCCTCCCGCCCACCGTTCGCCATCACGCACGCACCGGGACAGATGTTCCTGACGGACGCCCGCGACGAGCAGTACCGCGTGGCCTGAGACGAGACACGAAGGACCATGACCTCGATCGATCTGAACGCCGACCTCGGCGAGGGATTCGGCCGCTGGCGGCTCACCGACGACGAGCGGCTGCTGTCCGTCGTCACCAGCGCCAACGTGGCCTGCGGCTTCCACGCCGGCGACGCGGCCACCATGCGGCGCGTGTGCGAGCTCGCGGCCGAGCGCGGCGTCCGGATCGGCGCCCAGGTGTCCTACCGGGACCTGGCCGGCTTCGGGCGGCGGGCGATGGACGTCCCGCCCGCCGAACTGGCGGCCGAAGTGGCCTACCAGATCGGCGCCCTGGAGGTCTTCGCCCGCGCGGCGGGCACGCGCGTGTCGTACGTCAAACCGCACGGCGCGCTCTACAACCGCGTGGTGCGCGACGAAGAGCAGGCCGGCGCGGTCGTCGACGGCGTCCGGCTCGCCGACGCCACGCTGCCCGTGCTGGGCCTGCCCGGCTCGCGGCTGCTGGAGTACGCCGAGAAGGCCGGACTCCCGGCCGTCACCGAGGCGTTCGCCGACCGCGCGTACACCGAGGAGGGCACGCTGGTGCCGCGCGCCCATGAAGGCGCCGTGGTGACCGACCCCGAGGCGGTGGTGGAGCGCTCGGTCGGCCTGGCCCGAGACGGCGTGGTCGACGCGCACTCCGGGGCGCGCGTCGAGGTACGCGCGCGCTCCCTGTGCCTGCACGGCGACACACCGGGCGCGGTCGAACTGGCCCGGCTGGTGCGGGAGCGGCTGCAGGCATCCGGCGTCCGCGTGGAGGCCTTCGCATGAGGGTGCTGCCCGTCGGCGAGCGCGCCGTCCTGGTCGAGGTGGCCTGCGGGGAGGAGGCGCAGGCGCTGCACGCCGAGTTGCTGCGCCGCCGCGCCGAGGGATCGCTGTCGGCCCGCGAGATCGTCCCCGCCGCCCGCACGGTCCTCCTGGACGGCGTGGACGATCCGGTCCGCCTCACCGCCGAACTGACGGCCGCCGAGGTTCCCCCCGCTCCCCCACGCGCGCGTGAGGCGGTCGAGATCCCGGTGCGCTACGACGGTCCCGACCTGGCGGACGTGGCCGCGCACTGGCACGTCGACACCCGCGAGGTGGCCCGCATCCACGCCGACACCGAGTTCAGCGTCGCCTTCTGCGGGTTCGCCCCCGGATTCGGCTACCTCACCGGCCTGCCACGGCACTACGACGTCCCGCGCCGGGCCACCCCGCGCACGGCCGTCCCGGCGGGCGCCGTGGCCCTGGCGGGCCCCTACACGGGCGTGTACCCGCGCTCGTCGCCCGGTGGCTGGCAGCTGATCGGCAGCACGGACACGGTCCTGTGGGACCACGCGCGCGTGCCGGCCGCGCTGCTGTCGCCCGGCACGCGCGTGCGGTTCGTCCCGGTGGGGCGCTCATGACGGACCGTGCGCTCGTCGTCGTACGCGCCGGGGCGCTGACCACCGTCCAGGACCAGGGCCGCCCGGGCCACGCCCACCTCGGGGTGCCGCGCTCCGGGGCACTCGACGGCCCGGCGGCGGCGCTCGTCAACCGTCTCGTCGGCAATCCGCCCGGCGCCGCAGTCCTGGAGACCACGGTCAACGGCTGCTCACTGCGGCCGCGTTCGGCGGTCACGGTGGCCGTCGGGGGCGCGCCCTGCCCGGTGACGGTGGAGGGCCGCCCGGTGGCCTGGGGCGCGCCCGTACGCGTCCCCGCCGGCGCCCTCCTCAACGTCGGCACCGTCGTGTCGGGTGTACGCAGCTACGTCGCCGTCTCCGGGGGCGTCGCCGTCGACCCGGTGCTGGGAAGCCGTTCCACGGACCTGCTGTCCGGTCTGGGGCCGCCGCCGCTCGCGGACGGCACCGTGCTGCCCCTGGGCACGCCTGAGGCCCTTCACGCGCGTGTGGACGCCGCGCCGCAGCCGGCGCCGCCGGTCGAGCTCGTCCTGAGGGTGACGCTCGGTCCGCGCGACGACTGGTTCACCCCGGCGGCACTGCGCGCCTTCACGTCCCTGGCGTACCGGGTCTCCCCGGCGAGCAACCGTATCGGCCTGCGCACGGAGGGCCCCACCCTGGAGCGAGCCCGTCATGGCGAACTCCCCAGCGAGGGCATGGTGCTGGGCGCGGTCCAAGTCCCTCCGGACGGCAGGCCGGTGGTCTTCCTGTCCGACCACCCGACCACCGGGGGCTACCCGGTGATCGGTGTCGTCCAGGCCGAGGACCTCCCGGCCGCCGCCCAGGCGTCACCGGGCACCCCGGTCCGCTTCGTAGGCACACGGCGGCACTGACGCCGTAAAAGGGGCGCGGGGAACCGCGCGACCAGCCCCCACGCACCCGCGGAGACCCACTGCCGAGCGCTTCACGCAACCGGCGAGACCGACCGGCGTCCGGACCTCCAGGGCCTCCCGGTCTGCGCCCCGCTGACGGCGAGGTTGGTCAACTCGACGTCCGCCTCGGCGAGTGCGCCGGCGAGCAGCGCGGCCCAGCCGCGCCACCCGTTCCCGGCCGGGTCGCCCACGCCCTCGGTCAGGGAGTCCCCGAGGGCGACGAAACGCGGGGCTCTCATGCCACGCCCCCGCGGGTGAAACGACGCGTCGGTACCGTCGCGTCGTGCACGGCGAGGAACGCGTCCACCGCGGTGTTCCACCCGAAGCACTCCGCACGCGCGCGTGCCGCCTCGCGCCGTTCCCCTTCGGGGAGTTCGAGCAGCGTGTCCACTGCCTCCGCGAAGGCCTCCCCGTGGTCCGCCGCGACGGCCCCCGCGGAGCCGATGACCTCCGGCAGCGCCGACGACGCGCTCACCACGACCGGGGTCGCGCAGGCCATCGCCTCCAGCGCGGCCAGGCCGAACGTCTCGGCGGGCCCGGGAGCCAGGCAGACGTCGGCCGAGGCCTGCAGTGCGCCGAGCCTCGCCCGGTCCGAGACGTGCCCGAGGAAGGTCACCGGCAACCGGCGCTCGCGCGCCCGCAGTTCGAGCCGAGACCGCAGCGGCCCGTCACCGGCGACGACCAGCACCGCCGGACGCCCGCGGCGGATCAGCGCTTCCAGGGCGTCCAGAGCCGTGCCTGGCCGTTTCTCCACGGACAGGCGTGTGCAGGTCACCAGCAGCGTCTCGGTCACGCGCGCGTACTGTGCGCGCAGCCCGGCGTCGCGCAGCGCGGGACGGCGTTCCACCAGGTCGACGCCCAGCGGTGCCCGTACGACGTTGCGTGCGCCGATCCGTACGAACTCCCGCTCGGCGAACTCGGTCGTGCACACCACGCGCGCATAGGTGTGCGCGGTACGGGTGTTGAGGGCGTCCGCGGCGCGCCGGGCGGCGTTCTCGGACAGGCCCCAGGTGCGCAGCACGCCGTCGGCGGTCTCGTGGGAGACCATCACGGCGGGCACCCGGTGCCGCCGGGCCCACTTGCCGGTCCACCTGAGTGTCGTCCGGTCGGAGACCTCCAGCCGGTCCGGCGCCAGGTCCTCCAGCAGGGCGGCGACCCGCCGCTTGTCGGTCAGCACGCGATAGCCGCCCGTACCGGGGAGCAGCGGCCCGGGCAGCGTGATGACGCGGCCCTGTTCGGTGTCGCGGTCGTCGGCGCGTGCGCCGGGGACGATGAGCACGGGCTCGTGTCCGGCCGCCCGGTAGCCCTTGCCGAGTTCGCGCAGGGCGGTGCGCAGTCCGCCGGAAGCGGGCGCGACGAAGTTGGCGAGCCGGACGATGCGCAGTGAGGTCATGCCGCCACCACCGTCTTCTTCCGGGCGGCGAGCACGTCCGCGTAGTGCCCGATCAATTGGTCGCCCACGGCCGCCCAGGTGCGTCCCCCGACCGTGGCGCGGGCGGTGGCCCCGAACACGAACCGCCGCTCGGGATCGGCGATCAGGGACCGCACCGCCTCGCGGACGGCATCCGCGTCGTGCGGCGGCACCAGCAGCCCGGTGCGTTCGTGGGCGACCAGGTCGAGTGGTCCGCCGACGGCGGGCGCGACGACCGGGACGCCGCTGGCCATGGCCTCCTGCACGGTCTGGCAGAAGGTCTCGAACGGGCCGGTGTGCGCGAAGACGTCCAGGGAGGCGTAGATCCGGGCGAGTTCGTCGCCGGTGCGGCGGCCGAGGAAGACGGCGCCCGGCAGCGCCTCGGTCAGGCTCGGCGCGCTCGGGCCGTCACCGACGACCACGACCCGCACGCCTTGGAGTCCGCACACTCCGGACAGGAGCTCGACGTGCTTCTCGGGGGCGAGCCGGCCGACGTAGCCGACGAGCAGCTCGCCGTTCGGGGCGAGTTCGCGGCGCAGGGCCGGATCGCGCAGGTCGGGACGGAACCGGGCGGTGTCGACGCCGCGCGGCCACAGCTTCACCCGGGGGACGTCGTGGGCCTCCAGGTCGCGCAGGGAGGCGCTGGAGGGAGCGAGGGTGAGGTCGGCGGCGGCGTGGACGGAGCGGATGCGCCGCCAGGCCGCGGCCTCGCCTGCGCCCATGTAGGTGCGGGCGTATCCGGCCAGGTCGGTCTGGTAGACGGCCACGGCGGGAATGCCGAGCCGGGCGGCGGCCATGCCGCGGACGCCGAGGACGAAGGGGCTGGCCAGGTGCACGATGTCGGCCCGGTGTTCGACGACGGCCGCGGCGAGGCGCCGGCTGGGCAGGGCGACACGGACCTGGGGATAGCGCGGGAGCGGGAGGGAGGGGACACGGACGACGAGGCACGGCGCCTGGACGTCGGGCCCGGTCCCGGCCCGGCCGAGCAGAGCGGTGCCGGCCGGGGCGACGACGAGCGGATGGTGACCGCGATCTACGAGGTGCCGGGCGGTCTGGAGCGCGCAGTGGGCCACGCCGTTCACATCGGGGGGAAAGGATTCGGTCACGATGACGACACGCATACCGGTGTTCTCGCCGTGCCGGACGTGGCCGCGTCAACGTGGATCTTTGCGAACGATGAACGTCCCGTGAGCGTTCCCTCGCGCACCCGAGCAGGTCGACCGCGTCCATGACCGCCTGACCCGCGGGCCATCCCTCGTTCACCCGGCGGCAGTGCCACCCTCCGGTGTCACGGTCCGACGCGGGCCTCCACAGAACCGGGACCGCTCGGTTTCCGCCGTCGGCGCACTTCCATCCGCGCGCCTCACACGGCGGGTCCCTCGGGCGCGATCCGGCTGCGTACCGCCGTCTGGACCTCGGCCTCCTCGGCCGGATCGGCGGCGAGGCGGCGGAGCTGTTCGACGACCCGGGCGTCGCCGGTCTCGGCGTGCCGGGCGGCGATCTCCCGGGTGGACTCCTCACAGTCCCAGAGGCATTCGACGGCGAAGCCCGCGGGGAAGGAGGGATCGGTGGCGGCGAGGGCCCGGGCGGCCCTGCCGCGCAGGTGGGAGGAGGCGGTCTCGCGATAGATGTGGCGCAGGACGGGGGCGGCGCAGGCGATGCCGAGCCGGCCGGTGCCGTCCACGAGCGTCCACAGCGTGGGGGCGTCGGGGCCCTCACCGCGCACCGCTTCCCGTAGTGCGCCGAGGACCAGGTCCTTGTCCTCGACTCCGCCGCGGCAGGCAAGCATACGGCCGGCGGCGGCGCCGAGCGGGTCGGGGCGGCGGGCCCAGCCGCGTGCCCGGTCGACGGCGGCGATGCTCCGCATCCGTTCGAAGGCGTCCACGGCGGCCTCCACGACGACCGGTGAGCCCGTGGCCACAGCGCCCTCGATCAGATCGAGGGCGTCGGGATCGTTGCCGTCGGCGAGGTAGCGCAGGGCGGTGCAGCGCGCTCCGTCGAAGCCGTCCTCGGCGGCCCGGACGATCTCCGCCCGGTCCTCGGGACCGGCGACGGCGACCAGACAGCGGGCGGCGGGCACGTGCAGGGCCGCGCCCCGCTCGAAGCCCTGCTGGGCCCACTCGAAGACAGCCTGCACGCTCCACCCCGGGCGGGGCCCGGTCGGTCGCATCTGCCGTTGCCAACGGTCGAAGCAGCCGGCCTCGTGGGCGGCACGCACACGCGTGGCGATCGATTCGCGGGGATCCTCGGCCCACAGCCGCCAGGGCCGGGGCTCGAAGGCGTCCCGCACGGCGGCGGCCAGCTCGGCCTCGCCCTCGGCGTCCGTGGCGAAGCGGGCGAGGACGGGCGCGGCCAGGGACCGCAGGCCGGCGTCGTCGTCCCGCAGGGCCAGCTCGTCCAGGGCCCAGGCCCAGTTGGAGCCGGAGGCGGCGTATCTGCGCAGCAGCTGGAGCGCGTCCCGCCGGCCGTAGGAGGCGAGATGGCCGAGGACCGCGAGGGCCAGGCCCGTGCGTGACTCCTCGGTGTCGAAGGCGTCCTCGACGTCGAAGAGGTGGGCTTCGATCTCGTCCAGCTCGCCGTGCAGGTCGAGGTAGAGACGGGCGTAGTAGAGGGAGCGGTTCTCCAGCTGCCAGTCGTGGCGTGGGTCGCGCAGTACACAGTGGTTGAGCGCCGCGAGCGCTTCGGCGCGCGGGGCGGTGAGCGCGTGCAGTGTTCCGTCGCCGCGGCCCCGCTGAAGCAGGCCGAGCAGCGTACCGCTGGGCGCTATGACCGGTTCGAACATGGGAAACAGCCTCACATCAAGCGTCGACGCAACCGGGGGTCCTGCTTCACCTGGCCGCGTGACAACACGTCGGGGCGCCCGCCGTTTCCTGCTTGCTGTAGACCATTTTCCTCTGCCTCTCGTCGGTGGCCCATGCGGACCGCATCACGGCCCGCGCGGTGCGGCATCACCTGCCCAGCCATCGCGTCCGTGAAGCATGACGTCATGATGACTCGGCAGTTCGACCTGCCGCGACCGAAATTTCGGCGGCCCTGTACCGCCTCCCCCGTTTTCTGTGTTTTCGCTGGTCAAAACATACGGATCAGTGTGCGCCGAACAATTCGAGCAGTTCTGTCCGACCGAACATCCGAGCGGTGTCCACGGCCGACGGCGTGCCCACGGAGGGGTCGGCGCCACCCTCCAGGAGCACCTTGATGACATCCGTCTCACCCTTGAAGACGGCCCCGGCGAGCGGGGTCTGCCCCCGGTCGTTGATCTCGTCGGCGGCGGCGCCCCTGGCGAGCAGTTCGCGCACCGCGTCCGCATGCCCGTGATAGGCGGCGAGCATGAGCAACGAGTCGCCCCGGTCGTTGGTGAGGTTGGCCGGAACGCCCGCGTCGACGTACGCCACGAGTGCCTCGGTCGGACCCTGACGGGCCAGATCGAAGATCTTGGTCGCCAGCTCCACGACCTCGGGGTCGGGGGCTTCAGTCATCGGCCGGACCGCCTCTCATACAACCGATCAGGTGAATCGCAAGGGTACTGGCTCGCGCCGCACATGACCCGATCTGCCGGAGGTAAAGATCACCACAGACCCGGTCGGACGCAAACGGCCTGCTCAACGGGGGCAGCAGGGCTCAGCCATCCGAGGGAAATCCATCGAAATTCACCCAGTTGCACCTTTTATCGTATGGATACATCCTGTGATCCTGGAAGTACTCATGGTGACTGTCCCCGTGAACCAGGAGAACTCAAATGATCTTGTCCATCTCAGGCGTGGTCCTGCTCGGCATCATCGTCTTCCTCTTCTTCCGCAAGGACGGCCTCAAGGCCTCGCACGCGCTGGTCTCGGCTCTCTTCGGCTTCTACCTGGCCAGTACGGCGATCGCCCCGAGCATCAAGGCGGGCGGCGAGAGCCTGGCCAGCCTCCTCGGCGGCATCAAGTTCTGACGCCGTTCCTCCGTCCCGTACGCACCCCGAGGAGACAGCAGTGGCTCGGCGCCCCCTCCCCCGCATCCTGAGCACAGGCAGCGCGCAGATCGCCCGGAGCCGGGAGCTGGCCCGGACGGCGGCCGACAGCGCCACCGACGTACTTCATCCGCTGATCACGATCACGCGCGGTCTGCGCCGGCTGGCGGCGGCCGGCCGGCGCAGATGGGCCGAGACACCGAAGGACAAGCGCGGTCCGCTGCTGTTCCTCGCGGCGTCGGTGGTCCTGGTCGTGGCGCTCGTGCCGTACGGGCCGCTGCTCGCCGCCGTCGTCGTGATGTCGGCGGCGGCCTGGCAGGGCCGCGACCGCAAGCCGCCGGAGCCCGACGGCCCCGACGACTCGCAGACTCAGCGCCTCAAGTCCCTGTACGAGGCTCTGGTTCCGTACTTCTCGACCCCGGAGGACCCCGACCCCCTCTACGCCCACGGCGGCGAGTGGGAGAAGGCGTTCCCGGCGTACGAGTTCGACCAGACCGGCCGCACCACCGAGCTGGTGATCCGCTACCCCGCCTACTTCCCGGACGGCGAGGCCGAGGCCCGCGCGCGGATCGAGCAGCTGCTGCACGCCAAGTCGGGCCGCGGCCGCGAGTACCACTTCGCCTGGGACGAGGAGGGCAACCAGCTGACCGTCACGGTCCTGTCCCCGCTGCCCACCGACATCGCCGCCCAGCGTTTCGTGACGGCACCGGGCGAGACGGTCCTCGGCTTCACCGACCCCACCCAGGTCCAGCGCACGCTCCCGCTCGGCTACGGCGAGGAACAGCGCGACGTCCCGCCGGTCGTCTGGCGCACCGGCATCCGCTCCACCGAGCCGCACCTGCTGGTCATGGGCCAGCCGGGCAGCGGCACCTCGACCCTGCTGCGCTCCATCGCCCTGCAGGCCCTGCAGTACGGCGACGTCGTGATCGTCGAGGGCGGCGGCACCGGCGAGTACGCGTGCCTGACCGGCCGGGACGGCGTCCTCGCCGTCGAGTGCGGTCTCTCCGGGGCGACCGCCAGCCTGGAGTGGGCGGCCACCGAGACGGAACGCCGGCTCATCGCCGCCAACCGCGCCCGTCAGGCCGGCCACCCGCCGCCGGAGGACACCAAGCGCCCCCTGTGGCTCCTGCTGGACCGCCCCACCGCCTTCTCCCACCTCGCCGCGGCCGACGGCCGCAAGGACCCGCAGGCCCTGCTCCAGGTCCCCCTCCGGCACGGCCGCGCGGCCAACGTCACGGTGGTCGTGGCCGACCAGTTCGACAGCGCTGACGCGCTGAGCGACGCGGTACGGCAGCACACGCGCGCGCGTGTCGTGCTCGGACCCGCCACCGCCGAGCAGCTGCGGGCGGTACTGGGAGCGCCGCCGAACACGACACCGGTGGCGCAGGTGCCGCCCGGCCGGGGGTACGCGCGCCTGGGCGCCGGACCCGTGCACCGTCTGCAGGTGCCGTCGACACCGGACCCCTACGACGACGCGACGAGCGACACGGACCGGCAGGCGGTGCTCGCGCTGCTGCCCCCGCGGACGACGCCGGCCGACGGGGAGACCGTCGAGACCGGGCAGGTCGGGGCGGAGCCGTTGCCCGTGGAGGCCGTCGAGGCCGTGGAGGCTGTGGAAGCCGTGGTGGCCGAGAGCTCGTGAGCCCGCGTGGGCATCGGGTGCTGTGGGGAGGCGCGCCTCACGCCACGAACGTACGCGGCGTCTCCCCGCCGCCCGATGCCCCCGACTCCACCAGCTTCGCCGCCGCCGCGAGCCGCACGGCCGCCTCGTCGGCCACCGCGCCCCCCACGGTGAACGGCAGCCGCACATACCCCTCGAAGGCGCCGTCGACCCCGAACCGGGGTCCCGAGGGCACCCGTACCCCGACCCGCTCCCCCGCCTCCGCGAGCCGCGAGCCGGACAGGCCGCCCGTGCGCACCCACAGGGTCAGTCCACCCCGGGGCACCTCGAACTCCCAGTCCGGCAGCTCCCGCCGTACCGCGGCGACCAGCGCGTCCCGGTTCTCCCGGGCCTGCCCGCGCCGCACCTCCACGGCCTGCTCCCAGCCGCCCGTGTTGAAGAGCCAGTTCACGGCGAGCTGTTCCAGTACCGGCGTGCCCAGGTCGGCGTAGGCGCGCGCGGCGACCAGGCTGCGGATCACGTCCGGCGCCGCCCGCACCCAGCCGATGCGCATCCCCGCCCAGAACGCCTTGCTGGCCGATCCGACGGTGATGACGCTGGACCCGGCGGGATCGAAGGCGCAGACGGGCCGCGGCATCGTGTCCTCGTCGAGGCCGTCGTCCAGCCACAGCTCGCTCATCGTCTCGTCCGCAATGAGCACCGTCCCCGCCGACCGGGCCGCCTCCACGAGTTGCCGCCGCTGGTCCTCGCCGGCGAGCGCGCCGGTCGGGTTGTGGAAGTCGGCGACGATGTAGGCGATCCGCGGGGCGGCGTCCCGCAGGACCTGGCGCCAGCGGTCCAGGTCCCAGCCGGTCAGCCCCTCGGCCATCGCGACCGGCACCAGGCGCGCGCCCGCCTCCCGCATCAGCTGCAGGATGTTGGCGTACGACGGCGACTCGACGGCGATGCGCTCGCCGCGCCCGGCGAATAGGTGGCAGATGGCGTCGATCGCACCCATGGCACCGGTGGTCACCATGACCTGCTCGGGCATGGTCGGGATCCCGCGCGCCGTGTAGCGCTCGGCGATCATCGAGCGCAGCGCGGGAAGCCCGGCCGGGTAGTCGCCGTGCGTGTGAGCGTACGGGGGCAGTTCCTCCAGGGCTCCCTGGACGGCCCGGGTGAGCCACGGTTCGGGGGCGGGCAGCGCCGCGCAGCCGAGGTCGATCATGGATCCCAGGGCCTCGGGCGGAAGCGGCTCGAGACCGCGGGCGGGGAGCGGGTTCCCGGCCGGTACGGCCGTCCAGCTGCCGGCTCCGCGCCGGGACTCCAGGAAACCCTCGGTGCGCAGCGCCTCGTAGGCGGCCGCGACCGTGGTGCGGCTGACGGACAGGGCGAGGGCCAGCTCGCGCTCGGCGGGCAGCCGGGCGGCGACCGGGACACGCCCCTCCAGGACCAGCAGGCGGATGCCGTCGGCGAGCGCCCGGTAGGCGGGTGGACGGCGCGTGCCCGGGCCGGCCGGGCGGTCCTGCTGGGACCTCAGAAGCCGAGCGAGCTGCGCGGCACCCATCGCCGAGGTCCACTGTCCCATGGAAATCAGTCCACCTTCCCCGGATTGGCCATGGATGAGGTTTCCACTCACCCTCCAGGGTGGCATGCACCAGGCCACCACGACCACAGGGGGTATCCCTTGGCCACCAGGGACCGTTTCGGGCGACGGTTGATCCAGCTCTACGTCGGGCTCACGCTGTACGGCACGAGCTCCGCGCTCCTCGTCCGATCGGGCCTGGGACTCGAACCGTGGGGCGTGCTGCACCAGGGGCTCGCCCGGCTGACCGGCCTCACCATCGGCGTCGTGTCGATCATCGTGGGCGCGGCGGTCCTGCTGCTGTGGATACCGCTCCGCCAGCGCCCGGGGCTGGGCACCGTCTCCAACGTGTTCCTGATCGGCATCGCGATGGACGGCACGCTCGCTCTCTTCCCCGACGTCCGCTCCCTGGCCGTACGCCTCCCCCTTCTCGTGGCCGGCATCGTGCTCAACGGCGTGGCCACCGGGCTGTACATCTCCGCCCGCTTCGGTCCGGGTCCGCGCGACGGCCTGATGACGGGACTGCACCGCCGTACCGGCCGCTCGATCAGGCTGATGCGGACGGCGATCGAAGTGGCGGTCGTGGCGACGGGGTTCGTGCTCGGCGGCACGGTCGGCATCGGCACGCTGCTGTACGCGCTGTCGATCGGCCCGCTCGCCCAGTTGTTCCTGCGGGTGTTCGACGTCCCGTCGGCATCCGGTGGCAGCACGGTCGTTGCCGGCGGGCAACCGCAGGGAGCGATACTGCGACGGTGACCCCTGCGATACGCCACCCCTACCTCGACCATCCCGGTCCGATCGCCTTCGCTCACCGGGGCGGTGCCGCGGACGGCCTGGAGAACACCCTGCTGCAGTTCCGGCGGGCGGTGGCGGCGGGCTACCGGTACATCGAGACCGACGTCCACACCACGGCGGACGGCAGGCTGGTCGCCTTCCACGACTCGACGCTGGACCGGGTCTCGGACGGCGGGGGGCGGATCGCCGACCTGCCGTGGGCGGAGGTGAGCCGGGCGCGCGTGGCGGGCAAGGAGTCGATCCCGCTGTTCGAGGAGTTGCTGGAGACCCTCCCCGAGGTGCGCTGGAACGTCGATCTCAAGGCGGAGTCCTCGCTGCTGCCCTTCCTGGAACTCGTCGAACGCACGAACGCCTGGGACCGGATCTGCGTGGGCTCGTTCTCCGAGGCGCGCGTGGTCCGCGCCCAGCGCCTGGCCGGCCCGCGCCTGGCGACGTCGTACGGCACCCGGGGCGTGCTCAACCTGCGGCTGCGCTCCTGGGGCGTGCCCGCGGCCCTGCGCCGCTCGGCGGTCGCCGCCCAGGTGCCCGAGGCGCAGTCCGGCATCCAGGTCGTCGACCACCGCTTCGTACGCGCCGCCCACGCGCGCGGACTGCAGGTGCACGTGTGGACCATCAACGAGGCCGAGCGCATGCACCGTCTCCTGGACCTGGGAGTCGATGGCATCATGACCGATCACATCGACACGTTGCGCAAGGTCATGGAGGACCGCGGCGTCTGGGTCCCCCACCCCTGACACCCGCACCCCGCCCCCCCCTCGCGCGGGACATCCACCGGAAAAGCGAGGCGCGGGTGAGCACCACCGACACCGTGCGGACGGCCACCACCGACCTGCGGCGCGAGCAGCGCGGCTGGTACTTCTACGACTGGGCCTGCTCCGTCTACTCGACGAGCGTGCTCACGGTGTTCCTGGGCCCCTACCTGACCTCCGTCGCGAAGTCGGCGGCGGACGCGGACGGGTTCGTGCACCCGCTGGGCGTCCCGGTGCGGGCCGGGTCGTTCTTCGCGTACTGCGTCTCGGCGTCCGTGATCGTGTCGATCGTGGTGATGCCCCTGGTGGGCGCCGCGGCCGACCGCACGGGCCGCAAGAAGCCGCTGCTGGCCGCCTGCGCCTACCTGGGCGCGACGGCCACGACGGGCCTGTTCTTCCTCTCGGGCGACCGGTACCTGCTGGGCGGCCTGCTGCTGATCGTGGCCAACTCCTCGGTGGCCGTCTCGATGGTCGTCTACAACTCCTACCTGCCGCAGATCGCCCCGCCCGAGGACCGCGACCGGGTCTCCTCGCGCGGCTGGGCCTTCGGGTACGCGGCCGGCTCGTCGATGCTGATCGTGAACCTGGTGCTGTTCACGGCCCACGACTCCTTCGGCGTCTCCGAGTCGATGGCGGTCCGCATCTGTCTGGCGTCGGCGGGACTGTGGTGGGCTGCCTTCACCCTCGTACCGCTGAAGCGACTGCACGACCGCCGTACGGCGTCGGCCGCGCCGGCGGTACACGGATGGCGGCAGCTGGCGTCGACCGTCCGGGACATGCGGGGCAAACCCCTCACCCTGGCCTTCCTGCTCGCCTACCTCATCTACAACGACGGCATCCAGACGGTGATCTCGCAGGCCTCGGTGTACGGCTCCGAGGAGCTGGGGCTGAGCCAGTCCACGCTGATCACGGCCGTGTTGATGGTCCAGGTACTGGCGGTGGCGGGGGCGCTGGGCATGGGGCGGCTGGCGCGGACGTACGGGGCCAAGCGGACGGTCCTCGGTTCGCTGGTGGCGTGGACGGTGACGCTGGCGGCCGGGTACTTTCTGCCGGCCGGGGCGCCGGTGTGGTTCTTCGTGCTCGCCGCCGGTATCGGGCTCGTGCTCGGCGGCAGCCAGGCTCTGTCCCGCTCCCTCTTCTCCCATCTCGTGCCGCCCGGCAAGGAGGCCGAGTACTTCTCCGCGTACGAGATGAGCGACCGGGGTATGAGCTGGCTCGGTCCGCTTCTGTTCGGCATCACCTACCAGCTCACCGGGAGCTACCGGGACGCGATCATCTCGCTGGTGGCGTTCTTCGTCATCGGGTTCGCGCTGCTCGCGCGGGTTCCGGTACGGCGGGCGATCCACGACGCGGGCAACCCGGTTCCCGAGATGATTTAGCGCTCACGGGGAAAGGGCTGTAGTGTACGCGTTTGGCCTGCCAGGCGTACCGTTACTGCGCGTCAAAGATGCCGAAACGCTGGGTGACATCTGCTAGCAGATGTGACAAACCGGGCGCTGGTGGGTACAACAAGGGGCGGCTACGACGGCGACGCATTGCCCGGAACGGGAATCTTTACCGCCGACCGGACGTTGACCGGATGACGACGACAGCGACACCTGTCCTGTGGGCGACAAGCCCGGGAGGCACGATTCATGAGTGAGCGAGCTCTTCGCGGCACGCGCCTCGTGGTGACCAGCTACGAGACGGACCGCGGCATCGACCTGGCCCCGCGCCAGGCCGTGGAGTACGCATGCGAGAAGGGGCACCGGTTCGAGATGCCCTTCTCGGTCGAGGCGGAGATCCCGCCGGAGTGGGAGTGCAAGGTCTGCGGAGCCCAGGCACTCCTCGTTGACGGCGACGGCCCGGAAGAGAAGAAGGCCAAGCCCGCGCGTACCCATTGGGACATGCTGATGGAGCGACGCACCCGAGAGGAACTCGAAGAGGTCCTCGAGGAGCGTCTGGCGGTTCTGCGTTCGGGCGCGATGAACATCGCGATCCATCCGCGGGACAGCCGCAAGTCGGCCTAGTCCCTGCCGGGGTCGGGCAGACACCAACACACGCAACAGACGGCGGGCGCCTACGTGGATTCACGTAGGCGCCCGCCGTCGTGTGCCCGGATCCCGGTCGGGCCCGCCGTCACCGCGTCAGCGGCGGGCGCGGCTCCTGCGGGGCGTCACCGGGCCGCTCGTCGTCGCGGACGACCTCGCCCTGGACGACCTTGCCGTCGGGGCGGTGGATGCGGGCCTGCTGGAAGGCGTCGCCGAAGCCGCCCGGGACGGCCTCGCGCAGCTTGCGGTCGACGGTGCGTTCGGTGAAGCGGCTCACCGCCTTCTGGACCGGCGGGATCAGCAGGAGCAGACCCATCGCGTCGGAGATCAGGCCGGGGATCATCAGCAGCAGGCCGCCGAGCATCATCAGGCCGTTGCCCTCGCCGCTCTGCGGGGTCCCTCCCCGCTGCAGCGCCTCGTTGAGGTTCCGGAAGGCGCGACGGCCGGCCTTCTTGATCACCGCTGCGCCGAGCACGAACCCGGCGACGATCAGCAGGAAGACCACGAACCCGCTGGTCGCGCCCGCGACCATGGACAGCAGCCAGATCTCCAGCACCAGCCAGGCCGCCACGCCCAACGGCAGCAACGTCCGCAGCCGGGAGCGCCGGGGCCGGGCGGGGTACGTGGGGATGGGAGCGCCAGTCGTCATACGTCCAGTGTGCCTGGCGGCGGCTCAGGACGGGATAAACGGGTGATCGGCGGGACCCCCGCGGCCCCGCGCGGCCGGGTCAGGCCTTCTTGCCGCGGCCCAGCACCTTGTCGACCCGCTCCGTGGCGCCCCACGCGGTGACCCTGAACAGGGCCTCCACGAGGATGTCGCGGCTCATCTTGGAGTCGCCGAGTTCGCGCTCGACGAAGGTGATGGGGACCTCGACGACGTGGTAGCCGGCCTTGACCGCGCGCCGGGCGAGGTCCACCTGGAAGCAGTAGCCCTGGGAGGCGACCTCGTCGAGGCCGAGGCCTTCGAGGGTCTCGCGGCGGAAGGCGCGGTAGCCGCCGGTGATGTCCCTGAGCGGCAGGTCAAGGGCGAGACGGGAGTACAGGCTGCCGCCGCGGGAGATGAACTCCCGGCTCTTGGGCCAGTTCACCACCCGGCCGCCGGGGACCCAGCGGGAGCCGAGCACCAGGTCGGCGCTCTTCAGGGCGGTCAGCAGCCGGGGCAGCTCCTCGGGCTGGTGGGAGCCGTCGGCGTCCATCTCCACCAGGACGCCGTAGCCGTTCTCCAGGCCCCAGCGGAAGCCCGCGAGGTAGGCGGCGCCCAGGCCCTCCTTGCCCTTGCGGTGCATGACCTGGACGTGGTCGTCCTCGGCGGCCAGTTCGTCGGCGAGCTTGCCCGTGCCGTCGGGGCTGTTGTCGTCGGCCACGAGGACGTGCGCCTCGGGGACGGCCGCACGGACCCGGCCGACGATCTTCTTGATGTTCTCCGCCTCGTTGTAGGTCGGAATGATCACCAAGGCCGTGCCGAGCGGGCCGAACTTTTTCCCCCGGTCCGATGCCGCGAGGGTCTCGTCGCCGTCGTTCACTGCTGCCCCTTCATGTCCGTACGCAGACGTCCACCATAGTGGCCGCGGCCTGCGATGACGTGACAAGGACGTTCGTATGGTGGTGTCGATTCCGCAAGAGCGGGGTAAGAGCAGCCCTTTTACCGGTTTGGCTGCGGATGGGGGCCCGGCGCCCTTCGGGCCGACCTGGGGCCCGCTGGCTGCGGGTCGACCGAAAGCCGTTGTCTACTGAGCGTCCGGGCCCCACCCGGGTCGCACCTCCCCGACCGGCCGGAACGTCCCTCGCAGCGGCGCGGGCGCTGAGCCTGGCTCCCAGTGGCGGTGCCCCGGTACGGCACACCGTCCCTGACCCAGCGGCGCCGCGGGCGAGTGCCCGGAGGTTCCCCGGTAGGGCGTCCGGTGGTGGACTCGGCCGAACCTACCGGCCCCCCGCCTCCGCCTGTCAACAGCCGTTCGACCTGCGGCTCTTCAGGCAAATGCCTGGTCAGCGGGGTGGAGGCGCAGGTCGCACCAGCGGCGTGCGGACCACGGTCGGCGGTGCGCCACCCCGGGAGATCACTCGCCCGGCCGTACGAACACCGTGCGGCCGCCCACCACCGTGCGCAGGCAGACGGGCAGGTCACGGCCCGGGCTGAGGTCGGGCAGGCCGGGAGTGCCGGAGCGGGGGTCGGTGGACCAGCGGGCGACGCGGTCGTCGGGCGCCTGGACCACGAGTTCGTCGGTACGCCAGACGGCGTAGTCGGCGGGTGCCCCGGGCACCAGGACACCGGCGTCGTCGCGGCCGGTCGCCCGCCAGCCGCCGCGGGTGTGGGCGGTGAAGGCGGCCCGCACGGAGACGCGGTGCTCCGGCGTGCGGTGGAAGGCGGCGGCGCGGACCGTGCCCCAGGGGGCGAGGGGCGTGACGGGGCTGTCGGAGCCGAAGGCGAGCGGGACGCCGGCGCGCAGCAGGGCGGCGAAGGGGTTGAGGGTCCGGGCCCGCTCCACGCCGAGGCGCTGGGCGTACATGCCCTCCTCGCCGCCCCACAGCGCGTCGAAGGCGGGCTGCACGGAGGCGGTGAGGCCCAGTTCGGCGAAGGCCGCGACGGTCAGCGGCGTGAGCATCTCGGCGTGCTCGACGCGGTGGCGGGCGGCGCGGACGCGCGCGAGGCCGACCTTCTCGGCGGCGGCGCGGACGCCCTCGACGACGGCGGTCACGGCGGCGTCGCCGATGGCGTGGAAGCCAGCCTGGAGGCCGGCCTCGGTGCAGGCGACGACATGGGCGGCGACGGCGTCCGCGTCCAGGTAGGCGGTGCCGGTGTGGTCGGCGTCGGTGTACGGCAGGTGCAGGCAGGCGGTGTGCGAGCCGAGGGCGCCGTCGACGAACAGGTCCCCCGCGGCGCCCGTCGCACCGAGTTCACGCGCCTTCTCGACGTCCTGTTCGGCCCAGTAGCCGATGACACGGGGCCCCGTCTCCTCGGACGCGAGCCGCAGCAGGCTCGTGAAGTCGTCCTCGGAGGAGATCTCCGGTCCAGCGCACTCGTGCACCGACCCGATTCCGAGGGACGCGGCCTGCGCGAGGGCGGCGCGCTGTGCCTCGGTCCGCTGGGCCGGGGTCACGGCCGCGAACGCGGCGGAGCGCACGGCGTGGTGGGCGTCGGCGGTGAGCGGACCGTCCCCCGCGCCCCGTCCGGCCATGTCGAGCAGGGCCGAGGTCACGACCGCCGAGTGGACGTCGATCCGGCTGAGGTACAGGGGACGGCCGCCCGTGGCCGCGTCCAGTTCGGCGCCGGTCGGCGGACGGCCGCCGGGCCAGCGGGCGGCGTCCCAGCCGTGCCCGAGCAGGACGCGATCGCCGGGCCGAGCTGCGGCGAAGTCCCGTACGAGGGCGAGGGCGGCGTCCAGGTTGGGGGCGCCGGACAGGTCGAGGCCGGTGAGGGAGAGGCCGGTGGAGGTGGTGTGCACATGGGCGTCGGTGAACGCCGGGGTCACGAGCGCGCCGTCCAGGTCGACGACCTCGTCGACGCCGTCCGCGAAGGCGTCGGCGGCGCCCTCGGAGCCGACCCAGGCGACCTGTCCGGCCTCCACGACCATCGCGGTCGCGAAGGGGTCGGCGGGGCTGTGCACCTCGCCTCGGCGCAGCAGGACGGTCTTCGGCCGGTCGGTGCGTTCACTCATGACCGACAGTTTCTCGTGCCGCGGTGCCGCCGTCGTACGCGGGTCGGCTCAGATGCGCGGGGGCCGTGCCTCGTAGGGCGTCGACAGCACCACCGTGGTCCGGGTGGAGACCCCGGCCAGGGACCGCAGCCGGGCCAGCAGCTCCTCCAGCTCGTGGGGTGTGGCCACGCGCACCTTGAGGATGTAGTTCTCGTCGCCGGCGACGCTGTGGCACGCCTCGATCTCGGGCACTCCGGCCAGCCGCTCGGCGATGTCGTCCGGTGCGCTGGGGTCAAAGGGCTTGACCGAGATGAACGCGGTCATGGGCAGCCCGACCGCCTCGGGGTCTACGACCGCGGCATAGCCGCGGATGACGCCCCGCTGTTCCAGCCGTCGCACCCGCTGGTGCACGGCCGACGTGGACAGGCCCGTGGCCTTGCCCAGGTCGGTGTAGCTCATCCGCCCGTCCTTGACGAGCAGCTGAACGATCTGTCGGTCGAGCTCCTCCATGGCGCAAGAACCTACAGTGCGCCTGATCTCCTCGGATACCTCAGCACCCCAGGTCATGCCCGGTTCGTGATGTGGAAGTCCGCCATGGGCATCTGCGAGCGGCATGTGACGAACGCCACACCCCCCGACGCGTCTCCGTGATGCTCTCGTGATTACCGCCGAGACCGGGCGGGAAGTGCTTGCTGTGGTCGAGGCCGCAGCGCCTTCACGGCCCCAGCCCGAGGGGGAGTTATCCATGCAGAGTCTTAAGCGCCCTGGTCGCACCGCGCCCAAGCGGCTCCAGCCGGTGGTCGAGCCCGAGCCGGAGGGCGTCGAACCCGACGAGTTCGACGACGAGTTCGACGCGTACGACACCTTCGAGATGTACCGGGTGATCTGCCCGGACTGCGCCCAGCCCATCGCCCTGCTGGCCGACGAGGAGGTGCTGCCGGAGCACGCGCTGTGCGCCTCGCCGTGGAATCCGTTCGGCCTCACCGTCTGCACCGGTACCGGCCGCCAGGCCTCCGAGGCGCGCTCGGCCGACGAGTCGGCCAAGCCCCAGGAGCAGGACACGGCGCTGCTGTTGACGCTCCCTCAGGGGCTCGACTGGCGGACGCAGCCCTTCTCGCACGTCGGCGGCCCGGGCTCGCGCCCGATGAGCGTGCCGGTGATGCGCCGTCAGGCCGCCTGAGCCCGCTCAGTCCCAGTAGCTGCCCTGCACCATGGCGCGCAGACTGCCGTGGTGCAGGATCAGGGTGTCCGGGTCCGCCGGGACGACGGCCTCGCCGAAGTGCACCTGCCGGTGGGCGACGCGCAGCATGACGATCGCGTGCCGGAGCGCGGCGTACAGGGTGTAGAAGTCCATGTCGCGCGGTGTGTGGCCGGTGAGTTCGGCGTAGCGGGCCTCGACGCGGTCGCGGCGCAGGAAGTCCCGCAGGCCTCGCCGGCCGAAGGCGACCGTCAGGTCCTGGAAGAAGCGGTGCAGGTAGACGGTCCAGCCGAGGTCGACCTCGCGCGGGGCCAGGGCCGCCATCTCCCAATCCAGGACGGCGACGGGGTCGAACCCGTCGTAGACGACGTTTCCGATGCGTGCGTCGCCCCAGTTGAGGACCGGTGTGCCCGGATCGTCGGGCCAGGTCTCCGCCAGTCGGTCGAAGGCCGCCTCGATGAGGGGTGAGCGGGGCCGTCCGTCGACGACCCAGTCGTAGTAGGCACGTTGGGCCTCGACGTGCCGGCGCAGCGCGTCGCCCTCTCCGGGAAGCTGGAGGAACTCGGCCTGATCCACCGGAACTTGGTCGTGCAGTCGCGCCAGCAGTCCGATCGAGGCGGCCTCCAGGCGCTCGCGTTCGGCGTCGCTCGCCGCGTGCAGCCAGTTGCCCTCGTAGGTGTACGGCATGACGTCCGGCGGCACGCGTCCCGCCACCCGCTCCATGACGAAGAACGGCGCGCCGAGCGGTGCGGGGTCCTCCTCCAGCCACAGCACCTTCGGCACGGGCAGGTCGGTGTGCTGTGCGACCAGGCGCATGGTGCGGTACTGGCGCGGCATGTCGTACACCGGGAAGACGGTGTACGCCGCCGGATCGGCCGCCAGTCTCAACGCGCAGGCACGCAGCGGAGGTTCGGGGTGCTCGATGTCGAAGAGCAGGGTCTCGCTGGACATGCCGTTGGACTCGGGGACACCGACGCCGGTCGCCTTCGCGCCGGGCAGGCGGATGCCGAGCCAGGCGGTGAGGCGACGGGCGATGTCCTCGGGGTCGCGGGTGGTGGTGCGGGGGCGGGGTGTCGTGGGTGCCATGTCACATACCGCCTAGGGTGCGACCGACGTGAAGTCCGTGAAGCCGCTCGGGTCGTGCCGCCCGAACGAGCCGTGCTCGAGGATGCCGTGTCCGATCCGACCGTCGAGGCGGAAGCGCGCGGCGTGGTCGGTGACCCCGTAGGCGGCGAGTGGGTGGGCCGCCGTCAGGTCGTACGCGCGCCGGTCGGTCCAGCCCCTGCCCCGCCAGGTGCCGTGCTGCCAGTCGTCGGCGGGCGGGTGGCCGGCGCCGACGGCGAGCGGGGAGGAGGTGAGGATCTCCACCTCCAGCTCCTGGGGTTTGCGGGGGTCGCCGAGGTGGACGACGGCGCGCTCGGGGTGGCGGGTGCCGGACCGGTAGGTGATCTCGGGCCGGGGCCAGCCCAGTTGACGGTCCCGGTGGCCGGGGCGGACGAGAGTGGCGTCGTTGAGGGTGCGGTAGCCGTCGGCGTCCTCCTGGACGATCACCATCAGGAACCGGTCCTCGAAGCGCACCGGGCACCACAGCCAGTGGAAGCCCTCGGTGGGGTGCTCCTCGGCGAACCGGCCGCCTTCCTCACCCGGCAGGGGCCGTACGCCCCAGCTGCGGTCGCGGGTGCCCGTCCAGCCCCCGGCCGTGACCTCGAACTCCCCTCCGGCGGACCGGATCACGCCCTCCACGCTCCCCGCCTGCACGAAGCGGCGCCCTTCCAGGGTGAGCCGGTCGCCGCGGCGCTGGAGGTGGTGGGGTTCCCACAGGGCGGGGAAGTCGGCGGTCCAGACGAGGTCGTACGACAGCGACCCGTCGTCGCAGCGCAGTCTGATCCTGCGCAGCGGCTCCTCCACCTCGATGCGCAGCGGGCCCACCGTGAGCCGCATGCGGTCATCGCCGAGCGCGTCCGACGCCCGGACGGCGTGCAGGGTGTCGCCCGTGCGCAGGGTCGCGTAGGCGTCGATCACCCCGACGTTCGGGTACGCGCCGAGTCCGGTGATCAGCAGCGCCCGCCCCTCGTGGTCGAGGACGTGGAAGATGCACCGGTCGTAGGCGTTTCGGTCGCCGGTCGCGACGTGTTTCATCGACAGGGCGACCTGGTGCACGGGGTACTCGTCGAGCGGTACGGGACGGTCGTCGGCCATGCCCCACCTCCCCGGAGACGGCTTGGCTGACGGTACGTCAGGTGGCGTCCGCCCACCAGAGCCGCGGGCCGGACATCCGCGAACTCACGGTCGATTCCGCGGACGGGTGACCTGTCCCCTTGCCCGTCCGTTGCCCTGGTATGACCTCAACCTACGCAGCGACCGAGCGGCGACGCCGGGTGTTCGTGCCCACGCCCACAGGAACGGTTCCCCGCACCCCAGCACCGCTCCAGGACCCGCCCATCTACCGTGAGCTGCTGCGCGCCTGGGCCGACCGGGGCCGCACCCTGCCAGGGCGCCACGACCCGGAGTGGGCCAGGCTCGCGGCGCCGCAGGTCAGAACCGGCGAGTTCAGCGGGTCTCCGGGCCCGCAAGGTGACGGGCGATGACCATCCGCTGGATCTGGTTGGTGCCTTCGACGATCTGCAGCACCTTGGCCTCGCGCATGTAGCGCTCGGCCGGGAAGTCGGCGGTGTAGCCGTAGCCGCCGAGGATCTGCACGGCGTCCGTGGTCACCTTCATCGCGGTGTCGGTGCAGTGCAGCTTGGCCATCGCCGCCTGCTTGGCGAACGGCCGTCCGGCGTCGCGCAGCCGCGCCGCCGTCAGATACAGCGCCCGGCCCGCCTCGATCTGCGTGGCCATGTCGGCGATCATGAAGCGCAGGCCCTGGAAGTCGGCGATCGGCCGCCCGAACTGGCGCCGGTCGGTGGCGTACGCGACCGCCTCGTCGAGAGCCGCCTGGGCCAGGCCGATCGCGCAGGCCGCGATGCCGAGCCGGCCGGCGTCGAGCGAGGACAGAGCGATCGCGAAGCCCTGGCCCTCCTCGCCGATCCGCCGCTCGTCCGGCACCCGCACGCCGTCGAAGTGGACCTGGGCGGTCGGTGAGCCCTTCATGCCCATCTTCTTCTCGGGCGCGGCGCCACTGAGGCCCTCGGCGTCACCGGGGACCAGGAACACGCTGATCCCACGCGCGCCCTCCTCGCCGGTGCGGGCCATGACGGTGTAGAAGTCGGCCACCCCGCCGTGCGTGATCCAGGCCTTGGTGCCGCTGATCACCCAGTCTCCCCCACTCTCGGCTCCGCTCGAGCGGGAGGGGCCCCCATCGTCCCGCACCGCCTTCGTGCGCAGGGAGGCCGCGTCGGAGCCGGAGGACGGCTCGGAGAGGCAGTACGCCCCGAGCAGCCCCCCGCCGAGCATGGCGGGCAGGTGCTCGATCTGCTGTTGCTTGGAGCCGTAGGCGGCGAGCGCGTAGCAGGCCAGGGTGTGGACGCTGACCCCGAGGCCCACGGTGAGACGGGCCGCGGCGAGCTCCTCGAGCACCTGGAGGTAGACCTCGTAGGGCTGGTCGCCCCCGCCGTACTCGGAGTCGTACGGCAGTCCGAGCAGTCCCGACTTGGACAGCAGGGTGAAGACCTCGCGCGGGAAGTGCCCCGCGTCCTCCTCCTCGGCCGCCTTCGGAGCGATCTCCCGCTGGGCGATGTCGCGGACGAGCGAGATCAGATCCCGGGCCTCGTCCGTGGGCAGTTCACGGTCCACCGGCTGCACGGCGCGATCGGGCATGGCGACGCTCTCCTCCCTCTTTAGGGCACATCGGCGGACGTGCGCCTTGGGTGGGGGCGGCCGCCGGGTCTTCCACGGGCCCAGCCGACGCTCGCTCTCCCGGGTCTCGGAAGCTGCTGACCAGCGGCTGTGCGCTGTGAGTATGCCCGATCGGGGGCGCCCCGTCACCAGTTAACGACCGCTCACTTCAAGAATATCCGAAGCGGCCCGGGAGCCGCTCCGAAGGGCGTCGGATTGGTCCGCACCATTGACCCGAGTGGTCTAGTCCTCCTAGGGTTCATGACCAACGCTTTACCGCGTTCATGCCAATCGGCGCGCGTTCCCTCTCCCCCACGAGGAGACACCCGATGCACGTTTCGCACCGCTCCCGCGCCTCCGTGCGGGCACTCGCCTCCGCCGCCTGCTGCGCGGTCCTCGGCGCCGGGCTGCTGGCCGGCGCAGGCCCCGCCGCCGCCAAACCCTCGGCCCGGGAGGCGGCCGGCTCCAAGGTCGTCGGCTACTTCACCGAATGGGGCACCTACGACCGCAAGTACTACGTCAAGAACATCGAGACGTCCGGCTCGGCGGCCAGGCTCACGCACATCAACTACGCCTTCGGCAACGTCACCGGCGGCAAGTGCGCCATGGGCGACTCCTACGCGGCCACCGACCGCGCCTACACCGCCGCCGAGTCGGTGGACGGCGTCGCCGACACCTGGGACCAGCCGCTGCGCGGCAACTTCAACCAGCTGCTGAAGCTGAAGAAGAAGCACCCGGGGCTGAAGATCCTGTGGTCCTTCGGCGGCTGGACCTGGTCCAGCGGCTTCGGCGAGGCCTCGAAGAACCCGGCCGCGTTCGCCCAGTCCTGCTACGACCTGGTGAAGAACTCCAAGTGGTCGGGCCTGTTCGACGGCATCGACATCGACTGGGAGTACCCCAACGCCTGCGGCAACACCTGCGACACCAGCGGCCGGGAGGCCTTCAAGAACCTGATGGCGGCGCTGCGTTCGAAGTTCGGCAGCGGCTCGCTCGTCACCGCCGCGATCACCGCGGACGCCACCGCCGGGGGCAGGATCGACGCGGCGGACTACGCGGGCGCGGCCCAGTACGTGAACTGGTACAACCCGATGACGTACGACTACTTCGGCGCCTGGGACGCGAGCGGCCCGACCGCCCCGCACTCCGCGCTGACCTCCTACCCGGGCATCCCCAAGGCCGAGTTCAACACCTCGGCCACCATCGCCAAGCTCCGGGGACTCGGCATCCCGGCCGCGAAGCTGCTGCTGGGCATCGGCTTCTACGGCCGCGGCTGGACGGGCGTGACGCAGGCGGCACCGGGCGGCACGGCGACCGGTCCGGCGGCGGGCACCTACGAGCAGGGCATCGAGGACTACAAGGTCCTCAAGTCCAAGTGCCCGGCGAACGGCACGGTGGGCGGCACCGCCTACGCCAAGTGCGGCAGCGACTGGTGGAGTTACGACACGCCCTCGACCATCGCGACGAAGATGACGTACAGGAACCAGCAGGGTCTCGGCGGCACGTTCTTCTGGGAGCTGAGCGGGGACACGGCCGGCGGTGAGCTGATCAAGGCCATCAACTGACCTTGCCTGTACGACACTTGGGGCGAGGGCGCGGGAAGCTCCGGGCACCTCGCCTCAGGCGTCGCGGCGGGCCGGGGCCGGGGACGGGTAGGCCGGGTCGAGTTCCTCGATGGCGCGCATCGCGCCGCCGAGGGTCTTGACCAGCAGCTCGCGCATCTGCGCGCGGGTCAGGGCGGGGCGGTCGATCCAGTCGAGGGCGGCGCCCTCCACGCTGCACACCCAGCTGAACAGGCCCATGCGGGCCAGCGGCGAGATGTCGGTGCGACCGTAGGCGCCCTCGGCGATCGTCGCCACGATCGCCTCGCGCACCCCGTCCCGGATGGCCTGCACCTCGGCGTCGAAGCCGACTCCGCCGCTGACGATCGTGCGGTAGGCGGCCTGGTTGTGCTCGGCCCAGCGGAGGTAGCTCTCCATGGTGCGGTGGACCCGGTCCAGTTGCTCCAGTTCGACACCGCTCGCCGCGAAGCCGACCAGGTCGGCGACCGAGTCGTGGATGATCGCCAGGTAGTAGCCGCGCTTGGACTGGAAGTAGTAGTAGATCAGCCCCTTGGCGACATGCGCCTGCTTGGCTATGTCATCCATGGACAGCGCGTCGTAGGAGGTGTCGGCGAACAACTTCCGCCCGATGGCGATGAGTTCGGCGCGACGCGCCAGCGAGCGTTCGGTGCCGCGCGCTCGGGGACGGGCGCCGTCGCGCTGTTCGCTGATCTTCAATTCGTACCCTGGTCTCGGGCGGGGTGGCGGGACATCCGCAGTATGTCAGAACGACAACGTCCACTCGTTCGACTCTGATCGACGAGCGGGTGCGGAGGGGTCCGGGCCCGTCCCGGGTCGGATCAGAGCAGGCTGAGCTGGGTGACGAGCATGGCGACGACCATGACCAGGGCCCAGCCCATGACGTGCTCGAAGACCTTCGGGCCGTCGTTCTCGGGACCGCCGGTGCGAGTGCGGACGGCGGTGGCGGAGTGTGCGGTCATGGTGTCTCACTGAGGTCGGACGTGTGCGGTGGACTCCCCCCAACTGTTCTGTCCACCTTGCCACCCCGGACGGCTTTTGCGACAGAGACGTCGGTCACAGCACGAAGGCCCCGGTTCGTCCGGGGCCCTCGCCTGCGAGCCCGCGGGTCAGCGCACGCCGACCGCGGCCAGCGCCCTGCGCCGGCGGGGGCCGAGACGCGCGGGGAAGTACAGGTAGCAGACTCCGCCGCTGCCCGAGACGACCTTGCCGGAGGCGTTGTACCGTTTGGTGCGCAGCCAGATGTTCTCGAACTCACGCCGCTTGTACACCCGTCGCACGGCCTCGTCGTCCGGCGAGAACGGGTCGTTGGCGATCACGTCGCCCTCGCCGGTGAAGCCGATGACGGTCATGAGGTGCCCCGCGGTGCCGTAACCCGCCCCGGTCAGCTCCCCCTTGAGGAAGGACTGGGACGTTATGGCCGGGATGCCGGCCGCGATCAGCGTCTCCAGGTCGGTGAGCGAGCCGAGCCGGGTGACGACGCCCTGCAGCCCCTTGTACGTGGCCGCGTAGGCGGCGTTGAACGGCCAGTTGCCGCAGCCCTCGTACTGGTAGTCGTAGGTGTAGCGGGCCGCGTGGTCGACCTGCGGGTCGGCATAGGAGGGGTCCACCCAGGACAGCTGCTCGGGGGTGAGCCGGCCGCCCCAGTACTCGATGATCATCTGCGAGGAGGTGGGGCTGCACCAGGCCTCACCGCCGTTGTCGTACTCGGGGTACTGCCCCTTGTGGATCTCCTGCGAGTACCGCGGGACGATCAGCTCCTTCGCCAGGCCGGGGGTGGAGGCCGGGACGGTGAAGCGGTCGGGCACGTCGGAGCCCATCGCGCCCAGCCGCCACACCAGGGGCGTGAGTTCGGTGCCGGGCCTGCGGCAGAGAGTGAGCCGGAGGCGGTACGAGACCAGGCGCAGGCCGGTGGTGGCGTCGTCCACGGCGAAGGTGTCGGTCCAGATGGTGCTCCTGCCGTCGCTCTGGCCGTCGACCGAGGTGCGCCTGATGTCCTGGTCGCCCGCCGCCCAGCGGCCCATCACGTACCAGGGCGTGTCGGTGCCGTCCGAGTACGTGCCGTGCAGTTCGACCTGAAGCCAGGTGCCGGCCGGGGTGTGCGCGTTCCAGGAGGCGATCGCCTCCGTGGCCGGGACGCGCAGCCGGTGCACCGGCGAGGTCCAGGTCGCGTACTCCCAGGCGGCGGTCCTGCCGGTGTGCGGGTCGGTGTAGTCCATCGTGCCCGCCGGGTGGGCGATGACGACGCCGGGACGGGTCCCCGCGACGGCACGGGCGCCCTGCGCGCTGCCGGAGCGCCAGTCGGGGTACGAGGTCCAGGCGCGGTAGTCCACCGGGCGGGCGGGATCCTCGGCGGCGTCCGCCGCGTCGGCCACCCCAGGGGTGACCGAGGGACCGACGACCGCCGCGGCGACGGCCGCGGCGAGAACGGTTCTGCGGGACGGCTGTTCGGCTCTGCTCATGGGTGGAATGACCCCCAGGTGTCCGAGTCGGGGCAGGTCCGATCGCACAGCGGTACAGCACTTTTGACATGCACCGTTGTGCGCCCACTATGGCCGCCGACCGGCCCTGCGGCCAGCACTGCGGGCCGTGCCGCGCCCACCAATATTGGTCTGCACCACTGGCGTCACCTGCCAGGACGCGGACGGTGCCCGGCTAGACTGAGCCCGAGGACCACCCCCTCCCCCGAGCCAAGGAACGACGATTCAGCACCTCGCCTCCCGTCTCCGTCGCCTGCCGCCGTCCTGCGGTCCGGTCCGTCTGGTCGGCGTCGACGGACACGCCGGTTCCGGGAAGACCACGTTCGCCGGACAGCTGGCCCGGGCGCTCGGCGACGCCCCGGTGCTGCACCTCGACGACATCGCCACCCACGACGAGTTGTTCGACTGGACCGGCCGGCTCCGGACCGAGGTGATCGACCCGCTCCGGCGCGGCGAGAGTGCCCACTACGCCCCCTATGACTGGCGGACCCGCCGCCTCATCGCCCCCCGGGCCTTGCCGCCGGCCCCGGTAATCCTCGTGGAGGGCGTCGGCGCGGGCCGCCGCGCCCTGCGCCCGTACCTCGCCCAGCTGCTGTGGATGGAGTTGCCGCACGAGGACTCCTGGACCCGCGGACGCCTGCGGGACGGGGAGGAGCAACGAGAGTTCTGGGCCGCGTGGGTTCCCGCGGAACGGCGACACTTCGCCGAGGATCCCTCGCGCCCCTTCGCCGACCTGCTGGTACGGCAGGGCGAGAAGGGATACGAGGTACTGCCGGGACCTGCGTACACACCTGGACCGGACCAAGCGAACACACACAGTGACGGACCATCCGCAGTGTGCTGAACTTGTGAAGATCGCCGCTTGTGAACTTCCCGGAGGGCCTCAACTCGGCTTGACCGAGGGGCCGTACAGGTCTTACGTTCTCAATGTGCGGTCAAGCGTGGCCGCCCACGCACGCGAAGCCCCCGGTTGTTCCCCCGTGATCGGGGGCTTCGTTCTGCCCTGAGCCGCCCATCCGGACGCTGTGCGACGCACTTTGCTCACCCTCGGTCACCGTCCGATCCGGGGCTCATCCGCTCCCACCTCGTCAAACGTCCTGTGCGGCACCCTTCGACGGGCGACACAGCGCAGGTACGATGCCCTCGGTGCGACCTCTGGACGACGGCTGCGCGCACCGCAACTCCGGTCCGCGGTACGGCGGTTCGATCAAGGAGGCCACCGGGTGACCGCCCGGCGGCCAACCGACGGGGGCACGGTTTGTGGGGGACGGGATGGACTTCGGCACGCAGGGCCCCGAGGCCCCGGCCGACCTCGCCTGGATGCGAGGCGTGGACGCCTACACGATGGGCGCCTATCCACAGGCGGAGGAGGAGTTCCGGGCCGCGGTGCGGATGGATCCCGGGATGGCCGACGGCTGGCTCGGGCTGCACGCGCTGCGCGTCGACACGACGACCGCGCTGCTCAGGATGTTCCGCCACCGGGACCGCTTCGGGGAACAGCGCGCCCGGCACCGCCGCGCCCTCAACTCCTGGTACTGGCTGGGCTGGTGGGTGCAACCGGTGCTGGAGAGCCCGCGCGACCTGCTGCTCGCGCACGCCTCGCACTGGCTGGACGGCCGCCATGTCCCCGAGCTCGACCGGGCGCTGGCCGGCCTGCCGCCCGTCGACACCGACCACCAAGTCCGCTTCCTGCACGCGTGCCGCGCCTATCTGGTCAAGGACTGGGAGCAGCTCGTCCGCCACACCGACCCGCTGATCGACGATCCGCTGCTGGGCATCGAGGCGGGCCTGTTCGGCGGGATGGCACGGGTCCGGCTGGAGATGTACGGCCAGGCGGAACCGCTGCTGGCGGCCGCCCTGATGCGCTGCCGCAGCGAACAGCCGCAGCGCAAGGAGCTGCGCTACTGGCTGGCCCGCGCCCACGAGGGCACGGGCCGCTCGGCCGCCGCGCTCCCTCTGTACCGGGCCGTGCACCGCGTCGACCCCGCCTTCATGGACACCTCGGCCCGGCTCGCCGCGATCGCCGAGGGCGACGGCTACGACGACTCCGCCGACCTCGCGGCGATCGCGCTCTCCGGCGCCCAGGACGTCCTGGAGGGCCCCGACGGGTTCGACCCGCTCTTCGGGACCGACGGCCGGGACCTCAGGTTCCCGGAACCGGACCTGCCGCCGGCCGGGGCGATGCCGTCCGCGATCGATCCGCTGGTACGGGAGAAGACCATCCCGGGCTCACCGCTGCCCTCCGGTCCCACCGACCCCGCCCTGCTCGAGGAGGCGCTCGCCGAACTGGAGCGCATGGTGGGCCTGGAACCCGTCAAGCGCCAGGTCAAGGCACTGTCAGCGCAGTTGAACATGGCGCGGCTGCGGGCGGGCCAGGGACTGCCGGTCCAGCCGCCCAAGCGACACTTCGTCTTCTCCGGCCCCTCCGGCACCGGCAAGACCACGGTGGCCCGCATCCTCGGCCGCGTCTTCTACGCCCTCGGGCTGCTCGGCGGCGACCACCTGGTGGAGGCCCAGCGCGCCGACCTGGTGGGCGAGTACCTGGGGCAGACGGCGGTGAAGGCCAACGAGCTGATCGACTCCGCCATCGGCGGCGTGCTCTTCGTCGACGAGGCCTACTCGCTCTCCAACTCCGGTTACGGCAAGGGCGACGCGTACGGCGACGAGGCGCTGCAGGTCCTGCTGAAGCGGGCCGAGGACAACCGGGACCACCTGGTGGTGATCCTGGCCGGCTATCCGGAGGGCATGGACCGTCTGCTGGCGGCCAACCCCGGCCTGTCGTCCCGCTTCACCACCCGCGTCGACTTCCCGTCCTACCGGCCCCTCGAACTGACCTCCATCGGTGAGGTACTGGCCGCCGAGAACGGGGACGTGTGGGACGAGGAGGCGCTGGACGAGCTGCGCTCGATCGCCGGGCACGTCGTCGACCAGGGGTGGATCGACGAGCTGGGCAACGGACGGTTCCTGCGGACCCTGTACGAGAAGAGCTGCGCCTACCGGGATCTGCGGCTGTCGACCTACCCCGGGATGCTGTCCCGCGACGACCTGTCGACACTGCGCCTGCCGGACCTGATGCAGGCGTACGGGGAGGTGCTGTCGGGACGGGGGCCGCAGGACCCTGCCGGTATGTGAGCCGCGCGCCCACGAGCACGGGCGCTTCCGACGTGGCTCGGGTGCGGGTGCGTCGTGGCTTGTCGCGCAGTTCCCCGCCCCCCTTTCGGGGCGCGGGGAATCCGCGTCAGCCGGGCAGTGCGGCTTCCTTGGGCTCCGCCAGCCGGGGAGCGGGCGGGACCTCCCGGTGCGCCGGGTCCGTGACCTCGCCGACCAGGAGCTCCAGGACGTCCTCCAGCGCCACCAGGCCCAGCACCTTGCCGGACCCGTCGGCCACCTGGGCCAGATGGGTGGCCGCGCGGCGCATGACGGTCAGGGCGTCGTCCAGGGGCAGGTCCGAGCGCAGGGTCGTCATCGGCCGCCACAGCTGCTGCGGCACCGCCCGGTCCGAGTCCTCCAGGTCGAGTACGTCCTTCACGTGCAGGTAGCCCATGAAGGCGCCGTTGTCCGCGGCGACCGGGAAACGGGAGTACCCGGTGCGGGCGGTCAGCTCGACGATGCGACCCGGGGTGACCGAGGGCGGGACCGTCACCAGTGACTCGCGGCCCAGGAGCACGTCCGTCACCGGGCGGGAGCCCAGCTCCAGCGCGTCCTCCAGGCGTTCCTGCTCCTCGGGGTCGAGGAGGCCGGCCTGACCGGAGTCCTCCACCAGGCGGTTGAGCTGCTCGCTGGTGAAGACGGCCTCCACCTCGTCCTTCGGCTCGACCCGGAAGAGCCGCAGGATGCCCCGGGCGCAGGCGCCGAGGGCCAGGGTGATCGGCTTGCAGAGGCGGGCGAAGTAGACCAGGCCGGGGCTGAGCCACAGCGCCGCCTTCTCGGGGGCCGCCATGGCCAGGTTCTTCGGGACCATCTCGCCGATGACGAGGTGGAAGAAGACCACCGCGGCGAGCGCGATGACATAACCCAGCGGGTGGATCACGCCCTCCGGCAGGTGGATCCACTCGAAGACCGGTTCCAGCAGATGGGCCACCGTCGGTTCGGCCACGGCACCCAGGGTCAGCGAGCAGACCGTGATGCCGAACTGGGCCGCCGCCATCATCTGGGGCAGCCGTTCCAGGCCGTAGAGGACCTGGCGGGCCCGTGCCGTGCCGAGCGGTTCGATCTGGCTGCGGCGGACGGAGACCAGGGCGAACTCGGCGCCGACGAAGAAGCCGTTGGCGAGCACGAGCAGGGCGGCGAACAGGAGTTGGAGCACGCTCATCGGGCGACCTCCACGACCGGCCCGGTGCGCACCAGGCGGACCCGCTCGGCGCGGTAGTGGCCCACGCGGCGCACGGTGAGCCGCCAGCCGGGCAGTTCGGCCCGGTCGCCGGCGGCCGGGATGCGGCCGAGCAGGTCGGCGACGAGTCCGGCGACGGTCTCGTACGGCCCCTCGGGCACGTCGAGGCCGATGCGCTGCAGGATGTCGACCCGGCAGCTGCCGTCGGCGTCCCAGGCGGGCCTGCCGTCCTCCGGCGGGGCGGCGGCGAGCTCGGGCACGTCCTGGCCGTCGTGCTCGTCGCGGACCTCGCCGACGATCTCCTCGACGATGTCCTCCAGCGTCACCACGCCCGCCGTGCCGCCGTACTCGTCGACGACGACCGCGATGGGCTGCTCGCTGCGCAGCTGGGCCAGCAACGGCTGGACCGGCAGGGTCTCGGGGACCAGCAGGGCCGGGCGGGCGATGCGGACCACGGGGGTGCGCAGCCGGTCGTGCGCCGGGACCGCGAGCGCGTCCTTGAGATGGACCATGCCGACGACCTCGTCGATCTTCTCCTTGTACACGGGAAAGCGGGACAGGCCGGTGGCGCGGGTCAGGTTGACCACGTCCTCGGCGGTCGCCGAGGACTGCAGCGCGCTGACCTTCACGCGCGGGGTCATGACGTGCTGCGCGGTCAGCTCACCGAGCGACAGCGTCCGTACGAAGAGGTCGGCGGTGTCCTGTTCCAGGGCGCCGGCCTGCGCCGAGTGCCGGGCCAGGGAAACGAGTTCGCCCGGGGTGCGGGCGGAGGCCAGTTCCTCGGCGGGCTCGACGCCCAGCGCCCGTACCAGCCGGTTGGCGACCGTGTTGAGCGCGGCGATGACCGGGCGGAACAGGCGGGCGAAGACGTGCTGCGGGCCGGCCACGAAACGGGCGACCTGCATGGGCTTGGACACCGCCCAGTTCTTGGGCACGAGTTCGCCGATCACCATCTGCACGGCCGAGGCAAGCAGCATTCCGACGACGACCGCGACGCCGGAGACCGCACCGGCGGGGATGCCGACGGCCGTGAACGGGCCGTGCAGCAGCCGGGCGAGCGCCGGTTCGGCGAGCATGCCGACGACGAGCGAGGTGATGGTGATGCCGAGCTGGGTGCCGGAGAGCTGGAAGGAGAGTTCCTTCAGCGACTCGGCGACCCTGCGGGCGCGCTTGTCGCCCTCGGCGGCGGCCTTCTCGGCGTCCGTGGACTCCACCGTGACCAGGCCGAACTCGGCGGCCACGAAGAAGCCGTTCGCGAGGATCAGCAGGAACGCCGCAGCCAGGAGCAGCAGGGGGGTGGTCATGATGCCGCCACCTCGGTATGTCGACAGGGGGCGGCGCAGGTACTACAGGACGATCCGTCCATCGCTGGAGGGAGTCACTCCTCGGGTAGCAGGGGCAGCCGGTGTCCGCGGGAGCACCGGCGGCGGAGGCGCGACGAAAACGCCTCCGCCAACAGATTAATCAAGACAGGGGTCTCTAGGGCAGATCCCTCGGCGAGCGGGCCTCGGCGAGCGCGCGCAGGGTGCGCGCGTCGGCGATGGCCCGTTCCCGGGCGATGCCGGGCTGGATGCCGAGCGCCGGCAGGCTGGTGCCGTCGCTGAGGTCGAGGAACACCCAGGGGTCGCCGGGGCGCAGGTTGACGTGCAGGATCTCGGGCCAGTCCAGATGCCGCCTGGTGGCGATGTTGACCACGGTGACGCCGGTGTCGTCGGCGACCACCTTCACCCGGGCGAGCAGGGCCAGGACTCCGGCCATCAGGGCTCCGGTGACGATGAAGCTGAGCCGCTCCCCCGGGCCGAGGCCCTCGAGCAGCAGCGCGACCGCGGTGATGACCACGAAGATCGCGACGCCGGCGGTGAGCAGGACCGCGCGGGTGCGGCCGGGACGGAACGTGACGGGAAGGGTGGGCAGGTCGGACATCTCTCTACGGCTCTCCGGGCTTCCTACGGCTGTCAGAGACGGCAGGCGTGGATGGCCGTGGTCAGGATGGCCCGGGCGCCGATGTCGTACAGGTCGTCCATGATCCGCTGGGCCTCCTTGGCCGGGACCATCGCGCGGACGGCGACCCAGCCCTCGTTGTGCAACGGGGAGACGGTCGGGGACTCCAGGCCGGGGGTGAGGGCGACGGCCTTCTCCAGCTGCTCGACGCGGCAGTCGTAGTCCATCATCACGTACGTACGGGCCACCAGGACGCCCTGGAGCCGGCGCAGGAACTGCCGCACCTTGGGCTCCTCGCCGTCCGCGCCGGTGCGGCGGATGACGACGGCCTCGGACTTCATGATCGGCTCGCCGAAGACCTCCAGGCCGGCGTTGCGCAGCGAGGTGCCGGTCTCGACGACGTCGGCGATGACCTCGGCGACGCCGAGCTCGATGGCCGTCTCCACGGCGCCGTCCAGGTGGACGACGGAGGCGTCGACGCCGTTGTCGGCCAGGTGGCCCGCGACGATGCCCTCGTAGGAGGTGGCGATCGTCTTGCCCTTGAGGTCCGCCAGGCCCGCCGCGGCGCCCGGCTTGGAGGCGAAGCGGAAGGTGGAGCGGGCGAAGCCGAGCGGCAGGATCTCCTCGGCGTCGGCGCCGGAGTCGACCAGCAGGTCGCGGCCGGTGATGCCGATGTCGAGCTGTCCGGAGGAGACGTAGATCGCGATGTCGCGGGGGCGGAGGTAGAAGAACTCGACGTCGTTCGACGGGTCGACGGTCCGCAGTTCCTTGGACTCACGGCGCTGCCGGTAGCCGGCCTCATGCAGCATCTCCGCCGCAGGGCCTGAGAGGGAACCCTTGTTGGGGACGGCGATGCGCAGCATGAGGTCGGCTTCCTTCGCGTTCGTTTCGTGTGGGAACGGGGTGTGACTTACAGGTGGGCGTAGACGTCGTCCAGGGAGATCCCGCGGGCGACCATCATCACCTGGACGTGGTACAGCAGCTGCGAGATCTCCTCGGCGGCCGCCTCCTTGCCCTCGTACTCGGCGGCCATCCAGACCTCGGCGGCCTCCTCGACGACCTTCTTGCCGATGGCATGGACGCCCTTGCCGAGCAGTTCTGCGGTGCGGGAGGTGGCGGGATCGCCGTGGGCGGCCTTGTGCTGGAGCTCGGTGAAGAGCTCCTCGAACGTCTTATTGGACATGGTGAGCGTCAGACTACGCCAAAGGGACCTTGGCTCAGTGCCACGGTTCAGATACTGAGCGGAGGGTGGCCGCGGTCGCCACCGCCGCCGTCACCGCCTCGTGCCCCTTGTCCTCGTTGGAGCCCTCGAGGCCGGCCCGGTCCAGGGCCTGCTCCTCGTTGTCACAGGTCAGCAGGCCGAAGCCGACCGGGACGCCGGTGTCGACGGAGACCTGGGTGAGGCCCTGGGTGACGCCCTGGCATACGTAGTCGAAGTGCGGGGTACCGCCGCGGATGACGACACCGAGGGCGACGATCGCGTCGTAGCCGCGGCCCGCGAGGACCTTGGCGACCACCGGGAGCTCCCAGCTGCCGGGGACCCTCAGGAGGGTCGGCTCGTCGATGCCGAGTTCGTGCAGGGCGCGCAGGGCGCCGTCCACCAGGCCGTCCATCACCTTCTCGTGCCACTGCGCCGCGATGACGGCGACCCGCAGGTCTCCGACGTTGCGTACGGACAGCTCCGGTGCGCCCTTGCCGCTCACGTTCTCTTGTCTCCTCGGGGTGCTGTTACTGGTTGTTGCAGGTGGACGCCGGGACGGTGTCCAGCCAGGGCAGGTCGTGTCCCATCCGGTCCCGCTTGGTGCGCAGGTAGCGGAGGTTGTGCTCGCCCGCCTGTACGGGCATCGGCTCGCGGCCGGTGACCTTGAGGCCGTGGCGGACGAGCGCGTCGGTCTTCTCGGGATTGTTGGTCATCAGACGCAGGCTGCGGACGCCGAGGTCCTTAAGGATCTGGGCGCCGGCGCCGTAGTCCCGGGCGTCGGCGGGCAGGCCGAGCTCCAGGTTGGCGTCGAGGGTGTCGCGGCCGCGCTCCTGGAGTTCGTAGGCGCGCAGCTTGGACAGCAGGCCGATGCCGCGTCCCTCGTGTCCGCGCAGGTAGACGACCACTCCTCGGCCCTCTTCCTGGATGCGGTCCAGGGAGGCGTTCAGCTGGGGGCCGCAGTCGCAGCGCAGGGAGGCGAAGATGTCGCCGGTCAGGCACTCGGAGTGGACGCGGACCAGGACGTCCTCGCCGTCGCCGATGTCGCCGTGGACGAGGGCGACGTGCTCGACGCCGTCGACGGTGGAGCGGTAGCCGTAGGCCGTGAACTCGCCGTGGGCGGTGGGCAGGCGGGTCTCGGCCTCCCGGCGGACGGTGGGCTCGGAGCTGCGGCGGTAGGCGATCAGATCCTCGATGGAGATGATCGTCAGGCCGTGCTTGCGGGCGAACGGGATCAGTTCGGGCAGGCGCAGCATGCGGCCGTCCTCGCCGGCGATCTCGACGATCGCGCCGGCCGGGCGCAGGCCCGCGAGCCGGGCGAGGTCCACGGCCGCCTCGGTGTGGCCGTCGCGGGTGAGGACGCCGCCGGGCCTGGACCGCAGCGGGAAGATGTGCCCGGGGCGGACGAAGTCGCCCGGTTCGGCGTCGCCGCTCGCCAGGAGCCGCAGCGTGGTCGCCCGGTCGGCGGCGGAGATGCCGGTGGTCACGCCGTGGGCGCCGGAGGCGTCGACGGAGACGGTGAAGGCGGTCTTCATCGACTCGGTGTTGTCGTCGACCATCTGCGGCAGGTTCAGCCGGTCGAGTTCCTCGCCCTCCATGGGGGCGCAGATCAGGCCGCGGCACTCGCTCATCATGAAGGCGACGATCTCGGGCGTGACCTTTTCGGCGGCGACGACGAGGTCGCCCTCGTTCTCGCGGTCCTCGTCGTCGACGACCACGATGGGGCGGCCGGCCGCGATGTCGGCGATGGCCTGCTCGATCGGGTCGAGGGACCAGTCCTCGATGCCGTCCGCGCTGTACAGGATCGGTGGGGTCGAAGGGGCGGCGCGTAGCGCCTCGGTCAGGGTGGTGGTGGGAGACGGGTGGGCGCTCATGCCGGCGCTCCTTCCAGGACGGGCTGCGGCGTCCTGCGGGAGCGCAGCCACCAGTCGCGCATGCCCCACAGGACGAGTGCGCCGTAGATGACGTAGACGAAGCCGGAGAAGGCGTAGCCATTGGCGAAGTTGAGGGGGACGCCGACGACGTCGACGAGGAGCCAGGCGATCCAGAACTCGACCATGCCCCGTGCCTGGGCGTACATGGCGACGACGGTGCCGACGAAGATGTAGGCGTCCGGCCAAGGGTCCCAGGACAGGCTCGGGTACGCCTTGAAGAGCAGGGCGACGGCGACCGTGCCGGCCGCGGCGGCGGCGATCATCGCGCCGCGCTCGCGCCAGGTGGCGAACCGCGGGTTGATGTGGCCGTCCGCGGACCGTTCCTTGTCGCGGTTCCACTGCCACCAGCCGTAGAGGGCGACCACCATGACGACGACCTGCTTGCCGGCGCTGCCGGCGAGGTGGCCGTAGAAGGCGATGAACAGGACGAGGCCGGAGAGGAACTGCACGGGCCAGGTCAGCAGGGAGCGGCGCCAGCCGAGGGCGAGGGTGATCAGGCCGAGGATGTTGCCGATCATGTCCGACCAGATGATGTGCTGGCCGAACATGACGAAC
Source organism: Streptomyces sp. SLBN-31 (assembly GCF_006715395.1). Classification (NCBI taxonomy): domain Bacteria; kingdom Bacillati; phylum Actinomycetota; class Actinomycetes; order Kitasatosporales; family Streptomycetaceae; genus Streptomyces; species Streptomyces sp. SLBN-31. The sequence continues at coordinate 1,635,999 of NZ_VFNC01000002.1, forward strand.
GCCTGGGAGTTCAGCCAGTTCACTTGGCCGCCCCCTGACCGCTCGCGAGCAGGCGCTCGACGTACTTGGCGACGACGTCGACCTCGAGGTTGACCGGGTCGCCGGGCTGCTTGATGCCCAGAGTGGTCAGGGCGAGGGTGGTGGGGATCAGGCTGATCGTGAAGTAGTCGGGGCCGGCGTCGACGACGGTGAGGCTGATGCCGTCGACGGTGATGGAGCCCTTCTCGACGACGTAGCGCGAAAGGTCCGCCGGGAGCGAGATCTTGACGATCTCCCAGTTCTCGGAGGGCTTGCGCTCCAGGACCTCGCCCGTGCCGTCGACATGGCCCTGCACGATGTGGCCGCCGAGGCGCGCGCCCACGGCCGTGGGGCGTTCGAGGTTGACGCGGGAGCCGGCCGCGATGGCGCCGAGGCTGGAGCGGCTGAGGGTCTCGGCCATGACGTCGGCGGTGAACTCGTCGCCCTCGTGGTCCACGACGGTGAGGCAGACGCCGTTGACGGCGATGGAGTCCCCGTGCTTCGCGCCCTCGGTGACTACGGGGCCGCGCACTCGGAAGCGACAGGCGTCGCCGAGGTTCTCGACCGCGGTGATCTCGCCCAGCTCTTCGACGATTCCGGTGAACACTTCCCGGGTCCTCCTGCCTCATTCGGGCACGGACTCCGGGGCTGTCGAAGACGACAGAGTACGGGCGAGGACACCGGGGGCGACGCCGGACAGACTCATCCACTTGGATGAGCGCATACGGCGGCGCGCACGAATGCCCGCCCGCCGCGCACTGCCTCCCATCCGGACTTTAACCGTCGGTCCAGGAATTTCACCTGGTCAACCGGCCGCTGGAAGCGACCGGGTCGCGGACTGTAACCGCCGGTTCGGAATTTCACCGACCCCGGAGTGCGCTGCTTCTGGTACAGAGCCAGTGTGCCACGCCTGATCGACGTCCATACGGGTGAGGGGTGTGGGTTGGCTCACAGCGAACGTCACTGGACTTCTCAACTCCCGCCCCGCTGTTGGACCCTATGGTCTAGTCCTTTTTGGATCATAGACCGGCCCGGCGGCGGTGACGACGGCCCTTGCCCGCCGCCGGGCCTCCCCACGGCGTCGTCGTCGCGCTCTGGCAGGGTGGTGCCATGAACAGCGCGCCCGCCGAGGAGTTCGAGCTCCACCGCCCCCGTCTGTTCGGACTGGCCTACCGCATGCTGGGCTCCGCCGAGGAGGCCGAGGACACGGTCCAGGACGCGTATCTCCGCTTCAGCGGCGCCGATCGCGCGGGCATCGAGCATCCGGCGGCCTGGCTCGCCAAGGTCGTCACCAACCTCTGCCTCAACCGGCTGACGTCGGCGCGGGCGCGGCGCGAACGGTACGTCGGGCCCTGGCTGCCGGAGCCCGTGCTCACCTCGGACGGCACACTGGGCCCGCTGGAGTCGGCCGAGCAGCGGGAGGCCGTGTCGATGGCGATGCTGGTCCTGCTGGAGCGGCTGACGCCGACGGAGCGGGCGGTGTACGTGCTGCGGGAGGCTTTCGGGTACGGCCACCGGGAGATCGCCGGGGTGCTGGACGTGACCGAGGCCAACTGCCGTCAGCTGTACCGGCGGGCGGTGCGGCGGGTGGGCGAGGAGCGGTCGCGGTTCGAGCCGGTGCCCGAGCGGCAGGCGGAGCTTGTCGCCTCGTTCCTCGGGGCGGCCCGCGACGGTGATCTCGCCGGGCTGGAGAAGCTGCTCACCGCGGACGTGACCTGGTCGAGCGACGGCGGCGGCAAGGTCAGCGCGGCCCGGCGGCCGGTCGAGGGACGCGAAAAGGTCGCGCGGCTCGCGGTGGGCGGCGCCGAGCGGTTCGCGGCGGGGCTGCGCTACACGCCGGCCGAGATCAACGGCGAGTACGGGCTGGCCGCGTGGGCGGGCGACGTCCTGGCCGGCGTGGTCGCCTTCGAGGTGCGGGACGGTCTGATCGCCCATCTGCGGGTCGTGGTGAACCCGGACAAGCTGGACTTCGTACGGCGTCAGCTCGCGCGGCCGTAGGGGCGTGTCACATTTCGCCGGGGCCGCGCGGTCTGAGCTGACGTGGGGTGTTCCACCGGGGAGCGCCCGCGTTCGAAGGGACTGACGGCATGACCACGATCCTGGTGACCGGCGGGACGGGCACCCTCGGCCGACTCGTCACCGAGCGGCTGCGCGCGGACGGGCACGACGTGCGGGTGCTGAGCCGACGCACCCCTCCCTACGCCGTCGACCTGCGCGAGGGCGGCGCCGGACTGGACGCGGCGGTCGACGGAGTGGACACGATCGTGCACTGCGCCTCCACGCAGACCGGCGGGGACGAGAAGGCGGCGGCGAACCTGATCGCGGCGGCACGGCGGGCGGGCGTGGGCCACCTGGTCTACATCTCGATCGTCGGCGTCGACCGGGTGCCGTTCCCGTACTACCGGACCAAGCTCGCCGTGGAAAGGGCGGTGGAGGAGTCGGGACTCGGCTGGACGGTGCTGCGGGCGACCCAGTTCCACGACCTTCCCGTGATGCTGTTCCGGACGCTGGCCAGGCTGCCGGTCCTGCTGCTGCCCGCGAGGGTGGCTGACCAGCCGATCGAGGTGGCCGAAGTGGCGGACCGGCTGGCCGAGTTGGCGCAGGGCGAGCCCGCCGGGCGGGTCGAGGACATGGGCGGTCCGCAGATCCGCACCCTGGAGTCGCTGGCCCGCTCCTATCTGAAGGCGACGGGGCGCAGGCGCGCCGTGCTCAGCGTGCCGCTGTTCGGCAAGGCGTACCGGGCCTTCCGCGAGGGCGGCCACCTGACCTCGGAACACGCCGTCGGGAAGGGGACGTTCGAGGAGTACCTGGCGCGGCTGCAGGAATAGACCGGGTCAGCGGTCGGCCGGTGCGAACAGGTCGTCCTGGGCCCGGTCCCGGGCGGTGAGCAGGGCGCCGCGCAGTACGGCGCCGCCGCCGAGGGCGGTCGGCCGGACCTCGGTGACCAGGGGCGACATCCGTCGGACCCGCTCCTCCACGCGGGCGGCGAGCTCCTCGCCGCCGGCCCGGCCCACCTCACCGCCCAGCACGACACACCCCGGATCGAGGATCGCCACGACGGAGGCCACCCCCACGGCGAGCCGGTCGGCCAGCTCGTCGAGAAAGCGCCCCGCGCCGCCCGACGCCGGCTCCCCCGCCGCCGTCTCCACCGCCGACCGGACCAGTGCCGCGGCCGGCGGTTCCTCGCCGGTGACCGTCGCTCGTACCCCGTACCTCCGGGCCAGTTCCGTGACGGCCGCCGATCCGGCCAGGGAGTGGAAGCCGCCGTCGCAGTCCGTCGCCGAGGGCAGTCCGGTGGTGCCGGGGACCGGCAGGAAACCGATCTCCCCGGTGCCGCCGGAGGCCCCCCGGCGCAGTGCGCCGTCCAGCACGACCGCGGCGCCCGTGCCGTAGCTCAGCCAGAGCAGGACGAACGTGTCGCGGTCGCGGGCCGTACCGTCGCGCTGTTCGGCCAGGGCCGCGAGGTTGGCCTCGTTGTCGACGCTCACGTGGGCGTCGGGGAACCGGTCCTGGAGCGCGGCGACCAGGCGGCGGTGCCAGGCGGGCAGCCCCGAGGAGTCGCGGAGTTCGCCGGTGGCCGGGTCGATGAGGCCGGGCGCGCCGATGCCCACGGTGTGCAGGCTCCCCCAGGCCCGTGCGTCCGCCCGCGCAGGCACCCCGCTCGCCTCGGCCTCCTTCGCGACGCGCTCGACCAGCGACACCGCCTGCTCCACCACCGGGCCCGTGCCCGCCTCCCCGCCGATCGGCACCGAGGCCTCGGCCAGCACCCGCCCCACCAGGTCGGCGACGACCACCGAGACGCTCTCGGTACGCACGTCCAGCGCGGCCAGCCGGGCACGGTCGGCCACGATCCCGTACAGCCTCGCGTTCGGCCCGCGCCGCTGCTCCCCCGCCTCTCCGACCACCGTGATGAGACCGGCCTCGGACAGCCGTTCCACGAGGTCGGCGACCGTGGGCCGGGACAGTCCGGTGAGCTGTTTCAACTGCCCCGCCGTCAACGGGCCCTCCTGCTGCAGCAGGCGCAGGGCGAGCCGGTCGTTGATGGCCCGGGCGGTGCTGGGGGATGCGGGCATGCCGGGGATCCTTCCAGATCGGCGGGGCCGCGAGGGCGGGGCTACGGGCCCCGCTCGGCCATTAATCCTCTATCTATCAGGAAGGGACCCTGATAATTTACGCGGCGCGACCGAGGTCCGGAAGGAACGGGAGGGGACGGAGAATGAGCGACGTGGCCGAAGACCTGCGTGAGGTGAGGCGCGCCCGGTACGCCGTGGCCGCCGTGTTCGCCGTGCACGGCGCCGTCACCGGCACGTTCGCGACCCGGGTGCCGTGGGTCCAGGAGCACGCGCACCTCAGCGCGGGCCAGCTGGGCTTCGCGCTCGCCTTCACCGCGCTCGGCGCATCCTGCTCGATGCCGCTGGCCGGCCGGATCAGCCACCGCTTCGGCAGCCGTACGGCCCTGCGCGGACTGATCACCCTGTGGACACTGTCGCTCGTACTGCCGTCCGTGGCACCGAACATGCTCGCCCTGTGCCTGGCGATGTTCACCTACGGCGCGAGCGCGGGCATGGCGGACGTGGCGATGAACGCGCTGGGCGTCGAGATCGAGCACCGGCTGAACAAGTCGATCATGTCCGGGCTGCACGGCATGTGGAGCGCGGGCGCCCTGATCGGCTCGGCCGGCGGCACGCTCGCCGCGCACCTGGGGGCGGACGCGCGGGTGCACTTCGCGCTGGCGTCGGCGACCCTCACCGTCCTGGGCCTGCTGGCCTGTTCCTGGGTGCTCGACCTGCAGCCCGCCGAGGACGAGGAGCCGCCGCCGCGCTTCGCACTGCCGCCGAGGTCCGCACTGCTGATCGGCGCGGTCGGGTTCTGCGCGGTGTTCGCGGAGGGCGCGAGCCTCGACTGGTCGGCGGTCTTCCTGCGCGACCAGCTGGAGACCTCGGCCGGCCTGGCGGCCGCCTGTACGACCGGGTTCATGCTGACCATGGCCGCGGCACGGCTGGTGGGCGACGCGGTGGTCAACCGCCTCGGCGCGGTCCGCACGGTCCGGGCCGGCGGAGCGTTCGCCGTGCTCGGCGGCGTCCTGATCGTCCTGGCGGGTCATCCGGCGGTTGCGATGACGGGCTTCGCGCTGCTGGGGCTCGGCATCGCCGTCGTCGTGCCGCTGTGCTTCGCGGCGGCCGGACACAGCGGGCCGAACCCGAGCCAGGCCATCGCGGGCGTCGCCACCATCACCTATACCTCGGGCCTGGTCGCCCCCAGCCTGATCGGCGGGGTGGCCCAGGCGACGAGTCTGGTGGTGTCGTTCGTGCTGGTGACCGTCCTCGCCTGCGGCCTCCCCGCGTTCGCCGGCGTCCTGCGCACGGCCGAGCGCGGCGGCCGTACCGAGGTCACTCCGCAGGCCGCAGCAGTGCCCGACCCGCGGCCCTGAAGCCCTCGCTCCACGGCGCGGGGCGCATCGTGGCCGCGTCCAGCCGGACCAGGACCCGGGTGCCCCGCGCGTAGGTCCGGGTCCCGTCGGCCGAGCAGAACCGGAAGCCGTAGGTCAGGCCGGTGTTGCCGAGCCGTTCCAGCCACAGGTGGACGGCGTACTCGCCCGGCCGGGTCACCGGCGCCTCGTAGCCGATGGTCAGCTCCTTGACCGCGTTGCAGGCGTCTCCCGCCGCCGCCCAGTCGCCGTCGAAGTGGATGCCGTACTCCTGCCACAGCTCGGTCCAGGCCTGCTCCACCTTCAGCGGGTAGCGGGCGTTGTGCAGCAGTCCGAGCGCGTCCAGGTCGTCGAAGTGGACGGTGACGGGGATCAGCCGGCCGTACGACAGGGCGGGGGCGATCGGGGCTTCGGCGGTCACGGGTGGGACTCCTGAACGTCAAGGGTGAAGCGGTGAGGACGCTCCATCCTAAGCGGACGCTCAGGAGCCCCGGCCGGGAAGGGCCTGGTCAGCCCACGATCGAGTCCAGCTGCTCGGCCGCCGGGCGCAGCGCCCAGAGGTCGCCGCCGGGCGGGGCCTGAAGCTTCCCGAGGGCCTCGCGGGCCGCCTCGTCGCCCGCGTCGGCCGCAGCGTGCACGACGTCGCTGGCGGCGTACCGGTGGAACTCCAGCTCCGGATGCGGCCATGCCGCCGCCCCGGTCGCGGCGGGCAGCAGATAGTCCACGGCCTTGAACAGGCTCTGCCCTTGCGGAGCTTGATAGCTCCACAGGTTCACGCCGACGTGCCGGCCGATCGCCGCGAGCCGGGTGTACGCGACCAGGTCGAAGGTGGAGTAGTGCCAGCTCCTGGTCCGCGCGAGCTCCTGCGGCTGGCTGCCGTCGGCGGCGATCTGCTGGTCGATGCGCCTGGTGCGCGCGCCGAGGACCGTCCGCCGGGCCGACGCCCGGTCGCCGGTGGCGCAGGCGAGGGCGGCGAGCTGCATGTCGTAGAAGGTGCCGTGGTTGTTGCCGGCCGCGCCCTCCTGTTTGCCGAAGTCGCTGTTCTGAAGCCAGTCGCGGAAGTCGGAGTTCCACGCGCGCATCGCGGCGCGGTCCTCGGCGCTCCAGCCCGGCGCCCCGGTGGCCAGGACGGCCTGGGCGTCCAGGACGCTCGTGTACGACTGGGAGAAGTCGATGACACCGATGGCCCGGCCGTCGTACCTGCACGGGATGAACTGGGCGTGGTCCAGGTTCGGGTTCATCCGGGTGGCCGGGTCGAGGAACCAGGTGCGCAGGATCCGGGCGGCCTTCTCGGCGTAGGCCTTCCGGCCCGTGTAGTACCAGGCCAGCGAGAGGTCGTAGGTCGAGTCGAAGACCTTCTCGGCGTCCTGGCGGTCGGTGCCGGAGTCGACCTCGGGATTGCGCTGTCCGTCCTTCTGGACGTAGGGGCAGCCCCAGGGGTTGTCGGCGGTGGGTGTGGTGCTGGGCCACCAGTAGGGGGCCTGGCTGAGGTAGTCGTGCGGGTCTCCGCCAGGGGCGGGCCGGGGCTTGTCCACGACCGTCCAGGGGCCCTCATGCAGCCAGTTGTCGGCGCGGGACGTCAAGACCGCCAGTTCTCGGCGGAGTTGGGGATCGCCGCGGTCGAGGGTGGCTTTCGTCCGCTGCAGTCGGGCGCCGTCGAGGACGACGGTGGCAGGGGTCTTGGGGCTCGCGTGCGCGGAGGGGACCAGGGCGGCCGCGATGGTCACCACCGTCGCGAGCAGGACGGCCGCGCGGGATCTTCCACTCATCCGGACTCCGATCCATCGAGAGAACGGTCAGAAATGTGAACACAGTTCACGAGTAGAACCGTGCGAGCGTAGAACCGCGAGGTACCCGTGACAATGGTCCGGACAAGACTTCAGGTACGAAGAAAGCGAACCCTCACCATGGACCTCGGCGTGCGCTGGAAACTGCACGGAGACGGGCGGTCGCCCGCGCCCGGAGCGGTGGTACGCCCCGACGAGCGGCTCTCCTGGCCCCGCACGGTCGGTCTCGGCGCCCAGCACGTGGTGGCCATGTTCGGCGCCTCCTTCGTGGCGCCGGTGCTGATGGGCCTGGACCCCAACCTGGCGATCATGATGTCGGGCGTCGCGACCGTGATCTTCCTGCTGGCCACGCGCGGCCGGGTGCCGAGCTACCTGGGCTGCTCGCTGTCGTTCGTCGGCGTGGCGGCCGTGATCCGCGCGCAGGGCGGCACGAGCGCCACCGTCACCGGCGCGGTCCTCGTCGTCGGCTTCGCGCTGTTCCTCGTCGGTCTCGCCGTGCAGCGCTTCGGCGCGCGGATCATCCACGCCGCGATGCCGCCCGTCGTCACCGGCGCGGTGGTGATGCTGATCGGCTTCAACCTCGCACCCGTCACGGCCTCCACCTACTGGCCGCAGGACCAGTGGACGGCCCTGCTGGTCATGGTCTTCACCGCTCTGGCGGTCGTCGGCCTGCGCGGCTTCTGGTCACGGATCGCGATCTTTCTCGGTCTGGTCTTCGGGTACGGCATCTCGTGGGCCTTCGACCGGATCTTCGGCCGCATCCACTCGGCCGACGCGAGCGGCAAGGTCACCGACCACTGGCGGCTGGACCTCTCCGGCGTCGGCAAGGCGGACTGGATCGGCCTGCCGTCCTTCCACGGGCCGACCTTCCAGTGGTCGGCGATCCTGGTCGCACTCCCCGTCGTCATCGCCCTGGTCGCCGAGAACGCCGGCCACGTCAAGGCGGTCGGCGAGATGACCGGCGACCCGCTCGACGACGAGCTCGGCACGGCGATCTCGGCCGACGGCGTCGGCTCCATGCTGTCCACCGCCCTCGGCGGCCCGCCCAACACCACGTACTCCGAGAACATCGGCGTGATGGCCGCGACCCGCGTCTACTCCACCGCCGCCTACTGGGCCGCCGCCGGCTTCGCCCTGCTGTTCGGCCTGTGCCCGAAGTTCGGCGCGGTCGTCGCCGCGATCCCGGGCGGCGTCCTCGGCGGCATCACCGTCATCCTGTACGGCATGATCGGCCTGCTCGGCGCGCAGATCTGGACCAACGCCCGGGTGGACCTGCGCAATCCGCTCAACCTGGTGCCCGCGGCCGCGGGCGTCATCATCGGCGTCGGCGACGTCACCATGAAGTTCTCCGACCACTTCTCCCTCAGCGGCATCGCGCTGGGCACGGTGGTCGTCATCACCGGCTACCACGCGCTGCGGGCCCTGGCCCCGGCCCACCTCAAACAGCAGGAGCCGCTGCTCGACGAGGGCACGTCCTCCTACGACGAGGCCAAGGCGTAGGCGTACGACGGGCTGAACGTCCCCGGCGCCCCCTTGCACCCGTCCGACTCCCCCGGCAGCTTCACCCACAGGTAGGCGTCGATCCGTGCCTGCCCGGTGCTCAGCGTGGGTGCCTGCCCGAGTCTGCGGCCCGCCGGGTCGCATCAGGCGCCGCCGGCCGGGGCACCGTTGCCGTTGCGGCTGGTGTCGATGACGGCGCCGAGGCCGGCGGGGCCGCCGAGGGCGTCCAGGACCCGGCGGTCGTAGGTGATCTCGTCGGACGTCGTGCGGAAGTTGGAGACGTTGCTGAAGATCCCGTCGGAGGAGGCGGCCGAGGCGGCGCCCGCCTGCCGGAGGAGGGCCGCCTGCTCGCCGGCCGGGTGCCAGCCGGAGTGGCCGGCGTCGTAGTAGACCCGGGCCCTCGGGTCGGCGGCCTTCAGGACACGGCCGGCGCGGGCCAGCGAAGCGAAGCGCTCGGCGCGTCGGCCGGCGGACAGGCAGCCGGCCTGGGCGACGGAGTCGGGCTCCAGGACGACGACGACCTCGCCGGAGCCGAGCCCGGAAGCGAACGCGTCGATCCAGCGGTCGTAGGCGTCGAGGTCCGGCGCCCCGCCCTCGGAGGCCCCGCCGCAGTCGCGGTCCGGGATCGCGTACGCCACGAGCACCGGCACCCGTCGCTGCGCGGCGGCGCCCGAGGTGACCGCGCGGACCTGGGATGCGACGGCCGACGGCGAGGGATCGGTGAGCCACACCGCGGCAGGCCGGTCGGCGATCCGGGACGCGATGAGCGGCGTGCGCGGGTCGGAGGGGTGGGCGCGGACCCAGTCGAGCACGTGGGAGTCGGGGTGGCGGTAGAGGAGGGCGGAGACGGTCGAGGGGCGCGGCTCACGCTCGACGGCGGCCCCGCTCCGGGAAAGCGAGGTCGAAGGTGAGGGCGAGGGCGAAGCCGGCTTCGGCGACGGGGACTTCGTGACCGTCGCGGACGGCGAGGGCGCTGCGGTCTGCCGGTCGAGGTGGGGCGAACCGGTGGCCACCGACTTCGCCGCGTCGGCGTCGTGGCGCCCGTCGAGGGCGGAGATCGCGCCGGTCACCGTGGCGACGGCGACCACCGCCGAGGCCACCGCGACCATCGCGGCGCGCCGGGCACGTCCGCGCCGGGCCGCCCGGCGTGCGGCCAGACGCTGCGCGCGTAAGCCCGACACGGCCTCGCCCCCTCCCCCACGGCGGGGCGTTCCCCCGTTTCGGGGAAGCCTCGGGCCCGCCGCCACTGCGGTCAGCCTAGGACTGGGACCCTTCCCCCATGCCGCAACCGCAACAGTTCGACCCGACCGTGGACGCGGTGGTCTCGCGTATGCGTGCCCTCGACGCGGCCCTGCCCCAGCGGGACGGGATCGCGGTGTTCAACCGCGTCTACCTCGCCGTCACCGAGGCCGTCGACCGCCGGATCGGCGCCGGCCGCTTCCCGGACGCCCGGGCCGCGATCACCCTGGACGTGCGGTTCGCGGAGCGCTACCTCGCCGCCGTCGACTCGGTGTCCGACGGACGGCGTCCGCCCGCCTGCTGGCGGCCCCTGTTCCAGTTCCGCCGGCATCCGGGTGTACGTCCGCTGCAGTTCGCGCTGGCGGGCATCAACGCGCACATCGGGCACGACCTGGCGCTCGCCGTGGTGGACAGCTGTCGTAGCCTGCGCTGCGAACCGGCCGATCTGGAGGACGAGTTCGACCGTGTGGGCGACCTCCTCGTCTCGCTGGAGGAGCGCATCCGCGAAGAGCTGATGCCGGGCCCCGACCTCCTCCAGATCGCCGACCCGCTCACCCATCTGCTCGGCTCGTGGAGCCTGGAGCGGGCACGGGAGGCCACCTGGACGGCCGCGCGGGCCCTGTGGGCGCTGCGCCGACTGCCCGACGTGGCCGAGGAGTTCACCGAACGGCTGGATACGGCCGTCGGCTTCGCGGGCCGCATGTTGCTGACGCCGCTCCCGGATTAGGTTGACCGTTGTACCGACGCAAAGGAGCGTACGCATGGCCATCCGGCTGGGACTGAGCCTTCCCCAAGCGCGGCAGTACGACATCGGACGTGACGTGCCCGACGTGGCCCGCACCGCCGAACAGATCGGTTACGAGAGCCTGTGGGTCTACGAGCGGGCCCTGTTCCCCGAGCCCGCCACCCAGGGCCTGTACGGCATCGAGGGGCTGGCGTGGCCCGACATGTACCGCGGTGTTCCCGACCCCCTGGTCACGCTGACCCTGGCGGCCGCGTCGACCGAGCGGGTCCGGCTCGGCACGAGCATCCTGGTGGCGCCGCTGCACAACCCCTTCCAGCTGGCCAAGTCCCTCGCGACGCTGGACGCGGCGAGCGGCGGCCGGGTGCTGGCGGGCCTCGGCACGGGCTGGTCGCTCGACGAGTACGCGGCGGCCGGGGTGGCGCCGTTCGAGGAGCGGGGCCGGGTCCTGGACGAGATCATCGGCGTCTGCCGTGCGGTGTGGGGCCCGGACCCGGTGACGTACGAGGGCAGGATCACGAAGATCGCCTCGGCCGTGGTGGCGCCCAAGCCCGCCCGGCCGATCCCGATCCTGCTGCCCACCAACAGCAGGAAGGCGATGACCCGGCTCGTCGACCGCGCCGACGGCTGGATGCCCATCGCCATGGGCGCCGAGCAACTGGCCGAGCAGTGGCGGCAGTTGCAGGACCTGGCGGCCGAGTGCGACCGCACCGAACCGATCGAGACGGTGGTTCGGATCAACGCCCGGCACTCCCCCAAAGCCTACGACGGCACGGACCGCTCCCCCTTCCAGGGCAGCACCGCGCAGATCGTCGAGGACCTGGCGGCCCACGCCGACGGCACCGGCCTCGACGCGTTCTTCTTCGAACTCCAGGGCAGCGCCCGGGACGCCGAGGAACTCAAGGACGTGGCCGCCGAGATCCACGAAGCGGTCCGCGCGGCCGGGATCTAGGCCGGCGGCTCCTGGGCGCCGCCGGGATCCAGGCCGGCGGGTCCTGGGCGCCGCCGGGCAGACGGGAGCGTGCCGACGGGCCCTAGTCCTCGGGCAGTTCGACCGGGGCGATCTCGTCGTAGAGGTCGCCCGGGCCCGGGTTGGACGGGTCGGTCGAGCCGCCGAGGTGGTGCATGACGCCCCAGACCGCGTTCAGCGCGGTCTGGATGGCGCCCTCGGCCCAGCCGGCCGTCCAGGAGATGTCGTCGCCGGCGAGGAAGATGCCCCGCTTGTCCTCGGGCAGCCGGTCCTGCATGAAGTGAGTGAACAGGCGCCGCTGGTAGCGGTAGTGGCCGGGCAGGTTGGCCTTGAACGCGCCCATGAAGTACGGCTCGTTCTCCCAGGAGACGGTCACCGGGTTGCCGATGATGTGCTTCCTGATGTCGACCTTGGGATAGATCTCGCCGAGCGACTTCAGCATGACCTCCATCCGCTCGTTCGCGGACAGCGGCAGCCACTTCAGGCTGTCGTCGCACCAGGTGTACGAGAGGCAGATGACGGCCGGCTTGTCGGGGCCGTCGTCGAGGAGGTAAGTCCCGCGCGTCATACGGTCGGTGAGGGTCATCGACATGACGTCCCGGCCGGTCTCCTCGTCCTTGTCCAGCCAGAACGGCCGGTCCACGGGCACGAAGAGCTTGCTGGACTCCATGTAGTGGGTGCGCTCGATGGCGGTCCAGTGGTCGATCGGGAAGAGCGAGTCGTCGCAGGCGATCTTCGACAGCAGCATCCAGGACTGGGCGGTGAAGACGGCCGCCTTGTAGGTGCGGATGTCGCCGGCCGCGTCGGTGACCGTGATCCGGTTGCCGGCCGCCCGGTGCAGGCGGGTGACGGCCGGGCGGGGCTCGCCGTTCTCGTGCAGCGTCGCCAGCGAGGTGCCCTGCGCCCAGTGGACGATCTTCCCGGGCTCGCGCTCCCACAGGCGCAGCGGCAGCTGCTGGGAGCCGCCGACGATCCCGCGGTGGTGGTCGTCGGCCTCGGTGTAGACGACCCGCAGGATCTCCAGGATGGAGTTGGGGAAGTCGGTGTCCCAGCCGCCGGTGCCGAAGCCGACCTGGCCGAAGATCTCGCGGTGCCGGAAGGACTTGAAGGCCTCGGAGTCGCAGAGGAAGCCGTAGAAGGTCTGGTTGTCCAGCTTCTCGACGAGCCTGCCCCAGATCTCGCGGATGCGCGGCACGTCCCGTTCGCGCAGTGCACGGTTCATGTCGGAGAAGTCGGCGCCCTCTTCGAGGCACTTGTTCCAGGCCTCGGCGACATCGCGGTAGACCTGCGGCAGGTCGTCGATGGTCTCGGCGTAGTGCGACTCGCCCTTGAGGTCGACGACCGTCGAAGGGGTCGCCTCGGCAAGGGGGTTGGGGAAGGGCCGGGTCTCCAGGTCGGCCAGGTCGATGTAGTGCTGGAGGGCGGTCGAGGAGGGCGGGAAGCGCATCGCGCCCATCTCCGCGGTCAGACCCTCGGTGCTGGGGCCGTCGAAGCCGACGGTGCGCAGCCGCCCGCCGATCCGGTCGGCCTCGTACACGACCGGCTTCAGACCCATCTTCATCAGCTCGTACGCGGCCACGATGCCGGAGAGTCCGCCGCCGACGACCGCGATCTCGGTGCCGTGCTCGGTCGCCGGTATCTGGCCGAGGCCGGCCGGGTGGGCGAGGAAGTCGTCGTAGGCGTAGGGGAAGTCCGGACCGAACATGGTGATCGGCGGCAGCTGCTGCTCGTCCGCATGCTCGACGGCGTTGGGCACGGTGGACGTCATGGGGTACGGACTCCTTGCGAGAACTGCGGGGTGAGGGCTGGAGGGGGTGTTCAGACGAGCGACCGGTACAGACCGGGGCGACGGTCCTTCAGGTACGGGTTCGCCTCACGGGAGGCGGCGAGGAAGGCGGGGTCGACGTCGGCGACCACCAGCTCCTCGCCACGGCCGGCGCGGGTGCGGGCGATGCCGTCGGGGCCTGCGAGCGCGGACAGCCCGAAGAACTCGAACTCGCCCTCCGGGCCGACCCGGTTGACGTAGGCGACGTACATCTGGTTCTCCCAGGCCCGCACCGGAACCATCGACTCGGCGACGAACTGGAACGGGTGCATGTTCGCCGTGGGCACGACGAGCAGGTCGGTGCCGGCCAGGGCGTGGGCGCGGGCGTTCTCGGGGAACTCGACGTCGTAGCAGATCATCAGGCCGACGGTGAGGCCGCCGAGCCGGGCCTGGACGAGCGACTGCTCGCCCGGGGAGAAGTGCTCGCGCTCGGCGGGCCCGAACAGGTGGGTCTTGCGGTAGTTCGCGAGGCGGACGCCCTCGGCGGAGATCAGCTGCGCGGAGTTGAAGACCGTCTCGCCGTGGCGCTCCGGGTATCCGTAGGCGATCGCGAGCCCGTGCCGTCCGGCGATGTCGGCGATCGCGTCCGCGGAGTCCCCGTCGGCGGGCTCGGCGAGCCGGGCGATGTCGTCGCCGATCGCGTACCCGGTCAGGAACATCTCCGGCGCCGCCAGCAGCGCGGCCCCGGCGGCGGCGGCACGGCTCGCGGCCGCGTCGAGGACCTTGAGGTTCTCGGCGACGGATCCGGGGCGTCCGGAGCTCTGGAGCAGGGCGGTACGCATGCGTGTTCCTCGACGGGGGCGGAGAGGTTGGAGGGCCATCTAGAAGGTACGGTCGACGGCCTGCGACCAGCAAGAAGGACCCGTTGCGCGCCGGTGAGCGGTTCATTGCGTACAGCGCCCCTCTGGCGGCGATTCGTTGCGCGCCGTCGCGCGGGCGCGGACCCCCAGCGCCAGGGCCGTCAGCAGATAGGGCAGGGCGGACACGACGAAGGCCGTGCTGTGGGCGGATCGGGTCGCCACCGCCGCGTATCCGGCGTACACGGCGACCGTGACCAGTTCCGTGCCCAGGCCGGCGACCGAGGTGAGGGTGGCGCGGCCGGTGTCGTCGATGCGCTGCTGGAGGCGGACGTCGGCGAGGACGGTCGCCAGCTGGAAGCCCCCGAAGGCGACGGCCACCAGCCCGAGGGCGAGCGGGGTGCGGGCGGCCGCGCCCACGGCGAGGGCGACGGCGGCCACCCCGAGGAGCCATGCCAGTCCGCCGGTCCCCAGGCGTTCGAAGCGGCCGGCGAGCAGACTGCCGGCCGTCGCGCCCGCCCAGATCAGCAGGAGCAGGTAGGGGACCCGGGCGTCCGGCACTCCGGTCTCCCGCACCAGCAGCGGCGTGTACTCGTCCAGCGCCCCCCACACCGCGGTCACGGCCGGTACGAGCAGGATCGCCCCGCGCACCGAGGGCTCCCGCCGCGCCTCGACGAGTCCCGCCCAGCGGGTCGCGGCCCCGCTCCCGTCGTCGTGCCCGGCCACGGGCCGCTGCTCGGGGAAGGCGCCGGCCGTCGCCGCGGACGCCACGCAGACCAGCACGCTCGCCGCGCCGACGGCCGGGTAGCCGCCCCACGCGAGGACGGGCCCGGCGAGCCCCATCGCGGCCATGACCGCGACCAGGCCGAGCGCCCGGGACCTGCCCATGAGACGGGCGTAGCGCTCGGCGACGCCGAGCCGCTCCAGTTCCTCGTACACCAGCGCTTCCAGCGCCCCGGAGACGAACGCTCCCCGCGCGCCCCACAGCACGAAGCCGACGGCGAAGGCCCAGTACGACGGGACGAGCACCCACAGCGCGAAGCCGACGGCGGCCAGCAGCGGGCCGAGCCACAGCAGCAGGCGTCGCGAGACGGCGTCGGCCCAGGCACCGGAGGGCACCTCCAGCACCACGCCGGTGGCCGACCACAGCACGAACAGGGAGGAGATCTGCCAGACGGAGAGCCCGGTGTCGCTGAACAACAGCGTGTACACCGGGTAGAGCAGCACGAACTCGTCGAGGAACGAGTAGCCGTACAGGGTGGCCGTCAGCCGGCGGACGCGGGTCGCGGGCGCACGGGTGGTGGAGAGTGTCATGTGGCCTTCCCGGAGGGGCGGTTCGGACGTCGTGGGTACGGCGTCCGAGGCGGCCCTCGGGAGGCTCGGCATGTGGATCAATGTCGCCAGGTCATGGGACCGATGCTAGACAGTCCCGGGCCCGGCGCCCAGCGAGTTCTACGGAGGTTGCGGTGAACATCGCGGAGTTGCCCCGGATCGACGAGCACTCGACGGTGGTCGCGGCCGAGGGCGGTGCCGTCTCGCGCGCGCTCGGCCAGACCCTGGAGCGGTCCTTCGGGCGACCGCGCGCCGCCCGTTACGCCCGTCTCGTCGGCGTCGCCGACCGGACGGCGTCCGGGCCGCGGCCCCTGGCCCGGGGGTCGGCCTTCCCCGGCTTCCGGGTGGCCGACGCGCTTGCGGAACGGGAGCTGGTGCTCGTCGGCCGCCACCACTTCTCGACGTACGCCCTGGTCTTCCGCCTGGAGACGGCCGGGAGCGGGCGCATCCGGCTGCGGGCCGAGACCCGGGCCCGGTTCCCCGGGCCGGGCGGTGCCCTCTACCGGCTGCTCGTCATCGGCACGGGGGCGCAAACTGCTCACCGGGCGTCTGCTGGCGACGGTCCGGCGCCGTGCCGAGGGGTCAGGTCGGTGAACCCGACGAGAAGCGACGCAGCAGCGGCGACAGCACCAGCACGGACTTGGTCCGCTCCACGAAGGGCTCCCCGGCGATCCGCTCCAGGACGCGCTCGAAGTGCCGCATGTCCGAGGCGAAGACCTGGACGATCGCGTCCGCGTCGCCGGTGACGGTCGACGCGGCCACGACCTCCTGGTAGCGCTCCAGCCCGCGCCGGATCGTCTCCGGCGAGGTGTTGTGCCGGCAGTAGATCTCGACGAACCCCTCGGTCTCCCAGCCGAGGGCCGAGGGGTCCACGCGGACGGTGAAACCGGTGATGGCCCCGGTGGCGCGCAGCCGGTCCACGCGCCGTTTCACGGCGGGCGCGGACAGGCCGACCAGTTGCCCGATGTCCGCGTAGGAGCGGCGGGCGTCCTCGGCGAGGGCGTGCACGATGCGTTCGTCGAGATCGTTCAGCACGGTGGGTCGTTCAGCTCTCAGAGGGTGCGAGTCGGGAGCGGCGGTGGCCGTACCCGAAGTAGAACACGAGCCCGACGGCCATCCAGACACCGAAGACCACCCAGGTGACGGCGGACAGGCTGCCCATCATCCACACGCAGAAGCCGAAGCCGAGCGCGGGCAGGACGGGCGAGAGCGGGACGCGGAAGGTGCGGTTCATGTCCGGGCGGGTCCGGCGCAGCACCACGACGGCGATGTTGACCAGGGCGAAGGCGAACAGCGTGCCGATGCTGGTGGCGTCGGCGAGCTGGCCGAGCGGGATCGCGGCGGCGAGGACACCGCAGAACAGGGAGACGATCACGGTGTTGGCGCGGGGGGTGCCGGTCTTCGGGTGCACCTTGGAGAACACCTTGGGCACCAGGCCGTCGCGGGACATGGCGAAGAGGATGCGGGTCTGGCCGTAGAGGACCGTGAGGACGACGCTGGCGATGGCGATGACGGCGCAGGCGGCGAGCAGGGTGCCCCAGAAGGACTGGCCGGTGACGTCGCGCATGATCTGGGCGAGCGCGGCCTCGGAGTCGTTGAACCGCCGCCAGGGCTTGGCGCCGACGGCGACCGCGGCGACGAGGACGTAGAGCGCGGTGACGATGACGAGCGACAGCATGATCGCGCGCGGCAGGTCGCGCTGGGCGTCCTTCGCCTCCTCACCGGCGGTGGAGGCGGCGTCGAAGCCGATGTAGGAGAAGAACAGCGTGGCCCCGGCCGCGCTCACGCCCGCCATGCCCAGCGGCATGAAGTGCTCGTAGTTCCCGGACCGGAAGCCCTGGACGCCGATGGCGCAGAACAGCACCAGCGCGGCGATCTTCACGCACACCATGACGGTGTTGGCGCGGGCCGACTCACGGGCGCCGCCGAGCAGGAACGCCATGGCGAGCAGGACGACGATCAGCGCGGGCAGGTTGAAGACGCCTCCGTCGCCGGGAGGCGCGGACAGCGCGTCGGGGATCGTGACGCCGATGGTCCCGTCGAGGAGTTCGTTGAGGTACTCGCCCCAGCCGACGGCGACGGCCGCCACGGAAACGCCGTACTCCAGGACCAGGCACCAGCCGCAGATCCAGGCGATCAGCTCGCCCATCGTTGCGTATGCGTACGAGTACGAGGAGCCGGAGACGGGGATGGTGCCGGCCAGCTCGGCGTAGGAGAGGGCCGAGAACAGCGCGGTCAGACCGGCTATCACGAACGAGAGGGTGACGGCCGGACCGGCCTTGGGGACGGCCTCGCCGAGGACCACGAAGATGCCGGTGCCCAGGGTGGCACCGATACTGATCATGGTGAGCTGCCAGAGCCCCAGGGAGCGGCGGAGAGTGCCGCCTTCGCCCTGGCCACCCTCTGCGACCAGGCGTTCCACCGGCTTGCGACGCATGAGGCGCGCGCCGAGCCCCGGGGACGGCGGGGCGTCGGTGGTACGGCTTTTCGGGGGTGCGCCTTGGTCGAGCACGCGCTGACTCCTTCGTCGCTGCGGTCAGCGCGGCGGGGACCGTCAGGCGTCCCCGCGCGAGCGGGGACCCATCGAGCGGGGTCCTCGCCACGCCACGTACAGCGCATGACCCTACGGGCCAGGCCTTCGCACGCGAAATGCAGCAACCTTGCGAATCCACGCAAGATCGTTGCGTTCATCGGAGGGGGGTGGGTGTTTCGTTGCGCCGGTGCTGCCGGACCTTGCGGCGGACGGGCAGCACAACGCGTCCAGGGGCGCGGGGAACTGCGCGACCGGCCACGGACCGGCCCGCAGAAGCCCCACGACCTGAGCACCCCCCGAGCGGAGCGCCTAGCTCCAGCTGGCGTGCAGCGGCTGGCCCTCGGCGTAGCCCGCGGCGCTCTGGATGCCGACGACGGCCTTCTCGGCGAACTCCTCCAGGGAGCCCGCGCCGGCGTAGGTGCAGGAGGAGCGGACGCCCGCGATGATCGAGTCGATCAGGTCCTCGACGCCCGGGCGGGCCGGGTCGAGGAACATGCGGGAGGTCGAGATGCCCTCCTCGAACAGCGCCTTGCGGGCACGGTCGTAGGCCGACTCCTCGGAGGTGCGGTTGCGCACGGCACGGGCCGACGCCATGCCGAAGGACTCCTTGTAGAGCCGGCCGGAGGAGTCCTGCTGGAGGTCGCCCGGCGACTCGTAGGTGCCCGCGAACCAGGACCCGATCATCACGTTGGAGGCGCCCGCCGCGAGGGCCATGGCGACGTCGCGGGGGTGCCGGACACCGCCGTCGGCCCAGACGTGCTTGCCGTACTTGCGGGCCTCGGCGGCGCACTCCAGCACGGCGGAGAACTGCGGCCGGCCGACGCCGGTCATCATGCGGGTGGTGCACATGGCGCCCGGTCCGACGCCGACCTTGATGATGTCGGCACCGGCCTCGACGAGATCCCTGACGCCCTCGGCGGCGACGATGTTCCCCGCCACGATCGGCACCCCGGGGTCGAGCGCGCGGACCGTGCGGATCGCGCTGATCATCGACTCCTGGTGGCCGTGCGCCGTGTCGATGACGAGCGTGTCGACGCCCGCGTCGAGCAGCTGCTTGGCCTTGCCCGCGACATCGCCGTTGATGCCGACGGCGGCGGCGACACGCAGCCTGCCCTGGGCGTCGGTGGCCGGTGTGTAGAGCGTGGCGCGCAGGGCGCCCTTGCGGGTGAGGATGCCGGCCAGGCGCCCCTCGGCGTCGACCGCGGGGGCGTAGCGCCGGTTGGCGCCGTCGAGGCGGTTGAAGGCCTCGCGCGGGTCGATGTCGGCGTCGAGGAGCAGCAGGTCCTTCGACATGACGACTTCGAGCTGGGTGAACCGGTCGACGCCGGACAGGTCCCGGTCGGTGACGACACCGACGGGCCGCCCCTCCGCGTCGACGACGACGCCGGCGTTGTGCGCCCGCTTGGGCAGCAGGGACAGCGCGTCGGCGACGGTCTGGTGCGGGGTGAGGACGATCGGGGTGTCCAGGACGAGGTGACGGCTCTTGACCCAGGAGATGACGTCGGTGACGACCTCGATCGGGATGTCCTGCGGGATGACCACCAGCCCGCCGCGCCGGGCCATGGTCTCGGCCATGCGGCGGCCGGCGATGGCGGTCATGTTGGCGACGACCAGCGGGATCGTGGTGCCCGTGCCGTCCGGGGCGCTGAGGTCCACGCCCTGCCGCGAGCCGACGGCGCTGCGGCTGGGGACCATGAAGACGTCGTCGTACGTCAGGTCGTACGGGGGCTGGATGTCGTTGAGGAAACGCACGTGCTGCACATCCCAGTCGATCAGAGGTGGCCCCCGGACAGGTCAGCCAGGGGGAAGAGCACGTACTTCATTGTCCCATGTCGGCCGGAATGCGATGCCCGGGCGGATCGTCCAGGCAGGTCAGGGGGCTACTCGGAGGATGCTCCAAGAGCGAGGGCCACTGTGGCGGCGGAGGCGTGCGTGAACACGTCCACGGCCGTCTCCCACTCGTCCGGCCGTGCCTCGGCGTACGGCCGCCAGTTGCGCACGACGACCAGCAGCCCCTTGCCGGCGGCGTCCTCGGGCCACACTCCCGGGTCGGACAGGACGTCGGCCAGCGCGTCCCAGTTGCGGCCGAACCAGTCCGGCAGCCGCAGGTCCCGGGCACACCGGTCCATCAGACCGGCCTTGTCCCGGACCCCGTCCAGGTCCAGCGTGACCACGTGCTCCGTCATCTCCGTACCACCTCGAACGACTGGTAGTGATCAGCGGTGTAGTAGATCTCGCCGCCCTGCCCGGTGACGATGCGCCGGGCCCCGCGGTCGCGCGAGCCAGGCGTGGGAACCGTGTACTCGTGGTAGTAGCCGCGCCGCCGCCGGGGCAGCAGCCCCTCGAAGTTGCCGAAGACGGCACCGTCCTTGGCGTACGGGAAGGGGCCGCCCTCGTCCACGAGGGCGAGCGTCCGCCGGGCCTCCACCGGGAGTTGGGAGACCGGCATGGTGGCCGGGCCCGCAGGGGAACGCGTGGTCGTCGGGCCGCCCGACGAGCACGCCGTCAGCAGCGCGAGGAGAAGGCAGAGCAGCACACGGGGGACGAACCGGAGCACCATGCGCCCGATGCTGCCACGGCCGTCCCCTCATGACCTTCCGTCAGGGCCCGTCGGGGTCCGCCCTGTTGAGGGCCGGCCTCGGCGTCGGACCCGCCGTCATCAGCACGTCCGCGGCCGAGGTGTCCGTCACCAGGCTGGTCACCAGCCCGGAGCGCAGCACCGCGTCGATCGCCGTCGCCTTGCGCGACCCGCCGGCGATGGCGACGACCTCGGGGATACGGCGCAGCTGGTCGGCCTTGACCGTGATGCACCGCTCGCCGAGGTCCCGTCCGACCCGGCGGCCCTCGGCGTTGAACAGGTGCGCGGACATCTCGGCGGCGACACCGAGCGAGGCGTAGTGCGCGCGTTCCTCGTCGCTGAGCATGTCGTGCACCGTCGAGATGCCGGGCTCCCAGGAGCCGATGGAGACGCAGGCGACCGTGACCTTGTCGAAGTACTCGAAGGCCCGCGCGATACCGGTCTGGTGGCGCAGCGCCGCCGCGGTCGCCGCGTCCGGCAGCAGCATCGGCGCGTAGATGGGGTGCGCGTCACCGCCGGACACCTGGGCGGCGCGGCGCACGGCCTCGACGGAGCCGCGCTCGGCGGTACCGGCGTCGTACACGCCCGTCAGCTGGACCACGGTGCACGGTGGCAGCCGGTCCAGGGCGGCGGCCATGTGGATGGTGGAGCGGCCCCAGGCGAGCCCGAGCACATCGCCCTCGTTGACGAGTTCGCCGAGCAGGTCGGCGGCCACCTCGCCGAGGTTCTCCGGGTCGGGGGTGTCCTCGGCCTCGGCCGGCGACTCCACCACGACCGCGTGCCTGAGGCCGTAGCGGGCGCGCAGCGCGTCCGAGCGCTCGGCGTCCAGTTCGGCCGGGACCCGGATCTCGATGCGTACGAGATCCCGTTCGAGAGCGGTCTCCAGGACCCGGGCCACCTTGAAGCGGCTGACGCCGAACTCCTCCGCGATCTGGATCTTGGACTTGCCCTCGAGGTAGAAGCGGCGGGCCATGGCCGCCGCCTGCACCAGCTCGGCGGGTCCCATCCGCACTGCTGACCGGCCGCCCGCCGTCATACCCGACACGGCGTTCTCCTCACTGCTGTTCACACTCTGGATTCGCCGTTCATCCTTGCAGATCCGGCGTGGTTGATCCGCCCCGATGGGCGCCGTTCACAGCTGTTCACCGACCTGTGGCTCAGTGGTCGCACGCCCAGGACGCCCCGGCGGTGACCGTCTGAGCCTGGTCGCGCAGGGCACGTACCGCCTCGGCGGGGTCGTCGGCCCCGTACACCGCGGAGCCCGCGACGAAGACGTCCGCGCCGGCCTCCGCGCAGCGCTCGATGGTGGCGGCCGAGACCCCGCCGTCGACCTGGAGCCACAGCTCCAGCCCGTGCTTGCTGATCAACTCGCGGGTGCGCCGAATCTTCGGAAGCATGATGTCCAGGAACGCCTGCCCGCCGAAGCCCGGTTCGACCGTCATGATCAGCAGCATGTCGAGCTCCGGCAGCAGGTCCTCGTACGGCTCGATGGGCGTCGCGGGCCGCAGCGCCATGGAGGCACGGGCGCCCTTGGCCCGGATCTCCCGGGCCAGCCGCACCGGAGCGGTGGCCGCCTCGACGTGGAAGGTGACGGAACCGGCCCCCGCTTCCACGTACTGGGGCGCCCACCGATCGGGGGCCTCGATCATCAGATGGCAGTCCAGCGGGGTGTCCGTCGCACGGGTCAGGGACTCTACGACCGGCACACCGAGCGTGAGGTTCGGGACGAAATGGTTGTCCATGACGTCGACGTGGAGCCAGTCGGCTCCCTTGACCGCCTTCGCCTCGTCCGCGAGGCGGGCGAAGTCTGCGGACAGGATGCTGGGGTTGATCTGCACGGCCATGACCCAAGCCTGCCATGTCCGGGCACGTTTGTTCGCGCCGGTCCGTACCTAAGCCGTTCATCGGATGCCGTCGGCGGCCGCCGCGTGCCATGCTGGGCCGCCGTCCGGCACCACGTACGTCCACGGGGGTCGCCATGAGGCAGCTGTACACCTGGAAGCGGAACGCCGTCCGGTTCGTGTGCGGTCGGCGCTCGAAGTGGCTGATCGTGATCCTGTGGCTGGTGGTCCTGGTGATCGCGGCCCCGTTCGGTTCGAAGCTCAACAGTGCTCAGGACAACGACGCCCAGTCCTGGCTGCCCGGTTCCGCCGAGTCCACCAAAGTTCTCAACGCCTCCGAGCACTTCAGGCCCGAGCAGATCCCCGCGGTGGTCGTCTACGCCCGCGCGGACGGGCTGACTGTCCGCGACCGGCAGCAGATCGCCCAGGACGTCCAGCAGATCAGGACGCTGGACGCCCACGGCATCCGCGGCGCCGAGACCCGCGGCCCCGTCTACGACCGTGCGACCGCACCGCGCGCCGCCCAGATCTACGTGCCCATCACCATGGACGCGCAGGGCTGGCAGCGCATCGCGCCGGCGGTCGACTCCATCCGCGAACAGGTGGGCAGGGGCGGCGGCGGGCTCACGGTGCACATCACCGGGCCGGGCGGCACCTCGGCGGACTTCTCCAAGGCCTTCGAGGGCATCGACTCGACACTGCTGTTCTCGGCGATGGCCATCGTGATCGTGATCCTGCTGTTCACCTACCGCAGTCCGACGTTGCTGTTCGTGCCGCTGCTCGGGGTGGTGGCCGCCCTGTTCACGGCACAGGCGCTGATCTATCTGCTCGCCAAACACGCCGGCCTGACCGTGAACGGCCAGAGCGCGGGCATCCTGACGGTCCTCGTCTTCGGGGCGGGCACCGACTACGCGCTGCTGCTCGTCGCCCGTTACCGGGAGGAGCTGCGGCGGCACAGGGACCGCCACGAGGCGATGGAACTCGCCATGAACCGGGCCGGTCCCGCGGTCCTCGCCTCCGGCGCCACCGTCGTGCTGAGCATGCTGGTGCTGCTGGTCGCCGAGATGAACTCCACCCGGGGCCTGGGTCCGGTGGCCGCCATCGGCGTCATGGTCGCGCTGCTGGCCATGCTGACCCTCTTCCCGGCCCTGCTGCTGATCTTCGGCCGGTGGATCTTCTGGCCCGCGATCCCGCACCACGGCTCGGCCGATCCCACCGAGCGGGGCATCTGGGCCCGCATGGGCCGCCGTATCGCCGTGCGTCCGCGGATGATCTGGGGCATCACGACCGCGGTGCTGGTCGCGCTGTCGATGGGCCTGTTCCAGTTGCGCGCGGACGGAATCGCCAACGCGGACGCCTTCACCAACACCCCGGACTCCATCACCGGACAGAAGGTCTCCGCACGCTACTTCCCGGCGGGCACCGGCGACCCGCTCGTCATCGTCACCAACCGGGCGCAGGCGGAGCAGGTGGGCCGCGCCATCGCCGCGGACCGGGGTGTCGTCCCGCAGAGCATCGGCGTACCGCCCGGCGCGGCGCCCGAGCGCGACGGGCAGGTGCTGCTGGAGGCGACCATGCGGGCGCCCTCCGACAGCGACGCGGCCAAGGCGACCGTGGAGCGGGTGCGCGACGCGGTGCACGCCGTGCCCGGCGCCGACGCCCTGGTGGGCGGCGGCACGGCGGCGCTGCTGGACATGGAGAACGCCCAGGTCCACGACAACTACCTGGTCATCCCGCTCGTCCTGGCCGTCGTCCTGCTGGTGCTCTGCCTCCTGCTGCGTGCGCTGGTGGCACCGCTCCTGCTGATCGCGACCGTCTGCCTGTCGCTGGCCACGGCGCTGGGGCTGAGCGCCCTGGTGTTCCGGCACGTCTTCGACTACGCGGGCGAGGACGTGGCCTTCCCGCTCTTCGTCTTCGTCTTCCTGGTGGCGCTCGGCATCGACTACAACATCTTCCTGACCACCCGCATCCGCGAGGAGGCCCTGCGCCAGGGCACCCGCCCGGGCGTCGTCACGGGTCTCGCCGCCACCGGCGCGGTGATCACCTCGGCCGGCCTGGTGCTCGCGGGCACCTTCGCCGCGCTCGGCACGCTGCCCATGGTGGGGTTCGCCGAGATCGGCTTCGCGGTGGCCCTGGGCGTGCTGCTGGACACGTTCGTGGTGCGGTCCGTGCTGGTGACGTCGCTCTTCCTGGACGTGGGCAAGAAGGTGTGGTGGCCGCACCACCTGGCACACGCGGACGGAGAGACCGGCTCCCCCGAGGCGGTCGGCCCCAGGGTCAGCCAGTCCTCCGAATGAGCGCCAGGTACATCGCGTCGGTCCCGTGCAGATGCGGCCACAGCTGCACGTCGGGACCGTCGCCGAGGTCCGGCACGCCCGGCAACAGCGGGCGGGCGTCGAGGAGTTCGGCCTCCGGGCGCTGCTTGAGGACGTCGTCGACGACGGCCCGGGTCTCGGCGAGGTGCGGCGAGCAGGTGGCGTAGCCGACCACGCCGCCGACGCGTACGGCGTCCAGGGCGGAGTGCAGCAGCGCCCGCTGCAGGGGCGCGAACCCCTCCAGGTCCTCGGGGCGGCGCCGCCAGCGCGCCTCCGGCCGCCGCCTGAGGGCGCCGAGCCCGGTGCAGGGCACGTCCATCAGCACGCGGTCGAAGGAGCCGGGCCGCCACGGCGGGCGGGTGCCGTCGGCGGCGATGACCTGATACGGCCCGGGGTTGCCGCTGAGCGCCTTGGCCACCAGGCCGGCCCGGTGCGGCTGCTTCTCGGAGGCGAGCAGCACGGCCCCGCGCGCGGCGGCCAGGGCCGCCAGCAGTGCGGCCTTCCCGCCGGGCCCGGCGCATCCGTCGAGCCACCTCTCGTCGGGCCCGTTCAGCGGCGCGTTGGCCAGGGCGAGCGCGACGAGCTGGCTGCCCTCGTCCTGCACGCCGGCCCGCCCCTCCCGCACGGCCTCGATCGCGCCGGGTTCGCCGCCCTCGGTCAGCCGCACGGCGTACGGCGACCAGCGCCCCGGCACCGCGGCCTCCTCGTCGAGCAGCTCCTCGGTCGTGGACCGGCCGGGACGGGCCACGAGCGTCACCTCGGGCCGTTCGTTGTCGGCCGCCAGCAGTGCCTCGATGCCGGCGCGGCCGCCGCCGAGCGAGTCCCACAGAGCGGAGACCACCCAGCGCGGATGCGAGTGCACGACGGCGAGATGGTCCTCGGGGTCCTCGTCGTAGGTCGGCGCGACCTTCTCGATCCACCCGTCGAGATCGTCCTGGGCGACCTTGCGCAGCACGGCGTTGACGAACTTGGCCCGCCCGTCGCCGAGCACGACGCGCGCCAGCTCCACGGAGGCGGAGACGGCGGCGTGCGTCGGGATGCGCGTGCCCAGCAACTGGTGCACGCCGAGGCTGAGCACGTCGAGCACCGGCGGGTCGACCTCGCGCAGCGGCCGGTCGACACAGGCCGCGATGACCGCGTCGTACGTCCCCTGCCACCGCAGCGTCCCGTAGACCAGCTCGGTCGCCAGCGCCGCGTCCCGCCCGTCGAACCGCTCGGGCCCCTCCTTCTCCCGCGCCTTGCGCAGCAACGGCGGCAGGACGAGGTTGGCGTAGGCGTCCCGCTCGTCCACGGCCCTCAGCGCCTCGAAGGCGAGGATGCGGACGGGGTCCTTCTTGGGCCGCCGGTAGGGCTTGCCGGGCTTGCGGGGCCCACGGGGGGTGTCGCTCACGAAAAAGGTGCTCCGGAGGTGAGATCAGGGAAATACGTCCCCAGCGTACGTCGCCCGGACCCGCCGGTTACGCGCCGAGGCTCTCGCCGTCGGTGATGCGCACCCCGCGCGCCCAGTCGGCGGCCCGCATCGGCTTCTTGCCCTGGGCCTGCACCCACAGCAGCTCGACGGCGTACGAGCCGGTGCCCACGTGCACGCTGTTCTTGCCGACGGCCAGCCTGGCGGGCGCGAGGTCGGTCCGCTCCGGCACGGGCGTGACCTGGATCAGCTTCAGCCGCTCGCCCCGGAAGACGGTCCAGGCACCCGGCGCGGGCGTGCAGCCGCGCACGACCCGGTCGACCCGCAACGCCGGTGCGTGCCAGTCCACCTGGGCGTCCTCGACGGTGATCTTCGGGGCCATGGTGATGCCGTCGGCCGGCTGCGGTACGGCCTTCAGCGTGCCGTCCTCGATGCCGTCCATGGTCGCGGCGAGCAGGCCGGCGCCGGCGAAGGCGAGGCGGGTGAGCAGGTCGCCGCTGGTGTCGGTGGGCCGGATCTCCTCGGTGACGGTGCCGTAGACGGGCCCGGAGTCCAGTCCCTCCTCGATCAGGAAGGTCGAGGCGCCCGTGATCTCGTCCCCGGCCATGAGGGAGTGCTGCACGGGCGCGGCGCCCCGCCAGGCGGGCAGCAGCGAGAAGTGCAGGTTGACCCAGCCGTGGGCGGGGACGTCGAGGGCGACGCGGGGCAGGAGGGCGCCGTAGGCCACCACGGGACAGCAGTCGGGCGCGATCTCCCGCAGCCGCTCCAGGAACTCGGGGTCCCGTGGCTTGAGCGGCTTCAGCACCTCGATGCCGGCCTCCTCCGCCCGCTGCGCCACGGGCGACGCGACCAGCCGGCGTCCCCGTCCCGCCGGCGCGTCGGGCCGCGTGACGACGGCGGCCACCTCGTGCCGCCCGGAGGCGATCAGAGCGTCCAGAGCGGGAACGGCGACCTCGGGGGTCCCGGCGAAGACGAGCTTCATGGGTGGGTTCGGGCCTCTCGGGGAGCGGGTTGCGGGCAGCGACCCAGTCTATGACCTCACCGCCGAGGAGAAACGGCTGGTGCGGACGGGAGAACGGCCGGGCCCACGGCCGGCGGCCGAGGCGCGCCGTCCCCCACCGGGGCGCACGCACACGCCCACACGCCCCCACTGCGTGACCCGCGGAGCGTTGACGCGTTGGTCAAGAAAGAGTTGACCACAACGGGCCGCTTCAGCGCGGCCCGATCCTTTTCAACGCCGGTTCGAGAGGCTTGTTCATGGCCGACCACGCAACCCACGACGCCCAGGCTCGGGCCAGCCTGCACTTGCTGGTGCGGGACATCGAGCGGGTCCGCCGGCAGGTGGACGCACTGCGCACGCTCACCGCCCAGTTGGGCAACGTCTACCGCCCGCGCCGCTCCGGCCCCTCCACGGGCTTCGTCGTCTACGGACGTGCCCCCGCCCCGACGGTCCGCCTCGCCCAGGAACTGCGGGACAGCGTCGAGACCCTGGTGACGGCGGCGGTCGACTTCGACCGCTCCCTCGGTTTCTCGTGGGACGCGGTGGGTTCCGCACTCGGCGTCACCAAGCAGGCGGTACACCGCCGTTACGGCGCCCGTCGCGCCGCCGCCCAGGCCGCCGCCGAGGCCGAGCGCACGGCCGAACAGTCGGCGGGCAGGGCGGTCACCGTGAACACCGGCATGCCCACGGTGCCGACGGTCCCCGCCGCCCGCGCCATGCCCACCCAGCCGACGGCGGGCAGCCCCGTCCTCCGCGAGGAGGCCATGCCAACGGCCTTCCCCGGCCCCCGCAACGGCTGAACCACCTTCCCCTGCCAGCCCTCCCGGTGACCCTGCGCATCCGGGAGGGCAGACGTGTGCCGGGATACGGCCGTCCGCGATCCGGCGCACCCGTCGGCCACAAGGCAGCCGCCCCGGCCGTCGCGACAGCCCTTCCTCCGGGCAGGCCGACGGCCGCCGATCAGAACGCCGCGGTTTCGCCTACCGCCGCTCGCCCTGCGCGCGGGCCGACGGTGACCGGTCCGCCCTCCCCCGCAGGCTGCCCCCGTGCGTGCGTCAGCCGATGTCCGGTGGGTCGACGCGCACCCGGACCGCGGTCTCCCCGGCCGCGGCACCGCGGGCCATCCGCGCCGCCTGCGCGGACTTCAACGCCGATGCCAGCGCGGCTCCGCTGCCGGGCGGCACTCGTACCAGCGCCCGCTCCCAGTGCTCACCGGGAGGCGGTGCCCCCACCCGGCGCGGTCGGCCCGCCGACGTGACCGGCAGGGGGACGGGTCCCAGTACCTCGGCCTCCGACGGCAGTTCGGCCGTACGCAGGAACTCGGTGACCGCCTCCGCCGTCCCCGACACGGCCGCCATCCTGGACACGGGCGGAAAGCCCAGCTCGGCCCGCTCGCCGAGCTCCCGCACCGCGTGTCCGACGGGGTCCCACCGCACCAGCGCCTGCACGGGCCGCAGCGTCGGTTCGGCGACGACGACCACGGTGCCCCCGGCGCCCTGCGGCCGGACGAGCGTGGCGGCCGCGATCCAGCGCCGCAGCGCGTCCTCGCCGGCCCGCAGATCGGGCCGCCCGAGCATCGCCCAGCCGTCCAGCAGCAGCGCCGCCGCGTAGCCACCCTCGGCGACCGGCTCGGCCCCCGGCGTGCTGACCACCAGCGCCGGGGCCCCCGGCACGGTGTCCAGCACATGCTCACGCCCCGACGTCCGCACGGGAACGGCGGGGAAGGCCCGCCCCAGCTCCTCGGCCGTCCGGCGCGCTCCCACGACCTGCCCCCGCAGCCGGAATCCGCCGCACTCCGGACAGTGCCAGCCGCTCTCCTCGCGCCCGCACCACCCGCACCGCAGCGCCGCCCCCGACTCCTGCCCCTCCAACGGCCCGGAGCAGTGCCGGCACCGGGCGGGCGCACGGCAGTTGGCGCACGCCATGCGCGGCACGTATCCCCGCCGGGGCACCTGTACGAGCACCGGCCCGTGGCGCAGGCCCTCCCTGACGGCCTGCCAGGCCAGCGTCGGCAGGCGGGCGGCCCGGGCGGCCTCGTCACGCGCGAGATCGCCGTCCCCCACGGTCCGTACGAGCGGCGCGAGAGCCCGCACCTGCTCCCGGGCGGCGACGAGCGGCCGCGCCCAGCCGCTCTCGACGAGCTGGGCGGCCTCCACGGTGCAACTCCAACCGCCCAGCAGAAAGGCGCACTTGTCCTGTGCGGCTCGCAACAGCAGCACCTCGCGCGCATGCGGCTGAGGGGCGTGCAGTTCGCTGTGACTGTCGTCGCCGTCGTCCCAGATGGCCACCAGCCCGAGGTCCTGGACGGGCGCGAACATGGCGGCCCGGGTTCCGACGACGGCACGGACGGAGCCTCGACGCACCGCCAGCCACTCCCGGTACCGCCTCTCGGGCCCGGCGTCGGCGGTGAGCACCGCGTGCCGCCCCTCGCCCAGCAGGGCGGTCAGCGCGGCGTCGACGCGCGCGACGGCCCGCCCGTCCGGCAGGACGACGAGGGCCCCGCGTCCGGAGGCCAGCGTCGCCACCACGGCCCGCGCGATCTCCTCGCTCCACCCGGGCCCCGGCAACGCGTTCCACACGGCACGTGGGGCTCCGCCGGACGCCAGCGACTCCAGGAACGCCGCCGCCCGCTCGTACCGCGCCCAGGACCCCGTCTCCGGCGCGCCGGGCGGCGGCAGCGGCTCGGGCGAGGGCCGCTGCTCGGCCCGGGCGCTGCGGGGCGGCACGGCGAGCTGCAGTACGTCGGCGAGGCTGCCCGCGTACCGGTCGGCTACGGCCCGCGCGAGCCCCAGCAGCTCCTCGCTCAGCACCGGCTCGGGCGACACCACCTGGGCGAGCGCGGCCAGCGGCCCCGAGTAGTCGGACTGGGCGCGCCGCTCGATCAGGAACCCGTCGATCAGGCCGCCGCCCTCGCGCCGCCCTTCCCGCACCCGGTGCCGCCCGGCCCCGAACCGCACCCGCACCCGCACACCGGGCTGCGCGTCGGCGTCGAGCTCCTCGGGCACCGCGTAGTCGAAGTACCGGTCGAGATGCAGCACGCCCTTGTCGACCAGCACCCGCGCGACCGGCAGCTCCCCGGCCAGCGCGGCGCCCCGCCAGGTCCGCGGCTTGGCCCGCGGCTCCCTCGCCTTCCGCACACTCTCCCTGATGAGCGCAAGCTGCTCCGGCGGCGCACCCTCCCCGCCGCCGCCCCCCGCCCCGTTCTCGCTGCTCACGCTTGCATTCTTACCAAACCCCACTGACAAACGACGGCGCCCGATCCCCCGAAGGCCTCACCCGCGGATCATCGGCGAGCCGCCCGGCAAGCCCGCGCTCCCGGCCATTTCCCCGGCCGATCCGGCCTCCCTGGCCACCCGCAGGCTTGCCATGGACCCCGGGGCCGGTATCAGAAGTGGAAACGGGAAACACCGCCGACCGCCTTGCCCGCCCCACGACGCCTGGCGACGCTGAAACGCGACGACGGACGACCTGGAGTACCGGCGGCGTCGGCATGAGGGGGGGTTCACGTGCTGGAGCGGCCATGTCTCTTCGGAGCCGAACTGCGCCGGCTGCGCATCGCCGCCGGGCTCACGCTGACGCAGTTCGCCACCGCGGTGCACTACAGCAAGGGGCAGATCAGCAAGGTCGAGACCGGCCGCAAACGGCCGACGACCGAGTTCGCCCGCCTGTGCGACGCGGCTCTGGAGGCCGGCGGTGCGCTGGCGGCTCTGGTCCCCGGCGTCCCGGGACGTCGTCCGTCCGGCCAGCCGCCCGTTCCCGACCAGGCAGGAGCCATGCCCACAGACTCCACCAACCCTCCGGACGACGGCCAGTGGTCCCCGCCGTCGCGTCGCCGGCTGATGGCGGTCGGCGCGGTATCGGTGTTCGGCATCGCGGCCTCCGCTCCCACCACCGCCGCCGCCCAGTCCGCTCCCACCACTACCGCCGCCCAGTCCAAGGCATCCGGTCAACCGCTGGTCGACGCATACCGCGGTCTCTTCGACCAGTACCGCCGCATCGGCCAGTTGTCCCCACCGCAGGCTCTCCTGCCGACGCTCGTCGAACAGACCGGCGCCTTGCGTTCGCTCGCCGTGCACACCGGTGGCGACACGGGCCGCGGGCTGCTCGCCCTGGCCGCGCGCTTCGCCGAGTTCACCGGCTGGATGGCCCAGGAGGCGGGGGACGACGCGGCCGCTGCCCACTGGACAGCGCATGCCGTGGACATCGCCGAGGCCGCGGGCGACGGGCATCTGGCGTCGTACGCCCTGGTCCGCCAGGCCCTGATCACCTACTACCGGGGCGAGGGCGCGGACACGGTCGCACTCGCGGAGGGCGCGCTGAGCGGGCGGCTCCCGCCGCGCATCCGGGCCCTGGCGGCTCAGCGCGCGGCCCAGGGGCATGCCCTGGTCGGAGACCACGACGCCTGCATGCGCCTGCTCGAACGCGCCCGCGTCCTCTTCGGCCGGGCCGCCGCGGAGGGACCCGCGTCCGACGCCCCGGTGCTCGGTCCCACGCATCTGCGCGACCCCGTCGCCATGGTGACCGGCTGGTGCCTGCTGGACCTGGGCAGACCCCGAGAGGCCGCCGAGGTCCTCGACGCCGAGTATGCCCGGCTCGCGCCGGACGCCCTGCGCACCCGGCGTCGCTACGGCGCCCGTCGGGCTCTGGCCCACGCCGTCGCCGGAGAGAACGCGCATGCCTGCGAACTGACGCGTGATCTGCTGGAGCACACCTCGGGCGTGGGCTCCCAGACCATCACGGCCGACCTGCGCCGGCTCGCCCGTGTCCTCTCCCGGCACCCACGCCACCCCGCGTACCGCGCCCTGGCGCCCTCGCTCACCGCCGCGCTCTCGCCTCAGGCGCTCTGACCGGCACCCGTTCCCTCACAGCCGTCCGACAGAGAGGTCACTCCGTCATGCCCGAAATCTTCATCAACTACCGTACGAATGATGGCGAACACGCCGCCACGACCCTCGACAACGCCCTGCGCGCCCGCTTCGGCGACGAGAACGTCTACCGTGCCAGCCGGTCCATCGCCCCCGGCGACAAGTTCGACGATCACCTCCTCGGCAACGCGCGCCGAAGCTCCGTCCTGCTCGCCCTGATCGGTGACCGCTGGCTCGGCCACCCCCGGCTCGGCGTCGAGGGCGACTGGGTCACGAAGGAGATCCTGGAGTCGTACCGCTGCCACCGCCGCGTGATCCCGGTCCTCGTCGGCCGCCGCACCGAACGGCCGGCGCGGAACGAACTGCCCGACGCCCTGCTGTGGCTGGCGGACTGCCAAACCCTCCGCTACGACCACCAGAACGACGAAGCCGACCTCAAACGCATCGGCAACTCCCTGGCCGACCTGGTCCCCGCTCTCGCCGCCGCGGACCGCGCGACGACCGAGCCCGAACCGCCCGAGCCGACGACCCCGACGATGGGTGACACCTACCGGACCGACCTGGACCGGAACAACGGGAAGATCCACATCGGTCCCACTCACCACGTCGACCAGTCCGGGCCGGGCGCGATCTACACGGCCGGCAATCACCAGGGCGACATCAGCCACACCTTCGGTCCGATACCGCCGTCCCAGGACGACAGGCGATGACCGACGCGCCCGGTCCCGGTGCAGGCGGCATCCGCGACTACTACGACGTGGAGTTCCATTTCCACGGAAACGAACCCCCGCCGGATGTCATGTCGTCGCGGAACACTCCGCCCCGTCAGGTGGCCGACGAGCAACTGAGCCGCCTCCAGCGGCGGTTCGCCAGGCCCATGGGCATCAACGACGCCTACGACACCCTGGAGCGCCACAACATCGTGTTCCTGTACGGCACTCCCGGGAACGGCAGAACCACGGCCGCCCGGGTCCTGCTGCGAGAGCTGCCTCGCGGATCGGGCGTCTACCACGAGCTCACTCCCGACGCCGATGACCAGTCAGCCGAACCCCTCACCCCGGAACTCATAGGGGAAGGGGACCGGATGCTGCTTGACCTGTCGGATGCCGAGGAGGACGTGTGGACGCAGTGCCACAACCGGTTCCCCGGCTTCCACAAGATTCTCCTGGACAAGCGGTCGTTCCTCGCCGTGGTCCTGCCCCCGGCACACGCCGACAGGTTGAGCCCCGACTTCGCGGCGTACCGCAGAGTCGTCAACCGCCCCGACGACCTCGAAGTGATCGCTCGGCACCTGCGCCTGCGGGGCGTCGACCCAGGGGACTCCGGGCAGGCGCCGAAGGAGCTGACCGACTACCTCAGCGACAAGCCGCCCATGCGGGAGCTGGCGTACCTGGCGGGCATCATCGTGGATGCCCGCCGGACCGCCAAACCGGAGGAGTCCTTCGCAGACTGGTGCCGACAGGCCATCGCCGCCGCCGAGGAGGAAGAGGACGACTTCGTCCCGCCGCTGCATAACGGCCCGCAGCGGGCACTGCTGCTGTCGGTCGCCATGCTGCACGGCGCGCCGGCCGACCTGGTTCACCGGGCGGCGGCGATTCTCCGCAGGAGCCTGCGGATCGCGGGCGACGACCGTCCGCTGCTGGAGCACGAGAGTCTGACGGAGCGCCTGCGCGAGGTGGGGGCCTCCCGGAACGACGAGGCCCGCGTCCACTTCGACAAGCTGCGCCACGACCACGCCGTACGCCGCTTCTTCTGGCGGAACATGCCCGACCTGCGCAGACCGCTGCGCGACTGGGTGGAGCAGGTGCTGGCTCTGCCCCAGTTCCCCGAGGAGGGGCGGAAGGACCTCGTAGTACGGCTGGCGGCGCTGTGCGCACTGACGGAGGACGCGGACAGACTGGCCGAACCGGCCCGGGACTGGGCACTGCGGTACGACGACCCAGCGCGTCTGCGTGCCGCGGCCGAATGGCTCGGTTGGGGTGTGCGCAACGAGGACGAGCGGACGAGTCGGCACTTCCGCCATGCGATCTACACCTGGGCGATCCGGCCTGCCGAACCGAATCTGCGCCGGGTGTTGGTCGATGTGTGCGTGAACGTCATGGCGTTCACGCATCCGGAACAGGCCGTCGTCAGGCTGCACCACCTCGCCCGCAGGGAGCCCTTGGACGAAGGGAGCGGCAAGAACGCGGCCCGGCACGTGCTGCTGAGACTGGTGGAGATGGACACGCGCCTGCGGCGCTATCTCCTCTTCCGGCTGGCCTTGGCACCACCGAGACGCAACGGGCGGCAACAGGCCGTCGACGCCTGGCTCTTCCTCGGCCTGCTCACCATGCCCAGCCGGCCGGAACACGCCCTGCTCCAGTCGCCCTCCGCCCGGCTGTGGCTCCTGATGTGCTGGAGCGACGTACTGAGGAGCTTCAGCAGCAGGAGCTGGCTGCCGCATCTCCAACGGTGGATCACCACGACGGACGCGGCCGACGACCCCGAACTCGTCCACCTCGCCCTGGACGTCCTCGTCGACGCTGCCGCGGAGAACTACCCGGCCCTCCGCCAGATCTATCTGACGGCACGCAAGTCCCTGTCCGCCGAGAAGACCGAGCGGCTGCTGTCCCGTATCGAAGAAGCACAGCACAGGCGTCCGCCGCTGCGGGCCGACCCCGGGAAGGGGATCCGGACATGAGTTCCGCCCAGAAGACCGTCTCCGTCTTCATGGCGCTGATCAGCGCCATGCTCGTGCTCATCCTCGGTCTGTACACGGCCTGGCCCGCGTGGGCGTGGCCGCTCGCCGTGGTCCTGCTGGGGGCCGCGTGGGCGGGCGTCACGTTCGCGACACTGCGTACGAACCGCGGCAGGCCGCTGTCCGAGACGGTCACCGCACCGCCGGTGCCCGAGGTCGAGCGCCGTGAACTGTCGGTCAGGGACATCACGTTGCCCAGCGCCCTGGCCGACTACGACTTCCTCTTCTCGGCGACGATCCGCTGGTGCCCCGAGAAGCCGTACGCGCAGGACATTGGCACGCACCACGGTGGCCTCGCGCTGCAGGCGGTCGTGGACCGGGCCGGTGCGGTGACGCTGGCCCACCAGCCGTTCCGGAGCTCGCTGATCCAGCACGAACTGAGCGGGGCACTGGCGGAGATGCTGCCCGATCGTGGCGGCCGTGTCCGGGCCATGGCCCTCGATGTCGTCCTGCGGCTCTCGGAGGACGACCAGCGCCGTCTGGACCGGCTGGCCGCCATCCGCAAGGACGAGGAACTCTGGGAGCACGAGCGGAAGCAGGAGAAGAACAAGCGCGACTACTTGGGCGACGACGTGCTCCAGGACACAGGACGCGCGGTCGTGTGGTGGCTGGCCAGGAATGACGAGAAGGTCGAGCGGACCGTCAACGACATCGGCCTGCTGGCGCAGCTCACCTCGGCCGCCAACAACGAAAAGGTGGCCGAGCCGTTCCGGCACCTCGTCCCCGGCGCCGCCCCGGAGGCGGCGGTCGAGGCCGTCAGGGACCCGGCGGACCTCTTCACCGAATTCATGCGGCAGATGGGGTTCAAGCCCGGTGAGGACGCGTGTGTGATGGTCGCCGATCAGGTCGCGCGGGCCATCAAGGACAAGAACCCGGACACGGCTGAGGAGATCAGGACCCGCTTCGCCCCGCCCGACGAGGCCTCGGAGGAGAACACGGAGAGCGAAGGAGGCGGGGATGGGGACGACGGCACCCAGGAGTAGCCAGGGGGCATACCGGAGCGCGAACGCGTCGGGCCCGGCCCCCCGAGGGGAACCGGGCCCTGATACGGCCTGCTGGGAGGGTTACAGACCCACGGCCTTCTTCAGCGCCTCCACGCGGTCCGTCCGCTCCCAGGTGAACTCGGGCAGCTCGCGGCCGAAGTGGCCGTAGGCCGCCGTCTGGGCGTAGATCGGGCGGAGCAGGTCGAGGTCGCGGATGATGGCGGCCGGGCGGAGGTCGAAGACCTCGTCGATCGCCTTCTCGATCTTCTCGTGGTCGATCGTGGCGGTGCCGAAGGTCTCGACGAACAGACCCACCGGCTCGGCCTTGCCGATCGCGTACGCCACCTGCACCTCGCAGCGGGAGGCCAGGCCGGCCGCGACGACGTTCTTGGCGACCCAGCGCATCGCGTAGGCGGCCGAGCGGTCCACCTTGGACGGGTCCTTGCCGGAGAAGGCGCCGCCGCCGTGGCGGGCCATGCCGCCGTACGTGTCGATGATGATCTTGCGGCCGGTCAGGCCGGCGTCGCCCATCGGGCCGCCGATCTCGAAGCGGCCGGTCGGGTTCACCAGGAGGCGGTAGTTCTCCGTGTCGAGCTTGATGCCCTCGTCCAGGAGCGCCTTGAGCTCCGGCTCCACGACGAACTCGCGGATGTCGGGCGCGAGGAGCGAGTCCAGGTCGATGTCGGACGCGTGCTGCGAGGAGACGACGACCGTGTCGAGGCGGACGGCCTTGTCGCCGTCGTACTCGATGGTGACCTGCGTCTTGCCGTCCGGGCGCAGGTAGGGGATGGTGCCGTTCTTGCGGACCTCGGACAGGCGCTTGGACAGGCGGTGCGCCAGGAAGATCGGCAGCGGCATCAGGGTCGGCGTCTCGTCCGTGGCGTAGCCGAACATCAGGCCCTGGTCGCCGGCGCCCTGCTTGTCGAGTTCGTCCTCGTCGCCCTCGACCCGGGACTCGTACGCCGTGTCCACGCCCTGCGCGATGTCCGGCGACTGTGCGCCGATCGAGACCGAGACACCGCAGGAAGCGCCGTCGAAGCCCTTCTTGGAGGAGTCGTAGCCGATCTCGAGGATCTTGTTGCGGACGAGGGTCGCGATGTCCGCGTAGGTCTTGGTGGTGACCTCGCCGGCCACGTGCACCAGGCCGGTGGTGATCAGCGTCTCGACGGCGACCCGGGAGGTCGGGTCCTCGCGCAGGAGCGCGTCGAGAATGGTGTCGCTGATCTGGTCAGCGATCTTGTCGGGGTGGCCCTCGGTTACGGACTCCGAGGTGAACAGGCGACGGGACACAACGCTCCCTGGGGTTGCAGCGGCTGCTGGCTGATCATGGGCGGACGGGCTCGGGGGCTGCGCCCGGCACCGTCCGGGAACAGTTTATCGGTCGGTCTCGGCCACCGGCCTCTCCGTCTCGCCTCTCGGGAGGGCTGTGACCAGCGGCACGGGCATTCTGCCCAATCCCGTGCGGGCTTGGCCAGGGTCGCCACACCCCTGTGGCGGAGGTTCGAGGGGGCCGAGAAGCGAATGAAACATTCAGCCGAGCCGCTCCGCCACCAGGTCCCAGACGATTTCGGCCAGATGTTCCTTCGGCCCGTGGGGCACCGGCGTCTCGGTGCCGTCGGCGCCCAGGACGACCGCCTCGTTCTCCTCGGAGCCGAACGTCTTGCGCTCGCCCACCTCGTTCACCACGAGGAGGTCGCAGCCCTTGCGCCGCAGCTTGGAACGGCCGTTGGCCAGGACGTCGTCGGTCTCGGCGGCGAAGCCCACGATCACCTGCCCGTCACGGGGCCGTTCGGAGGAGATCTCCGCGAGGATGTCCGGATTCCGTATGAGCACGACGGGCTCGGGGTCCTGGCCGTCCTTCTTCTTGATCTTTCCGGCGGCGTATGCCGCGGGCCGGAAGTCCGCGACGGCCGCGGCCATGACGACGGCGTCGGCGTCCGCGGCGGCCTTGAGCACCGCCTCGCGCAGCTGCACGGCCGTGCCCACCTGGACGACGTCGACGCCCGCCGGGTCGGGCATGCCGGTGTTGGCGGCGACCAGCGTGACGCGGGCGCCGCGCGCCGCGGCGGTGCGCGCGAGGGCGTAGCCCTGCTTGCCGGAGGAGCGGTTGCCGAGGAAGCGGACCGGGTCGAGGGGTTCGCGGGTGCCGCCCGCGCTGACGACGACGTGCCGGCCGACGAGGTCGGGGGCGGTGACGCCCCGGGCGAGGACGCGACGGCAGACCTCGAAGATCTCGGCTGGGTCGGGCAGCCGGCCCTTGCCCGTGTCGACGCCGGTGAGGCGGCCGACCGCGGGCTCGATGACGACGGCGCCGCGGCGGCGCAGGGTCGCCACGTTCTCCTGTGTGGCCGGGTGCTCCCACATCTCGGTGTGCATGGCGGGGGCGAAGACGACCGGGCAGCGGGCGGTCAGGAGGGTGTTGGTGAGCAGGTCGTCGGCCAGGCCGTGGGCGGCCTTGGCGAGCATGTCCGCGGTGGCGGGGGCGACGACGACCAGGTCGGCGTGCTGCCCGATGCGGACGTGGGGGACCTCGTGGACGTCGTTCCAGACCTCGGTGGAAACGGGGTGGCCGGAGAGGGCGGACCAGGTGGCGGCGCCGACGAAGTGCAGCGCGGAGGCCGTCGGCACCACGCGCACGTCGTGACCCGACTCCGTCAGCCTGCGCAGCAGCTCACAGGCCTTGTACGCGGCGATGCCGCCACTGACCCCCAGAACGACCTTCGGCTTGTCCACCGTCTCTCCCCGGCTCGGCAACGTACGACCCCATCACACACCACAGGCCCGACAGTCGTGCTGCCGGGCCTGTGGATAAGTCAACCGCGATACGAACGTGCTACTGCGCGGGAGGGCTACTGCGCGGGGCCTTCGACGGCCTCGGACGTCAGCAGACCCGCGTTGATCTCGCGCAGGGCGATCGAGAGCGGCTTCTCGTGCACGTGGGTGTCGACGAGCGGACCGACGTACTCGAGGAGGCCCTCGCCGAGCTGCGAGTAGTACGCGTTGATCTGGCGGGCCCGCTTGGCCGCGTAGATCACGAGGCTGTACTTCGAGTCGGTGGCCTCGAGGAGCTCGTCGATCGGCGGGTTGATGATGCCCTCGGGCGCGGAGATGGAAGAGGACACGCTCTACCTTCCGATGGATGGGAAAAGATCGGTCGTGATCACATCACGTGCGATCACAGAACATCCATCAAGGCTAGCAGCTCGCGAGCCACGTCCTCGACGGAGGTGTTGACCAGGGTCACGTCGAACTCCGGCTCGGCGGCCAGTTCGACCTTCGCCGCGTCGAGGCGACGCTCGATCACCTCGGGCGGTTCGGTGCCACGTCCCGTGAGCCTGCGTACGAGCTCCTCCCAGGAAGGAGGAGCCAGGAACACCAGCTGGGCGTCCTTCATCGACTCACGCACCTGCCGGGCACCCTGGAGGTCGATCTCCAGCAGGACGGGCTCCCCCGCCTCCAACCGCTCCAGGACGGCCGCGCGCGGCGTGCCGTAGCGGTTGCCGGCGAACTCGGCCCACTCCAGCAGCTCGCCGTTGGCGATCAGCTTGTCCATCTCCTCGTCGGTGACGAAGAAGTACTGGACGCCGTGCTTCTCGCCGGGGCGGGGCTTGCGGGTCGTCGCCGACACCGAGAGCCAGACCTCGGGGTGTTCCTTGCGCATATGGGCGACGACCGTGCTCTTGCCGACCCCGGAGGGGCCGGAGAGCACGGTCAGCCGCGGACGTACGTCCGGGGGCTCGGGGGTCGTCCCCCGGAATGTTGCAGCCATGCAGCGATTATTCCAGCAATCCCGGTGTGCCCGGGACTCCCGGTCCGGAGGTCCCGGGACTCAGGAGAGTCCGGAGGTCCCGGACTCAGGAGCCGGTGCTGCCGAACTCACGCTCCAGGGAAGCGATCTGGTTGGAGCCGAGGCCGCGAACCCGGCGGCTCTCGGAGATGCCGAGTCGTTCCATGATCTGCTTGGCGCGGACCTTGCCCACGCCCGGCAGGGACTCGAGCAGGGCGGAGACCTTCATCTTGCCGATGACGTCGTTTTCCTGGCCCTGCTTGATGACCTCGTGCAGGGAGGCGCCGGAGTGCTTGAGTCGATTCTTGACCTCGGCCCGCTCCCGGCGAGCCGCGGCGGCCTTTTCGAGCGCGGCTGCGCGCTGTTCAGGGGTAAGGGGCGGAAGAGCCACGCCTACGTCACCTCGGATGTCGAACTGTCGGATACGGACCGGTGAGGAACCTAGTCGCCCCACACCTGGGGAGCCACGAGCAACACGCTCGCCCTGTGACTCTCGTCGGAGACTAGCGGTCAAGTCCGCCAGAGTCAGCGAGAACAGCGGAAAAGTCCTGGTCAGCCTCCGTCAGGCCAGACATTTAGGACATAATGCCCTGGATTTGAGGATGTATTCAGACTCAAGCGGGCTTCCGAACACCTGTTGGAAGACTCCCGCGACCTTCTGGAACGCCCGGGACGGCCGTCATGAACTCCTCATGTGGCCGTCCCGGGAGCCCTGCACGTGGTACAGCTCACACGCCGGCCAGCGCCGTCCGGATCTCCTCCGCGAACCGGTCCGCGGAAGTCCGCAGGGCGGCGATGTCGGGACCGTGCCGGAGCACTCCCCGGCTGACGTTCGGCACGACGTTGCGCAC
The DNA here is from genome assembly GCF_006715395.1 of Streptomyces sp. SLBN-31. Taxonomy (NCBI): domain Bacteria; kingdom Bacillati; phylum Actinomycetota; class Actinomycetes; order Kitasatosporales; family Streptomycetaceae; genus Streptomyces; species Streptomyces sp. SLBN-31. Next base: position 1,676,535 of record NZ_VFNC01000002.1, read on the forward strand.
GGCGGCTCCGAATACCTTCGGAAGGTCGGCCGGGGTCGCCCCCTGGGCGCCGACGCCGGGCGCCAGAAGCGGGCCGTTGATCGCCAGGTCGTACGAGGACAGGTCGCCCAGCGTGGCGCCGACAACGGCGCCGAAGGAGCCGAGGGGCACCTCCCCCTCGTTCTCGGCCGCCAGGTGGCCCAGGATCGTCGCGCCGACGTTCCGGCCGTCGGGGCGCACCGCGTGCTGGACCTCGCCGCCCTCCGGGTTGGAGGTGAGGGCCAGCACGAACAGGCCCGTGCCGCTCTCCCGGGCCAGCGCGACGGCCGGGCTGAGCGATCCGTAGCCCAGGTACGGCGAGACGGTCAGCGCGTCCGAGAACAGCGGGGAGTCCTTGTGCAGGAAGGCCTCGGCGTACCCGGCCATGGTGGAGCCGATGTCGCCGCGCTTGGCGTCCGTCACGACCAGGGCGCCGGCCGCGCGCGCCTCCTGGACCGTCTTCTCCAGGACGGCGACGCCGCGCGAGCCGAAGCGCTCGAAGAAGGCGCTCTGGGGCTTGAGGACGGCGACCCGGTCGGCCACCGCCTCGACCACCGTGCGGCTGAACCGCTCCAGGCCGGCCACGTCGTCGTTCAGGCCCCACTCGGTGAGCAGGGACGCGTGCGGGTCGATGCCGACACACAGCGGGCCGCGGGCGTCCATGGCGCGGCGCAGACGAGTGCCGAAGGGTTCGAGAACGCTCATGCGGACTTCCTCACGTCGGCGCCGACCGCGTCGGCGAGGGTGGCGTACGGGCTGGTGCGCAGGCGCGCGGCGAGCCCCTTGTGGATGGCACGGCCCCAGAAGGGCCCCTCGTAGACGAACGCGCTGTAGCCCTGGACGAGCGTGGCGCCGGCGAGGATGCGCTGCCAGGCGTCCTCGGCGTTCTCGATGCCGCCGACGCCCACCAGGGTGATGCGGTCGCCCACGCGCGCGTAGAGGCGGCGCAGCACCTCCAGGGAGCGCGCCTTGAGCGGGGCGCCGGACAGCCCGCCCGTCTCCTTGACCAGCGAGGGGCCGGAGGCCAGACCGAGTCCCTCGCGCGCGATGGTGGTGTTGGTGGCGATGATGCCGTCCAGGCCGAGTTCGACGGCCAGGTCGGCGACGGCGTCGACGTCCTCGTCGGCGAGGTCGGGCGCGATCTTGACGAGGAGCGGCACCCGTCGGGCGGGCACCGCGCGGTCGGCGGCCTCGCGGACGGCGCTCAGCAGCGGCCGCAGGGCCTCCGTGGCCTGGAGGTTGCGCAGTCCGGGGGTGTTCGGGGAGGAGACGTTGACGACCAGGTAGTCGGCGTAGGGCGCGAGCCGCTCGGTGGATTTGACGTAGTCGCCGACGGCCTCGGCCTCGGGGACGACCTTGGTCTTGCCGATGTTGACGCCCACGACGGTCCTGAAGACCGGCTCGCGGGAGGCCAGCCGGGCCGCGACGGCCAGCGAGCCCTCGTTGTTGAAGCCCATGCGGTTGATGAGCGCGCGGTCCGGCACCAGGCGGAACAGCCGCTTCTTGGGGTTGCCGGGCTGGGCCTCCCCGGTGACGGTGCCGATCTCGACGTGGTCGAAGCCGAGCATCGACATGCCGTCGATGGCCACGGCGTTCTTGTCGAAGCCCGCGGCCAGCCCGAAGGGGCCGTGCATGCGCAGCCCGAAGGCCTCCGTGCGCAGCTCCTTGCGGCGGGGCGCGAGGGCGGCGGCGACGAAGGTGCGCAGCACGGGGACGCGGGCGGCGAGGCGGATCCAGCGGAAGGCCAGGTAGTGGGCCTTCTCCGGGTCCATGCGCTGGAAGACGAGGTTGAAGAAGATCTTGTACATGGTGTCCTCATGACGAGGGGGACACCGTTTCCGGTGTCCCCCTCGTCGGCTGCTAGTCGCGGGCCGCGGTCAGGTGTTCGGCGTGTTCCTGGAGCGAACGGACGCCCACGTCTCCGTGGTTGAGTGCGTCGATGCCCTGGACGGCGGCGGCGAGCGCCTGGACCGTCGTCAGGCACGGGACCGACCGTGCCACGGCCGCCGTACGGATCTCGTAGCCGTCGAGGCGGCCGCCGGTGCCGTACGGGGTGTTGACGATGAGGTCGACCTCGCCGTCGTGGATGAGCTGGACGATGGTCTTCTCGCCGTTCGGGCCGGTGCCCTCGGACTGCTTGCGTACGACGGTGGCGTTGATGCCGTTGCGCTTGAGGACCTCGGCGGTGCCGGAGGTGGCCATCAGCTCGAAGCCGTGGGCGACCAGCTCGCGCGCCGGGAAGATCATCGACCGCTTGTCCCGGTTGGCGACCGAGATGAACGCGCGACCCTTGGTGGGCAGCGGGCCGTAGGCGCCGGCCTGCGACTTGGCGTACGCCGTGCCGAAGACGGCGTCGATGCCCATGACCTCGCCGGTGGAGCGCATCTCGGGGCCGAGGACGGTGTCGACACCGCGGCCGTGGACGTCGCGGAAGCGCGACCACGGCATGACCGCCTCCTTGACGGAGATCGGCGCGTCGAGCGGCAGCTCGCCGCCGTCGCCGGTGGCGGGCAGCAGGCCCTCCGCCCGCAGCTCGGCGATGGTCGCGCCCAGCGAGATCCGGGCGGCGGCCTTGGCCAGCGGCACCGCGGTCGCCTTCGAGGTGAAGGGGACGGTGCGGGAGGCGCGCGGGTTGGCCTCCAGGACGTAGAGGATGTCCCCGGCCATCGCGAACTGGATGTTGATCAGGCCGCGGACGCCGACGCCCTTGGCGATGGCCTCCGTGGAGGCCCGCAGCCGCTTGATGTCGAAGCCCCCCAGCGTGATCGGGGGCAGGGCACAGGCGGAGTCGCCGGAGTGGATGCCGGCTTCCTCGATGTGCTCCATGACGCCGCCGAGGTAGAGCTCGGTGCCGTCGTAGAGGGCGTCGACGTCGATCTCGATCGCGTCGTCGAGGAAGCGGTCGACGAGGACCGGCCGGGAGGGGCTGATCTCGGTCGACTCGGCGATGTAGGACGACAGCCGGGTCTCGTCGTAGACGATCTCCATGCCGCGCCCGCCGAGGACGTACGACGGCCGCACCAGGACCGGGTAGCCGATCTCGTCGGCGATGGCCTTGGCCTCGGCGAAGGTGGTGGCGGTGCCGTGCTTGGGGGCCGGCAGGCCGGCCTCGGCGAGCACGCGCCCGAAGGCGCCGCGGTCCTCGGCGGCGTGGATGGCCTCGGGCGAGGTGCCCACGATCGGCACGCCGTTGTCCTTGAGCGCCTGCGAGAGGCCCAGCGGGGTCTGGCCGCCCAGCTGCACGATCACGCCCGCCACCGGACCGGCCTGCTGCTCGGCGTGGACGATCTCCAGCACGTCCTCCAGCGTCAGCGGCTCGAAGTACAGGCGGTCGGAGGTGTCGTAGTCGGTGGAGACGGTCTCGGGGTTGCAGTTGACCATGACCGTCTCGTAGCCCGCGTCGCTCAGCGCGAAGGAGGCGTGGACGCACGAGTAGTCGAACTCGATGCCCTGGCCGATGCGGTTGGGGCCGGAGCCCAGGATGATGACGGCCGGCTTCTCGCGGGGGGCGACCTCGGTCTCCTCGTCGTAGGAGGAGTAGAAGTACGGCGTCCTCGCGGCGAACTCGGCGGCGCAGGTGTCGACCGTCTTGTAGACCGGGCGGACGCCCAGCGCGTGCCGCACCTCGCGCACGACGTCCTCGCGCAGGCCGCGGATCTCCGCGATCTGCACGTCGGAGAAGCCGTGCCGCTTGGCCTCGGCGAGCAGTTCCGGCGTCAGCTCGGCGGCCTCGGCGAGTTCGTCGGCGAGTTCCTTGATGAGGAAGAGCTGGTCGACGAACCAGGGGTCGATCTTGGTGTACTCGAAGACCTCCTCGGGCGTGGCGCCCGCGCGGATGGCCCCCATGACCGTGTTGATCCGGCCGTCGGTGGGGCGCACCGACTCCCGCAGCAGCTCGTTCTTGTCGCCCGGCTCGCCGACGAAGGTGAACTGGCTGCCCTTCTTCTCCAGCGAGCGCAGCGCCTTCTGGAAGGCCTCGGTGAAGTTGCGGCCGATGGCCATGGCCTCGCCGACCGACTTCATGGTGGTGGTCAGCGTGGAGTCGGCCTGCGGGAACTTCTCGAAGGCGAACCGGGGGGCCTTGACGACCACGTAGTCGAGCGTGGGCTCGAAGGAGGCCGGGGTCTCCTGCGTGATGTCGTTCGGGATCTCGTCGAGGGTGTAGCCGACGGCGAGCTTGGCGGCGATCTTGGCGATCGGGAAGCCGGTCGCCTTGGAGGCGAGGGCCGAGGAGCGCGACACGCGCGGGTTCATCTCGATGACGATCACGCGGCCGTCCTCGGGGTTCACCGCGAACTGGATGTTGCAGCCGCCGGTGTCGACGCCGACCTCGCGGATGATCGCGATGCCGACGTCGCGCAGGATCTGGTACTCGCGGTCGGTCAGCGTCATCGCGGGCGCCACGGTGATCGAGTCGCCGGTGTGCACGCCCATGGGGTCGAAGTTCTCGATGGAGCAGACGACCACGACGTTGTCGTGCTTGTCGCGCATCAGCTCCAGCTCGTACTCCTTCCAGCCGAGGATGGACTCCTCCAGGAGCACCTCGGTGGTCGGCGAGAGGGTGAGGCCCTGTCCGGCGATGCGGCGCAATTCCTCCTCGTCGTGCGCGAAGCCGGAGCCGGCGCCGCCCATGGTGAAGGACGGGCGGACGACGACCGGGTAGCCGCCGAGGGTCTCGACGCCCGCGAGGACGTCGTCCATGGAGTGGCAGATGACGGAGCGGGCGGACTCGCCGTGCCCGATCTTCCGGCGGACCTCCTCCACGACCTCCTTGAACAGGTCGCGGTCCTCGCCCTTGTGGATCGCCTGCACGTTGGCGCCGATCAGCTCGACGCCGTACTTCTCCAGGACGCCGTTGTCGTGCAGGGAGATGGCCGTGTTGAGGGCCGTCTGGCCGCCCAGGGTGGGCAGCAGGGCGTCGGGGCGCTCCTTGGCGATGATCTTCTCGACGAACTCGGGGGTGATCGGCTCGACGTAGGTGGCGTCGGCGATCTCCGGGTCGGTCATGATCGTCGCCGGATTGGAGTTCACGAGGATCACGCGCAGACCCTCGGACTTCAGGACGCGGCACGCCTGGGTGCCGGAGTAGTCGAACTCGGCGGCCTGGCCGATGACGATCGGGCCGGAGCCGATGACCAGGACGGACTGGATATCGGTGCGCTTAGGCACGCTGGCCCTCCATCAGGGATACGAAGCGGTCGAACAGGTAGGCGGCGTCGTGCGGACCGGCTGCCGCTTCGGGGTGGTACTGGACGCTGAAGGCCGGGCGGTCGAGGAGCTGGAGGCCCTCCACCACGTTGTCGTTCAGACAGACGTGGGAGACCTCGGCGCGGCCGTAGGGGGTCTCGGAGACCTTCTCGAGCGGGGCGTCGACGGCGAAGCCGTGGTTGTGCGCGGTGACCTCGACCTTGCCGGTCGTACGGTCCTGCACCGGCTGGTTGATGCCCCGGTGGCCGTACTTGAGCTTGTAGGTGCCGAAGCCCAGCGCGCGGCCCAGGATCTGGTTGCCGAAGCAGATGCCGAACAGCGGGGTGCCGCGCTCCAGGACCGCCTGCATGACGGAGACCGGGTGGTCGGCGGTGGCCGGGTCGCCGGGGCCGTTGGAGAAGAACACGCCGTCCGGTTCGACGGCGAAGACGTCCTCGGCGGTGGCCGTGGCGGGCAGGACGTGGACCTCGATGCCGCGCTCGGCCATCCGGTGCGGGGTCATGCCCTTGATGCCGAGGTCGACGGCGGCGACGGTGAACTTCTTCTCACCGATCGCCGGGATGACGTACGCCTCCTTGGTGGCGACCTCGGCGGAAAGGTCGGCGCCCTTCATCTCGGGGGCCTGGCGGACCTCGGCGAGCATGGTGCCCTCGTCGGGCAGGGCGTTGCCGGAGAAGATGCCGACGCGCATGGCGCCGCGCTCGCGCAGGTGGCGGGTGAGCGCGCGGGTGTCGATCCCGGAGATGCCGACGACGCCCTGGTGGCGCAGCTCGTCGTCGAGCGGGCGGCGCGAGCGCCAGTTGGACGGCACGCGCGCGGGGTCGCGCACGACGTATCCGGCGACCCAGATGCGCTTGCTCTCCGGGTCCTCGTCGTTGACGCCGGTGTTGCCGACGTGCGGGGCGGTCATCACGACGACCTGGCGGTGGTAGGAGGGGTCGGTCAACGTCTCCTGGTAGCCGGTCATGCCGGTCGAGAAGACCGCCTCGCCGAAGGTCACCCCCACGGCCCCGTAGGCACGGCCGCGGAAGATCCGGCCGTCCTCCAGGACGAGTACGGCGGGAGTCCTGGAAGCTCCCCTGGTGGAGGTTGTCATCGTGCGCCTTCCGTCTTGTTGATCATCACATTCAGGGCCTCGACCCACTCCGTGTGCTCGGCCGCGCGGTCGGAGCGGAAGCCGGAGTCGATCAGCCGGTCGCCGTGCTGCCAGGTCACCACGAGCAGCCCTCCCTCGGTCAGCACCTTGCCGGCGATGCCCTTGTCCAGCCGGGCCTCGCGCAGCTGGGCCGCCGGGACGAAGAAGTCGGTCGCGCCGGGGCGTACGACGTCCAGTCCCGCGTCCGTCAGCGTGAGCTCGGCCCGGCTGCGGGTGCCGAGGCCGTGCGCCACGATGCGGTCGAGCCACTGATGGGCGGTGGTGGAGCCGTGGTAGCGGCCGCTCATCGTCAGTCTGGCCTCGCCGGGCTCGTCCGGCGCGCCGGGCAGCTCGGGCAGGTCGCCCTGGAGCGTGCCGCGCCATTTCCAGCCCTCGCGCATCAGCCAGTAGACGAGCGCGACGAAGAGCGCGAGTCCGACGAGCCAGCCGATGCGGGCGGCCCAGTCGGTGACCTCGGCCGACTCCTTCTCGGCGGCCAGCAGGATTACAGGTGTCACGTGAGCTTCCCGTCGACGAGCGTCGCCTTGCCCCGCAGCCACGTGTGCGTCACACGGCCCGGCAGCTCACGTCCCTCGTAGGGGGTGTTGCGGCTGCGCGAGGCGAAGCCCGCGGGGTCCACCGACCCACGGTATGCGGTGTCGACGAGCGTGAGGTTGGCGGGCTCACCAGCCGAGACGGGACGCCCGTGGCCCTTGGCCCCGCCGATCGCGGCCGGCTTGAAGGACATCCGCTCGGCGACCCCGGCCCAGGTGAGCAGGCCGGTGTCCACCATGGTCTCCTGCACGACCGACAGCGCGGTCTCCAGGCCGACCATGCCCATGGCGGCCGCGGCCCACTCGCAGTCCTTGTCCTCCTGCGGGTGCGGGGCGTGGTCGGTGGCGACGATGTCGATCGTGCCGTCGGCGAGCGCCTCGCGCAGGGCGAGCACGTCCCGCTCGGTGCGCAGCGGCGGGTTGACCTTGTAGACCGGGTTGTAGGTGCGCACCAGCTCGTCCGTCAGCAGCAGGTGGTGCGGGGTGACCTCCGCGGTGACGTCGATGCCGCGGGACTTGGCCCAGCGGACGATCTCGACGGACCCGGCGGTGGAGAGGTGGCAGATGTGCACGCGCGAGCCGACGTGCTCGGCGAGCAGGACGTCCCGGGCGATGATCGACTCCTCGGCCACCGCGGGCCAGCCGCCCAGACCCAGTTCGGCGGAGACGATGCCCTCGTTCATCTGGGCGCCCTCGGTCAGCCGCGGCTCCTGCGCGTGCTGGGCGACGACACCGCCGAAGGCCTTCACGTACTCCAGCGCCCGCCGCATGATCACCGCGTCGTCGACGCACTTGCCGTCGTCCGAGAAGACGGTGACGCCGGCGGCCGACTCGTGCATGGCGCCCAGTTCGGCGAGCTTCCTGCCCTCCAGGCCGACGGTGACGGCGCCGATGGGCTGCACGTCGCAGTAGCCGTGCTCCTGGCCGAGCCGGTAGACCTGCTCGACGACGCCGGCGGTGTCGGCGACCGGGAAGGTGTTGGCCATGGCGAACACGGCCGTGAAGCCGCCGCTCGCCGCGGCGCGGGTGCCGGTCAGCACGGTCTCGGAGTCCTCGCGGCCGGGCTCGCGCAGATGGGTGTGCAGGTCGACCAGGCCCGGCAGCAGGACCTTGCCGTCCGCCTCGACGACCTCGGCGCCCTCGGCGCTCAGTCCGGCACCCACCTCGGCGATCGTCGAACCGTCGATCAGGACGTCCTGCGCCTCGCCGCCGAGCACCTTGGCACCACGGATCAGGATCTTGCTCATGTGTCTTACTTCTCCTCGATACGGGCGTGGGTGACGGCGGGTTCGTTGCCACCGAGCAGCAGGTACAGGACGGCCATCCGGATGGAGACTCCGTTTGCGACCTGCTCGACGACGGTGCAGCGGTCGGAGTCGGCGACCTCGGCGGTGATCTCCATGCCGCGGACCATCGGGCCGGGGTGCATCACGATGGCGTGCTCGGGCATCCGCGCCATGCGGTCGCCGTCGAGGCCGTAGCGCCGCGAGTACTCGCGCTCGGTCGGGAAGAAGGCGGCGTTCATGCGCTCGCGCTGGACCCGCAGCATCATCACCGCGTCGGACTTGGTGAGGGTGGAGTCGAGGTCGTACGACACCTCGCAGGGCCAGGTCTCGACGCCGACCGGTACCAGGGTGGGCGGGGCGACCAGGGTGACCTCGGCGCCGAGGGTGTGCAGCAGGTCGACGTTGGAGCGGGCGACCCGGCTGTGCAGGACGTCGCCGACGATGGTGATGCGCCTGCCGGCCAGGTCCTGGCCGAGTCCGGCGTCCCGGCCGACGAGGCGGCGGCGCATGGTGAAGGCGTCCAGCAGGGCCTGCGTGGGGTGCTGGTGGGTGCCGTCGCCGGCGTTGATGACGGCGGCGTCGATCCAGCCGGAGTTGGCCAGCCGGTAGGGGGCTCCGGAGGCGCCGTGCCGGATGACCACGGCGTCGACGCCCATGGCCTCCAGGGTCTGGGCGGTGTCCTTCAGGGACTCGCCCTTGGAGACGCTGGAGCCCTTGGCGGTGAAGTTGATGACGTCCGCCGAGAGGCGCTTCTCGGCGGCTTCGAAGGAGATACGCGTGCGCGTGGAGTCCTCGAAGAAGAGGTTGACGATCGTACGGCCGCGCAGGGTCGGCAGTTTCTTGATCGGCCGGTCCGCGACCCGGGCCATCTCCTCGGCGGTGTCGAGGATCAGGACGGCGTCGTCGCGGGTGAGGTCGGCGGCCGAGATGAGATGACGCTGCATCTGTCAGGCTCCGTAAGGCAATTCGGGATTCGGGAGATTCCGGGCAGACCAGGGCACGCCGAAAGGGCGCGTGCCCAGCGGCCGCTACTGGGGCTGCTTCGCACCGAGCAGCACGGTGTCCCGACCGTCCTCCTCGGCGAGCTGGACCTTGACCGTCTCCCGCAGCGACGTGGGGAGGTTCTTGCCGACGTAGTCGGCGCGGATGGGCAGTTCGCGGTGGCCGCGGTCGACGAGGACCGCGAGCTGGACCGCGCGCGGACGCCCCACGTCGTTCAGGGCGTCGAGCGCGGCCCGGACGGTACGGCCGGAGAAGAGCACGTCGTCGACGAGGACGACCAGCTTGCCGTCGATGCCGTCACCGGGGATCTCGGTGCGGGCCAGCGCACGCGGCGGGTGCATGCGCAGGTCGTCGCGGTACATGGTGATGTCGAGCGAGCCGACCGGAATCTTGCGTTCCGTGATCTGCTCGAGCTTGGCGGCGAGCCGCTGGGCGAGGAAGACACCCCGGGTCGGAATGCCGAGGAGCACCACGTCGTCGGCGCCCTTGGCGCGCTCGACGATCTCGTGGGCGATGCGGGTCAGTACCCGCGCGATGTCGGGGCCCTCGAGAACGGGCCGGGCATCGGAGGCTTGCGTGTCCTGCTTGTCGTGCTTGTCCATACGAAACGGACCTCCTTCTCCGCCTCACGGGACGGACCTTAAAGGACGTCGGATTTGCGCCATCCACGGTAGCAGGCCCGCACGACACCCCTGATCACCCCCCTGGGCTAATCGGCCACCGCCACCACGGAAGAGTCGGTGTGGACCATTCGGCTTGACGCAGAAGAATCACGCTGCGTAACCTCACAGTGAGTTACCAGACGCGCGGCGGCGGAACGTCCGCAGCCGCGTCGACACAGTGTCCGGGGAGCTATATGTCCAGCGAATACGCCAAACAGCTCGGGGCCAAGCTCCGGGCCATCCGCACCCAGCAGGGCCTTTCCCTCCACGGTGTCGAGGAGAAGAGCCAGGGACGCTGGAAGGCGGTCGTGGTCGGGTCGTACGAGCGCGGTGACCGCGCGGTGACCGTACAGCGCCTTGCCGAACTGGCGGATTTCTATGGCGTGCCGGTGCAGGAACTGCTCCCGGGCACCACCCCCGGCGGCGCCGCCGAGCCCCCGCCGAAGCTGGTTCTGGACCTGGAGCGGCTGGCCACCGTGCCGGCCGAGAAGGCGGGCCCCCTGCAGCGCTACGCGGCCACGATCCAGTCGCAGCGCGGTGACTACAACGGCAAGGTGCTGTCGATCCGCCAGGACGACCTGCGCACACTCGCCGTCATCTATGACCAGTCGCCCTCGGTTCTGACCGAGCAGCTGATCAGCTGGGGCGTCCTCGACGCGGACGCGCGCCGCGCGGTGGCTCACGAGGAGAGCTGAGCCCCACCGCACCACAGCAGAAACGTGCCGCCGCGGTGGCCGGAACTTCACGGTTCCGGCCACCCCGGCGGCTTTCTGCGCCCTTCGGACGGCACGGCGGTGCGGGAACGCCAGGGGGCCCGCAGCACTCACGCTGCGGGCCCCCTGGCGATGTCGTGCCTCTTACGCCTCGTCGCGGCGCAGGGAGGGCTTCAGCTCCTTGAGCCGGCCGAGCAGACCGTTGACGAAGGCGGGCGACTCCTGGGTGGAGAACTCCTTCGCCAGCTGCACCATCTCGTCGAGGACGACGGCGTCCGGGACCTCGTCCACCCAGATCAGCTCGTAGGCGCCCAGACGCAGGAGGTTGCGGTCCACGACCGGCATCCGGTCGAGCGTCCAGCCGACCGAGTACTGCGCGATCAGCTCGTCGATCCGCTTCGCCTGCTTGGCGTAGCCCTCGACCAGCTGCATCGTGTACTCGCTCACCGGCGGCTGCCGGGTGTCGTCCCGGGAGAGCCGGATCCAGTCCGCGAGGACGGTCAGGACGTCGGCGCCGCGCTGGTCGCCCTCGAAGAGGATCTGGAAGGCGCGCTTGCGGGCCGTGTTGCGGGCAGCCACGGTTAGCTGTTCACCCGGCCGAGGTAGTCGCTGGTACGGGTGTCGACCTTGATCTTCTCACCGGTGGTGATGAAGAGCGGGACCTGGATCTGGTGACCGGTCTCCAGGGTGGCGGGCTTGGTGCCACCGGTGGAGCGGTCGCCCTGCAGGCCCGGCTCGGTCTCCTGGACGACGAGCTCGACGGCGGCCGGCAGCTCGACGAAGAGCACCTCGCCCTCGTGCTGCGCGACGGTGGCGGTGAAGCCCTCGATGAGGAAGTTCGCGGCGTCACCGACGGCCTTGCGGTCGACCATGAGCTGGTCGTAGGTCTCCATGTCCATGAAGACGAAGTACTCGCCGTCCATGTACGAGAACTGCATGTCGCGCTTGTCGACAGTGGCCGTCTCGACCTTGACGCCGGCGTTGAAGGTCTTGTCGACGACCTTGCCGGAGAGCACGTTCTTGAGCTTGGTGCGCACGAAGGCGGGGCCCTTGCCGGGCTTGACGTGCTGGAACTCGACGACGGACCAGAGCTGGCCGCCTTCGAGCTTGAGCACCAGGCCGTTCTTGAGGTCGTTCGTGGAAGCCACGGTTGCGGAATCTCCTGGACTGACGTGGACGACCCCGGCGCGCGCACGTTGCCTATAGTGCGAGCAGTTCCTTGGTCGTGATGGTGAGTAGCTCGGGTCCGCCGTCCGCCTCGGGGCGGACGACGAGCGTGTCATCGATCCGGACGCCGCCCCGGCCCGGGAGGTGGACCCCCGGTTCGACGGTGACCGGCACGCAAGCGTCCAGTTTACCCATGGCCGCAGGGGCCAGCTGCGGGTCCTCGTCGATTTCGAGTCCCACGCCATGGCCGGTGAGGAACGGCAGTCCCCCGGCGTACCCCGCCCCGTCGAGCACCTGACGGGTGACGCGGTCGACGTCACGGCAGGCCGCGCCGGGTGCGAGGGCCTCCCGTCCGGCGCGCTGCGCGGCGAAGACCAGGTCGTACAGTTCGATCTGCCAGTCCGCGGGCGAGGTGCCGATCACGAACGTCCGGCCGATCTCACAGCGGTAGCCGCGGTAGGTGGCTCCGAGGCAGACGGAGAGGAAGTCGCCCTCCTCCACCCGCCGGTCGGTGGGGCGGTGCGCGCGGCGGCCGGAGTTCGGTCCGGTGGCGACGGAGGTGGGGAAGGCCGGGCCCTCGGCGCCGTGGTCGACCAGCCGGCGTTCGAGTTCGAGGGCGAGGTGGCGTTCGGTGCGTCCCACCAGGATGGACTCCAGGAGCTCGCCGAGGGCCTGGTCGGCGATCTCGGCGCCGATGCGGAGGCAGGAGATCTCCTCCTCGTCCTTCACCACCCGCTGCTGTTCGACGGCGCCGCCCAGGTCGGCGATGCGCAGGCGCGGGGCGACGGAGCGGATCTCCCGGTGCCGGGCGACCGTGAGATGGTGCTCCTCCACGGCGAGGGAGTCGGCGCCCTGGGCCGCGGCGAGGTCGGCGGCGGCGACCGCGGGATCGCCCTGGCCCGCCGTGAGGTACTGCACACGCAGGGCCTCGTCGGGCCGGCCTTCCGCGGGGCGGTCGTCGGGCGGGCCGGGGCACAGCAGCAGGTCTTCCGTCCGGCCCAGGAGGAGGACGGCGTCGTGCGGGGCGGTACCGGCGAGGTAGCGGACGTTGGCGGGGCGGGAGACGAGCGCTGCCGCGTGGCCGGCCGCGCTGTATTGCTCCCTGAGCCGGGTTCGGCGGTTCGCGTACATCTCTGACATGAGATGAGCGTAGGAGGGATGGGAGATTTGTGCCGGTTTAGGTGTCGATCGGGGGAAGGGGTGCCCGGAGGGGTGGTGTGCCGGGTGCGGGTCCGTGGGGGCTGATCGCGCAGTTCCCCGCGCCCCTTCAGTCGGCTCCCACGCTCGGCGTCTACCAGCTCGGTGGGCTGGCGATCGACCTCGCCAGGACGTCGTCCAGGATGCGGGCCGTCTGGGGGACGTCCAGCTGGCTGTTGTCGATGATGGGGAGGCCGGAGCCGTACCAGCCCGCCATGCGGCCGTGGATCCGGGCGACCTCCTCGTCGGTGAGGCGGCGGTTGCCGGAGCGCTCGGCGTTGCGCTCCAGGACTATCTCCAGGCCGGGGAGCAGAACCACCGGCAGCAGCCCTGGGCCGACATGGCGCTTCCAGCCGCCCAGACCGACGACGGGGCGGTCGGGGAACACGGCGTCGTCGAGGATGCAGGAGATGCCGTTGGCCAGGAAGTTGCGGGCGGCGAAGCCGCAGGTGCGCCGGGCCAGGCGGTACTGGGCCTCGGAGTTGTCGTTCCACCCGGACTGGGGGTCGGCGAAGCCGGAGCGCACCCACTCGCGGACGTCGTCGAGGCTGATGTGGGCCGTGGGCACCCTGCGGTGCTCGGCCCAGTACTTGGCGACGCTCGTCTTGCCGGCGCCCGCGGGGCCGATCAGCAGGACCGCGAGGGTCGTGGTGGCCGGGTCGGGGGCGCTCGCGGGTGCCGTGCCGGGCATGGTGACCGGGCCGCCCGGGGGCAGCGGGACGTGGCCGGTGGTGTCGGGAGGCGGCGGGGCCGGGTTGTGGTGCGGGGCGGGGGGAACCGGGCCCTGGGGCGTGAACCCCGGAGCCGGTGGCGGCGGGGGCACGGGCGCGGAGCCCTGGGGCGGCCCCGGGTGGCCCGGGTGGTGTGCGGCCGGCGACCAGCCGGCGCCAGGTCCGTGCCCCGGCTGGTGGGGCGGCGGCAGCGGAGAACCCACTGCGTGCTGCATCCGGTGCCACTCCGTCTCGTACAGGCGATTGACCCTGGCGGCAGGGTACGGGCCCCGCTTCCTACCGAACGGTACCTTCCCCGGCCGCCGTTTGTTGAACGGCCGGGGACGGCTCGAAGTGCCCACGTCGGCAAGGCAAATGGGACGGAACACGCTCCGGCGGACTTACTCGCCCACTTCGCCGTACGCGGCGAGCAGCACGGCCGGGTCGGGACCCTCCAGGACGGTGGGCTTGGCCAGGCCGTCGAGGACGATGAAGCGGAGCAGGTCGCCGCGGGACTTCTTGTCGACCTTCATCGCCTCCAGCAGCTTGGGCCACTGGTCGTAGCGGTAGTGCAGCGGGAGGCCGACGGATTCGAGGACGGTGCGGTGACGGTCCGCCGTCGCGTCGTCCAACCTGCCCGCCAGACGGCCGAGTTCGGCGGCGAAGTGCATGCCGACCGAGACCGCGGCGCCGTGCCGCCACTTGTAGCGCTCGTTCTTCTCGATGGCGTGGCCGAGCGTGTGGCCGTAGTTGAGGATCTCCCGCAGTCCCGACTCCTTGAGGTCGGCGGAGACGACCTCGGCCTTGACCCGGATGGAGCGCTCGATGAGCTCGGCGGTGTGCGGGCCCTGGGGGGTGCGGGCGGCCTGCGGGTCGGACTCGATGAGGTCCAGGATCACCGGGTCGGCGATGAAGCCCGCCTTGATGATCTCGGCGAGCCCGGAGACGTAGTCGTTGACCGGGAGGGAGTCCAGCGCGGCCAGGTCGCACAGTACGCCGGCGGGCGGGAAGAAGGCGCCCACCAGGTTCTTGCCCTCGGCGGTGTTGATGCCGGTCTTGCCGCCGACCGCGGCGTCCACCATGGCCAGCACGGTGGTCGGTACGGCGATCCAGCGCACCCCGCGCAGCCAGGTCGCGGCGACGAACCCGGCCAGGTCCGTGGTGGAACCGCCGCCGACGCCTACCACGACGTCGGAGCGGGTGAAGTTGGACTGGCCGAGTGCCTTCCAGCAGTAGGCGGCGACCTCGGCGGTCTTGGCCTCCTCGGCGTTCGGCACCTGGATGGCGATCGCCTCGTAGCCCTGCTCGGTCAGGTCGGCGCGCAGCGCGTCACCGGTCTCCGCCAGCGCCTCGGGGTGAACCACCGCGACCCGCTTGGCCTTCTCCCCGATCAACCCGGCCAGCTCGCCCAGGAGTTGACGCCCCACCAGGACTTCGTACGGCTCGGACCCCGCCGTGCCGCCGACCTGGATCCGGGTGACTGCCTCGCTCATGCCTGCTTCAACTCCAACGCGTCCAGGGCGACTTGCGCGACCTCTTCGGGGGTACGGCCGTCGGTCGCGACGACGACCGTGGCGACCTCCTCGTACAGCGAGCGCCGGGCCTCCATCAGCTCGCGCCACTGCTTGCGCGGGTTGACCGCGAGCAGCGGGCGGGCGGTGTTCAGCCCCGTGCGCTTGACGGCCTCCTCGACGTCCATCGAGAGGTAGACGACCCGGTGCCCGGCCAGCAGCGCGCGGGTGTCGGCGTCGAGGATCGAGCCGCCGCCCAGCGCCAGCACGCCCTCGTGTCCGGCCAGTGCCTCGCGCACGGCGGCCTTCTCGATCGCCCGGAAGGCCGGCTCGCCGTCGTCGACGAAGATCTCGGCGATGGTGCGGCCCTGGGCGGCGACGATGTCGTCGTCGGTGTCCCGGTAGCCCACGCCCAGGCGCTCGGCCAGCAGCCGCCCCACCGTGGACTTGCCCACGCCCATCGGTCCGACCAGGACGACCTGCGCAGCGGTCATCGGATGGCCAGGTTCTCGAGGTAGGAGCGCACGTTGCGGCGGGTCTCGGGGACGCTGTCGCCGCCGAACTTCTCCGCCACCGCGTCCGCCAGGACCAGGGCCACCATCGCCTCGGCGACAATGCCGGCGGCCGGCACCGCGGAGACGTCGGAGCGCTGGTGGTGGGCCTGGGCGGCCTCGCCGGTGGCCACGTCCACCGTCTGCAGGGCCCGCGGCACGGTCGCGATGGGCTTCATCGCCGCCCGCACCCGCAGCAGCTCACCGGTGGACAGACCGCCCTCGGTGCCGCCCGAGCGGCCGGAGACCCGTCGGATGCCCTCGTCGGTGCCGACGATCTCGTCGTGCGCCTTGGAGCCGGGGACGCGGGCGAGTTCGAAGCCGTCGCCGAGCTCGACGCCCTTGATCGCCTGGATGCCCATCAGCGCGCCGGCCAGGCGGGCGTCCAGCTTGCGGTCCCAGTGCACGTGCGAGCCCAGGCCGACCGGCACGCCGTAGGCCAGGATCTCCACCACGCCACCGAGGGTGTCGCCGTCCTTGTGGGCCTGGTCGACCTCGGCCACCATCGCCTTCGAGGCGTCCGCGTCCAGGCAGCGCAGCGGGTCGGCGTCCAGCCGCTCCACATCGGCCGGCGTCGGGTACACACCCTGCGGCGCCTTCACCGAGCACAGCTCCACGACATGGCTGACGATCTCGATGCCGGCCGTCTCCTTCAGGTACGACCGCGCCACCGCGCCGAGCGCGACACGGGCCGCGGTCTCCCGGGCCGAGGCGCGCTCCAGGATCGGGCGGGCCTCGTCGAAGCCGTACTTCTGCATGCCCGCCAGATCGGCGTGACCGGGACGGGGCCGGGTCAGCGGGGCGTTGCGGGCCAGCCCGGCGAGGATCTCCGGGTCGACCGGGTCCGCCGCCATGACCTGCTCCCACTTGGGCCACTCGGTGTTGCCCACCATGATCGCGACCGGGGAGCCGAGGGTCAGGCCGTGCCGGACGCCACCGAGGAAGGTGACCTCGTCACGCTCGAACTTCATGCGCGCACCGCGACCGTAGCCGAGCCGGCGCCGGGCCAGGTGGTCGGCCACCATCTCCGTCGTGATCGGCACGCCCGCGGGAAGGCCCTCCAGCGTCGCCACGAGTGCGGGGCCGTGGGACTCCCCCGCGGTCAGCCAGCGCAACCTGCTCAACGGTGCTCCTCAAATACTCGCGCGCCGGTACAGCCCTGCGTACGCGCGTCCTCGCGTACGGCGACGGCGCGACCGGATGCGCGGCTCCGGCCCGCCACCCCCGATCCTCCCATGTCCGGGATGCGACTCCGATCCGCGTCCGGCAAACGGACGGATCAGGCCGTCCGCGCGGCCTCGCGCATCGCGGCCAGCGGCGAACGCGGGTCCCCCGTGAACCGGCGGAACTGGAAGACCGCCTGGTGCACCAGCAGATCGAGGCCGCTGAGCACCGGGCCACCGCGGTCCTGCCAGGCGGCGGCGAGCGGCGTGGGCCACGGCTCGTAGAGGACGTCGAAGAGCGTGCCGACCCGGGCGGGGAGCCGCTCGGCGAGGTCGTCGGTGCCTCCGGCGGGCGTCGTGGAGATCACCAGGGGCGCGTCGAAGGCGCGTATCGCGTCGGCCCAGTCGGCCGGCCGGACCTGGACGCCGAGCCGTTCGCCCCACTGCCGCATCTCGTCGGCGCGCCGCTCGCTGCGCACGTACACCGTGACCTCACCGGTGCAGAGCCGGGCCAGTGCCGCCAGCGCCGACGAGGCGGTGGCGCCCGCGCCCAGGATGGCCGCCGACTCGACCTTCTCCACGCCTCGCTCCTGCAGCGCGGCGATCAGCCCGGGGATGTCGGTGTTGTCGCCGACGCGCTTGCCGTCCGCGCGGAAGACGACGGTGTTGACGGCCTCCACCGAGGCCGCCGTGTCGGTGATCTCGTCGAGCAACGGGATCACCGCCCGCTTGAGCGGCATGGTCAGGGACAGTCCCGCCCACTCGGGACCCAGCCCCTCGAGGAAGCCGGGCAGCGCGGCCTCGTCGATCTCGAACCTGTCGTACGACCAGTCGTCCAGGCCGAGCGCCCGGTAGGCCGCGTTGTGCAGCCGCGGGGACAGGGAGTGGCCGATGGGCGAGCCGAGCACGGCCGCCCTGTGGGTTGCTGCCATCAGTTCTTGTTCCTCGACGCATTGAATTCGTCGACCAGCTTGTTGTGCTCGGCGAGCGTCTTGGTGAACTTGCTGGTCTTGCCGTCCAACGAGATGAAGTAGTACCACCCGTCGTGCGTGGGGTTGAGCGCGCCCCTGAGGGCTTCCTCGCCGGGGTTGTCGATCGGGCCGGGCGGCAGGCCCTTGACGTAGTACGTGTTGTACGGGTTGTTGTACTTGCGCAGCTCGGAGATGCTCAGGTCGATCTTGCTCTGGTTCTTGATGTAGTTGTACGTCGAGTCGAACTCGAGCGAGCCGTAGGTCTCGGGGTTGCCGCGCTTGAGACGGTTGTAGACGACCTCGGCCATCTTGCGGAAGTCGTCGTGGCTGACCCCCTCGGCCTGGACCAGGCTGGCCACGGTGAGCAGCTGCCAGGGGTTGTCGAGACCGAGGCTCTTGGCCTTGTTCGCGAGGCCGAGCGCGGCGTACTTGTCGCTGGCCCGGGTGACCATGTCCTTCAGGACTTCCTCGGGCTTCTGGCCCTTGCTGGCCGCGTAGCTGGAGGGGTAGAGGAACCCTTCCAGCGGATCTTTGAGGTTGGGGTGGTTCAGCGCCCAGGACGGCAGACCGAGCTTCTTGTAGTCGTTCTTCGCGACCTTCGCCGTGGTGCCCTCGGGCACACCGAGGCGGGCGTCGAGCAGCGCGTAGACCTGCGAGTTGCGCAGGCCCTCCCGAATGATCAGGTTGTCGCGGCTCTTCGGGCTCAGCATCAGATCGACCGCGCTCGCGGCCGACATGTGCTTCTCCAGCGTGTAGACGCCGTCCTGGATCTTCTTGCCGTCGGGGTTGGACTGCTGCGCCGAGACGAACGCGTCGACGCTCTCGACGACGCCCGCCTCCTTCAGCTTCTGCCCGATCACATAGCCGCCGGCGCCCTTGGGGATGACGACGGTGACCGACTGGCCGTTGCCGTCGCCCGCGAAGTCGGGGGCCGGGCCGAAACGATCCTGGTAGAACTGCCAGCCGAAATAGCCGACGCCACCGAGGCCGCCGCCGAAGACCAGCACGAGCACGAGGCAGGCGCAGCCGTTGCGGCTCTTCTTCGGTTTCTTGCCGCCGCGCGCCTTGCGGCCCCCGGCGGGGTCGTCGTCCTCGTCCTCTTCGTCGTCACCGCCCGCGAAGAAGGCGTGCTCTCCCTGGTCGGGCCCGGGGTCCCAGTCAGTGTGCTGCGGTTCGGGCTCGGCCTGCCTGCGGCTGGGCGGCTCGGGCGGCGGGTAGGCGTCCGGGGTGCCGTAGTAGTCGGACTGGTCACCGCCGTAGGAGGCGGCGGCCTGCTGGGCGTAGGGGTCCTGCGGGTCCGTGTACCTGACGTCGGTGTACTGGGCGTGGGTGTCGGTGCCCTGGCCCCAGGCCTGCTGGTCGTACGACTGCTGCTGCTGTGTGTGACCCGCGTAGTACTGCTGGTCGTACTGCTGGTACTGCTGCGCCTGCCCGTATCCGGTCTGTTGGCCGTCGTGCCAGCCGCCGTGGTTCTGCTGCTGCTGCGGCTGCTCTGGATAGTGCTGCGGCTGGCCGCCGTAGGGGGACTGCGGGCCCACCTGGGCCTGCTGTCCACCCCATCCGTCGTCCCCGTAGTACGGGTCCTCCGGATGCCACGGTTCGGAGCCTTGGCCCCGGCCATACTCAGTCATCAAACCCCTAGAGCCGCGAGGCGGTTGATCGCGCGGCCTCGGTGGGGGCCCGCTCACGGTTCCGCCTCTTGCTGTGCACCGGCTGTTCGATTCAGCGGCGCAATCGCGCGGAACGTTACCGTATCGCGATCAGATGACCACTTCGACGCCCTCGCCGGGTGCTTTACCTGACACCCGTTCGGATTCCAGGGCCTGCTGCAGGATGATCACAGCGGCTGCCTGGTCGATGACCGAGCGGCCCTTCTTGGACTTCACGCCCGAGGCGCGCAGTCCCTGACTGGCCGTCACCGTCGTCATCCGCTCGTCCACCAGGCGGACCGGTACGGGCTTGATGCCCCTGGCCAGCTCCTGCGCGAAGGCGCGGACCTTCGCCGCGGCGGGGCCCTCGCCCCCCTTGAGGGAGCGAGGGAGGCCGACGACGACCTCGATCGGCTCGTACTCCTCGACCAGCTGCCTCAGTCGGCGGTGCGCCGCCGGAACGTCCCTGCCGGGGACGGTCTCGACGGGGGTCGCGAGGATCCCGTCGGGGTCGCAGGACGCGACCCCGATCCGGGCGTCCCCGACGTCCACGGCGAGGCGGCGGCCCCGGCGCATCACCGGGCCGCTCTCACCGGATTCCTGCCCTGCGCTCACTTGGCCGTGTCCGCCACGAGCCGCTCGACCGCGTCGACGGCCTCGCCGACGGCGGCCGGGTTCTGGCCGCCGCCCTGCGCGACGTCGGGCTTGCCGCCACCGCCGCCGCCGAGGGTCTTTGCGGCGGTGCGAACCAGGTCACCGGCCTTCAGGCCGCGCTCGCGGGCGGCCTCGTTGGTCGCGATGACCGTGAGCGGCTTGCCGTTGTTGACGGCGAAGAGGGCCACCACGGCGGCGCGTCCGCCATGGATGCGGCCGCGCACGTCGAGGACCAGCTTGCGCAGGTCGTCGGGGGTGGTGCCGTCCGGGACCTGCCCGGTGACGACCGCGATGCCGCGGACGTCCTTGGCGGTCTCGACGAGGCCGGCGGCGGCCTGCAGCACCTTCTCGGCGCGGAACTTCTCGATCTCCTTCTCGGCGTCCTTCAACTTGCCGAGCATCGAGGAGACCTTCTCCGGCAGCTCCTCCGGGCGGCCCTTGAGCAGCTCGGTCAGCTGGTTGACGACCGTGTGCTCGCGAGCCAGGAAGCTGTAGGCGTCGACGCCGACGAGGGCTTCGATACGGCGGACGCCGGAGCCGATGGAGGACTCGCCGAGCAGCTTCACCAGGCCCAGCTGGGCGGTGTTGTGCACGTGCGTGCCGCCGCACAGCTCCTTGGAGAAGTCGCCGATGGTCACGACGCGGACGCGCTCGCCGTACTTCTCGCCGAACTCGGCGATGGCGCCCTGCTTCTTGGCCTCGTCGATGCCCATGACGTCGGCACGGACGTCGAGGTCACGGGCGAGCACCTCGTTGATCTTCTGCTCTACGTCGGTCATCACGGCCGTGGGGACGGCGGACGGCGAGCCGAAGTCGAAGCGGAAGCGGCCGGGCTGGTTCTCGGAGCCGGCCTGGGCGGCCGTCGGGCCGAGCGCGTCGCGCAGCGCCTGGTGGGTGAGGTGGGTGGCCGAGTGGGCGCGGGCGATGGCCTTGCGGCGGCGGGCGTCGATCGAGGCGACGGCCTTGGCGCCGACGGTGACCTCGCCGACCTGGACGACGCCCTTGTGGACGTAGACGCCCGGGACCGGCTTCTGGCAGTCGCGGACCTCGATGACGGCGCCGGAGTCGGCCTTGATCTTGCCGGTGTCGCCGATCTGGCCGCCGCCCTCGGCGTAGAAGGGGGTGCGGTCGAGGACGATCTCGACCTCGTCGCCCTCGGTGGCGGCCGGGGAGGAGGCGCCGTCGACGAGGATGCCGACGATCGTGGACTCGCCCTCGGTGTCGCTGTAGCCGATGAAGTCGGTCTCGCCGACCTTGTCGGCGATCTCCCGGTAGGCGCCGGCGCCGGCGTGGCCGGTCTTCTTGGCCTGGGCGTCGGCCTTGGCGCGCTCCCGCTGCTCCTTCATCAGGCGGCGGAAGCCGTCCTCGTCCACGGACAGCCCCTGCTCGGCGGCCATCTCCAGGGTGAGGTCGATCGGGAAGCCCCAGGTGTCGTGGAGCAGGAACGCCTTGTCGCCGGGCAGGACGGTGCCGCCGGACTGCTTGGTCTCGGTGACGGCGGTGTCGAGGATGTTGGTGCCGGCCTTCAGCGTCTTGAGGAAGGCGTTCTCCTCGGCGACGGCGACCTTCTCGATGCGCTCGCGGTCGGTGACCAGTTCGGGGTACTGCTGCCCCATCATGCCGATCACGGTGTCGACGAGGTCCAGCACGACCGGGCCGGTGGCGCCGAGCAGGCGCATGTTGCGGATGGCGCGGCGCATGATGCGGCGCAGGACGTAGCCGCGGCCCTCGTTGCCGGGCGTGACGCCGTCGCCGATGAGCATGGTGGCGGTGCGCATGTGGTCGGTGACCACGCGCAGGGAGACGTCGGAGGCGTGGGCGGCGCCGTAGTGGACGCCGGTCAGCTCGGTGGCCTTCTTGATGACGGCCATGGAGGTGTCGATCTCGTACATGTTCTGCACGCCCTGCAGAATCATGGCGAGGCGCTCCAGGCCGAGGCCCGTGTCGATGTTCTTGCTCGGCAGGTCGCCGAGGATCTCGAAGTTGTCCTTGCCGGTGCCCTCGCCCCGCTCGAACTGCATGAAGACGAGGTTCCAGATCTCCACGTACCGCTCGTCGTTGACGGCGGGGCCGCCCTCGGCGCCGAACTCGGGGCCGCGGTCGTAGTTGATCTCGGAGCAGGGGCCGCACGGGCCGGGGACGCCCATGGACCAGAAGTTGTCCTTCATGCCCAGGCGCTGGATGCGCTCCATGGGCACGCCGACGACCTCGTGCCAGATGCGCTCGGCCTCGTCGTCGTCCTTGTAGACGGTGATCCAGAGCTTCTCCGGCTCCAGGCCGTAACCGCCCTTGTCCTGGGGGCTGGTGAGCAGCTCCCAGGCGAGCTTGATGGCGCCTTCCTTGAAGTAGTCGCCGAAGGAGAAGTTGCCGCACATCTGGAAGAAGGTGCCGTGCCGGGTGGTCTTGCCGACCTCTTCGATGTCGGGCGTGCGCACGCACTTCTGCACGCTGGTGGCGCGCGGGAAGGGCGGCTTGACCTCACCCAGGAAGTAGGGCTTGAAGGGCACCATGCCGGCCGGAACGAGGAGCAGAGTCGGGTCGTCCGCGATGAGCGACGCCGAAGGGACGACGGTGTGCCCGCGCTCCTCGAAGAAGCTCAGCCAGCGGCGGCGAATCTCGGCCGACTCCATCAGTGGTCCTCATTCCGGTTGTACGAGTTGTTCGAGTACGTCTGGTACGTCGAGCCCTCGACGTACTTCGGGTTGTTGCGGTTCTCGATGGCGGTGTGGCGCCGGGGCGCGGGGAGTTCGGGGGCCGCGTTGATGCCCAGGGCCTCCCCCAGCTCCTCCTCCCGCTGGGCCATGTTGTCGCGGACGTCGAGCGCGAAACCGACCGCGCGGTCCTTGATGCGGTGACCGGCCTCGATCGCCTTGTTGGCCGCGGCGGCGGCGAGGCTCTCGGGGGTCAGCTGCTTGAGCTTGCGGTTGACCTTGGTGGTGGCCCACACACCGGCGGCCACGCCCGTGCTGAACCAGAACGTACGGCGGAACATCGCTAGGTCTCAGTCCTTCTTCCGCTTGCCCCGCCGGGATGCCGGGACGGTCCGGCCCACGATCACGGTACGCCTCGGCTCCTTCGTGGGCATGTCGTCCCGACGGGTACCCAGGGCCCTGCGGACGCCGTAGCCGAAGGCCGCGACCTTGACCAGGGGGCCGCCGAAGGTGGAGGCGACGGTGGTGGACAGCGCCGAGGCGTTCGAGGTGACCTCCTGGACGTCGGTCGCGATCGCGTCGACCCGGTCGATCTGGGTCTGCGCGGAGCGCACCGCGGCGGAGGCGTCGGCCAGCAGCGGGACGGCCTGGTCGGTCACGTCCGCGACCAGCTTGGTTGTCGCTCTCAGCGTCTGGGCCAGCCTCGCGAGGGCCACCGCGAGGAAGGAGACCAGGATTGCCCAGAACACCGCCACCAGGATCCCGGCCACCTCACCACCGGACACCACGCGCACCCGCTCCCTCTGCTTGCCCGAACACTGGAAAGTCGTAGGCCGAGCCTATCGCGCCAGGGGTGGCGCTCCGCACCGGATTCCCTTCCACACGCTGCCGAGTTGCGCAAGGAGATTGTACGGAATGAACACGGTTCAGTACGCTCCGTATTCCATGCGGCAACATCAGCGCGACGGCGGTCCGACGGACGGCGACCTCCCTGAGGAGCTCGACGCCTTCGTGGGGCGCTCGGCCGAACTCGCCGGGCTGGCGCGGGCACTCGACGCCGCGCGGCTGGTCACGGTGACCGGCGCCGGCGGGGTCGGCAAGTCGCGGCTCGCGGCTCGGGCGGCCGCCCGGCACGCGGCGCGCGACGGCGTCCGGCGGGTGGAGCTGGCGTCGGTGCGGGATCCGCAGTTCGTGGACCACGCCGTCGCGGAAGCGCTGGGTCTGACCGATCACACGGCCCGGCCGCCGCGCGAGGCGCTGCTCGCCCATCTCGCCGAGGGTCAACTCCTGCTGGTGCTGGACGGGTTCGAGCATCTGGTGGACGCGTGTGCCGAGCTGGTGGGCGAGTTGCTGCGGTCCGTTCCCGGGCTCCGGGTGCTCGCGGCGGGGCGCCGTCCGCTGGGTGTGCCGGGAGAGCGGGTGTTCCCGCTGGCGCCGCTCGGCGAGGACGAGGCGGTGGAGCTGTTCACCGAGCGGGCCGCGCTGCACGCCGTGCCGGTCACGGAGGACCGGGACGTGCGCGCGCTGTGCCGGCGTCTGGACGGGATTCCGCTCGCGATCGAGCTGGCGGCGGGCAGGCTGCGGGCGCTGTCGCCCGGCCAGTTGCTGGAGCGGCTGGAGGACCGGTTCCGCCTGCTGACCGGCGGCGGCCGGGACGGGCTCCCCCGGCACCGGACGCTGCGTCTGGCGATCGGCTGGAGCCATGAACTGTGCACACCGCGCGAGCGGTTGCTGTGGGCGAGGCTGTCGGTGTTCGCCGGGCGCTTCGACCTGGAGGCCGTCGAGTACGTGTGCGGCGGGCACGGTCTCGACGCGGACGACGTCCTCGACGTACTGACGGAGCTGCTCGCGCAGTCGGTGATCGCGCGGGAGGAGACGCCGGCCGGGGTGCGCTACAGGATGCTGGACACCGTACGGGAGTACGGAGCCGACTGGCTGGAGGCGACGGGGGACGCAACCAGGCTGCGGCGGCGGCACCGGGACTGGTACCTGGGCCTGGCGATCTGGTGCGAGCTGGACTGGTTCTCGCCGCGCCAGGCCGAGGTGGCCGCGCGGGTGGAGGCGGAGCTGCCCAACCTGCGCTGCGCCCTGGAGCACTGCCTCACCGAGCCGGAGGAGGCCCATCTGGGCCAGTACCTCGGGGGCTCGCTGTGGTTCTGCTGGGTCGGCTGCGGGCGGCTGGCCGAGGGGCGGCACTGGCTGGAGCAGGTCGTGGAGCTGGACTCGGGCCACGACCGCTCGCGGCTGAAGGCCCTGTGGGTGCTCGGTTACGTGGCGGTCCTGCAGGGCGACCCGGTGGCCGCGCTGGCGGCGCTGGCGGAGTGCCGGGAGGCGGCGGAGCGCTGCGGGGACGCGACGGCGGTGGCGTACGCGGAGCACCGCACCGGCTGTCTGGCGCTGGTCACGGACGACATGCCGCGCGCGGAGCGACTGCTGCGCTCGGCGCTGGAACGCTACGAGGAGATCGGCGAGCTCAACAGCAATGTGCTGATGGGCCGGGTCGAGCTGGCGATGACGCGTGCCTTCCGGGGCGATCTGCCGGGCGCGGTGCGGATGTGCGAGGACGTGCGCCGGGTCTGCGAGGACCACGGCGAGCGCTGGGCGCGCACCTACGCGCTGTACGTCCTGGCGTACGCGGCCTGGGCCGACGGCGATCCGGCCCGGGCCCGCGCCCTGCTCGGCGACTGCCTCACCGCCGCCCACGCCTTCCACGACCTGCTCGGCTCGGTGCTGGCGGTCGAGCTGCTGGCCCTGGTCACGGTGGTGGAGGGCGATGCCGCCGAGGCGGCGGTGCTCCAGGGCGCGGCGGCCCGGATGTGGCCGTCGGTGGGGCTGCCGCTGTTCGGCTCGGCCCACTTCAACGCCCCGCACCAGCTGTGCGAGGCGACGGCCAGACAGCGGCTCGGCGACGAGCGGTACGAGGAGTGCGTACGGGAAGGGGCGCGGCTGGTGCGGGAGGACGCGGTGTCGCGGGCGCTGGAGCGGCCCCTGGGGGCCATGCCGTCGCCGCGGGAACCCGCGCGGTACGCCACGGCGAGCGCGCAGACGCACGAACCCGCCGCCTCCCGCACCCGGAAGGGCGGGGAGACGGCGGGCTGAGGTGGTACTGCCGCCTGCCGAGGATCAGCGGGCGTAGTACTCGACGACGAGCTGCTCGTCGCAGATGACCGGAACTTCCTTGCGGTTCGGCTCGCGGTCCAGGCGGAACGCCAGGGCCTTGAGGTTCACCTGCAGGTAGCGCGGGGTCTCGCCGTCGGGGGCGAAGCCGCCCTCACGGGCGATCTGGAAGAGGGTCTTCTCGCGGCTGCGCTCGCGGACCATCACGACGTCGTCGGGACGGACGCGGAACGACGGCTTGTCGACCTTCTGGCCGTTGACCTCGATGTGGCCGTGAACGACCATCTGACGGGCCTGGTAGATGGTGCGGGCGATGCCCGAACGCAGGACCAGGGCGTCGAGACGGCGCTCGAGCTCCACGATCAGGGCCTCACCGGTCTTGCCCTGCACCTTGGAGGCACGCTCGTAGGCACGGACCAGCTGGCGCTCGGAGACGTCGTACTGCGCGCGCAGACGCTGCTTCTCCAGCAGACGGACCTTGTAGTCCGAGTTCTGCTTGCGGCCACGGCCGTGCTCACCCGGCGGGTAGGGGCGGGCCTCGAAGTACTTGACGGCCTTCGGGGTCAGCGCGATGCCGAGGGCACGCGACTTCTTGACCTTGGGGCGGGGCTGGTTCGCCACTGTCTCTTTCTTCCTTCTGATATTCGGCTCGTCAGGGTTGAGGGAGGTCGCATCCGCAGCCGGGGAAACCCTCCGCGTCCTGGTGGACTCGGTGGGCAGCCGCTCCCCTGGTCTGGGCACATACGTGCAGCACGCGAGTGGCCCACCGACCTCTCCCGCCTCGCGACGAGTGGTGGTGGGCTGCCCGCGACACCATTCGAACGGTGCGCGACGCTCCTGGAACCCGCTGGGGGTTCCGGCCGGATGTCCCGCTCTGACTGCGCGGGACTCGGCACTCCGGCGAAGTCTACAGGGTTCTCATGGGCGCTTCCGACCGAGGTGGGTCCTGGTCCACTCCACGGCGTCCGCGTACCGTGCCTCCGCCCCGTGCCGGGTCGGGGTGTAGTACTCGCGGTCCTTGAGGGCGTCCGGGGCGTACTGCTGCTCGGCGATGCCCTCGGCCAGGTCGTGCGGGTAGACGTATCCCTGCGCGTGGCCGAGCTTGGCGGCGCCCTTGTAGTGCCCGTCGCGCAGATGCGGCGGCACGGCTCCCGCCAGTCCCTTGCGTACGTCGTCCAGGGCGGCGCCGATCGCGGTCGTCGCGGAGTTGGACTTGGGGGCCAGGGCGAGGGCGATGGTGGCATGGCTGAGGGTGAGGGCGGCCTCGGGGAAGCCGATCATGGCGACGGCCTGGGCGGCGGCCACGGCGATCGGCAGGGCGCCCGGGTCGGCCAGGCCGATGTCCTCGCTGGCGGAGATCATCAGGCGGCGGGCGATGAAGCGGGGGTCCTCGCCGGCCTCGATCATGCGGGCCAGGTAGTGCAGGGCGGCGTCGACGTCCGAGCCCCTGATGGACTTGATCAGGGCGCTGGCGACGTCGTAGTGCTGGTCGCCGTCGCGGTCGTACTTGACCGCCGCCCGGTCGACGGTCTCCTCGAGGGTGGTCAGGGAGATCTCCGTCTCGCCCTTGTCGAGGGCGGCGCCCGCGGCGGCCTCCAGGGCGGTCAGGGCCCGGCGGGCGTCGCCGCCGGCGATGCGCAGGAGGTGGTCCTCGGTGTCCTCGGGGAGGGCGACGGCGTCCTTCAGGCCGCGCTCGTCGCTCAGTGCCCGCCTGAGCAGTCCGCGGACGTCGTCGTCGGTGAGGGGTTCGAGGGTGAGCAGGAGGGAGCGGGACAGCAGCGGGGAGATCACCGAGAAGTACGGGTTCTCGGTGGTCGCCGCGATCAGCGTCACCCAGCGGTTCTCCACCGCGGGCAGCAGGGAGTCCTGCTGGGCCTTGCTGAAGCGGTGGATCTCGTCCAGGAAGAGGACGGTCTCCTTGCCGTATCCGCCGGTGGCGCGGCGGGCGCCGTCGATGACCGCGCGGACCTCCTTGACGCCCGCGGTGATCGCCGACAGTTCGACGAAGCGCTTGTCGGTGGCTTTGGAGACGACGTACGCGAGAGTCGTCTTGCCGGTGCCGGGCGGGCCCCACAGGATCACCGAGGACGGTCCGGCCGGGCCGCCCGCGCCCTCGCCGACGAGGCGGCGCAGGGGCGAGCCGGGCTTGAGCAGGTGCTGCTGGCCCACCACCTCGTCGAGGGTGCGCGGGCGCATCCGAACCGCCAGGGGGCTTCCTGCCGGATCCTTCTCCTGGCGTTCTTCTGCGGCTGCGGTGAACAGGTCGGGCTCCACGATGAAACCCTAAATCACCGCACTGACAATCCTTCCGGGCCCCGTGGGGCGCGGGGTCAGCTGGTCCAGAAGTCCCACCAGCGGGTCAGGACCAGCATGCCGATGATGCCGACGTGCAGGACGGGCAGGACCCAGGTGAACTCGCCGAAGAAGCCCTTCAGCCAGCGAGGGGCCGGCAGGAAGTCGTTGCGGACGTTGAACGAGGTCACGTACCAGAACATGGTGATCGTCGCGACCCAGGCCAGCGAGCACCACAGGCACAGCGCGTTGATGCGGTACAGCGACTGGAACTGCAGCCAGGTGCAGAAGGCCACCCCGAAGAGCGTGCCGAAGTTGAAGGTCAGCCAGTACCAGCGCGGGAAGCGGGCGCGGGCCAGCAGGCTCATGCCGACGCAGATGACGATGCCGTAGGCGACCAGGCCGAGCATCGGGTTGGGGAACCCGAACGCGGCGGCCTGCTTGGACTCCATCACGCTGCCGCAGGAGACGACCGGGTTGAGGCTGCAGCCCGGGGTGAAGGTCTTGCCCGCGACCTTGGCCTCGAGGAGCTTGAACTTGTCGATCGTGATGACCCACGCGGCGAGCAGCCCGGCCGCGCCGGTGATGATCAGCAGCAGGGCGAAGGCGCGACTGCCGCCGACCGTGCGCGTCTCGGAGGCCGCCGCGTTGCTCGGCTCGGGCTCGGTGGAGACGTCTTTGACTGTGGTCTTGCTCATCACGTCGATTCCGTCTGCTGGGGAGATGGACCTTCATCGGGCACGGGCCATTCTGCCGCACCCGGCACCCTGTCCACCGTTCGATGGACATAAGGAAGTACGCACGGTCGTCCCTGAGCGTTCGGTTCCGGACGAGGCTCGACGGCATGACGGCACACGTGAACGAACTCGCGGTGGATGTTCGGGGGCTGCGCAAGCGGTACGGGGACGTGACCGCGGTGGACGGCATCGACCTCGGCATCCGGCGCGGTGAGGTGTTCGGCCTGCTCGGACCCAATGGCGCGGGCAAGAGCACCACCGTGGAGATCCTCCAGGGAAACCGCGGCCGGGACGCGGGCGAGGTGTCGGTGCTCGGGTCCGATCCGGCGACCGGCACGCGCGTGTGGAGGTCGCGTGTGGGAATCGTCTGGCAGGACGAATCGGCGCCCGCTGAGTTGACGGTCCACGAGACGGTGCGGCATTTCGCGCGCTACTACCCCGCGCCGCGCGACCCCGAGGAGGTCATCGCCCTGGTGGGCCTGGAGGCGAAGGCGGGCAGCCGGATCAAGGCGCTGTCGGGCGGCCAGCGCCGCCGTCTCGACGTGGCCCTGGGGGTGATCGGCGATCCGGAACTGCTGCTCCTGGACGAGCCGACGACCGGCTTCGACCCGGCCGCCCGCCGCATGTTCTGGGACCTGATCCGGCTGCTGGCCGGCGAGGGCACGACGATCGTGCTGACCACGCACTACCTGGAGGAGGCGGAGGCCCTGGCCGACCGGCTCGCGGTGGTCGCCCGGGGCCGCGTGGTGGCCGAGGGCGAGCCCGCCGCCCTCCGGGAGCGGTACGGCACCGGGGCCACGGTCGAGTGGACGGAGGCCGACGGCACCGCCCGCCGCGAGCGCACCGACACCCCGACCAGGACGGTCTCCGAGCTCATGCGCCGCTTCGACGGCGAGATCCCGGGGCTGCTGGTGACCCGCCCCACCCTGGAGGACGTCTACCTCCAGCTGACCGGACAGGAGGACGCGCGATGACCACGACCGCCGTGGCGGCCCGGGCCGGGGCTCGGACCGGGCGGCTGCCCGGGGCGTGGGCCCTGGGGCTGAGCCGTGGGGCGCTGGAGATCAGGCAGTTCTTCCGCCAGCGCGACCAGGTCGTCTTCACCTTCTCCTTCCCTGTCGTCTTCCTGTTCCTGTTCGCGGCGATCTTCCACGACGACGTACGCGGCTCGGGTGTGAACGCCTCCCAGCTGTACGTCCCCGCGATGATGGCCTCGGGCATCATGTCGACCAGCTTCCAGTCGCTGGGCATCTCGATCGCCGTGGAACGCGACGAGAAGGTACTGCGCCGGCTGCGGGGCACGCCGATGCCGCCGGCCGCGTACTTCCTGGGCAAGATCTGGCTGGTTCTGTTCACCGGTGTCGTGGAGACGGCGATCCTGCTGTTCGCCGGCACCGCCTTCTACGGGGTGCGGCTGCCGTCGGACGCGTCCCGCTGGTTCGACTTCGGCTGGATCTTCGTGCTCGGGCTGACGGGCTGCTCGCTGCTCGGCATCGCGATCAGCTCGGTGCCCGGGTCGGCGAAGAGCGCGAGCTCGGTGGTCGTACTGCCCTTCCTGGTCCTGCAGTTCGTCTCCGGGGTGTACATCTCCATCGACACGATCCCCGAGTGGATGCTGAACGTCGGTGCCCTGTTCCCGCTGAAATGGCTGTGCCAGGGTCTTCGGGGCGTCTTCCTGCCGGACTCGGCACAGGTCCTGGAGCAGGCCGGGAGCTGGGAGTTCGGGAAGGTCGCCCTGGTACTGGCGGCCTGGTGCGTCGGAGGATTGGTGCTGTGTCTGCTGACCTTTCGCTGGAAGGAGCGGCGCGACGGCTGACCGGCCGTGGCGCGGCCCGCGGCGACCACGCCTGGGACCGCACGATCCGGCTCTGGGACGCCTACTTCGCCATCGCCTGGGCCGCCACCTTGACCTTCGTTCTCGTCGGCGGGGGGTCGCAGGGGCCGGTGCGCTCGGTCGCCGCCGGGCTGCTCGTGCCCCTCGTGCCCTGGTACATCGCCCTGGGGCGTGCCCTGTTGCAGGAGGCGCAGCCGGACGAGCGCCGGGCGCTGCGGTATCTGAGCGGGACGATGGCGCTGTTCCTGCCGTCGGCGGTGCTGGCCGGCGAGACGCGGTTGATGGCGTTCGCGCTCGTACCTCAGTGCTTCATGGCGCTGCGGATGCGCCGGGCGCTCGTCGCCGTCACCCTGATCAATGTCGCGCCGGTCGTCGGCTGGGCGCTGCTGTGGCACCCGGGCGGCAGGGACCTGCTGGGCAACTCGCTGTCCGTGCTGGTCAGTTTGGGCTTCTCGACACTGGTGGGCAGTTGGATCATCCGGATCATCGAGCAGAGTGAGGAGCGGGCCGAGCTGATCGCCGAACTCGACGCCAGTCGGCACGAGATCTCCCGTCTGTCCGCCGCGCACGGCGCCCTGGCCGAGCGGGAGCGGATGGCCCGGGAGATCCACGACACCCTGGCACAGGGCTTCACGAGCCTGCTGATGCTGGTCCAGGCGGTGGAGGCGGAACTGGACCACGACCTGCCCGAGGCCCGCCGTCACCTCGCCCTGATGGACGAGACGGCCCGGCAGAACCTCGCCGAGGCGCGCGCCCTGGTCGCCGGCGCCGCACCGGCCGACCTCGACGGTGCCTCCCTCCCGGACGCCCTGCGCCGCCTGGCGGCCCGCCACGAGGCGGCGCTCCGGGTGCGCGGTCCCGTGCGCACGCTGCCGGCCGGCCCCGAGGTGGTGGCCCTGCGCGCCTGCCAGGAGGCGCTGGCCAACGCCCGTAAGCACGCCGGGAGTTCGGCCACGGTGAGCATCGAGCTGACATACGCCGACGACGCGCTCACGCTTCTGGTACGCGACGACGGCCGCGGCTTCGACCCGGGTGCCCCCTGCGACGGTTACGGCCTGTCGGGGCTGCGGGCCCGGGCCACCGAGGTCGGCGGCACGGCACGGATCGACAGCGCGCCGGGGTTCGGCACGACGGTGACGGTCAGCCTGCCCCTATCTGCGTCGGCGTCTGCGTCTGCTGTGAGGAGTCACCCGTGATCCGTATCGTCCTCGCCGACGACCATCCCGTCGTGCGCGAAGGTCTGCGGGCGATGCTCAGCGCCGAACCGGACCTCGACGTGGTCGCCGACGCGGCGAACGGCCCGCAGGCGGAGGCGCTCGCGGCTGAACTGCGGCCCGACATCGTCCTGATGGACCTCCGGATGCCGGGCGGCGGGGGCGTCGACTCGATCGTGCGGATGAGTGAGGCGGGCCTGGCCTGCCGGGTGGTCGTCCTGACGACGTACGAGACGGACCGGGACATCCTGCGGGCCGTGGAGGCCGGGGCCGCCGGCTACCTGCTCAAGGACATGCCACGCGGTGAACTGGCGGAGGCGGTACGGGCGGCCGCGCGCGGCGAGACCGTACTGGCCCCGTCGGTCGCGGCACGACTGGTGGACCAGCTGCGGACGAAACCGGAGCGCCCCCGCCTGTCGGAGCGCGAGACGGCGGTGCTGCGCCTGGTGGCGGAAGGCTGCACGAACGCGGAGATCGGCCGCCGCCTGTTCATAGGCGAGTCCACGGTGAAAACCCATCTGCTGCGTGTCTTCGGCAAATTGGGCGTCGACGACCGCACGGCCGCGGTGACGAGCGCGATGCGGTTCGGGTTGTTGGAGTAGCGCGGGGGCGCCGGAGCGAGGCTCCGGCGCCCTGTCGCCGTTCTCAGCCGAGCCGTGACTCCAGCTCCGCCACGATCTCGTTCACGCCGATGGCCATCTGCTCGCCGGACTCCATGTCCTTGAGCTGGACGACGCCCTCGGCGAGGTCGCGTTCGCCGGCCACGATCGCGTAGCGGGCGCCGCTGCGGTTGGCGTTCTTCATCGCGCCCTTGAGGCCCTTGCCGCCGAAGGAGAAGTCCGCGGCGACGCCGACCTTGCGCAGTTCGGTGACCTTCGCGAAGAGGACCCGGCGGGCCTCCTCGCCGAGCGGCACCGCGAACACGCTGGTGGTGGAGGGCAGTTCGAGCTCGACGCCCTCCGCCTCCAGGGCCAGGACCGTGCGGTCGACGCCGAGGGCCCAGCCGACGGACGGCAGCGCGGGGCCGCCGATCATCTCCGACAGTCCGTCGTAGCGGCCGCCGCCGCCCACCGCGGACTGGGAGCCCAGACCGTCGTGCACGAACTCGAAGGTCGTACGGGTGTAGTAGTCCAGGCCGCGCACCAGCTTGGGGTCGTCCTCGAAGGCCACGCCCGCCGCCGTGATCAGCTCGCGAACCTCTTCGTGGTACGCCTTGCAGGCGTCGCAGAGGTAGTCGCGCAGCAGCGGCGCGTCGCCGAGCTGCTTCTGCACCGACTCGCGCTTGTCGTCCAGGACGCGCAGCGGGTTGATCTCGGCGCGGCGCAGGGTGTCCTCGTCGAGGTCGAGCCCGCGCAGGAAGTCCTGCAGCGCGGCCCGGTAGACCGGACGGCACTCCTTGTCGCCGAGGCTGTTGAGCAGGATGCGGAAGTCGCTGAGGCCCAGCGAGCGGTACGCCTGGTCGGCCAGGATGATCAGCTCGGCGTCGAGCGCGGGGTCCTCCGCGCCGATCGCCTCGGCGCCGACCTGCGAGAAGTGGCGGTAACGGCCCTTCTGCGGGCGCTCGTAGCGGTAGTACGAGCCGGAGTACCAGAGCTTGACCGGGAGGTTGCCCGTCTTGTGCAGGTTGGCTTCCAGGGCCGCGCGCAGCACGGAGGCGGTGCCCTCGGGGCGCAGGGCGAGCCTGTCGCCGCCCTTGGTCTCGAAGGCGTACATCTCCTTCGTCACGATGTCGGTGGACTCGCCGACACCGCGCGCGAAGAGTTCGACGTTCTCGAAGCCGGGGGTCTCGATGTAGCCGTAGCCGGCGGCGCGCAGCGGGGCGGCGATCGCCTCGCGCACCGCCAGGAACTTCGCGGAGTCCGGCGGGATCAGGTCGTACGTGCCCTTGGGGGCCTGAAAGGTGCTCACGAAGTCTCTCGTCACATTCCTCGTCGGGGAGCCTCGGCGGCTCCCTGGCCGGCGGCCACCTGCCGCAGATACGGGTTGGTGGCGCGCTCCTGGCCGATGGTCGTCTGGGGGCCGTGGCCGGACAGCACCACGGTCGAGTCGTCGAGCGGCAGGCACACGCGGGCCAGCGAGTCGAGCATCTCGGCCATGTCACCGCCGGGCAGGTCGGTGCGTCCGATGGAGCCGGCGAAGAGCAGATCCCCGGAGAAGAACACCGACGGGACGTCGGTCGTCTCGGGCATCCGGAAAGTCACCGACCCCTTGGTATGGCCCGGCGCGTGCGCGACGGAGAACTCCAGTCCCGCCAGCGCCAGTTGCGCACCGTCGGCCAGCTCCCTGACGTCGTCCGGCTCCCCCACGGTGAGCTCGCCCATGAGCGGCATCCCGATGGAACGGCCGAGCGCCTTCTCGGGGTCCGCCATCATGTAGCGGTCCTCGGGGTGGATCCAGGCGGGCACGTCGTGCGCGCCGCACACCGGGACGACCGAGGCCACATGGTCGATGTGGCCATGGGTGAGGACGACGGCGACGGGCTTGAGCCGATGCTTCTTCAGCGCTTCCTCGACTCCTTCGGCGGCCTGATGGCCCGGGTCGATGATCACGCACTCCTCACCGGCGGCGGGGGCGACGAGATAACAGTTCGTCCCCCAGGCCCCGGCGGGGAACCCGGCAATGAGCACGATCGTCCTTCGTTGTGTCGGTACGGGCGGCTGCGGTGGCCGGAACGAACGGCCGCAGCCACTGCCAGAGCCTACCGGCGCTGCCGAATCCTCAGCGAACCCATATACGGTACGGGGCACACGCAGGCGGTCGGCTCACAAGACGCACGCGTCCCAGTCGGCGTACGAGACGCATGAGGAGAAAACCCGGTGGTCAGCCAGGAACAGCGGAAGCGGCAGCTCGCGCGCGAGAAGTTTCTGCGGCAGCAGCAGCGGCGTACGGAGGCGCGGCGCAAGGCACGCATGCGCAACTCGGTGATCGCGTCGGTGCTCGGCGTGATCCTGATCGGCAGCGTGGCCCTGTACACGACCGGGGTGATGAAGGGCGACGACAAGGCCAACGCCAGCTCGCAGACCACCCCGAGCGCCACGCCCACCAGCAAGGCGCCGGACCCGTGCGAGAAGGCCGCCAAGGGCTCCGTGGAGAAGCTCAGCTGGAAGAAGGAGCCGGCGATGACGATCGACAAGTCGGCGAAGTACACGATGAAGCTCGCCACGACGTGCGGTGACATAGACATCGCGCTGAAGACGTCGGCGGCCCCGCACACCGTGAACTCCTTCGACTTCCTCGCCTCGAAGGGCTTCTTCGACCACACGAAGTGCCACCGGCTCACCACCAACGGCATCTACGTGCTGCAGTGCGGCGACCCGACGGGCAGTGGCAGCGGCGGTCCCGGCTACACGATCCCGGACGAGAACCTGAAGGACAAAAGCCTGAAGGGCGGTGTCTACCCGGCGGGCACGGTCGCGATGGCGAACACCGGGCAGAAGCACACCGGCGGCAGCCAGTTCTTCCTCGTCTACCAGGACAGTCAGTTGCCGCCCAGCTACACACCGTTCGGTACCGTGTCCGCGTCGGGCATGAAGGTTCTCAAGAAGATCGCCGCCGCGGGCGAGAGCACGGGTCAGGGCGACGGCGCGCCGAACGCCACGGTCGTGATCAACAAGGCCACGGTCACCAAGTCCTGAGTCTTTGAGCACCTCATCCCGACCCCGAGGTGCGAAATTTCGGTCGTGCGGGTGCGGACAGGCCGCCCGCACGTCGCCTATGTTGGCCGTGACGAAACTGTGGACGATGCCCGGGGGCAGTGAGGCCCCTCGCAGGCATCATGTGGAGGAGGCGCTGTGAGCAGCGACCCGTGGGGCCGCGTCGACGAGACGGGGACCGTGTACGTGCGTACGGCCGACGGCGAGCAGGTCGTCGGCTCCTGGCAGGCCGGCTCCCCCGAGGAGGCGCTGGCCTACTTCGAGCGCAAGTACGAGGGCCTGGTTGTGGAGATCGGCCTCCTCGAGAAGCGGGTGAAGACCACCGATCTGTCCGCGAAGGACGCCCAGGCGGCCATCGACCACATCCGCGAGCAGGTCGACGCCCACCACGCGGTGGGCGACCTGGACGCGCTGCGGCAGCGGCTGGACAAGCTCGTACAGACCGTCGAGGCCCGCCGGGAGGAGCGCAAGCAGCAGCGGGCCAAGCAGTCCGACCAGGCGCGGCACGCCAAGGAGGAGCTGGTCGCCGAGGCGGAGCAGCTGGCGCAGTCCGACCAGTGGCGGGCCGCCGGTGAGCGGCTGCGGGCACTGGTGGACACCTGGAAGGGCCTGCCGCGGCTGGACCGCAAGTCGGACGACGAGCTGTGGCATCGCTTCTCGCACGCCCGTTCGGCGTTCTCCAAGCGACGCAAGTCGCACTTCGCGGCGCTGGACGCGCAGCGCGAGGAGGCCCGCCGGACCAAGGAACGGCTGGTCTCCGAGGCGGAGGCGCTGTCGGGTTCGACGGACTGGGGTCCGACGGCGGCCCGCTACCGCGAGCTGATGGCCGAGTGGAAGGCCGCGGGTCGGGCGCAGCGCGAGCACGAGGACGACCTGTGGAACCGCTTCCGCGGCGCCCAGGACGTGTTCTTCGCCGCCCGCAGCTCGGTCTTCGCCGAGCGCGACGCGGAGCAGTCGGAGAACCTGAAGCTGAAGGAGGAGCTGGCCGAGGAGGCCGAGAAGATCCTCCCGGTGACGGACCTCCGGGCCGCGCGGGCCGCGTTCCGCTCGGTCAACGAGCGCTGGGAGGCCATCGGCCACGTGCCGCGCGACGCCCGCCCGAAGGTCGAGGGCCGGATGCACGCGGTCGAGCGCGCCATCCAGGAGGCCGAGGAGGCCGAGTGGCGCCGGACCAACCCGGAGGCGCGCGCGCGTGCCGAGGGTCTGACCGGCCAGCTCCAGGCCGCGGTGGACAAGCTCCGGGGCCAGATCGAGCAGGCGCGCGCCCAGGGCAACACCGCCAAGGCCGACAAGCTCGAGCGTGAGCTGGAGGGCCGCCAGGCCCTGCTGGACCAGGCGCTCAAGGGCCTGCAGGAGTTCGGCGGCTAGTCCCCAGGCCGCTACAAGACGAGAAGGGCCCCGTACATCGCGTACGGGGCCCTTCTCGTGCTCTCTAGGAGCGGTTGCGCGCCGAGGTCACCCGGTACACGTCGTAGACGCCCTCGACGCCTCGTACGGCCTTCAGGACGTGGCCAAGGTGCTTGGGGTCGCCCATCTCGAAGGTGAAGCGCGAGGTGGCGACGCGGTCGCGGGAGGTCTGGACGGCCGCCGAGAGGATGTTGACGTGCTGGTCGGACAGGACGCGGGTGACGTCGGACAGCAGCCGGGAGCGGTCCAGGGCCTCGACCTGGATGGCGACCAGGAAGACCGAGGACTGGGTGGGCGCCCACTCGACCTCGAGGATGCGCTCGGGCTCGCGGGACAGTGACTCCACGTTGACGCAGTCGCTGCGGTGAACCGATACGCCACTACCCCGGGTGACGAAACCGATGATCGGGTCGCCGGGGACGGGCGTGCAGCACCGGGCCAGTTTGACCCACACGTCCTCGACGCCCTTGACGATGACGCCGGGGTCGGCGCTGGAGCGGCGCTTGCGGCGGCTTCGGGTCGGCGGGACCGACTCGTCGATCTCCTCGGTGGCCGCCTCCTCGCCGCCGAGCGCCGAGACGAGCTTCTGCACGATGTTCTGCGCGGAGACATGGCCCTCGCCGATCGCCGCGTACAGGGCGGAGATGTCGGAGTAGCGCATCTCGTGGGCGAGCGTGACCAGCGAGTCGCCGGTGAGGATGCGCTGGATCGGCAGGTTCTGCTTGCGCATCGCGCGGACGATGGCGTCCTTGCCCTGCTCGATCGCCTCGTCGCGGCGCTCCTTGGAGAACCACGCCCGGATCTTGTTGCGGGCGCGCGGCGACTTGACGAAGCCCAGCCAGTCGCGGGACGGGCCGGCGCCGGCCGCCTTGGAGGTGAAGACCTCCACCAGGTCGCCGTTGTCGAGCGTCGACTCGAGCGGTACGAGCCTGCCGTTGACCCGCGCTCCTATCGTCCGGTGGCCGACCTCCGTGTGGACCGCGTACGCGAAGTCAACCGGGGTGGCACCCGCCGGGAGGGCTATGACGTCGCCCTTGGGGGTGAAGACGAAGACCTCGTTGCGGGACAGGTCGAAGCGCAGGGACTCCAGGAACTCGCCCGGGTCCTCGGTCTCCTTCTGCCAGTCCAGCAGCTGGCGCAGCCACGCCATGTCGTTGAGGTGGTCGTCCTTCTTGCCCGCCTTGGGCACGTCGGTGCGCACCTTGGAGGCACCGGCGACGGCCTCCTGCTTGTACTTCCAGTGCGCGGCGATGCCGTACTCGGCGCGGCGGTGCATGTCGAAGGTGCGGATCTGCAGCTCGACCGGCTTGCCGTTGGGGCCGATGACCGTCGTGTGCAGCGACTGGTACATGTTGAACTTCGGCATCGCGATGTAGTCCTTGAACCGGCCGGGGACCGGGTTCCATCGCGCATGCACGGTGCCGAGGGCCGCGTAGCAGTCGCGGACGGTGTCCACGAGGACGCGGATGCCGACCAGGTCGTAGATCTCCGCGAAGTCACGGCCGCGGACGATCATCTTCTGGTAGACGCTGTAGTAGTGCTTCGGTCGCCCGGTGACAGTCGCCTTGATCCGGGCCGCGCGCAGGTCCTGCTGCACCTCGTCGGTCACTATGGCCAGGTACTCGTCACGCTTCGGCGCCCGCTCGGCCACCAGCCGTACGATCTCGTCGTACATCTTGGGATAGAGGATCGCGAAGGCGAGGTCCTCCAGCTCCCACTTGATGGTGTTCATGCCGAGCCGGTGGGCCAGGGGCGCGTAGATCTCCAGCGTCTCGCGCGCCTTCTTCTCCTGCTTCTCGCGCTTGAGGTAGCGCATGGTGCGCATGTTGTGCAGGCGGTCGGCGAGCTTGATGACCAGGACGCGCGGGTCCTTGGCCATCGCCACGACCATCTTGCGCACGGTCTCGGCCTGCGCGGCCTCGCCGAACTTGACCTTGTCCAGCTTCGTGACGCCGTCGACGAGCAGCGCGACGGAGTCGCCGAAGTCGCGGCGGAGCTGGTCGAGGCCGTACTCGGTGTCCTCGACGGTGTCGTGCAGCAGGCCCGCCATCAGCGTGGCCGGATCCATGCCCAGCTCGGCGAGGATCGTGGTCACCGCGAGGGGGTGCGTGAT
The DNA here is from genome assembly GCF_006715395.1 of Streptomyces sp. SLBN-31. Classification (NCBI taxonomy): domain Bacteria; kingdom Bacillati; phylum Actinomycetota; class Actinomycetes; order Kitasatosporales; family Streptomycetaceae; genus Streptomyces; species Streptomyces sp. SLBN-31. The sequence goes on from NZ_VFNC01000002.1 coordinate 1,715,704, forward strand.
GTACGGGTCGCCGCTCTTGCGCTTCTGGCCGCGGTGCCAGCGCTCGGCGACCTGGTAGGCCGTCTCGATCTTGCGGAGCGTGGCCGTCTCGATCTTCGGGTCGTTGCTGCGCACTATCCGCAGCAGCGGCTCGAGCACCGGGTTGTACGGGTTGGAGCGCTGGACGCCGAGTCGGGCGAGGCGGGCGCGGACGCGGTTGGAGGAGCCGGAGCGGGCGGGCTGACCGGTGTTCGGGCGCACCGCCGGGGCCGTGGGCACCGGGCTGTCGGACGGGGCCGGCTTGGGGCGGGACTCTTCGGCCGACTTGTCGACGGGCGCCGACTGGGCGTGCTCGACCGGCCCGCGGGTGTCGTTCTTGGCGACCGGTTCGGTCGGCGCGGGCTTGGCCGCGGCAGCCGAGGCGGACTCGGGCTTGGCGGCGGTCAGGTGCTGGGCCTCGTCTGGCAAGAGGACTCCTCGTGCGCGATCCGGGTCCCCCGGTCAGGCTCCGGAGGACCCATGGTAGCGATCCCGGGCCTCAGGATCGCCTTCAGGCCGATGTGACGGTGGTCTACACGCGTAACACGGGCGGGCGCCGCCGCATTCCACGAGCCTGCAAAGGAATCGGAAAGCTTTTCCCGGAAAGTCACTAATTGGACAGAGCGGAAAAACCAGAGAAATTAATTCTGTTGACTCGGGCATCGGGCGCCGCATAAGATCCACTTCGACCCAGAAGCGGAATATGACCAATTCCGCTTCTAAAGAAAAAAGAAACGGGATGAGCATGAGAATGCTTGGCAAGACAGTGGCGGCTGCGGCTCTGGCGGTCGGTATGAGTGCGGCCTTCGCACTCCCCGCCCAGGCGGCGACGGCGGCCCCCATGTCGACGCATCGGGGGACCTCGGGGTGCTTCAACTGGTCCTGGGCCGACGGGACCACGACGACCACCATCTACTACCACAACACGTGCAGCACGACGAAGCACCTGTGTGTCTGGTGGAAGGACGGCCAGGTGAACTCCCTGCACCGCATCACCGCCGGAGGCGATGAGAAGGGTCACCTCAAGAAGCCCGGCACCATCATAAGCAACGACATCGAAGACTGCTGATTTAGCCGTCAACCGATTTCGGCAATAGCAGGGAACACGAAGCGGCCCCGAGTGCGACAAGCGCGCACTCGGGGCCGCATCGTTTCCGGAACCCGACTCAGAGGGTGAGTACGGCCTCCAGCGGAGCACCCTTGAGGGCGGGCTCCAGGCGAGCACGGCCGCCCAGGAATCCCAGCTCCATGAGGACGGCCAGACCCGCGACCTCGGCGCCCGCCCGGCGGATCAGCCGGATCGAGGCCTCGGCGGTCCCGCCGGTGGCGAGGACGTCGTCGATGATGAGGATCCGGTCGTCGGCCGACAGGTCCTCCGCGTGGACCTCGATCTCCGCCGAGCCGTACTCCAGGTCGTACGCCTGGGCAAGGGTCGCTCCGGGGAGCTTGCCCGCCTTGCGCACGGGGATGAAGCCGAGGCCGGCCCGGACGGCGACCGGGGCGCCGAGGATGAAGCCGCGGGCCTCCAGGCCGACGACCTTGGTGGCGCCCGTGTTCGCCGCGACCTCGGCGAGCGCGTCGGTGAGCGCCGTGAAAGCCGCCGGGTCCGCCAGGAGCGGCGTGATGTCCTTGAACATCACGCCCGGCTCCGGATAGTCCGCGACATCGCGGATACGGCTGAGCAGCAGCTCCTGGATGTCGGTCATCGGCGCTTCCCCGAAGGACGGCCACGGCCGCGGCCGCGGGACGCGGGCTGGTGGCGCGGGCCGACGACCGCCGCGGCGGCGTCCTCGGGCTCGTCGGCGTAGCCTTCGTCCACCGTGCCCGGCTGCTCGTCCTGAGCGGCGGCCTGGGCGCGCTTGGCCAGGACGCGCTTCTTGAGCGCCTTCATCTGCGGCTCGCGCTCCTTGAGGTCGGCGACGAGCGGCGTGGCGATGAAGATCGAGGAGTACGCACCGGCCGCGAGGCCGACGAACAGCGACAGCGAGATGTCGTTGAGGGTTCCCGCGCCGAGGAAGCCACCGCCGATGAACAGCAGGCCCGCGACCGGCAGCAGCGCGACGACCGTCGTGTTGATCGAGCGGACGAGGGTGCCGTTGATCGACCTGTTGGCGATGTCGCTGTAGGTGAACCGGGTCTGCTTGGTGATGTCCTTGGTCTGCTCCTTGAGGCTGTCGAAGACGACGACCGTGTCGTAGAGCGAGTAACCGAGGATCGTCAGCAGACCGATGACCGTGCCGGGCGTGACCTCGAAGCCGACCAGGGCGTAGATACCGGTCGTGATGGTGATGTCGTGGATCAGCGCGACCAGGGCCGCGAGCGCCATCCGCCACTCGAAGGCGATCGCCAGGTAGATCACCACGAGGACCATGAAGATGCCCAGGCCCTCCCAGGCCTTGTTGGCGATCTGGTCACCCCAGCTCGGGCCGACCAGGTCGGCGGCGATGGACTCGGGGGACATCTTCATGTCCTTGGCCAGCTCGGCCTTGGTGGCGTCCGACTTCTCGGTGTCCATGCCCGCGATCTGGATGCGCAGGCCGCCGGTGCCGAGCTTCTGCACCACCGCGTCATGGCCGGCCGCGCGAGCCGCGTAGGTCTCCGCCTGCGCCACCGAGACACTGGTCTTGCCGGTGGTGAAGACGGCGCCGCCCTGGAAGTCGATGCCCATGTTCAGGCCACGCACCGCCAGGCCGACGATGGCCGTGATGGTGATCAGGATGGAGATGCCGTACCAGATCTTGCGCTTGCCGACGAAGTCGTAGCTGATCTCGCCGCGGTGGAGTCGGGCGCCGAGGTTGCCGAGTTTCGACATCGCTCACGCTTCCTTCGGGTCGACAGGGCCCGCGACGGGGCCGGAGGGACGGCGGGTGCGGCGCAGGGGGGCCTTGGCGCCCAGGCCCTTCGGGTCGAGTCCCGACCACTTGTGGCCGCTCGCGAAGAACTTGCGTCGGGCGAGGAGCGTCATCAGCGGCTTGGTGAAGAAGAAGACGACGACCACGTCGAGCACGGTGGTCAGACCGAGCGTGAACGCGAAGCCCTGCACCTTGCCGACGGTCACGATGAAGAGCACCGCGGCGGCCAGGAACGACACGAAGTCGGAAACCAGGATGGTGCGCCGGGCCCGCGGCCAGGCCCGCTCGACGGCGGGACGCAGGGTGCGGCCCTCGCGGATCTCGTCCCGGATGCGTTCGAAGAACACGATGAACGAGTCCGCGGTGATACCGATGGCGACGATGGCGCCGCAGACGGCCGGCAGGTTCAGCGCGAAGTGGATCGTGGGGCCGAGCAGCGACATGATCACGTAGGTGAGGATCGCGGACACCAGCAGCGAGGGAATCGCGACGATCGACAGCCCGCGGTAGAAGGCGAGCAGGTAGATGATGACCAGACCCAGGCCGATCGCGCCCGCGATCAGACCGGCGTGCAGCTGCTCACCGCCGAGCGCGGCCGTCACGGTGGTCACGCTCTGCTCCTTGAAGGAGAGCGGGAGCGCGCCGTAGGACAGCATGTTGGCGAGGCCCTGGGCCTCCTGCTGGCTGAAGCTGCCGGTGATCTCCGCGCTGCCGCCGGTCAGCGCCTCCGAGACACGCGGGTCGGAGACGACGTTGCCGTCGAGGACGATCGCGAACTGGTTCTGCGGGGGCTGGTTCTTGGCCAGCTGACCGGTGATGTCACCGAACTTCTTGGCGCCCTTGGAGGTGAACTCCATGGTGACGGTCCAGCCGGCGCTGCTCTGGGTGTTGAAGACGGCCTGGGCCTTCTTCACGTCCGTGCCGTCGACGGCGGCGGGGCCGAGGATGTACTTCTGCCACTGGCCCGAGGAGTTCTTGCCGCAGGCCACGGTGGACTCGGTGGCCTTGGCGTTCTTGCCGGCGGTGGTCTGAGCCGCCTTCTTGGTGCAGTCGAGGGCGGCGTACTGCGCCTGCAGCTTGGCGACCGCGTCGCTCGCGGCCGAGCTGCCGCTCGCCGACGGGGTGGGACTGGCGGACGACTTCGAGCCGGAGGAGGCGGTGGCGCTCGGCGTCGGACTCGCCTTGAGGGCGTCGGTGACGACGCGGCCCTGCGAGGTGGCCGTGGCCGACGGGCTCGCGGAGGACGAGGGGGTCGACGTGCCGGTGGCCTTCTGACCCTTGGCGGTGGCCTTGGCCGAGGGGCTGCCGGAGGCGCTGGGCGACGGGCTGGCCGTCGCGGAGCCGCCGGAGACCTCGGTGGTGAGCACCGGACGGAAGTACAGCTTGGCGGTGGTGCCGACCTGGTCGCGCGCTTCCTTGGAGTTCGTGCCCCGGGGGATGTTGACGATGATGTTGCTGCTGCCCTGGGTCTGCACCTCCGTCTCGGACACGCCCAGACCGTTGACACGGCGGTTCATGATGGCGACCGCGGTGTCCATGTTGGTCTTGTTGATCGCGTTGGGCTGGCCCGGCTCGTTCACCGCCTGAAGGGTGATGCTCGTACCACCGGCCAGGTCGATGCCGAGGCGCGGAGTGGTGTTCCCGGAGGCGAACATTCCACCGGTGAGCGCCACGATGGCGATCAGAATGAGGGCCAGCGAGCGTCCTGGCTTGCTCTGGGCGCTCGCGCTTCGGCCCTTTTTAGGTGCTGCCACCTTCTCGTACTCCCTCTCGGGCCGCTCCGCGCCGGGTCAGCGCGGTGTCGGCCATGACATGGTGTCGGGATCCCCGTGTGCGAGACGACACGTCCCGGGGCGCGCGAGGTCGGCCGCGCGCCCCGGGACATGACTACTTCGCGTCGGAGTCGCCGTCGGTCTTCTTCGTCTCCTCGTCCGACTTCGTCTCCGTGGCGGCGGTCTCGTCGGCCGGCTCCTCGGTCGCGTCCTTCTTGCCGAGGTCGACGGACTTGTCGTCGGAGGCGGCGGCAGCTTCGTCGGCGGAGTCGTCGGTCTCGGTGAGGGAGGAGGCGTCGTCCGGGACGACGTCGGTGTCGGACTTCAGGTCGTGCTCGATGCCGTGCACGATGCGGTTGTACTCGTCATCGCTGAGCACGGAACCGATGGCGTTCTTCGCGAAGAGGAGGTCGACGCCCGGGCCGGCGTCGAGGAGGACCGTGTCCTCGTTGACCTCCTTGACCGTCGCGTACATGCCCCCGATCGTGCGGACGCCGCTGCCGGGCTGCATCTCGTTCCGCATCTGCTGGGCCTGCTGCTGCTTGCGCTTGGCCGAACGGGTCATGAGGAACATGGCCCCGATGAGCACGATGAACGGGAGGAGCATGGTGATATTCACGGGACGGAGTTTCCTTCGCACGACCGCGATGGAGAGCGGCCTCATGGATGGGGGTATGTATACCGCCGACAAAGGCGGCATCGGCGGAGTCTAAGCGAGTCCGCGCGCATGGAACAACGCTCAGCATGGCACCTGGGTTCCTTACCCGGCCAATGCCGACGCCGTCACAATGGCATCACGTCCCGAACAGGTCCTGTTGTCCGTTTCCCGCAGTGGCGGAGCGGGGCGGGGTGAGGCCGAGATGCGCCCATGCGGCGGGCGTGGCCACCCGGCCGCGCGGGGTGCGGGCCAGCAGCCCCTCCCGTACGAGGAAGGGCTCGGCGACCTCTTCGACGGTCTCGCGCTCCTCCCCCACCGCTACGGCGAGCGTGGACAGGCCGACCGGTCCGCCGCCGAACAGCTTCAGCAGCGCCTCCAGTACACCGCGGTCGAGGCGGTCCAGGCCCCGGGCGTCAACTTCGTACACCGCGAGGGCCGCGGCCGCGATGTCCCGTGTGATGAGCCCGTCGGCCTTGACCTGGGCGTAGTCCCGGACGCGGCGCAGCAGGCGGTTGGCGATGCGGGGCGTGCCGCGGGAGCGGCCGGCGATCTCGGCGGCGCCGTCGGCCTGGATCTCGACGTCCAGCAGGTTCGCGGAGCGGTGGATGACGCGCTCCAGCTCGGCGGGCTCGTAGAACTCCATGTGCGCGGTGAAGCCGAAGCGGTCGCGCAGCGGGGGCGGCAGCAGACCCGCGCGGGTGGTGGCGCCGACCAGGGTGAAGGGGGGCAGTTCGAGCGGGATCGCGGTGGCGCCGGGGCCCTTGCCGACGATGACGTCGACGCGGAAGTCCTCCATGGCCATGTACAGCATCTCCTCGGCGGGCCGGGACATGCGGTGGATCTCGTCGAGGAAGAGGACCTCGCCCTCCTGGAGGGAGGACAGGATCGCGGCCAGGTCGCCGGCGTGCTGGATGGCGGGTCCGCTGGTGATGCGGATGGGGGCGCCCATCTCCGCCGCGATGATCATCGAGAGGGTGGTCTTGCCGAGGCCGGGGGCGCCGGAGAGGAGCACGTGGTCGGCGGTGGCGCCGCGCGCGCGGGCGGCGCGCAGCACCAGGTCGAGCTGCTCACGGACCTTCTCCTGGCCGATGAACTCGCCCAGGTCCTTGGGGCGCAGGGCGGCCTCGACGGCCTGGTCCTCACGGTCGGCGGACGCACCGACGAGCCGCTCGGCGGAGGTGTCGGTGGTGTCGTCCCAGTTCATGTGGTGTGCCTCGGGTTCGGGGTGGTCAGCGGGCGCGGTTGAGGGTCTGCAGGGCCGCCTTCAGCAACTGGCCGACCTGCGGGGTGCCCTCGGCCGCCTCGGCCTGCGGCGCCACGGCGGTCACGGCCTCGTCGGCCTCGCGGGTGGCGTATCCCAGGCCGATGAGCGCGGCGTGCAGCTGGTCGCGCCAGCCCTGGGTGACGGGGGCGCCGACCGCGGGGGCGCCGACCGGTTCGCCGAGCCGGTCCTTGAGTTCCAGCAGCAGCTTCTGGGCGCCCTTCTTGCCGATGCCGGGGACGGCGGTCAGGGCTTTTTCGTCACTGGTGGCGATGGCACGGCGCAGAGCGTCCGGGCTGTGCACGGCCAGCATCGCCTGGGCGAGGCGGGGGCCGACCCCGCTCGCCGTCTGCAGCAGCTCGAAGACCTGGCGTTCGTCGTCGTCCACGAAGCCGTACAGGGTGAGGGAGTCCTCCCGTACCACCAGGGAGGTGGCGAGCTTGGTCTGCTGGCCCATGCGCAGCCCGGAGAGGGTGTTGGGCGTGCACTGGACGGCGATGCCGATCCCGCCCACCTCGACCACGGCGGAGTCGGGCGCGAGGGCGGCGACCGGGCCGCTGACGAACGCGATCATGCGATACGGCCTTTCGATGATGCCTGGGCCGCCTTGGCCGCCTGGGCTGCGTGCAGGGCCACGGCCTGCTGGAGTCGGTTCTGCGCGGGGGCGCGCCAGATGTGGCAGATGGCGAGAGCGAGGGCGTCCGCGGCGTCGGCGGGCTTGGGGGGCGCATCGAGCCGTAGGAGCCGGGTGACCATGGCGCCGACCTGGGCCTTGTCGGCGCGTCCGCTGCCGGTGACGGCCGCCTTGACCTCGCTGGGGGTGTGCAGGGCGACGGGGATGCCGCGGCGGGCGGCGCAGAGCATGGCGACGGCGCTGGCCTGGGCGGTGCCCATCACGGTCCGTACGTTGTGCTGGCTGAACACCCGCTCCACGGCGACGAATTCGGGCCGGTGTTCGTCCAGCCAGGCCTCGATGCCCTGCTCGATCGCGACGAGACGGTGCCCCAGTTCGGCGTCCGCGGGCGTGCGTACGACACCCACGCCGACCATGGTGAGGGGCCGGCCGGCCACCCCCTCGACGACGCCGACTCCGCATCGGGTCAGGCCGGGGTCCACCCCGAGTACGCGCACCGCGCCCCTCCCCTCTCTGCGGTGATCACTGACTGCCGCAAGGCTATCCGCTGCCACTGACAACAGCGGCGGGCCGGTGGGACGTGTCCCATCGGCCCGCCGATGTCCGCTCGGTTCGCGGCAGCGCTACGCGTCGACCTTCTCCATGACCTCGTCGCTGACGTCGAAGTTGGCGAAGACGTTCTGCACGTCGTCGCTGTCCTCGAGCGCGTCGATCAGCTTGAAGATCTTCTTGGCGCCCTCCTCGTCCAGCTCGACCTGCATGGTCGGGACGAAGTTGGCCTCGGCGGAGTCGTAGTCGATCCCGGCGTCCTGCAGGGCGGTGCGGACCGCGACCAGGTCGGTGGCCTCGCTGAGCACCTCGAAGGACTCGCCCAGGTCGTTGACCTCCTCGGCACCCGCGTCCAGGACGGCGGCGAGGACGTCGTCCTCGGACAGCTCGCCCTTGGGGACGATCACGACGCCCTTGCGGTTGAAGAGGTACGACACCGAGCCCGGGTCGGCCATGGAACCGCCGTTGCGGGTCATGGCGACGCGGACGTCGGAGGCGGCGCGGTTGCGGTTGTCGGTGAGGCACTCGATGAGCACCGCGACGCCGTTCGGGCCGTAGCCCTCGTACATGATCGTCTCGTAGTCGGCGCCGCCGGCCTCGAGTCCACCGCCGCGCTTGATCGCGGAGTCGATGTTCTTGTTCGGGACCGACGACTTCTTGGCCTTCTGGACGGCGTCGTAGAGCGTCGGGTTGCCGTCGAGGTCCACGCCGCCCATGCGCGCCGCGACCTCGATGTTCTTGATCAGCTTCGCGAAGAGCTTGCCGCGCTTGGCGTCGATCACGGCCTTCTTGTGCTTCGTCGTGGCCCATTTAGAGTGGCCGGACATCTGCCTGTCTCCTTCGCGTAACCCATCTCTGCAACGAACGCCAGGAATCCTACTAGGACTCCGTCGCCCGGTTCGCGTGCACCATGTCGACGAACAGGGAGTGCACGCGGTGGTCGCCGGTCAGTTCCGGGTGGAACGACGTGGCGAGCGCGTTGCCCTGGCGGACCGCGACGATGTGGCCTTCGTGCTCGGCGAGCACCTCGGTCTCGGCGCCGACGGACTCGACCCAGGGGGCGCGGATGAAGACGCCTTCTACAGGATCGCCCTCGACGCCCTTGACGTCGACCGCCGCTTCGAAGGACTCGTTCTGCCGGCCGAACGCGTTGCGGCGCACGATCATGTCGATGCCGCCGAAGGTCTCCTGGCCCGAGCGCGGGTCGAGGATCTTGTCGGCGAGCATGATCATGCCGGCGCAGGTGCCGTAGACGGGCATGCCGGCACGCACGCGTGCGCGGAGGGGCTCCATCACGCCGAAGAGGACGGCGAGCTTGGAGATGGTGGTGGACTCGCCGCCGGGGATGACGAGGCCGTCCACCTCGGCGAGTTCTTCGGGGCGCCTGACCGGCCTGGCCACGGCGTCGGCCGCGGCCAGGGCGATGAGGTGCTCCCGTACGTCGCCCTGGAGGGCCAGGACGCCTATGACGGGGGTGTTCATGTGATCCGGTGCCTTACCAGCCGCGGTTGGCGTAGCGCTCGGCCTCGGGCAGGGTGTCGCAGTTGATGCCGACCATGGCCTCGCCGAGGTTGCGGGACGCGTCCGCGATGATCTTCGGGTCGTCGTAGAAGGTGGTGGCCTTGACGATGGCGGCGGCGCGCTTGGCCGGGTCGCCCGACTTGAAGATGCCGGAGCCGACGAAGACGCCCTCGGCGCCGAGCTGGCGCATCAGGGCCGCGTCGGCCGGGGTGGCCACGCCGCCGGCGGAGAACAGCACCACGGGGAGCTTGCCGAGCTCGGCGACCTCCTTGACCAGCTCGTACGGGGCGCGCAGCTCCTTGGCGGCGGCGTACAGCTCGTGGTTGTCGTAGCCGCGCAGGCGGGCGATCTCGTTCTTGATCTGGCGCAGGTGGCGGACGGCCTCGACGACGTTGCCGGTGCCGGCCTCGCCCTTGGAGCGGATCATGGCCGCGCCCTCGGCGATGCGGCGCAGGGCCTCGCCGAGGTTGGTGGCGCCGCAGACGAAGGGGGTGGTGAAGGCCCACTTGTCGGAGTGGTTGACCTCGTCGGCCGGGGTGAGGACCTCGGACTCGTCGATGTAGTCGACGCCGAGGGACTGCAGGACCTGGGCCTCGACGAAGTGGCCGATGCGGGACTTGGCCATGACCGGGATGGAGACGGCCTCGATGATGCCCTCGATCATGTCCGGGTCGGACATGCGGGCCACGCCGCCGTCCTTGCGGATGTCGGCCGGGACCCGCTCCAGGGCCATGACGGCGACGGCGCCCGCGTCCTCGGCGATCTTCGCCTGCTCCGGCGTGACGACGTCCATGATCACGCCACCCTTGAGCTGCTCGGCCATGCCGCGCTTCACGCGCGCGGTGCCGGTCTCGGGGGCCTGGTTTTCGGAGAGGGTGCTGGACACGGATGACCTCACTGAAGGGAAAGAGGGTTTCTGCAATCACCGAGGAAACGTGAGCGCACCAGTCCACGGCAAGGGCCAATGGCAACCCGGTGGATCGTTTTGCCGCGGAGCCGCCCGTGCCGGACGGCGCGTGCGGCGTCTCAGGCCACCCGGTCCGCCAGGTCGGCCGGCGGCTCGTCGTCCATCTCGAAGGCCATGGGGGCGGGGGCGTGACCGGCCAGGCGGAACCAGCGGACCTTGCGGTGTTCGCGCAGCCGGTGGGCCGCGCCGACGGCGTCGTTGTGGAAGCGGCGGGCCATCGGGACGCGGCGTACCGCCTCCGCGAGCTCGTGGGTGGCCGCCTCCCCGCCGGGGGCCTCGCGCACCACCTCCACCTGGGCCGGTTCGGCGAACACCGCCCGCAGCGCCTGGCTCAGCTCGCTCTCGGCGACCTCCCGCTGCTCCTCCTCGGCCTGCCGGGCGGCGTGCGCGGCCTCGTACAGGACGATCGACGCGGCCGGGTCGAGGACGCCCGAGGTGGCCAGTTCCTGGGCCACCGAGGCCCTGCGCAGCAGCTGCGCGTCGAGGGCGGCGCGGGCGGCGTCGATCCGGGCGTGCAGCCGGTCCAGACGGCCCGCGGTCCAGCTCAGGTACAGGCCGAACGCGACGAGGGCGACGAGGATCCAGATCAGGGTTGCGGTCACGGGCGCTCACGTTACCGGGCACCTCACGGCGCCCGGAGGGGGCATCAGTCGCGCGCCAGCCCGAGCCGCGCCCGCAGCCCCGGCGCCCGGTCGTCCTCCGCCGCCGCGACCGCCGTCGTCCCGTCCGTGACCGTCTCGTACACCGACAGGATGTCCGCCCCGACCGTCGACCAGTCGAAGCGCCGTACGTGCGCGCTGCCCCGCTCGCGGAGTTCGGCCCGGCGCCCGGGGTCCCCGAGCAGCCGCACCGCCGCCTCCGCCAGCGCGTCGGAGTCCTCGTTGGCGAACAGTTCTCCGGCCGCTCCCTGGTCCAGCACCTGCGCGAAGGCGTCCAGGTCCGAGGCGAGGACCGGCGCGCCCGCCGACATGGCCTCGACGAGGATGATGCCGAAGCTCTCGCCGCCGGTGTTGGGGGCGACGTAGAGGTCGACGCTGCGCAGGAAGCGGGCCTTGTCCTCGTCGCTGATCATGCCCAGGAACTCGACGCGGGAGCGCAGTTCGGCGGGCAGCGACTCGACCGCCTCCTCCTCGTCGCCGCGGCCCGCTACCAGCAGTCGCGTCTGCGGCCGGGCCGCGAGGATCTTCGGCAGGGCCCGCATCAGCACCGGCAGGCCCTTGCGCGGCTCGTCGATGCGGCCGATGAAGCCGATCGTGTCGCCCTGCCAGGCGGGGTTGGGCTCGGCCTTGGCGAAGAAGTCGACGTCCACGCCGTTCGGGATGACCACCGCGTCGCCGCCCAGGTGCTCGACCAGGGTGCGGCGGGCGTACTCGCTCACCGCGATCCGCGCGCTGATCTTCTCCAGGGCCGCCTGGAGGATCGCGTACGCGGCGATCATGGCCTTGGAGCGCGGGTTGGAGGTGTGGAAGGTGGCCACGATCGGGCCCGACGCCGCCCAGCAGGTCAGCAGGCCCAGCGACGGCGAGGTCGGCTCGTGGATGTGCACGACGTCGAAGTGGCCGTCGTGCAGCCAGCGGCGCACCCGGGCCGCCGAGAGGAAACCGAAGTTCAGCCGGGCCACCGAGCCGTTGTACGGCACCGGCACCGCGCGGCCCGCCGAGACGACGTACGGCGGCAGCGGGGTGTCGTCGTCGGCGGGGGCCAGCACGGACACCTCGTGACCGAGCCGGATGAAGTACTCGGCGAGGTCGCGGATGTGGAACTGGACGCCGCCCGGTACGTCCCAGGAGTACGGGCAGACGATGCCGATCCTCACGAAGCCCCCTTGGCGGGATCACGTGCGGGGTCGAGGTCCTTGAGCCACAGACGCTGCAGCATGTGCCAGTCCTCCGGATGGTCGGCGATCCCGGTGGCGAAGGCGTCGGCCAGCGCCTGTGTCATGACAGACGTCTTCTCGGCCCGGTTGCCTGTCCCGGGGACCTCGATCGGCGGATGGACACGTCCCTGCATCACGGGCGAGTCGTCGTACCAGAGCGTGACCGGCAGCAGGAGCGCGCCGGTCTGCTGGGCCAGGAGGGCCGGACCGGCCGGCATCCGAGTGGCCTCGCCGAAGAACCGGACCTCCACGCCCGAGGCCGACAGGTCGCGCTCGGCGACCAGGCAGACCAGGCCGCCGTCGCGCAGCCGGCGGGCCAGGGTGCCGAAGGCGGTGCCGCCGCTGTGCGGCAGGACCTCCATGCCGAGGCCCTCGCGGTAGGCGACGAAACGGTCGTAGAGGCTCTCGGGCTTGAGGCGCTCGGCGACCGTGGTGAACGGCGTCTGAAGCGCCGTGGTGACCCAGGCGCCGGCCAGGTCCCAGTTGGCCATGTGCGGCAACGCGAGGACGACGCCCCTGCCGGAGGCGATGCCGTCGGTGAGGTGGTGCAGGTCCTTGGGGTCGAAGCCCGTCCGCACGCGCTCGGCGCTCCACGCCGGCAGCCGGAACGACTCCATCCAGTAGCGCAGGTAGGAGCGCATCCCCGCACGCGAGAGCTCGGCGAGACGCTCGGGGCTCGCGTCCGGCACCACGCGCGCGTAGTTGGCCTCCAGTCGCTGCACGCCCTTGCCGCGCCGCTTCCAGGCGAGGTCGGCGATGCTCCGGCCGAGCCGTACGGCGGCCGGCTCCGGAAGCTTCTTGACCGTGCTCCAGCCCAGGCCGTACAGCCCGTCGGTCAGCTGATCCCGCACGCTCACTTCGCCGCCTCACTCCCCTGGGAGGCATTCTCGCTCTCCTGGGCGGCGGCCGCCGCCTCGGCCTCGGCCGATTCGCGGCGGACCGTGACGACGCGCTGGACGAGGGTGACGAGGCTGCCGACGGCGACGATCCACAGGGCGACGGGCAGCAGGTACTGGATCCCCGGCACGCCGAACTTGTGCAGCCCGGCGAGACCGGCCGCGACCAGCGAGATGACCAGGCGCTCGGCCCGCTCGACGAGGCCGTTCACCGCGACCGGCAGGCCGATCGACTCGCCCCGGGCCTTGGTGTACGACACCACCTGGCCGCTGGCCAGGCAGAAGATGGAGACGGCGCACAGGACGTTGTCGTTGCCGTGGCCCGCGTACCAGAGGGCGAATCCGCCGAAGATCGCGCCGTCGGCGACGCGGTCGAGGGTGGAGTCGAGGAACGCGCCCCAGCGGCTGCTGCGCCCGAGCTGGCGGGCCATGTTGCCGTCGACCAGGTCGGAGAAGACGAACAGCGTGATGACGACGGTGCCCCAGAAGAACTCGCCCATGGGGTAGAAGACCAGGGCGCCGGCGACCACGCCCGCGGTGCCCAGCAGCGTGACCGTGTCAGGGCTGACGCCCCGGCGGATGAGAAACGCGGCGAACGGTGTGAGGACACGCGTGAAGAATGCACGCGCGTACTTGTTCAGCATGGCCTTCCCGACGGTCGGTGTGACCGGCTCGGCCCCTGTGGCCACCGGCGGGCCCATCGTAGCCACGCGCGCGTGTGTGCGACCGCCGGGCACTGTCGGACGGGACCAGTGGCCGTCGGCGGGGGGACCTACGGGCACGATCACGTCCTCCGTATGGACGCACCGTGACGGGAGTGGAAAGCTCGAAGAACCGCGGGCGTCATCGGAGCCGTCACCGCACGCGGCCCCGTACGCCCGCGCCCACAGTGACCTCACCGTGCACGGGAGGCAGGATCATGGGCGACAAGGCGAACACACACCCCGGAGCCGCCGGCAGGGCAACAGCGGCCGACCACCCCGCGTCCGTACGGAATGTGGTGCTGGTCGGCCACTCCGGATCGGGCAAGACGACGTTGGTGGAGGCCCTCGCGCTGACGGCGGGGGCGGTGAACCGGGCGGGCCGCGTGGAGGACGGCGGCACCGTCTCCGACTACGACGAGATCGAGCACCGGCAGAACCGTTCGGTGCAGCTCTCCCTGGTGCCGGTCGAATGGGACGGCATCAAGGTCAACCTTCTGGACACCCCCGGATACGCCGACTTCGTCGGTGAGCTCAGGGCCGGTCTGCGAGCGGCGGACGCGGCCCTTTTCGTCGTCTCCGCCTCCGACGGCGTGGACGGCTCGACGCGCATGGTGTGGGAGGAGTGCGCGGCCGTCGGCATGCCCCGGGCGATCGTCGTCACGCACCTGGAGGCGGCCAGGGCCGACTTCGAGGAGATGACGCGCACCTGCGCCGAGGCCTTCGGCGGTGACGACCCGGACGCCGTGCTCCCGCTCTACACGCCGCTGCACGGTCCCCAGGGCCCCGACGGGCACGCGCCCGTGACCGGGCTCGTCGGGCTGCTGTCGCAGAAGCTGTTCGACTACTCGACCGGCGAGCGCAAGGAGTCGGAGCCGGGTGAGGACCAGCTGCCGCAGATCGAGGAGGCCCGCAACCGGCTGATCGAGGGGATCATCTCGGAGAGCGAGGACGAGACCCTCATGGACCGCTACCTGGGCGGCGAGCAGATCGACGTCAAGACGCTCATCGAGGACCTGGAGCGGGCCGTGGCGCGCGGGGTGTTCTTCCCCGTCCTGGCCGCCGCCCCGGCGGGCGAGGGCGCCAAGCAGGGGCTCGGCACGGTGGAGCTGCTGGAACTGATCACCGGCGGTTTCCCGACACCGTTCGAGCACCCCACGCCCGGGGTCACGACCATCGACGGCAAGCCCCGCGAGATCAAGGCCTGCGACACCGAGGGCCCGCTGGTCGCCGAGGTCGTCAAGACGGCCTCCGACCCCTACGTCGGCCGGGTCTCCCTGGTCCGCGTCTTCTCCGGCACCCTGCGCCCCGACCAGACGGTGCACGTCTCCGGGCACGGACTGTCCGACCGCGGGCACGAGGACCACGACGTCGACGAGCGCATCGGCGCGCTGTCCACGCCGTTCGGCAAGCAGCAGCGGCCCGTGACGCACGGCATCGCGGGCGACCTGGTGTGCGTGGCCAAGCTGGGCCGCGCCGAGACCGGCGACACGCTCTCGGCCAAGGAGGACCCGCTTCTGATGGAGCCGTGGGAGATGCCCGACCCGCTGCTGCCGCTCGCCATCGAGGCGCACAGCAAGGCGGACGAGGACAAGCTCTCGCAGGGCCTGTCCCGGCTGGTCGCCGAGGACCCGACGATGCGGCTCGAACAGAACCAGGACACCCACCAGGTGGTCCTGTGGTGCCTGGGCGAGGCACACGCGGACGTGGCGCTGGAGAGGCTGCGCAACCGCTACGGCGTCCAGGTCGACGTCGTACCGCACCGGGTCTCCCTGCGGGAGACGTTCGCGACCAAGTCGGGCGGGCGCGGCCGGCACGTGAAGCAGTCCGGCGGGCACGGGCAGTACGCCATCTGCGAGATCGACGTGGAGCCGCTGCCCGGCGGCTCGGGCATCGAGTTCGTGGACAAGGTGGTCGGCGGCGCGGTGCCGCGGCAGTTCATCCCGTCGGTCGAGAAGGGCGTGCGCGCCCAGGCGGCCAAGGGAGTCGCGGCCGGTTACCCGCTGATCGACGTCCGGGTGACGCTGCTCGACGGCAAGGCGCACTCCGTGGACTCCTCGGACGCCGCCTTCCAGACGGCGGGCGCGCTGGCGCTGCGGGAGGCCGCGGCCGACGTGAAGATCCACCTGCTGGAGCCGGTCGCCGAGGTGAGCGTGCTGGTCGGCGACGACTACGTGGGCGCCGTGATGAGCGACCTGTCCGGGCGGCGGGGCCGGGTGCTGGGCACGGAGCAGACCAGCGGCGGCCGCACCGTCGTACGGGCCGAGGTGCCCGAGATCGAGATCGGACGGTACGCCGTGGACCTGCGCTCCCTCTCGCACGGCACCGCGCGGTTCAACCGTTCCTACGCGCGGCACGAGCCGATGCCGTCGCAGATCGCGGAAAGGATTCGTGAAGAGGCGCGTCAGGCCTCGTAGTTGGCACCGGGTGCTCCGCAAGTGGCGTGCGGGGGGCACGCGGACGGCTTTCGCGGAAGGCTCCCCTCCGCGTCGGCGGGCGGCTTCGGCCGTCCGCCGACGATTGTCGGTGGCTGCGGATACGCTGATGACAAGCTGATCAAGTTTCCGCGCGGGAGCGTTCGTCGGTCGACTCGTCGTCGAATCAACTCGTGGTCGAATCAACGCATCTGCGCGATGACCTGATCAACAGGTGTGCGGAGCAAGGAAGTCGGGAAGAGCCGCAGAGGCGGTATCGGGCGGCGATCGGGGGCGGGAATGACCGTTGAGAGCGGCTACGGGGACATCTTCGGTCCACAGGTGCCGCGTACGGGCGACGAGAGCCAGACGGCGACGTTCGCGCTGGCCTCCGCGGCCTACCGGGACAACCCGGTGCTGGACATCAAGAAGGCCGACAACGAGTGGCACCAGACCGAGGTCAAGCCGGGGCGCTCCTGGGCAGGAATATTCCGGCCCAACCTGGGCGAGGCCTTCTCCCGGGCGATCGTCGACCGCATGCTGGGCCCGGGCCGGAAGCCGCTCATCCAGTCCTTCGGCTCCGAGCCGCAGGTCGCCGTGGAGCACGCCCTCGCGGCGAACAACATCCGCAAGGCCCGCGACCAGATGCTGTCCATCGTGATGGTGCTGTGCGGGGTGCTGTTCCTGCCCGGCCTGCTCGTCTGGCTCCTGGTCTTCCAGATCCGCATGGCCGTCTCCCGCACCGCGGACCGGCGGGCCGGCGCGATGGGCACGACGCTCCTGGTGGCCGTGGGCGCCCTCGCGGTGATCTTCCTGATCCGTATGCCGTTCAGCGGGTTCTGGGCCTGGTACGCGCGCGCGTGCGTCGTGATGCCCGTCGTCGGCTGGTTCTGGGCCAAGCAGATCTGCGAGCGCACGGCGAAGGACCTGCGCGGGCGCTGGGACAGCCTGCTCGCCGGCAGCAGCGTCGGCGCCAAGGTGCCCGAGGCGGTGCCCACCAGCCCCGGTGAGACGAAGGCGGACGCGCTGCGCCAGGCACTGGCCAGGCTCGCCGCCGAGCAGCAGTCCAACTCCGTGTTCTACGCCGGGCCCAAGGGCATCCTCGGCATGGGCACGCGCTGGGGCAGCTGGCAGCTCGCCGAGGACCTGGTTCCGGCCGACCCCAGCCGCGAGATCCACCCCTTCCGCAGCTGGGACGTGATCAGGGCGATCCACGACGACCTGCGCATGCTGGAGCGGAACACCATCAACACCGGTGGCTTCCCGACCCCGTCCGTGCGGCACTGGGTCGTCACGCCGATCGCGGAGGGCGCCAAGGCCGTCTCGCGGCCCGAGGGCACGGACGTGGACGCCTTCCAGGTCAAGACGCACGCCATACAGGACATCTGCAACAAGCAGCAGTTCGGCGCGGGCGACCGGCACTATCTGGGCGTGCAGTGGACGCTGTGGGACGGCCAGCTGGTCATCACCATGATGATCACGGTGACGGTGCTGCACCAGACGCTGCGCATCGAGGTCACCGGCCATGCGCTCGGCCCCGTCAACGGCCTGTTCACCAGCAAGCCCGAGGCACCCTCCAAGGAGGTCCAGAAGTCGTTCAAGCCGTGGGAGACCCGCAAGGTGGCGCTTCCGCTGGTCGACACCGACGAGGTCGTACGGCTGGCCGTGCGCGCCCCGCTCTCCTGGTACCCCCCGCTGCTGAACTGGCTCGGCGGCACGATAGCCCTGCCCGAGCCGTTCGGCCTGCGGCACGCGTGGGCCGATCAGCCCTGGCGGCACCGCTTCATGGCCGACGACGCGCTGCGCGCGGCCACGCCGGTGCTGCGGGTGGTGCACTCGGCGGCGATACGGGTGTTGCAGGAGAACGGCGTGGACACGGAGCAGTTCGGCACGAGGTCGGCGTTCCTGAGCACGCAGGTGCAGGATCCGACGCCTCGGAAGGCCGACGTGTACGACGCGTGAGCCTCCGGCGGTTCGGCGGAGGCTGGGTGCGCGTCTCTGGGGGCTGCGCCCCAGGCCCCCCTTCGGCCTTCGGCCTCGTCCTCAAACGCCGGACGGGCTCAATGGTGCCGGACGCGGCTTGATCAGGTCGTCGGCCACGCCTCCGCCAGCATCTTCCTGGTGTCCGCGAGGAGCTGGGGCAGGACGCGGGTGTGGCCCACCACGGGCATGAAGTTCGTGTCGCCGCCCCAGCGGGGCACGATGTGCTGGTGGAGGTGGGCCGCGATGCCGGCGCCCGCGACCGTGCCCTGGTTCATGCCGATGTTGAAGCCGTGGGCGCCGGAGGCCGTGCGCAGGGCCGTCATCGCCTGCTTGGTGAGGGCGGCCAGCTCGATCGTCTCGGCGTCCGTGAGGTCCGTGTAGTCGGCGACGTGCCGGTAGGGCACCACCATGAGGTGGCCGCCGTTGTACGGGTAGAGGTTGAGGACGGCGTAGACCTGCTCGCCGCGCCTGACGATCAGCCCGTCCTCGTCGGACTTGGCCGGAATCGAGCAGAAGGGGCAGCCGTCGTCGGCCCCGGGGCCGGTCGGCTTGTTCTCGCCCTGGATGTAGGCCATCCGATGGGGCGTCCACAGACGCTGGAAGGCGTCCTGGGTGCCCACTCCCCACTGCTGCTCCGGCTCACTCGTCATGCAGTGCAGCATATGGCGTCGCCCGTTCGCGGCGTGTCGGCGGGGTTGTGGGAAAAGCCCGCCGCGCCAAGCTGGGCTCGTGGACGATGACACTCGCAGAGAAAAACGCTGGGAGCAGCGCACCGAGCTGCCGCTCGCCGTCGCCTCGCTGGCCTTCCTCGCCTGCTACGCGGTCCGCGTCCTGGCGCCCGGTCTGAGGGACCCGCTGCAGGATCTGGCCTTCGCGGTGCTGCTGGCGTCCTGGGTGCTGTTCGCCGTCAACTTCGCGGTGATGTGGCGCCTGAGCGGCCAAGGACTGGGCTACATCCGCAGGCATCCGCTGGACGCGGTGGTGGTGATCCTGCCGCTGCTGCGCCCGCTGCGGGTGGTCAAGGTCTACGAGGCCGTCCAGCGCCGGCACGGCAAGCCGCGGCTGGCTCTGCACGCGCGCGTGATCGCCTACTCGGGGCTCGCCACCGTCCTGCTCGGCTTCGCCGGAGCCCTCGCCGTCTACCAGCAGGAGCGCGGGGCGCCGGACGCGTCCATGAAGTCGTTCGGGGACGCGGTCTGGTGGGCCTGTGCCACCCTCACGACCGTCGGCTACGGCGACATCACCCCGGTGACACCGCTGGGCCGGGTGATCGCGGTCGGGATGATGGTCATCGGGCTGGCGCTGCTGGGTGCGGTGACCGGCACGTTCGCCTCCTGGCTGCTGCAGGTGTTCGCGCGGGAGGACGACGAGAGGCCCCCGGGAGGCTGAGCTCCCGAGGGCCTGCGCGGGCCTGCGAACGATCAGACCTGCGCCCGCTCCTCCACGACCTTCACGATCTTCGCGATGGCCTCGTCGAACGGGATGCCGTTCTCCTGCGAGCCGTCGCGGTAGCGGAAGGACACCGAGCCGCCCGCCATGTCCTCGTCGCCCGCGATGACCATGAAGGGCACCTTCTGCTTCTGGGCGTTGCGGATCTTCTTCTGCATGCGGTCGGAGGAGGAGTCGACCTCGACGCGCAGGCCCTTCTTCTTCGCCTCGGCGGCGAACTTCTGCAGGTACTCCACGTGCCCGTCGCCGATCGGGATGCCGACCGCCTGCACCGGGGCCAGCCAGGCCGGGAAGGCACCCGCGTAGTGCTCCAGGAGCACCGCGAAGAACCGCTCGATGGAACCGAACAGGGCGCGGTGGATCATGACCGGGCGCTGCTTGGAACCGTCCGGGCCGGTGTACTCCAGGTCGAACCGCTCGGGGAGGTTGAAGTCGAGCTGGATCGTCGACATCTGCCAGGTGCGGCCGATGGCGTCCTTGGTCTGGACGGAGATCTTCGGACCGTAGAAGGCGGCGCCGCCCGGGTCGGGCACCAGGGGAAGGCCCTGCTTCTCGGCGACCTGGCGGAGGGTCTCCGTGGCCTCCTCCCAGGCCTCGTCGGAGCCGACGAACTTCTCCGGGTCCTTCGTCGACAGCTCCAGGTAGAAGTCGGTCAGGCCGTAGTCGCGCAGCAGGCCGAGGACGAAGGTGAGGGTCTTGTCGAGCTCCTCCGACATCTGCTCGCGGGTGCAGTAGATGTGCGCGTCGTCCTGGGTGAAGCCCCGCGCGCGGGTCAGGCCGTGCACGACGCCCGACTTCTCGTACCGGTACACGGTCCCGAACTCGAAGAGGCGCAGCGGCAGTTCACGGTACGAGCGGCCGCGCGCGTCGAAGATCAGGTTGTGCATCGGGCAGTTCATGGGCTTGAGGTAGTAGTCCACGCCCTCGTCGAGCTGCATGGGCGGGTACATGCCGTCGGCGTACCAGTCCAGGTGCCCGGACGTCTCGAAGAGCTTCCCCTTCGTCGCGTGCGGGGTGTAGACGAACTCGTAGCCCTCCTCCTCGTGCCGGCGGCGCGAGTAGTCCTCCATGACGCGGCGGATGATGCCGCCCTTGGGGTGGAAGACGGCGAGGCCGGAGCCGATCTGCTCCGGGATGGAGAACAGGTCGAGTTCGCTGCCCAGCTTGCGGTGGTCGCGCTTCTCGGCCTCGGTGAGGAAGTCGAGGTAGCCCTTCAGCTCGTCCTTGGACGGCCAGGCGGTGCCGTAGATGCGCTGGAGCATGGGGTTCTTCTCGCTGCCGCGCCAGTAGGCGGCCGCGTTGCGCATCAGCTTGAACGCCGGGATGAGGCGGGTGGAGGGCAGGTGCGGACCGCGGCAGAGGTCCTTCCAGCACAGCTCGCCGGTCTTGGCGTCCAGGTTGTCGTAGATCGTCAGCTCGCCGGCGCCGACCTCGACGTCCGCGCCGTCGTCGCTGGAGGCGGAGCCCTTGAGGCCGATGAGTTCGAGCTTGTACGGCTCGTTCGCCAGCTCCTCGCGGGCCGCCTCGTCGGTCACCGCACGGCGCGAGAAGCGCTGCCCGCGCTTCTGGATCTCCTGCATCTTCTTCTCGATGGCCTTGAGATCCTCGGGCGTGAACGGCTTCTCGACGTCGAAGTCGTAGTAGAAGCCGTCCTTGACAGGCGGGCCGATGCCCAGCTTGGCCTCGGGGAAGAGCTCCTGCACGGCCTGCGCCATGACGTGCGCGGTGGAGTGGCGCAGGATGTTCAGGCCGTCCTCGGAGGAGAGCTCGACACCCTCGACGGTCTCGCCGTCCCGGACCTCGTACGCGAGGTCCTTCAGGTCCCCGGCCACGCGTGCGGCGATGATCGAGCGCTCGCCGGCGAAGAGCTCGGCGGCCGTAGTGCCCGTCGTCACCACGCGCTCTTCCCGCTCGGAATCGCGTTGGATGATCACACGGACGTCTGACACCGGTCTCTCCTGACTGAAGGTGGGTGCGGCGCCATACCAGGAGCGCGCGCATTAGGGGATCGTACCGACCCCGGCCCACCGACCGCGAAACGGTCACCGGCGCAGGGCGCTCAGTCGCACTCCTCGCCGCCGCACGCCTCCTCGAAGAAGTCGAGGTTCTCGTGCAGCGCCTTCATCAGCCGGTCCCGTTCGGCGTCGTCCACCTGCACCGGTACGACGCCCTCGGCGCCGGTCAGCCGCCGGAAGCCGCCCCGGCTCTCCAGCCGCCCGCGCACCCGCACCGGCAGTCCCACGAGGTGGGCGTGCCCGGCGATGCGGTAGTCCTCCTCGTCCAGGGTGACGCGGACGTGCGGTATGTCGGCGCCGGCGAGCACCCGCAGCCGTACGCTGCCCTCGCCGCGCGGCCCCGACCTGCGCATCCGGATCACGGCTCCGGTGACGTGGACCGGCACGGACGGCTCGTCGCGCAGGAAGCGGGCTCCTGCCTCGCGCAGCACGGGCAGGTCACCCGGCGAGAACTCCACGGGCTCGACACCCGCGACGCAGTCCTCGGGCACCCCGGCGGCGGGCGCCCACTCGACGGCGATCCGGGCGCCCTCGGTGCCGCGCACGAGGGCGATCAGCGCCTCGGTGAGCTCGCGGCTGACGCCCGCCTCCACGGCCCCGTCGAAGGCGTCCATGCCGCCGGTGGCCCGTCGGTAGTCGACGGCCTCCCGGGCCGCGTACAGGGCCTGCTGGAGGCGCACGGCGAGGCGTCGGCCGGTGCCGACGGGCACGAAGGCGGTGAGCCGGCCGCCGCCGGTCGCGGGGCCGACGAGGATGCTCTCCAGCAGGGCGGCGGCGGCACGGCGGTGCCGGGCGCCGTAGTAGCCGGCACGCGCGCGTGTGGCGAGCGCGGCGGCGAGCAGCATCTGGCGGGCGGCGGAACGCAGCTGTTCCTCGACCACCCAGGGCGCGGCGTCGGCGGGGCCGGCGGGGACGTCGCGGCACCAGCGGACCTCGTCGCTGGGCACGGCGAGGCCGACCAGGATCTCCCGTGCGGAGGGGGTACCGCTGCGGGTGAGGGCATCGAGGGCCTCGCCGAGCAGGTCGTCGCTGTCGGGAAAGGCGCGGCTCTCGGGCACCAGGAGGCTCGTGCCGCTGCCGCCGGGCCCGGGCGGGGTCCAGCGGCCGTAGCGTCCGGCGGCACCGCCCCGGCGCTGCCAGCCGTGCCGGTGCAGCAGAGCCCCGAGCACGGCGGGGTCGACCTCGCCGGGCTCGGGCGGAGGCTGCCAGGCCACATCCACAGGGTGCGGCCGCACCTGTCGGGCCGGCTCCTGAAGGGGGCGGTGCGTCATGGTCTGCCTCCCGTCCCGACCCGCGTCATGATCTCGCACAGCGCTCGGTCGTCGAAGATGCGTGAGGTCGGAACGCGGACGGTGGTGCGGGTGCGGCCGGTGACCGGGTGGCCGGCGAGGTTGACCCAGTAGCAGCAGTGCCGCAGGTCGAGGCGGTCGTGGCTGGCCCTGAGCCAGTCGTCCTGGGTCCTCGGGACGAGCATCACGACGAGGATCTTGTGCACCGAGACCGGGGTGCGCGCGAGCTTGCGCAGATGGCCGTTGTCGAGCGTGAAGGAGAAGAAGCGGCCCGGTGGGTTCGGCGGGACCTGGTAGGTGCACTTCAGCTGCACCTTGATGGTCACCTCGTCGTCGACGGTGTGCCCGGGCGAGCCGTGACTGACGTGCCAGTCGATGCCGTCGTCCGGAAACGGTTGCGACAGCGAGCAGCCGGCCGCCGCGGCGACGGCGTGCAGATAGCCCACCTGCAGTGTCTCCATGCACGCGGTGGTGGCGAGTGTGCCGCGAAGGGGGCCCGTGCGTTCGGGCAGCAGCCCGCTCCGCTCGGGCTGCGCTATCGCCATGACCGAACAGCCTTCCAAGCCGAGTGATTCCCCGTAGCGGGCCGCTGAACTGCAAAGACCCGTACTTCTGTTGTGTCCTTCCGGCGTAGTGCGCAAACAGCCCGGGTATCACCAAACGGGCAGAAGACGGGTCGTCAGCTGCCGGGCGTGATGGAGGAGTTGGGTAGGCATGACGTGCTGGTACGAGGGGCCCCTCGCGGCCTTCGACACGGAGACCACGGGCGTCGACGTGGAGACCGACCGGATCGTGTCGGCCGCCGTCGTCGTCCAGGACGCGCCGGGCAGCCGGCCCCGGGTGACCCGTTGGCTGGTCAACCCCGGTGTGCCGGTGCCCGAGGCGGCGACGGCGGTGCACGGTCTGACGGACGAACACCTGCAGCGCAACGGCCGCTGGCCGGCGCCGGTGGTGTACGAGATAGCGGAGGCGCTGGCCGAACAGGCGGCGATGAACCGGCCGTTGGTCGTGATGAACGCGCCCTTCGACCTGACGCTGCTGGACCGCGAGCTGCGCCGGCACCGCGCCTCGTCGCTGGACCGCTGGCTGCAGGCCTCGGCGCTGCGGGTGCTGGATCCGCGGGTCCTGGACAAGCACCTGGACCGCTACCGCAAGGGCCGTCGCACCCTGACGGATCTGTGCGCGCACTACGAGGTGACGCTGGACGGCGCGCACGACGCGGCCGCGGACGCGCTGGCCGCGCTGGACGTCGTACGGGCGCTCGGGCGCCGTTTCGCGGCCCGGCTGGAGCGCCTCTCCCCCGCCGAGCTGCACTCGCTGCAGGCGACCTGGCACGCGGCGCAGGCCCGCGGGCTGCAGGCGTGGTTCGCCCACAGCGGCACCGACGAGATCGTGGACACCTCGTGGCCGCTGCGTCCGGACCTGCCGGCGGCGGCATGAAAAAAGCCGGTCCGCTGCTGCGGACCGGCCTTCCCCGGTGGGCGATACTGGGTTCGAACCAGTGACCTCTTCGGTGTGAACGAAGCGCTCTCCCACTGAGCTAATCGCCCGGGAACGCACTGAACCATACAGGTCTCCACGGGTTTCCTTCAAACCGCTTCCAGGTGGGCGGCCAGCCCGCGCCGTCCGGAGCGCATCATGATCCGGTGGTTGGCCCTGAACACCGGCCGCCCCGGGATCGCGAACCGCCTGAGCAGGGGCTTGTTCACGTCGACGACCTGCTCGTAGCGGGCGAGGGTGCCGGTGCCGTCCGCCGTGAGCGTCCAGCGCGCCCAACCCTCGAGGTCGCCGGTCATGGAGATCTCCAGGACGCCGGCCCCGGGGTCGCGGCGCGCCTCGCGTGCGGTGAACCACAGGTCGTACGGGAGGACGGAGCGGATCCGGATGATGCCGCTGGTGTCGTCGAGCCGGGTGACCTCACGGATCTGCGGCCACCACCGGGGGTAGTCGTCGGCCCGCTCGAGCGCCTCGTACACGACGGCGGGCGGCGCGGTCAGCCGCCACAGGCTGCGGAAGCGGTAGTGCGACCAGTCCATGGGAGGAGTCTGCCCGCACCTGGTGCTTTCGTGCGGGATCTGAGTAGCCACTGAGTACCTGCGCTCATGTCCTACGGCGTGACCGGGACCACACTTCGTGGCATGACGCATGTTCCGCCCCCGGCCGAGGAGTTGCGGCTCCTCGACGCCGAGCTGTGGCAGCTCGACAACCGCCGGGCCCAGTTGCTCGCACGCCGCGCCTGGCTGGTCGCGGCCCTGCAGGCGGTACCGCAGCCGCCCGGCGCTCCGGCGCCGCACGCCATGCCGGCCCGGCCCGAGACGGACGCACCGCGCGTACAGAACGTGCTGCTCCTTCTCGGCGGTGTGCTGCTCACCGTCGCCGCCATGGTGTTCACGCTGGTCAGCTGGGGGCACCTGGGGATCGCCGGGCGCGCCGCGGTGCTCGGCGTGCTCACGCTCGGCGTCCTCGCGGCGCCGGTGCCGCTGCTGCGGCGCGGGCTGCGCTCGACCGCCGAGTCGGTGGCCGGGCTCGGGCTGGCGCTGACGGCGCTGGACGCGTACGCCCTGCACGAGACCGTGTTCGCGGGTACGGACGGCACGGCCTACGCGGCCGCGTCCACGGCGACGCTCGCGGTCCTGTGGGTGGTGTACGGCCTGCTGCCGCGCACGTCCACCCTGCGGCTGCCGGTCCCGGCGGCGCTGGCCGCCGCCCAACTCCCGCTGCTGCTCTGGGCCCTGGCCGCCGAGACCGGACCGTACGGCTGCGCCGCCGCGCTGCTGGTGACGGCCGGACTCGACGCGGTGGTGGCCCTTCGCCCGAGCCCCGTGCCCGTACGTCTCACGGCCGCCGTCGGCGCGTACGGCATGGGCGGCTGGGGTGTCCTGACGGCCGGCTGGCTCTCCTGGACCGCAGCCGGCCCGAGCGCCGCCGCCCGTGCGGCGGCGCTCCTCCTCCTCGCGGCGGGAATCACGGTGGGGGCGTCGTGGCGACTCGCCACGCAGGCCGCGGCCGGGATCGGGGCGGATGCCGCCGGTGCGGCCTCCGGTGGCCCGACCACCGGCGAGGCGGCCCAGGCGGGTGTCGAGCCTCAGGCCGGGGCGGATGCAGCGGCGGCGGCCGGCGAAACGACGCAGACGGCTGCCGCCCAGGCGGGTGCCGGGACGTCTGCCGTCGGCGTCGGTGCCGCGTGGCGTGGTGGAGCCGCTGGTCGGGCGTCGTCCGACCTTGTCGGCGGGGCGGTCGGTCATGCGGTGCTCGGGGCGCTGCTCCTGGTATTGGCCGGTGGCGGCCTGCTGCGGGTGCCGCTGCCCGGAGAGTGGACCGTGCCCGCTTATCTGGCCTGCGGGGTCGCGTTGCTCGCGGCGTTGCGGGGGCCGCTGCCGATGGCCGTCCGGCACGGTTTCGTGTGGGCCTCCGGCGCGGTGCAGGCGATCGCCGCCGTGTGTGCGCTGCCGCTGGTCGTCGTCGCGCTCCTCGGTCCGCTGGGCTGGGCGCGGGAGCCCTGGTCCGGGGTTCCCTCGGACGCGCGGGCGGCGGTGACCGTCCACACGCCCTGGCCGGCCTTCCCGACCCAGGTGCTCCTCGCCCCCGTGGTCGTGGCCGTCGTACTCGCTCTGCTGGTGCGCGAGGGGACCTGGCGGCCGAGGGCGCTGACCGGTGCGACGGTCCTCGCGTGGGTGACCGTCATGACGGTCCCGTCCGCTTTTGAACTCCCCTACCTCGTCGCCCTGTTGGTGCCGGGCCTCGTCACCGCCGCCGCCCTGGCGGTGGCAGCTTCCCGCCCGCATCCCTGGATCACGCTCGCCGTCGGCACCTCCGTCCCCCTCGTCTTCCTCGCCCTCCCCTCCCAGTCGGCCACCCTCGCCGTGCTGTCCGCCCTGACCCTGCTGTTCGCTGCCGCGTCCCTGCGCCCGCGGCTGACGCCGGTGACCGCGCCGACCGCCCTCGTCCACGCCACCGCGCTGGCCTGCGCGACGGGCGCGGCGGCGGACTGGGCCCCGCAGCACACGGCCCTGCTGGTCCTGGCGGTGCCGACGGCCGCGGCCCTGCTCGCCGCACGCCTCGGCGATCCGCGCGCCACCGTGCCGGTCGAGGCGTCGGGCATCGCCGCCGCCGTACTCGCGATCGGTCTCGCGAGCCCGGACCGGCCGATGCTCGCGCTGGTGCTGGCCCTGTGCGGGGTGCTCGCCGCCGGTACGGCCGTACGCCCGGACCGCCGTCCCGTCGGCTACGCGGCCGCCGCCCTGTTCGTGCTGGCCGCCTGGGTGCGGCTGGCGGCCTGGGACGTCGGCACCGTGGAGGCGTACACCCTGCCGGTGACCGTCCCGGCGCTGGTCGTGGGCGCGATGCGCAGGCGCCGCGATGCCCGTGCCTCGTCGTGGACGGCGTACGGTCCCGGCCTGGCCACCACGCTGCTGCCGAGTCTCGCCGCGGCCTGGGCCGACCCGCACTGGGTGCGCCCGCTCCTGCTGGCGGCGGCGGCCCTGCTGACCACCCTGCTCGGCGCCCGGCACCGTCTCCAGGCCCCGCTCGTCCTCGGCGGCTCGGTGCTGGTCCTGGACGCCCTGCACGAACTGACGCCCTATCTGGTCCAGTTGACCGGAGCGCTCCCCCGCTGGGCCCCGTTCGCCCTGGCCGGCCTCCTCCTGCTCACCCTGGGCGCCACCTACGAACGCCGCCTGAGCCAGGCCCGCCAACTCCGCCAATTCCTGGGAGGCATGCACTGAAACACGCCCCGAAAGGGGCGGCGGGGAACTGCGCGACCAGCCACAACGGTCCCGCAGTTCCCCACAGCCATTCCCTGAACGGCGCTACGGCATCTTGTCCCCCAGCAACGCCAGATTCTCGATCGCGGCGAGCCCGTACAACGCCGTGTCGTTCGACGACACCCAACTCGCCTCGCTGCCCGCGACCAGTGCCATCGGCCCGCTCACCGCCTCCGTCTTCCACGGCGAGGACTCCGTGTACCCGTCGGAGCCGTAGAACTTCGTCCACGCCCGCTTCGCCAGCGCGGCGTCCCCCGTCTGCACGGCGGCGTACGCGTCCAGCCGCGAATGCCCCTGGAAGAGCAGGAGCGTGCCGAAGTCGGAGCCGTAACGGGCCTTCTGCTCGGCCTTGGTGGCGTTGAAGTACCGGCAGTAGTCGAAGTAGGCGTCGTTGAACTTCGGCATGTCGATCAGATCGATCAGCTCGGCGCACAGCTCGTTGAGGCCGAAGACCGCGGACAGGTGGGACACCGACACCACCGGCGTCGAGGCGACCGCGAATCTGCCGGTGTCGAGGTCGTACAGTCCGCTGCCCTGGACGAATCCATTGGGCTGGGCGGCGATGCCCTCCATCGTCGACAGCACGCGCGCCTTGGCCTTCTCCCACTTGGGTCCCTTGCGCTCCCACTCGGTCAGCCAGGCGGACACCAGCCCGCTCCAGTCCGTGCCGAAGCCGATGGACAGGGCGTGCCGGTCGGGCGTGTAGGGATCGGTGCGCACCTTGCGCTGCGGGTCGAGGACGAGGAAGGTCTCGTCGGAGTCGACGTTGGCGTGCATGAGGTCGCCGACCCGCTCGTCGGCGGTGAGGAAGTAGTAGAAGCGCCGGTACGTGGTGTTGGCGATGCGCTGCTGCTTGGCGCTGTCGGCGTAGTGCTGGACGCCGTGCCGGGTGCCCAGGCCCGCCCACTTGCCGAGGTGATAGACGTCGACTTCGCCGGTGTGCCGGGTCATGGCCTCGGCGAAGCGGAAGATGTCCGCCCGGCCGCTCCTCAGATACGCGTACCAGAGCCACAGGTCGGGCGACAGCTCGGAGTTGTCCCAGGCGTAGCCGCCGATGTCGTAGCGCCACACGTGCCGCACGGTGTCGTACGTGTGCATGATGTCGCCGTAGTCCCAGAACCCGTACCAACGGCGTTGCTCCACCTGGTCCTTGTAGTAGGTGAAGAGGAAGTCGAGGTGGTCCTCGATCTTCGCCTTGGCCGGGGTGGAGCGGTCCGGCTCGGAGTACAGGCCGGGGCCGAAGACCTTGGCCTTGATGAGCTGCCTGGGCGGGGCGACGAGCTGGGGCAACGTCCGTACGACCTCGACCTGTTGGGCGAGGGCGTCCGCGGAGGGTGTCGACTCGTTGGCCCAGAAGAGCAGTTCCGAGGTGCGGGCGATGCCGTAGGGGGTGCCGAACTCGGGCTCGTAGTCCTCGTAGGTGATGTTGAGGCCTTCGAGTTGCTTGGCGTAGGTGTCCTGGCCCATGCCGTCGTGGTAGAAGCGCAGGTCCATGGGTTGCGCCTCTGGCGACCACAGCCAAAGAGTGACCTCGGCCTCGTCGGTGTGGGCGTCGCGGATGTCGAGCTGGGCGGGGTGCTTCTCCCAGAAGTCCCTCAGACCGAAGGAGAATCCGCCGCTCGCGCCGCCGACGTACCCGAAGCCGGAGGCCCGCTTGCCGCCGCCGGCGCCGATCCAGCCGTACCCCTTCTTGGTGCGCTTGCGCAGCGTGAACCCGTCGGCGGAGAGCTGGGCGAGGGTGTAGTCGCCCCACTCCGGGATGTACTGCAGCCTGGTGGTGACCCGCTGGTCCCAGGTGGCGGGGTCGGGCAGTTTCCGCCCCGCGTACTGGGCGGCCTGGACGGCGGCACCGGGGTCGCGGCGCAGGCCGGTGATGCCCTTGACGGCCTCCCGCAGCAGGCCCTTGCCCTCGCCTCCGATGCGGATGTGCCGGTCGTAGGCGGCGTCCCGCATGGGTACGGAGAAGCGGACGCCCAGCCCGCGGATGAAGTCACCGCTCGCCTTGCCGGGCTCCTGCGTTCCGTCGTAGGTGATGGTGTGGACCATGCGGAAGGAGTCGGCACCGGCGTAGAAGTACAGACGGATGGAGAACGGCAGCCAACTCCGGCTGCCCTTGCGGTGCTTGCCGTCGATTCGGACGACGGCGCGGACCGGCCCGTCCTGCTCCACCGTCACCTCTCCGATGGCGCCGTCGAAGCGCTCGGTCCTGACGGTGCCCTGGTCCTCGTCCTCGATCTCCGGCTGGCGGATGAGCACGAGCCGGCCGTTCCTGGCGATCTCGGTGGAGCCGCGCCGGACCGACTTGACGAGGGTGGAGCCGTCCTTGCCGATCTTCACGGTGATGACGCCGGTGGAGACGTCGACCGTGCCGCCGCTCCTGTCGACGGTGACCTTCTTGTCGGGCGCGGCCGCGTCACCGGCGGCGAGGGTGAGCTTGCCGGAACCCGAACTGACGGCGTGCGCGGTCCACTTGAGGGACCCGTCGGGCCAGTACGCGAGCGGCCAGGTCTGTACGGGGACTGCCTTGCCGTCGGCGTCCGTGAGCGCGAAGGTCTGGTCGGCCTCGTACGCGCCCTTCGGCCAGGGGACACCGACCGTGGAGCCCGGCGCGGCGCCGAGGCCGCCGTCCTCCAGCCAGTCCAGGGTCACCGGATCGGCGTCGGCGGTCTCGGCTCTGGGCGCGGCCTGCGCGTCCTTGGCGCCCAGCGCCCAGCTGAACTGTGCGGCGGCTCCGGCGACGGCGGCCGCCTTGAGGAGGGACCTGCGGGGGATGGGAGACATGAGGCTTCAGCCTTTCCTTTCCGTGCGGGAAGCGTGCGTTCCTTGCATCTGGTCAGGGGCATGACAGAGAGAGGTGCGGCACCGATGGCTCCGACCTTGTGCGCGGGCACCGCCCGTCAGCGGTGCCGGTACCGCTCCTCCACGGCGACGGCGGCCGCGGCGACGGCCCCCAGGACGGGGACCGCCAGCGGCACGACGAACCAGGCGGACAGGGCGACCAGCGCCAGCCCGCCGATGAGCAGGAAGGAACCGGCGGGATCGAGGACGGTACGGCGGACGGCGGCGCCGAGCAGGGTCCGCCAGCTCTCGCCCGGTGCCCAGACCGCCGACGCCCGCAGCCCGGCGACGGGGGCGCCGATCAGCGCGAACAGGCCGACGGCACCGACCAGCGGCCCGCCGGGAATCCCTGCGCGTACCGCCTGGACGTCCACCCAGACCACCGCCGCCGCGGCCCCGCCAGCGAGCCCCACGGCCCAGCCGCCGCGCAGGGCCGTACGGAAGTCGTCCGTGAACTCCCGCAGGCCGCCGCCCCGGTGGGCGGTGCGGCGCCGCAGATGCCGTGCACCGGCCGCGAACGCCGCCGGGTAGGTGACCACACCGAGCGAGGCCACCGCGATCCACACACCGGTGAGCAGGCACTCGGCGAACACGGCGAACCGCTCGGCGAGGACGGACTCCTTACGTGCCTTCACGCGCGCCTGGACCATGGTGACCGCCTCAGCCCTTCAGTCCGGAGGTCGCCATTCCGTCGATCAGATAGCGCTGGAAGGCGAGGAAGAAGAGCAGCACGGGCAGGAGCGCCACCAGCGACATCGCGATGAGGCCGCCGTAGTTGGCGGCGACGCCGTCGGAGTCGCGGAACATCATCATGCCGAGGGAGACGGTGTACTTGCCGGGCTCGTTGAGGTAGATCAGCGGGCCCATGAAGTCGTTCCAGGCGTTGATGAAGGTGAAGATGGCGCTGGTGATCAGCGCGGGCCGGCACAGCGGCATGACGATCGACCAGTAGATGCGCAGGTGCCCGCAGCCGTCGATCCGCGCCGCCTCGTCCAGTTCCCTCGGCAGGTTGCGCATGAACTGCACCATCAGGAAGACGAAGAAGGCCTCGGTGGCCAGGTACTTGCCCAGCAGCAGCGGCACATACGTGTTGATGAGCTCCAGCTTCTGGAACATCACGTACTGCGGGATGAGCAGCACGTGGTACGGCAGCAGGAGCGTGCCGATCATCAGGGAGAACAGCAGGTTCCGTCCGGCGAACCTGATCTTGGCGAAGGCGTACGCGGTGAGCGAGCAGGAGATGAGGATGCCGACGACGGCCCCGCCCGCGTAGAACAGGGAGTTCTGGAAGAAGGTCCAGATGGAGATGTCGGCTATGCCGTCGGCCAGGCCCTTGAAGTTGCCGAGGACCGGGTGGGACGGGAACAGCTGCAGGCTGTTGATGATGTCCTTGCTCGGCTTGAACGAGGCGCCGATGACCCACAGCACGGGGTACAGGATGACCGCGAGGATCAGCAGCGCCCCGATGTGCCAGGCCAGGGAGCCGGTCCGCCTGTGGCCCAGGGCCGGCGGTTTCGTGACGGCGGGCTCGGTCGTGGTCGCGCTCATCGGGCGTCCTCCTCGTAGTGCACCCACTTCTTCTGCGACCAGAACAGGACGGCGGTCACCAGGGCGACGGCGAGCAGCAGCATCCAGGCCATCGCGGAGGCGAAGCCCATCTGGGCGTTCTTGAAGCCCTGCTGGTAGAGGTAGCAGGTGTAGACGAGCGTGGCGTCGGCCGGACCGCAGTAGGTGTTGGAGACGACGTAGGCCGAGCCGAAGATCTGGAACGAGTGGATGGTCTCCAGCAGGACGTTGAAGAACAGCACCGGGGAGATCATCGGGAGCGTGATGCTCCAGAACTTGCGCAGGGCCCCCGCGCCGTCCAGTTCGGCGGCCTCGTAGAGCTCCCTCGGCACCTGCTTGAGACCGGCCAGGAAAATGACCATGGGAGCGCCGAACTGCCACACGGTGAGCGCGACCAGGCAGTACAGGATCCAGTCGGGGTTGCCGACCCAGCCGCCGGCGTGGATGCCGACGATGGACAGGGCGCGGTCCACGATGGCGTTGTCGGAGAAGATCGAGCGCCAGACGAAGGCCACGGAGACGCTCGCGCCGATGAGCGAGGGGGCGTAGAAGGCGGCCCGGTAGAAGGCCTGGCCCCGGCGGCTCTGCGCGAGCAGGAGGGCGACCCCGAGCGCGAGCAGCAGCTTGAGCGGAGTGCCGATGATGACGTACTTGGCGGTCACCTCGACCGACTTCTGCCACCGCGGGTCGTCGAACATCTTGGTGAAGTTGTCGAGCCCCACCCACTTCGGGGTGTTGAAGAGGTTGTAGTCGGTGAACGCGAAGTACAGCGAGGCCACCATGGGGCCCGCGGTCAGGAGCAGGAAGCCCGCGATCCACGGGGACATGAACAGATAGCCGGCCAGGTTCTCCCGGCGGCCCCGCCGCTTCTCGGCGGCGGGGGCGACGGAGCGGACCTTGCGGGCGGTGGGCGGTGAGTCCTTGACGAGCGTCACGGTGCTTCCCAATCGGTTCCGGTGCGGTCCGGTCAGGCCTGGAAGGCGGCCTGCGACTCGTCGAAGAACTGCTTCACCGCGGCGGAGACCGACGACTTGCCGAGAGCGAGGTCGCCGCCGATGCGCAGGAAGGCCGCCTCGATGGTGTCGGCGCCGGAGGGGTGCGGGGTGATCGTGCCGAGTACGCCCGCCTTGGCGGTGTCGGCCTCGTACTGCGCGATCTCCTTGTTGACGGCGTCCGTCGGCTTGAACGCGTCGTACTGCTCGGTGGAGGCGAGGATGCCCCGGTCGTAGCCCATGATCCTGCCGACCTCGGGGTCGTGGACCATGAAGTCGATGAACTGGGCGACCTCCTTGGGGTGCTGGGTGCGCGCGGAGGCGCTCAGCATCAGGGAGGCGAGGTACTGGCCGGTGTGCTTGCCGTCGGTCGTCGGGATCGGGGCGAGGCCGTACTCGCTGTCGCCCTCGGCGGTGTAGCGGACGGTGAAGTTGTCCCAGGTGAACTCCGAGGCGCCGTGCCCGGCGGAGAGGGATGACTTGGGCCGGTCCTGCGCGACGATCTTCGGGCTGGTGATGATGCCGGCCTTCGTGCGGTTGTAGCCGTCCTGCCACCACTCCGTCAGGTCGGCCTTGTCGAAGCCGAGTCCGTCCTTGGTGTAGAACGCCTTCCCGTTCTGGCGCAGGTACAGGTCGTACAGATACATGATGCTGAAGTAGCCGGTGTCCCCGGGGACCTTGGTCTTGTCGTAGACGGTCTTCAGGGCCTTGAAGTAGTCGTCCCAGGTCCAGCCGGCCGCCGGCTCGACGCCCGCCTTGCGGAAGACCTTCTTGTCGATGACCAGCGCCATGGTGTTGGAGCCGACGGGGACGCCGAGCTGCTTGCCGTCGACCTCACCGACCTTGGTGACGCCGGCACGGAAGTTGTCGAGGCTGAGATTGCCCGCGTCGATCTGCGACTTCAGGTCGAGCAGAACACTTCTCTTGTCGTACTTGCGAAGGAATGTGACGGCGTTTTGGAAAACGTCCGGGGGATTTCCGCCGGAGGCCTGCGTCTGGAACTTCTCCCAGAAAGACACGTAGTCCTGGAAGTCCGTCTTCACCTTGATCTTCGGATACTTCTTCTCGAAGAGCTTGATGGTCTGGTTGATCTTCTTGGCCCGCTCGTCGGCACCCCACCACGAGTAACGGATCGTCACCGTTCCATCGGCCGAGGTGCCGCTGTCGCCTCCGCACCCGGTCGTCGCGGCCAGCCCCAGCGTGGCCGCGGTGACCCCCGCGGCCTTGAGGATCGTACGCCTCTCAACATCCCTGCTGGTTCCCACAGTCGGGCCCTCCCCGGCATCGTCGCCGCATGCATGAATCGTTTCAAGTAAGCGCTTGCTGGCACAAGTTACGGAGGGGCTCGGGGTGCGTCAATGATTCGGACAGGAATTTCTCGAGGGACTCGCGGGAGGGCGGGTGACGGAG
This sequence comes from Streptomyces sp. SLBN-31, assembly GCF_006715395.1. Taxonomy (NCBI): domain Bacteria; kingdom Bacillati; phylum Actinomycetota; class Actinomycetes; order Kitasatosporales; family Streptomycetaceae; genus Streptomyces; species Streptomyces sp. SLBN-31. The sequence goes on from NZ_VFNC01000002.1 coordinate 1,750,128, forward strand.
GGCGACGGGTGGGTGGGAGGCGCGGGGCGAATGCGCAGGTGAGGGGCTTGCGGTTGGGGGGCCGAACGAGTTGGGAGCCCTGGGGGGCTGGGAGTGTGCGGCTGAAAATGGTTTGGGGGGAGGGGAGTTGACGGGGCGTTTGGCGGTGGGGGGCGGGGCGAGAGTGAGGTGTGGTCGAACGGGGTGGGATGGGGGTGGAGCGGGAGTGGAGCGGAGGTGGAACGTGGGGTGTACGCGGTGCGTGGTGCAGGCGCCGCGGAGCGCAGGCGCGATCAAGCGCCTGCCACGAGACAGCGCGCCTTGATCGAGACGCGTCTTCCACAGACTCGGCCACCTAGCCCACGGTGAACGCCCCTCTCACCGGAACATCGCACCCCGCAGCCCGCGGGCCCGCGCCGCCGCGACCGGCTCAGCCCGCACCGCCGAACACGGCGCCCCGATCGGCTCAGCCCGCACCCGTCCCGCGCACAGGCGCCGTCGCAGACCCCGGGCCCGCCGCCCACTCGCACACCCGCAAGCGCCCACTCACACACCCGCACAAAACAACGGTGGCCCACCTGCACTGATGCAGATGGGCCGCCGTTTCCGGGTGGGCGATACTGGGTTCGAACCAGTGACCTCTTCGGTGTGAACGAAGCGCTCTCCCACTGAGCTAATCGCCCGGGCGCAGGAAGAACATTACCCCATGTCAGGCGGCGCCCCGCACCCTCGCACGAAGATCACTGGTCCTCGATCTTCCAGGGCATCACGACCCCGAACTTCCACAGGTAGACGCCGACCAGCACGCCGACGATCACGAGCCCCACGGCGGTCAGCGTGATGTTGCGCCGCCGCACCTTGGGGTCGAGGGCCCGCTGGGCCGCCTCCGTGACCTTGCGCTTGGTCCAGCGGAGCACCAGCTGGGCCCAGACGAACTCGGTCGCCCAGATGGCCATGCCGCCGAAGATCACGACCCAGCCGGGACCGGGCAGCGGCAGCATGACGATGCCGGCGCCGACGACCGCGAGCCCGACGACGAAGACGCCGACCTGCCAGCTCAGATGCAGTGCGCGGCGCCGCTTGATGAACCCCGGCGCCCTGGATCCGAGCCCCTGCTCATCCCGCACGTCGCCCGCCTCGGTGCCGCCCGCTTCGAACTCGCCCGGCGCCACGGCGACCTCGCCGCCCGCACCGCCTGTCCGGTTACTCCCCGTATCCATACGGCCAAACTTTACCTTACTTTACTGACCGGAAACCAGTCACCGGAATGGCCGTACCGTACGAAGGAGCTCTCGGCCGGAAGAGTTACGTAAACGCACGCAAAACACTCAGAGGGGTTTACAACGGCACCGTAGGTGGCATGTCGATTTCGCCGACGTGCGAATCCCCGAGCGCACACTGAGCGAAAGGCCCTGGCGCTTATGAACACCACGGTCAGCTGCGAGCTGCACCTGCGCCTCGTTGTGTCGAGCGAGTCCTCCCTGCCTGTCCCCGCAGGACTGCGGTACGACACGGCCGACCCCTACGCCGTGCACGCCACCTTCCACACCGGAGCCGAGGAGACCGTCGAGTGGGTGTTCGCCCGCGACCTCCTCGCGGAGGGCCTGCACCGCCCGACCGGCACCGGCGACGTCCGTGTCTGGCCGTCACGCAGTCACGGTCAGGGCGTCGTGTGCATCGCCCTCAGCTCCCCGGAGGGCGAGGCCCTGCTGGAAGCCCCGGCGCGGGCGCTGGAGTCCTTCCTGAAGCGAACGGATGCCGCCGTGCCTCCCGGCACGGAACACCGGCACTTCGATCTCGATCAGGAGCTCTCGCACATCCTGGCGGAGAGCTAGGCCGAGAGCCCACCAAGCCGCCCGGCGCCGTCGACTCGGGGAGACGGCTCGGGCCGGAACAACCGCATAGGGCTCACGCCGACGCCGTCCCGTTTTCGTCACGGGACGGCGTCGGCGTGTCCGCGCGCGTCCTCCTCCGCCTGCGGAGCGGCTTGTCCGGCGTCGCGTGACCGGCGGCACCGGTTCGTACGCCCTGGGACGCATTACCATCGGCCAGCATCGGCGGGCGTGTGCCCGACCCCCAGGCCAGGGAGCGAAACGTGCTGATCACCCACGACACCCGGTGCGCCCTCGACACCGTGGTCGATCTGGTGAACACCGCGCCGGAGGACGACACGACGCCGGACGCGCTGCCGGACGTCCCGGCTCTCGAGGAGTTCGTACGAAACCACGAGATCAGCGATGTCGGCGTGCTGTCGGAGTTCGACCTGTCGGCGGTGCGCAAGATCCGCGGCCGGTTCGCCTCGGTGTTCGCCTCGCCCGACGCGCGGAGCGCCGCCGGGTTGATCAATGAGCTGGTTGCCGCGGCGGGCACTACTCCCCGTCTCACGGACCACGACGGCTACGACTGGCATGTGCACTACTTCGCGCCGGGCGCCTCCGTCGCCGACCACCTGGCGGCCGACTGCGGGATGGCTCTCGCGTTCTTCGTGGTGGCCGGGGAGCAGGAGCGGCTGCGCCGCTGCGAGGCGCCGGACTGCCGGCGTGCCTTCGTCGATCTGTCCCGGAACCGGTCGCGGCGGTACTGCGACAGCCGCACCTGCGGCAACCGCCTGCATGTGGCCGCGTACCGGGCACGGCGCAAGGAGGCCGCGGGCTGAGGCCGGCCGGGGACGGTCCGGCGATGTCGACGTGGTCCCCGACGGGTGACGCCGGGGACCACGGGTACGGCTCAGAGCAGCAGCAGATCGTGCAGCGCAGCCATGAGCAGCAGACACCCGATCACCGCAAGGAAGATCATCAGCGGTGGCTGGGAAAGGGCGAAGAGGCATCCGCGCGGCTCGTCCTTCGGCGGCGCGGTATCGCTTGGTGTCGTGTCCAGCATCTCGCGGCGATGATGGCGCAATCGGCACCCTCGGCGCGATCAACACACCCGAAATGACCGGGAGTTCGCTGGATCCCGTGACGTCCCGTTTCGGGCGTGATCACTTAGGGACGACACGTTGGTCCACTGTGACGTTTCAGCCGTCATGCGCAGGTCATATGCCGTGCTTCTTCAGGATGGCCTCGATGTCGCTGAAGTCGTCCGCGGAGTCGCCTCGCGGCGCGGTCGCCGGCCGGGTCGAGGCGCGGGTGCCCGGACCGAGGGAAGGTGCGGAGGCGGTGGGGGCCGCCGCCGCGCGCCGTTCGGCCGCCCTGGCCTCCTTGCGCTCCTTGCGGGTACTGCCCCGGCGGCGCTCCACCGCGCGTGTGGTGGAGAACAGCAGCCAGGAGACGCCGAGCACGGCGAAGCCGGCCCAGGCGGTCACACTGAAGGCGGTGTCCGCCAGCCACTCGACGACCCCGGTCATCACCAGGCCGAGGGGCACCAGCGAGTAGGCGGCGATGCGCGCTGCAGCGAGGAAACGCTTGCGGTAGGCGGTGACCGCCGCGATGCCCAGGCCGGCCGCGGCCACGGCGGAACAGACTGTCTCGGCGATCATCCGGTCCTCCAGGGCGGGCTCGATCGAGCAGGGGCGGTTCGTCCCTTCCCTTCCATCCTGCACCGCCCGGGCCCCGCCGGGCCATGCCCCGGGCGGACATCAGGGACATCTCCGGGTCGACTCCTCCGCAGGTGCCGGTACCGGGCGCCTCCCCGGTAGTGGTTCGGGGCCGGCCCCGCAGGTCACCGGCGTGCCGGCCGATTGGGACTGCCGCGTCCGGGCTGGAAGACTGTCCCCATGAGCGACTCCTCCCCCGCCCCCGTCCTCGACGTCTGGTGCGAACTCCAGTGCCCCGACTGCCGAAGCGCCCTGGACGACCTGCGTGCCCTGCGCGCCCGTTACGGCGACCGGCTGGAGCTGCGCCTGCGCCACTTCCCGCTGGAGAAGCACAAGCACGCCTTCGCCGCCGCGCAGGCCGCCGAGGAGGCACTGGAGCAGGGCAAGGGCTGGGAGTACGTGGAGGCCGTGCTGGGCCGGGTCGAGGAGCTGGACCGTGCGGGCGAGTCATTCCTCGTCGAGGTCGCCCGGGAACTCGGTCTCGACGCCGAGGAGTTCGACACCGCGCTGATCGACGGCCGGCACATCCTGATCGTCGACGCCGACCAGGCCGAGGGCAAGGCGATCGGCGTCACCGGCACTCCGACGTATGTGATCGACGGGGAGCGCCTGGACGGCGGCAAGAGCCAGGAGGGCCTGCGCGAGCGGATCGAGGAGATCGCGGACCGGCTGCTCGCCGCAAACCCGTGAGCCGGCCGACCGCCACCTGCGCCTGGGGTCTGTCGTTTGGATCAGCTCGGCGTCGCGGAGTCTGGCACGCACTCCCCCAGAGGGGGCACCCCCAGCCGCGTTGTCGTCACTCGCCGACTCCCTCATCCGCCTTCCAGCTGCACGCTCCCCCACGCTCGAACACCCTCGCGCGGGAGCACCCCCCACGACCCCGCTCGGCTCGGCCGAAACGCACCGCCCCCTGCAGTCGACCTGACCCCAAACGACAGACCCTAGAGCAGGTCCTTGTACAGGTGGTAGGTGATCGTCTCGTAGCCGAGTGACTCGTAGAGCCGCTCGGCGGGGGTGTTGCCCGCGAAGACGTTCAGCTGGATGGCGGGGCGGCCGGCGGCCACACTCTGGGCCTCCGCGAGAAGCATCAGTGTGCGTCCGTGGCCCCGGCCGCGGTGGTTCGCGTCGGTCTCCACCTTGTAGACGAAGGCCTTGCCGTCGCGGGAGCCCGTCCACAGGACGCCGACCGCTTCCCCCTCGTGCTCCAGGACGCTCAGATCCATTCCCTGGGTGGCCGGCCCGTCCGGCAGGGCGAGGGTATGGTCCCGCTCGGCCTTGGCACGGGCTTCCGCCTCGGGCACCCCGCGCTCGATCCAGCTCTGGGCGTAGCTTTCCTTGTCCTGCTCCTGCCAGGGCCCGAACTCCTCCGGAGTCATGGGCCGGCCCCGGCTGCCCGCGGGCAGGTCGGGTGCGGTGGGGCCGAGCGGTTTCTCCATGTGACGGTTGCGGACGACGTAGCCGAGGGTGTGCGCCAGCCGGAGTGCCGCCTCGGCGCCGGCCGGCACCGACACCTCGACCCTTTTGCAGCCCCAGCCGCGCAACACCTCTTCGGCGGCGAGCGCGGCGACCGTGCCCCGGCCGCGCCGGCGGTCCGGTTCCTCGATGCTCAGGTCCAGGATCTGGGCCACCGATTCGCCGAATGCGGGATTCGTGGCGAGGTGCACCGTGCCCACGGGGCGGCCGTTCACGCACACCTGGTAGTGGCGCGACAGCGCCCCGTCGGCGGCACGTTGGAGCGGCTCGGTCGGCCGCAGGGTCGTCGTCATCAGGGGAGTTCTACCCGGCGGGAAACCCTGAGTCAGCCCATTTTCCGCGTCTGTCACGGATCTTGGTCGGCTCCCGACCGCTCGTCGAAGATCCGCATGGCCTTGGCGGTCACCGGGCCGGGCGCGCCGGGCGGTTCACGGTCGTCGACGCGGTGGACGGCCTGGATGTCGCGCAGGGTAGAGGTGAGGAAGATCTCGTCGGCCCGCTCCAGCACGTCCAGGGGCAGCTCGCTCTCCACGGCGCCGGTCCACTCGATCGCCAACGCGCGCGTGATGCCCGCGAGGCAGCCGGAGGCGAGCGGCGGGGTGTGGATCTCGCCGTCGAGGACGACGAAGACATTCGATCCCGTGCCCTCGCAGAGCTGCCCGACGGTGTTGGCGAACAGGGCCTCGGAGGCGCCGTGTTCATGGGCGCGGGCGAGCGCGACCACGTTCTCGGCGTACGAGGTCGTCTTCAGGCCGGTCAGCGCGCCCCGTTCGTTGCGCGTCCAGGGCACGGTGATCACGGCCGTGGAGTCGGGGCGGCGGGTGGTCTCGCCGAGCGCGACGACGAGGGTGGGGCCGTGCTCGCCGCGGTCGGAACCGAGGGGGCCGTGGCCGCCGGTGTAGGTGATGCGCAGCCTGCCGAGCGGCATCGGATTGGCCTCGAGGACGGCGGCGCAGGCGCGGCGCACCTCGTCGTGGTCGGGGTCGGGCAGACCGAGACCTCGTGCGGAGCGGGTCAGCCGGTCGAGATGGCGGGTGAGCGCGAACGGCTTCCCGTCGACCGCCTTCACCGTCTCGAAGATGCCGTCGCCCACGGTCAGTCCGTGGTCGAAGACGGAGACGCGGGCGGATTCGATGTCCCTGAGCGCGCCGTCGAGCCAGATCTTCACGTCGTGATTCCCTCTCCACTCACCTCGTACGTCCCCGACGCTACCGCGAGCAGTCGGGCCGCCTTCAGCTCGGTCTCCCGCCACTCCGCCTCCGGGTCGGAGCCCCAGGTGATGCCGGCGCCGGTGCCGAAGCGCAGCTCGGCCTGGCCCTCTGCGGTCCGGTCGATCCAGAACGTGCGGATGCCGACCGCCAGCTCGCCGGTTCCGCGGTCGGCGTCCACCCAGCCGATGCCCCCGCAGTACGGGCCCCGGGGTGCGGGCTCCAGGGCGTCGATGATCCGCAGCGCGCTGGACTTGGGCGCGCCGGTGACGGACCCGGGCGGGAAGGCGGCATCCAGCAGCTCGGGCCAGCCGGCGCCGTCGCGCAGCTCGCCGCGGACCGTCGAGACGAGGTGGACCAAGCCGGGGTGTTTCTCCACGGCGCACAGGTCGGGGACGGTGACGCTGCCGGTGGAGCAGACGCGGCCGATGTCGTTGCGGACCAGGTCGACGATCATCACGTTCTCGGCGTAGTCCTTCTCCAGCAGGTCGGCCTCCGTGCGGCCGGTGCCCTTGATCGGCCCCGACTCCACGACCCGGCCCCGGCGGCGGAGGAAGAGCTCCGGCGAGGCGGTGGCTATCTCGACGCCGTGCCCCGGCAGCCGGACCGTTCCCGCATACGGCGCCGGGTTGCCACGCGCGAGCAGCGCCGTGAGGTCGTCGACATCGGCCCCGGGGGCCAAGGGGGCGGCGAGCACCCGGCACAGGTTCGCCTGGTAGACCTCGCCCGCCGCGATGTGCTCACGGATCCGGCGCACACCGGCCGTGTACGCGGCGCGGTCGAGGGACGACGACCAGTCGCCGGCCGCCGGCCCCCGCCAGCGTCCCGGAACCGGCGCGGGCACCGGCTCCTGTCGTACGTCGTCGAAGCGGGCGCAGGTCAGGCGGCCCTCGAAGTCCGCGACGACGGCCCAGAAACCGGCGGAGTCCAGGGCGGCGGGATCGGCGGTGACGTCGCGAAGGCCGGTGGCGACGCGCGTGCCGAAGCGGGCGAGAGGAGGGAGGTCGTGCACGCGTCGAGTCTAGGGCGGGTGTCCGAAACGTGACCTCGGCATGTCCCGCCGGAGGCCCTGGCCACGCCCCTGAGCAGGCGTAGCGCAGCACGCTGCGCAAACGCGTTTTTGTACTGGCCGCGGTATCCGCTAGAGTTCAACACGTCGCCGGGCCGCGAGAGCGGAACGAAACGACAAGCGGACGTAGCTCAGTTGGTAGAGCGCAACCTTGCCAAGGTTGAGGTCGCGAGTTCGAGCCTCGTCGTCCGCTCGATGGAAACAGGGGATCTTCCCGAGCCCCTGCACTCCTGGTGGAGTGGCCGAGAGGCGAGGCAACGGCCTGCAAAGCCGTCTACACGGGTTCAAATCCCGTCTCCACCTCCAAGGACGATTAGCTCAGCGGGAGAGCGCTTCCCTGACACGGAAGAGGTCACTGGTTCAATCCCAGTATCGTCCACTGGATCTTCGGCGGAACATCGAAGGTCTGACCCGCGCGATTAGCTCAGCGGGAGAGCGCTTCCCTGACACGGAAGAGGTCACTGGTTCAATCCCAGTATCGCGCACGCAGTACGCACGATCTCGATCGTGGTTCCCGCGCGATTAGCTCAGCGGGAGAGCGCTTCCCTGACACGGAAGAGGTCACTGGTTCAATCCCAGTATCGCGCACACACCGAAGCCCCCGGCCGTCCCAGACGGCCGGGGGCTTCTTCGTCGTTCCGGTCAGCTGGAGAACAGCATGTGGCCGAAGCTCTTGTGGCGGTGGTGACCGCCGTGGTGGCCGCCGTAGTGACCACCGCCGTGCGGGGCGCCCCAGGCCGGCGCGGGCGGGGCCGGGTAGGCCTGCGGCGCGGACGGGGGCGGCGGGGCGGGCTGGGACCACTGGGACTCCAGCCGGGTCAGCGCCTCCAGCTCGCCGTAGTCGAGAAAGATCCCGCGGCAGCCGCTGCACTGCTCGATCTGGACACCGTTGCGGTTGTACGTGTGCATCGGCGCATGGCACTTCGGACACTGCATGGTCGGCTCAACTCCTCGCCGGTCGGTCCTGCTTCGTGTTTCGCCAGGACAGACTCTGTCCGGCTGCGGTCGGTTGCACCCTACTTCGCTCGGACCGGGGTCAACTGCGGCGGGAGCGAACCCATTCGGGCACATGCGTCGATCACGGACACCTCGACCTCGTCGAGGGGGCGGTGGCCGGTGACGGCCTTGGTGACGGCCCGGGCGGCGGTCTGCACGGTCAGAGCGCGGGCCGGGACGTCGAGGGCGGGCCACGGGTCGCCGTCCGCCGGAACCGCCGGGCCTGCTCCGGCGCGGTAGGCGGTGAGGAAGCGGGTCCATTCGTCGGGCGGGAGCAGCCCGCAGGCGTACCAGGCCGCCGGGCGGGCGAGGTCCCAGGCGGGGATGCCGGTGCCGAGGTCGTCGACGTCGATGAGGAGCCAGGGGCCGTCGGGGGCGGGGTGGCGGACGAGCTGGCCGAGGTGGAGGTCGCCGTGGCAGAGGGTGGTGGCGTCCGGCATGGGGGCCTCGGCCCGGGCCCAGGCGGGGAGCGTGGCCCAGGCGCGCAGGACAGGGGCGACGGCGGGGTGGGGAGCCAAGGCCGAGCCGGTGGCCGCGGCGGCGAGCCGGGCGACGGCGTCGGCCGCCTTCGCCGGGCCGCGCATGGGCGGCAGGGGGGCGGCCGCGGGCGGGACCGGGGTGCGGTGGAGGCGGGCGAGCAGGGTGGCAGCGGCCTCCCAGGGGGCGGCGTCGGGCGCGTCCGGGTTCACGGGGGTGCCGTAGGGCCAGAAAGTCACGGCGCGGCCGTGCAGGTCGACCGGGGTCGCGGTCAACGGGGGCAGGAGGATGCCCGGGAGGTGGGCGGCGGCCGCGAGACGGGGAGCGAGATCGCGCAGGTCGGTGTGGGGGGCGTGGGCCTTGGCTACCGTGTCCGCGTGACGCACGACGGTGGCGTCCGGCCGGTCGGCCAGGGTGATGGACCCGCCGCACGGGCAGCCCGGGGTGCGCGTGTGGGCCGTGGCCTCGGCTCGGACGGTGAGCTCGGCGAGCAAGGCGGTGGCGGTCACGGGGCTCCCTGGGGCGGTACGGGGCTGCTTGCGCAGGGTACGGCGCGCGGTACGGCGGCCGTAACAGCCCCTGCGTCCCCGCGTCGACGGGATGGTGTCCGTTTCCGGGCAGAGCAATGCCGGCGCAGCTCCCCAGCTGCGCCGGCATTGTTGCCGTCCGCCGCACCCCCGTCCCCACGGGGTTTCATGGGTGGATGTCCCCGCCCGGACCGCTCTTCCGGGCCTGGGGTCGCCGCTCAGCGCCCCAGCATCACTCCCACGGACGACGCCTGTGTGGCCACTGTCTCCCAGCCGTCGAAGACGAAGAAGAGCAGGGCCGCCAGGGGGAGGACCATGAGCGTCGCCACCAAGGGGTGGCGGCGGCCCGTGCGGCGGGGGCGGAGCGTACTGCGCTCCAGCGTGCGGAACTGTGTCCGCGGTGCCGTCCAGGCCATGGTCCCTCTCCTGACCGATCTTGTTGTCATTGGCAGCGGCGGGTGTCTGACCTCGGGGGACGAGTGCTGCACCCGCCGCTTGACCTCAAATCTAGGCGTCCGGCGTGCTCTGGTCGTCATGCCCTCGTACCGATCGGCGGGCCTCCCGGAGGATGAGCCGCCGGCCGAGGAGTACTCCCCTGGGTGGAGACGAGGACCTAGGTCTCAGGGTCTTCCCCGAGGGAGCGCCCGGTGTGTGCGTGCTTTTCCGAGCTGTCCTCCCTCGGTACCGGCTGCTCGACCAGGGCCAGTACCCGGTTCGCCATGAAGCGGGCCGTGCGGACCACGGAGCCGTTCCTGGTGACTTCGCTCACTTCCACCACGCCTCGGCGCACCGCCGTCTCCACCCTGCGGCCCGCCCTGCTCGCCACCACCTCGTAGGTGCGGGTCGTGTCGCCCGCGTCCACCACTATCTCCACACGGTCACCCTTCACGGGTTCAATCCCCCTTCTGCGATGGGTGGTTGGCAGCACGGTCAACGGCAAGTCCGCCTGCTGCCGTGCTCCCTGACCACCCCTCAAGTCTCCCACCCGGCACTGACAATCGATCTGCGCGAGAGGGCGCGGCCTCTGCGCGCGGGCGGCCGTGGAAACGTAAGCTGTGCCACGTCACACGGACCGGGCAGCGGGGATGAACATGGCGATGATGCGCCTGAGGCGCGAGGACCCGCGCGTCGTCGGCTCGTTCAGGCTTCACAGACGGCTCGGCGCGGGCGGGATGGGCGTTGTGTACCTGGGCTCCGACAAGAAGGGGCAGCGGGTAGCACTGAAGGTCATCCGGCCTGACCTGGCGGAGGACCAGGAGTTCCGGTCGCGGTTCGCCCGCGAGGTCTCGGCGGCGCGGCGGATCAGGGGTGGGTGTACGGCCCGGCTGGTCGCCGCCGATCTGGACGCCGACCGGCCCTGGTTCGCGACACAATACGTGCCCGGTCCCTCGCTGCACGACAAGGTCGCCGACGAGGGACCGCTGGCCGCGGCCGACGTCGCGGCCGTGGGGGCCGCCCTGTCGGAGGGGCTGGTCGCGGTGCACGAGGCCGGTGTGGTGCACCGGGACCTCAAGCCGTCCAACATTCTGCTGTCCCCCAAGGGGCCGCGGATCATCGACTTCGGCATCGCCTGGGCGACGGGCGCCTCGACGCTCACCCACGTCGGCACGGCCGTCGGCTCCCCCGGCTTCCTCGCCCCGGAGCAGGTGCGGGGTGCCGCCGTCACACCGGCCACGGACGTGTTCGCGCTCGGGGCGACCCTGGCGTACGCGTCCATGGCCGACTCGCCCTTCGGGCACGGCAGTTCCGAGGTGATGCTGTACCGGGTGGTGCACGAGGAGCCGCAGCTGCACGGCGTCCCGGACGCGCTGGCCCCACTCGTGCGGGCGTGTCTGGCGAAGGATCCCGAGGAGCGGCCCAGCACGCTCCAGCTGTCGATGCGCCTGAAGGAGATCGCCGCCCGGGAGGCGCAGGGTCCCGCGGAGGTGCGTCCGCCCGGGCCGCGGACGGGCGAGGCGGACCGGCCCACCGGGCGGCTCGCCGACACTTACCCGGAGACGCTGCGCGAGCCGCAGCGGAGGCGTCCGCAGGGGACTCCTCCCCCACGCGGCACTTCTTCCTCGTCGCGCGGGGCCGCCCCGTCGCAGGGCGGGGTCCCGTCCCGAGGCGGCGGTTCGGCGACCGGCGGGAGCCAGTCCCGGGGCGGCGGCCCGTCGTCGCGGGGCGGCTCGTCCTCCTCGCGTTCGGGGTCCCGGCCCACGCCCGCCTCTCGCAACGGCACCCGTTCCGGCAGCGGGAGCCGGCCCGCGCCGCGCAGCGGTGCCGGGCGCCCGGCGCCCAGGACCACCGGGACGGGACGCCGGCCCGCCAATCCGCGGCTGCTGCGGCAGCGGTTGTTCGTGTTCGTGGTCGTGACCCTGCTGGTCGCGCTCGGCATCGCCGCGGCGCAGGGCTGCCAGGGGCCGGCGCGCGGTCTCGGCGACGACGGTCACGTCGTACGACAGCACCAGCAGCAGGTTCAGCCGGGTCCTGGCCAGGGGAGCCAGGTGTGCTGTTCGGGCACGTAGGTGACGGTGCAAGGGGCTTGCATGGGTGAGGGCCTTCTGGTGGGGATCCTAGGGCTCCAGGTTCGGCAGGACGCGTTCGAAGAACTCTCGGTCGCCGTCGAAGACGGGGTCGAGGGCGAGGAACTCCTCGGGGGTGACCCAGCGGAAGTCTCCGACCTCGGCGGGGTCGGGGACGACCTCGCCGTCGGGCGCGTCGGCCGTCCACCAGTAGAGGCGGAAGGTGCCGTCGTCGGTCTCCGACTCCCAGACCTTGGCCAGGGGTGCCGCCGAGAGGCCGACCTCCTCGCGGACCTCCCGGACGACGGCCTCCGGCTGGCTCTCCCCCGGCTCGATCCTGCCGCTCAGGGGCTGCCAGTAGCCGGGGCGCACGACGTCGGGACCCCGGCGGATGGCCAGCAGCCGGTCGCCGCGGCGCAGGATCGCGACGATCGCCTCGCCCCGCTCCACGGCTACCCCTGCGGGCGGCCCGTGGCCACCGCGTAGAAGGCGACCGCGGCCGCCGCGCCGACGTTCAGGGAGTCCACGCCGTGCGACATCGGGATACGCACCCATTCGTCGGCGGCGACCAGTGCCTGCGTGGACAGGCCGTCGCCCTCGGCGCCGAGCATCAGGGCGACGCGGTCCATCCGGTGCGGGGCGGCCTCGTCCAGGGCCTTGGCCTTCTCGTCGGGGGTGAGGGCGAGCAGCGTGAAGCCGGCCTCGCGCACCGATTCCAGGCCCTTGGGCCAGGTGTCGAGGCGCGCGTAGGGGACGGAGAAGACCGCGCCCATGGAGACCTTGACGCTACGGCGGTACAGGGGGTCCGCGCAGTCCGGCGAGAGCAGGACCGCGTCCATGCCCAGGGCCGCCGCCGAGCGGAAGATCGCGCCGATGTTGGTGTGGTCGTTGACCGACTCCATGACCACCACCCGGCGTGCGGTCTGCAGGAGTTCGGCCGCCGTCGGCAGCGGCTTGCGCTGCATCGAGGCGAGCGCGCCCCGGTGCACGTGGTAGCCGGTGACCTGCTCGGCGAGCTCCGGGCTGACGGCGTAGACCGGGGCGGGGAGCTCGTCGATGACGTCGCGCATGACGTCGACCCACTTGGCGGACAGCAGCATCGAGCGCATCTCGTACCCGGTGTCCTTGGCCCGGCGGATGACCTTCTCGCCCTCGGCGATGAACAGGCCCTCGGCCGGTTCGCGTTTGCGGCGCAGCTCTACGTCGGTCAGGCCTGTGTAGTCGCGCAGGCGCGGGTCGTCGGGATCCTCGACGGTGATGAGATCGGCCACAGGGTGATACTGCCTTGTCCTGGGTGTGGTGCCAACGGCTGGGAGCGAGTTGTGTTACCCCGGGTTACGCCGAGGTCTCCGGGCCCACCTTCACGACCGCGCCGATGACGATGACCGCCGGCGACCTGACCTCCTGCGTGACGACCGTCTCGGCGACCGTGGCGAGGGTGGCGTCGACGCGCCGCTGGGCGGCGGTCGTGCCCTCCTGGATCAGCGCGACCGGAGTGTCGGGCGACTTGCCGTGCGCGATGAGCGTCTCGGCGACCTTCCCGATCGTGGCGACGCCCATGAGGATCACGAGCGTCCCGGTGAGCTTGGCCAGCGACGGCCAGTCGACGAGGGAACGCGCGTCGTCAGGGGCGACGTGCCCGCTGACCACCGTGAACTCGTGTGCGACACCGCGGTGGGTGACCGGGATACCGGCCGCGCCGGGGACCGAGATTGAACTGGAGATGCCGGGCACGACCGTGCACGGGATGCCGGCCTCCGCGAGCGCGTTGACCTCCTCCATCCCACGGCCGTAGACGAACGGGTCGCCGCCCTTGAGCCGGACGACCGACTTGCCCTGCTTGGCGTGTTCGATCAGCGCGTTGTTGATGGCCTCCTGGGCCATGAAGCGTCCGAACGGCAGCTTCGCCGCGTCGATCACCTCGACGCCCGGGGACAGCTCGGCGAGCAGGTCGCGGGGGCCCAGGTGGTCGGTGATGACCACGTCGGCCTCGGCGAGCAGACGGCGGCCTCGGACGGTGATCAGGTCCGGGTCGCCGGGGCCGCCGCCGACGAGGGCGACGCCCGGGGTGCGGGTGCGGTGGTGCGGGGCGACCAGGGTGCCGTCGCGCAGTCCCTCGACGACCGCGTCGCGGATTGCGGCGGTGTGCCGGGGGTCGCGGCCGCCGGCGCGGCTGGTGAGGACGGCGACCGTCACGCCCTCGCTGGTGCCGGTCGCCGGGGTCCAGGCGGTGGCGGCGTCCGCGTCGTCGGAGCGTACGCACCACACGCGGTTGGCCTCCGCCTCGGCGGAGGCCCGGACGTTCGCCTCCGCGTCGCTGGTGGCGATCAGGGCGTACCAGGCGTCCGCCAGGTCCCCGTCGGCGTACCCGCGCCGGTGCCAGGTGATCTCGCCCGCTTCCGCCATCGCCTCGACGGAGGGAGTCGCCTCGGGCGAGACGAGGAGGACGTCCGCGCCCGCGGCGATCAGCGCCGGGAGTCGGCGCTGGGCGACCTGGCCGCCACCGAGGACGACCACTTTGCGGCCGGAGAGGCGGAGGCCTACGGGGTAGGCGGGGTGTTCGGCCATGAGGTGCGGCTCCTCGTCCTGGCAAAAAGCGATGGGCGCTACGGCGCTGGAGCAGCCCTGACGTGCGTGTTTCGATGACGCGTTCAGCGTACGGCCGGGATGGGGGCGACCGCAGTGACGGCGGTCCCACCCCGGCCGGGGCTCACTTCTCGGTGACGCCCGCCGAGTCGAAGGTCGCCACCTCGTGCATGGCACGGGCCGTGCTCTGCACGAGCGGCAGGGCGAGCAGGGCGCCCGTGCCCTCGCCGAGGCGCAGGTCGAGGTCGACCAGGGGGCGCAGGCCCAGCTTGTTCAGGGCGGCCACGTGACCGGGCTCGGCGCTGCGGTGGCCCGCGATGCAGGCCGCGAGGACCTCCGGGGCGATGGCGCGGGCGACCAGGGCGGCGGCCCCGGCGCTGACACCGTCGAGGATCACCGGCGTACGCAGCGACGCTCCGCCCAGCAACAGGCCGACCATCGCGGCGTGTTCGAAGCCGCCGATCGCGGCGAGGACGCCGATGGGGTCGGCCGGGTCCGGCTGGTGGAGTTCGAGGGCGCGCCGGATCACCTCGGTCTTGCGGGCCAGCGTCTCGTCGTTGATGCCGGTGCCGCGGCCGGTGACCTCGGCCGGGTCGGCGCCGGTGAACACCGAGATCAGGGCCGCCGACGCGGTCGTGTTGGCGATGCCCATCTCACCGGTCAGCAGGGCCTTGTTGCCGGCGGCCACCAGGTCGCGGGCGGTCTCGATGCCCACCTCGATGGCCAGCTTGGCCTCCTCGCGGGTCATCGCGGGGCCGGTGGTCATGTCGGACGTGCCCGCGCGGATCTTGCGGGGCAGCAGACCCGGGGTCGCCGGGAGGTCGGTGGCCACACCGACGTCCACGACGCACACCTCGGCGCCGACCTGGCCGGCGAAGGCGTTGCAGACCGCGCCGCCGCCGAGGAAGTTGGCGACCATCTGGGCCGTCACCTCCTGCGGCCAGGGGGTGACGCCCTGGGCGTGCACGCCGTGGTCGCCGGCGAAGATCGCGACGGCGGCGGGCTCCGGGATCGGCGGCGGGCACTGGCGGGACAGACCGGACAGCTGGGCGGAGATGATCTCCAGCATGCCGAGCGCGCCGGCCGGCTTGGTCATGCGCTTCTGCCGCTCCCAGGCCTCGCCGAGCGCCTTGGCGTCCAGCGGGCGGATCTGCGAGACGGTCTCGGCGAGCAGGTCGTGCGGCTCCTCGCCGGGCAGGGCGCGGCGGCCGTACGTCTCCTCGTGCACGACCCACGACAGCGGGCGGCGCTTGGACCAGCCGGCCTGCATCAGCTCGGGCTCGTCCGGGAACTCGTCGACGTACCCGACGCACAGGTAGGCGATGACCTCCAGGTGCTCGGGCAGCCCGAGCGCGCGGACCATCTCGCGCTCGTCGAAGAAGCTGACCCAGCCGACGCCGAGCCCCTCGGCGCGGGCGGCGAGCCAGAGGTTCTCGACGGCGAGCGCGGCGGAGTACGGCGCCATCTGCGGCTGGGTGTGCCGGCCGAGGGTGTGGCGGCCGCCGCGGGTCGGGTCGGCGGTGACGACGATGTTCACCGGGGTGTCGAGGATGGCCTCGATCTTCAGTTCCTTGAACTGCTTGGCCCGCCCCTTGGGCAGCGACTTCGCGTACGCGTCCCGCTGCCGCATGGCCAGTTCGTGCATGCTGCGCCGGGTGTCGGCGGAGCGGATGACGACGAAGTCCCAGGGCTGCGAGTGGCCCACGGACGGGGCGGTGTGCGCGGCTTCCAGGACGCGGAGCAGCACCTCGTGCGGGATGGGGTCGCTGCGGAAGCCGTTGCGGATGTCGCGGCGCTCGCGCATGACCTTCAGGACGGCCTCGCGCTCGGCGTCGTCGTAGGCGGGCGCGGCGGGGCCGGTGGACTGTCGTACTTCTTCCACAGCGGCCTTGCTCTCTTCTTCCTGGTCGGCGACCTGGGTGTCCAGGTCGTCCGCGTGCTGTACGGGTTCGGGGTCGGCCTCGCGCGGGGCGGGGACCGTGGCGGCCGGCTCGGGCGCCTGCGCCTGCTCCGCGGGGAGGGTGAGCGCGTGCGGCGGGGTCGGCGCGAGGTGCGGGGTGGTCGGCACGGAGCCGGCCACCGGCACGAACCGGCCGATGGACCGGTCGTCACCGGCCGGCGGGACCGCCGTCTCGGCGTCCGCGGGGAGGCCGGGCCGGTCGGCCTCGGGGGCCACCGGCGGGGGCGTCTGCGCGGGGTCGACGGGCTGGGGCGCGGCCCCCGCCTCGACAAGTGGGCTGCGGACCTGGGCGATGTGCTCGCCGTCCGCGGGCTGGGGGGAGGGGTCGGTGGCGATGGTGGCATCTCCGGTCGGTGCCGCGGGGCCGTCCGTCGGCTGCGGTGGCTGCGTCGGGTCGAGGGCCGACGGCAGGGTGCCTTCCGGCGGCTCGGGGGTTACGGCGGTGTGGGGGGCGTCCGCCGCGACGGCGGAGGCGGCGACGGCCACCTGGGCGGCGTCGAGGGGCGCGACCGGGGCAGCGGTCGGGGGCGTCGCGTCGTCCGGGAGCCGGCCGACCTCGGGCAGGGCCTGCGCCACGGGCACGGCCACCGGTTCGGCGGCCACGGCGTCGGAGACCTGCCCGGTCTCGGGTACGGCGGCTTCGGTGAGCTGGGCACCCTCGGGCGCGGCGCCCTCCGCGAACTGCGCGCCCGCGGGCGCCGACGCGGCATCGGGGGCGTACGCGGCTCCGGGAAGCGGGCCGGGGTCCGCCGCCTGGGCGGCGTCGGGAACCACCATGGCCTCGGTTGCCATGACGGCTTCGGTGGGCACGCCCTCGGGTCCCGCTCCGGCGGCGACCGTGTCGGGACCGGCCGCGACATCGGACGCGCCCTCCGTGCCGGGGCCGCCCGGAACGGTCTGCTCACCTGCCACGGCGAACTCGCCCGCGTGCCCGGCATCTGTCACGGGAACGCCCGGCCCCGCGGGCCCGGCATCCGCGCCGAGCTGGCCGGACCCATCGGCCGCGGGTACGGGGTGGCCTACGGCCTCGCCCTCCGGGGCCAAGCCGCCGGCAGCCGTGTGTGCGCCCTCGGCACCGGGCACGCCCGGCGCGACCTGCGCACCGTCCACGGCGAACCCGCCCACGCCCGCCTCTCCCGCATCGGCAGCGGGAGCGCCCGGGGCGACGGGGCCGCCCTCGACCGGCACGTCGGCCGCGTCGGGAGCCGCCGGAACGCCCGGCGCGACCGGCCCGCCCTCGGCATCGGCGACGTGAGCACCCGGGGCAACGGACCCGCCCTCGACCGCGTCGGTCTGCGCGCTGTCCGCCGCAAGGGGCCCGGGGGTAGTCGGAGCGCCGTCCGCCCCATGGGCCCCCGGAGCCGTCGGAGCGCCGTCCACCCCATGGGCCCCCGGAGCCGTCGGCGTGCCCTCCGGAGGGTTTCCGGACGCCGTCGGCGCGCCCTCGGCGGGGAAGGCGCCGACGGGCCCGCCGGAATCCGGGGCGAACCCGCCCGCGGAGGCGTCGGCTCCGGCGACGTGTGCGCCGTCCACGGCGGCCACTTCCACGGGCACATGCCCGCTCTCGGGGCCGTGGGCCGCGGTCGCGTCGTCCGGTCCACCGGTCTGCGTGTGGTGAGCGGCGTCACCGCTCTGGATCGCGTACGAACCGTCCTGCCCCTGCGCGGCGGCCCCCGCCTCCGTCGCGATGCGGGCCATGACGGCCTGGGCCGCGCCCACCGGCTCGGGCTGCCGCTCGTGCTCTCCCTGCTCGGGACCAGCGGAAACAGCCGGAGCAACCGTTTCGGCAGCCGTGGCCTCGGGGCCGACCGGCGCCTGTGTCGCGCCCGGCGCCTGGGCGCTCCAGGGGGTCGCGCCCTGCGGGGACGCGGCACGCGCCTGGGGTGCGTCGAGGTACTCGGGGCCGACCGTCGGCGGGCCCGGCTGGCGCACGGGCGCGCCCGCGGGGCCGCGGTCGGCCAGGGAGCGGACCGGGCTGGCGGACGCGTCGGGGATGGGCGGGCCGAGGTGGAGCGGGCGGCGCGGGGTGACCGGCGGGATCGGCGTGGTCGGCGCTTCGGGGAGACGGACGCCGCCGAGGTCGACCGAGCCGCTGTCGCGGCCGGACATCTCGTGCGGGCCCGGCTCGTGCACGGTCTCGACGACCGGCTCGGGCGCGGGCGGGGCGACCTCGTTGCCCCAGGGGCTCTGCGCACCCGGCAGCAACAACAGGTCTTCGTCCTCGGCGGTGGTCTCGGAGAGGTAGGCGTACGCACCGGGCGCCGGAACGCCCGGCTGTTCCACCACGCCTGCGTTCTCCGGCAGCCCCTCGCCCGGGACCTGGCCGGTGTCGGTCATGCGTACCCCTCGCCCATCGGTTAGTGCTTCTCGGTCCGGCTCACCGGGAACGGCGCACCGACCGCCCCCGCAGTGAAGAACGAGCGTGCGCGCCCAGCGGCACGAACGACCCGCCCATAAAAGGCGACAAAGCCATTCAGTGGCATTGTCCCGGTCGTTCCTCCGTCGCGACAGCTTGATCCGCGACAGCCCGCTGTGGACTGCGCCACGTTGCGCGTCCTCCGGTTCTGCCGTACCGCACCCACCCCAAAAGGGGCGCGTTTTCCGGACATTGGCGAACGAACTGCCGGGCCACCCGGTGCGGTACAACGGTCGGCCAGCCTACCGCGAGCGATAGGACTACCGGATCACCGGGAGGGAAGAAAACAGGATCACTGGGACGGCAGCGGGGTCACGCCGTGCGCTCCGGCAGCGCCCCGCTGAGCAGGAACGCGACGCTCCGCTCCGTCTCCGTCCAGGCCCGGGTGTCGAGTTCGACGGACTGCAGGAGGGCGCACTCCACGTCGTATCCGTGCTCCGTCAGGTCGCGGCCGATGAGTTCGGCGGCGTCACGGGTCGCGGCGTGCGTGACGATGCGCTGCGGGCGGCGGTCGGCGACCGCCGAGACGACGGCCGCTCCCCCGCCGCCGACGCGGACGACGTCCGGCTCGGGGAGGTTCTCCAGGACGTGCGGGGCGGTGCCGCGGATGATCTGTGCCTGTACGCCGAAGCGGCGGGCGGCGGCGTCCGTGCGGGCGCAGGCGTCCAGCTCCCGGTCGACGGCGATGACGGCGGCGCCGGCGCGGGCGGCCTCGACGGCGAAGGCACCGCTGCCGCAGCCGATGTCCCAGACGAGGTCACCGACGCGGGGGCCCAGCCGGGCGAGTTGGGCCGCGCGGAGCAGATCCGTCTCACCCTCGCCGAGCGGGCCGTCGTAGGCCTCGCCGGGCTGCGTCCAGCCGCGCGGGCCGGCGCCGGGGTCGCGTCCGGCGAGCCAGCCGCCGCTCTCCCCCACCCCGGCGGGGCCGCCGATGACGATGACGACGTTCGGGTCGCGCCAGGTGTGGTCGGGGGCCTTGTCGGAGGTGACGACGGTGACCTGTTCGCGTTCGGTGCCCAGTTCCTCGCAGATGACGAAGGTGCGATGCACACCCTCCAGGAGCAGGCCGAGTTCTGCTGGGCCGGCGCCGGGTGAGGTGAGAACGGCCACCTTGGTGTGGGCCCGGCATACATTCACCGCGCGTCGCAGGGTGCGCCGATGTGCGACGACCACCTGTGCGTCGTCCCAGGGCATGCCGGCGCGCGCAAAGGCGGCGGCGACGGAGGAGACGGCGGGGACGACCTCGACCTCCAGGCCGAACTCGGGTGCGCGCAGCGTCCGTACGACTCCGAAGAAGCCCGGGTCGCCGTCCGCGAGGACCACGGCGGTTCCCCGGTGTCCGGCGATGCGGCGGGCGGCGAGGGCGACGCTGCCGAGCCGGATGCGCTCGGCGGAGGGCGGCACCTCGGGCAGCGCCAGGTGGTGGGCGGCCCCGGCCACCAGGGTGGCGGCACCGAGGGCGGAGCGAGCCGCGGCGGTCAGCGGCGAGCCGTCCCAGCCGATCACCGTGACGCGGTCGGCCATGGTCGTCAGTCTCCAGGGGGTTCACGCAGGTCGGGCTCCGTGAGGGTACCTGGTGGCGGAGGCGGCCGCTGCGGCGGTGCCGTGCCCCTCGGTCCCCAGGGTCAGTTCCAGTCGGGGAACGTGGTGAAACCATCTCTGTCGGCCAGCTGCTCGCCGGCGCCGTCCAGGTCCTCGGGCAGCAGGCTCCACACGATGTAATCGGTGCGTACGTCGTTCCAGGTGCCGTCCTCCGCGCGGACGCGGGCTATGCACGCGTTGCGCAGGACGCCCTCGCTGATACAGCCGATCTTCTGGGCGACCTGCTGGGACGCGGTGTTGTCGGCCGCCGTGCGCAGCTCGATCCGCTCGAACTTCTGGTCGCCGAGCAGCCATTGGGCGGTGGCGAGCGCGGCCTCGGAGGCGTAGCCCTCGCCGCGCGCCCAGGGGGCGATGATGTACGACAGCTCGGTGGAGCGGATGTGCCAGTTGGTCCTGGCGAGTTGGACGACGCCGACCAGGCGCTGGGTGAGGAACTCCGTGACGGCGAAGGTGAGTCCGCGTCCCGCCTCCCGCTCGGCGGGCGCCCGCTCGGTGATCCAGACGCGGGCCAGTTCCTCGGTGTAGGGCTGGGGGACGCTCGTCCAGGCGCCCACCTGCTCGTCGTTCATCATCTCGGCCAGGGCGGGCACGTCGTCCTCGTCGAGGGGTCGCAGCACCAACCGCTCCGTGCTGATGGAGATGTTGGGGAAGGTGCCACTCATGCGCCGCTCCGTAACCTTCGGAAACCTTCAAGTCCTGCTGAACTGCCCAGCATGCAGCATGGACCCGCCGGACCGCACCACGGGGTCCACTCGCAGTGAGCGAGTAGACCCCGTGCGTGGCGATACGCCGTATACGTGCCGAGCCGCACCGATCGGTGCGGCTCGGAAAGAGGCTCAGAAGGAGGGGATGACGGAGCCCTGGTACTTGTCCTCGATGAACTTCTTCACCTCGGGCGAGGTGAGCAGCTTGGCCAGCTTCTTGACCCGCGGGTCCTTCTCGTTGCCCTTCTTCACCGCGAGGAAGTTGCCGTACGGGCTGTTCTTCGCGGACTCCAGGACGAGCGCCTCCTTGGCGGGCTTGATGCCCGCGGAGATGGCGTAGTTGCCGTTGACGACGGCCGCGTCCACGTCGTCCAGGGAGCGCGCGGTCTGGGCCGCCTCGACCTCCTTGAACTTGAGGTTCCTGGGGTTCTTGGTGATGTCCTGCGGGGTCGCCTCGCTGCCCGCGCCGGCCTTGAGCGTGATGAGGCCGTTGGCCGCGAGCAGCTTCAGTGCGCGCGCCTCGTTCACGGCGTCGTTCGGGACGGCGACGGTCGCGCCGCTCTTCAGCGCCTCCACCTTGTCGACCTTGTGGGAGTACAGGCCGAGCGGCTCCAGGTGCACCGTGACGACGGGCACGATGTGGGTGCCGCGCTTGTTGTTGAAGTCGTCGAGGTAGGGCTGGTTCTGGAAGTAGTTGGCGTCGACCGAGCCGTCCTCGGTGGCGGTGTTCGGGACGATGTAGTCCTGGAACTCCTTGACCTGCAGGTCGAGTCCTGCCTTCTTGGCGAGGTTCTTCTCGACGAAGTTCAGGATCTCGGCGTGCGGGGTCGGGCTCGCGGCGACGACCAGCGGTCCGCTGTAGTCGGAGGAGGCCGAGTCGTTGCCCGAGCCGCAGGCGGTGAGCCCGAAGGTGAGGGCTCCGGCGGCGAGGACGGCGGTGCTGAGCTTTGCGGTGTTACGCACGAAAAGTGCCTTTCCTTATGGGTGCAGCGATCCCGCGGTTGGTGGGCGGGAAGATCTGAGGGCGGTTAGGCGACCTTGCCGACGTCGGCCGACGCGGGCTCCGCGGCCTTGAGCAGCCGCAGCTTCGGCGCCGGGCCGGAGCGGCCGCCACGGCGGTGCAGCGAACGGGCGGCGAAGTCGCCGGCGAACTGGATGAGCGAGATGACCACGGCGAGGATCGCCACGGTGATCCACATCAGCTCGGTCTCGAAGCGCTGGTAGCCGTAGCGGATGGCGATGTCGCCCAGTCCGCCGGCGCCGACCGTGCCGGCCATGGCGGAGTAGCCGATGAGGGCGACGATCGTGGTGGTGGTGCTGGCGATCAGCGAGGGCAGCGCCTCCGGTACGAGGACCTTGCGCACGATGGTCCAGGTGTTGCCGCCCATCGACTGCACGGCCTCGACGAGCCCGCCGTCCACTTCGCGGACAGCCGTCTCGACGAGGCGCGCGAAGAACGGGATGGCGCCGATGGCCAGGGGCACGATGGCGGCCTCGCGGCCGATGGTGGTGCCGGTGATCGAGCGGGTGAAGGTCATCAGCGCGACCATCAGGATGATGAACGGCATCGAGCGGGCGATGTTCACGACCTGTCCGATGACCTTGTTGGCCACGATGTTCTGCAGCAGCCCGCCCCGGTCGGTCAGGACGAGCAGGATGCCGAGCGGGAGTCCGCCGACGACGGCGATGAGTGTGGACCAGCCGACCATGTACAGGGTGTCCCAACACGCCTGGGACAGCAGGGGCTGCATCTCGGACCAGGTCACTTGGCACCTTCCTTCACCGGCCGGCTCTCACCGACGACGTCGATCTGCAGTCCCTGTTCGCGCAGGAAGCCGACCGGCACCACGTTGTCCTCGTAGCGGCCGGGCAGTTCGATGCGCATCCGGCCGACCTGGAGGCCGCCGACGGTGTCGATGGCGGCGCCGAGGATCGATATGTCGATGTTGTAGGTGCGGGAGAGCTGGGAGATGACCGGCTGGGTGGCGGCCTCGCCCTGGAAGGTGACGTCGACGACGGTCCGGTCCTCGCCGGAGGCCTCGCCGCCGAGCGGGAAGAGGGCCGAGGCCAGCTCGGAGCCCGGGGTGGCGAGCAGTTCGCTCACCGTGCCGGACTCGACGACGCGGCCGTTCTCCATCAGGGCGGCCGAGTCGCAGACCGACTTCACTACGTCCATCTCGTGGGTGATGAGCAGGACCGTGAGGCCCAACTGCCGGTTCAGGTCGCGCAGCAGCGTCAGGATCGAGCGGGTGGTCTCCGGGTCGAGGGCGCTGGTGGCCTCGTCGGAGAGCAGCACCTCGGGGTCGCCGGCCAGGGCGCGGGCAATGCCGACGCGCTGCTTCTGGCCGCCGGAGAGCTGGGCGGGGTAGGCCCGCGCCTTGTCGGCGAGCCCGACGAGGTCCAGCAGCTCAAGCGCCTTGCGCGAGCGCTCCCTGCCGGACTTGCCGAGGATCTCCAGCGGCAGTTCGACGTTGTCCTGGACGGTGCGCGAGGACAGCAGGTTGAAGTGCTGGAAGACCATGCCGATACGGCTGCGCGCCCGCCGCAGTTCCCGGCCGGCGCGGGGGCCGCGGCCGGCGAGGGCGGTGAGGTCCTGCCCGGCGACGGTGACCGTCCCGGACGTCGGACGCTCCAGCAGGTTGACGCAGCGGATGAGCGAGGACTTGCCGGCGCCGGACTGGCCGATGACGCCGTACACCTCGCCTTCGCGGACGTGCAGGTCGACGCCGTCCAGGGCGGTGACCTCACGACCGCGCGAGCGGTAGACCTTGGTCAGGCCCGATGTCGTGATCACAGGGGTTTTCCGTCACTGTCGAGTCCGTACACGGGCGTGGGTGTGCCCCGGTACGGGAGGAAGGGTTCATGCGCGGGGGCCGGGTGTCGTACGGCGTTCAGCGCGTACGGACATGCCGCGGCGGCTGCTTCGGGGCTCCCCCACTCTCGGCTTCGCTCGAGCGGGGGCACTCCCAGGCGGGGCCCTCTAGAAGGCGCACATTCGACACATACAACGAGCACCGGGCGTCATGGTCGCCTCGGTCGCAAGGGTGCGGCAGCTCGTCGTGGTCATGTGGTCAGTAAATCAGACGTATCGAGATGACCAAGAACCGCCGTCCCACATCGTGGACGGCGGTGGACAGGTGTCAGGCGCGGACGGAGATCTCCACTCCCCGGCCGGTGACCAGTGCGGACAAGGCCGACAGGTTCTCGACCACGAGGTCGGCGTCGAGCTCGTGGGCCCGGTGGGTTGTGGCCAACGCCACGGTGGTCATTCCGGCGGCGCGGCCGGCCGCGAGCCCCGCCGGGGCGTCCTCGAAGACGACGCAGCCGGCCGGGTCGACGCCCAGCTGCCGGGCGGCGAGGAGGTAGGGCTCGGCGTCGGGCTTGCCGCGGGTGACGTCGTCGGCGGCGACCAGCGTCTTGGGCAGGATGCCGACGGCGTCGAGGCGGGCCTCGGCCAGGCGCCGGGTGGCGGAGGTGACGACGGCCCAGCGGATGGGGGTCCCCCCGCGCGAGCGAAGCCGAGCGTGGGGGAGGGCAGCGAGGCCAGGAAGTCGGCCGTCCCGGGCAGCAGCTGGACGCCTCCGTGGGGGACGTCCTCCACTTCCAGCAGCTCGATCCGCGCGACCGCCTCCGGGACCAACTCGGCGGGCAGCAGGTCGGCGGCTATCTCCACGGCCGTGCGTCCGTGCAGCTCGACGCGGCCGAACTCCTCGGCGGTGAGGCCGTACTCCCGGCCCACCGCGTCCAGCAGCGGTCCACGGAGGCGAGGGAGGAGACGAGGGTGCCGTCGTTGTCGAACAGGAGGGCGTGCGCGTGGATCGTCATGGTCTGGACCCTACGGCGTACGACGGGGTCGGCGGCGACGGCCGGTTTCGGCCGTAATAAGGTCACGACATGCTTGATGCCCTGACGCTGGTGACCGGTGTCGCCGCGCTGCTGCTCGCCGCCTGGTGCGGGTGGGCGGCCTACCGCGACCAGCCCACCAAGGACTGGCACTTCATCGGGATGGCCGTGGTGTCGGTGCTGGCCCTGGTCCAGCTGGTGATCGGGATCGTGCAGCTGGCGCGGGGCGAGAAGCCGGAGCAGGGAACGACGATCTTCGTGGCGTATCTGATCGGCGCCCTCGCCTGCGTCCCCGTGGCGGGGTTCATGTCGCTGGCGGAGCGGACGCGCTGGGGCTCGGTGACGGTCGCCGCCGGCGGCGTGGTGCTGGCCGTGCTCGAGGTGCGGCTCTATGACATCTGGGGAGGGTGAGTTGACCGCCGTGGAAGACAAGCCGAAGCGGCTCATCAGCGGGCCCGGCATGCTGCTCGTCTGGTTCTACGGCGTGATGGTCGTCGGCGCGGTCTCGCGCTCGGTCTACCAGATCGCGACCGAGTTCGACCGGGCGCCGCTCGCCTACTCGCTGTCGGCCGTCGCGGGCGTGGTGTACGGGTTCATCACGTACACGCTGGTACGCGGTGGCGAGAGGGCCCGCAAGGCGGCGCAGGTGTGCTGCGCCGCCGAACTCGCGGGCGTGCTGATCGTCGGCACCTGGACCCTGGTGGACCCCTCGGCCTTCCCGGACGCCACGGTCTGGTCGGACTACGGCATGGGCTACGTCTTCATCCCGGTGCTGCTGCCGCTGTCCGCCCTGTACTGGCTCCGCAGGAACCGCACGATCACGCGGTAGTGACGTAGGCCTCCGCCGGCTTCTCCAGGATGATCATCGGTACCCCGTCGGTGCCCTGCGACGTGCCCACCGTCTCGTAGCCGACGCGGCGGTACAGACGCAGGTTGCCCTCGCTGCGGTGGCCCGTGAACAGGCGGAACTTCTTCGCGCCGCGCTCCTCCACCAGGGCCGTCTCGGCCGCGCGCAGCAGCCGCGCGCCGATGCCGTGACCCTGCAGGCGGGGGTGGACGCAGAGCTTGCCGATGGAGGCCGAGCCGTCCTCGGTGACACGGCCGCGGACCGAGCCGACGACCTCCTCGCCGAGCCGCGCCACGAAGACGCAGTCGGCGGCCACCTCCTGGCGGACCGATTCCAGGGACTGGACGAGCGGGTCGATGCGGTAGTTGCCGTACAGCGCCGCCTCGCTCTGGAAGCACAGGTACTGGAGCTTGAAGATCTGCTCTGTGTCCTGCTCGGTCGCCACCGAGATGGTCACGCTCATGCCCATGTGCGCACGCCTCCCGCTCACCTGATCGCCACGTTGTCCCTCACTCCTATCCCCGCCCTTCGCGCGCCGCAACCTCCGATGTGAGCAAACGGCGAAGACATCCCAGGCATCTGGAGCGTTCCGGACCCAGACTGCCCTGTGACATACCCAACTCCCCCGCGATTTCCCTGTATGTCAGGTCTTTCGGGGAGAGCAGGGCCTCGATCAGACCGGGGCAGCGGCCGGGCAGCCGGCGGGCCGCCTCGCGCAGGGCCCGGCGGCGGGCGGCGGCGAGGGCGAGGTCGGCCGGGTCCCGCTCGGTGTCGTCGGCGGGCTCGGCGCCGTAGGGCCGTTCGTGACGGGTCGTACGGCGGCTGCGGCGGGCCTCGGAGCGGACGGCGCGGCGCAGCCAGCCCGGCGGGTCGAGGGGCGCGCCGTGCGTGTCGAGGCGTTCCAGCAGGCGGAGCCAGACCGCCTGCTCCAGGTCGGCCGGTTCCGCCCCGGAGGCGGGCGCCTCGGCCGAGGCCTCGGCGGTGAGCAGCGGGCGCAGGGCGGTGAGCAGGTCGTGCGTCATATGCGGCACGACGCGGCCGCCCGGGTGCCGGGTTGCCCGGGCGGCCTGCCGTTCACCCCAACCGGGGTGCGGCCGTCAGCCGTTGACGAAGTCGGCGCGGGCGAGCAGGCCCGTGTCGGCGTTGTCGGTGAAGACGCCGTCGATGCCGGTGGCGAAGTACCGCTTGAAGGCGCCGAAGGCGTCGCCGTAGCCGTCCGCGTCCGTGCCCCTGCGGTACTCCGCCGGCAGGAAGGGGTTCTCGTTGCGCATGGTGTACGGGTGCAGGATCAGGCCGACCTTGTGCGCGTCGGAGACGAGGGTGGTCTCCTTGTCGAGGCTGCCGTCCGCCTTCTTGGTGATGACCAGGTCGAGGGTCGGGCCGATGCCCTGCGCGTAGCCGGCGATCTCCCTGAGGCCCTTGGGGGTGATCAGGTCGGCGACGGTGCGCGGGTCGCCCGACTCGACGAAGTCCCAGGGGCGGGTGGTCGCGCCGGACAGCAGGACGACGAGGGGGTTGTCGACGAGCTTGTTCAGCCGCTGGATGCTGGTGGGCTCGAAGGACTGCAGGACGACCGGCGAGTTCCGCCTGTCCTTGCCGTGCTTGTGCAGCAGCTTGGCGACGCGTTCCTCGAGGCCCAGGCCCAGCTTGCGGAAGTAGGTGGGGTGCTTGGTCTCGGGGTAGATCCACACCTGCTTGCCGCGCCTGCGGGTCTGCTCGTCCTGCCACCGCAGGACTTCGTCGAAGGTGGGGATCTCCCAGCGGCCGTTGTAGAGCGTGTTGTGCGGGCGGTTGGCCGGGATGCGCTCGATCGCGCGCAGCGTCTTGAGCTCGGCGAGGGTGAAGTCCTCGGTGAACCAGCCGGTGGTGGAGACGCCGTCCAGCACCTTGGTGGTCCTGCGGCCGGCGAACTCGGGGTGGTCGGCGACGTCGGTCGTGCCGCCGATCTCCGGCTCGTGCCGGCAGACCAGATGACCGTCCTTGGTCGGACAGAGGTCGCCGGCCTCGACGATGTCGGCGCCCATGTCGAGGGCCAGGTCGTACGAGCCGAAGGTGTGCTCCGGTCGGTAGCCGGCGGTGCCACGGTGGCCGATGATCGTCGGCCTGGGCAGGCTGCCCAGCCCGCCCCCGTGCCGTGCCTCGGCGGCTCTCGCGGTCCCCACCACGCCGAGTACGGCTCCGCCGGCGCCCAGCACCGCCGCGCCGAGAAGCGCCCGTCGCCCGGTGCCGCCTGCCTGATCGTTCTCCTGCGTTCCCATGAACGCCTCCCCTGACGTGGGCTCCTGGATGCGGGCCGATCGTAGGTGCGTGGACATGACGTGCGGGAGACCGTGGCCGGAACACGCGGGTGACGCCCGATGTCGTACGGGCAAGGAGATCTGACGAGGTGCCGGTCCCACTCATGCGGTGTACGCGACATGCGTCACAGGTTCCGCGCCGGTTACCGGCGGGTGACAGGGCGTCACCGCAGGTAAACGCGTGTCAACACTGCGTAAGACCTCGGTGAACCCGATGTGCGCGACCCCCGGGCCCGGGAGTATCGTCCTCACCTGCACAGACTCATATCGAAACCCTTGACATCGGAGGGCCCGTTGTCCCGCTTCGCGCTCATCAAGGCAGTGCTCGGACCGATCATGCGCCTGATGTTCCGCCCACGGGTGGAGGGCGTGGAGAACATCCCCGGGGACGGTCCCGTCATCCTGGCGGGCAATCACGTCACCTTCATCGACTCGATGATCCTTCCGCTCGTGTGCGACCGGCAGGTGTTCTTCATCGGCAAGGACGAGTACGTCACCGGCAAGGGCCTCAAGGGCCGGCTCATGGCGTGGTTCTTCACCGGCGTCGGCATGATCCCGGTCGACCGGGACGGCGGCAAGGGCGGCGTGGCCGCGCTGATGACGGGCCGCCGGATCCTGGAGGAGGGCCGGGTCTTCGGCATCTACCCCGAGGGCACCCGCTCCCCCGACGGCCGGCTGTACCGGGGGCGCACCGGCATCGCGCGGCTGACGCTGATGACCGGCGCGCCCGTCGTCCCGTTCGCCATGATCGGCACGGACAAGATCCAGCCGGGCGGCGCGGGGATGCCGCGCCCCGCGAAGGTGACGGTCCGTTTCGGCGAGGCCATGGAGTTCTCCCGGTACGAGGGGATGGACCGGGACCGGTACGTGCTGCGGGCCGTGACGGACTCCGTGATGGCGGAGGTCATGCGGCTGTCCGGGCAGGAGTACGTGGACATGTACGCCACGAAGGCGAAGGCGGCGTAGGTCTCCGACGGTTCGGTTGGACTGACGGTGCTGTTGGACTGAACAGTGCTGTGGGTGAGGGTGCTGTGCGCGGTTCCTCGCGCCCCTGGGTGGCCGACGGGTCGGTTGCGACTCCTGTGCCCTGGGCGAGGGTGCTGTGCGCGGTTCCCCGCGCCCCCGGGTGGCCGACGGGTCGGTTGCCGACTCCTGTGCCCTGGGCGAGGGTGCTGTGCGCGGTTCCCCGCGCCCCTCAGGGGTGGGTCTCCAGGCGTTGGCCTCGAAGCATGAACCATGCTGCGGCCGCTGTCGCCAGGAGGACGCCGGCTCCCACGCCCGAAGCGATCGACAGGCCGTCGACGAAGGACTCGCGGGCTGAGGACAGCAGTTCCCGGCCCGCTGCCGTCGGCATCCCGGCCGCTGCCTCGACCGCGCCGCCCAGGGATTCATGTGCCCCGGACGGAGTCCCCGTCGGAGCGCTGAAGCCCCGGTAGACACCCGTGACGATCGTGCCGAGCAGTGCGATGCCCAGGGCCGCGCCCAGTTCGTACGCCGTTTCCGACACGGCCGAGGCCGCGCCCGCCTGCTCCTTGGGCACCGAGGAGAGGATGACGTCCGCGGTGACCGTGAAGGAGAAGCCCGCGCCCACGCCCACCACCAGCAGGGCGGCGCCGAGGAGGCCGTAGCCCGTCGACCGGTCGAGGACCGTCAGCGCGGCCAGGGCCAGGCCCACGGCCGCCAGGCCGCCCGCGACGACGGCGCGTACGGAGAACCGGCGGGCCACGCGCCCGGCGACGAGACCCGCCGCCACCGCGCCCACCGCGGCGGGCAGTTCGGCGAGACCCGCCTCCAACGGTCCCCTGCCCTGCACCAGTTGCAGGTACTGGGAGAGGAAGAACACCAGGCCGGACAGGCCGAGGATGGTCAGCAGGTCGGCCAGGACCGCGGCGCTGAAGCCGCGGTTGCGGAACAGGCGCATGTCCAACAGCGGTGCCGGAAGCGTGAGTTGGCGGCGTACGAACCAGGTCAGGGCCGCCGCGCCGAGGGCACCGACGGCGAGCGGGAGCCAGGCGAGGCCGTCGGTGGCCGCTTCCTTCACCGCGTAGACGACGCCGATCACGCCGACCAGGGACAGCGCGACGCTGGTCAGGTCCCAGGGGCCCGGGTTCGGGTTGCGGGACTCGGGAAGGGTGCGGATGCCGACGACGACGAGGACCGCCATCACGGGCAGGTTGATCAGGAAGACCGAGCCCCACCAGAAGTGTTCCAGCAGGAAGCCGCCCACGATGGGGCCGACCGCCGTGCCCGCGGAGGCCGTCGCTCCCCAGATGCCGATGGCGAGGCTGCGCTCGCGCGGGTCGTGGAAGATGTTGCGGATCAGGGCCAGGGTGGCCGGCATGAGGGTCGCGCCCGCGACGCCGAGCAGGGCGCGGGCCAGGATCATCAACTCCGGTGTCGACGCGTAGGCGTTGAGGACCGATATCGCGCCGAACGCCGTGGCACCGCCGAGCAGGACGCGCTTGCGGCCGATGCGGTCGCCGAGGCTGCCCATGGAGACGAGCAGACCGGCGATGACGAAGGAGTAGACGTCGCCGATCCACAGGAGCTGGGTGCCGGAGGGGTTGAGGTCCTCGCTGATGTAGGGGGTCGCGAGACCGAGGACGGTCGCGTCGACGGCCACCAGCAGCACGGCGAGGACGAGGACGGCGAGCGCGGCCCAGCGGCCCGGGCGCTTCACCGCCTCGGTCGTGGTCGCCGGCTGCAGGGTGCTGGTCATGATTCCTTCCTTCGTGGTGTGTCCTGGCGCAGTGCGCCGCCGAGCAGCAGCTCGGCGATCATGTGGGTGAAGTCCTTGCGGGCCACGCGGCCCTCGGTCACCGCCCAGGCGCCGGAGGCCAGCAGGCCGTACAGCGCCTCGGTGAGCCAGGCCGGGGTGAGGTCGATGCGGAACTCGCCGGCCGCCTGCCCGCGCCGGAACAGGTCCGCGATGCGGTCGTCGATCCTGGTCCAGCCCGTGTTCTGCTCCTCGCCCTCGAACAGCTGGTTCTCGGTGTAGAGGAAGGCGAGCAGGGCGGCCGACGGCTCCAGCGTCCGGATGAGCCGCCGTAGGGCCTCGGGCGCGGGGCCCTCGTCCAGGGCGGCCGTGTCCAGCGCCGCCTCGCACTCCGCGATGCCGAGCGACTCCAGCGCCCGTACGAGCGCGTCGCGGCCCGCGAAGTGGCGGTGCAGGGTGGCGCGGCTGATCCCGGCGGCCTTGGCGACCTCGTCCATCGTCGCGGTGGACTTGCGGGTCAGCAGGGCCGCTGCGGAGCGGAGGACGTGGTCACGGTCGACAGACATGAGACAACCATAGCCCATGTGAGACATTCATGTCTCATGCGACGCATGCGCGACTCACCTACGGGTGGTTCGCGGCGGTTCTCTCAGTGCCAGGGCAGGCTGTTGCGCTTCTCCCAGTAGGCCCGCGGCTCCTCGGCGAGCGCTGCCAGGCGGGCCAGCTGGTCCTCGTCGAGATCCACCGCGGCCGCGTGCAGGTTGGAGGAGAGCTGGGTGAGGGTCGCGGCACCGGAGAGGACGACACCGGCCCAGGGCTGCCGGAGGATCAGGGCGAGGGCGACGGCGTCGCAGCCCAGAGAGGTCTCCTCCGCCACGGCCTTCAGGGCTGCGGGGGCGTGCGGGGCCGCGAGCCGGCCGTTGGCCATGCCCTCCTTGACGATGACCGTGAGGCCGGCGTCGTGCGCCTCGGCGAGGGCGGGGCCGGCCGAGGTCTCCAGGGCGTTGTACGTCGACTGGACGGTACGGAAGAGGGGTTCGCCGTCGACCGTCACGGCGAGGGCGGCGCGGATCGCGTCCGCCTGGGCCGGGCCGCTCGTGGAGAAACCGATGGTCAGGCCCTGCACGGCGGCCCGGGCCAGTTCGGCGTGGAGTTCCTTGTCGGTGAGGGCGGGGCTGTCCGGGGTCACCGAGTGGATCTGGTAGAGGTCGAGGCGGTCGCCGAGCAGCGCGGCGGTCTCGGCGCGCTGACGTTGGTAGGTCCGGAGGCCGTGGTCCTTGACCTCGTGCGTCTCGGCGTCCGTGGTCCAGTCGGCGGTGTAGGTGTAGCCCCACTTGCTGCCGACGACGATGTCGTCGAAGCTCGGCCGGGCGTTGAGCCATTCGGCGAGGAACTCCTCCGAACGGCCGTAGGAGCGGGCCGCGTCGAAATAGCGGACGCCCTGCACGTAGGCGGCGTCGAGGAGTTCATGGGTGCGGGCGCGCAGGGCTTCGACCGAGCGGTGCTCTCCGAGGTCCTCGTCCCGGCCGAGGTTGATGTAGCCGGGGCGGCCGACCGCGGCGAGGCCCAGTCCGATGTGGCAGGTGGGGGTGGTTGCGGCGGCCAGTCGGGCGAAGGGCATCGCGGGCTCCGTGGGTCGGGTCCGGTTCGGTTCCCGACCAACGTAGCCCGCGGGCCTTCGTATCAGAGCATCAGAGCTCGGTGGGTGCGGTGCGTCGGCCAGTGCTGGTTCGTTGTGGCTTGTCGCGCCCACGCGGCGGAGCCGCACATCGACACAGCCCCGCGCCCCTTCAGGCCTGCTGCCGGGCCGTTGCCCAGGTGTGCTGGGCCGCCACGTTCTCCTTGACCTCCGCCAGTTGGACGGCGACCGCGCTGGGCGCCGTGCCGCCTCGGCCGTTGCGGGAGGCGAGGGCGCCCGGGACGTTGAGGACCGTACGGACCTCCGGGGTCAGGTGGGCGGAGATCTTGGCGAACTGCTCGTCCGTCAGCTCGTCCAGTTCCTTGCCCTCGGCCTCGGCGGCCTTCACGCACTCGCCGGCGACCTCGTGGGCGACGCGGAAGGGGACGCCCTGCTTGACCAGCCACTCGGCGATGTCGGTGGCCAGGGAGAAGCCGGCGGGGGCCAGTTCCTCCATGCGCTCGCGGTGGACGGTGAGCGTCGCCATCATGCCGGTGAAGGCCGGCAGCAGGACTTCCAGCTGGTCGATGGAGTCGAAGACCGGCTCCTTGTCCTCCTGCAGGTCGCGGTTGTAGGCGAGCGGCAGGGCCTTGAGGGTGGCCATCAGGCCGGTCAGGTTGCCGATCAGGCGGCCGCTCTTGCCGCGCGCCAGCTCCGCGATGTCGGGGTTCTTCTTCTGCGGCATGATCGACGAGCCCGTGGAGAACGCGTCGTGCAGGGTCACGAAGGAGAACTCCTTCGTGTTCCAGATGATGACCTCCTCGGCGATGCGGGAGAGGTTCACGCCGATCATCGCCGTGATGAAGGCGAACTCGGCGACGAAGTCGCGGGACGCCGTGCCGTCGATGGAGTTGCCGACGCTGCCGTGCTCGAAGCCGAGGTCCTTGGCCACCGCCTCCGGGTCCAGGCCGAGGGAGGAGCCCGCCAGGGCGCCCGAGCCGTACGGCGACACCGCCGAGCGCTCGTCCCACTGGCGCAGCCGCTCGGCGTCCCGGGACAGCGACTGCACGTGAGCCAGGACGTGGTGGGCGAACAGGACCGGCTGGGCGTGCTGCAGGTGCGTACGGCCCGGCATCGCGACGTCCGGGTGGGCCTCCGCCAGGCCGATCAGGGCGTCCTGAAGTTCGGCGATCAGTCCGCCGATCGTGCGGGCGTGGTCGCGCAGGTACATCCGGAAGAGGGTCGCGACCTGGTCGTTGCGGGAGCGGCCGGCGCGCAGCTTGCCGCCGAGGTCCGGCCCGAGACGCTCCAGCAGGCCACGCTCCAGGGCGGTGTGCACGTCCTCGTCGGCGATGGTGCCGACGAAGGAGCCGGCAGCGACGTCGGCCTCCAGCTGGTCGAGCCCGGCGATCATGCGCTGGAGCTCGTCCCCGGTCAGCAGCCCGGCCTTGTGCAGCACGCGCGCGTGGGCGCGCGAACCGGCGATGTCGTACGGCGCGAGGCGCCAATCGAAGTGGACGGACGCGGACAGCTTCGCCAGGGCCTCGGCGGGACCGTCGGCGAACCGGCCGCCCCAGAGCCGGACGTCACCGCTGTTGCTGCTCACTTGCGTTGCTCCTAGGGAAGAGGCCGAACCGTCATGCATGAGTATGCAGACCTCTGCATGATTCGTCAATCTGAGAGGTGATTGAACGCCCGCAACCGCTTTCACGTACCTCACGCCGAACGCAGGCGCCGCGTTTGTACACACCAGCCACACAGCAGTGACACACCTGTCACCCGAGACCCTAGTGAGGCAGCCGCATGTCCAGGGCTCTTCCGAAGTACAACAAGCGTCGCGTCGTCATCCTCGGCGGCGCCGCCGCAGTGGCGCTGTCCGGCGCGATCATCGCCGGTACGGCCCTCGCCGGGACGCCGTCCAAGGGCAGCGGCACCGACGCGCGGACCCTGGCGGCCTCGCCCGGCACGATCACGTGCCCGGACGTGGCCTCGAAGCTGCCCGCGATCCCCGCCTCCGCCCAGGCCGAGGTCACCCGCAACCTCACCCTGCTGCAGACCCAGATCGACGAGGCCAACAAGCGCCTGCAGTCCACCGTCGGCCAGGGCGGCCCCAACTTCGTCAACAACGCCATCCTCGGCCCGCTCAAGGACAAGCGCGTGGCCACGGTCAACCGCATCGCCACGGCCATCGGCCGTACGGCGGCCAAGCCGACCGGCCTGGACGCCCTCGCGCCGTGCGCCCTGAACGCCGCCGGCGGGAAGGGCGCCAACACCGGCAACGCGGGCAACGCCAACGGCAACGCGGGCAACAGCAACGCCAACGGCGGAGGCAACAACAACGCCAACGCCGGAGGCAACGCGAACGGGGGCAACGCCAACGCCGGAGGCAACGCCAACGCCGCGGCCGCCGGCACGATCACGTGCCCGGACGTGGCCTCTAAGCTGCCCGCGATCCCCGCCTCCGCCCAGGCCGAGGTCACCCGCAACCTCACCCTGCTGCAGACCCAGATCGACGAGGCCAACAAGCGCCTGCAGTCCACGGTCGGCCAGGGCGGCCCGAACTTCGTCAACAACGCCATCCTCGGCCCGCTCGCGGACAAGCGGAAGTCGACCATCGACCGCATCGCGATCTCCATCGGCCGTACGTCGACGAAGCCGACCGGCCTGGACTCCCTGGCCGCCTGCACGCTCACCAAGTGACGTACAGGCGCTGTGGCCGCCCCGATCCAGCGCCGGCCGGGGCGGCCGCGGCAGGGTCCGGAGAGCCCACGGCATCCGGACCCGGCAATTCCTTAGACAGGCGAAAGACTTGCGCCCATAATCGGCAGGTGTGGGAAAGACTTATGAGCGCATAGACGGCAGGCTG
Source organism: Streptomyces sp. SLBN-31 (assembly GCF_006715395.1). NCBI lineage: Bacteria > Bacillati > Actinomycetota > Actinomycetes > Kitasatosporales > Streptomycetaceae > Streptomyces > Streptomyces sp. SLBN-31. Next base: position 1,785,351 of record NZ_VFNC01000002.1, read on the forward strand.
CGCACGTTCATCGAGGAGCAGCCCCTCTTCTTCACCGCGACCGCGCCGCTCTCCGGCGACGGCACGATCAACCTGTCCCCCAAGGGGCTCAAGGGCTCCTTCGCGGTGCTCGACGAACTCACCGTGGCCTACCTGGACTTCGCCGGCTCCAACGCCGAGACGATCGCCCATCTGCGGGAGAACGGGCGGATCACCCTCATGTGGTGCGCCTTCCAGGGACCGCCGAACATCGTGCGGGTGCACGGGCGCGGCGAGCCGGTCTTCCGTGACGATCCCCGTTTCGCCGGACTCCTCACCCGTTTCCCCGACATCGACCCGGCCGCGCACGGGCTGCGCGCCATCATCGTCGTCACCGCCGAACTCGTCCGCGACACCTGCGGGTACGCGGTGCCGTTCATGACGTACGACGAGGACCGCGATCTGCACGGCAGGCGGTTCGCACGCGAGGACGACGCCTCACTCGGCGAGTACTTCACCAAGAAGGAACACATCGCCACCAGCCTGGACGGGCTGCCCGGGCTGCCGTTGCCCCTCCCGCCCACCCCGGCCCGGGCACCGCACCCGGCCTGAGCACCGCACCCGGCCCGAGCAGGGCCGTCACGCGCCGCTGAGCCGCACGGTGAACGTCGTCGATCCGGGCCGGCTCTCCAGCTCCACGCTTCCGCCGTGCGCCTCCGCCACCGCCGCGACGATCGACAGGCCGAGCCCCGCGCCGCCGCCGGGGGCGTCCGAGCGGCGGCGGTGTTCGGCACGGGTGAAGCGTTCGAAGATCGTGGGCTGGACGTCCTTGGGCACGCCGGGCCCGTCGTCGTGGACCTTCAGCAGGACGGATCCGCCCTCCGTCTCCAGGGACACCGTGACCTTGGTGCCGACGGGGGTGTGCACGCGCGCGTTGGTCAACAGGTTGGCCAGCACCTGCTGGAGCCGGTGGGCGTCGCCGTCCACCGTGACCGGTTCCTCCGGCAGGTCCAGTGACCAGCGGTGGTCGGGGCCGGCGGCCCGGGCGTCGGTGACGGCGTCCAGGACCAGCATGGTCAGGTCGACGGGACGGCGTTCCAGCGGCCGGCCCGCGTCCAGACGCGCCAGGAGCAGCATCTCGTCGACCATCTCGCCCATGCGGCCGGACTCGGCGGCGATGCGTTCGAGGGCCCGGGTGACCTTCGGCGGCACCGGGCCCGGGTGCAGCAGGGCGAGTTCCGCGTGGCCGCGGACCGAGGCGACCGGAGTGCGCAGCTCGTGGCTGGCGTCGGCGGCGAAGCTGCGCAGCCGCTCCTCGCTGGCGTGCCGCTTGGTCAGCGCGTCCTCGACATGGCCCAGCATGCGGTTGAAGGCCCCGGCGACCCGGCCCACCTCGCTGCGCGGGTCCGACTCGGGGGCGCGTGGCGGCAGGGCCACCTCGCCGCTGGCCAAGGGGAGTTCGCTGACCCGGGTGGCCGTCGCCGCGACCCGGCTCAGCGGCCGCAGCGACCAGCGCACCCACAGTGCCCCGGCCACGCCGGTGACGGTGAGGGCCAGGCCGAAGACGACGGCGGCGACCAGGATCAGCCGGTGGACGGCGGCCTCCACCGGTTCCAGGGGCAGACCGGTGATCAGGACGTCGCCGTCGATGCCCCGGGATGCCTTCACCCGGTAGGAGTCCAGCGCGGACAGCTCGACGCTGTGGGCCCGGCCGTCTACCGGGACGGCGGCCAGTTGCCGCCCGTCCCCCGTGGTCAGGGGGACGTCGGTGACGCTGCCGGGGCGGACGACGGCCGAGTTGGTGACGGTGTCGCCGACCAGCCGGGCCCCGTACGTGCCGGTGGTCTGCCGCCGGGTGTCGCCGTGCTCGTCGCCGTCGTGGTCGTCGGGCGGCAGCCCCTTGTGCTCCAGGCTCTCCGGGAAGCGGCTGCCGGCCTGGGCCAGCTGCTGGTCGAGCCTGCTGACGAGGAACCCGTCCAGCTCGATCACCGCCGCCACGCCGACCGCGGCGCAGCTGACGGCGAGCAGGACGACCAGTCCGACGGTGAGCCGGGCCCGGAGGGTGCGCGGGCGCGGCAGGCGCCGCAGGAACCTCATGGACTCACCGGCTTCAGCACGTACCCGGCCCCGCGGACCGTGTGGATCATCGGTTCCCGGCCCGCGTCGACCTTCTTGCGCAGGTAGGAGATGTACAGCTCGACGACATGGGCGCGGCCGCCGAAGTCGTAGGACCAGACGCGGTCGAGGATCTGCGTCTTGCTCAGGACGCGGCGCGGGTTGCGCATCAGGAAGCGGAGCAGCTCGAACTCGGTCGGCGACAGCTCGATCAGTTCGCCGGCGCGCGTGACCTCGTGGGAGTCCTCGTCCATGACCAGGTCGCCGACGATCAGCTGCGGGCCCTCCTCCAGCTGGCGGGCCATGCCGGCGCGGCGCAGCAGGCCGCGGACCCGGGCGACGACCTCCTCCAGGCTGAACGGCTTGGTGACGTAGTCGTCGCCGCCCGCGGTGATGCCGGCGATGCGGTCCTCCACGGCGTCCCTGGCGGTGAGGAACAGCACGCAGACGTCCGGCTTCACGGTGTGCAGGGAGCGCAGCACGGCGAAGCCGTCGGTGTCGGGGAGCATCACGTCCAGGACGACGGCGTCGGGCATCAGCTCGCGGGCCCCGGCGAGCGCGGCCGCCCCGTCGCCGGCCGTGCGGACCTGCCAGCCCTCGTAGCGCAGGGCGCCGGAGAGCACTTCGGCGAGGTCGGGGTCGTCGTCGACGACGAGGACGCGCAGCGGGGTGCCGTCGGGGCGGGTGAGGGCGGGGCGGCCCGATCTGGTGTTCATCTCCTGACCAGGATCGCCCCTCGCGGGCCCGGCGGGTCTCTTACGGAGCTCTGAGTTTCCTCTGAGTGGCCTCGGCGGAGCCCGTTTCAGAGGGTCCTGAGAAGTTACGACGGCACCCTTGCGTCGCATAGAAGGCGAAAGGACGCACATATGACCACCGTGTACGACCGACGGACGGCCCCCGCCGTGACGCCAGCCGCGCCGCGCTCCCCCGCCGGTGCCGTGCTCGCGCTGCTGTGGGCCGGGGCCGCGGCCGTGGTCGCCCTGTGGTGGGCGGACACCGGTTCCGTGGTCGGTACGGCCGGCTGGCTGACCGGCGCCGGGCGCATCGCCGGGCTGCTGTGCGGTTACGCCTGCGCGGTGCTCGTCGGTCTGATGGCGCGGGTGCCGCTGCTGGAGCGGCGGGTCGGCTCCGACCGGGTGGCCCGCTGGCACGCGATGGCCGGCCGCTACACGATCTGCCTGCTGGTCGCGCACGTCGTGCTGATCCTCCTCGGGTACGCGGCACAGGACCGCGCCTCGCTGTGGCACGAGACGGTCACCGTGGTCATGGACTATCCGGAGATGCTCAAGGCCACGGCCGGGACGGTCATCCTGTTCGCGGTCGGCATCACCTCGGCCCGGGCCGCGCGCCGGCGGCTGAGCTACGAGTTCTGGTACTACGTCCACCTGCTGACCTACGCCGCCGTCTTCCTGGCCTTCGGCCACCAGCTGGCCCTGGGCAACGACTTCAACGGGCACGCGGTCGCGACGGCCGTCTGGTACGCGCTGTACCTGGGTGTCGCGGCCCTGGTGCTGTGGTTCCGGATCCTCGCGCCGGTACGGCTGAACCTGCGGCACCGGCTGCGGGTTGAGTCGGTGCACCGCGAGGCGCCGGGCGTGTACTCGGTCGTCATGCGCGGCCGGCGGCTGGACGAGATGGGCGCCGAGGCGGGGCAGTTCTTCCGCTGGCGGTTCCTCGGCGAGGGCATGGGCTGGACGTCGACGCCGTACTCGCTGTCGGCACCGCCCCGCCAGGACCTGCTGCGGATCACCGTCAAGGCGCTCGGCGGCCACAGCGCGGCCGTGTCGCTGCTGCGGCCCGGCACCCGGGTGTGGGCGGAGGGCCCGTACGGCTCGATGACCGCGGACCGGCAGACCTCGGCGAAGTCCCTGCTGATCGCGGCCGGTGTCGGCATCACGCCCATGCGGGCCCTGTTCGAGACGCTGCCCGGGGACGTCACGCTGCTGTACCGGGCCCGTACCTCCGAGGACCTCGCCCTGGGCGGGGAGCTGGAGGCCATCGCCCGCTGGCGCGGCGCGAAGGTGCTGTACGCGCTCAACGGGCCGGACGGCAGGCGCCCGAACCTGACCGCGCAGTCGCTGCGCTCCACCTTCCCCGGCCTGGCCGCGTACGACGTGTACATCTGCGGCCCGCACGGCTTCGCCCGGGACCTGTACGAGGAACTGCGCGCCGCCGGAGTACCGGACCGTCGCATCCACCACGAGTCGTTCGAATTCTGAGAGCTGTGAGGCCCCAACCGTGCACGCGCTGAAGAAGAACCGTCCGCTGCGCCGCATCGTGCTGGCGAGCGCCGCCACCGTCTCCGGAATGGTGATGCTGCTGTCGCTGAAGCCGCATTCCTCGCCGGAGACCGCCCTGGCGGTACCCGCGCCCTCCAGCAGTTCGAGCGCGTCGAGCGGGTCGAGCAGCTCCGGCGGGTCGAGCAGTTCCGGGAGTTCGAGTTCCGGGGGGTCGAGCACTTCCGGTACGAAGACCGTCACCGGCGACACGATCCAGACCCGCTGGGGTCCGGTCCAGGTCAAGATCACCCTCAAGAGCGGCAAGCTCACCGAGGTGACGGCCGTTCAGTACCCGACGGACAACCCACGGGACCAGGAGATCAACAGCTACGCCCTGCCCCGCCTGCGCAGCGAGGCGCTGCAGGCGCAGAGCGCGAACATCGACACCGTCTCTGGGGCCACCTACACGAGCGACGGTTACCGCCAGTCACTCCAGTCGGCACTCGACTCGGCAAGCAGCTGAACGCACGGGCGTCATGGCACGTATCTCAGGGCCAAGGGACCACGCCAACCCCCTTGCCCCCGCCCCCGGAGGAATCGTGACCACCACGCTCGCAGGCGGCCGCGCCGCCCGCCGCCAGACGATGCGCCGCATCCGCCCGCGCCGTTCCCCGGCGACCGTCCTGCTGCTCGCCGTCTGGGCGGGCGCCGCGGCGGTGCTGTGGCTGTGGTGGCACAACACGCCGTCCATCGCCGACAACAACGGCAGGATCCTCAACGCGGGCCGGATCACCGGTCTGTTGGCCGGCTACCTGATGGCACTCGTCGTGCTGCAGATGGCCCGGGTGCCCGCCCTGGAACGGCGGGTCGGCTCCGACCGGGTGGCCCGTTGGCACGCGATGAGCGGCCGCTACACGCTCAGCCTCATCGCGGCGCACATCTTCCTCACCATGTGGGCCTACGCGCTGCAGGCCGGCAAGACGCTCGGCGACATCGTGCAGCAGACGATCGACTCCATCGACCAGCTGCCGGACATGGGCAAGGCCGGCATCGGCACCGGACTGTTCGTGCTCATCGGGCTGACGTCGATCGGCCCGGTGCGCCGCCGCATGGGGTACGACACCTGGTACCACGTCCACCTGCTGACGTACGGCGCGGTGTTCCTGACGTTCTGGCACCAGATCACCACCGGCAACGACTTCGCCGTCGAGCCGACCGCGAAGACCTTCTGGTACGCGCTGTACGGATCGGTCACCGCGCTGGTCGTCTGGTACCGCGTCCTCGTCCCGATCCGGCTGAACATGCGGCACCGCATGCGCGTCGAGGCGGTCATCGAGGAGACGCCGGGCATCGTGTCGGTGCTGATCGGCGGGCGCAAGCTGCACCGGATGGGCGCGGAGGCGGGGCAGTTCTTCCGGTGGCGGTTCCTCGCTCCGGGCATGCGGTTCAGTTCGCACCCGTACTCGCTGTCGGCGGCGCCCCGCCCGGACATGCTGCGGATCACCGTGAAGGCGATCGGCGACCACAGCGCCCGGCTGCGCGAACTGACCCCGGGCACGCGGGTGTGGGCGGAGGGCCCGTACGGCGCGATGACCGCGCAGCGGCGCAGCCGCGGCAAGGTGCTGCTGGTCGCCGGCGGCGTCGGCATCACGCCGATGCGGGCGCTGTTCGAGACGCTGCCCGGCGCGGCCGGCGACATCACCCTGCTGTACCGGGCCAACACCACGCAGGATCTGGCCCTGTGGGACGAGCTCGCCGCCATCGCCGACGACCGCGGCGCCCGTCTGATGTACGCCGTCAACAGCCCTGACGGGGAGCGCCCGGACATCTCGGCCGAGCGGCTGCGGCAGAAGCTGCCGGACATCGACGAGCACGACGTGTTCATGTGCGGCCCGGCCGGGTTCGCGCAGACCGTGTACGAAGCACTGCGCGGTGCGGGAGTGCCCGCCCGCCGCATCCATCACGAGTCGTTCGAGATGTGAGCGACGGGACTTCAGGAGCCTCGGAACGATGAAGAAGAGTCACCCCGTCCGGCGTGTCGTGCTGGCCACCGCCGCCACCGTCTCGGGTGTCGTGCTGCTGCTGTCGCTGAAGCCGGCGTCGGACCCGAACGCCCAGGCGGCGGGCGCGGCCCCGCAGCAGACCCAGGGGGCCCAGGAGTCGCCCCAGGGCGGCAGCTCGGCCACCGGGAACGGCACGATCGACGGCAGTGTGGTCCAGACGGAGTACGGCAACGTCCAGGTCCGGCTGACCGTCGCCAACGGAAAGATCACCAAGGCGGAGGCCGTCCAGGCGCCCAAGGGCGGCACCAGCGACCAGAAGACCGCCCTGTCCATCCCCAAGCTCACCCAGGAGACGGTCGCGGCCCAGAGTGCGCAGATCGACTCGGTGTCGGGGGCGACGTACACGAGCAACGGCTACAAGCAGTCGCTGCAGTCGGCGCTCGACAAGATGAAGGCGAGCGCCGGTTCCTCTCAGAGCGGCGCGAGCCCGTCGCAGAGTGCCGGTTCCTCCCAGGGCGGCGGTTCGGGTTCCTCGGGTGCCGCCCAGGCGAAGACCGTCACCGGCGCCGTCGCCCAGACCCAGTACGGCCCCGTCCAGGTCCGCATCACGGTCGCCAACGGAAAGATCACCAAGGCGGAGGCGGTCCAGGCGCCCAAGGGCGGCCTCAGCGACCAGAAGACGGCCCTGTCCATCCCCAAGCTCAACCAGGAGGCGGTGGCGGCGGGCAGCGCGAAGATCGACTCGGTGTCCGGAGCGACGTACACCAGCGGCGGCTACAAGCAGTCGCTGCAGTCGGCGCTGGACCAGGCCGGTGGCTGAGCGGGTGGCCGAGTCGGCAGATGCTCCCGTCGCCGTGCGTCGGCACGCGGAGGAGGTCATGGGGACCGTCTTCTCCTTCGACGTCCGCGGCGGGGAGCCCGGTGCGGTCGAGGCGGCGCTCGAAGAGGCGATCGCCGGACTGCACCGGGTGAACGAGCTGTTCAGCACCTACCGCGAGGACAGCCAGGTGTCCCGGCTGGCGCGCGGGGAGCTGGAGCTGGAGGAGTGCGACCCGGACATCGCCGAGGTGCTCGAACTGGGCGCCGAGGCGGAGCGGGTGAGCGGCGGCTGGTTCAGCACGCACTACCGCAAGCGGCTGGACCCCACCGGGATCGTCAAGGGCTGGGCGGCCGAGCGCGCCGCCCTCCGGCTGCGCGCGGCCGGTGCGACCGGCGTCAGCGTCAACGGCGGCGGCGACGTCCAGATGTTCGGCGTGCCGGAGGAGCACCGCGCCTGGCGGGTGGGCGTCGCCGACCCGCTGCGCCCCGGCGGCCTGGCCGCGGTGGTCTCGGCGGCGGGCGCGGACGAGCTGGCCGTGGCGACGTCGGGCACGGCGGAGCGCGGCGACCACATCGTCGACCCGAGGACGGGCCGTTCGGCGGTCACCGACCTGGTGGCCGTGACCGTGGTGGCCCCCCGGCTGACCTGGGCGGACTGCTGGGCGACGGCCGCTTTCGCGATGGGCTCACGCGAGGGCCTGCGCTGGCTGGAGTCCCTCCCGGACGTGGAGGCCCTACTGATCACGGCAGGCGACGAGGTCCGATGCACGGGGGGCCTGGCGTCCCGACTCGGATGACAGCACGCGGCTGAGCCCCCCCCCCCCCCCCCCCGGAGGACGCGAGTCCGCGCCCCACACGCGGCCACCACAGCACAGGGAACCGGCCGCGCAGGGCACGCGGCCACCACCGCACGGGCACAACCGGCCGCGCACGGCTCACGGCCAACCACCGCACGGGCGCCAAGCCGCGCCCCATACGCAGCCACCACCTGCACGGGTGCAACCGGCCACCCACGGCTCGCGGTTCATCCACCACAGCGGCGCCGGGCCGCCCGCACGGCTCACGGCCAACCACCGCACGGGCGCCCAAGCCGCGCCCCATACGCAGCCACCACCTGCACGGGTGCAACCGGCCACCCACGGCTCGCGGTTCATCCACCACAGCGGCGCCGGGCCCCGCACGGCTCACGGCCAACCACCGCACGGGCGCCCAAGCCGCGCCGCACACGCGGCCACCACCGCACGGGCGCAGCCGGGCACGCACGGCGGCTCGCGGTTCATCCACCACGGGCGCAAGGCCGCGCGCGGCTCGCGGTCATCCACCAAGGGGGCGCCGGGCCGAGCTGCCACCGTGTGGATGCGAAGCCGCGGCGCGTGTATCCCCCACATGGCCGTCAGGCCGCGCCCCGCACGTGGGCGCCGCCGCGAGGCCGCTGGCGGTCGCCCCGTCAGTGGCCGTTCTGGGCCAGTCGTAGCAGATGTTCGGCCAGGGCCTGGCCGCCCGTGGGCTCGCGGCTGATCAGCAGGAGTGTGTCGTCGCCGGCGATCGTGCCCAGGATGTCGTGCAGTTCGGCCTGGTCGATGGCCGACGCCAGGAACTGCGCGGCCCCGGGGGGCGTCCGCAGCACCACGAGGTTGGCCGACGCCTCCGCGGAGATCAGCAGCTCCTGCGACAGCCGCCGCATCCGCTCCTCCTTCGCCGAACCTCCCAGCGGCGCCCGGGGGGTGCGAAAACCGCCCTCGCTCGGCACCGCGTAGATCAGGTCGCCGTCGGTGTTGCGGATCTTGACCGCGTTGAGCTCGTCGAGGTCCCGGCTGAGCGTGGCCTGCGTGACGTTCAGGCCGTCGTCGGCGAGGAGCTTCGCCAACTGGCTCTGCGAGCGAACGGGTTGCCGGTTGAGGATGTCCACGATCCGGCGATGCCGCGCTGTCCGCGTCTGCGGCACGGCAGGCCCGGCGTGCTGTGCGTCGTCCTGCGCCTGACTCATGGTCGTTCGTCTCTCCGGATCATCCGTCCCCCTTGGCAGCGTCCAGGATGCCGGGGAGCGCCCGGAGGAACGCGTCCACCTCGTCGTCGCCGAGATTCAGCGGTGGCATCAGCCGTACGACGTCGGCGGCGGGCACGTTCACCAGGAACCCGGCCTCCTGAGCCGCCTGGCGCACCTGGGGCGCGAGCGGCTCGGTGAGCACGATACCCAGCAGCAGGCCCGCGCCCCGGACATGGGCGATCAACGGGTCGCCCAGTGACTCGATCCCGTCGCGCAGCTTCTCGCCCTGCCGCTTGACGTTCTCCAGCAGCCCCTCGTTCGCGATCGTGTCGACGACGGCGAGTCCGGCGGCACAGGCGACCGGGTTGCCGCCGAAGGTCGACCCGTGGTGGCCCGGCTGCAGCAGCTCCGCGGCCCGCCCGAAGGCGACCGTCGCGCCGAGCGGCAGCCCGCCGCCCAGGCCCTTCGCCAGGGTGACGACGTCGGGCAGGACCCCGTCGTGCGCCTGGTACTCGAACCAGTGCCCGGTCCGGCCGACGCCGGTCTGCACCTCGTCGAGGACGAGCAGCGCGCCGTTCGCGGCGGTGATCGCGCGGGCCGCCTTGAGGTAGCCCGGCGGCGGGGTGACCACACCGATCTCGCCCTGGATCGGTTCGAGGATCACCAGCGCGGTGTCCTCGGTGACCGCGGCGGCCAGCGCCTGCGCGTCGCCGTAGGGCACGTGCGTGACCTCGCCGGGCAGCGGCAGGAACGGCGTCCGCTTGCCCTCCTGGCCGGTCATCGCCAGCGCGCCCATGGTGCGGCCGTGGAAGCCGCCCTCGGTGGCGACGACATGCGTGCGCCCGGTCAGCCGGCCGATCTTGAAGGCGGCCTCGTTGGCCTCGGCGCCGGAGTTGCAGAAGAAGACGCGGCCGTCCCGGCCGAAGAGCTGCAGCAGCCGCTCGGCGAGGGTGACGGTCGGCTCGGCCATGAAGAAGTTGGAGATGTGGCCGAGGGAGCCGATCTGCTCGCTGACGGCCGCGACGATCGCCGGGTGGGCGTGGCCGAGGGCGTTGACCGCGATGCCGCCGACGAAGTCGAGGTACTCCTTGCCGTCGGCGTCCCACAGCTTCGTGCCCTCGCCGCGCACCAGGGGCAGCAGCGGGGTGCCGTAGTTGTTCATGAGCGAGCCCTGCCACCGCTGGGTGAGCTCTTCGTTGGCGGTCATGCGACGTCCCCCTCTTCGGCGTCGGGCACGACCATCGTGCCGATGCCCTCGTCGGTGAAGATCTCCAACAGGATCGAGTGCTGGACCCGGCCGTCGATGACGCGGGCGGTGTTGACGCCGCCTCGCACGGCGTGCAGGCAGCCCTCCATCTTCGGCACCATTCCGGAGCTCAACTCCGGGAGAAGTTTCTCCAGTTGGGAGGCGGTCAGGCGGCTGATCACCTCGTCGCTGTTGGGCCAGTCCTCATAGAGGCCCTCGACGTCCGTGAGGACCATGAGAGTCTCCGCTCCAAGAGCAGCAGCGAGTGCCGCAGCCGCCGTATCAGCATTGACGTTGTAGACATGTCCGTCGTCCTGGCTACGGGCGATCGACGAGACGACCGGGATCCGGCCGTCGGCGAGCAGAGCCTCGATCGCGCCCGTGTCGATCTCGGTGATCTCGCCCACCCGTCCGATGTCGACCAACTCGCCGTCGACCTCGGGCCGGTGCTTGGTGGCGGTGATGGTGTGCGCGTCCTCGCCGGTCAACCCGACGGCCAGCGGGCCGTGTTCGTTGAGCAGGTTGACCAGCTCGCGCTGCACCTGCCCGGCCAGCACCATGCGTACGACGTCCATGGCGTCCTCGGTGGTGACCCTGAGGCCGGCCTTGAACTCGCTGACGATGCCGTGCTTGTCGAGCGCGGCGCTGATCTGCGGACCGCCGCCGTGCACGACGACCGGCTTGAGGCCGGCGTGGTGCAGGAAGACGACGTCCTGCGCGAACGCGGCCTTCAGGTCCTCGTCGATCATGGCGTTGCCGCCGAACTTGATGACGACCGTCTTGCCGTTGTGCCTGACCAGCCAGGGCAGCGCCTCGATGAGGATCTGGGCCTTGGGCAGCGCGGTGTGCTTACGCGTAGTGCTCATGAGGAATAGGCGCTGTTCTCGTGGACGTAGTCGGCGGTGAGGTCGTTGGTCCAGATGGTGGCGGTCTCGGACCCGGCGGCGAGATCGGCGACGATGTGCACCTCGCGGTAGCGCATGTCGACCTTCTCGCGGTCCTCGCCGACGCCGCCGTTCTTGCACACCCAGACGCCGTTGATGGCGACGTTCAGGCGGTCCGGTTCGAAGGCGGCCTTCGTCGTGCCGATCGCGGAGAGCACGCGGCCCCAGTTGGGGTCCTCGCCGTGGATCGCGCACTTGAGGAGGTTGTTGCGGGCGATGGAGCGGCCCACCTCGACGGCGTCGTCCTCGGTCGCCGCGCCCACCACCTCGACCTTGATGTCCTTGCTGGCGCCCTCGGCGTCCCGGATGAGCTGCTGGCCGAGGTCGTCGCAGACCTGCCGTACGGCCTCCGCGAACTCCTCGTACTCCGGGGTGACTTCGGAGGCGCCCGAGGCGAGCAGCAGCACGGTGTCGTTGGTCGACATGCAGCCGTCGGAGTCGACGCGGTCGAAGGTCGTGCGGGTCGCCGCCCGCAGCGCCCGGTCCAGTGCGTCGTCGTCGAGGACGGCGTCGGTGGTGAGGACGACCAGCATGGTGGCCAGGCCCGGGGCGAGCATGCCCGCGCCCTTCGCCATGCCGCCGACGGTCCAGCCGTCCTTGGTGACGACGGACGTCTTGTGGACGGTGTCGGTGGTCTTGATGGCGATCGCGGCCTTCTCGCCGCCGTGCTCGGAGAGCTGGGCGGCGGCCGTCTCGACCCCCGAGAGCAGCTTGTCCATCGGGAGCAGGACGCCGATGAGGCCCGTCGAGCAGACGGCGACCTCGATGGGGGCCCGGTCGAGGACCTCGGCCACCTTCTCGGCGGTCGCGTGCGTGTCCTGGAAGCCCTTCGGCCCCGTACAGGCGTTGGCGCCGCCGGAGTTGAGGACGACCGCGGAGACCTGGCCGCCCTTGAGGACCTGCTCCGACCACAGCACGGGGGCGGCCTTCACCCGGTTGGAGGTGAAGACACCGGCGGCGGCGCGGCGCGGACCGTTGTTGACCACGAGGGCCAGGTCGGGATTGCCGTTCTGCTTGATTCCGGCGGCGATGCCCGCGGCCGTGAATCCCTTCGCTGCCGTCACGCTCACGGTGCGACTCCGATCGTGGTCAGTCCGGTCGTCTCGTCGAGACCGAGGGCGAGGTTCATGCTCTGGACGGCACCGCCCGCGGTGCCCTTGGCCAGGTTGTCGATGGCGCTGATCGCGATGATGCGGCCGGCGGCCTCGTCGTACGCGACCTGCACCTGAACGGCGTTGGAACCGTGGACGGACGCCGTGGCGGGCCACTGGCCCTCGGGCAGCAGGTGGACGAAGGGCTCGTCGGCGAAGGCCTTCTCGTAGGCGGCCCGGACGGACTCCGCCGTCACGCCCGCGACGGCCTTCGCGCTGCAGGTGGCGAGGATGCCGCGAGGCATCGGCGCGAGCGTGGGCGTGAAGGAGACTGTCACCCGCTCCCCCGCCGCGGCGCTGAGGTTCTGGATCATCTCGGGTGTGTGCCGGTGGCCGCCGCCGACGCCGTACGGCGACATGGAGCCCATGACCTCGCTGCCGAGCAGGTGCGGCTTGGGTGCCTTGCCCGCGCCGGAGGTGCCGGAGGCGGCGACGATCACGGCCTCGTTCTCGGCGAGGCCGGCCGTGTAGGCCGGGAAGAGGGCCAGGGTGGCGGCGGTCGGGTAGCAACCGGGCACCGCGATGCGCTTGGACCCCTCCAGCGCAGCGCGGGCGCCCGGCAGTTCGGGCAGACCGTACGGCCAGGTCCCGGCGTGGGCGGAGCCGTAGAACCGCTCCCAGTCGGCCGCGTCCTTCAGCCGGAAGTCGGCGCCCATGTCCACCACGAGGACATCCGGGCCGAGCTGTTCGGCGACGGCGGCGGACTGACCGTGGGGCAGAGCCAGGAAGACGACGTCGTGGCCGGAGAGGACCTCGGGGGTGGTCTCCCGGAGCACGCGGTCGGCCAGGGGCAGCAGGTGCGGCTGGAGCGCGCCGAGCCGCTGGCCGGCGTTGGAGTTGCCGGTGAGGGCCCCAATCTCGATCTCGGGGTGCGCGAGCAGCAGACGCAGGAGTTCACCACCCGCGTATCCACTCGCTCCGGCCACCGCCGCACGTACCGCCATGTCATCCTCCTCCTGGATGGCATGACTATACGTTTCACCGCAGTTTTATGCAATCTCATGGATCGCTATGCAGTGCCGGCCCCCGGGACGCCTCAGGCCTGGGGCCGCCGGCCGCTGCGGCGCGGGGCCGGGGGCGCGCCGTCCAGGAGGGCGAGGCGGCGCTCCTCGCCGTGCTCCTCGACCTGGAGCACGACCCGCCGCAGACTCGCGGCGACGTCGCGGCACTCCTCCTCGTCCAGCCGCTCGGTGACGAAGGCCTCCTCGGCGTTGAAGGCGGGAAAGACCTCCCGCATCAGCTCCTCGCCCTCCTCGGTGAGGCTGAGCAGCACCAGCCTGCCGTCACTGGGATGACCGGCCCGCTTCACCAGCCCGCGCTTCTCCAGGGTGCGCGAGACCCCGGTGAGCGTGCCCTTGGAGATCCCCGCCTCCTCGGCCACGTGCCGGGTCTCCGACTCCCCCCAGATCCACACCACCCACAGCACGACGAACGCCGTCCACGTCAGGTCCGCGCCGCGCAGCACGGAGTTCTCCAGGTGCTGCCGCACCGCGGAGGCGGCCCGGTAGATGTTGGCGACGACGGCCATCTGCTCGTGGCGTACGGGGATGCCGCCGAGCTTGGCCTCCGCCAGCTTCTCGGCCTGCGTGATGGATCGCTGTCCGGGCACGGCACTCTCCTTCGCACCACGAGGGCACAGGACCTGAGCATCAAAGCGTCCGAGCGGGTCGAGGTCTCAGACGTCGTTCGGATCCAAATTGTACGGAGTGACCTTGGGCAGCATCACCCGGCGCGAGACGACGAAGGTCGCCGGAATCGCCCAGAGGGAGGCGAGCAGCGGCGCGAAACGGCTTCCGGCGTGCAGCATGTCCACGATCACGTACAGGCCCGCGGTGGTGACCGCGAAATTGGTGGCGTTCGACAGGGGGAACAGCAGGAATTTCCGCCAGGTGGGCGGTGTCCGATAGGTGAACCGCGCATTGAGGAAAAAGGAACCGACCATACTGAGCAAGGAGGCGAGGACATGCGCCACGAGATACGGAACACACGTGAGGAGCAACAGGTAGAGGCCGTAATACGTGCCGGTGTTCACGACGCCGACGACGGCGAACGTCAGGAGTTGCCGGGACATCACGGAATGAGGTCCTTCGCGCGTTCCACATTGGTGGCCTTCACCAGGAAGTGCGGGCGTCCCTTGACCTCGTAGTAGATCCGGCCGGTGTACTCCCCGATCACCCCAAGCATGATCATCTGTACTCCGGCCAGGCCGGTGACGGCGGTGATGATGGTGACGTAGCCGGGTGTCTGTACGCCGTTGACGAGCGCGGCGCCCACGATCCACGCCGTGTACAGCCCGGCGATCAGCAGCAGCACCATGCCCAGGTGGAGGGCGGCGCGCAGCGGGCGGTTGTTGAAGGAGAGCAGGCCGTCCAGGCCGTAGTTGAGCAGGCCGCGCATGCTCCAGGAGCTGCGGCCGGCCTCCCGGGCCGCGTTCTCGTACTCGAAGGTGGTGCCGGGGAACCCCACCCACGCGAACAGGCCCTTGGAGAAGCGGTTGTACTCGGTGAGGTTCACCACCGCGTCCACGACCCGGCGCGACAGCAGCCGGAAGTCGCCGACGCCGTCGACCAGCCGGACGTCGACGAGCCGGTTGACCAGGCGGTAGTAGAGGCGGGCGGCCAGGGTGCGGGTCAGTTTGTCGCCGGTGCGGGTGCGACGGGCGATGACCTGGTCGTAGCCCTGCGCGCGCAGTTCCACCATGCGTGTGATCAGCGCCGGCGGGTGCTGGAGGTCGGCGTCCATGACGACGACGCTGTCCCCCGAGGCGTGGCGCAGACCGGCGAGCAGGGCCGCCTCCTTGCCGAAGTTGCGGCTGAGGGAGACGTACCTGACCCGGGAGTCGAGGTCGGCCAGCCGCCGCAGGACCGTGAGGGTGCGGTCGCGGCTGCCGTCGTCGACGTAGACGAACTCCATGTCGTGGCCGAGCGGGAGGAGTTCCTCCGCGACCTTCTGGACCTCTTCGTGGAAGCGGTCGAGGACGGCTTCCTCGTTGTAGCAGGGTGCGACGATCGATATGAGCATGGGTCCCCCTGGGACGCGGTCAGGCGGCGCCGGGCACGCGCTCGCGCGGTCGGGTGGGCAGGGACGGGGATGGCGGTGTGCCGCGTCGGCGGCGGACGGCGGCCAGGACGCCGAGCAGGGCCGGGGTCAGCAGTGAGCCGGCCCCGACACTCGTGCCGAGCCTCAGCCCGGGTGGGTGGAAGGTGCAGGTCAGAGTGGTCGAGGTGCCGTCGAGGGGGACGGCGATCAGGCCATGGTGGTCCTTCGCCGGTACGGCGGCGCCGTCGCCGGTGGCGCAGCGCCAGCCGGCGATGCGGGGTGCCGCCACGACCGCGATCCCCTTGCTGTCCGCCGGGAGTTCGGCCCGGACGGTGGCGCCGGAGACGGTCACGCGGGTGGCTCCGGTGGTCTTGAGGTGCGCCACGGCCGCGTGCAGCCGGGCGGTGTCCAGGCAGCCGACGGCGCCCTGGGGAATGCTGCCGGGGCGGTCGGGGGTCAGCCGGATGTGGATCCGTCCGGAGGCCGGGGCGGTGCCGAGCGGCTCCATGGCGGCACGGTTGCGGGGGCGGGCCGAGCGGAAGAACCCGGTCTCGTCTGCCAGGCGGGCGGTGCCGGAGAAGTGCGGGGCCCACAACTGCACCTGGCTCCCGGCCGGGCAGTGCGCCGTGATCACCGGTGCGGCCAGGGCATTGCCGGAACCGACCCGCCCGGACCTGAGCGGCTTTCCGGCGTCGTCGTACACGGCGGTCCGGGGGACGGTGTAGACGCGGCTGCCGAGCAGCAGTTCCTGGTTGCGGTACGGCGACGGGCCGAAGGGCGTCGCGTCGGGCCGGTTCCGTACCGTCACGAGCGGCGGGACGTCCGCCCGGGAGACGATCAACGGGCCGCCCACCGGCGGCAGGTAGGCCTGGTGGGGGTCCGTGGGCGAGTGCACGCGCGCTCCGACCGAGAAGATCGCGTCGGTGACGGCGTTGTCGAGGCTCTGCACGCTGCGGCCCCGTGAGGTCCAGCCGCCGCCCAGGGCGGTGAGGGTGCGGCTGAGGACGTCCGAGGTGAGGCTGCTGTAGTACTGGGCGCCCTGGCCGCCGACCATGAGCGGGTCGTTGCCGACGGTCTGCTCGCGGCCCGGGTCGGTGCGGTAGCGGGGCCAGCCGTCGGCCCGCGCGACCGCCTCCGCCTGCTCGCGCTGCCGGGCGCCCCAGGGCGCGTAGTCGTCCATGTGCCCGAAGCGCTGCCGGGTCGCCACGAAGGAGGTCGCCACCGCCTCCCCGAACTGCCCCCCGAAGAGCAGGACGACCGCGAGCACGGCCAGGAGGGTCCGGCGGCGGGGGGCGGCCCGGGGCACGAGCGGGGAGGCTGGGCCGTCGGCGAGCCCTGCGGCGGTGGCCCGGGAGCCAGGCGGGGACACTAGGCCGTCGACGAGGCGGCCGACTGCGGCCCGGGACCCGGACGGGGACACCGGGCCGTCGGCGAGGCCGGCGGCAGACGCCCGGGACTCGCACGGGGACACCAGGCCGTCGACGATACGGGCGGCAGACGCCCGGGACCCGGACGGGGACACCAGACCGTCGGGG
Organism: Streptomyces sp. SLBN-31; assembly: GCF_006715395.1. Taxonomy (NCBI): domain Bacteria; kingdom Bacillati; phylum Actinomycetota; class Actinomycetes; order Kitasatosporales; family Streptomycetaceae; genus Streptomyces; species Streptomyces sp. SLBN-31. Next base: position 1,802,367 of record NZ_VFNC01000002.1, read on the forward strand.
ACACCGGCCGCAGAGGCCCCGGAGCCGGGCGAAGACACCAGACCGTCGACGAGACGGGCGGCAGACGCCCGGGACCCGGGCGGAGACACCAGACCGTCGGGGACACCGGCCGCAGAGGCCCCGGAGCCGGGCGGGCATGCCGGGCCGGCGGCGCGGGGTTTCGTGGCGGGTGGGGTTTCGGCGACGGAGGCCGGGAGGTGGCTCTCGGCGGCCCGCAGCAGCGCCAGTCCGCCGGCCGCGCCCGCGACGGCGAGGGCCAGTACCGCCCATGACACGGGCTTCACCAGGGCACTTCGGCTCGCGACCGCCGTGAGCAGGGCGAGCAGCGTGCCCGCCGCGCCCAGTGCGCGCGGGTCGGGCAGACCATAGGACAGGGTGTGCCAGGCGGTGATCACCAGCAGCGCGCACAGGACGAAGGCCTGCCGGTAGGGGCTGCCCTGCGGAGTGGCGAACGCATGCCAGACCAGGTGGGTCGGGCCCCACTGGAAAGACAGCGCGACCGCCGTGAGCAGCAGGGGCCAGCCCGCCCGCACCCGGCGCGGGGCCGCCCGGTGGAAGGGCAGGGCGAGGGCGAGCAGGAGTGCCGCGGTGCCAACATAGAGGGCGGGGCTGCCGAAGCTGTACGTCGTCGGCAGGAGGCGGGCCAGCAGGTCCGGCGTGGACACCGGCCGGAACGTCGCGGTCCTGCCCGGGTAGGCGTGCCTGGTGCCGAAGTACACCACCGTGACCAGCGGGGCCGCCAGGCCCACGCCCAGTGCGGCGGTGACGGCCGCGCGGCCCGCCGTCCTGAGCCGCCGCCCGGCCGGGAGGCCGGTGAGCCACAGCCGCAGCAGCAGGACCAGGCCGGCGGCGAGTGTCGCCATGTACGCGGTGTAGAAGTTGGCGGTCCAGGCGAGGGCGACCACGAGGACGCCGAGCAGCGGGCGGCGTCGGCGCAGTGTCCACTCGCCCACCAGGCACAGCAGCGGCAGCGCGAGGAGTCCGTCCAGCCACATCGGGTTGTACGAGGCGACCGCGACGCTCCAGCCGCACAGCGCGTACGAGGCACCGAGCAGCCCCGCCGCCCACCAGCGGCCCGGCCGCAGGCTCAGCAGCAGCACGGCCATGGCCGCGCCCGCCGACGCCGTCTTCAGCACCGTGATCACGTACACCGCGAGGTCGATCTCGTCACGCGGGAACACCCCTACGAGCAGGGCGAACGGGCTGCCGAGATAGGTGCCGAGGTCGGGCAGGAAACTGGAGCCGTACCCGGACTGCCAGTTGACGAGGAGCCCGCCGTCGGCCCGGCCGTGCAGCAGGTCCCACAGGTGGGCGTGGAAGGGGACGTACTGGTTTCCCAGGTCGTTGACGTCACGGGTGCGCGGGCCGAAGGGGCGGCTGCGGGCCAGCGCGTCCGCGACGCAGGACACCGCGGTCACGAGGAGCGCCGCGAGAAGCGCGGCCGCGCGCCCCGGCCGGTCCGCGACGCGCTCTTTCACGACGGTGCGTTTCCGCGGGCAATACCGGTCGAAGTGATTCTGTACAGGATTTCGCGCAGCATTGCTCGTCACTCCCCGCGGGTCGATTGTCCGCGGGGTTAGACGGATCGAATTCCCCATAGGTTGCGCCGCCCGCAGGAAGTGAGAATGCCGGTTCCGAACAACTCCTCGAGGTGAATTCGAGGGAAAAATGAACGGACGGGAAACAGAAATCTCCCGACGCGTGATGTCGCAATGAACCGAACGCGCCGCCCAGCCGGACCCCCGAGCGCACGGCGCGGCCGGCGGACGACGTAGGGTCGGGCACATGAACGCACCGCCGGACCGGGAGCAAGGCGCGCCGGCGGACTCCTTCCGGCCCGTGCCCGACGTCCTGGCGTATCTCCGCGGGCGCTGGCACGTGGCGCGCACGGTGCGGGACCTCGCGAGCGGCGACGAGGGGCAGTTCGAGGGGACGGCCGAGTTCAGCCCGTTGAAAGGCGGCGGGCTCCTGCACTTCGAGTGCGGCACCTTCGCCTGGCAGGGCGTACCGCGCCCCGCCGAACGGACCCTGCGCTTCCTGCCGGGGAGCACACCGGGGACGGCCGACGTGCGCTTCGCCGACGGCCGCCCCTTCCACGACCTGGACCTCGGCACCGGCCGCCACGTCACCGACCACCCCTGCTCGGCGGACCTCTACCGCGGGGAGTTCACGGTCCGCGACACCGACCACTGGCGCACGGTCTGGCGGGTCCGGGGCCCCGCGAAGGACCTCGTACTGGTGACGGACTACGTCCGGGCGGGCGGGAATTTTGACGACAGGGCCTAGGCGGGCACCGCGTCGAAGCGGAGGTTCCAGCGGCCCGCACGACCCGTGACGGTGGTCGTCGACAGGGGGCGTACGTCGAGGTTCCAGTACGTCGACGGCGGAGCCTTGAGGGCGTAGACGAGGGCTGCGCGGACGACCGAGGGCTCGGCGACCGCGACGATCCGGCCACCGTCCTCCACGGGCCGGGTGTCGAGCCACTCGCCGACCCGGCCGATGAAGGTCAGCAGCGACTCCCCGCCGTGCGGGGCGGAGCGCGGGTCGGCGAGCCAGGCGTCCACCGCCTGTGGCTCCCGGGCCATCGCCTCGCCCAGGGTGAGCCCGCGCCAGCGGCCCATGTCGCAGTCGCGAAGGGCGAGCTGCACCAGTGGTGCGTAACCGAGGGCGTCGCCCGTGGCACGGCTGCGCGGCGTGGGTGAGCAGTAGCGCAGCTCGGCGGCCGCGAGCGGAATCAGCTCGTGGGCGACGCGCTGCACCTCCTCCCAGCCGGCCTGGTCCAGCGGACGGTCGTCCTCGAAGCGCTCGGCAAGCAGCGGGGCACTGCGAGCGGCGGCGAGGAATGTGACCCTGAGTTGCATGCGGTGATGGTGAATCGTGAAGGTTTGCAGGTCAAGGGATGTCACGTACGAGTCACCGAGGGTTGCCGAAACCTTACCCGCGGGTCAGGATTTGGCGGACAAGTCGCCCGGAGCGGTTCAGCCGAACTCGAGCGCCATCCAGATCTCGGGCCGCTCCAGTCCGGTGAAGCCGACCTTCTCGTAGACGCCGTGCGCGTCGAACGTGGCGAGCAGCACGCGCCGCAGCCCGAAGGGGCGCAGGTGCTCCCGTACGGCCGCCACCATCGCCGTGCCGACGCCCTTGCCGCGCACGGACGGGTCGACGTAGACGTCGCACAGCCAGGCGAAGGTGGCGCGATCGGTGACGACCCGCGCATAAGCCACCTGATCCCCGGAAACCGTCTCGTACACCCCGAAGTTGAGGGATCCCGCGATCGCGCGCTCCTGCTTCTCCCGCGACCGCCCGAGCGCCCAGTACGCGTCGGTGGACAGCCAGTGGTGCACGCGCTCGGGGTCGAGGCGACCGGGGTCGGTGGAGAGTTCGTAGCCTTCCGGCAGGCCCGGGGTGTCGCTGTCGGTCATGGCGGGATGCTCGCAGGCCCCGGTCACCGCCGTCGACCGGTTATCCCAGTACCTCCTCGCAGGCCGTGCGCAACCGCCGTACCCCTTCCGTGATCTCGCCCGCGCCCGCGACCGCCGCGAAGCTCAACCGCAGGTGGGCGGCCGGGGGTTCGGCGCTGAAGTAGGGGCGGCCGGGGGTGATGGCGACGCCCGCGCGCAGGGCGGCGGAGGCGAGGGCGGCCTCGTCGGTCCCGTCGGGGAGGCGGAGCCAGAGGTGGTAACCGCCGGACGGGATGTGTGGCAGGGCGAGTTCGGGCAGCTCCCGGCGCAGGGCCGCCGTCATGGTGTCGCGGCGGGCCTTCAACTCCGCCGAGACCGCCCGCAGATGGCGGGGCCAGGCCGGTGAGCCGACGAGTTCGAGGGCCGCCTCCTGCAACGGGCGGGGGACGAAGAAGGTGTCCACGACCTGGATGGCCCGCAGCCGTTCCAGGACCGGCCCGTGGGCGGCCAGGGCGCACAGCCGGAAGCTCGGCGAGGTCACCTTGGTCAGCGAGCAGACGTGGACGACGACTCCGTCGGGGTCGTCGGCGGCGAGCGGGCTGGGCAGCGGCCCGGCGTCCTCGTGGACGAGCCGTCGTACGAAGTCGTCCTCGACGACGAAGGCGCCCGCCGCCCGGGCGATGCGCAGCACCTCCCCGCGACGTTCGGGGGCGAGCACGGCGCCGGTCGGGTTCTGGAACAGGGGCTGGCAAACGAAGACACGGGCGCCGGTGGCCCGGAAGGCGTCGGCGAGCAGCGACGGCCTGACGCCGTCGGCGTCCACCGGGACCGGAACGGGACGCAGTCCCGCCGCCCGGGCGATCGCCAACATGCCGGGATAGGTGGGCGATTCGACGAGCACCGGCGCGCCGGGCGGGGCGAGCGCGCGCAGCGCGGTGGTCAGCGCGGACTGGCCACCGGCGGTGATCTGCACCCCGGCCGCGGTGACCCCGCCGCCGATGCTGCGCGCGAACCACTCCCGCAACTCCTCCAGCCCCTCCATCGGCGGCCGTCCCCAGGCGCCGGGGCGGCGGCCGGCCCGGGACAGGGCGGCCGCCATCGCCCGCTCCGGCTGCAGGGAGGGGTGCAGATAGCCGCCGTTGAACTCGATGACGCCGGGCGGCGGGGCGGCGAGCGAGACGACCACGCCGGAGGCGTCGACCGTGCGCGGGACGAGGTCCCCGGCGCCCTCGGCGCTGAGCGCGACCTCCTGCCAGGAGGTGTCGCCGACGGGTGCGGTGGCGGCGCGCGGTGCGGCCCGGAAGGCGCCGGCCCCCGGCCGGGTCACCACCAGACCCTCGGCGGCCAGCTGGGCCAGGGCGCGCGAGACCGTCACCGGACTGACCCGGAACCGGTCGACCAGGACCCGACTGGACGGGAGCTTTCCACCGGGTGAGTAGCGGTTGAGCTCTCTCTTGAGCTGTTCCGCCAGTTCATTGACGCTGCTACGCTGCTGCATGAGAGCACAGAGTAGCGCTACTACGACGACCACGATAGCGGTCAGCACCGTCACGGCCGATACGGCGGCCCGGGCGGACCGGCGCTCCGGCACCCTTCAGGCCGCGCTCGGCGTCACCGCCTTCTCCCTCACGTTCCCCGCCACGGTCTGGGGGCTGGAGGGGTTCGGGCCCTGGTCGCTGGTCGCCGTGCGCAGCGTGCTCGCGGCGGTCATCGCCGGGGGCTGTCTGCTGGCACTGCGGATACCGGTACCGGACCGCCGGCACTGGGCGGGCCTGGCCGTCGTCGCCGCCGGTGTCGTCCTCGGCTTCCCGATGCTGACGACCCTGGCCCTGCGCACTTCGACCACCGCGCACGCCGCGGTCGTGGTCGGTCTGCTGCCGCTGACGACCGCGCTGCTGTCGGCCCTGCGCACGGGCAACCGTCCTTCGCGCACGTTCTGGACGGCGGCCCTCGCGGGCGCGGCCGCGGTCGTCGCCTTCACCGTGCAGCAGAGCGGCGGGGCGCTGACGGCCGCCGACCTGTACCTGTTCGCGGCGCTGCTGGTGTGCGCGGCCGGTTACACCGAGGGCGGCCGGCTGGCGCGGGTCATGCCGGGCTGGCAGGTCATCGGCTGGGCTCTGGTGCTGTGTCTGCCGCTGTCCGTGCCGGCCGCGGCGATCGCGCTGTCGTACGAGCCCGTGCGCCTGACCGCGCACGCCGTGGCGGGGCTGCTGTGGGTGGCGGCGGGCTCGCAGTTCATCGGGCTGGTCGTCTGGTACCGGGGCATGGCGGCCATCGGCATCCCCAAGGCCAGCCAGTTGCAGTTGGCCCAGCCCCTGCTCACACTGGTGTGGTCGGTGCTGCTGCTGGGCGAGCACCTGACGGCGGCCGCCCCGCTGACGGCCGCGGCGGTGCTGGTGTGCATCGCGGTGACCCAGCGGGCCCGGGGCTGAGGGGCCCAACGGCCCCCTTCCCTCCGCCGTTCGGCGCCTTAGACTCAGGGCCACGGACCGCTTCTCCCGCACTCGCCGAGGAGGCACCGAAGATGCGCGCAACCGTGGGCGACCAGCTTGTCCAGCACGGCAGGGTGGTAGGCCAACAGGACAAGGTCGGCGAGATCGTCGAAGTCATGGGGCAGGAGGGCAACCCTCCGTACCGCGTCCGCTTCGAGGACGGGCACACGGGTATCTGCTCACCGGGCCCCGACACCGAGATCCGGCACAGGGAAACACAGGCGTGAATCAGCGCGGGGGCCTCGCCGGCCGCTGGTAGTGGTCGGCGACCACCCTCGCCATCGCTCCGATCGGGTCCGCCACCACGTCCTTGGCGGCGAAGTGGACGTGCCCGCGCACCTCCGGGTGGTCCGCGCCCAGGGTGAGGTGCCGGGACAGCTCGGCGGGGTCCTGCCAGGCGGCGGACTGGGCCGGGTCGCCGGCCTTGTACAGGGCCTCCCCGATGTACAGCCTGGTCGCGGTGCCCTTCGCCACCTCCGCCCACCAGGGCAGCAGCTTGGCGTAGTCGGCGGCCGAGAAGCCGATGTTCCAGTAGATCTGCGGGCAGATGTAGTCGATCCAGTTCTTCCGCACCCACTTGCGGGTGTCCGCGCACAGGTCGTCGTACGTCTGGACCCCGGCCCGGGTGTCAGAACCGCGGGAGTCGGTGGCCGCGTTGCGCCACACGCCGAACGGGCTGATGCCGAACTGAGCGGCCGGGCGGATGGCCTTGATGCCGGCCGCCGTCTCGCGCACCAGCTTGTCGATGTTGTCCCGGCGCCAGTCGGCGCGGCTCGCGAAGCCGCCGCCGTAGCGGTCGTAGGCCGCGTCGTCGTCGAAGGTCTGGCCGGCCACCGGGTACGGGTAGAAGTAGTCGTCGAAGTGGACGGCGTCGACGGGGTACTTGCGCACCGCGTCGAGGATCGCCTTCTCCACGAAGGCGCGGACCTCGGGCAGGCCGGGGTTGTAGTACATCTTCCCGCCGTACGTCACCACCCAGTCCGGATGCTTGCGCGCGGGGTGCGTGGCGACGAGCTTCGCCGGATCGGTGTGGTTGGCGATGCGGTACGGGTTGAACCAGGCGTGCAGCTCCAGGCCGCGGGCGTGGGCCTGCTCGACGGCCGTGCCCAGCGGGTCCCAGCCCGGGTCCCCGCCCTGGGTGCCGGTGAGCACCTGCGACCAGGGCTCGTACGGCGAGGGCCACAGGGCGTCGGCCGTCGGGCGCACCTGGAGGATCACGGTGTTGAGGCGGTCCTGGACGGCCCGGTCGAGGAGGGCGATCAGCTCGCTGCGCTGCTGGGCGGCCGTCAGTCCCGGTTTCGAGGGCCAGTCGCGGTTGGCCACGCTCGCCACCCACACGCCCCGCATCTCGCGCGAGGCCCGCCTGCGCCTGGGTTCGCCGCCCGCCGTCGCGGCACCGGCCGCCACGGCACCGCCTCCCGCCGCCAGAGCCGACAGGGCGGTCACCGCGAACAGCCGTCGTGACAGCCCGGACTTCCGGTGCAGCATTCCCCGACCTCCGTGTGCCGATGCGTGAGTCCCGGCGCGATTGTCGACCCGGGCGCCCTCCGGCGTCAGCCTGCCACGCGGTACCCGAACGATCGATCAACGATCGCCGGAGGTAACGTGCAGGTTTGGAGCAGGCGCCGAACCAGCGGGTAACCTGCCCGATTCGTAGATCAGCGAAGGGGACGATGTGACCGACATCGAGCGCGTCGGAGTGGTCGGCTGCGGCCAGATGGGAGCGGGCATCGCCGAGGTGTGTGCCCGGTCCGGCCTGGACGTGAAGGTCGCCGAGACCACCGGCGAGGCCCTGGAGATCGGCCGGACCCGGCTGTTCAACTCCCTGGGCAAGGCGGCCGAGCGCGGCAAGATCAGCGAGGAGGAGCGGGACGCGACCCAGGCGCGGCTGAGCTTCACCACGGACCTCGGCGAGTTCGCCGACCGTGACCTGGTGATCGAGGCCGTCGTCGAGAACGAGCAGGTCAAGACCCAGATCTTCCAGGTCCTCGACCAGGTGGTGACCCGCCCGGACGCGATCCTGGCCTCCAACACCTCCTCCATCCCGCTGGTGAAGCTGGCGGTCGCCACCTCGCGCCCGGACCACATCGTCGGCATCCACTTCTTCAACCCGGCCCCGGTGCAGAAACTGGTCGAGCTGATCCCCGCGCTCACCACCTCCGAGGGCACGCTCAGCCGCGCCCAGGTCTTCGCCGAGAAGGTGCTGGGCAAGCACGCGATCCGCGCCCAGGACCGCTCCGGCTTCGTGGTCAACGCGCTGCTGGTGCCGTACCTGCTCTCCGCGATCCGCATGTTCGAGTCGGGCATCGCCGGCCGTGACGACATCGACAACGGCATGGAGATGGGCTGCGCCCACCCGATGGGCCCGCTGAAGCTGTCCGACCTGATCGGTCTGGACACCATCGCCTCCATCGCGAGCTCCATGTACGAGGAGTACAAGGAGCCGCTGTACGCCGCTCCCCCGCTGCTGCAGCGCATGGTGGACGCCGGCCGGCTCGGCCGGAAGACCGGTTCGGGCTTCTACACGTACGACTGATGGCGGCCCGCTGCGTGCACAGTGCCCGTTCCAGGGTGCCGGTCACACAGTGCGACGGTCATGGGCCCGGCACTCTGGGGAGTGCCGGGCCCGCGCCATTCACACACCGTGTGCGCACCGGGCACGCATATGCCGCGCGCACACGCTCCCCACGCGCCCACCAGGCGAGTTGACTCTTCATGCGCATGCAAGGGATGTGACGACTACGGAAAGGAGCGGACTCGTGACCGCCGACCCCGAGCATCCCGTGGTCCATGGAGAACTCGCAGAGTTACGCCGCCGGCTCGACGTCGCCTACGCGCGTGTCGAGGGGGGACTGGCCCTGCTCAACCATCGCACCGAGGAGACGGACAAGGAGATCGACGACCTGAGCGCACGGATCATCGCACTGGAACACGCCCGCTGGCCGCTGCCGGCGATAGCGACGCTGACCGCGGTGGGCGCGCTCGTGGCGACGATATGGCAGGCCCTGGGCCACTGAGGCGGGACCAGGACGCGGGTGGGGATCAGGGTTTGGCGTCCTGGCCGAGCCTGAGGTGATGCAGGAGCAGTAACGCGGCCGCCATGTTGGCGGCCGGGACCTCCCCGCGGGCGACCATGTCGGGGACGAGTTTGAGGGAGACCCATTCCCGGCGGTCCGACTCGAAGTCGTCCACGGGGGGCCCGACGTACTCACCCTCGTCCGACCAGTAGATGTGGTGGCGGGCGTCGGTGAGGCCGTTGGACGGCTCCACGCTCATGAGGTGGTGCAGGGGGCCCGGCCGCCAGCCGGTCTCCTCCTCCAGTTCCCTGGCGGCCGCGTGCACGACGTCCTCGCCGTCCTCGACGACCCCCGCCGCGAGTTCCCACCCCCAGCTGTCGGTGATGAAGCGGTGCCGCCACAGGAGGAGGACCTCGTTGGCCTCGTTGACCACCGTGGCCACGGCCACGGGCCGCAGCCGTATGAGGAAGTGATCGAGATGCCGGCCGTCCGGCAGTTCGACATCCGCGAGGTTGACGCTGAACCAGCGGTTTGAGTACACAGTTTGTTCGTTCTGTTTCGTCCACTGCACGGTTCTGCCACCTTCCGTCGAGTAAGTGGCAATATCGCAGCAGGGACTGTGGCTCGGCGGCGCGCTGGACCCGTCTACAGAGGTACGCGCAGGGCCCCGTCGATGAGTTCGGCGGCCTCGGCGGTGCCCGCGCAACCGCTGCGCACCAGGTGTTCGCGCACCGCCCGGAGTCTGTCGCGCAGCCGCTGGGACTCCATCCCGCGGGCCTGTTCGGCCATCTGCACCGCGATGGCCACCGCGTTGTCGGCATTGCCGCGACGCAGTTCGATCGTGCTCAGCATCGCGAGCCGGTGCACGCGCCCCCGGTCGTGTGCCGGGTTGTCCACGGCGGCCGCCGCGTGCTCCCCCGCCGCCACCAGTTCACCGAGGCTGAGCAGCGCCTCCGCCACCTGCACGTTGACCAGCCCGGGCTGGACATAGCCGGTCTCATCGGGCTCGTACCCGCGCCGGATGCGTTCGGCCGCCTGCTCGGCACGCCGGATGCAGGACAGGGCGGTCGTACCGTCGCCGAGGTGTGCGTACGCCTTGGCCTGCATCGCGTACAGGTCGCAGGCGAGGGCGGGGGTGATGTGCTTGCCGGCGGCGCGCAGCGCGGCCTCCGCGAAGGCGACGGCCTGCCGGAACTCCCGCATGAACAGGGACTGGTTGACCAGCAGGGCGATCACATAGGCGCCAAGTCCCCGGTCCCCGCTGGCCTTCGCCAGACGCAGGGCCTGGTGGAAGTAGCGCTGGGCGAGGCCGTGGGCGTCGGAGTCGTACGCGCAGATACCGGCGATCGCCACCAACCCGCCCGTGGCGCGATGCAGTTGGCGGCCGGTGGCGTCGGTGTAGCTGCCGCGCAGCAGCGGTGCGGCCTCGGCGTTGAGGAACCCCACTATCCGGGTGCGGGTCGCTATGCCGCCCGCCTTGCGGTACATCTGCTCGTAGTGGGTGCGGGCGGCGCGCAGCATCTCCAGGTCGGCGGCCGTGACCCGGTGCCGGCCTCCGCGCGAGACGTCGACGTCCTCGGGCGGGTTCTCCCACTCCCACACGGGCATGACCGCGGGCGTGCCCGTCACCGCCGGCGCACCCAGGATGTGCGGGCGCTGCTGCTCGTCGGAGCGCCACAGCGCGGTGGCGCGCTCGACGAAGCCGGACAGGGACGTGCCGTGCGGGGTCGACGGCTCCCCCGGCACGCCCAGGCCGATGTCGTCGAGGGTGACGGGCCGGTGCAGCCGTCCGGCCAGCACCTCGCAGATCAGGTCGGGCACCTGACCGCGCGGCCGCTGCCCCTTCAACCACCGCGCCACGGCGGTGTGTTCGTACCGCAGCGCGAGACCGCGTGCCCGTCCCGCCTGATTGACGTGCGCGGCCAGCCCGGCGTGCGAGATCCCGGCCTCGTCAAGGATCGCGTCGAGCAGAGTGTTGGGCTGCATGGTGCCCCCCGGAAGCCTCGGTGCCGTCAGAGTAGTGCGAGCGCCTTCACACGGGGTGTGAACGGAGTGCAAGAATCCGCAGTGTGCGCGCACTGTCGCGGAGAGTTTCCAGCCGGTTGACTGAAATGCCTCGCAAGAGGCCGGCCGGGCCGCCGGCTCCCCCTCGTACAGTGCGGCGGCCCGCTTCCGCGCCGTCCACCCCGCTGCCTGCCCGACACTCCGTGGCGGGGGGACGGCGCGCCGGGCCGAGAGCGAGAGACCTGCCCGCCGAGACCACGCGGGAGCGCCGGGCGCACCGTGGGGGTGCGTGACGGTTCGCGGCCTCGACGTCACGTGAGGCGGTGCGCCCGGTGTCCGACCGGCTCACCGGGAGTCTGTCGGACGACATGACGGCGGTCGTTGCGCAGGACGAGCAGCGCGACGTCGTCGGCCGGTCTGCCGCGGACGTGCCGCATCAGGGCGGCGAGGACGGCGCGCAGCACCGACTGCGGACAGACGGGTCCGGCACGGACGGCCCCGGCGAGCACGGCCGGCAGCGGAAAGAACCGGCCATGTCGGTCCCGGGCGCCCTCGACACCGTCCGTGTGCAGGAACAGCGCCTCGCCGGGCAGCAGACGTCCGCAGTCCACGGCCGGCAGCTCGGCAGGCAACGGGAACGGCCCGAGGGGAGGAAGTGGTTCGGCCCGGGTCAGCGGTTCGGCCCGGGCCGGACCGAGCAGATACGGCCAGGGGTGCCCGCAGTTGAGGACGCGCACCTCGCCGTCCGCCCGGATCTCCAGCAGCACCACGGTGACGAATTCCTCGGCGACCGGATGAGCCGGCCGGCCACCGGCGGAGGGATGCTCCCCGCGCGCCCGTTCACGCAGATGCCGGTCGAGCGCCCGCTCCAGCCGCCGCAGCACGCACCCCAGCTCCGGCTCGTCGTGCACGGCCTCGCGGAAACTGCCCAGGACCGCGGCGACCGTACCGATGGCGGCGAGCCCGTGACCGCGCACGTCGCCCATCACGACCCGCACGCCGTGCTCGGTGGCGATCACCTCGTAGCGGTCCCCGCCGATGACCGCGCCCCGGTCGGCCGAGAGCTGGATGGCGGCGAGGTTCAGCCCGGCGACCCGCGCGGGCAGGGGCCGCACCAGCACCCTCTGCGCCGCCCCGGCGACCTCCCGGGCCTGCCTCAACTCCCGCAGCAGCACGCGCCGGACCTGGAGGACCAATCCCGTCCCGACGACGAAGAACACGGCGCTGGTGACGATGCGCGCCCGCAGCCGTTCTGCTGGGCGAGCGGGCAGACCAGGTTGAAGGTGACGGCCACGGCTCCCCACACCAGGGGCGGGCCCAGAGAGAGCAAGCGCTTACGGGAAAGCCCAGCCTGATGCGAATCATGCCGATGGCCCCCCATACAGGCCTCGGTAGCACAGACGGACCGGCCTCGAAAGGCCGGTCCGATTGTGTCCAGCGAATGGCCCGTCAGGACCAGATCGCCCGGAGTTGTCACCCGAACGAGGGAAGGGCGTGGTTGCCTAGCCCCGAAGAACGGCCCCGGTGCGGTCGCCCGCCACGGCGACCGCCGCGTCCCTTGCCGCGGACGCCTCGTCGACGGTCAGCGTCCGGTCGTCGGCCCGGAACCGCAGCGCGTACGCCAGCGACTTGCGGCCCTCGCCGAGCTGCTCCTCGTTCTCGTACACGTCGAACAACCGGATGGACTCCAGGAGTTCACCCGCGCCCTCGCGCAGCGCGGCCTCCACGTCGGCGGCCGGCACGAACTTGTCGACGACGAGGGCGACGTCCTGCGTGGCCACCGGGAACGTGGAGATGCTCGGCGCCTGGGGGGTGTCGTCGCCGACCCGCTCCAGCGCGTCCAGGTTCAGCTCCACCGCACAGGTCCGCTCGGGCAGGCCGAGCGCCTTGACGACGCGCGGGTGCAGCTCACCGGCGTGCCCGACGACGGTCTCCACGCCGTCGGCGACGACCGTGAACTCGGCACAGCGGCCGGGATGCCAGGGCCCGTACTGGCCCTTGCGGACCTGGAGCCGCGCACCGGCCTCCCGGGCGACCGCGCGGCCCGCCTCGACGGCGTCGGCCCAGTCGGCGGGACGACCCCGGCCCCACCAGCCGGCCTGCTCGCGGGCGCCGGCGAGGACGGCGGCGACGTGCCGCGGCTGGTCGGGCAGCGCGGCGTCGAGGCCGGCGATCTCCTCGTCGGTCGGACGCCGGTCGACGGGCAGTGCGGCGGCGACCTTCTGCTCCTCGCGCGGGTGGAACACCAGTCCGGTCTCGAACAGGGCCAGGTCGTGCGAGCCGCGGCCGACGTTGCGCCGCAGCGCGCCGAGCAGGCCCGGCAGCATCGACGTACGGAGCGCGGGCTCCTCGTCGTTGAGCGGGTTGGTGAGCTTCACGACCCGGCGCGCCGGGTCGTCCGCCTCCAGCAGCAGCTGGTCGAAGACCTGCTCGCTGATGAAGGGGTAGTTCGGCGCCTCCACGTAGCCCGCTCCGGCCAGCGCGCGGCCGACCCGGCGGTGCAGCCGCTGCCGGTGGGTCAGACCGCGGCCCGACGGGGGCTTGGGCAGCGTCGAGGGCAGGTTCTCGTAGCCCTCCAGGCGGATGACCTCCTCGGCGAGGTCGTTGATCTCCTGGAGGTCGGGACGCCAGGACGGCACGGTGACGATCAGCTCGTCCTGCCCGTACACGTCGCAGCCGATCTCCTGCAGCCGCCGTACGACCGTCTCACGGCCGTACTCCACGCCCGCCACCTTGTCGGGGTGGTCGGCCGCCACGGCGATGCTGTGCGGCGCGGAGGATGCGACGACCTCGGTGACGCCGGCCTCGGCGGTGCCACCAGCGAGGAGGACCAGCAGGTCGACCGTGCGCTGCGCGGCAGCGGCGGCGGCCTGCGGGTCGACGCCCCGCTCGAAGCGGCGGGAGGCCTCGGAGGACAGCTTGTGACGGCGGGAGGTACGGGCGATGGAGACCGCGTTGAAGTGCGCGGCCTCGATGACCACGTCGGTGGTGCCCTCGCCCTCGGCGTGGTCGGCGATCTCTGTGTTGGCGCCGCCCATCACGCCCGCGAGCCCGATCGGGCCGCGGTCGTCGGTGATGACGAGGTCCTCGGCGTCCAGCTTGCGCTCGACGCCGTCGAGGGTGACGAGCTTCTCGCCGGGCTCGGCGCGGCGCACGCCGATGGTGCCCTGGACGAGGGAGCGGTCGTAGGCGTGCAGGGGCTGGCCCAGCTCCATCATCACGTAGTTGGTGACGTCGACGGCGAGCGAGATCGGGCGCACGCCGACCTTCTGCAGGCGGCGCTGCAGCCAGATCGGGGAGCGGGCCTCGGGGCTCAGGCCGGTCACCGTGCGGGCGGTGAAGCGGTCACAGCCGTGCGGGTCGGTGACCTGGACCGGGTAGCCGAAGGCGTTCGGACCGGGTACGTCGATCAGGGCCGGGTCGCGCAGCGGCAGGCCGTAGGCGATGGCCGTCTCGCGGGCGACACCGCGGATGGACAGGCAGTCGCCGCGGTTGGCGGTGACGGCGATGTCCAGGACCTCGTCGACCAGTTCGAGCAGCTCGATGGCGTCCTTGCCGACCTCGGTCTCCGGCGGCAGCACGATGATGCCGTGCGTGCCGTCGTCGCCCATGCCCAGCTCGTCGCTGGAGCAGATCATGCCGTGGGACGTCTTGCCGTAGGTCTTGCGGGCGGAGATCGAGAAGCCGCCGGGCAGCGTGGCGCCCGGGAGGACCACGACGACCTTGTCGCCGACGGCGAAGTTGCGGGCGCCGCAGACGATCTCCTGGGGCTCGCCGGTGCCTCCCCCAGAGCCGAAAGCCTGGGAGGTGCCCCCAGCCTGACCGACGTCGACCGTGCAGAAGCGGATCGGCTTCTTGAAGCCCTCCAGCTCCTCGATGGTCAGCACCTGGCCGACGACCAGCGGGCCCTTGATGTCGGCGCCGAGGTGCTCGACGGTCTCGACCTCGAGCCCGGCCGAGACGAGCTTCTCCTGTACGTCACGGCCGGTTTCCGTCGCCGGCAGGTCGACGTACTCCCGCAGCCAAGAAAGCGGGACCCGCATCAGATCTCCATCCCGAACGGCCGGGTGAACCGGACGTCACCCTCGACCATGTCTCGCATGTCCTCGACGTTGTGGCGGAACATCAGCATCCGCTCGATGCCGAACCCGAAGGCGAAGCCGCTGTACTTCTCCGGGTCGACGCCGCAGGCGGTGAGCACCCGCGGGTTGACCATGCCGCAGCCGCCGAGCTCGATCCAGCCCTCGGAGGAGCAGGTGCGGCAGGGCCGGTCGGGATTGCCGACGGACTCGCCGCGGCAGACGTAGCACACCATGTCCATCTCGGCGGACGGCTCGGTGAACGGGAAGAAGTTCGGCCGCAGCCGGGTCTTCATGCCCTCGCCGAACAGCGACTGGACCATGTGGTCCATGGTGCCCTTGAGGTCGGCCATGGTCAGGCCCTCGTCCACGGCGAGCAGCTCGACCTGGCGGAAGACCGGGGTGTGCGTGGCGTCGAGCTCGTCGGTGCGGTACACGACACCGGGGCAGATCACGTACACCGGCAGCTCACGGCTGAGCAGCGAGCGGATCTGCACGGGCGAGGTGTGGGTGCGCAGCACGACACCGGACTCGGTGCCACCCTCCGGGCCCTGCACGAAGAAGGTGTCGTGCTCGCCGCGGGCCGGGTGGTCAGGGCCGATGTTGAGGGCGTCGAAGTTGAACCACTCCGCCTCGACCTGCGGGCCCTCGGCGACCTCGTAGCCCATGGCCACGAAGACGTCCTCGATGCGCTCGGACAGGGTGGTCAGCGGGTGGCGGGCGCCGGCCGGTACGCGGTCGTACGGCAGCGTGACGTCCACCGACTCCTCGACCAGCACGCGCGCGTCCCGCTCGGCCTCCAGCTCGACCTGGCGGGCGGCCAGGGCCTTGTTCACGGCGCCGCGGGCCTGGCCGACCAGCTTGCCGGCGGCTGCCTTGGCGTGCGGGGGCAGGGCGCCGATCTCCCGGTTCGCCAGGGCCAGTGGTGAGGTTCCGCCGGTGTGGGCGACCTTGGCCTCCTGGAGCTTGTCGAGGGAGTCCGCGGCGGCGAAGGCGGCGAGCGCCTCCTCGCGCATGCGCTCGATCTCTTCCGGTTTCAACGCCTCGACCTCGACAGGGTCGTACGACTTATTGGGTGCCGACATCTCTTCCCGTGCTTCCGATTGGCTGGCTGAAGGTCCCCGTCACCGACTCACACAGAGGTCAGAGGGCCGTCCATGGGACACATGGGTGCCAAAGGCCGAGTCTAACGGGGTGGAGGTATACGAATGCGCCCGTGGCCGTCAGGCGAGATACGCCGGGGCCGCCACGGGCAACGTAAATCGGAACTCGGCCCCCCCCTGGGGGCCCCGGCCGACGGTGATG
Organism: Streptomyces sp. SLBN-31; assembly: GCF_006715395.1. Lineage (NCBI taxonomy): Bacteria > Bacillati > Actinomycetota > Actinomycetes > Kitasatosporales > Streptomycetaceae > Streptomyces > Streptomyces sp. SLBN-31. Next base: position 1,818,665 of record NZ_VFNC01000002.1, read on the forward strand.
GTGCCGCCGTGGGCCTCGACGATGCCCTTGACGATGTAGAGCCCGAGGCCGGTGCCGCCGCGCTTGCTGCCCCGCCAGAAGCGGGTGAAGACGCGGTTCATGGACTCCTCCGGGATGCCGGGCCCCTCGTCGCTCACCGTGACCGACGTGCCGGTGTCCTCGCCCTCGCGCGGGGACTCGGTGGCCGTGATGTCGATGGTGACGGTTCCCTCGCCGTGGCGCACCGCATTTTCCAGCAGGTTGCTGAGCACCTGGTCGATCTTGTCGGGGTCGGCCCAGAGGGAGGGCAGCGGCTGCTCGATGCGGAGCAGGAACCGGTCGGCGGGCTGCCCGGCGGCGACGTACGCCTGGATGTGCCGCCCGACGGCCGCCCCGATGTCGACGGGCTGGCGCCGCACCTCCAGCCGCCCGCTGTCGATCCGTGAGATGTCCAGCAGCTCGGCGATGAGCCGGGTGACCCGGTCGGCGTCGGCGTCGACGGTCTCCAGCATCAGCCGCTTCTGGTCGTCGGTGAACCTCTCCCACTTGGCCAGCAGCGTGGCGGTGAAGCCCTTGACCGAGGTCAGCGGCGAGCGCAGCTCGTGGGCGACGGTGGCTATCAGCTCGGCGTGGCTGCGTTCGGTGCGGCGGCGGGCCTCGGTGTCGCGCAGGGAGACGATGACGCGGCGGACGGGGCCGGTGGGCTCGGCGCGCACGTACCGGGCCGAGACGAGGACTTCGCGGCCGCCGGGCAGGAGGAGGTTCCGCTCGGGCTGCCGCTGCCGGATGGCGAGCCCGCCGTAGGGGTCGGTGAGCTGCCACCAGCGGCGCCCCTCCAGGTCCTCCAGCGGCAGGGCCTTCTCCAGCCGCTGCCCCAGGGCCTCCTCGGCGGGGACGGCGGTGATGCGCTCGGCGGCGGCGTTGAAGCAGACGACCCGGCCCCGCTCGTCGGCGACGACCAGGCCGTCGGGCAGTTCGTCGGGGTCGACGCCGAGCTCGGTGACCTCACCGTGCCGGGGTGCGGGCGCGTGCGGCGCGTCCTGTGCTCCCCGTGCCCTGCCCGTGCCGACACTCATCCCCGAAACCCCACCTCTCGACGGCGCAGGTGGCCCCCCGAGCTGGTCACCCTACTAGCTCTCGGTGACGGAGCGGCACCCTCCGGAGGCGCGCTGTGCACGGGCCGACGCATAGAGACATACGGCGGCGGCGGTGGCGAGGTTCAGGCTCTCGGCCTTCCCGTGGATCGGGACGCGCACCACGGCGTCCGCGAGTGCGCGGGTCTCCTCCGGGAGCCCCCACGCCTCGTTCCCGAACACCCATGCGGTCGGCCCGCCCATGGTGCCCTTGTCGAGTTCGTCGTCGAGGTCGTCGGTGCCGGCGCCGTCGGCGGCGAGCACGCGGACGCCGACGCCCTTGAGCCCCGCGACGGCCTCGTCGACGGGGACGCCGACGGCCACGGGGAGGTGGAAGAGGGAACCGACGGAGGCCCGTACGGCCTTGGGGTTGTACAGGTCGACGGAGGCGTCGGTCAGGACGACGGCCTCGGCCCCCGCGGCGTCGGCGCACCGCAGCACGGTCCCGGCGTTCCCGGGGTCCCGCACGTTGGCGAGCACGGCGACCAGCTTGGGGCGGGCGGCGAGGATCTCCTCGAACGGCGTGTCGACGAACCGGCAGATCCCGACGAGCCCCTGCGGGGTGACGGTCGTGGAGATGTCGGCGATGACCTGCTCGGAGGCGAGGTGCACCCGGGCGTCCGCGTCCCGGGCCTCGCCCACGATGTCGGCGTACCGCTCGGCGGCCTCCACGGTCGCGAACAGCTCCACCAGCCCGTGCCCTGCGGCCTCCCGCACGGCCTGCGGGCCCTCGGCCAGGAACAGCCGCTCCTTGCCCCGGAAGTTCCGCTTGGCGAGCCGCCGTGCGGCAACGACCCGCGAGGAACGGGGAGAGATCAGCTCAGGGGAGACGGGCGGCATCCTCTTGACTTTCGCAGACGTGTAGCGCCCCGAGAGGGGCGCGGGGCTGAATCCATGTGCGGCTCCGCCGCGTGGGCGCGACCGGCCACAGCGGCCCCGCAGCCGAACGACGCACGTCGGGACACCCAACAACAGGACCCGCAAGCCCAAAAGCCTGCGGGTCCTACAGCCACGTCGGCTGGAGCCAGCGCGGCGTCAGGCCGCCTTGGGGGCGTTGACGTCGGCGGGCAGCGCCTTCTGGGCGACCTCGACCAGCGCGGCGAAGGCGGTGGCGTCGTTGACGGCCAGCTCGGCCAGGATCTTGCGGTCGACCTCGACGTTCGCGGCCTTCAGACCCTGGATGAAGCGGTTGTACGTGATGCCGTTGGCGCGGGCAGCGGCGTTGATGCGCTGGATCCACAGCTGACGGAAGTCGCCCTTGCGCTTCTTGCGGTCGTTGTAGTTGTAGACCAGCGAGTGGGTGACCTGCTCCTTGGCCTTGCGGTACAGGCGCGAACGCTGACCGCGGTAGCCGGAGGCCTGCTCGAGGATCGCCCGGCGCTTCTTGTGGGCGTTGACTGCCCGCTTGACGCGTGCCACTTGTTAACTCCTTGTAGCGGGGCCGTGGGGGGACTCACACGGCCCGGTATCGATTGGGTCCCGGTCCAGACGTGCGGTGCTCACCCCGAGCACCGGGCACGTCACTTGCCGAGAAGCTTCTTGATCTTCGCGGCGTCGCCCGGGGCCATCTCGGCGTTGCCGGTGAGGCGACGCGTCACGCGGGACGACTTGTGCTCGAGCAGGTGGCGCTTGCCGGCGCGCTCACGGAGCACCTTGCCGGAGCCGGTGACCTTGAAGCGCTTGCTGGCACCGCTGTGCGACTTGTTCTTCGGCATAGCGCCGTTATCTCCTCGTCGGTGGCGCTCCGGTGCCCGGTCACGAAAACCGGGCACGTCGGAACGTCGCTCTTGTATCGGTTACATCCTTGGGGACGTGGTGTCCCCCGGGATCACGCCTCGGCGGAAGCCTCGGCAGGGGCCTCGTCGTGCGCCTCGGCGTTCACAGCGTCCGGGTCAGCCGCATTCTGCGACTTGCCCGGGTTCGCCTTCGCCTCGGCCTTGCGGGCCTCCTGCGCCTGGCGGGCCTCGGCCATCGCCTCGGTCTTCTTCTTGTGCGGACCGAGAACCATGATCATGTTCCGGCCGTCCTGCTTCGGGTTCGACTCCACGAACCCGAGGTCGGCCACGTCCTCCGCGAGCCGCTGCAGCAGCCGGTAGCCCAGCTCGGGCCGGGACTGCTCGCGACCACGGAACATGATCGTGATCTTGACCTTGTCGCCCTGCTTGAGGAACCGGACGACGTGACCCTTCTTGGTGTCATAGTCGTGCGGGTCGATCTTCGGCCGGAGCTTCATCTCCTTGATGACCGTGTGCGCCTGGTTCTTGCGCGCCTCACGGGCCTTCATGGCCGACTCGTACTTGAACTTCCCGTAGTCCATGAGCTTGCACACGGGCGGACGGGCGTTCGCCGCTACCTCGACGAGATCGAGGTCGTACTCCTGGGCAAGCTCCAGTGCCTTGGCCAGCGGGACGATGCCCACCTGCTCGCCACTGGGACCGACAAGTCGCACCTCGGGAACGCGAATCCGGTCGTTGATGCGGGGCTCGGCGCTGATGGATCCTCCTCGGTTAGCACCACACGGCCATCTGGCGGACGGCCGTGTTTGTCTCTTTTCGACAGACCTAACCGCGCCGAAGCACAAAAAATGCCCCGGACGATCACAGGCGGGGCTCCAAATACACTGCCGGAGCACCGCCGCGATGGCCGCGGGGCGCGCTTTCGGGCGACTCCATCGTCCGTACGGAACGATGGTGGCCGCCTGACCGGGGTGACCCGCCGTCCCGGGGGGCGGTCGGGTGGGAGATCGGAGCCTCCACTTGTGGGCCGGGCACAAGGTCTTGCTGGCGTGTCCAGCCGGTCGTCACACAAGGTTAGCAGCTGTCCGGGGGTGGTGCGAACCGGCGTGCGCCGGGCCCTATCGTGTGGGGCATGAGTGACACCCCTCCTGAGTCCCCCGAGTCCCCCGCCGACTTCGACGCCATGACCCGCGACATCGCCGAGGTGCCCGCGGTCGAGGTGATCGTGACGGTCGCCGTCAACCTGATGAGCGCCGCCGCGGTGAAGCTGGGCCTGACCGAGGAGGGCGACAAGTACAAGGACCTGGACGAGGCCCGCAAGCTGGTCTCGGCCCTCGCCGGTCTGCTGGACGCCTCCGCGACGGAGATCAGCTCCTTCCACGCGGCCCCGCTGCGCGACGGCCTGAAGTCGCTGCAGCTGGCCTTCCGCGAGGCCTCGCTCGTGCCCGACGAGCCGGGTCAGGGCCCGGGCGAGAAGTACACGGGCCCGGTCTACGGCAAGTAGGTCAGCGCACGTACAGGGGCTCGCCCGGAGGCGTCGTCCCGGCCGGCAGCAGTGCCAGGTCGAGGCCGCGCACCAGGCGGGCCCTCAGTGTGTCGTCGGCGGCGAGCCGCTCGGCGACGGCCCGCGCGGCCTCGGCCGGCGCGGCGGACTCCTCGAGTACGAGGGCCAGGGTGCCGTCGGCCTGCCCGGGCCCCAGGTGGGCGCGCAGCACGGCGGGCTCGGCGGCGACCGCGGCCCGTACCGCCTCCCGCACGGCCGGGTCGGCGAGCGGGTCGGCCGTCGTACGGCCCTCGGCGAGGGCGAGCAGGGCGGGTCCCGTCAACTCGAAGGGCACCGGTCCGGCCATGTCCAGCACCACCGTGTCCGCCTTCTCGTGCGCGGCGGCCTGCAGCGCCTGGTGCAGGGGCACGGCGACGGGGCGCGCCGCCGGGTCCCAGCGGGCCAGCGAGTCGGTCGAGGTGAAGGCCGGCAGGGCGGTCCGGTTCCCCGCCTTCAGGGTGGGCACGGCCATGTCGGAGGTCTTCTCGCGGCGCAGCCCGTTCTCGTCCTCCTCGACCTCGCCGAGCACGGCCACGACGGGGACCAGCAGCCGGGCGTCCTTCAGCGCTTCGAGGACCGGTCCCAGCGCAGTGCGGTCCTCGGCCCAGGCGGCGAGCGCGGCGCTCAGCCGGGGGTCGGCGGAGCCGTCGTCGTCGGAGAAGCCGGGGTCGGGAATGTTCTTGTTCGCCACGGTCACCGACCCTATAGGGCGGGTATCAGGGGAATGCTGCTGGGCTTGTGCAGGCCCGGAAATCAGCGGTTCACCGTCTTCACGGTTTTCTCAGATTTCCCTGACACACATCTAACGTCCGTCTAACGGCCCGCACAGTCACCGCCCCGAGCATCGCGGGCATGGAGTCCCCCAGAGCCCGCCGCGGCCGCCGCGCCCGCCCCTCCCGGGCACGTCCTCTGCTTGCCACCGCCCTCGCCGTGGTCGCCGTGGTGGGCGTCACCGCCGCCGGAACGGTGTACGTGAAGGCGCAGGCGCACTCGGGCCCGGGCCCCGTATCGTCGCGGGCGTCGGCCGCCTCCTCGGCAACGGCCGACGGGAGGCAATCGGTGGAGCCCGTGGCGGAGCCGACGGTGGACCACGACGCGCTGCTCGGCGAGGCGATGGGGTCGGTGGCCGTCGAGGACGGGGCGGCGGTGTCGGTGGCGGTGCTGGACCTGGACTCCGGGGAGAGCGCCACCTACGGGGACGACGCCTTCGACACGGCGAGCATCGTCAAGGTCGACATCCTCGCGGCGCTGCTGCTGCGGGCCCAGGACGAGGACCGGCATCTCACGGCGGCCGAGAAGTCGTACGCCACCAAGATGATCGAGAACAGCGACAACGCGTCGGCGTCCGCGCTGTGGGACGCCATCGGGCGGGCCGACGGGCTGGACGCGGCGAACAAGACGTTCGGGCTGACCGGCACCGAGGGCGGTGACGGCGCCCTGTGGGGGCTGACCCAGACCACGGCGGCCGACCAGCTCACCCTGCTGCGGCAGGTGTTCGGGGAGGACTCGAAGCTGACCGCCGCCTCACGGTCGTACCTGCAGGGGCTGATGGGGCGGATCGAGGCCGATCAGCACTGGGGTGTGTCGGCCGCGGCGAACGGCACGCGGTGGGCGCTGAAGAACGGCTGGCTGGCCCGCAGCACCACCGGGCTGTGGGACATCAACAGCATCGGCCGGGTGACTGCCGGCGGTCACACGTTCCTGGTGGCCGTGGTCTCCAACGGCAACTCGACGCAGGCGAAGGGGATTTCGCTGGTCGAGGCGGCGGCGAAGGCGGCGGTCTCGGTGTTCACCGGGGACGGTGACAGTTCGTCGGCTTCGGCGTCCCCGTCCGTTTCGCCCACCGCGTCCTCGTAGCGGGACCGCCGCCTCTAGAAGCCCTCGTGACGTGAGCGGCGGCCGCGCCAGAGCACCACGGCGGCGACGAGCAGGACTCCACCGAGGCCGCCCGCGACCGGGCCGGCCCAGCCGCTGGTGCCGTCGTCGGACTCGGCGTCGTCCGGACCGGGACCGAAGTACTTGTCGTCGTAGGAGACCGCCCGCAGGTCCTTCGGCTTCAGACGGCCGGCCGCCTTGATCGCGGCGGCCGGGTCGACCATGCCGAAGCCGCGGGAGTCGTCGCGTCCGCCGGCCGGGGCGTCGCGGGCGGTGTCCTCCAGGAGCTGCTTGACCTGGGCCGGGGTCAGGCCCGGCTGGGCCGCCTTGACGAGCGCCACGGCGCCCGACACGAAGGCCGAGGCCGCGCTGGTGCCCCAGCCCTCGTAGTACTTGTGGTCGGGGTCGGCGATGACGACATCGTCGCCGGGGGCGCTGACCGTGGCGTACCAGCGGCGGGTGGAGAAGTCCGCGCGGGCGCCGAAGCGGTCCACGGCGGTCGCCGCGATGACGCCCGGGTATGCGGCGGGGTAGGAGACGTGGTCGCCCTTCTTGCCGCCGTTGCCGGCGGAGGCGACGACGGTGACGTTCTTCTTCAGGGCGTACTGGATCGCCTCGTCCTCGGCGGGCTCGGGGTGGGCGGAGGCCGAGTCGTCGCCCAGGGAGAGGTTGATGACGTCCGCTCCGTGGTCGGCGGCCCAGCGGATGCCCTCGGCGAGGGCGTTGCCCCGGGTGGAGCGGGCCTTGCCGCGGGCGCTGTCGCCGTCCTCCAGGATCACCCGCACCGGCAGGATCTTGGCCTCGGGGGCGATGCCCACGACGCCGTCGGCGTCGCCGGGGCCGTGTCCGTGGCCGGCGATGATGCCGGCCATCGCGGTCCCGTGCCGGGCCCAGGCGCGGTCCCCCTCCTGCGCGCCGAAACCGATCATGTCCTTGGCGGCCAGGACGTTGCCGACGAGGTCCGGGTGGTCGGCCTCGACGCCGGTGTCCAGGACGGCGACGGTGACGCCGCTGCCCTTGGTGGTCTGCCAGGCCTGCTGGGTGTGCATGGCGTCCAGGGCCCATTCCTGGCCGCGTATGCCGTCGGCGTGCGCGGAGGTGGACGGCACCAGTGCCAGGGATGCGGCGAGCAGGAGGCTCACGGCCCCCGTACGGCGGTTCATGAGGGCTGCTCCGTGGCCGGGCCGGCGATGTCCTTGCGCAGGGCGCGTTCGATACGGTCGGCGAGGCCCTCGGCCTCGTTGCCGAGGCCGGCCTGGGCGGGGGCCGTGCCGGCGCCGGACCGGGGGGCCTGGTCGGCGGGCTGCGGGGCGTCGACGGTACGGCCGTCGGCCCAGCCGGAGACGGCGTAGACCACGACGGGGGCGTCGGTGAGGACGGAGATCGTCCAGGATGCGCGCTGGCCGGGGCCGAAGCGGGCGGCGGCCGTGTCCTTCGCCGCGTAGGGGCGGGGCATGAGGTCGGCGCGGTCGCCGAGGCCGTCGTCCTGGAAGCGCTTGGCGAGGGAGGACATGGCGGTCTGGTCGCCCTTGGTGAACAGCAGGCCGACGGTGGTGACGAAGCTCTGGGTGGCGTCGGTGTACGTGGCCCGTACCAGCCGCTCACAGCCGACGGGTGCGAGCGCCTTGGCGAGCAGCGGGTCGAAAGCGCCCTTGCAGCCGCTGTCCGGGGCGACGGCTATCCGGGTCCAGGTGCGGTCGGCGCCGCCGGGGCCGGCTCCCGTGCCCAGCACGGTCCGCGGGAACAGCTTGTCCACGGGCACGCTGTGCCACAGTCCGCGAGCCGTGACGAAGGTGCCCTGCGCGCCGCCGTCCCCGGAGCCTCCGAGCAGCCAACTCCCGGTCACGGCACCGCCGATGAGGCCGAACCCCAGCACGAGGCAGGTGGCCACGGCGAGGGTCCGCGAGCGCACCCGCCCGCCGAGCGGCCGAAGCCGCCGAGTCCGGTCGTCGTACCCCTCGGGCTCCCCGAACGACACCACGGGCCTGATGCTTCCGCTCTCCCCACCGGGCGCCATCGGCGCACTCCACGACAACGCCGGATCGGGCGTCACACCCGCCGCGCCGCCCGCCCCGGACTCCGGCCGCCCGGGGGGCATGGGCGGGACAACGGGGGCGGGGTGCCGGGGGTCGGCGGCGGGAGCGGCGCCGGTACGGCGCGGAACGTCGGCCGGAACCGAGCCGTCGCGCCGCGGGGCGCCACCGGCAGCCGAGCCGGTACCGGGCCGTGTGTCGGGCTTCGGCGGCACGACCGGCCCCGCCGCGCGAACAGAGCCGGACGCCCCCGACGCGGGCCGCGCCTGCGGCATGGGCCCGGCCGACGACGGCCGCGCCTCGGACGTCGGCGCCGCGAACGAATTCGACACCCCCGGCGCCGGACGCCCCTGCGGCATCGACGGCGTCGAGGAACCCGGAGCCTGCCCCGCGGAAGACGGACGCGTCGGCGGCACCGGCGGCGTCGAGGAACCCGGGCCCCGCCCCGCGCCGGACGTCGCAGGCTCGGGCCGCGCCTGGGGTATCGGGCCTGCGGTAGTCGGGCGGGCCTGCGGCACTGGCGGCGTCGACGAAGCCGGATGCCGCCCCGCGCCGGACATCCCCGACTCTGCGGAGGACGAGCGCGCCTGCGGCGTCGAGGAACCCGGCCCCCGCACCGCACCGGACATCCCCGAGTCGGGACGCGCTGCGGAAGTGGGGCGAGTCTCCGGCATCGGTGGGGCGGGGGGATTCGAGGGACGGGTCGGGCCGGATGCGGGTGTGGGGGGCGTGCCGGGGCGGGGGGTTTCGGTCGGGGGCGTCGGGGGGCGCGGTGGGGTGCGGGGCCTTGCCGGGGCCTGCACGGGCTGGTCCTGCTCCCGGCCGACCTCCGGAGGAGCGTCCGGGAAGCGTGCCGAGGCCGGGGGCGGCGGTGCCTGGGATCCCGAGGCCCCGGGCACGGGTGTGTCCGGCTGTGGGACGCGAGGGCGGTCGGCCGGGGCGTCGGCACCCCTGCCGCCCGGCGCCGTTCCCGCCCTGCCGTCCTGCGTCGTTCCCGCGGCCGCGTCCGTCCGCGGCGTGCGGGTTCCGAAGGCCTCGAAGGGCTCGGCGTTGCGCCAGGGCGACCACACGCCGGTGGGGCCGGACGCCGTCGGGTCGGCGGCGGAACGCCCGCCGGATCTTCCGGACACCGGTCGTGAACCCTCGCCGCCGGACACCGCACTCCCGTTTCTTCCGCCGCCCGGCGACGCGTCGGGGCCTGCCCCGCCGGTCGCCGAAACGGTCTCGCTCTGTGCCTCGGAGCCCTCGGTCCCCACCTTCGGTGGACGGGACGGGCGTGGCGGAAAAGAGGCGTGCCGCGGTTCCGTGGTCATGCACCCCCCGTTTCCTCGTGCCCCGGGCCGTCTACTCGTACGCGAGCCGTGGTCGTTGCGCTCATTCGCCGGGCGCCGAGTCCGGCGCGGTCGGTCACCCCGGGCAGGCATACCCGTACGAGCGGACCGGCATCCCGGTGCAGCGTATGCGGCACTCGCCGTTCCGCCGTACGTGCGCGTCACTCTACGGCTTGGCCCTGTGGGAACGGGAACCAGTCCACGAGCCCGGGGCATCTGCCCGGAACGTCCCCCTACCCTGCGGTAATCCTGTCTGGCAGGCTTCGTTCATGACTGCGCGCGCCGCCGACCGGGCCCGTTACGACCGGGCCACCGCCCATCTCGAAGCCCCTCTCGCGATCGTCGACCTGGATGCCTTCGACGCCAACGCGGACGATCTTGTGCGCCGGGCCGGCGGCAAGCCGATCCGTGTCGCCAGCAAGTCCGTGCGCTGCCGGGCCCTGCTGGAGCGAGTCCTGGCGAAGGACGGCTTCGCGGGCATCATGTCCTTCACGCTGGCCGAGTCCCTGTGGCTGGCGCGCGGCGGATTCGACGACGTCCTGCTCGCCTACCCGTCCGCCGATCGTGCCGGGTACGCCGAACTGGCCTCCGACCCCAAGCTCGCCGCCGCGGTCACCGTCATGATCGACGACCCGGCGCAGCTGAGGCTGATCGACGAGGCGCGGGACGGAGGGCGTGAAGTCATCCGGGTCTGCCTGGAGTTGGACACCTCGCTGAAGCTGCTCGGGGGCCGGGTGCGCGTGGGCGCACGGCGCTCCCCGCTGCACTCCCCCGCCCAAGTGGCCGACCTGGCCCGGTTCGTGGCCGGCCGGCCGGGCTTCAAGGTGGTGGGGATCATGGCCTACGAGGGTCATATCGCGGGTGTGGGCGACTCCGTCGCGGGACGGCCGTTGCGGTCGCGTGCGGTACGGCTGATGCAGGCCACCACCCGCCGTGAGCTGGCCGAGCGGCGCGGTGAGGTCGTGCGCGCGGTGCGGGCCGTCGTACCCGATCTGGAGTTCGTCAACGGGGGCGGCACCGGCAGTGTGCAGCACACGGCCGCCGAGGACGCGGTCACCGAGATCGGCGCCGGGTCCGGGCTGTACGTGCCGCGCCTGTTCGACAACTACACGTCCTTCAGCGGGCGTCCGGCCGCGCTGTTCGCGATGCCCGTCGTGCGGCGGCCGGGCGTCGGGGTCGTCACGTGCCTCGGCGGCGGCTACCCCGCCTCCGGCGCGCCGGGCCCCGACCGGCTCCCCGTGCCGTACCTGCCGGAGGGGCTGCGCTACGACCCGCAGGAGGGGCCCGGCGAGGTGCAGACCCCGCTGCTCGGCTCGCCGGCCGACGATCTGCTGATCGGCGACCGCGTGTGGTTCCGGCACGCGAAGGCCGGAGAGCTGTGTGAACGGTTCGAGAAGCTGCACCTCGTCGAGGGCGACACGGTGACGGCGACGGTCCCGACGTACCGGGGTGAGGGTCACACGTTCCTCTGAGCGGGCCTACAGCGGTGTGACGTACGCCCCCGAGATCCCGCCGTCGACCAGGAAGTCGGCGGCGTTGACGAAGGAGGAGTCGTCGCTGGCCAGGAAGGCGACGGCGGCGGCGATCTCCTCGGCCTCGGCGAACCGGCCGACGGGGATGTGCACGAGGCGGCGGGCGGCCCGCTCGGGGTCCTTGGCGAACAGCTCCCGCAGCAGCGGGGTGTTGACCGGGCCGGGGCACAGGGCGTTCACGCGGATGCCCTCACGGGCGAACTGCACGCCCAGCTCGCGGGACATCGCCAGGACGCCGCCCTTGGAGGCGGTGTAGGAGATCTGGGAGGTCGCCGCGCCCATCCGGGCCACGAAGGACGCCGTGTTGATGATGGAGCCCCTGCCCTGCCGCCGCATGTAGGGGATGGCGGCCTTGCAGCACAGGTAGACGGAGGTGAGGTTGACCTCCTGGACGCGCTTCCAGGCCTCCAGGCCGGTCTCCAGGATGGAGTCGTCGTCGGGCGGGGAGATGCCGGCGTTGTTGAAGGCGACGTCGACGCTGCCGTAGGTGTCGAAGGCGGCCTTGAAGAGGGCCTCGACCTGCTCGGGGTCGGTGACGTCGACCTTCACGAACAGCCCGCCGACCTCTTCGGCGGCCGCCTTGCCGCGGACCTCGTCGACGTCGCCGCAGACCACGTGCGCGCCCTCGGAGGCGAGCCGGCGGGCGGTGGCGAGGCCGATGCCGCTGCCGGCGCCGGTGATGACGGCGGTGCGGCCGACGAGGCGACGGCAAACAATGTCTTCGGTCACTGTGCGGGGCCTTCCGTGCTGATGAAGACGTTCTTGGTCTCGGTGAAGGCGGTCAGGGCGTCCGGGCCGAGTTCGCGGCCGATGCCGGACTGCTTGAAGCCGCCGAAGGGGGTCCAGTAGCGGACGCTGGAGTGGGAGTTGACGGACAGGTTGCCGGCCCGCACGGCCTGCGAGACGCGCAGCGCGCGGCCGACGTCACGGGTCCAGATGGAGCCGGAGAGGCCGTAGTCGGTGGCGTTGGCCAGGCGTACGGCGTCCGCCTCGTCGTCGAAGGGCAGAACCACGGCGACGGGGCCGAAGACCTCCTCGACGGCCACGCGCGCGTGCGGTTCGACGTCGGTGAGGACGGTGGGCGGGAACCAGAAGCCGGGGCCCTCGGGGGCCTTGCCGCGGATGCCGGGGGCGGCGGCGTCGACGTACGAACGGACCCGTTGCAGCTGGGACCTGGAGATCAGCGGGCCCATCTGCGTCTGCTCGTCGGCCGGGTCGCCGACCGTGACCGCCTCGATGGCGGGGCCGAGCAGTTCCAGGAAGCGGTCGTGGACCCCGCGCTGGACGAGGATGCGGGTGCGGGCGCAGCAGTCCTGGCCGGAGTTGTCGAGGAAGGACATGGGGGCGGCCGCGGCGGCGGCTTCGAGGTCGGCGTCGGCGAAGACGATGTTGGGGCTCTTGCCGCCGAGTTCGAGGGTGACGCGCTTGAGGAGCGCCGAGCCCTTGGCGAGCACCTGCTTGCCCACGGCTGTCGACCCGGTGAAAACGATCTTCGCGACACCGGGGTGCTCGACGAGGGCGTTTCCGGCGACCGGCCCGTGTCCGGGGAGCACCTGGAACAGCCCCTCCGGCAGCCCGGCCTCCAGGGCGAGTTCGGCCAGCCGCAGCCCGGTCAGCGGGGTCGTCTCGGCGGGCTTGAGGAGCACGGCGTTGCCCGCCGCCAGCGCGGGGGCGGTGCCCCAGGCGGCGATCGGCATGGGGAAGTTCCAGGGCGCGATGACGCCCACCACGCCCAGCGGTTCGAGGATCGTGACGTCCAGGCCGCCGGGGACCGGGATCTGCCGGCCGGTCAGCCGCTCCACTCCCCCGGCCGCGTAGTCCAGCAGGTCGCGGACGTTGCCGGCCTCCCAGCGGGCGTTGCCGACGGTGTGCCCGGCCTCGCGGACCTCCAGGCCGGCCAGTTCCTCGACGTGCTCGTCGACCTTCGCCGCGAACCGGCGCAGCAGCCGGGCACGGTCGGCGGGCGGCAGGGCGGCCCACCGCGCCTGGGCCGCCACGGCGCGTACGACGGCGGCGTCCACGTCGGCCGCGGTCGCGGCCGGGACGGTGGCGATGACCTCCTCGGTGGCGGGGTTCAGTACGACGAGTTCGTGCTCGGTGGACAACAGGGGCCTCACATGCGTTCGAAGGAGCGGCGCAGCTCCCAGTCGGTGACCGCGGCGTCGAAGGCGTCCAGTTCGACGCGTGCCATGTTGCGGTAGTGCGCGACGACCTCGTCGCCGAAGGCGGCCTTGGCGATCGGGCTGTTCTCCCAGAGCTCGGCGGCCTCCCGCAGGGTGCTGGGGACGTGCTCGAACTCCGCCGTGTACGCGTTGCCCGGGCAGGGCTCGGGCAGCGCGAGCTTCTGCTCGATGCCGTACAGACCGGCGGCGACCAGGCCGGCGACGGCGAGGTGCGGGTTGACGTCTCCGCCGGGCAGCCGGTTCTCGAAGCGCAGGGAGCGGCCGTGCCCGACGACCCGCAGCGCGCAGGTGCGGTTGTCGTGGCCCCAGGCGACGGCGGTCGGGGCGAAGGAGCCCGGCTGGAAGCGCTTGTAGGAGTTGATGTTGGGGGCGTAGAGCAGGGAGAAGTCCCGCAGGGCGGCGAGCTGCCCGGCGAGGAAGTGCCGCATGACCTCGGACATGCCGTCGGGACCGGGCATCGCGTTGTTGCCGGCCGCGTCCGCCAACGACAGGTGGATGTGGCAGGAGTTGCCCTCACGCTCGTTGTACTTGGCCATGAAGGTGATCGACACGCCCTCCTGGGCGGCGATCTCCTTGGTGCCGGTCTTGTAGATCGCGTGCTGGTCGCAGGTGACGAGGGCGTCGTCGTAGCGGAAGGCGATCTCGTGCTGGCCGGGGTTGCACTCGCCCTTGGCGGACTCCACGGTCAGGCCCGCGCCGGCCATCTCGTTGCGGATGCGGCGCAGCAGGGGCTCGATGCGCCCGGTCCCCAGCACCGAGTAGTCGATGTTGTACTGGTTCGCCGGGGTGAGCCCCCGGTAGTTGGCGTCCCAGGCCTGTTCGTAGGTGTCCTTGAAGACGATGAACTCCAGCTCGGTGCCGACCTTGGCGGTGAGGCCGTGCTCGGCGAGCCGGTCGAGCTGGCGGCGCAGGATCTGGCGGGGGGCGGCGACGACCGGGGAGCCGTCGGTCCAGGCGAGGTCGGCGATCACCATGGCCGTACCGGCGTTCCACGGGACGCGGCGCAGGGTCGTCAGGTCGGGGTGCATGGCGAAGTCGCCGTAGCCGCGGTCCCAGGAGGACATGGCGTAGCCGTCGACGGTGTTCATCTCGGTGTCGACGGCGAGCAGGTAGTTGCAGCCCTCGGTGCCGTGGTGGAGGACCTCGTCGAGGAAGAAGCGTGCGGCGAACCGCTTGCCCTGGAGACGCCCTTGCATGTCGGGGAACGCCAGGACGACAGTGTCGATCTCACCGCTCGCGACGAGGGCGTGCAGCTCCTCGACGGCGAGTGGGGGTGTGCGGTCTGCCACGGGAAAGCCTCCTTCGGCTTCTACGGTCAGCCGGAAGCCATAAGGTATTCGGGAGAACCTTTGCTTGGGAAGGGGGTGCGGCGGGATGTCGCTCGATCCGGACGGCGGCCTGGAGGACCGGTTGACGCCGGTGCTCAGGCCGGTGCGGGCGGGGAACGGCTTCGAGGAGGCGCTGGAGCAGATCCTGCAGGTCGTCCGACTGGGTCTGGTGCCGGGCGGCGAACGGCTGCCCGCCGAACGAGAACTGGCGGATCGTCTGGGCATCAGCCGGGTGACACTGCGCGAGGTGCTGAAGGTGCTGCAGGACCAGGGCCTGGTGGAGTCCCGCCGGGGGCGCTACGGCGGCACCTTCGTCCTGCCGCGGCCGGACGCGGGCGGCGAGGACGAGTTGCGGCGGCGGATCTCCGAGGTCGACATCGAGGACGTGCTGCGCTTCCGCGAGGTCCTGGAGGTGGGGGCGGCCGGCCTGTGCGCCGCGCACGGGCTGACGGACGAGCAGGCGGAGCGGCTGCGCGAGGCGCTGGCCCGCACCCATGACGCGCCGTTGTCGGAGTACCGCCGCCTGGACACCCTGCTGCACCTGACGCTGGCGGAGCTGTGCGGCTCGCCCACGCTCACCGCCCAGTACGCGGCGGTACGGGCCTCGGTGAACGACCTGCTCGACTGCATCCCGCTCCTCGTGCGCAACCTGGAGCACTCGCAGCGCCAGCACACCGCCCTGGTCGAGGCCGTGCTCGACGGGGACGCCGACGGGGCGCGGGAGATGATGCGGGAGCACTGCGCGGGGACGGCGGCACTGCTCAGGGGCTTCCTGGCGTGATGGCCCCGCACCGAATCCTTGCCGTGCACGGCACTCCTGGGAAAAGGTATGGGAACAGTCCATTGTAGGAGTGGGAGGGCGCATGGCGGGCAGGCCGCTGATCGGCGTCAGCACGTATCTGGAGGCCGGGGCGCGCTGGGGCGTGTGGGAGCTGGAGGCGGCGCTGCTGCCGGCCGGCTATCCGCGGCTGGTGCAGCGGGCCGGCGGGCTGGCCGCGATGCTGCCGCCGGACGCCCCGGAGCAGGCGGCGGCGGCCGTCGCCCGGCTCGACGGGCTGGTGATCGCGGGCGGCCCTGACGTCGAGCCGGTGCGGTACGGCGCCGAGCCCGACCCCCGTACCGGCCCGCCGGCCCGGGCCAGGGACGCCTGGGAGCTGGCGCTGATCGAGGCGGCGCTGGCCGCGCGTCTGCCGCTGCTGGGCGTCTGCCGGGGCATGCAGCTGCTGAACGTCGCGCTCGGCGGCACACTCGTGCAGCACATCGACGGCCACGCGGTGGAGGTCGGCGTCTTCGGCCGGCATTCGGTCAAGCCGGTGCCGGGCACGCGGTACGCCGAGATCGCCCCGGAGGAGACGTCCGTACCGACCTACCACCACCAGGCCCTGGACCGGCTCGGCACGGGCCTGATGCCGTCGGCCTACGCGGCGGACGGCACGGTGGAGGCCGTGGAGGTGCCCACCGCCGACCGCTGGGTCCTCGGTGTGCAGTGGCATCCCGAGATGGGCGACGACCTGCGGGTCATGCAGGCCCTGGTGCGAGCCGCCTCCTGAGCCAGGCCGTGGCGGCCTCGCCCTGGGCGCGCTGGAAGGCGCGCAGGGTGGGCAGCCCTGGCGGGGCCGGCCGCAGGGAGTGCTCCACGAAGAAGCCCGCGACGGCGGCGAGCGTGGCGGTGACGCCGTCTGGGTCCGCGCCCCGGGCCAGCGGGTGTGCGGTGAACACCTCCTCCGGGTCCGGGCCGCCCTGCGCGCGCACGCACGGCAGCATGACCAGCAGGTCGAACCAGGGTGCGGCGCGCACGGCGTGCGGCCAGTCCACGAAAACCACGCGGCCGTCGGCGGTCAACAGCATGTTGTCGGCGCGCAGGTCGGCGTGGGCGAGGGTGTCGCCGGCGGCGGCGTCCGGCCAGCCGTCGGCGAGGTCGGCGAGGTGGGCCAGCCGGTCGAGGGTCCAGGCGTCGAGGCGTCCGCGCAGTTCCTCCCGCGGCCGGGCGCACAGCCGCCGCCAGCCGGAGAAGTCCTCGGCGAGCGCCTCGGCGACGGGCGGCGCGGCCACGGGGGACGGCGTGAGCCTGCGGCCGAGCTCGGCCACCGCGTCCAGCACGAGCCTCAACTCCCGCTCCCGCCAGGGGACATGGGGCTGGCGGCCGTCGACCTCCTCGAAGACGAGCGCGACCCAGGTGCCGTCGTCGTGGCTGCCGAGGAGGCGCGGGGCGGGGACGGCGGGCGGCAGCGCGGCGGCGTTGCGGGCCTCGGCGCGGTGCAGGGCCGGGCTGTGGGGGTTGGTGTGCGCGCTGACGGCCTTGACGAAGGCGCGGCGGCCGTGCCCGGTGGTGACGCGGCTGGCGACCCCTGGGGAGAAACCGCCGGTCTGGGTCTCGGCGTGCACGACGGCCCCGCCGAGCACACGGGCGACCGCGTCGCGTACGGCTGCGGGTAGTTCCTCCCAGGGGGTGCGGACACCGGAGGCGGGCGGTGCGGTGGGGTTCATGCGCGCCATGGTGCGTGCCGGGCGACGGGCGGCGCCACCGCGTTTCCGCACGGGGATGATCCGACCGTCTCCTGGGCAGGAAGCAGCGCATGAGGATCGTGGTCACGGGCGGATTCGGTTTCCTGGGCGGCCGGCTGGGAGCCGCCCTGCTCGCGCGGGGCACCCTCCGTGGGGAGCCCATCGGCCGGCTGGTGCTCGCGGACCGGATCGTGCCGCAGGAGTCCCCACTGCCGTCCGACTCACGCGTACGGGTGGTGCACGGCGAGCTGGCCGACCGGCTCGACGAGGTGTTCGCCGAGCCGGTCGACGTGGTCTTCCACCTCGCCGCCGCGGTCTCGGCCGAGTGCGAGGCCGACTTCGACCTCGGCATGCGCGCCAACCTGGACACCACCCGCGCGCTGCTGGAGGCCGCACGGGCCCAGTCGGAGTCCGGCGGACCGGTGCCGCGGCTGGTGTTCTCCAGCAGCGTCGCCGTCTACGGCGGCGACCCTGCGCTGCCTCTGCCCCCGGTGGTCGACGAGTCGACACTCCCCTTGCCGCGGACGAGTTACGGCACCCAGAAACTGGTCTGCGAGCAGCTCGTCGCGGACTTCACGCGGCGCGGTTTCGTCGACGGGCGCGTGGCCCGGCTGATGACGGTGTCGGTGCGGCCGGGCAGGCCCAACGCCGCCGCGTCCGGTTTCCTCTCCGGAATCGTCCGCGAGCCCCTCGCCGGCCTGCCGACCGTCTGCCCCGTCAGACCCGGCCTGCGGGTCGCCCTGTCCTCGCCGAGGCGCACCGTGGAGGCCCTGCTGCGCCTGGCGGAGGCCGACCGCGGCACGGCGCCGGGACAGCTCACCGGCGCCCTGCCGGTCAACCTCCCCGCCCTGTCGGTGTCGGTGGCCGAGATCCTGTCCACCCTGCGGCGCGTGTCCGGCGACGCGGTAGCCGACCTGGTCACCATCGCCCCCGACCCCGCCATCGAGACGATCGTCGCCTCCTGGCCGGCGGCGGTGGACCCCGCTCGCGCGGCGGCACTGGGCCTGCACCCGGACCCGGACTTCGAGACGGTCCTGCGGGACTACATCAACGATGGGACGCGGCCGGTTCATTGACGCCGGTCCGCACACCCAGCCCGTCCGGCGATTGAGGACGAGGCCCCTTCAGGGCCGAAGCGGGGGTCTGGGGGCGGCAGCCCCAGTAACCGGCGCCAAGAGACCCCCTACCCGCGTGTCAACGACAGAAGATCCCGCGCCGGCCCCACCGGCCGATGCCCCGTCGGCCACACCGCCCGCAGATCCCGGGCCAGCGCGACCCCTTCCACCGGCACCCGCACCAGCCGCCGCAGGGCCAGTTCCTCCCCCACGGCGAGTTCGCTGAGCACCGCGGGCCCCGCCCCGCTCACCACCGCCGCCTTCACCGCGGTCGTCGAGGACAGTTCGATCAGCGGCCTGGCCAGCCCGCCCAGGGCCGCGTCCAGCACCTGCCGCGTCCCGGAGCCCTTCTCCCGGAGGATCAACGGTGTCGCCGCCAGCTCCGACGCCTCCAGTGGCCGCCGGCGGCGAGCCCACGCATGCCCCGGCGCCGTCACCACGATCAGGCGGTCGTGGGCGATGACGGCGGAGTCGAGACCGGCCGGCACGCTGACCCCCTCCACGAACCCCAGGTCCGCCTCCCCGGACAGCAGCCGCTCCGCCACCGCCGTCGAGTTGCCGGCCAGCAGGGACACCGCGGTGTCCGGCCGCCCCGCCCGAAGGGCCAGCAGCCACCCCGGCAGCAGGTACTCGGCGATCGTCATGCTCGCCGCCACCCGCAGCCGCGAGTCCCGCCGGTCCCGCAGCGCCTGCGCGCCCGCGTCGAAGGCCTCCGCCGCCTCGACGATCCGCCGCGCCCAGTCCGTGACCAGCGCACCGGCGTCCGTCAGCCGGGACCCGCGCGGCGACCGGTCGACCAGCGCCACCCCCAACTGCCGTTCCATGGACCGGATCCGGCTGCTCGCCGCCGGCTGGCTGATCCCCACCTCGCGTGCGGCCCCGCCCAGGCTGCCCAGCCGGGCCACCGCCAGCAGCAGCTCCAGCGCGCCGAGGTCGGGCACGCGGTGCGCGAGCGAACCTCCGGGCTCCGGCCGGACAGCCGCCTGCTCCTCCACGTCGCTCATAACCCCAGCTTATGTCCTCATAGAGACATACTCCCTGGCCCGCGTCCCGCGGCGGCGGGACGGTGGTCGCATGGTCACCGCAGCCCAGCCCGTCACCCGGGCACTCCCCCGTGCCACCGCCGTCCGTCACCTCGGACCGAACTGGTACGCCGCCGTCATGGGGACCGCGATCGTCGCCACGGCCGGAACCGGCCTCCCCGTCCACCTCCCCGGACTGCGCACCGCCTGCGCGGCCGTCTGGGCGCTCTCCCTCGGTCTGCTCCTCGTCCTCCTTTCCGCCCGCGCCCTGCACTGGACCCACCACCGCGACCAGGCCCGGGCCCACCTTCTCGACCCGGGGACCGCACCCTTCTACGGCTGCCTCGCGATGGCCCTGCTGGCCGTCGGCGGCGGTGCCCTCACCGTCGGCCGCGACTGGACCGGCCCGCGCGCCGCCCTCGCCCTCGACGCCGTGCTGTTCACCGCCGGGACGGTCGTGGGGCTGGCGGCCGCCGTCGCGGTGCCGTACCTCATGGCCGTACGACAGGAGGTGACGCCGGGGCAGGCCTCGCCGGTGTGGCTGCTGCCGCTCGTCGCGCCGATGGTGTCCGCCGCCCTCGGGCCGCTGCTCGTGCCGCACCTGCCGCCGGGGCAGCCCCGCGAGACGCTGCTGCTGGGCTGCCTGGCGCTGTTCGGGCTCAGCCTGCTGGCCACCCTGGTGACGCTGCCGCTGGTCTTCGCCCGGCTGATCACCGGCGGCCCGCTGCCCCTCGCGCTGACGCCCACGCTCTTCCTGGTGCTGGGCCCCCTGGGGCAGTCCACCACCGCCGTCGGCAAGTTCGCGGACTTCGCGCCCGGGGTCGTACCGGCCCCGTACGAGGGGGGCCTGCGGGTCCTCGCGGTGCTCTACGGCGTGCCGGTGATGGGGTTCGCGCTGCTCTGGCTGGTGTTCGCCGGTGCCCAGGTGCTGCGGGCCCGCCGCGACGGCATGCGCTTCGCGATGACCTGGTGGGCCTTCACCTTCCCCGTGGGCACCTGCGTCACCGGCGCCGAGACGTTGGCCCGGCACACCGGGCTCGTCGTCTACGACTGGCTCGCGGCCGGGCTGTACGCCGGTCTCGTCGTCGCCTGGGCCGTGGCCGCCGCGCACACCGCGCGCGGTCTGCTCAGCGGCGAGCTCCTCGCAGCGCCTCGGCCAGCACCCGTGGCGCCCGCGCCAGTGAGGGCCCGTACCAGGTCAGGTGCCGTCCGCTGACGAGTGCGCAGCGCAGTCCGGCGAAGGCCTCCGGGCCGTCCTCGGGTGTGAAGCGGTAGGGCTCGTCGGGCAGGACGACGACGTCCGGGGCCGCCGCCCGCAGCTCTTCGAGCGGGATACGGGGATAGCGGTCGGGGTGGTCGGCGTACAGGTGGTCCACTCCGAGCCGCGCCAGTACGTCGCCCGCGAAGGTGTCCCGGCCGAGCACCATCCACGGCCGGCGCCAGACGGGGACGACCGCGGTGGTGCGCTGCCCGGGCGGGGGCAGTGCCGTCCAGGTCCGCTCCGCCTCGTCCAGCCAGCGCGGCCGGGTCCGCGCGCCGCAGGCGGTCACCACCCGGTCCAGCTCCCGGAAGGCCTGGGGCACGTCCCGTACCTCGGTGACCAGGACCTCGACGCCCGCCGCGCGCAGGGCGGCGAGGTCGTCCTCGCGGTTCTCCTCCTCGTTGGCGATCACGAGGTCGGGGGCGAGGGCGAGGACATCGTCCGGCCGGGGGTTCTTCGTACCGCCGACGCGGGTGACGTCGAGGCCGGCGGGGTGGGTGCACCAGTCGGTGGCGGCCACCAGGGCGCCGGGGACCGAGGCGGCGATCGCCTCGGTCAGGGAGGGGACGAGCGAGACGACGCGCGGCGGCACTACCGGGACCGGTCCTGGACCGCCTCGACGTGTTCGGCGACCGCGACGACGATCAGGCGCGCGTCCGCGACGGTCGCCCGCCAGCGGTGGCGCACCCCACCGGTGAGGTACAGGGTGTCGCCGCGGCCGAGGCGGTAGGCGCGGCCCTCCGCCTCGATCTCCACCGCGCCGTCGGCGACGTACATCAACTGGTCGTTGCGGTACTGGAATTCGCGGCCCGCGTCATGGTCGCCGGTGAATTCCGAGGCGTGCATCTGGTGGTGCCCGCGGACCAGGGAGCGCGTCCGGGGCTCCGCAGTGGGTTCGGGGCCCTCGGCGCGTACGACATCGACGCTGCACGCCGGGTCGGCGGCGGCGAGGAGTTCGACCGCGGTGGTGCGCAGGGCGTCGGCGACCTTCTCCAGGGACGTGCTGCTGGGGCGGGCCCGGTCGTTCTCGATCTGGCTCAGGAAGGGCACCGACAGGCCGCTGCGCTCGGCCACGACGGCGAGTGTGAGTTCCAGGGACCGGCGCCTGCGCCGCACGGCCGCACCCACGCGCAGGGGCTGTTCCTTGAGGTCTTTGTGGTCGCCCATCGCTCCGGCTCCCTCCTTCGCTCGTCGGTCGGTCGTCGAGGCCGTCGGGGTGCCAATGGCCCCGAAGGGTTCTCTGCACCTTACGCAGGTTCGGCAAACCGTTTCATGTGCCCGTCACACACCCGTAAACGAGGCGTGCGGTCAATGCGCCAACTATCGCCAGTAGACCAGTTCCACGGAGTCGACGGGTCCGGATTTCGCCTTCGATGCGAAGGGACTGACCAGCGGGTGGGGCGAGGGAAGGGGAGAGGCTTGGGGTCGGGGTAGCGCTACGTGGTTGGCCGGATCCTTGCCGTGCCCTTGGACACGGTGAGGATCCGGCCGCTAACGCACGGAGACCGGCCGCTACCGCGGGGTCATCCGGTCGGCCGTCCCGGGGTGTTCCTTCAGCCAGGCGGCGACCGCTTCCTCCTCGTGGCCCTGGCCGGCCCGGTTGATCTCGCTCTCCAGGCTGCCGAGCTCGGCCTCACTCATGTGGAACCCCTTGATCCACTCGGTGAGTTGCGGGTACCGACCGGGGAACTCCTCGTTGGCGACGGTGCGGATGGTGTTGCCCTCGCCGAAGAGCTTCCTGTCGTCGTGGAGCTTGGTCAGGTCGTAGCGGCTGTAGGCCCAGTGCGGCGACCAGAGCACGACGGCCACCGGCTGCTTCTTGGCGTAGGCGCGCTTGAGTTCGGCCAGCATCGCGGGCGTGGAGCCGTCGACGACCTTGTACTCCTCGTCCAGGCCATAGCCGGGCAGCACCTTGGTCTTGAGCAGGTTCATCTCGCCGGTCCCCGGCTCGATCCCGATGATCTTCCCGCCGAAGAGGTCCGCCTTGCCCTTGAGGTCCTCGTAGGACTTCACGCCCTTGACGTAGGAGGGCACGGCGACCTCCAGCGAGGTCGGCCGGTACCAGGTGCCGAGGTCCTTGAGCCGGTCCTTGCTCTTGTCCCAGTAGTTCTTCTGCGCGTACGGCAGCCAGGCGTCGAAGTTGACGTCGAGGTCACCGGAGGCCAGGCCCGTGTAGACGGGTCCGACGTCCATCTGCTTGAGGTTCAGCTGGTAGCCGCGTCGCTGGAGGACGTTCTTCCACAGGTAGGTGACGGCGATGTCCTCGTCCCAGGGGAACCATGCGACGTTCACGGGCCGTCGGGCCTCGGCGGGCGCGGCGCTGTCGCGCACCGGCGCCAGCTTGTCGACGACGCCCGGGTTCTTCTTCAGCCAGGCGCGGACGGCGTCCTGCTGCTTGCCCTTGCCGGCCTTGTTGATCTCGGCTTCCAGGCCGGTGAGCTGCTTCTCGTCCAGCTTGAAGTCCTCCAGCCACTTGGCGACGACCGGGTTCTCGCCGGCGAAGCCCTTGCGGGCGACGGTGTGGATGCCGTCGCCGGAACCCCAGGCGCCCTTGGGGTCCTTCAGCTTGGTCAGCTTGTAGTCGTTGTACGCCCAGTGCGGCGACCAGAGCGTGGTGACGATCGGCTGCTTGTCGCTGTAGGCCCGCTTCAGCTCGGCCAGCATGGCGGGCGTGGAGCTGTCGACGACCTTGTACTCCCGGTCCAGGCCGTACTCCTTGAGGACCTTGCTCTTGAGCAGGGCCATCTCGCCGGCGCCGGCCTCGATGCCGGTGATCCTGCCGCCGAACAGTGCCGCCTTGCCCTTGAGGTCGTCGACGGAGTCGATGCCCTTCATGTACGACGGCACGCTGAGCTCCAGCGAGGTCCTGCCGTACCAGGCGCCGAGGTCGTCGAGCCTGCCGCCGTACTTCTTCCAGTACTGCTCGTGGGTGGTCGGCAGCCAGGCGCCCGTCATGAAGTCGACGTCGCCCGAGGCGACCGAGGTGTAGAGCGGGCCCGCGTCGAACTGCCTGGCGTCGACGTGGAAGCCGCGCTCCTGAAGGATCTCCTTCCACAGGAAGGTGGAGGCGACGCCGTCGTCCCAGGGGACGTAGCCGATGGTGACCTTCTTGCCCTGGCCGACGTCCTTGGCGTCGGCGACGGCGGTGGAGCCGCCGGAGCCACCGCCGAACACGCCCATGCCGCCCGCGACGAGGGCGAGGATCACGACGCCGATCATGGCGACCTGGGGACGGGGGCGGTAGGACCAGATCTTCAGGCCCCGGGCGGCGCGCGCCCTGGCGGCGGCGCGGCGGCCGAGCGGGGAGACATGGGTGCCCAGGGCGCCGGTCATCCGGTCCAGGTAGATCGCCAGGATGACGATGGCGACGCCCGCCTCGGAGCCGAGGCCGACGTCGAGTTGGCCGATGGCCTCGTTGACGTCGCCGCCGAGGCCACCGGTGCCGACCATGCCGGCGATGGCGGCCATGGACAGGCCCAGCATGATCACCTGGTTGACGCCCGCCATGACGGTGGGCAGGGCGAGCGGCAGCTGGACGCGCAGCAGGGTGTCGCGGGGTGTGGTGCCGAACGCGTCGGCCGCCTCGACCAGTTCCGCGTCGACCTGCCGGATGCCCAGTTCGGTCATGCGGACGCCGGGGGCGAGCGCGAAGATGAGGGTGGCGACGATGCCCGCGGAGGCGCCGGTGCCGAAGAACAGGATGGCCGGGATGAGGTAGATCATCGCGGGCAGCGTCTGCATGAAGTCCAGGACCGGGCGGACAACGGAGCTGACCCGGCCGGAGCGCGCGGCCCAGATGCCGAGCGGCACCGAGACGACCAGCGCGATGATCGTGGCGACGAGCACGAGCGAGAGGGTCACCATCGCGTCGTCCCACAGTTCGAGGGAGTCGATGAAGGCGAACCCGGCGAAGGTGAGGACGCCGGCGAGCGTGCCGCGCAGCCAGAAGGCGAGCACGGCGAAGATGCCGGCGAGGAGCAGCGGCTCGGGGGCCTGCAGGACGGCGTCGATGCCGTCGTAGGTGCCGGTGAAGACCGTCTTGAGGAGGTCGAAGAGCCAGGAGACGTGGTTCAGCAGCCAGTCGACGGTGCTGTTGACCCAGTCTCCGAGGGGGATCCTAGGCATGGGCCGGCACCTCCCCGTCGCCGAGGAAGCCGACCAGCCGCCGGGTCGGCACCACACCCACGAGTCTGCGGTCGTCGTCCAGGACGATCACCGGGTGCGTCAGGCGGGCGCTGATCGCGCAGAGTTCGGTGAACGGCGTGTCCGGGGTCGCGGTCTCGCACCCGCTCTCGCAGCCGCAGTCGGCCTCGTCGCCGCGCAGGTCGGTGTCCATGACGGCGGACGCGGTCAGGACGCGGGAACGGTCGACGTCCTTGGTGAAGGAGGCGACGTAGTCGTCGGCCGGCCGGACGAGGATGTCCTCGGCCGTGCCGGTCTGGACGATGCGCCCGTCGCGCATGACCGCGATGCGGTCGCCCAACCGCATGGCCTCGTTGAGGTCGTGGGTGATGAAGACGATGGTCTTCTTCAGCGTCCGCTGCAGCTCGAGCAGCTGGTCCTGCATGTCGCGGCGGATCAGCGGGTCCAGGGCGCTGAAGGACTCGTCCATGAGGAGCAGGTCGGCGTCGGTGGCGAGGGCGCGGGCCAGGCCCACGCGCTGCTGCATGCCGCCGGACAGCTCGTCGGGCCAGGACTTCTCCCAGCCGGCCAGTCCGCACAGGGCCAGCGCCTCGCCGGCGCGCCGCTCGCGCTCGGCGCGGGGCACGCCCTGCACGGCGAGGCCGTAGGCGGCGTTGTCCAGCACGCTGCGGTGCGGGAACAGCGCGAAGTGCTGGAAGACCATACTGATCTTGTGGGCGCGGACCTCGCGCAGTTCGCGGGCGCCCAGCGCGGTCAGGTCCTGGCCGTCGAAGCGGACGTGTCCGGCGGTCGGCTCCAGCAGGCCGTTGAGCATGCGCAGCAGGGTGGACTTGCCGGAGCCGGACAGGCCCATGACGACGAAGATCTGGCCGGGGTCCACGGTGAAGGAGGCGTCGATCACGGCGGCCGTGGTGCCGTCGGCGCGCAGCTCCTCCCGGTCGGCTCCCTGCCTCAGCCGTTCGACTGCCTGGTCCGGTCGTCTGCCGAACACCTTGTAGAGCTGTTCGGCCTCAAGTCTCGCTGACACGCTTGCCTCTGGTCTCGGGGGCGGTGAACGGGGCGGCGCCTGCCCTGGTCCGACCGGCCCAAACGCGACAGTGGTCCGGTTCACAAGGGGTGCGTAGGATCGCCGCCGCTGCTTCACATCGCCATTCACCGGGGGGGACGACCGTGGACCGACCCGACGACAGACGCGCCTCCGGCTTGCGTTTCGCGACGGAACTGGTGGCCTGGATCGCGACACCGTGGGCGCTGTGGCCGTACTCCCCGCCGCTGGCCGTGCTCGCCGTGGTGGTGCTGATCGGCCTGCCGACCGTCTTCTCCACGCCCGGCGACAAGGCGCACGTCGTCGTCGCGGTCCCCGGCTGGGCGACCGTCCTGCTGGTGCTGCTCCAGCTCGTCGCGGCCGTGATGTCGGCGTGGTGGCTGATGCCGGTCTGGGCGGCCGTCCTGGTGTCGCTGCTGGCCGCCGCCACCCTGGTGAGCGAGGGTCCGCGCACCCGGTGGCTGCTGGCCGGCGGGTGACTGTCACTGCCGTGCGGCATGATGCGAGCGTGACCGGACGACTGATGCTCCTCGACACCGCCTCGCTCTACTTCCGCGCCTACTTCGGCGTCCCGGAGTCCGTGAAGGCACCGGACGGCACCCCGGTGAACGCCGTGCGCGGGCTGCTGGAATTCATCGACCGCCTGGTCAAGGACCACCGGCCGAGTGACCTGGTGGCCTGTATGGACGCCGACTGGCGCCCGCAGTGGCGGGTCGACCTGATCCCCTCGTACAAGTTGCACCGCGTCGCCGAGGAGCACGCGGCGGGCCCGGACGAGGAGGAGGTGCCGGACACGCTGTCGCCGCAGGTGCCCGTCATCGAGGCCGTCCTGGACGCGCTGGGCATCGCGCGGGTGGGCGTCGAGCCGTACGAGGCGGACGACGTGATCGGCACCTTCACTGCGCGCGCGAAGGGCCCGGTCGACATCGTCACCGGCGACCGCGACCTCTACCAGTTGGTGGACGACGCCCGGGGGGTGCGGGTGCTGTACCCGCTCAAGGGCGTGGGCACGCTGCAGTTGACGGACGAGGCGTGGCTGCGCGAGAAGTACGGGGTCGACGGGCCGGGGTACGCGGATCTGGCGCTGCTGCGCGGCGACCCGAGCGACGGTCTGCCGGGCGTGCCGGGCATCGGTGAGAAGACGGCCTCCAAGCTGCTGGCCGAGTTCGGGGACCTGGCGGGGATCATGGCCGCGGTCGACGATCCGAAGGCGAAGCTCACGCCGTCGCAGCGCAAGCGGCTGGACGAGGCCAGGCCGTACGTCGCCGTGGCGCCGAAGGTCGTCAAGGTCGCCGACGACGTGCCGTTGCCGGACGTGGACACGGCCCTGCCGCACGCCCCGCGCGACGCGGCGGCACTGGAGGCACTGGCGGCGCGGTGGGGGCTGGGCGGCTCGCTTCAGCGGCTGCTGACCACTCTGGATGCGTAAACAATGTTCTCGTTTCGGTAATGGCCTGGGTAATGGCCCCTCTCTTTGAGGTGGTTCTCAAGGGAGTGGTGCTAACTTAGGTAAGCCTAAGCAGGGAACATGGGAGGCCGTCATGGCAGAACGTCCGGCTCGGAGGCCGCGGAAGCCTCATTCCGCGCAGGTCGTCCGCACAGAACGGCTGACCCCGCACATGCAGCGCGTGGTCCTCGGCGGCGAGGGGCTGGCCGATTTCGCGGCCGACACCTGCACCGATCACTACGTCAAGCTACTGTTCCCCCCGAGCGAGGGCGTGACCTACCCGGAGCCCTTCGACATGGAGCGCATCCGCGAGGAGCTGCCGCGCGAGCAGTGGCCGGTGACCCGGACCTACACGGTGCGGGCCTTCGACCCCGAGACGCACGAGCTGACGCTGGACTTCGTCATCCACGGAGACGAGGGCCTCGCCGGGCCCTGGGCGATGCGCGTCCAGCCGGGCGAGACCGTGCGCTTCATGGGACCGGGCGGCGCCTACGCCCCCGACCCGAGCGCCGACTGGCATCTGCTGGTGGGTGACGAGAGCGCGCTGCCCGCGATCGCCCGTTCCCTGGAGTCGCTGCCCGGCGGCGCCACGGCGCACGCCTTCGTGGAGGTGTCCGGCCCCCAGGAGGAGCAGAAGATCGACTCCGACGTCGAGGTCGTCTGGCTGCACCGCGGCGACCGTCCCGTCGGCGAGGCACTGCTGGAGGCCGTACGGTCGTTCGACTTCCCCGAGGGCCGGCTGCACGCCTTCGTCCACGGCGAGGCGCACTTCGTGAAGGAGCTGCGCCGGCTGCTGCGCATCGAGCGGGAGATCCCGCGCGAGGACCTGTCGATCTCCGGCTACTGGCGCCTCGGTCACAACGAGGACGGCTGGCAGTCCTCCAAGCGGGAGTGGAACGCGCGCATCGAGGCGGAGCAGGAGGGCGCGGCTCCGGCCGCGTGAGGTTCCGGAGGTTCCGGCGAGGTTCTGGTGAGGGGCGGCACCCGGTCGGGGTGCCGCCCCTCCGTCATGCGCTTGACCCGGAAGTCGGGTTCACACCGACCGCTGGTACGACCGGAACGTCCGGATCGACAGCCACACCGCCGCCACGGCGAGCGCCAGCAGCCCTGCGCCGCGGCTGAGCACGACGCTCCAGTCGGGGTGCTCGGACAGGGCCGAACGGCCCGCGACCATCGCCCAGTTCAGCGGGTTGAAGTCGGCGACGTGCCGCATCCAGGAGGGCATCTGCGACGGCGCCATGAACGCGGACGACAGGAAGGTCAGCGGCAACAGCAGGAAGGTGTTGATGCCGATGATCGACTCCCGCTCCCGCACCAGCATGCCCAGCGAGTTGGACAGCGCCCCGAAGATCGTGCCGAGCAGCACCGAGGCGAGCACCAGGATCGCGACGCCGCCGGCGCCGCCCGGGTAGTCCGCGCCACCCGCCAGGGCCAGCAGCACGATGACGACCGACTGGAGCGCGGTGACCAGGCCGTTGTTGACGACGTTGCCGTTCATCAGCGCGGCCCGGCTGACCGGCGTGGTCAGGAAGCGGTCGAGGGTGCCCCGCTGGATCTCCTCCAACGTGCCCATGCCGGCCCACATGTTGGAGCTGAGCGCACTCATCGCGACCACACCGGGGACGAGATAGGTGAGGTAGGTCGTGGTGCCGAAGCCGCCCAGCTCGACGACCTTCTTGAACAGGCCGCCGAACAGGAACAGCCAGATCACCGGCTGGACGAGCGTGATGACCGCGTACGCGGGCTGCCGTGCGAACACCATTAGTTGGCGCTGCGTCATGTACCAGGTCTGGGAGACGGCCGTGCTCATCGCGCACCTCCGGCGAGGACGAGGTTCCCGTCCGCCCCGGCGTCGGCCTCGGAGTAACGGCGGCCGGCGTAACGGAGGTAGACGTCGTCGAGCGAAGGCCGGGCGACTGTCGCGGCGGCGACCCCGACCCCGGCCCGCTCCAGGGCGGCGAGCAGAGCGGGTACGGCGGCGGCTCCGTCGTCGGCCCGGACGCTGACGCGGCGGCCGTCGACGAGGACCTCGTGCATGCCGGGCAGCCCGGTCAGGGCGCCGTCGAGCAGGGTGCGCCCGGCCTGGCCGACGGCCTCCCGCAGCTCCACGTGGACGGCGTCGCCGCGCAGTTCGCCCTTCAAGGCGTCCGGGGTGCCCTCGACGACGACCCGGCCGCGGTCGACGATGGCGACGCGCTCGGCGAGGCGGTCGGCCTCGTCCAGGTAGTGCGTGGTGAGGAGGATCGTCAGCCCCTCCTCCCCCGCGAGCCGGTCGATCTCGTCCCACATCGCCGTGCGGGCCTCGGGGTCCAGGCCGGTGGTGGGCTCGTCGAGGAAGAGCACGTCCGGCCGGTGGACCAAACCGAGGGCGACGTCGAGGCGGCGCCGCAGGCCGCCGGAGTAGCCCTTGACCGGGCGCCGGCCCGCCTCGGCGAGGCCGAAGCGGTCCAGCAGCTCGTCCACCCGCAGATCGAGGGCGGCGCCCTTCAAGCCGTAGAGCCTGCCCTGCAGTCGGAGGTTCTCCCGGCCCGTGGCGACCGGGTCGGCGCCGGAACCCTGGGCGACCACGCCGATCGCGCGGCGCACCCGGTCGGGGTGGCGCAGCACGTCGTGTCCGGCGACGGTGGCCGTGCCCGAGTCGGGCCGGGCCAGGGTGGTGAGGATCTTGACGGTGGTGGACTTGCCGGCGCCGTTGGGGCCGAGGAGCCCGAAGACGGTGCCCGGTTCGACGGTGACGTCCATGCCGTTCACGGCGGTGACTCCGCCGGCGTAGGTCTTGATCAGCTGACGCGCCTCGACCGCGGGCGCACGGGTACTGCTCATGACGACAGCTCTCCTGAGTGAGCGGATGACAGATGACGACTGATCCGCGTGGGGAGGGCCGGGCTATCCTGGGTGTGCCGCACCTCGATCGCCCGGCCTGCCGCACGGCGGAGTCGGTTCGGGGTTCGAGACCCCGGCGGGAGCTGCTGCAACAGCCCTGCCGGGGTCTGTTTCTTCCTGGGTGGTCCGGGTGATCCCGGCCATCGCATGATCTAGGTGATCTCCTCCATGAAGTCCGGGGGCAGCTCGCCCGTTTCGTGGAAGCGGCGCCAGGCGTCGACGCCGGGCAGTGCGCCGTTGCCGATCTCCTCGACGAAGCCGCGGACCCACTGCGCCTCGGCCTCGACCATGTGGAGGCGGTACTCGACCTCCACCAGGAAGAGCCGGGGCACGGACTCGTACAGCTTCTCCAGTGCTCCGCGCGAGCTCGCCGCCTCCACCTCCAGGGTCGTCAGCCGTTCCTTGAGCAGCCGCACCACCTCATCGGGGTGCACGGCCCCGAGGAAGGACAGCGCGCTCTCGAAGACCGGGTACTCCTTGGCGGGGACGGCCAGCAGGTCGGACAGCCACTCGGTCACCTCCTGACGGCCGGCCGCGGTGAGGCCGTAGACCGTGCGCTCGGGGCGGTTGCCCTGCCGCTCCACGTCGGTGACCTCGACGAAGCCGTGCTTCTGGAGGTTCTGGACGACGGTGTAGAGCGAGCCGTAGTTGATTTTCGTGCTGGTGTCCTTGCCCTGGCGGCGAAGGGTCTGCGCGATCTCGTACGGGTGCATCGGCTTCTGCCACAGCGTCACCATCACGGCGAGCGCGAGCGGGTTGCCGAGCTTGCGCCGCTTCATCGCCATGACCTCACCTCGCCAACGAATATCCGTGGCCGAACATATCGCGAATCTCGCACGAGCGTCAATACACACGATGTATCGCGTTTTCGTGTGCACGGCAAGCACGTGAGGACTTGGGCCCGCCCCCGACATGCCGGCGTGACGCGGCGGAAACAGCCCGTCCCTAATTTCTGTCGCCTGACAGGAATCCGCTCGCAGGACCGTGCCGAAGGCAGGTGCCGCCGTGCCGACAACCGACCATTCCCTCGCCGAGTTCGGCTATCGCCAGGAGCTGCACCGCAGCCTGGGCCGGTATGCCTCCTTCGCGGCGGGCTTCTCCTTCATCTCGGTCCTCACGACCGTCTTCCAGTTCTTCGCCTTCGGGTACGCCTTCGGCGGCCCCGTCTTCTTCTGGGCCTGGCCGGCGGTGCTGCTCGGCCAGCTGCTGGTGGCCGCCTGCTTCGCGGAACTCGCGGCGCGCTACCCCATCTCCGGCGCCATCTACCAGTGGTCCTCCCGCCTGTCGAACCTCACCTTCGGCTGGTTCGCCGGCTGGATCATGGTGATCGGGCAGATCGTGGTGGTCGCGGCGGCGGCACTGGCGCTGCAGATGGTGCTGCCGGCGATCTGGTCCGGCTTCCAGCTCATCGGCACCGACCCGGCGGTGACGTCGACGGACGGCGCGGCGAACGCGGCGGTGCTCGGCGTGGTCATGCTTGTGCTCACCACGATCGTGAACATCGTCGACAACCGCGTGATGTCGGTGATCAACCGGGTCGGCGTGACCGCCGAGATCATCGGCGCGGTCCTGATCGTCGTCCTGCTGCTCACCCACTCCGAGCGCTCCCCCGGCATCACCTTCCACACCGAGGGCGCCGCGAGCTCCGGCCTGCTGGGAGCGCTGCTGATCGGCTCCTTCACGGCGGCGTACGTGATGATCGGCTTCGACAGCGCGGGCGAGATGAGCGAGGAGACGCACAACCCCCGTCGTACGGCGCCGCGTACGATCCTCACCGCGCTGGCCGCCGCCGGTCTGCTGGGCGGTCTGGTCATCCTCGGCGGACTGCTCGCCGCGCCCAGCCTCACCGACGGCCATCTCGGCGTCGACGGCCTCAGCTACGTGCTGACCAGCAGCCTGGGCGACGGCGTCGGCAAGGTCCTGCTCGCCGACGTGGTGGTGGCCATCGCGGTGGCGACCCTCGCCATCCAGACGGCGGCCTGCCGGATGCTGTTCTCCATGGCCCGCGACGGAGAGCTCCCCTTCTCCGCACGCCTCGCACGGGTCAACCCGCGCACTGGCATGCCGAGCGCCCCGGCCGTGGTCGTCGGCGTCCTGGCCGCCGCGCTGCTCCTGCTCAACTTCGCCTCGCCGGACGCCTTCCTGGCCATCGGCACCACGTGCATCGTGATGCTGTACCTGGCGTACGCGATGGTCACCGGCCCGCTGCTGGTC
Organism: Streptomyces sp. SLBN-31; assembly: GCF_006715395.1. NCBI lineage: Bacteria > Bacillati > Actinomycetota > Actinomycetes > Kitasatosporales > Streptomycetaceae > Streptomyces > Streptomyces sp. SLBN-31. The sequence continues at coordinate 1,850,973 of NZ_VFNC01000002.1, forward strand.
CGCCGCCTCCGCGGCGAATTCAGCTCGCGGGGCACGGACGAGACGGGCGGAAAGCTCTTCTCCCTGGGCCGCTGGGGCATCCCGGTCAACGCCCTCGCCCTGCTCTACGGCCTCCTGATGACCGTCAACCTGGCCTGGCCGCGAGCGGCGGTGTACGACCCGGCGGGCGGCCACTGGTACTTCCAGTGGTTCACGGTCCTCTTCCTCGCCGCCACCCTCCTGACCGGCACGGCCTACCGCGCGTACCGCAGGGCCGCCGAGAGCCCGACTCCCGCACCGGAACCGGCCGTTCAGGAAGCCGCCGTCTAGTCCTCGCGCAGGCGGGCGTGCAGGTGCATGTCGTGCCACCCGTCCTGGTGGTAGGCGGCCCGGCGCTTGGTGCCCTCCAGGACGAAGCCGACCTTGGCGGCGACCCGGCAGGAGGCCTGGTTGGCGGTGGCGTGCAGGAGTTCGAGGCGGTGGAAGCCGATCTCGTCGAAGGCCCAGCGGGTCAGGGTGTTCGTCGCACGGGTGGCGACGCCCCGGCCCCTGGCCGCCGCAGTGGTCCAGTAGGCGACCTTGGCCTGCGCCTCGGCGAGCATGATGCTCAGCAGCGCCACCCGTCCCAGCAGCAGGCCGGTGTCCGCGTCGACGACGGCCCACTGCGCCTTGCGCTCGCCCTCCCACTCCTTCAGCCACTCCCGGACCCACCCGGCGGCCTCCTCCTCGGAGTCGCTGCGCCGGATGTGCCACTGATGCATGAGGGGATCCTGGTACGCATCGTGCACAGCGGGTACGTCCTCGACCCGCCAGGGCCGCAGAACCAGACCGTCACCGGTGGCCAGGAGGGGTTGAGGGGCGCGGGAGAGGGTGCCCTGGGGCAGGAGTTCGTCGGCGGTGTACGGCATGGGCGGCATCCTGCCGCCCCACCAGGGCACCTGCCCAACGCTTTTCGGGCGCCAGGCTCATGGTCGTGAGGCCGACGTGTCCTTCGGCCGCAGTGATCCCTCCCCGGGGACTGCCGAGCGCCTTCGGCCTTCGTGTCCCGCGACGTCCCGCGCGACGGTACGCATGAACAGCCCCTTGGGCCCCAAGGCGAGCGCATAGGGCGCCGCCCTGACCCGTCGGCCGGGCGTGGGCTCCAGTCGCCACCGAGCGGCGATGGTCGCGAGTGCGAGGGTGGCCTCCGTCAACGCGTACGCGTCACCGATGCACTTGCGCGCGCCTCCCCCGAAGGGCAGGTACGCCTCGCGGGGGATCGCCCCCGCCCGGTCGGGCCCCCATCGGTCGGGATCGAAGCGCTCCGGTTCGGTGAACAGGTCGCCGCGATGATGTATCTGGTAGGGGCTGAAGGCGACATCGGTGCCGGCGGGGATGTGCCGGCCACCGAGTTCGGCGTCGACTGTCGTGGTACGGGTCAGCAGCCAGCCCGGCGGATACAGCCGCATGGTCTCGGTGATGATGTTCCGGGTCACCTCCAGCCGCGGCAGATCCTCGAAACCTGCGACGCCGCCGGCGAGCACGGCGTCGGCCTCCGCGTGCAGTCGCTCCGCGAGGTGGGGGTGGCCTCCCAACAGGTGCAGGGCCCAGGCGAGGGCCTTGCCGATCGTGTCCGTACTGGCGAAGAGGAACGACATGACCTGGTCCCTGACCTCTTCGTCGGACAGCCGTGCCCCCTCGGTGCCGGGGCCGGCGAGATCGTCCTGGGCCGCAAGCAGCATGGACATCAGGTCGCCGTGGTCAACGCCGTCGGCCCGGTAGTCGGCGATGATGCGGTCGATGGTCTGCTGGGACCGGGCGTGTGCGCGGTCGTAGCGCCGCTTGCCTGGCGTGGGGACGGCATCGACATGGGGCGGCAGGAGCATGCGCCGGAACACGCCCTCCTCCAGCGTCACCAGATCGGCCGCCAGTGACTCCCGAAGGGCGGCGGGCGCGGCGGAGAAGATCGTCGCCGCTGTGGTGCGCAGACTGATCGCCGTCGTTTCGGCCAGCACGTCGATGGTGCGCCCGTCCTGCCAAGCATCGGTCACCGCGTGGGCCTGTGCGTTCATCTCCCTGGCGTAGCCCGGCAGGCGAGCCCGGTGGAACGCCGGCTGGATCATCCGCCGCTGCCGGCGATGGTCCTTGTGCAGGCAGGTGCCGAGGCCGTTGCCCAGGAACTCGCGGCTGCGGTCGAAGAGGAAGCCGCCCTTGTCGAAGGTACGGTCGTCCACGAGGACCCGGCGGACGAGCTCGGGAGCGCAGACGACGACGGGGCTGACGGGGCCGAGCCGGATGGTGACGATGTCTCCGAAGTCGGGCAGTGAACGCAGGAAGCGCAGTGGATCGCGCAGGAACCGCAGTGTGTGGCCGAGAAGCGGCAACGCCCCCGGCGCGACGACGAACGAGTAGTCGGCCTGCGCCATCGGTCCTCCACCGTTGTGGGTGCACATCCACCCGCACAGATCAGATCGCGCCGTGCCTCGAGGCCACCGACCGGCGAAACGGTGTGACCGACAACTGACCGCGGTCACAGGGCCGATGCCCGCGACCCCTCGGAAGGTGCCCTGTCAGTTTGGTACGCAAGCCAACCACATGAGGGCGCACGGAAGTAAGGTCTTGTCACATGGAGGTGCGGACCTGACCGTTCCTGCTCTTCACGCCACATCGTGCGCCCCCCGCTCAGGCCCGCAGCCCACAACTACCGGCTACACAAACCTCATTGCGAGACACACTGAGGCCCGCCAGTCACGACCGCGCGCGCTGGGGCGTACAACCACGCGCACCGCGCCGTGTGGCGGGCGGGAAGGTTGTCCCCGACGCTGTTCCTCGGCACGCCTTGATCGGAACCCCCATGGCCCTCACCTGCGCTGCGGAGTTGAGCCGTTATGCATAGTTCCCGTACCGCTTGGCATCCTCTGGGCGAAGCGCCTGTGCCGGCCCGCGAGACACGGCGCTGCCTGGACCGCGCCGCTGCCGCCTGTCTGGAGTCACAGCGGCCCAACGGCTCGTGGGCGACGCCCGCGCGCCCGCGCATTCTGGAGAACGCCCTCGCGGCCTTCGTCCTGGCCAAGGCGGAATGCGGTTCGCCGCACCACGACCGTGTGCGTGCCTGGCTCCGGCGGGCCGAGCCGCAGAGACACGACGCCTTCACGGCGGCGGCGGACGCGTGGCTCCGCGCCCTCGCCCTCGACGTCACGACCCCGCCCCCGCTGCCCGTCTTTCCACGCGACAGCGCCGCGTATCAGCGTCGCCTGTTGCTGCTGCGGACCCTGGGGGTGGCCGCGGGTGCGCCGGGCTGCTCCCCGTACGAGCTGCTGGACCACGCCACAAAGGCACTCGGCCACGGAGGCGGCGCCTCACTGACCGGCTGGCACCGGGCCCAGTTCCTGTCCGCCGCGATCATCGCCGGGCAGGCGGTGGGCCTGCCGGTGGACGAAGGCCTTGTCGCCGCGTTGGCCGCCGAGGAGGCCCCGGACGGCTCCTACCACGCCATGCCGCTGGTCACCGCCATGGCCTGTCTGGCACTGACCCGGGTCGCACCGGGGCGGGCTGCCACGCGGCGCTGCACGGCCAGGCTCCTGGCAGACCAACACGCGGACGGGACATGGCGGTTCACGACGTTCGACGTCTGGGACACCGGCCTGATGGTTCGCTGCCTGCGCGGCCACTCCGCCTTCGACGCGCTCGCCCGGCCCTCAGCGCTGGACTTCCTGGCCGACGCCCAGTCCCGGCAAGGAGGTTGGGGCAGTGTGTCGTCGGCGATCGCCGGCAGCGGACTGGACTGCGACGCGGACACCACGGGGAACACCCTGCTCGCCCTGGCCGGCACGGAACAGGGCCGCCGGGCCTGGCCGGCCGTCGCGGTCTACGCGCGGGAGAACCAGGACGACCGCGGTCTGTGGACCACATGGAGATCCTCCCGGGACACCGTGGCTCAGGACACCGTCGCGCACATGGTCGGCGGAATGCGTGCCCACGGCTGCACCGGGGTCGACGTCGGGCGGGCCGCTCGCTGGCTTGAGCAGCAGCACCGCGGTGCCCGTCGCTGGACCGCCGACTGGTATGTCTTCCCCGGTTACCCGGCCGCCGAGATCGGTCCGGTGGTGGGCTGGAGCACCGACGCCGCCCGCTCGGAGGCCAGGACCCTGGCGGCCACCCAGAACAGGGACGGCGGCTGGCCGGCGTTCCCCGGCGCGAGCGGTTCCAGCCCGGCGGCCACGGCCCTCGCCGCAACCGTCCTCGTCCGTTCCCGGATCAGCACGCCGCAGGCTCTCGCGCGGGCCGCCCGCTTCCTCGTCGAGACGCAACTCGGCGACGGCACCTGGGACGAGCCGGACCCCTTCATGAGCGGCCCGCGACCGTTCCTGACCGACGTGCCCGCCCAGGCGCACGCCCTGACCTGCCGAGGGCTCATGGATCTGCTGCGGCACCCGGAGGCGGCCCGGAGCCCACGGTCCGCGCCATGACCCGGGCCCCGACCAGCCCGCAGCGCAACGCACTCGCTCAGCCGCCAGGGCCCGTCCCGACCGGCCCGCCCGCCGTCGGCCGCCCACGCTGCGGACCGGCGGCCAGGAAGGGAGTACGCATGAACGAGCAGCCGCGTGATCCGCTCTCCATACCCTCGTTGTGGTGCCCGATCCCCAGCCGGATCCACCCGCAACGCGCCTTGGTCACCGAGTTCCAGCTCGACTGGAGCGTCCGTCACCGGCTTGTCGGGAGCGACGCCGAGTCGACGCGCCTCGCCGCCGCGGACATCGCCGGCCTCGCCGCCCGCTTCGTCCCGCGTGCCGGCCTGGCCGGCGCCCGGACCATGGCCGCCCTGCTCACCCTGACGTTCGTCATCGACGACCTCAACGACGAGGGACGGCTGCGCGGTCGGCCCGCCGAGTTCGAGCGCTACGCCGCGGCGCTCTCCCGGGCGCTCGACCGCGGCCCACTGGACGAACCGGCCGAACCGACGGTCCGGGCGCTCCATGACATCGGCCGGCGTCTGGGGCACTCGATGTCTCCCGGGCTCAGGGCACGCCTGGTCCGTGACTTCCGCGTCACCCTCGCCGCCGAGGTGCGCGAAAGCACGCAGCATGTCCGCCGGCTGCCGCCCGACCTCGACACCTATGTGCGCAACCGCCTCGCCACCACCTGGGTGCTGCCGCTCACGGACCTCGCGGCCGCCGTGGACGGCGCGGAACCGGCGCCGGCGGACCTGGACCGACCGGAGGTACGGGCGCTGACCGAGATGACCGGCCTCATCCTGGGCTGGGACAACGACATCTGCGGCTACGCCAAGGACCGTCGCGACGGTGTCGTCGACGTCAACAACCTGCCCGACGTCCTCGCCCGCACCACCGGCGCCGGCCCCGCCGAGGCCCTCGCCCAGGCCGTGGCGATGCGTGATCGGGTACTGGAGCACTGGCTGGGGCTGTGCGACCAGGTCAACGACACCGCGAGCCCCGCGCTGGCCGGCCATCTCGCCAGCCTCGCGTCCATGATCCGCGGGCACCTCGACTGGGCGGCGACCTGCCCCCGCCACACCGTCCCGCAGGGCGGCTCCGTCATCCGCATCACCCCCACGCGCCCCGCCCGCGAGCTCAGCGGCCCGGACCCGCTGAAGATCCCGTCGATCGCCTGGTGGGGGCGGCTGTCCAGCAGGGTCGCCGGGTAAGGGGGTACGAGGCGGGAGCCGGCACCTTCGTAAGCTGGACGCGATGAGACGCCGTACCCCGCCCCCGCCCTCTCCCCTGCCACAGCGCGACGGGGTGGATCCCGTGCGGGTGCGGTTGCCGCCCGCCGACACCTGGGCGACCGTGCGGGATCATCTCGTGGCGCGGCTCGCGCCCGGGGCCGCGGTGATCGACGGAATGTTCCACGCGGGGCGGATCGTCGATGTCACGGGACGTCCGGTGCCGTGGGACGCGGCGTACGTGCCGGGGATGTACGTGTGGTTCCACCGGGACCTGCCCGCCGAGGAGCGGGTCCCGTTCAAGATCGACGTCGTGTACCGCGACGAGCACGTGGTCGTGGCCGACAAGCCGCACTTCCTGGCCACGACCCCGCGCGGCAGTCATGTCGCCGAGACCGCCCTGGCACGGTTGCGGCGCGAGCTTGACATCCCGACGCTCGGGGCGGCGCACCGGCTGGACCGGCTGACGGCCGGCCTGGTGCTGTTCACCGTGCGTCCCGAGGAGCGCGGCAGGTACCAGGCGCTGTTCCAGGAGCGGCGGGTGCGGAAGGAATACGAGGCGGTGGCCCCTTACGACGCCGCACTCGACCTGCCCCGCACCGTGCGCAGCCGGATCGTCAAGGAGCGCGGGGTGGTCACGGCCCGCGAGGTCGAGGGCGAGCCGAACGCCGTGAGCCGGGTCGAGTTGCTGGAGCAGCGGGACGGACGCGCCCGGTACCGGCTGAGACCGCACACCGGTCAGACCCATCAACTGCGGGTGCACATGAGCGCGTTGGGGGTGCCGATTCTCGGCGACCCCCTCTATCCCGTGGTGACCGGCCCCGTGCCGGACGGTGATTTTCGTCGGCCGCTCCAACTGCTGTCGCGGGTGCTGGAGTTCGCCGATCCGGTCACGGGGCGCGAGCACCGGTTCGTCAGCTCACGTCTGCTGCGGGCCTGGTCGTCGTACGACGAGTGGGCCGACTAGCCCTCTCATCGGTCGGCTCAGTCGCCGCTCCACCACCGCAGGAGGCGCCGGAACACGTTCGGTCGGCCGACCGGTTCGGGCGCCGCGACCGGCGCCGCAGCCGGCATCGCGGCGGTGGGTTCCGGGGCGGCGGGCTGCTGCGGGGGGAGCTGTGTCTGCACGGTGCCGATCTGCCAGTCGTTCGAGCGCTGTGACGGCACCGGGGAGATGACGAGCCTCTCCATGACGTCCTGCTGGGGCTTCGGCGCGAACTCCACCGGCAGGGCCACCAGGTGCTGGTTGGAGATGGACGACCGCCAGCGCAACTCGTCCTCGTCACAGGCCAGTTCGACGTCGGGGAGACGGGTCAGCAGCGCGTCGACGCCGACGTCGGCGATGGCACGGCCGATGTCCTGGCCCGGGCACTCGTGGGAGCCGCCGCCGAAGGCGAGGTGAGAGCGGTTGCCCTGCATGTTGGCGGTGAGGTCCGGACGGACCCGGGGATCGACGTTGCCGGGCGCGATACCGAAAAGGAGGCCGTCACCCTTGCGAATGTGCTGGCCGCCCAGCTCGGTGTCCTGTTTGGCGAAGTAGCCGAGGATGGTGCTGAACGGCGGCTCGTCCCACAGGGACTGCTCGACCGCCTCGGGCACCGTCATCTGACCGCCGTTGAGCTGGGCGCGGAACCGCGGATCGGTGAGCACCACGCGCAGGACGTTGGCGAGGAGGTTGGCGGTGGCCTCGTACGCGGCGATCAGGACGACGCGCAGGTGCTGGCCCACCTCGTCGTCGGTGAGCCGCGCCGGATGGTTGATCAGGTGGCTGGTGAAGTCGTCCTGGGGGGCGGCGCGGCGGCGGACGGTGAGCCGCATCAGGACGTCCATGATGTACGCGTTGCTGGCGATGGCCGTCTCGCTGCCCTTGAGCATGTCGCGGGCGGCCTGCACGATCTGGTCGTTGTACTCCTCGGGCATGCCGAGGATCTCGCACATCACGGCCATCGGCAGGTACTCGGCGAACTGGCCGACCAGGTCGGCCCGGCCCTCTTCGCAGAACCTGTTGACGAGGTGCTGGGTCGCGCGGTTGATGTAGCGGCGGATACCCCGGTGGTCGATGGTGGACATGGCGCCGGTGACCGCGCCGCGCAGCCGCAGGTGTTCGTCGCCCTCGGTGTGACTGCAGATGGGCTGCCACGCGAGGTGCGGCATGAGCGGGTTCTCGGGCTTGACCATGCCCTGCCGCAGCGGGGTCCACAACCGCAGGTCACGCGAGAAGTGCGAGGCGGTGCGCACCATCTGCATGTTCTCGCTGTGGCCGAGCACCACCCAGATCGGCAGGTCGTCGTGCAGCAGCGCGGGGGCCACCGGGCCGTGCTCGGCGCGAAGCTCCTCGTAGACGGGCCTCAGATCCTCCGTCCCCGGACCGTACAGCCGGCGCAGCCCGCCGGGGCCGATGCCGTGGGCGGGGCAGCCGGGGGGTGGGGCGGTGAGGGGCTGGTCCGTGTCGGTCGGGGAGAAGGGTTCAGGCGTCACGATGGTGGCTCCGAAGCTGAGGTGGAATCAGGTGGGAAAGGAGAGGTCGAGGTCGGGTGCGCCGCTCACGCCGGCCTCTTCGCCGTCGCCAGGGCGTGGAGGAAGCGCATCAGCGTCATCAGGACGTCCCGGCTGGAGGCCCGGCGGCGGGCGTCGCACTCGATGATCGGGATCTCCTCGGCCAGGTCGAGGGCGCTGCGCAGATCCTCGATGGGGTAACGCGGCGCGTCGGGGAAGGAGTTGACGGCGACCACGAAGGGCACGCCCCGCTCCTCCAGTCGTCCTATGACGTCGAAGCTGACCTCGAGGCGGCGCGTGTCGATCAGGACGACCGCGCCGAGCGCGCCTTCGAACAGGCCGTTCCACAGGAACCAGAAGCGTTCCTGGCCGGGCGTGCCGAAGAGGTAGAGCACCAGCTGGTCGGTGATGCTGATCCGGCCGAAGTCCATGGCGACGGTGGTGGCCGTCTTCGACTCCGAGCCGTAGTTGTCGTCGACCCCGACGCCGGCCTGCGTCATGGTCTCCTCGGTGGTCAGCGGCCTGATCTCGCTGACCGAACCGACCATCGTCGTCTTGCCGACTCCGAAGCCGCCCACGATCACGATCTTCACCGCGGCCTGGGCCGTATGCGGCAGATGATCCTCTGTGCGTGGTCCGGGGATGGTGTCAGAGCCTTTGAAGTCCATGCATCACCGCTTCGAGGAGGGAACGGTCGGGAAGCGCCTGCCGCACGATCGGGGCGCGCGCCTGCACCAGTTCGGCCGCCAGCATCTCGGTGAGCAGTACGGTCATCACGCTGAACGGCAGGTTCAGATAGGCCGAGAGCTCGGCCACCGAGAGGGGGGCCGCGCACAACCGGAGCGTCGCCGTCTGCTCCGGTGTGGCCGAGGGCGGCGGGTCGGCGCGCGCCACGATTAAGGTCACCAGGTCGATGTCCGCCCGCTCGCCGTCGGGTCCGGCGACGACGTAGAGCCGTTCCGGGGCCTTCTCGTCGCCCTGCTTGGCGGTGCGCGGGACGGGCGGCGGGGGTGGTTGCCGGTTCTGATGTCGTCGCCGGCGTTGCGGAGGAGTCATACGGCCTGCCCGTTGCGTCGGGGTGGACTGGTGAGGTGAGCGCCGATGCGGACCACGAGGTCGCGCATGCGGTTGCTCATCAGGCCCGGTTCGGCGACCACGTCCGACAGGACCGCGAGATAGGCGTTGGGGCCGGCGGCCATCAGGTAGAAGTAGCCGCCGTTGATCTCGATGAGGACCATCTTCATCCGGCCGTCGCTGTCCGGGATCTCCTGGGCAACGGCACCCGCGAGGCTCTGCAGGCCCGCGCAGGCCGCGGCGACGCGGTCGGCCGCGTCCGGGTCGCCTCCGTAGCGAGCGATGCGCAGGCCGTCCGCGGACAGCACCACGATCATCTCGATGCCCGGTACTCCATCGGCGAGATCCTTGAGCATCCAGTCGAAGTTGGCTCGCTGCTGGATCACTTGGGGTCCCTCTCGTCGTCGGCCTCAAGGCGGGCCGGCTCGTTGGTCGGCTGGGCAATGTCGAACGGGTCGGGCGTGCCCTTCAGGCCGTTCCAGAACGCCTCGACCCACAGGCCCGGTTCGGGCTCGTCCTTCTCCTCCGGCTCGGGTTCGGGTTCGGGCGTCGCCCAGACGGAGCGGGCCTCCTCGGCCTCCCGTTCGGCGCGTTCGGCGGCGGCCTGTTCGGCCAGTCGGACACTGAGCGGCGTCTTGACCCGGCTGCGCCGCTGCGGCAGACCGCCCGCCGTCCACTCGGTGACCACGGGGACGTCGTCCTCCATGGAGACGCCGGCGGGAATGCGCGGGCTGGTGGGACGGCGCCGCTTGGGGGCGCGCTGGGGGGCCTCGATGCCGCCGATGTCGAGCTTTGGCGCGGCGGTGGCGCCGATGCCGTGGGCGAGGCCGGGCGCGATGTCCTCGGTCACCATCACGCGCGGCACGACGAGTACGGCGCGGACGCCGCCGTACGCCGAGGCGCGCAGCGAGATCTGCATGTCGTAGGCCTTGCACAGGCGGCCCACGACGGCGAGGCCGAGGCGCGGGGACTCGCCGAGCTCCTGGAGGTCGACGCCGGCCTTGGCGCGCTCCAGCATGCCCTCGGCCTTGGCGCGGGCCTCCTCGCTGAGGCTGACGCCGGCGTCCTCGATCTCGATGGCGATGCCGGTCTGCACCTCGGTGGCGGTGACGTGCACCTTGGTCTGCGGCGGCGAGTAGCGGGTGGCGTTGTCGAGGAGTTCGGCGCAGGCGTGGATGACCGGCTCGACGGAGATGCCGCGGATGTTGACCTTGGCGATGGTGTCCAGCGAGATGCGCCGGTACTCCAGGATCCGGGACATGGCGCCGCGCAGCACGCTGTAGAGCGGGACGGGCTGCGGCCACTGGCGGCCGGGGCGGCCGCCGCCGAGGACGGAGATGGAGTCGGCGAGCCGGCCGATCAGCGCGGTGCCGTGGTCGATGCGCAGCAGGTCGTCGAAGACCTCGGGGTTGCGGCCGTGGTCCTCCTCCATCTCGCGGAGTTCCTTGGCCTGCTGGTGCACGATCGCCTGGACGCGGCGGGCGATGCTGACGAAGGAGCGCTGGGAGGAGTCCCGCAGTGCTTCCTCGGTGTCGATGATGTCGAGGATCGTCCTGAGCAACCGCAGCTGCGACTCGGGCAGTTCAGCGTAGCTCGGGTCGACGTTGGGGAGTTGGCGAATCACCTCCGTGGGCGAATTTCCCCTGCGGAGCCAGTAGATGGCGTTGGGGGCGATCTCGCGTGCGAAGCGGAGCATCTGCTGCTCGTGGCCGGCGAGGCGCTGTTCCAGATACGCAATGTGACGGGCGCTCTGCTCGCGCAGGGTCCGCAGGCTGCGGCCGCGCCGGACCGCCTCGGCCGCCGTCGCGATCACCAGGAGCGTGGCGGCGGCGCCGCACCAGCCGACGGCGGCCCGGGCCGGGTCGGTCACCACGGCGACGGCGGCGCCGGTCACCGCGGCCATCAGTATCGCGGGCAGCAACAACACGCGCGCGTAAGGCAGTTCGCGGCGCCCGGGCGGGGATTGAACACTCACCATTTAGGCCCTCTGAAACGAATCGGCAGGGAGTCGCACATATGGGGAACAAGCGCACGAATACATCTCAACTCGGTGCGCTGCGGGCGAGCTTAGTCCGACCGGATCATCGCCGTGTCATATTCAGCAAGCCCCTGAAAAGGGACACCGGAAGCGAGTACTCTCGGCTCCATTTACACGGTGTGCCCACAGTCGCGCACAGCGAGTGACGGTGAATGCGGGTACGAAAATCACTCACCGTGACGAGTGAAGAACGGCTTCCGGCCGTGACCCGACGGCCGGTTCAGACGCCGGCGATGCGCAGCGCCGCGTCCGCCGTGGCCTCCGCGAACGCCGACACCGGGCGGTCGGGGTCGGAACGGTGGACGAGGATCACACCCTCGATCAGCCCGAACAGCAGATCCGTCCGAAGGTCGAGCTCACTCTTGGCGAGCGCCCCACCGGCGGGCGTCGCCGCTAGCAACTGCCGGTAGGCGTCCTTAAGTTCGGCACGCACGGCGTGGAAGCCCGCGAACCCCTCGGCGCGCACCTCGGGCAGCAGATACAGTCCCCCGAGATTGTGCGGGCCGCCGCACAGCAGCTCCACGTCCGTGCGGCACAGCTCCCACAGGCGTTCCCCGGCCGGCCTCGCGTCGTCGGCGAGGAGGTCGCGGGCGCATGCCAGCGAGGGCGTGACGGTGGACTCCAGCAGCTCGGCGAGGAGTTCCTCCTTGCCGGAGACGTAGTGGTACATGGAGGCCTGCCGCATGCCCGCCCGCTCGGCAACCGCCCGGGTGGAGGTGGCCGCGTAGCCGCGGGTGGTGAACAACTCGGCGGCGGCGGTGAGCAGTTCGTCGCGCGGCGAGAGCCCGCTGTCCGGCCGCCGCGCGGCCCGCGGCCGGCCGACCCGGCGCCCACCTGTCGTCCCCATGCGTTCGATCCTCGCACACCGACCCTGCCGCCGGACTCGCGGTGATCTTGGTGAGGACCCGGTAACCGACCGGCAACGCGCGGGCAACGCCCTCGACCCGCCACGCCCCTCTAATTTCTGTCGACCGACAGAAATACCCGACGAGCCACCCCGCAGCCGGAGGTCCGCGATGGCGACAGCGACCACGTACGGAGCCCGAGACCATGCCCGCGCCCAGGAGGGCGCCCGCGCCGAGGCCATGCCCGTGGTACCGGCGACCGACTGGCCCGCCCCGCCGTGCGAGGCGGGTCACCTGCTGTGGGCCGAGACGGTGGCGGGCGGCAACTACACGCACCGGGTACTGGCCCGCGGCACCGAGCTGCGCCTGACCGACCTGCGCGGCGACGCCTGCGCCCATCTGCTGCTGTACGTCGCCGACCGGCCCTGGGAGCGGCTGAACGTCGCCGACACGGTGAAGGTGCAGTGGAACGCCTACCTGGGCGAGGGCCGGCTGCTGCTGTCCGACCAGGGCCGGGTCCTGGCGTCGGTGGTCGCCGACACCTCCGGACGGCACGACGCGCTGTGCGGCACCTCCACCCTCGTACGCAACACGCAGCGGTACGGCGACGGCGCCCCCCAGTCCGCCTCCCCCGCCGGCCGCGAGCTGCTGAAGCTGGCGGCGGCCAAGAACGGTCTGGAGCCCCGCGATCTGCCGCCCTCCCTCTCCTTCTTCCAGGGTGTGCGGATACGCGACGACGGCTCCCTCGACTTCACGGGCTCGGCCGGCGCCGGCGGCAGCGTCACGCTCCGCACCGAGCAGGACGTCACCGTCCTGATCGCCAACGTGCCGCACCCGGCCGATCCGCGGCAGGAGTACGTCTCCACCCCGCTGGAGGTCCTTGCCTGGCGCTCCGCCCCGACCGCACCGGGCGACCCGCTGTGGGACGCCACCCCCGAGGGCCGCCGCGCCTTCCTCAACACCGCCGAATTCCTCACCTCGCGGGGGCTCGCATGAAGACCGAGGAGGCTCGCGTGAAGACCGCAGAGGTTCGTACGACGACCATCGTTCCGGCCCGCGCCGCCTGGTCGTCCATCGTCCGCGAGGGACAGACACTGACCGTCACCGACCTGCACGGCAACCAAGCCGTCGACTTCCTCGTGTACGACGCCCACGACACATCCGTCCGCTACAGCGCCCCCGACACCATCCAGGCGCAGGGCAACCTCTTCCTGACCACGGGCAGTGTGCTGATGTCCAACGAGCACACGCCGCTGATGACGGTGGTCGAGGACGAGGTGGGCCGGCACGACACGGTCGGCGGCGCCTGCTCCAAGGAGTCCAACACCCTGCGCTACGGCCATCACACCTACGCGCAGCACGCGTGCGTGGACAACTTCCTGGCCGAGGGCGCCCGGCACGGCCTCGGCAAGCGCGACCTGGTCTCCAACATCAACTGGTACATGAACGTGCCGGTCGAGCAGGACGGCACCCTCGGCATCGTCGACGGCCTCTCCGCGCCGGGCCTCGGGCTCACCCTGCGCGCCGATCGCGATGTCCTGGTCCTCGTCTCCAACTGCCCCCAGATCAACAACCCCTGCAACGGCTTCGAGCCGACGGCGGTGGAGATGACCATCACCGGAGCGGTGCGATGACCTTCGACACGCTGCTGGTCGCCAACCGCGGCGAGATCGCCGTGCGGATCATCCGCACCGCCCGCGAACTGGGCCTGCGCACGGTCGCCGTGTACTCCGACCCCGACCGCTCGGCACCGCACGTTCGCCTGGCCGACGAAGCGGTGCGGCTCGGGCCGGCGCCCGCGAAGGAGTCCTACCTCGACGCCGACCTGGTGCTGAAGGCGGCCAAGGACACCGGCGCGGGGGCCATCCACCCCGGATACGGCTTCCTGTCCGAGGACGCCCTGTTCGCACGCCGGTGCGAGGAGGCCGGGATCGTGTTCGTGGGTCCGACGCCGGAGCAGCTGGAGCTGTTCGGCGCCAAGCACACGGCACGGGCTGCGGCCGAGGCGGCGGGCGTGCCACTGGCGCCGGGGACCGGGCTGCTGCCATCACTGGAAGAGGCGCTCGCCGAGGCCGCGGTCATCGGCTACCCCGTCATGCTCAAGGCGACCGGCGGTGGCGGCGGCATCGGCATGTCGGCGTGCCGGTCGGCCGAGGAGCTGGCCGACGCCTGGGAGCAGGTCCAGCGTGTCGCCGCCGCGTCCTTCGCCTCCGCCGGGGTGTTCCTGGAGCGCCTGGTGGAACGCGCCCGCCATGTCGAGGTGCAGGTCTTCGGCGACGGCGACGGCAGTGTCGTCACCTTCGGCGACCGCGACTGCTCGCTGCAGCGCCGCAACCAGAAGGTCCTGGAGGAGGCACCCGCCCCCGGCCTCCCCGACCATGTGCGCGAGCAACTGGCCGACAGTGCGCGCGACTTGTGCGCGTCCGTCGGCTACCGCTCGGCCGGCACGGTCGAGTTCGTCTACGACGCCGCCCGCGAGGAGGCCTACTTCCTGGAGGTCAACACCCGTCTGCAGGTGGAGCATCCGGTCACCGAGGAGGTGTACGGAGTCGACCTGGTCGCCTGGATGCTGCGCCTGGCCCGCGGCGAGCGTGACGTCGTCCGCGACCCGGGCACCCCGCGCGGCCACGCCGTCGAGGCCCGCCTCTACGCCGAGGACCCCTCCCGCGAACACCGGCCCAGCGCCGGACTGTTGACGCGGGTGGAGTTCCCGCCGGGCGTGCGCGTGGACGGCTGGGTGGAGACCGGCACCGAGGTGACGACGTCGTACGACCCGATGCTCGCGAAGATCATCGCCTACGGCTCCGACCGCGCCCACGCGCTCCGCAGGCTCGACGAGGCCCTCGCCCGTACCCGCGTCGACGGCATCGAGACCAACCTGGGCCTGGTCCGGGCGGCCCTGACGGACGACGCCTTCCGCGCGGCCGGCCACTCGACGGCGACCCTCGCCCACGTCACCGACCCCACTCCCCGGATCGAGGTCGTCTCCGCCGGCACCCTCACCACGGTGCAGGACTGGCCGGGCCGCACCGGCTACTGGCAGGTGGGGGTTCCCCCGTGCGGCCCGATGGACGACCTGTCCTTCCGCCTCGGCAACCGGGCCCTCGGCAACCACGAGGGCGCCCCCGGCCTCGAATGCACGCTGCGGGGACCGGCGTTGCGGTTCACGCACCCCACGACGGTGTGCGTGACGGGCGCGCCCGCCGAGGTCACCGTCGACGGCAGGCCGGTCCCCCAGTGGGAGCCGGTGACCGTGCCCGCCGGGGCCGTACTGGAGACCGCCGCACCGGCCCGGCACGGCCTGCGCACCTACGTCCTCGTCGCGGGCGGCCTCGACGTCCCGGCCTTCCTCGGCAGCGCGAGCACCTTCACCCTCGGCGGGTTCGGCGGGCACGGAGGCCGGGCGCTGCGCACGGGCGACGTCCTGCACGGCGGCCGGGCGACCGGGGACGGCACACCGGTACCACCGGCGGACCGGCCCTCCTTCGACGCCGCGTGGCGGATCGGGGCCGTCGAAGGCCCGCACGCCGCACCGGAGTTCTTCACCGAGGACGACATCCGCGACTTCTACGCCGCTGACTGGAAGGTCCACTTCAACTCCGCGCGCACCGGTGTGCGCCTGGTCGGCCCCAAGCCGCGCTGGGCCCGCGCCGACGGCGGCGAGGCGGGCCTGCACCCGTCCAACGTCCACGACACCCCGTACTCGGTCGGCGCCGTCGACTACACCGGCGACATGCCGGTGCTGCTCGGCCCGGACGGGCCGTCGCTGGGCGGTTTCGTGTGCCCGGCGACGGTGCTCGGCGCCGAGCGCTGGAAGCTGGGGCAGCTCCGGCCGGGCGACACCGTACGGTTCGCCCCCGTGCGGATCGACGGCTCGCCCCGCCCCGAGATCGTCGACGGCGGTGTCCTGGCCAGGGACGGCGACCTCACCTACCGGCGCAGCGGCGACGACAACCTGCTGGTCGAGTTCGGTCCCATGCACCTCGACCTGGCCCTGCGCATGCGCGTCCACGCCCTGATGGAGGCACTGGCCGCGCACGGCCCGGACGGCATCACCGACCTCACCCCGGGCATCCGCTCCCTGCAGATCCGGACCGACCCGGCCCGCCTCCCCCAGCCCGAACTCCTGTCCGCAGTACGGGAGATCGCGGCCGCCCTCCCGCCCACGGACGAGCTGGTCGTACCCTCCCGCACCGTCCATCTCCCGCTGTCCTGGGACGACCCGGCGACCCGCGAGGCCATCGCCCGCTACATGGCGGGCGTGCGCGACGACGCCCCCTGGTGCCCGTGGAACATCGAGTTCATCCGTCGCGTCAACGGCCTGGAGTCGGTGAACGACGTCTACGACACGGTCTTCGACGCCGAATACCTCGTACTGGGCCTGGGCGACGTCTACCTGGGCGCTCCCGTGGCCACCCCGCTCGACCCCCGCCACCGCCTGGTGACCACCAAGTACAACCCGGCACGCACCTGGACGGCCGAGAACTCGGTCGGCATCGGCGGCGCCTACCTCTGCGTCTACGGCATGGAGGGCCCCGGCGGCTACCAGTTCGTCGGCCGCACCACCCAGGTCTGGTCGGGCTGGCAGCAACGCGGCGCCTTCGAGAAGGGCTCCCCCTGGCTGCTGCGCTTCTTCGACCGCATCAAGTGGTATCCCGTGAGCGCGGAGGAACTCCTGGACCTGCGGGCCGACATCACCTCCGGCCGCTTCGTTCCGCGCATCGAGGAGGGCACCTTCTCGCTCGCCGCCCACCAGGCCTTCCTGGCCGAGAACGCCGAATCCATACGGGAGTTCAGGGACCGGCAGCAGGCGGCGTTCGCGGCGGAACGCGACGCGTGGGAGGCGGCCGGCGAGTTCGCCCGGGCCGAGGCGGCGGCCGCGCCACCGGCGCCGCCCGCCGAGATCGCGCTGCCGCCCGGGGGCAGGCTGGTGGAGGCCGAGTTCGCCGCGTCGGTCTGGCAGCTGAACGTCCGGCCCGGCGAGACGGTGTCGGCCGGCCAGCCGCTGCTCGCCCTGGAGGCGATGAAGATGGAATCCCGGGTGCACGCGCCGATGGACGGCGTGGTGACCGAGATCCTGGCCCGGCCCGGCGACCAGGTGGAGGCGGGAACGGCACTGCTCGTCCTGGCCCCGGCGACGAACTGAGACTCCGGTCGACGAACCGAAAGAGGCACACAGCATGTCCGCTCTCACCCGAGTCCGCGCCGCCTACGCCCGCGTCGAGGCCGTGGACCGACCCGAGATCTGGATCGACCTGCGCCCCCGGGACGAGGTCGAGGCGGAGGCACGGGCTGTCGACGAGCGCGTCGCCGCCGGTGAGCGGCTTCCGCTCGCCGGACGCCTGTTCGCGGCCAAGGGCAACATCGACGTGGCCGGGCTGCCCACGACCGCGGGCTGCCCGGCGTACGCCTGTCGGCCCGAGTCCGACGCGCCGGTGGTGGCGCGGCTCCGGGCGGCGGGCGCGATCGTGCTGGGGACGACGAACCTGGACCAGTTCGCGACGGGCCTGGTGGGCACCCGCTCCCCCTACGGCGCCGTGCGCAACGCCCACGACCCCTCCCGGGTGAGCGGGGGTTCGAGCTCCGGATCGGCGGTCGCCGTGGCGCTCGGCATCGTCGACTTCGCCCTCGGCACGGACACCGCCGGTTCGGGCCGGGTCCCGGCGGCCTTCAACGGCATCGTCGGCCTGAAGCCGACCCGCGGCCTGGTGCCCACCACGGGCGTCGTCCCGGCCTGCGCCTCCCTCGACTGTGTGACGGTGTTCGCCCGCACCCTCCCGGAGGCCGAGCGGGCGCTGTCGTTCATGACGTCCCCGCCGGCCCGGGATCTCCCCCCGCTCGCCCAGCGGGCTCCTGGCCCCTGGCGCGTCGCGGTCCCGGCCCCCGGTCAGCTGGGCGAACTGGACGACGGCTGGGCGGAGGCGTACGAGGCGGCCGTGGAACAGCTCGCCTCGGCCGGTGCCGACGTGCGCACGCTGGACCTCACGCCCTTCACCGAGGCCGCGGCGATGCTCTACGAGGGCGCGTTCGTGGCCGAGCGCTACACGGCGGTGGGCGCTTTCGTCGACAAAGCGACCATCGACGGCACCGAGGGTCTGGACCCGACCGTCGCCGGCATCATCACCCGGGCCCGCGACATCCCCGCCCACCGGCTCTACGCCGACCTGGACCGCCTCGCCGGTCTGCGCGCCCGCGCCCTAGCCGGCCTCTCCGACTCCGACGCCCTGCTCCTGCCCACCGCCCCCGGCCATCCCACCCTCGCCGAGGTCGCCGCCGACCCGCTGGGCACCAATGCGCGGCTGGGCCGCTTCACCAACTCCACCAACCTCTTCGACCTGGCCGCCGTCGCCGTACCGGCGGGCGAGGCGAACGGCCTGCCGTTCGGGGTGATGCTGATCGGCCCGGCATTCACGGACCGCCGGCTGACGGCGATCGCCGCGCTGCTCCGCCCGGAGACACGGCTCGCGGTGGTCGGCGCCCACCTTTCCGGTCAGCCCCTCAACCACCAGCTGCTGTCCCTGGGCGCCCGCCTGGAGCGCACGACCACGACCGCCCCGGCATACCGGCTGCACGCCCTGCGGACCACCCCGCCGAAGCCCGGCCTGGTCCGCGTCGGCGAGAAGGGGGCCGCGATCGAGGCCGAGGTGTGGCGGCTGCCGGCCGAGGGCCTGGGCCGGCTGCTGGCCGCCCTTCCCCGCCCGATGACCCTGGGCGCCGTGGAGCTGGCGGACGGCGGCCTCGTCCCCGGTTTCCTGTGCGAACCGAGCGCCCTCCACGACGCCGAGGACATCACGTCGTACGGCGGCTGGCGGGCGTACCGCGACGCCCGGCGGGGGTTGTAGCCCCTCAGGTCCCTCGACCCGGGACGTTCGGCCCCGCGAGCAGACCTTTGGCTCATGTGTGGCGAGCGCGTGTCCGAGAAGGATGGGATGATCAGCGATGGGGAGCGCTGCCCATGAACTGACGCACCGTGGTGGTGAGCGCCGTGTCTGTCGACGAGGACCAGCAGGAACCGGCCGAACAGTACACAGATCCGCTCGGGGACCCCTACCTACGCACGCGATTCATCCTGCCGTCGCGACCCGTCACCTTCCTGTCGCGGGCGCGGCTCACAGAGCGGCTGGACTGCTCACTGCAGCCGCCGTTGACCATGGTCAACGGTGCGGCCGGCGCCGGGAAGACGCTGCTCGTCGCCGACTGGGCCGCCGGCCGGGAACCGTCGGTCGCGTGGCTGACCATGGAGGCGGAGGAGAAGCGGCCCGGAATGTTCTGGGCGTACTTCCTCCAGGCCCTCCGTACCAGCGGCAGACGGCTCTCGGACCGGATCCGCGGTCCGGCCGACGCGTACCACGTGGACCGCAGGCTGCTGACGGCGATCGCCGAGGACCTCGCCACCGCCGAACCGCCCGTCACCGTCGTACTGGACGAGTACGAGCGCGTGACGGAACCGGAGATCGCGGAACAGCTGGAGTTCGTGCTGCAGCACGCCGGTCGGGGGCTGCGGCTGGTCCTCGTCACCCGCACCGAACCGGTGCTCTCGCTGCACCGCTACCGGGCGGCCGGCGAACTGCGGGAGATCCGCGCCGCCGAGCTGGCCTTCACCCCCGAGGAGACGGTGGCCCTGCTGGAGCGGCACGGACTGCATCTGTCCGTGCACTCGGCGCAGGCACTCGTGGACCGCACCCGGGGCTGGGCCGCCGGTCTGCGGCTGAGCGCTCTCGCCGCGCAGGAGAGCCGGGACCCGGAGGTCTATCTCAAGGAGTTCGAGGCGGACCGGAGCACCATCGCCGACTTCCTGCTGGCCGAGGTGCTCAAGCGGCAGCCGGTGGCGACACAGGACCTCCTGCTGCGGGTCAGTGTCCTGGACCGCTTCAGCCCCGAGCTGGCCAACGTGGTGACCGGCCGCGCCGACTCCGCGCGCATCCTCGCCGAACTGCACCGCGAGAACGCCTTCGTCGAGCAGCTCGGACACTCGTGGTACCGCCTGCACCCGCTGTTCGGGGAGATACTCCGCACCCACCTGTGCGTGCGCCGCCCCGGTCTGGAGCCCGAGCTCCACCGGCGGGCCGCCCGATGGCTGCGGCGGGCGGGATCGCTCCCGGAGGCGCTCACCCACGGAGCCGCCGCGGGTGACTGGGACTTCACCGCGGGCGCGCTCGTCGACGACCTGGCCATCGGCCGGTTCTTCACCGGTCTGCGCTCCGACGACCTCGCCGGGCTGTTCTCCGGGATGGGGCCCGAGGCCACCGGCCCCGCCACCGACCTCGTACGGGCGGCCCGCGACCTCTCCCACGGCGACTTCCGGCACGGCACGGCCCATCTGCGCCAGGCACGCGCCCGGCTGGAAACCGTCACCGGCGATCCGGCGGCCGCCCGGCTGAGCTGTGCGCTGCTGGAGGCCCTGGCCGCCCGGCTGACCGGTTCCCCCACCCGCGCGGAGCTGGCCGCCGAGTCCGCCGACGAAGTGCGCCAGGAGGTGGCACCGGACCTGCTGGACAAACATCCCGAGCTGACCGCGCTCCTGCTCACCCATCTGGGCTCCGCGCGCCTGTGGGCCGGACGTTTCGAGGAGGCGCGAGCCGCGCTGTCCAAGGCGGCCGACTCCCCCGACAGCGCCTCGACCGTACTGGCCCGGGAGGAGTCGATGGGGCACCTCGCGCTGATCGACTATCTGGACGGCTGGCCCGGCAGGGCGGAGCACAAGGCTCTGGAGGCGATGGCCGAGGCGGAGCGGTTCGGTACGTCCGCGTCGGCCGGCTGCGGGATCGAGCAGGTGGTGCTGGCGGGCGTCGCCGTCGACCGCAACGAACTGGGCCGGGCCGAGGCCCTCCTCGACGATGCCGCCGAACGCTCCGCCACCCCGCACGACCCGGTCACGGCCGCCGGCCGGGCCATCGTCACCGCCCGGCTCGAGCTGGCCAGGGGCGACGCCCGCGCGGCCGTCGAGGCGGCCGACCCGGACGTCCGCGCGGTCGTGGCCTCGCCCTGGGCCGAGAGCCACGAGAGGCTGGTGGCCTCGGCCGCCCACCTGGCCGAAGGCCGGGCCGGGGAGGCGGCGGAGATACTGCGGAAGCTGGCCGACGACCAGCCGTCGTGCACCACGGAGGCCGCGCGCATCCAGTTCGCCGTCGGCAACCAGGAGGAGGCCATCGACCTCCTGCTCAGCCTGCCCGCCACCGACCGGGCGGGCCCGGCGGTGACCGTCCGGGCGGCCCTGGTCAAGGCCATGGCCGCGGATGCCGCGGGCGATACCGCCACCGCCCGCAGGCTGGTCGCGCAAGCCCTCCTCGACGCCCGGCACGAGCGGCTGCGGCGGCCGTTCCTCGACGCCGGACGGTGGATCCGGCCCCTGCTGGTCACGGCGCCGCTGGACCGGCTGGCGGCGGGCTGGCTCACCGCCGGCAACCCGGTCCACGAGGACCTGTCCGCCGCGGGGCCGTCCCCCGCGCCGATCGTCGTGGAGGAGCTGAGCGCACGGGAGCGCGACGTCCTGGTGCGGCTGGCCCAGATGATGTCGACGCAGGAGATCGCCGCGGACCTGTACGTGTCGGTGAACACGGTGAAGACGCATCTGAAGAGCCTGTACCGGAAGCTGGCGGTGAACCGGCGCGCCGCCGCGGTGCGCCGCGCACGCGACATGGGCCTGCTGTGAGCACAGGCGGCCTCGCCCGCGACGGGTGAGGCGCGGGGTGCCCCGCTTCCGTTGCGATGGAAGCGGCGGCCGACCCGGCGCCGCTCCGGCCCGACTCGGCGAGGTGGGCACAGTGAAACGCTGGCGCGCTCTGATCGTCCTGGGTACGGCCCAGTTCCTGATGGTCCTGGACACCTCGGTGATGAACGTCTCGATCAGCCAGCTGGTCAAGGACTTCGACACCGAGGTCACCACGATCCAGGCCGTGATCACCCTGTACGCGCTGGTCATGGCCGCATTCATGATCATCGGGGGCAGGCTGGGCGACATCCTGGGCCGCCGCCGCGTCTTCTTCCTGGGACTCGTGGTGTACGGCGCCGGATCGGCCCTGACCGCCGTGGCTCCCACCGTGTGGGTCCTGGCGCTGGGCTGGTCGGTCATCGAGGGGCTCGGTGCCGCCCTGGTGCTGCCGGCCATGGCGGCCCTGGTCGCGGAGTCGTACCGCGGACCGGACCGAGCGGTCGCGTACGGCGTCATCGGCGGACTCGCCGGCGCCGGCATCGCGGTCGGCCCGCTGCTGGGCGGCTGGGTGACGACGTACCTCACCTGGCGGCTGGTCTTCGCCGGTGAGGTCGTGGTCGTGCTGGCCGTCCTGCTGTGCCGCCGGATGATCACGGAGGCCGCGCGGACGGGGCGGCGCCCCGGGCTCGACGGGATCGGGGCCGTGCTGTCGGCGGCCGGACTCGGGCTGGGCGTGCTCGGCGTGCTGCAGAGCAGCACCTGGGGCTGGGTGTCGCCCCGTAACCCGCCGTTCACCCTTTTCGGCTTCTCCCCCACCCTCTTCGTCGTCGGCGCCGGCGTCCTCGTCCTGGCGGGCTTCGCCCGCTGGGAGCGGCACCGCGACGCTCAGGGCGTCGACCCGCTCGTCCATCTGCCTCTGCTGCGCAGGCCGGCCCTGCGTTCCGGTCTGCTGGCCCTGCTGGGCCAGAACCTGATCCTGCTGGGGCTGTTCTTCGTCATCCCGCTGTATCTGCAGGTGGTGCAGGGCTTCGACGCCTTCGAGACGGGCCTGCGGCTGCTTCCGGTCTCGGTCGCCATGCTCGCGGCCTCCGTGCTCGCCTCCGCGTTGGGGCGGGCGGCCGGGCCGCGCCGTATCGTCCGGCTGGCCCTGGTCGTCCTCGCGGTGGCCGTCGTATGGCTGCTGGCCACCATCGACCCGGTCATCGACGACGCGCAGTTCGCCGGAGCCATGGCCCTGGTCGGCGTGGGCACCGGACTGCTCGCCTCGCAGCTGGGCAACGTCGTCCAGTCGAGCGCCGGCGAGGACGAGCGCAGCGAGGTCGGCGGCCTGCAGTTCACCGCACAGAACCTCGGTTCCGCGCTCGGTACGGCGCTCATCGGCTCGATCCTCCTGGGCGCGCTGGCCCACGCCTTCACCGCCCAGGTGGCGGACGATCCGCGGCTGTCGGAGGAGGCCCGCAAGCAGACCGGCGTCGCACTGGAGTCGGGGATCTCCTTCGTCACCACCGACCAGGTGCGCTCGGCGGCCGAGCACGCCGGGCTCCCGCCGTCCGAGGTCGAGGCCGTCACGGATTCCTACGCGTCGGCGCAGCTCGACGGTCTGAAGGCGGCGATCCTCGCCGCCGGCGGCGTCACCCTGGCGACCTTCCTCGTGACCTCCAACCTCCCGACCGGCAAAGGCCGCACGAAACCGCGGGAGTCCGGCACACCGGCGGGGACCGTCGGCTCGTCCCGCTGAGCCGCAGATGGACGGCTCGATCCCGGCCGGGGGTGGCCGCTCGCCCCCGAGCGGAAGGTGGACCGCCCGTCCCCGGCCGGTAAGTAGACCGCTCGTCGCCCGACCGGGAGCCGGACCGCCCGCCCCCGAGCGGGAGGCGGACCGCCCGCCCCCGACCGGGAGCCGGACCGCCCGCCCCCGAGCGGAAGGGGGCCGCCCGTCGCCCGACCGGGAGGAGGACCGGCCCCCCGAGCCGAAGGGGGCCGCCCGTCGCCCGACCGGGAGGAGGACCGCCCGCCCCCGAGCGGAAGGAGGACCGCCCGTCTCCCGAGCGGGAGGAGGACCGCTCACCCCACTGACCCGGAAACGACCGCTCACCCCCGACCCGGAAATGGACCACTCGTCCCGCCGACCCGGAAATGGACCACTCGCCCCCCGCCCCGGAATGGACCGCTCATCCCGCCGCCCCGGGGATCGACCGCTCATCCCCCCCCCCGACCCGGAAGTGAACTGCGATGACCCGAACAGACCGCGCCGCGGCCCGCGCGGACGCCCCCGAGCGGGCCACCCACGCGGACTACACCGGAGGCGTCTACGGATCCATGCTCGCCACCTCCGTGGTCATCGGCGCCGGCTCGCTCGGCTCGTCCCCGCGGCTGGAACTGATGCTGCTGTTGCTGCTCACCGGCCTGGCGTTCTGGATCGCGCACGTGCACGCCCAGCTGTTCGGAGCACGCCTGGCGCAGCACCCCCTGGACCGGCACGCGGTGCTGCACGCGTGCCGCGACGAGTGGCCGATCGTCAAGGCCGCCGTCCCGCCGGCCGCCGCCGTGGCCGTCAGCCCCCTGCTGGGACTGGACGTGCAGGGCACCGTCTGGCTGGCACTGTGCGTCGCCTTGGCCGGGCAGGTGGGATGGTCGGTCGCCGCGGCGCGCCGGTCCGGTGCCTCCTGGCGTCTGGTGGCGGCCACCGCGTCGGTCAACCTGCTGCTCGGCCTGCTGATCGTCTCCTTCAAGTTCGTCCTGACCCATTGAATCCGGCGAACGGCCCCGGATCACCTCTGCCGGGTGAGGCCCCGCGCGCCGCCGGGCCGGACCATCGCGGTACGGGGCGCAGACCGCCTTACCAGGCCGCTCGCGGGAGCAAGCCCATGCGCTACGAGATCCGAGTCGACGGACACATGTCGGACACGCTGGCCCAGGCCTTCCCTGAGCTGGACCACGTGGTGATGTCCGGTCAGACGGTTCTGTACGGGTCGGTCATCGACGAGGCTCAGCTCTTCGGACTGCTGGCACGCTGCCAGTCGCTGGGCCTGCACGTGCTGGAGATGCGACAGGTTCCGGAGTGAGGCGGACGCCCGCTCACAGGTCCCGTGCGCTGACCCGGCCGGAGCCGACCGCTGCCCCGAGCGCCTCGAAGTCCTTCTCGTTGCGGTCCGCGTAGGACTGCGCGAACTCGGTGAGCGCGCGGTCGAACCGGTCACTGCCGCCCAGGTAGGCGGCGATGGCGATCGGATCGCCCGAGCGGGCGTGGGCCCGGGCCAGACTGGCGCCGCACACCTGGGCGAAGAGGTTCAGCATCTCCGGCCCCATGGTCTCGGGGCGCGCGATGCCCTTCCAGTCGCGCAGCTGTCGTACGTAGAAGTCGCGGTCCCTGCCGTCCAGGCCCACCACGTGCGTCCAGCCGAGGAAGATGTCGCTGGTGGTCTGGATGAGGCGCTGCCCGGTCACCACCCGGCGGCCCTGGTTGTCGAAGCCCGTGCCGCCCGTGTGGGCGGCCAGCACCGACTCCTGGGCCTCCTTGGCCTGCAGCAGCAGGGGGTCGTCGTCGTCCCTGCCGAGCATGAGCAGGATCCAGCAGCGGGTGCCGACGCTGCCGACGCCCACCACCTTCCGGGCCATGTCGACGAGGTGGTAGTGACGCAGCAGATGCCTGCGCTCCGACGGCAGGGTGCGCGCGTAGTCCTCGATGACGCCCCGGAGGACCTTCTCCTCCTCGTCCCCCGCCGAGCCGGACAGCAGGTCCCTGAGGGGGGTGATCAGCGGCGGGTCCGGGGTGACCCGGCGGCCCTCGGCAGTGTCGCGGGTCAGCTTCTCGAACGCCTGCATATGGGTGCGGGTGCGGGCCTGTGCCGCGGCGCGTTCGGTACGGCGCCTGACGTCCTTGTCCATCGACGACGCCAGCAGTCTGCGCAGGCCCTCCACGTCGTCCTGGGCGTACCAGACGTCCAGGGTGCGCATGCCGGCGAACTCCCTCATCCGCCGGCGGTAGGCCGCCACGCAGGTCCGCACCGCGCGGTTCTGCTCCTTGACGGAGAACCCGTTCTCCCGGCTCGCCGTGACGAAGCTGGTCGTCAGACGCTTGACGTCCCACTCGAACGGGCCGGGGAACGTCTCGTCGAAGTCGTTGATGTCGAAGACCAGACGCCGCTCGGGCGAGGCGAGCAGCCGGAAGTTCAGCAGGTGGGCGTCTCCGCACAGCTGCACCTGGAGCCCGGAGTTCGGTGTGGGCCCCAGATCCGCGGCCATGATCGCCGCCGCGCCGCGGTAGAAGCGGAACGGCGACTCCAGCATGCGGCCGTAGCGCACCGGCACCAGCTCCGGTACGCGGGTCGCCGACTGGCGCTCGATCACCTCGACCGGGTCGAAGCGGTCCGGGCCGCCGTCGTACCAGCCGTGGCACGAACGCGACGCACGGGCCCGGGCCCGGCGGCCGATCGCCGCCCGCTCGGCCGCCGACAGGGACGCGGTGAAGGAGTTGGGTACGGTCATGGCTCGTCCTCCTGGTCCGGTGCGCCCCGCCCGCCTGGCACCTAGTGACGTACGAGACCTCAAGCCCATCGGCACGGCGGTGGCGGCGGATCACCCGGGACGGGTGACCCGGCGGCCACCGGTGCGGGGGACGCTGGCCCCCAGAGCTCCCCGCCCACCGCCTCGGCGGCGGTCCGGCGACGCTCCGCTCGATCGTGCGAGGAGGAGCCATGACCATTCCGCTCGGTCAGAACCCGCGTACCGGTCAGGTGCGCAGCCCGGACGGAGCGGTTCCCGGCCAGGCGGACGGGGCCGCGCGGGCGCTGGAGGAGCTGGGCCGCTCCTGGACCTGGATCCTGGCCTCCGCGATCGCGACGCTCGTGCCGGGTGTGCTGGTGCTGGTCTGGCCGGACGAGACGCTGCACGTCCTGGCCGTCCTCATCGGCCTGTACCTGCTGGTGCACGGGGCGTTCCGGTTCGTGGGGCTGTTCGCCGGCCAGGGGGCGGGGGAACGGCTCGCCGGGCTGCTCATGGCCGTGCTGTATGTACTGGCCGGGGTCCTGTGCCTGCGCAACCCGCTGCAGACGATCGCCGCGCTGTCGCTGGTCGTCGGGGTCGTCTGGCTCGTGTCCGGGATCCTCACCCTTTTCACGGCGATCACCGCCGAGAACCTGCCGCACCGGGGTTTCGTGCTGGGCGCCGCGGTGATCGGCATCCTCGCCGGCGTGGTGGTCCTGGCCCTGCCGACCGAGTCGGCGCGTGCGCTGACCCGGCTGCTCGGCCTGTGGCTCGTCCTGCTCGGTCTGGTCGAACTGGGACTCGCCTTCGCCTGGCGGGCGGCGCTGCGCAGGTCGGGCGTCACCGGCGGCCCGCAGCCCACCACGACGACCTGAGATCGCGCGGCACACCAGGTCGCGCGGGTCTCACCCCTCCCGGGTGAAGCCGCCGAGTGCTTGCCGTGGGCACGCTGAGAAACGCAGAGACATGCGGCCGGGCACCCGCCCGGAACGGAGGAGAGTCATGAGCACGTACCTCGCGTACGACTACCCGCTGCTGAGCGTCTTCTGGTCCATGCTGTGGTTCTTCCTGTGGATCATGTGGTTCGTCCTGCTGTTCCGCATCGTCGTCGACATCTTCCGTGACGACGACATGAGCGGCTGGGGCAAGGCCGGCTGGCTGGCGTTCGTCATCCTGCTGCCCTTCCTCGGGGTGTTCGTCTACGTGATCGCCCGCGGCAAGAACATGGGCCGCCGTGAGGTGGCACAGGCAAAGGCGCAGCAGCAGGAGTTCGACTCCTACATCCGCAAGACCGCCGCAGGCGGGTCCAGCAGCGTGGACGAGCTCGCCCGGCTGTCCGAGATCCGCGCCCGCGGTCACATCACCGACCAGGAATTCGCCAGGGCCAAGGACATGGTCCTCAGCGGCCACGGAGCCACGTCGAGCCCCGGTGTGGGCGCCGGCTCCCAGCACTGAGCGCACCGGACCGATCGAAACGAGGTGTCCACGATGACCGCGACGCAACCCACTCGCACCCACGCGACGAAGCAGAACTGGGCACAGGGGCTGATGGCCTTCGCCGCCGTCATGCTGATGCTCGTCGGAATCCTCGACATCTTCCGGGGCATCATGGCGATCGCCGAGGACGACGTCTTCGTCAACACGCGCAACTACGTGTTCCAGTTCGACCTCACCAGCTGGGGCTGGATCCACCTCGCCCTGGGCGCGGTCGCCGTGATCGTCAGCCTGGGGCTGTTCGCGACGGCCACCTGGGCACGGGTCGCCGGCGTGGCCATCGCCGGACTCGTCATCATCGGCAACTTCCTGTCGCTGCCGTACTACCCGGTCTGGTCGGTCGTGATGATCGCCTTCTCGGGCTTCGTGATCTGGGCCCTGTGCGTGGTCCGGCGTGAGGACCCCAACGCGATGTTCGACCACCCGGGGCACGACATCTGATCCGCTCCGGCACACATCGGCACGGCACGTGACGGGCGGCCCCCGTCCGTGCCCGTCGGGGGAGGCGGGGAGATGGGACGACACCGCGACCCGGGTACGAGCACGGCACGGCCGGCGGGCGCGCCCGCCAAGGCGCCCGCCGGCCGCGTCGTCCGGGCGCGGGTCGCCCTGCTCGCCCTTTTGGGCAGCGTTCTCGTGCCGCTGGTCGTCGCCGGTCTGCGCAGCGTGCTGTGGCTGCTGGTCGGCTTGGCGGGCCTCGCTCTCGCCGCCGTCGGTGCGTGGTGGACGCTGGCCCACGCCGGGGTCCTTCGTGTGCTCGGGGTGCTGTTGTCGGTGGCGGCGCCGCTGACGGTGCTCGCCCTGTACGCGGCCTCCGGGATGCTGGGGCCGGCGTGTCTGTCGCTGGCCCTGTGGGTGCTGGCCGTCGCGGCGGCGCACACCGCGTTGGCTCCCTCCCACAGCGCCCGGAAGGTGGAGCCGGCCGCGGCGCCCCGCCGTCCCTGGATCGTGATGAACCCCCGCTCCGGCGGCGGCAAGGTGGGCCGGTTCCACCTCGTGGAGAAGGCGCGGGCGGCGGGCGCCGAGGTGGTCCTGCTCGACGCGGGACAGGAGGTCGTGGACCTCGCGCGCCGGGCCGTCGCCGAGGGAGCCGACCTGCTCGCGGTGGCGGGCGGCGACGGCACGCAGGCCCTGGTGGCCGAGGTGGCGGCCCGGCACGACGTGCCGTTCGCCGTGATCCCGGCCGGCACCCGCAACCACTTCGCCCTCGACCTGGGCCTGGACCGGGAAGATCCCGCGGCGGCCCTGCAGGCCCTGACCGACGGTGTCGAGATCCGGGTGGACCTCGGGTTCGCCGCGGACCGCGTGTTCGTCAACAACGCCTCCTTCGGCACGTACGCCTCCGTGGTCGCCGACCCCGCCTACCGGGACGCCAAGGTGCACACGGCTCTGCAGTCCCTTCCCGGCCTGCTCACCGGCAAGGACGCCGCCACGCTGCGGATGCGGGCCGGCTCCGCCCGGGCCGAGGGGCTGCAGGCGCTGCTGGTCAGCAACAACCCCTATCGGCGGGCGGTCGACTCGGCGCACCCGGGGCGCCGGGAGCGGCTGGACTCGGGGCGTCTGGGCGTGCTGTGCGTGCGCGTGGACAACACCGTCCAGGCGGCTCGTCTGGTACGAGGCCCTCGCTCCGGGTCGGTCGTGCGGCTGGACGCCGAGGAGGTCGTCGTCGAGGCGGACACCGAGACCGTCGCGGTCGGTATCGACGGGGAGCACGTCATGCTGCCGACCCCCGTGGTGTGCCGTTCGGCACCCGCCGCGCTGCGGGTCGTGGTACCGCGCCATCGCCCCGGCGTCCCGACCGGCGGCGGCCCCTCGGACTGGCCCCGGGTGACGAGACTCGCCCTGGGCCGCCTGGCCTCCCACCGCTCACGCCGAACAGCAGCAGCCTGAGGTCTGCCTACCGGGGGGCGGTAGGCCCCTCGGAGGTCCCGGTAGCCGCTCGGAGTTCGGCCATCACGGGTGCGAGGGCCTCGGCCGTCAGGAAGCCTTCCGCGAGGGGTCGGCCTCCCGTCTCCCGGACGGCTTCGAGCAACTGCCTCGCCCACAGGTGCTCCAGCAGCAGGAAGCCCGCCGCGGTACCCGGCAGGAGCTCCTCCGACAGCGTCTTGAGATCGTCCGGGGTGAACCCGAACCGCTTGGTGCCGGGCTCGTCCTCCCCCGCCACGCCGGGCGGCTCGGACTCCCCCGCCACGCCGGGCGCCTGCGCGAGGGCCGGGCCCGGGCCCAGGCCCAGCAGGGCCGCGAGCGTCTCGCCCATGCCCTCGGACCGGTAGTCGACGACCGTGACGTGGCCGTCGTTCTCCTTCCGCAGGAACAGCACGTCCAGGACGCGGATCTGTCCACTGGCCTCCAGTGCCGCCAACTCCTCGAGCACACGGCCCTCGAACTTGGCGTCCGGACCGAACCCGAAGGTCACCAGCTGCACCGGCCCGAGTGTCGTCATGGCGTCGCTCCCTTCCCGGCCCCGGGTTCATCAAGCCCCACCCGGGTCGGGCCGCGCCTCACCCTCAGCAGGTGAGACCACAGCCCGGCGGCCCCGCACCGGGACCGTGCCACTCACGCCGCCGTGCCGGTCACCCCACCGACGAGTAGGCCACGACCCCGCGCAGCAGCAGGTCGACGGCCTTGCGGGCGTTCTTCGCGACCGTGGAAGAGGCCTCGCCGCCGGAGACGGGAGCCGCAGCCGAGATCTGCCCGAGCACGTCGATCACCTGCTTGCACCACCGTACGAAGTCGCCGGCGGGCATCTCCGCCTCGCGCAGCACCTCGTCCAGCCCCTTGCCCGAGGCCCACATGTACGCGGCCCAGGCGAACCCGAGATCCGGCTCCCGCTGCCCGACCCCCTCGGTCTGCGTGATCCGGAACTCCTCCTCCAGGGCGTCCAGCCGCCCCCAGATCCGCACCATCTCGCCGAGTGCGGCCTTGGCCTTGCCGGACGGCAGCTTCGGCGCCATCGCGTCGTCACCGACCCGCGCCTCGTACACCAACGCCGAGACGCAGGCGGCCAGTTCGGCGGGGGTGAGCCCCTCCCAGACCCCGGCCCGCAGACACTCGCTGGCCAGCAGGTCCAGTTCGCCGTACAGCCGGGCGAGCCGTTTGCCGTGCTCGGTGACCTCGTCGGCCCGCAGGTAGTCGAGCTCGGTCAGCAGGGCGACGATCCGGTCGAAGGTGCGGGCGATGGTGTTCGTACGCCCCTCGATCCGCCGCTCCAGCTGCGAGGTGTCCCGCAGCAGCCGGTGGTAACGCTCGGCCCAACGGGCGTGGTCCTCACGGTCGTTGCAGCCATGGCACGGATGTGCCCGGATCGCGGTCCGCAACCGTGCGATCTCCCGGTCGTCGGCCGCCTGCGACCGCTTCTTGCGGGCCCGCTCCGGCGGAATGTGCCCGGCCTTGGTGCGCAGCGCGGAGGCCAGGTCCCGACGCGACTGCGGCGAACGCGGGTTGAAGGACTTGGGGATCCGCATCCGCTCCAACGCCTCGACGGGCACCGGAAAGTCGATGGACGCCAGCCGCTTGACCTGCCGCTCGGCGGTCAGCACCAGCGGCCGCGGCCCGTCGTGGTGCTCGAAGCCGCGGTGTCCGTTGGACCGCCCGGCGGGCAGCCCCGGGTCCAGCACCAGTGCCAGTCCCGCGTACTTCCCCGTCGGCACGTGGATGACGTCGCCGGGCTTGAGCTTCTCCAGCGCCACCGCGGCCTCCGCGCGCCGCTGTACCGCTCCCTGCCGGGACAGCTCGGTCTCCCGGTCCTTCAGCTCGCGCCGCAGGCGCGCGTACTCCTCGAAGTCCCCGAGGTGGCAGGTCATGGAGGCCTTGTAGCCCTCCAGCCCCTCCTCGTTGCGCTGCACCTGCCGCGAGATCCCCACGACCGACTTGTCGGCCTGGAACTGTGCGAAGGACGTCTCCAGCAGCTCGCGCGAGCGGTGCCGCCCGAACTGCTCCACGAGGTTGACGGCCATGTTGTACGACGGCTTGAAGCTGGAGCGCAGCGGATACGTACGCGTGCCCGCGAGTCCCGCGAGATGCTCGGGACTCATCCCGCGCTGCCACAGCACCACGGCATGTCCCTCGACATCGATGCCGCGCCGCCCCGCACGACCCGTCAACTGGGTGTACTCACCGGGCGTGATGTCGGCGTGCTGCTCGCCGTTCCACTTGACGAGCTTCTCCAACACCACCGAGCGTGCGGGCATGTTGATGCCGAGCGCGAGCGTCTCGGTCGCGAACACGGCCTTCACCAGGCCGCGTACGAACAGCTCCTCGACGACCTCCTTGAACGTCGGCAGCATGCCCGCGTGATGGGCCGCGATACCGCGCTCGAGACCTTCCAGCCACTCGTAGTAGCCCAGGACATGGAGGTCCTCGGAAGGGATGGACGCCGTGCGCTCCTCCACGAGCGCCCGCACCCGCTCCCGCGCCTCTTCGTCGTTCAGCCGCAGTCCGGCGTACAGGCACTGCTGTACGGCCGCCTCGCAGGCGGCACGGCTGAAGATGAAGGTGATGGCCGGCAGCAGGCCCTCGGCGTCCAGCCGCTCGATGACCTCGGGCCGCCCCGGTGTCCACACCCGGGACCGCTGCCGCCGCTCCCGCTCCCGGTCGGCCTCGCGCATGGCGCGCCCGCGCCTGCGGTCCTGGTACGACGGCCGGCTGGCCTCCATCCGCGCCAGCCGGGTGAGGTCGGGGTTGACGGCCTTCTTGCTGCCCTCGCCCTCCTCGAAGAGGTCGTACATCCGCCGCCCGGCCAGCACGTGCTGGAACAGCGGCACGGGCCGGTGCTCGGAGACGATCACCTCGGTGTCGCCGCGGACGGTGTCGAGCCAGTCGCCGAACTCCTCCGCGTTGGAGACGGTCGCCGACAGGGACACCAGGGTCACGGACTCGGGAAGGTGGATGATCACCTCTTCCCACACCGCTCCGCGGAAGCGGTCGGAGAGGTAGTGCACCTCGTCCATGACCACGTAGCCCAGCCCGAGGAGGGTCTGCGAGCCCGCGTACAGCATGTTCCGCAGCACCTCGGTGGTCATCACGACCACCGGCGCGTCGGAGTTGACGCTGTTGTCGCCGGTGAGCAGGCCGACCTTCGCCGCGCCGTAACGGCGGCAGAGGTCGGCGTACTTCTGGTTCGACAGCGCCTTGATGGGTGTCGTGTAGAAGCACTTCTTGCCCTGCAACAGGGCCAGGTGGACGGCGAACTCGCCCACGATCGTCTTGCCCGAGCCGGTGGGCGCGGCGACCAGCACCCCCTTGCCGGATTCGAGTGCCTGGCAGGCCTCGATCTGGAAGGGGTCCAGGCCGAAGTCGTACATCTCGCGGAAGGAGGCGAGCGCGGTGGCCTGCTCGGCAGCGCGCCTACGGGCAGCCGCATACCGCTCGGCCGGTGAGAGGTCCTCTGTCATCGTGCTTTCGAGCGTACCGGGCCCCACTGACAACAGGACGATCATTATCCGGAACCCCGGCCGTCAAACACCGAGAGGTGCCCGGTCCCAGGGGACTCGGACACCTCTCGTGCAGTGTGGGGTGAGCGCTCAGGTCACGTCGTCGTACCCGTTGACCCGGTCCGTGCTCGCCTGTTCGGGAAGGGCCCGGCTGGCGGAGACGACCTCCACCTCGCCGATGTCCTCCGGGGTGAGGTCGAGGTCGGAGGCCTCGTCGTCGGCGGGCCCGGCCTCTTCGCGGCGGCGCTTGCGGCGGTCGTTGAGGAGGGAGAACAGGCTCGCGCCGAAGTACAGGACCCAGATCGGCCCGGCGAGCGCCAGCATGGTCAGCGGGTCGGTGCTGGGTGTCGCCACGGCGGCGAAGACCGTGATGCCCATGATCATGCCGCGCCACCAGCCGATCATGCGCTTGCCGGTGAGCACGCCGGTCAGGTTGAGCATGACCAGGAACAGGGGCAGCTCGAAGGAGAGACCGAAGACCAGCACCATGCGGACGATCAGGTCCAGCAGATCGTCGAGCGGCAGCTGGTTGTCGAGGTCCGCCGGCGAGAAGCCGAGCAGGACCTTCGCCATGGTGGGAAGGGTCTTGTACGCGAAGAAGGCCCCCCCGAGGAACAGGGGGAACCCTGTGGCGACGAAGGCCAGCGCGTACTTCTTCTCGTGGCGATGCAGTCCCGGTGCCACGAACGCCCAGAGCTGGTACAGCCAGACCGGCGCCGCGAAGATCACGCCGGCCATCAGGGAGACCTTCAGGGCCAGGGTGAACGGCGTCAGCAGACCGTTCAGCACGATGCGGGCGCACGTCCCGCTGCGCCGCACCGCCAGCTCGGACAGCGTCGACTTGCAACCAACGGCGTTGAGGATCGGGTTCGTGAAGAACTCGATGATGTTCTTGTAGAAGAAGGCGGCGACGATCGTCACGACGACGATGGCCAGCATGGCCTTCGCGAGCCGGTTGCGGAGCTCACGAAGGTGATCCGCAAGGGGCATCCGCCCCTCGGGATCCTTCTCCTGCTTGCGGGCAGACTTGGGCAACCCACGTCCTCATCTCGTGCGGCAGGCCGGAGGCGTCCGGCCCTGCATCAGGCCTTGGTGGTGTCCGTCGGCTCGGTGACGGGGCGCGAGCTGGTCACGTCGCCTGGGGCGGCCTGGATGGTGCGCTGGGCGGGGGGCTGCTCACCGTTGTTCGGCGGGCCGGCCGGCGTGGCCGTGCCGCTGCCCTCCTCCTTCATCGCCTTCGCCTCGCTCTTGAGGATGCGAGCGGACTTGCCGAGCGAGCGCGCCATGTCGGGAAGCTTCTTCGCGCCGAACAGCAGGATGACGACGACGAGGATGAGAATGATCTCGGGGGCGCCGAGCCTTCCGAACATAAGTCTTTACCTTCTCACCGAGGCGGCTGGGGGTGGGATGCTGTCCGACCGGTCGGACAGTTGTCCGATCGATCGTGCTGGCAGCGATCGTAACGCTCGGGGGTGAACGTGAGGCAATCCCCGTGCGTACTCCCGTCCGCGGCCCGGGCCTCGTTCTCCGGTCCGCGACCAGCAGCGTACCCGCCAGTGCGGCCCGGGTGACAGGCCGAAGTGACCCAAAACGCCTACGGCGCAGGACTCACACCCTTCGCACAGCGCCACTCACAGGGAATCCACAGCGCGTGCGGTGCTCACGGCGGCGCGCTCCAGGTCCTCCGCGGCCCGGTTGATACGGCGCGCAGAGTCACTGACCTGTCGACCCAGCCGTTGCGCCTCCAGGAACACCCGCACGGCGAACACCCCGAGCACCGCGAGACCCAGGAAACCCACAGCTACCGCGAACATCGGCCAGAACATGACGTCGAGCCTAGACCTTTCTAGGCGTGTGCAGCCGCAGGGTGCGCACACCGCCGCCGGTCAGCAGCTCGACGATCCGCTCCCCGGCCGGCTTGCGGACCGAGGCACCGCAGTCGGGGCAGGTGAAGGAGTAGAAGGTGTTGCGGCTGGTGGCGCCGATGGCGAGCCGCAGGGCGCTCGCGGTGAGCTCGAAGCTGTTCCGGCAGTCCGGGCAGCCCGCCCTGAACATCACCGCCGACACGCTTCTCATCCCCGCGAAGGCCGCTGCCACCGACATCCCCTGCACACCAGACACCGACGACTCGGTCAAAGCTCCTGCTCCCCTTCTCCTGGTCGTTCGCCTCCGGGGCGCCCGGCCGGTGCCGAAGCGGCAGCCGTGCTCACCCGTCGGACCCGCGCGCCCCCGGACACCGGCGCGTCCGGCGAGCTCACTCCCGCCGGTCGTACGGCTCCTGGTACGGCAGTCGCCCTTCGTCGTGGACCGCCCCCGCCCCGTCGTACGCCAGCAGCGCCTCGCGGGCCGCCTGGCGGGCACTGTCCGCCAGGTCGGGCGGCGACACGATCCGGCCGTCGCGCCCGAGCCGCAGGGCCAGGCGTCGCAGCGAGGCCGGATCGGGGGTCCGCAGAGTGATACGCAGCCCGCCGTGCGCAAGCTCATCCGCGCTGTCGTGCGGGTAGTACTCGGCGACCCAGCGACCGCCCGGACCGACCTCGATGACGACCTCCGGGTCCTCGGCGGCCGGCTGCACCAGCGCCTCGGAGAGGTCCCGCAGCTCCATCTCGGGCGGCGCGGACGGCTCGTCGAGGATCTTGATCTCGGCGACCCGGTCGAGCCGGAAGGTGCGGCGCGCCTCGGAGCGGCGGCACCACGCCTCCACATAGGTGTGCCCGACACTGACCAGGCGGATGGGGTCGATCTCCCGCTCGGTGACCTCGTCGCGGGCCGGCGAGTAGTAGCGGATCCACAGCCGGCGCCGTTCGGAGATGGCCCGGTCGACGTCCGCGAAGACCCCGCCCTCGGACTCGAACGTCACCGACAGGCGGGAGCTGGCGCCGGCCGCCTCGCCCGCCGCCGTCTCCACCTTGGCGGTGGCCCGCAGCAGCGCCTGCCGGTCGCCCTCGCGCAGGCCGGGCAGCGTGGCCACCGCGCGGGCGGCCACCAGCAGCGCGGTCGCCTCGTCGGCGGCCAGCCGCAGCGGCTCGGCGACGTCGTCGGGGTTGTGCCACCAGATGCGCTCGCCGTCGGTGTCGATGTCGAGCAGGTCGCCGCCCCGGAAGCTGGTGCCGCACATGGGCAGCACGTCGAGGTCGGAGACCAGCTCGTCCTCACTGATGCCGAAGGCGCGCGCGACGTCCTCCACCCGGGCCCCCGGGCGCTCCTTGAGATACGTCACCAGGGAGAGCATCCGTCGGGTCTGGTCGATGGCGTTCACGGGCCTGACCGGTTTGCCTGCCACTGCTTAGCTCCGCTCCCCCTCAGCCCTTGGCCACGGCACGCAGCCGGTCCACCACGTCCGCGCGCAGCTCGGCCGGCTCCAGCACCACCACGTCCGGCCCGAACTCCACCAGCCAGGCGTCCAGCCCGTGCCCGTACGGAATCTCCAACTCGTCCCAGCCGTCGCCGAGTTCCCGCACCGAGGTGGCCTTCGCCCGCAGGGGGTAGCCCGCGCCCGAGCGCAGCCGGATCAGCGCGGAGCGGTCGGCGGTCTCCCCCGCCCAGCTCGCGACCGTCTCACGCACGGTGACGACATCGGGGACCTCGGCGGTGAAGCGGCCGCCGCGGCTGCGGACCTTGCCGGTGATACGCGACAGCCTGAACACCCGCTCGGCGCCCCGGTCGCGGTCGAAACCGGCCAGGTACCAGTGGCCGCGCCAGCACTCCAGCGCCCACGGCTCCACGTGCCGGGGCTCGGGACGGGCGGCGTTGGCCTTGCGGTAGTCGAAGGCGACGGAACGGCGGTCGCGGCAGGCCAGCATCAGCGGCTCGAACGCGGCCTCGTGCACCGGGATGCGCGGCTCCAGGGCGCCGTGGGCCTCGTACGGGTCGAAGTCCTCGGGCAGGCCGGCCGCGCGCAGCTTCTGCAGGGCGCCGCTGGCCGCACCGGCGAGCCGGGCCTGCTGCCAGACCTTGGCCGCCAGGCCGAGTGCGGCGGCCTCCTCGGCGTCGAGGGTGACGGGGGGCAGCCGGTTGCTGTCGCGGCGGGCCAGGTAGCCGACCTCGCCGTCGAGGTTCTCCACCGTCTCGATGACCAGGCCGAGTTCGCGCAGATCGTCCTTGTCGCGCTCGAACATCCGGCTGAAGGCGTCCTCCGAGTTGGCCTCCAGATACGCCTCGATGGACTCACGCAGCTCGCGCTTGCTGAGCGGCCGCCGCGTCCCGAGCAGACACAGCGCCAGGTTCATCAGCCGCTCGGCCTTGGCAATGGCCATCGACGCCCTTCGCCTCCCTATGGTCCTTTACGACGATGACCGTACCGCCCCGAAGTGGCGCGGCAAAAGCCGAGGGCCCATGCCCGGGCAGGCATGGACCCCAGGTGATCGGGTCCGGTCGGTCGCCGCACGACGACCGGACCGTCAACCGATCCCTTACGACCGTGATCGAAAGCGTACGACGATCAGACGCCGAGCAGGTCGACGACGAAGATCAGCGTCTCGCCCGGCTTGATCGCCGGCGTCGGGCTCTGGTTGCCGTAGGCGAGGTGGGCGGGGATGGTCAGCTGACGACGGCCGCCGACCTTCATGCCCTGCACACCCTGGTCCCAGCCCTTGATGACGCGGCCGCCACCCAGGGGGAAACGGAACGGAGTACCGCGGTTCCAGCTGGCGTCGAACTCCTCACCGGTGCTGAAGGCCACGCCCACGTAGTGGACGGTGACGGTCTGGCCCGCCTGCGCAACGGCGCCGTCGCCCTCCCAGATGTCCTTGATCTCGAGGTCCGCCGGGGGCTCGCCGCCCGGGAAGTCGATCTCGGGCTTCTCGATGCTCACGTCTTTCAGCTCCTGCTTGTCGGAAAGGCAACAGTCACAGTCTTACACCTCGCGGACGCTACATCTTCGCGAGGATGTCGACGGAGAAGACCAGCACGGAGTCCTTCTTGATGCCGCTGTTGGGCGGCGGGTTGTCGCCGTAGCCCAGCTTCGGCGGCACAACGATCAGGACGCGGCTGCCGACCTTCTTGCCGGTCAGGCCCTGCGCCCAGCCCTTGACGACCTGCTGCAGCGAGAACGACGTCAGCGCCTTGCGGCCGTACGTCGAGTCGAACTCCTTGCCGCCGTCCCACAGCACGCCCTTGTACTGCACCAGGACACTGCTGTCGGCCTTGACCTCCTCGCCGTCGCCCTCGATGACGTAGTTGGCCACCAGCTTCGTCGGCGCGTCGCCCTTGGGCACATCGATCGAGGGCGCCTTGCCGTCGGTGTTGGTGCCGACCTTGGGCAGGCTCGCGTCGCTCTGCGCGACGTTCTTGCCCTTCGCCGAGCTCGACGCGTTGAACGTGTTCTGGATGTCGGCGACGAACACCAGCGTGTCGGTGCCCTTGATGCCCGCCTGCGAGTTGCCCGACGTGCCGTACCCCCAGGTCGGCGGCACGGAGAAGAGGACGCGACTGCCGACCTTCTTGCCCGCCAGCGCATAGCGCCAGCCGTCGATGATGCTGCCCTGCGCCAGCTGGATCAGCAGCGCCGTCTTGCGGTCGTAGGAGTTGTCGAAGACCTTCGCCGTGTCCCAGATCTGACCCAGGTAGTGGGCCTGGATGTAGTCGTTCTCCGCGACGGTCTTGCCGCTGCCCGCGATCAGCGTCTTCACCGCGAGCTGCTTCGACGGATCGCCGGTGCCCTTGGCCACGGTCGGCTTCTCGCCGAACTTCGTGCCCGCGGTGACCGCCGGCAGCGGACCGTCGACGATCTTCGGCGGCGGCGCGGCGGACGTGGCCGAGGCGGAGGGCGACGCACTGTCGCTGGCCTTGGCCGAGTCGGACTTGTTGTCGTCGCCGCACGCGGCGAGCGTGGCAAATCCTGCGGGGACGGCGATGAGCAGTGAGCGTCGGCGCACGGTGGGGGCCTCGTATCGGTCGATCTTGTGGACTGGCGTGCGCGCAACTCTACGGCGTGAGAAGGGCGCCGCACTGAAAACGTACGGCGCCCGCGTTGCGTTCCGGTCTTTCACCGGAACAGGTTGCTCACATAACTCACATTCCCGCGATCAGCTTCTCCACCCGGTCGTCGACCGACCGGAACGGGTCCTTGCACAACACCGTGCGCTGCGCCTGGTCGTTGAGCTTGAGATGGACCCAGTCGACCGTGAAGTCACGGCGCTGTTCCTGGGCCCTGCGGATGAAGTCGCCGCGCAGCCGGGCCCGAGTGGTCTGCGGGGGAACGGACTTGCCCTCGAAGATCTTCAAGTCGTTGCAGATACGGGCCGCTTGGCCCTTCTTCTCGAGCAGGTAGTACAGGCCACGACGGCGGTGGATGTCGTGGTAGGCGAGGTCTATCTGCGCGACCCGCGGGTGGGACATGGTCATGTTGTGCTTGGCCCGGTACCGCTCGATGAGCTTGTACTTCATCACCCAGTCGATCTCGGTGCCGATGCGGTCGAGGTCCTCGGCCTCGATCGCGTCCAGCGTGCGGCCCCACAGCTCCAGGACCTGCTCGACGGTGCCGGTGCGGATACCGCGGCGCTCGCAGAAGTCCACGGCCTTCTCGTAGTACTCGCGCTGCACCTCCAGCGCGGAGGCCTCCCGGCCGCTGGCCAGGCGCACCTTGCGCCGGCCGGTGATGTCGTGGCTGACCTCGCGGATCGCCCGGATCGGGTTCTCCAGGGTCAGGTCGCGCATCACGGTGCCCGCCTCGATCATGCGCAGCACCAGGTCGGTGGCCCCGACCTTCAGCAGCATGGTCGTCTCGGACATGTTCGAGTCGCCCACGATCACGTGCAGCCGGCGGTAGCGCTCGGCGTCCGCGTGCGGTTCGTCGCGGGTGTTGATGATGGGCCGGGAGCGGGTCGTCGCCGAGGAGACGCCCTCCCAGATGTGCTCGGCCCGCTGGCTGACGCAGTACACCGCACCGCGCGGCGTCTGCAGCACCTTGCCCGCCCCGCACAGGAGCTGGCGGGTGACCAGGAACGGAATGAGGATGTCCGCCAGCCGGGAGAACTCCCCGTGCCGGGCCACGAGATAGTTCTCGTGGCACCCGTAGGAGTTGCCCGCCGAGTCGGTGTTGTTCTTGAAGAGGTAGACGTCGCCCGCGATTCCCTCCTCGTGCAGGCGTCGTTCGGCGTCTACCAGAAGCCCTTCCAGAATGCGCTCGCCGGCCTTGTCGTGGGTGACCAGTTCGGTCACGTTGTCACATTCGGGTGTCGCGTATTCCGGATGTGAGCCCACGTCGAGATAGAGGCGGGCGCCGTTTCGCAGAAAGACATTGCTGCTGCGGCCCCATGACACGACACGGCGGAAGAGGTACCGCGCCACCTCGTCGGGAGACAGGCGGCGCTGTCCCCTGAACGTACATGTGACGCCGTACTCGTTCTCCAGCCCGAAAATGCGGCGGTCCATGACTGAACATTACGCCCGATCCCCTGAGCTGAAACGGGGTTCGACGGCACGGTTTGGATCATTTTCCGAACAAGCCGCAACTACCCGCGCCCCGCCGGGAGCTGCGAGGACCCGCCCGGTGGCCAGCAGGACCAGCAGCGACACACCCCCCGCCGCACCCGGGACGGCATACCCCCACATGGCCCCGCCCGCCTCGACGACCGGACCCGCCAGGCCCGTTCCGACCGACGCCCCGACCGTGAACGTCGTCACGATCCAGGAGAACGCCTCGGTGACCGTCCCCCTCGGCGCATGCCGGTCCACCAGTACGAACGCGCATGCGATGACCGGCGCCAGGAACAACCCGGCGACCACCGTGAGCAACACCATCGCCACGGCACCCGGCATCAGCATCAGCGGCAGGTAACACACCGCCAGAAGAGCGACCAGCACCTGCAGTCGCCGCGCCGGCTCCCCCGTCCACCGCCGCGCCCCGTACACCGTCCCGCCGATCAGCGCCCCCAGCCCGATCGCCGCCATGATCCAGCCGTACACCGCGTCCCCGCCGTGCTCGTCGGCGTACGGCACCGAGGCCACCGTGATCGAACCCAGCGCCATGCCGACGAACAGGAACGCCGCCAGCAGCGCCAGCAGCCCCCGCGAGCGCAGCGCGCCGAGCCAGTGCGCCTCACGCGGCGCCGACCGCCACGCGCGCGAAGGCGGCGACACCACCACCGACAGCGCCCCGAGAACCCCGATCACGTTCACCACGACCAGCGCCGCCCCGGCCGACCACAGCGACACGCACAGCGTCACCAGCAGCGGCCCGGCGGCGAACATCACCTCCTGCGCCACGGCGTCCATCGCGTACGCCGTGTGCACCTGCTCCTCCCGCCCCAGCACACTCGGCCACAGAGCCCGCAGACCGCCCTCCAGAGGCGGCGTGAACAGCCCGGCGGCCGCCACGCACGCGTAGGCCGGCGCGAGCGGATCGGTGCCCATGAGGGCGAAGCAGGCCATGGCGAGGGCCGAGGCGAGCGCGGCGGGCAACTGGACACGCGGCTGCCCGTGCAGGTCCACCAGCCGCCCGAGCACCGGCTGCCCCACCGCGTTGGCCACCCCGTACACCGCCGCCAGCCCACCGGCCAGGCTGTACGTGCCGCCCTCCGCGCGCACGAACAGCACGATCGCGATGGCCGCGGTGGCATTGGGCAGCCGGCCCACCAACGTGCCCGCCAACAGGCGCGCGGCATGCCGCGCCCTGAGGATCTCCAGGTATCCCGCGGCCATGCCCCGCCTCCAAGTTTTACGTATAACGTCGTCTCCCATACGTACCATGAGCGCTGTTCACCAGTCCACACGAAGGAGCAGGCCGACGGTGCCACGAGGCAGCACCCGCCCCACGAGCCGAGACGTCGCCCAGGCCGCCGGCGTCTCCCAGGCCGCCGTCTCCCTGGTCCTCGGCGACAAATGGCGCGGCCGGGTCTCCGCCGCCACCGCCGAACGCGTACGCGAAGCCGCCCGCGACCTCGGCTACCGACCCAAC
Source organism: Streptomyces sp. SLBN-31 (assembly GCF_006715395.1). Lineage (NCBI taxonomy): Bacteria > Bacillati > Actinomycetota > Actinomycetes > Kitasatosporales > Streptomycetaceae > Streptomyces > Streptomyces sp. SLBN-31. The sequence continues at coordinate 1,893,029 of NZ_VFNC01000002.1, forward strand.
CTCGCCGCCCGCAACCTCCGCCTCGGCCGCACCCGCACCGTCCTCCTCGTCGTCCCCGCCCTCACCAACGAGTTCTTCGCCGGCGTCTACACCGGCGCCGCCCGCATCGCCGCCCGCCACGGCTTCGGCGTCGTCCTCTACCCCTCCCCCGCCGGCATCGGCCCCGCCCGCGACCCCTTCGCCTCCGCCCAGGCCGCCCTGGACGGCGTCATCGCCTCCTCCATGGCCGCCGACGCCCTCACCGAGATCCGCGGCGAACAACTCCCCCTGGTCATGCTCGACAGCGACCCCGACGGCAGCCTCGGCGCCGCCACCGTCAACCTCGACATCACCGACGGCGTCCGCCAGGTCGCCGAACATCTCCTCGCCCAGGGCCACCGCACCTTCCTGCACCTCGCCGCCGACGTGCCCTCCTGGACCTTCGAGGTACGCGCACGAGAACTCGCCGACCGCCTCGCCACGACCCCCGGCACATCCGTGCGCACGGCCCACTCCGCCCTCTCCATCGAGGCCGCACTCACCGCCACCACGACCGCCCTCGCCGAACCGGGCCCCCACCCCACCGCACTCGTCTGCGACGACGACAAACTCGCGGCCGGCGCCTACAAGGCCATCCGCCGCCTCGGCCTGCGCATCCCCGACGACATCTCCGTCACCGGCCTCGACGACCTCGCCCTCGCCACCGCCCTCGAACCCGAACTGACCACCGTCCGCCTGGACGCCGAGACCGTCGGCGAACGCGGCATGCAAGCCCTCCTGGCCGTCCTCGACGGCCACACACCGGACGCGGGCGACATCCCCGTCGAACTGGTCGTACGAGGCTCCACAGCGCCCCCAGGCGCCTCCTGAACGCCGTGTGCCCCGGCCGCACAAGCGGCCGGGGCACACAAAGGACTGAGCAGGACCGGACTACTCCTCGTCCGGACCCTCACCCTCGGTGCTGCTCTCCGCCTCGGTCGACGCCCCGTCGACCTCCAGAAGCCGGGCCAGCTGACGGCCCACGATCCGCTTGAACTTACGCGCCTGCGGACGCGTACGGTCCAGCACCGCGACCTCCAGACGCTCCGCGGGAATCTCCCGCTGCGTACCGTTCGACTCACGGGACAGAGCCTGCACGGCCAGCTTGAGCCCCTCCGCGAGGGTCATGCCCTCCCGGTGCTGCTGATCCAGATAATTGCTGATCAACTCGGCGTTGCCACCCACCGCGACCGAACCGTGCTCGTCCACGATCGAACCGTCGTGCGGCAGCCGGTAGATCTGATCACCCTCCGGCGTCTCACCCACCTCCGCCACGACCAGCTCCACCTCGTACGGCTTCTCGCCCGCCGAGGAGAAGATCGTGCCCAGCGTCTGCGCGTAGACGTTCGCCAGACCGCGCGCGGTCACGTCGGCCCGGTCATAGGTGTAACCACGCAGGTCGGCGTAGCGCACACCACCGATCCGCAGATTCTCGTACTCGTTGTACTTACCGGCGGCCGCGAAGCCGATCCGGTCGTAGATCTCACTGAACTTGTGCAGCGCACGGGACGGGTTCTCACCGACGAAGACAATGCCGTCGGCGTACTGGAGCACGACCAGACTGCGGCCGCGCGCGATGCCCTTGCGGGCGTACTCCGCCCGGTCGGCCATGGCCTGCTGGGGGGAGACATAGAACGGCGTCGACACCGGTTATCCGTCCCTTTCTGTCGAGGTCAACTGGATCACCTTGATAAGACCGGCCGCCGCTACAGCAGCGCGGCCCGCGGACCGTCGGGCTGCTCCAGCCGCCGCGCCAGGATCGAGCGGGCGATCTCGGAGGACTCGTCCTCGGTGAGCCGGCGGAAACCGTCCTCGGTGATCACGGTGACGATCGGATAGATCCGGCGGGCGACATCGGGACCACCGGTCGCCGAGTCGTCGTCTGCCGCGTCGTACAGGGCCTGCACCACCAGCGTGGTGGCCTGCTCCTCGGTCAGATCCTCACGGAAGAGCTTCTTCATGGCACCGCGCGCGAAGATCGAACCGGAGCCCGTGGCCGCGAAGCCGTGCTCCTCGCTGCGGCCGCCCGTGACGTCGTAGGAGAAGATCCGGCCCTTCTCCCGGTCCACGTCGTAACCGGCGAACAGGGGCACCACGGCCAGACCCTGCATCGCCATGCCCAGGTTGGAGCGGATCATGGTCGACAGGCGGTTCGCCTTGCCCTCCAGCGACAGCTGGGCGCCCTCGACCTTCTCGAAGTGCTCCAGCTCCAGCTGGAACAGCTTCACCATCTCCACGGCGAGACCGGCGGTGCCGGCGATGCCCACCGCCGAGTACTCGTCGGCGGGGAAAACCTTCTCGATGTCGCGCTGGGCGATCACATTGCCCATGGTGGCCCGACGGTCACCGGCCAGCACGACACCGCCCGGGAACGTCACGGCCACGATCGTGGTGCCGTGCGGCGCCTCGATCACGCCCTGGGTGGGCGGCAGTTGACGGTTGCCGGGCAGCATCTCGGGCTGGTGCTCCGACAGGAAGTCCATGAAGGACGAGGACCCAGGCGTCAGGAAGGCAGCTGGTAGACGCCCGGTGCTACGAGTGTTGGCTTCCACGCGATTCCTTCCAAGTAAGCGGCGGCCCGGCGGACGGCGTCGGGATCGTCACCCAACTTGCCGATGGCCGAATTGCAGTTGAAGCACAGTACGCCTCGGACCTTACCCGTCTTGTGGCAGTGATCCACATGAACGGCTGGCGCCTTCAGGCAGATCACGCGCAACCCCATCTGACCGGCGACCATCTCGTCACGGTCAGCTTCGGTGAGGCCATACTGGCGCTTGAGATGCCGCGCTCGGCCTTCGACCGCTCGGCACGCCTTGCAACGCGTGGACAGCCCGTCCGAGGCCGTCGCGTTGCGGTGCCACTCGCTCCACGGCTTGACCTCACCGCACTTCAGACAAAACTTGTGCCCTTCCGGGACCTCCATCTTGGGGCGCACCTTCCGCCCCAAGTTCTGTTGACGCGTCCGGTGATAGTCCGCTGCGCAGTCTCGACAGCGTCGCTGCCGGCCATCCAGGTTGGACCGTCTGCGAGCGAACGCCGCGAGCGGCTTGGTCTCACCGCACCGCACGCAGCACTTCCCGCCTTCTTCGATTGCCAAGTCCCCAGGCCTCCGCAGCCTTCGATCTGAAGGCTACTCGCCACCTTTCTGAACGAATGACCGAACGAAATCCTCGGCGTTCTCTTCCAAGACATCATCGATTTCGTCCAGAACCGAGTCGACGTCGTCGCTCAGCTTCTCGTGTCGTTCCTTCAGGTCCTCCGAGCCCTGTGCTTCGGTCGTCTGCTCCTCGGCCTGTTCGGTCGAGTGCGTCGCCTTCTGCTGGCCGCCGCCGGTGTCCTTGGTTGCCATGACCCTCACCCCGCTCAGTTCGCCCGACATGGTCGACAGGTCGGCATTCCTGCCGATCGGTGATGATCAGACCCTACAAGCCGGGTCTGACAATGGCCCTGCGTTTCTCCAACGTACGAGGACCACCTCGATGATTCCCGGACGGCGGACTTTCCACCCTGCCCGGCGGAGGCCGCCCGGGTACCCGGTCAGCCGCCCGATAGCACCCTGACCAGGTCTTCCGCGGTGCGGCAGCGGTCGAGGAGCTCCTTGACGTGATTTCGCGTTCCGCGAAGCGGTTCGAGGGTTGGAACACGCTGGAGCGAGTCCCGGCCCGGGAGGTCGAAGATCACGGAGTCCCAGGAGGCCGCGGCGACGTCGTCGGCGTACTGCTCCAGGCAGCGTCCGCGGAAGTAGGCGCGGGTGTCCTCCGGCGGCTTCGTGCGGGCCCGCTCGACCTCGCTCTCGTCCAGGAGTCGCTTCATGCGGCCGCGGGCCCCCAGGCGGTTGTAGAGGCCCTTCTCGGCCCGTACGTCCGCGTACTGGAGGTCGAGGAGGTGGAGCTTGGCGGCGTCCCAGTCGAGGCCGTCGCGGCGCCGGTAGCCCTCCATGAGCTCGCGCTTGGCGACCCAGTCCAGCTCGCCGGCCAGGCTCATGGGGTCGTGTTCCAGGCGGTTGAGGGTGTCCTCCCAGCGGGAGAGGACGTCCTTGGTCTGCTCGTCCGCGTCGGCGCCGTAGCGTTCCTCGACGTACTTGCGGGAGAGCTCGTAGTACTCCATCTGGAGCTGGACCGCGGTGAGCGTGCGGCCGCTGCGGAGGGTGACCAGGCGCTTGAGGGTCGGGTCGTGGGAGACCTGGTGGAGGGTGCGGACGGGCTGGTCCACGGCCAGGTCGACGGCGATGAAACCGTCCTCGATCATGGACAGGACCAGGGCGGTCGTGCCGAGCTTGAGGTAGGTGGAGATCTCGGAGAGGTTCGCGTCGCCGATGATGACGTGCAGGCGGCGGTACTTCTCGGCGTCGGCGTGCGGTTCGTCGCGGGTGTTGATGATGGGGCGCTTGAGGGTGGTCTCCAGGCCGACCTCGACCTCGAAGTAGTCCGCGCGCTGGCTGAGCTGGAAGCCGTGTTCGTGGCCGTCCTGGCCGATTCCGACGCGGCCGGCGCCGGTGACGACCTGGCGGGAGACGAAGAAGGGCGTGAGGTGGCGCACGATGTCCGAGAACGGGGTTTCCCGCTTCATCAGGTAGTTCTCGTGTGTGCCGTAGGAGGCGCCCTTGTTGTCGGTGTTGTTCTTGTAGAGGTGGATCGGCTGCGCCCCGGGCAGCTGGGCCGCGCGTTCGGCGGCCTCGGCCATGATCCGCTCGCCGGCCTTGTCCCAGAGGACGGCGTCGCGGGGGTTGGTGACCTCGGGTGCGCTGTATTCGGGGTGTGCGTGGTCGACGTAGAGCCGTGCGCCGTTGGTGAGGATCACGTTGGCGAGGCCGATGTCCTCGTCGGTGAGCTGGCTGGCGTCGGCGGCCTCTCGTGCGAGGTCGAAGCCGCGCGCGTCCCGCAGCGGGTTCTCCTCCTCGAAGTCCCAGCGGGCCCGGCGGGCCCGGTGCATCGCCGCCGCGTAGGCGTTGACGATCTGGGACGAGGTGAGCATGGCATTGGCGTTGGGGTGGCCGGGGACGGAGATGCCGTACTCCGTCTCGATGCCCATTACTCGCCGTACGGTCATGCGGCCCTCCTTGCCCGGCGGCGCCCTCGGTCGGGGACGCCGCTCAAGTACCGCTGGCGCTCCGGTGCGTGTGCGGTGCCCGTCCCCGCACTGCGCGACTCGGCGGTACCGAAGAGCCTAGAACGGCTTTGCGCTGGTGGGGAGATCATTTGCGTCATTGCCTTGCTCGCCTTGGTTCCGGTTGGTTGCCTGAAAAACAGTCGGCTGCGGGTACCCCGGTGAGGGCACCCGCAGCCGCCCTGTCTTTACAGGTACTGACCGGTGTTCGCCACCGTGTCGATGGAGCGTCCGGTGTCGGCGCCCTGCTTTCCGGTGATGAGGGTACGGATGTAGACGATCCGTTCGCCCTTCTTTCCGGAGATTCGGGCCCAGTCGTCCGGGTTGGTGGTGTTGGGCAGGTCCTCGTTCTCCTTGAACTCGTCCACGCATGCCTGGAGGAGGTGGGAGACGCGCAGGCCCTTCTGGTTGTGGTCGAGGAAGTCCTTGATCGCCATCTTCTTGGCGCGGCCGACGATGTTCTCGATCATGGCGCCGGAGTTGAAGTCCTTGAAGTAGAGGACTTCCTTGTCACCGTTGGCGTAGGTGACCTCCAGGAAGCGGTTCTCCTCGGATTCCGCGTACATGTGCTCGACCGCGGTCTGGATCATGCTTTCGACGGTGGTCGACTTGCTGCCGCCGTGTTCGCCGAGGTCGTCGGCGTGCAGCGGGAGGCGTTCGGTGAGGTACTTGCCGAAGATGTCCTTGGCGGCCTCGGCGTCCGGGCGCTCGATCTTGATCTTCACGTCGAGGCGGCCGGGGCGCAGGATGGCGGGGTCGATCATGTCCTCGCGGTTGGAGGCGCCGATGACGACCACGTTCTGCAGGCCTTCCACGCCGTCGATCTCGGCGAGCAGCTGGGGGACGATCGTGTTCTCGACGTCGGAGCTGACACCGGAGCCGCGGGTGCGGAAGAGGGATTCCATCTCGTCGAAGAAGACGATGACGGGTGTGCCCTCGCTGGCCTTTTCCCTTGCACGCTGGAAGACGAGGCGGATCTGCCGCTCGGTCTCGCCGACGTACTTGTTGAGGAGTTCGGGGCCCTTGATGTTGAGGAAGAAGCTCTTGCCGGCGGCCTGGCCGGTGACCTCGGCGACCTTCTTGGCCAGCGAGTTGGCGACGGCCTTGGCGATGAGTGTCTTGCCGCATCCTGGGGGGCCGTAGAGCAGTACGCCCTTGGGCGGGCGGAGCTCGTGCTCCTTGAAGAGGTCCGGGTAGAGGTAGGGGAGCTCGACGGCGTCGCGGATGGCCTCGATCTGGCCGCCGAGACCGCCGATCTGCTCGTAGCCGATGTCCGGTACTTCTTCGAGGACGAGTTCTTCGACCTCGCTCTTGGGAATGATCTCGTAGACGTAGCCGGAGCGGGGTTCGAGCAGCAGGGCGTCACCGGGGCGGATGTTCACGTCCAGCAGTGGCTCGGCGAGCCGTACCACCCGCTCCTCATCGGTGTGCCCGAGCACCAGGGCGCGTTCGCCGTCCTCGAGGATCTCCTTGAGGGTGACGATGTCCCCGGCGCGCTCGAACTCCATGGCCTCGACCACGTTGAGCGCTTCGTTGAGCATTACTTCCTGGCCGCGCCGGAGTTCTTCGAGGTCGACGCTGGGGCTGACGTTCACCCGGAGCTTGCGGCCCCCGGTGAAGATGTCGGCGGTGCCGTCCTCGTTCGCCGCGAGGAAGACTCCGAAGCCGGCCGGTGGCTGTGCGAGCCGGTCGACCTCCTCCTTGAGGGCCACGATCTGGTCGCGGGCCTCACGGAGTGTGTTGGCGAGTCGCTCGTTCTGGGCGGACACGCCGGCCAGGTTGGTCTGCAGCTCGACGATCCGCTCTTCGAGAATCCTCGTGTGTCGCGGAGAGTCGGCGAGCTTGCGTCGCAGGACGGCGATCTCCTGCTCAAGGTAGGCAATCTGCCCGGCCGGGTCGTCGGACCCGCGTCCCGGGCGGATGCCGCGGTTCATGTCGTCGTCGTGGGCTGCCACGGTCCTCACCTCCTCCAAGGGGAGCTGGACGCTTCCAGACCCTACCTGGGTGGGTGTCGATTGAAACCCCTAGATCACAAAGACGGTCGGGGTGTGTCCGATCTTCACCCTTGCGCTCTCCCTCACGCCAGGGGAATACCCACCGAACATGATTGGAAAGCTGCCGGAGGTAGGGTCACAGTGTCCAACACCCGTCAGAGCTGGCCCGATTCCCGTCGGCTCGACTTCTAAACGGCAGGAGAGATGAGCGTGCAGCAGGAGGCCGTGGCCGGCGGCGAGGAGCTGGAGGTCTGGATCGATCAGGACCTGTGTACCGGCGACGGGATCTGTGCGCAGTACGCGCCGGAAGTGTTCGAGCTGGACATCGACGGTCTGGCGTACGTGAAGGGCCCGGCCGAGGAGCTGTTGCAGGACAAGGGTGCTGCAACGCCTGTTCCGTTGCCGCTTCTGACGGATGTGGTGGACTCGGCGAAGGAGTGTCCGGGCGAGTGCATCCATGTGCGGCGGGTTTCGGACAGGGTCGAGGTCTACGGTCCGGACGCTGAGTGAGGTAACGGGTGCGGGCCGTTACGGTTGTCTGATTTCTCACATGGTCCGGGGGGCGGGACTCAGACGCTGTGGGTGGCGGCGGGTGTCGAGCGGACGAACGTGCCGTTCTTCCACTGCCACTTCACGTGGTCGGTGACGTCGGGGCAGCAGCGGGGCACGTTGTCGGTGGAGTAGCCGAGCAGGGTGGCCGTGACGGCGCCGTCGTGTATCGCGAAGTCGCTGACGGTGTCGTCGGCTTTGGGGTCGAGGAGGGTGGCGACCACGCGGGGTGTGCCGTTGGACGCGCGGGTGAGGACGTAGACGCCGTCGGGCGGGGTGCCCATGGGGGCGTCGCAGTGCACGATCGCGACCGTCTCGGGGTTGCCGTCGCCGTCGAGGTCTCCGGTGGTCTTCTTGTGCACGACCGCTTTCACGGGGCCGCAGGTGATCGGGAAGTCGACTCCGGCCGTGCCGGGTGCGGCGGCGGTGTGGACGGTCCTGGTGGGCGGGTCGGCCGGCTGGGCCGCGGTGGCCGAGTTGGGCTGCAGGAGCGAGGAGAGGGCCATGACGCCGGCGACCGCCGTGGCCGTGGCGACCCAGTGGATCGGACGGGTGTGCGTGTGTGCCAGTTCCGGGACGGCGGGATGCTGCACTAGGAGCGTCTCCTGTGAGGGCTGTGCCGGTGGGGGTGGCACGCATCGTGCCACACGTCACAGTGCGGGGGAACGGCGGGGTACGGGATGACGAACGGGGCTCGCCGGGTTTGTTCTGTTTGTGGCGGGCTGTCATGAGAAGGGCGCCCCGGTCGAGTTCCGGTGGATGGTGCTGGAACTCGACCGCGACGCCCGTGCGTTGCTGCGGTGTGCGGCGGTGTCAGCGGCCGCCGCCCTCGGCGTTGGGGCCGGCGTAGTCCTCGCCGTAGGCGCCCTTGGCGGGGCGGCGGCGGCGCATGGGGGGCTCGACGCCGTCGGCGAGGCGGCGGGCGGTGAGGAGGAAGCCGGTGTGGCCGATCATCCGGTGGTCGGGGCGGACTGCGAGGCCCTCGATGTGCCAGTTGCGGATCATCGTTTCCCAGGCGGTCGGCTCGTTGAAGGAGCCGATCTCGCGGATGGACTCGACGGTCCGGGCGAGCTGGGTGGTGGTGGCGACGTAGCAGCAGAGGATTCCGCCGGGGACGAGTGCCTTGGAGACGGCCTCGAGGCACTCCCAGGGGGCGAGCATGTCGAGGATGACGCGGTCGACGTCGGTGTCGGAGAGGTTGTCCTGGAGGTCACCGACGGTGAGCTGCCAGGCGGGGTGCGGGCCGCCGAAGTAGCGTTCCACGTTCTGCTGGGCGATCTCGGCGAAGTCCTCGCGGCGCTCGTAGCTGTGGAGCATGCCCTGGTCGCCGATGGCGCGGAGCAGGAAGCTGCTGAGCGAGCCTGATCCGACTCCGGCCTCCACGACGCGGGCGCCGGGGAAGATGTCGGCGAAGGCGAGGATCTGCCCCGCGTCCTTGGGGTAGACCACGGCGGCGCCGCGGGGCATGGACAGGACGTAGTCGGGGAGCAGGGGGCGCAGCGCGAGGTAGGCGACGTTACCGGTGGTGCGGACAACGCTGCCCTCGGGTGCGCCGATCAGCTCGTCGTGCGGGAAGGAACCCTTGTGGGTGTGGAAGTTCTTTCCGGCTTCGAGCGTGAACGTGTAGTGGCGGCCCTTGGGGTCGGTCAGCTGAACCTGGTCCCCGACCTTGAAGGGCCCGCGCCTGCGGGCGGCACCGGTCGGTTCGGACATGTGAACAGCCTACCGGGGTTTGCGGGGGCCGCCGACCATCAGGAGGACGGTCTGGCCATGGCCTTCACGAAGGCGCGTTCGACGTCGGCGGCGGACAGTACGCCGTAGATCTCGCCGGTTTCCTCGACGACGAGGTATTCGGTGGCGGGGGTGGCGCGAAGGACGTCGAGGAGGTCCTCGCCCGCGAGTTCGGCGGAGACGCGCATGCCGTCGGTGAGTTCCTGGGCGAGGCCGCTGACGGCGACCCAGGGGCGGCGGTGTTCGGGTACGCCGACGATGGCGGCCTCGCGGACCAGGGAGAGCGGGTGACCGTCGGCGTCGACGACGACGAGGGCGCGGGCGCCGGCCGCGTTGGCGCGGCGCAGGGCCTCGGACAGGGGGGTGTCGGTCTCGACGGGGACGGCGCGGCGGGTGAGGTTGCGGGCGCGCAGTTCCGGGAGGTGTTCGCGCAGGCGGGCCATGCGGAGGCTGTTGCCGGCGCCGGTCCAGATGATCGCGGCGAGGATGGCGGCGAGCAGGGCGTCGGTGACGGTGTCCATGCCGACGCTGTCCTCGGCGGTGGAGCCGAGGGCGCCGGACTGGGTGAGCAGGGGCAGGCCGATCAGGACGGAGACGGCGAGGGCGCGGCCGACCCAGGCGGCGGCGACGGTGCCGCTCATGGGCTTGCCGGTGATCTTCCAGACGACGGCGCGGAGCATTCGGCCGCCGTCGAGGGGGAGGCCGGGCAGGAGGTTGAAGGCGGCGACGATGAGGTTGGAGATCATCAGGCCGGCGAGCAGGACGCCGGGGACGGTGCCGGGCTCTACGGGCTGCATGGCGACGTAGAAGATCCCGGCGAGGACGAGGGAGAGCAGGGGGCCGACGAAGGCCAGCACGAACTCCCTGCCGGGGGTCTCGGCTTCCTTCTCGATCTCGGAGACGCCGCCGAAGAACTGGAGCTGGATGCGGCGGACGGGGAGTTTGAAGCGGAGGGCGGCGACGGTGTGGGCGAGTTCGTGGACGAGGACGGAGGCGTAGAAGGCGACGGCGAAGAAGAGGGAGACCAGGTAGCGGGCGGCGCCGAGTTCGGGCAGGACGCGGTCGAGTTGGCCGCCGAAGACCCAGGTGATGAGGGCGGCGACGAGGAACCAGCTGGGGGCGACGTAGACGGGTACGCCGAAGGGGCGGCCCATGAGGAGTCCGCCCCGGAGGGATTCGCGGCGCTGGGGCGGGGGGTTCTTGGCGCCGGAGTGGGCGAGGGTGCGGTCGGTGTGGGACGTGTGGCCGGGGGCGGTGCCGGTGGTGTGGGGGGCGTGGTGGCCGGCCTCGGGAGCGGTGGGGTGGCTCGGGGGCGCGTCGGGGCCGGCGGGTGTGTCGTCGGCCCCGGCCGGCCGGTCCGCGTCCGGCTGCTGCGTGCCGTGCGCCGGGGAGGCGTCGTCGCCCTGGGGGGCGTCGGGTCGTCCGGAGTGCTCTTGGGGAGCGGGGCCGTCGGCCGGGGCGGGGTCCTGGCGCGGGTGCGCGTGCTCGTCGCCGTTCGGGTCGCTGTCGGCCGGGGCGGCCCCGGTGTCGGTGGTCGGCGCTTTCGTGCTGTCGCCCATCGAGGGGTCTCCCTTGGCGGCGTCCCTGGTCGTGGTGGTCCGTCGTGCGTCCGTGGGCTGTGCGTCGGCCTGGGTGGGTGAGGGGGTGGCCGGGGCCGGTCCCGTGTGGGGCTCGGCCGGCTCGTCGGTGCCGGGCCGCGGCTGCTCGCTCCCGCCGCTCTGGTCCACGATGTCCCCTCGTTCGAAGCGTCTTCCGCGCCTGCCGGGCGGAAGGGTCTGGGGTCGATGGTATGCGGCCGTCGCGGCGCGTTCCGCCCCGGGCACCCGGTGTTTCCCCGGCGGCCGGCGCCGTCGCGGCGGTGTGTGGGTCACTGTCAGTGGCGGGCCGTAAGGTCTGTGGGCATGGAGAACAGCGCGGAGGGCACGTCTGAGGCCCACGGCGGGGGTCCGGCACCGGTGGATCTTCCCGTGGTGGCCGAGCAGACGGCGGTGACGGCGGTGACGGCGGTGACGGCGGGTGTGACGACGACGGCGGTGACCACCGCGGTGACGGCGGCAGCGGCCGTGGGAATGCCGGACGCAACCGAGGGGACGCCGGACGCGGCCCTGGAGACGTCGAGCGCGGCCCTGGAGACACCGGACGCAACCGAGTCGACGCCGGACGCGGCCCTGGAGACACCGGACGCAACCGAGTCGACGCCGGGCGCGGCCCTGGAGACTTCGGGCGTGGAACGGCCCGCCATACCGCCGGCCAGTCTGTCGCCCTCGCGTGCGGGTGACTTCATGCAGTGCCCTCTGCTGTACCGCTTCCGTGTCATCGACCGGTTGCCGGAGAAGCCGAGCGAGGCGGCGACCCGGGGGACGCTGGTGCACGCGGTGCTGGAGCGGCTCTTCGACGCCCCCGCCGCGGAGCGGACGGCGCCGCGCGCCAAGTCCCTGATCCCGGGCCAGTGGGACCGGCTGCGGGAGAGCAGGCCGGAGGTGGTGGAGCTGTTCGAGGACGATCCCGGCGGCGAGCGGATGGCGCGCTGGCTGGGCGAGGCCGAGCGGCTCGTCGAGCGGTGGTTCACGTTGGAGGATCCGACCCGGCTGGAGCCCGCGGAGCGGGAGTTGTTCGTGGAGGCGGAGCTGGACTCCGGGCTGACGCTGCGCGGGATCATCGACCGGGTCGACGTGGCGCCGACGGGCGAGGTGCGGATCGTCGACTACAAGACGGGCAAGGCGCCGCGGCCGGAGTACGCCGAGGGCGCGCTGTTCCAGATGAAGTTCTATGCCCTGGTGGTGTGGCGCCTGAAGAAGGTGGTCCCGCGGCGGCTGCAGCTGGTGTACCTGGGCAGCGGGGACGTTTTGACGTACGACCCGGTCCTGGCTGATCTGGAGCGGGTGGAGCGCAAGCTGCTCGCGCTGTGGGAGGCGATCCGGCAGGCCACCGAGTCCGGCGACTGGCGGCCCCGGCCGACGAAGCTGTGCGGCTGGTGCGACCATCAGGCGCACTGCCCGGAGTTCGGGGGCACTCCCCCGCCCTATCCGCTGCCGGTGAGGGCGGTCGGGTCGGGTGACGTGCCGCAGGGCAGAATGGGGCCGGACTAGCGAAGGAGAGTCACGTGGCCATCCGCGTCCTACTGGTCGACGACCAGCCGCTGCTGCGTACCGGTTTCCGGATGATCCTGGAGGCGGAGCAGGATCTTGCGGTCGTCGGCGAGGCCGGAGACGGCCTCCAGGCCCTCGACCAGGTGCGGGCGCTGCAGCCCGATGTGGTTCTGATGGACATCCGCATGCCGCGGATGGACGGGGTGGAGGCGACCCGGCAGATCACCGGACCCGGGCGGGACGGCCCGGCGAAGGTGCTGGTGCTGACGACCTTCGACCTCGACGAGTACGTGGTGGAGGCGCTGCGGGCGGGAGCCAGCGGGTTCCTCTTGAAGGACGCGCCGGCCAATGAGCTCGTCCAGGCGATCCGGGTGGTGGCGGCGGGCGAGGCGATGCTGGCGCCGAGCATCACCCGGCGACTGCTGGACAAGTACGCCACTCACCTGCCCTCCGGTGACGAGCCGGTGCCGGACACGCTGCACACGCTCACCGACCGTGAGGTTGAGGTGCTGAAGCTGGTGGCGCGCGGTCTGTCCAACGCGGAGATCGCGGCGGACCTGTTCGTCAGCGAGACGACGGTGAAGACGCATGTGGGTCACGTGTTGACCAAGTTGGGGCTGCGCGACCGGGTGCAGGCCGCGGTGTACGCGTACGAGAGCGGGCTGGTGCGTCCCGGCGCCCAGTAGGGCGTACGACGGCGGAGGGCGCCCCTTGTGACAAGGGGCGCCCTCCGTGTCGCTGCGGCCGTCAGCTCTTGCTGAGCTCCCAGAAGCGGAAGACCGTCGAGGCGTCGAGGCAGTACTCGAGGCCGTAGACGTTCTCGCGGGTGACCGCGTACTGCTTGGCCTGCCAGACCGGGAGGACGGGCAGCTGCTGGGCGACGATGTCCTGCAGCCTGGCGTAGTCGTTGTCGGTCGCGGCGCGGTCGCTCTCGGCGGCGGTGCGCGGGATGAGCGTGCCGGTGATCGTGTCGTTGCGGTAGTTGTTGCTCAGGACGTTGCCCTTGCCGAAGAAGGGCGCGGTGAAGTTGTCGGCGTCCGGGTAGTCCGGCACCCAGCCCTTGACGTACACGCCGTACTTGCCCTTGGCGATGTCCTTCTCGTACTGGTCGAAGGCCACGGACCTGACGTCGGCGGCGAACAGGCCGCTGGCGTTGAGCTGTCCGGCGATGGCCTTGAGCTCCTGGTCGGTGGCGGGACCGTAGCGGGAGGGGGTGGACCAGAGGGTGAGCTTGACCTTGCCGGTGATGCCCTCGTTCTTCAGGGCGGCGGCGGCCTTGGCCGGTGAGGGGTTGGCGCCGTAGGTGTCGAAGAACGCCGTGTTGTGGCCGACGATGCCGGCCGGGATGATCGAGTAGAGCGGGGTGGCCGTGCCCTCGTAGACGTTCTTGATGAGGGCGTCGCGGTCGAGCAGGTAGGCGATGGCCTTGCGCACGCCGAGCTTTCCGGCGACCGGGTCCTTCATGTTGAAGACCAGGTGCTGCACCTCGGCGCTGCTGCCCTCGACGACCTCGGTGGTGGCTTTGTTGTCGGCGTTCTGCAGGTCGGCGATGTCGCCGGCGCTCAGGCCCCGGTAGGCGATGTCGATCTCGTCGTCCTGGAGGGCGTGCTTCAGCTTGGCCTGGTCGCCGTGGAAGAACTTGAGCGTGACGCCGGAGTTCTTGACCTTCGCGGTGCCCTTGTAGTTGCCGTTGACCGAGAAGACGGCCTTGTCGTCGCCGAAGGAGTCCAGCTTGTAGGGGCCGGAGCCGACCGCCTTGCCGTCCTTGCGGAGCTTGTTCCCGTCGTACTCGTTGCGGTCGACGATGGAACCGGCACCGGAGGCGATCTTGCTGGGGAAGGTGGCGTCCGGTTCCTTCAGGTGGAAGACGACCGTCTTCGCGTCCGGCGTCTCGATCTTGCCCAGCATCGGGAACATGATCGCCGGACCGGCGTCGTCGTTGATCTTCAGCAGGCGGTCGAAGGAGAACTTGACGTCCTCGGAGGTGAGCGCGTCACCGTTGCTGAATTTCAGGCCGTCCTTGAGCGTGCACCGGTAGACCTTGGTCGCGGTATCGGTGAAGTCGCACGACCGGGCGGCCTCGGGCACCGGCTCGGTGCCTCCGTTGGGGAAGGCGAGCAGCGACTGGAAGACGTTGTTGAACAACAGCCAGGAACCGGGGTCGTAGCCGGAGGCGGGGTCGGTGGCCAGGACGTCGTCGGACATCCCCATGACCACGGAGGGCCCGGTGCCCCCGGAATCGCCGTTGTCCGCGCCGCAGCCGGTCAACAGGCCGGAGGCCAGCCCCGCCACTATGGGCAGGACCGGCCACTGGTTGCGCATGTTCACAGCATGTGCCTTGTCGTCGGTATCGGGACCCCGGGGCCACCGTCCCCGGGCCCCGGGCGCGAGGAGGTCAGCCGCTCACGCCACGGCCGAGCTCCCAGAGCTGGAGGGTCGAGGAGGAGTTGAGCGCGTACGCGGTGCCCGTGACGTTGTCCCGTGCTGCGACGTACTGCTTACCCTGCCACAGCGGGATGATCGGGACGTCTTCGGCGACGAGGTCCTGGATCGTGGTGAGGTCGGAGCCGGCGGCCAGGCGGTCGGCCTCACGACGGGAGTCCGGGATCAGGGTGTTGATGATCCGGCTGTTCCTGTACGGCAGCTTCAGGAAGTTGTCCGTGTCGAGGAACGGCGCGAGGTAGTTGTCGGCGTCCGGGAAGTCGGGGAACCAGCCCATGCCCCAGACGTCGTACTGGCCCTTGCGCTCGGCCGGGACGAACTTGTCCCACTTGGTGCCCTGGATGCTGACGTCGAACAGCCCGCTGTCGTTGAGCTGCTGCTGAAGGATCTTGAACTCCTTCGCGGTGGCCGACCCGTAGTGGTCGGTCGTGTAGTGCAGCGTCAGCTTGACCGGGGTGGTGATGTTGGCGCTGGTCAGCAGGGCCTTGGCCTTGGCGGTGCTCGGGTCGCCGTACTTGTTGAAGAACGAGTTGGAGTGGCCGGTGATGCTTGCCGGGACCAGCGAGTAGAGCGGCTCGGCCTGGGTGCCGTAGACCTTGGAGACGAGTTCGCCGCGGTTGATCAGCTGGGCCATCGCCTTCCGGACGGCCTTGTCCTTGACCGACTTGGCATCGGTGTTGAAGGCGAGGTAGCGGATCTCCAGGCCGGACATCTCGACCAGATCCTCGTTGTCGCTCGTGCTCACGGACAGCTTCTGGATCTGATCGGGCGACATGGTGCGGGTCATGACGTCGATGTCATCCTTGTCCAGGGCGGCGCCCATGGCCGCCGCGTCCGGGTAGGACACCATCTGGACCTTGGAGTTGTTGACCTTCAGCGTCCCCTCGTAGTTGGGGTTCTTGGTGAAGGTGGCGGTGACGATCGCGTTGTTCTTGACGTCGGTCGACAGGGTGTAGGGGCCGGAGCCGTCGACGTCGAAGCCGTCGCGCAGCTTGTTCTTCTCGTAGTCGTCGGGGTTGACGATGCCCGCGACCGGGGTCGACAGCTTGTACGGGAAGGTGGCGTCGGCGGTCTTGAGGTGGAAGATGACCTGGTTGTCACCCTGCGTCTCGACGGTGTCGATGGTGTTCAGCAGGGCGGACACGCCGGAGTCGGCCTTGATGGCACGCGCGCGGTCGATGGAGTACTTCACGTCGGCCGCGGTGATCTTGTCGCCGTTGGCGAACTTCAGACCGTCGCGCAGGGTGCACGCGTAGCGCTCGTTGCCGCTGTCGGTGAAGCCGCAGCTCTTGGCGGCCTCGGGCACCGGGTCGCCCTCGCCCTTCGGCTGGATCATCAGGGTCTGCACGGTCTGGCGCAGGATGTTCCAGGTGCCGACGTCGTAGGCGTAGGCCGGGTCCAGGGGTGCCGGGGCGGCCTTCGTCGCGGTGAACGTGTCGGTGGTGCCGACCTTGATCGCGTTGCCACCATCGCTGCCGCTGTCGGAGCCGCCACAGGCGGCGAGCACGGGCGCGAGCAGGCCGACGACGGCCGGCAGCACCAAAGTCTTGCGGTTCATGCTCGTGTTTCTCCAGAGCTGTTCAGGTCCGTGTAACCGGCATGCAGGGGTGTCGCTGCGGCACACGGGGGTAGGGGCGACGGTTCTCGCGACGAGATTAGTCCGCACCAGCACGAGGGTTCGCGGTCACCGGAGTTGAGATGCCATCACGCAGCGAAACCGGGCGTGGACACACCGAAAACCCGACAGCGGAAGGATTAGTGCAGCTTTCCATCAATCGGGACACAAGCACCCGCCGAAGTCCCGGGAAAGGGCATGCGCAGCACAGCGGGCCGCACCTGTCGACCCCTTGACGCGTGGGGAACCTCACACATCAACAACGGGGTGGACCACCGGAATTCGGCCATCCGCACGGGTTCGAATTCCCTCGCACACCCGCGCCGGAATTCCCCGGCCTATCCGCGCCGCACGGTGCGTGAACGGCCGACGCATTTCCGTCATCAGCGGGTGATCAGCCCGCGCAGAAATGCCAGGTCGACCTCTTCGAGGGAGCTCACCACGGTCCGCCGCTCGGCGGGCGTGATGGGGGCCACCGAGGGGACCGCCACGACGTGGCAGCCGGCCGCCTCGGCGGCGGCGACACCCGTCGCGGTGTCCTCGACGACCGCGCATCTCGCCGGATCCACGCCGAGTCCGGCGGCAGCGACCAGATAGGGGTCGGGATGCGGCTTCGTGCGCCGCACCTCGTCGCCCGCGACCGACAGGGCGAAGTGCTGGGAGCCCAGCGAGGAGAGCACCCGGTCGATGATGCGCCGGTGGGAGGCCGAGACCAGGGCGGTCGGGATCTCGTACTCGGAGAGTTCGGCGAGCAGCCGCGCGGCGCCCGGCATCAGCGGCAGGGCCTGGCCGATACGCTCCTCGAAGCCCTGGTTGAGCAGCACCGAGACCTCGGCGAGGGTGATGTCCGCGCCCGTGGCCTCGATCAGGAACCCCGCGCTGCGGGTCATGGGACCGCCGACCACGACATGGCGCCAGGAGTCGTCGAGGGTGTGGCCCAGGGCGGCGAAGATCTCGACCTCGACGTCCCACCAGAAACCCTCGGTGTCCACAAGGGTGCCGTCCATGTCGAGGAGCACGGCCTGCAGGGCTGAGCCTTCGGCCGTACGGGTTCCGAGCGCGGGGACCGTACTTGTCATCCGGGCGCACCTCCTTGGGGGACGAGCAGGCCGGTTCCCGCGCGGGGAACCGGCCTGCAGTGGACCGACCAGTGTACGTCGCCCGGCGCCGAAGCGCCTCGTTTAATCGGCGCGCCGCGGGGCACACCGTGTATACGCCGGGGGGCGCTGTGAGCTGCGCTTTCGCGCCTGTCGTGGGCGGGTTCAGCGAGCGTTGTCGTGGCGGCTTCAGCGGGCGTTGAAGTACTTCGCCTCCGGGTGGTGGATCACGATCGCGTCCGTGGACTGCTCGGGGTGCAGCTGGAACTCCTCGGAGAGCTGGACGCCGATG
Organism: Streptomyces sp. SLBN-31; assembly: GCF_006715395.1. Lineage (NCBI taxonomy): Bacteria > Bacillati > Actinomycetota > Actinomycetes > Kitasatosporales > Streptomycetaceae > Streptomyces > Streptomyces sp. SLBN-31. The sequence goes on from NZ_VFNC01000002.1 coordinate 1,910,962, forward strand.
CGCTCGGGTTCGAGCAGGTCGGCGATCTTGGCCCGGTCCTCCAGGTTCGGGCACGCCCCGTAGCCGAGGGAGAAGCGCGCGCCCCGGTACTTCAGGGCGAACATGTCCTCGATGTCGCTGGGGTCCTCCCCGGCGTAACCGAGCTCCGAACGCACGCGCGCGTGCCAGTACTCGGCGAGGGCTTCGGCCAACTGCACGGACAGGCCGTGCAGTTCGAGGTAGTCGCGGTAGGCGTTGGCCTCGAAGAGCTTCGCGGTCCGCTCACCGATCTTCGAGCCGACGGTGACGACCTGGAGGCCGACCACGTCGGTCTCCCCTGCCTCTTCGGGGCGGAAGAAGTCGGCCAGGCACAGGCGGCGGCCGCGTCGCTGGCGGGGGAAGGTGAAGCGGGTGCGTTCGTTGCCCTGCTCGTCCAGGATGATCAGGTCGTCGTCCTTGGACACGCAGGGGAAGTAGCCGTAGACGACGGCCGCTTCGAGCAGGTTCTCGGTCTGCAGCCGGTCCAGCAGGCCGCGCAGCCGCGGCCGGCCCTCGGTCTCGACGAGTTCCTCGTACGTCGGCCCCTCGCCGGTGCGTGCCTGCTTCAGTCCCCACTGGCCCTTGAACAGGGCGCCCTCGTCCACCCAGGAGGCGTACTCCTTGAGCTGGATGCCCTTGATGACGCGGGTGCCCCAGAACGGCGGGGTGGGGATCGGGTTGTCGGTGGCGACGTCGGAGCGGACGTGGCCCTCCTCCGGGCGCTCCTCGACCTCGACGGCCGAAGTGGCCCGCACCCGGCGCTGCTTGAGCTCGGGCAGCTTCGCGCCGGGCACGCCCCGCTTGACGCCGATGAGGGCGTCCATCAACCGCAGGCCCTCGAACGCGTCGCGGGCGTAGCGGACTTCGCCCTCGTAGATCTCGTACAGGTCCTGCTCGACGTAGGCGCGGGTGAGTGCGGCGCCGCCGAGGATGACGGGGTAGTCGGCCGCAAGTCCTCGCTGGTTGAGCTCCTCCAGGTTCTCCTTCATGATCACGGTGGACTTCACCAGGAGACCGGACATGCCGATGACGTCGGCCTTGTGTTCCGCGGCCGCCTCCAGGATCGCGGAGACCGGCTGCTTGATGCCGAGGTTGACCACGTTGTAGCCGTTGTTGGACAGGATGATGTCGACGAGGTTCTTGCCGATGTCGTGCACGTCGCCGCGCACCGTGGCCAGCACGATGGTGCCCTTGCCGGCCTCGTCGCCCTCGACCTTCTCCATGTGCGGTTCGAGGTGGGCGACGGCGGTCTTCATGACCTCGGCGGACTGCAGCACGAACGGCAGCTGCATCTGGCCGGAGCCGAACAGTTCGCCGACGACCTTCATGCCGTCCAGGAGGGTGTCGTTGACGATGTCCAGGGCGGGGCGGTCCTGGAGGGCCTCGTCGAGGTCGGCCTCCAGGCCGTTGCGCTCGCCGTCGATGATGCGGCGCTTGAGGCGCTCCTCCAGCGGCAGGGCGGCCAGTTCCTCGGCCTTGCCGGCCTTCAGCGACTTGGCGGTGGCGCCCTCGAAGAGCTGCATCAGCTTCTGCAGCGGGTCGTATCCCTCGCTGCGGCGGTCGTAGATGAGGTCGAGGGCCGTGGTGACCTCTTCCTCGGAGAACCGGGCGATCGGCAGGATCTTCGAGGCGTGCACGATCGCCGAGTCCAGGCCCGCCTTGACGCACTCGTCGAGGAAGACGGAGTTGAGCAGGATGCGGGCGGCCGGGTTGAGGCCGAAGGAGATGTTCGACAGGCCCAGCGTGGTCTGCACGTCCGGGTGGCGGCGCTTGAGCTCGCGGATCGCCTCGATGGTGGCCAGGCCGTCCTTGCGGGACTCCTCCTGACCCGTACAGATGGTGAAGGTCAGGGTGTCGATGAGGATGTCCGACTCATGGATGCCCCAGTTGCCGGTCAGGTCATCGATGAGCCGCTCGGCGATCTCGACCTTCTTCTCGGGGGTGCGGGCCTGGCCCTCCTCGTCGATGGTCAGCGCGATCAGCGCGGCGCCGTGCTCGCGGGCGAGCGTGGTCACACGGGCGAAGCGGGACTCCGGGCCGGCGCCGTCCTCGTAGTTGACGGAGTTGATCACCGCGCGGCCGCCGAGCTTCTCCAGGCCCGCCCGGATCACCTCGACCTCGGTGGAGTCCAGCACGATCGGCAGCGTGGAGGCGGTCGCGAAGCGGCCGGCCAGCTCCTCCATGTCGGCCACACCGTCCCGGCCGACGTAGTCCACGCACAGGTCCAGCATGTGGGCGCCCTCGCGGATCTGCTCGCGGGCCATCTCCACACAGTCGTCCCAGCGGGCCTCCAGCATCGCCTCGCGGAACTTCTTCGAGCCGTTGGCGTTCGTCCGCTCGCCGATGGCCAGGTAGGAGGTGTCCTGGCGGAAGGGAACGGTCTGGTAGAGGGAGGCGGCGCCGGGCTCGGGCTGCGGGTGGCGTTCGGTCGGCGCGAGATCGCGGACCCGCTCGACGACCTGGCGCAGGTGCTCGGGGGTTGTGCCGCAGCAGCCGCCGACCAGGGAGAGGCCGTACTCGCGTACGAAGGTCTCCTGGGCGTCGGCGAGCTCGGGCGCGCTCAGCGGGTAGTGGGCGCCGTCCTTGCCGAGGACGGGCAGGCCGGCGTTCGGCATGCACGACAGCCGGATACGGGCCTGGCGGGCGAGGTAGCGCAGGTGCTCGCTCATCTCGGCGGGGCCGGTCGCGCAGTTCAGGCCGATCATGTCGATGCCCAGCGGCTCCAGCGCCGTCAGTGCCGCGCCGATCTCGGAGCCGAGCAGCATCGTGCCGGTCGTCTCGACGGTGACGGAGACGATCAGCGGGACCTCGTAGCCGGCGGTCTCCATCGCGCGGCGGGCGGCGATGACCGAGGCCTTGGTCTGCAGCAGGTCCTGGGTGGTCTCCACGAGCAGGGCGTCGGCGCCGCCGGCGAGCAGGCCCTCGGCGTTTCGCTGGTAGGCGTCGCGGATGGCGGTGAAGGTGGTGTGGCCGAGGGTGGGCAGCTTGGTGCCCGGGCCCATGGAGCCCAGCACCCAGCGCTGGCGGCCGTCCCGGGCGCCGTACTCGTCGGCCGTCTCGCGGGCGATGCGGGCGCCGGCCTCGGACAGTTCGGCGACGCGTTCGGCGATGTCGTACTCGCCGAGGGCGGTGAGGTTGGCGCCGAAGGTGTTGGTCTCGACGCAGTCGACGCCCGCGTCGAAGTAGGCGGAATGCACGGAGCGGACGATGTCCGGACGGGTGACGTTGAGGACTTCGTTGCATCCTTCGAGGTTCTGGAAGTCCTCGAGGGTGGGCTCCTGGGCCTGGAGCATCGTGCCCATCGCTCCGTCGGCCACCACCACTCGGGTGGCCAGGGCCTCACGCAGCGCGGACGCACGGGCCCGGCTGTCGGCGGAAGGGGTCGGTGGCAACGAGGCCATGAAAGGGGCTCCCTTATGGTGCGACGGCTGTCGGCTTTGCGCGTTCCGTGGAACTCTCCGCGGTGGGCGCACCTGGCCAGAGTAACCGGGTGTGCCGTTTCGCGGTCAGGGCGTCCACGAGGCGGACCGGGATGGCCGACAGGTACCTGCGGGGAGACGCGTGACACAACAGGTGCCGTACGAGTATTAGCGGTGGGTCGGCATGGACCGGTAGTGTTCGACATTGCCGAACGGTGGCAACGACGACGTTACGTCGACGTTCGAAGGGGACGGAGGCAGTACGGCGATGGCACGGAACATCCAGTCGCTCGAACGGGCGGCCGCGATGCTGCGGCTGCTCGCGGGCGGCGAGCGGCGGCTCGGCCTCTCGGACATCGCCTCGTCGCTGAGTCTCGCCAAGGGCACCGCCCACGGCATTCTGCGCACCCTCCAGCAGGAGGGTTTCGTCGAGCAGGACGAGGCCTCCGGGCGTTACCAGCTGGGGGCGGAGCTGCTGCGTCTGGGCACCACCTATCTGGACGTCCACGAGCTGCGCGCGCGTGCCCTGGTGTGGACGGACGACCTGGCCCGCTCCAGCGGGGAGAGCGTGTACCTCGGCGTGCTGCACCAGCAGGGGGTGCTCATCGTGCACCACGTCTTCCGGCCCGACGACAGCCGGCAGGTGCTGGAGATCGGCGCCATGCAGCCACTGCACTCCACGGCCCTGGGCAAGGTGCTGTCGGCCTACGACCCGGTCGCGCACAGCGAGGCGATGGAGGCCGACCGCAAGCCCTTCACCGACCGCACGGTGTGCGAGGCGGAGGACTTCGAGCACATCCTCGACATCACGCGCGCGCGTGGGTACGCCGCCGACGTCGAGGAGACCTGGGAGGGCGTGGCGTCCGTCGCCGCGCCGATCCACGACCGGCGGCGGATGCCGGTGGGCGCGGTCGGCATCACCGGCGCCGTGGAACGGCTGTGCCGGGCCGAGGACAGGGACGCGCTGCGGCCCGAGCTGATCGCGGCCGTGCGGGACTGCGCCCGTGCGGTGTCGCGGGATCTGGGTGCCGGGCGGTTCTGAGCAAGCGGTACGAGGAAGCGGTACGACGAAGCCGTACGAGGACCGGGATGCGAGTGGCGCGTCCCGGTCCTACCCGTACCCTGACACAACGGACGTACCGCCTGGCCGGTACGCAGGGTGCTTGTTACTCCGCCGTACGCACCTGACCAGCAAGATCGACGACGCACGGCAATCAGTAACGATCGTGTTTTCGACAACGGAACTCTTGACGCACACGTGACGCCGAGGCGAGACTCCCGTCCATCGGTCGGCATTGTCGAACACCTACCGGCAATACGCGTTAGAGTGTGACAACGCCAAGGGCCGACACCGCTCTCACCCCCGAGGGCAGCTCGAACCTCCGGAGGGACCCGGGGTTCGGTCCCCTGGACGAAGGACAAAGGAGTCGCGGGTGTCCAGCTCCGACATCTTCATCGGCGAGACCATCGGTACCGCCATACTCATCCTGCTCGGCGGCGGCGTCTGCGCGGCCGTCACGCTGAAGGCCTCCAAGGCGCGCAACGCCGGCTGGCTCGCCATCACCTTCGGGTGGGGCTTCGCCGTGCTGACGGCCGTCTACACATCGGCGCCGCTGTCCGGCGCCCACCTCAACCCGGCCGTGACGCTCGCGCTCGCCATCAAGGACGGCGACTGGAGCAACGTTCCGGTCTACTGGGCCGGCCAGCTGCTGGGCGCCGCGATCGGCGCGACCCTGGTGTGGGTCGCCTACTACGGGCAGTTCCACGCGCACCTCACCGACAAGGAGATCGTCGGCGGCCCGGGTGCGCAGGCCACAACGGCCAAGGCCGTGGAGGCGCAGGAGAAGGGCGCGGGCCCGGTCCTCGGCGTCTTCTCCACCGGTCCGGAGATCCGTGTCGTCTGGCAGAACCTCGCCACGGAGATCATCGGCACCATCGTGCTGGTCCTGGCCGTGCTCACGCAGGGCCTCAACGACAAGGGCAACGGTCTGGGCACCCTGGGTGCGCTGATCACCGCGCTCGTCGTCGTCTCGATCGGTCTCTCCCTCGGCGGCCCGACGGGCTACGCGATCAACCCGGCCCGTGACCTGGGTCCGCGCATCGTGCACGCCCTCCTGCCCCTGCCCAACAAGGGCGGCTCCGACTGGGGGTACGCCTGGATCCCGGTGGTCGGTCCGCTGATCGGCGGCGCGATCGCTGCAGGCATCTACAACGTCGCTTTCGCTTAAAGCACCGGTAGAACGACCCCTTAACTCACGGAAACCCAGGAGCACACAGTGACCGACGCGCACACCGCCGGCCCCTTCATCGCCGCCATCGACCAGGGCACCACCTCCAGCCGCTGCATCGTCTTCGACCGGGACGGCCGTATCGTCTCCGTCGACCAGAAGGAGCACGAGCAGATCTTCCCGAAGCCGGGCTGGGTCGAGCACAACGCCAACGAGATCTGGACCAACGTCCAGGAGGTCGTCGCCGGGGCCATCCAGAAGGCCGGCATCACCCGTGACGACATCAAGGCCATCGGCATCACCAACCAGCGCGAGACGACGCTGCTGTGGGACAAGAACACCGGTGAGCCCGTCCACAACGCCATCGTCTGGCAGGACACCCGCACCGACGCCCTGTGCAAGGAGCTCGGCCGCAACGTCGGCCAGGACCGCTTCCGCCGCGAGACGGGTCTCCCCCTCGCCTCCTACTTCGCCGGCCCGAAGGCCCGCTGGCTGCTCGACAACGTCGAGGGCCTGCGCGAGCGCGCCGAGCGCGGCGACATCCTCTTCGGCACCATGGACACCTGGGTCATCTGGAACCTGACCGGTGGTGTCGACGGCGGCAAGCACTACACCGACGTCACCAACGCCTCCCGCACCATGCTGATGAACCTGCACACGCTGGAGTGGGACGAGAAGATCGCCGAGTCGATCGGCGTGCCGCTGGCGATGCTGCCCGAGATCCGCTCCTCCGCCGAGGTCTACGGCGAGATCAAGGGCGGCAAGCTGGGCGACCTGCTCGGCGGCATCCCGGTCGCCTCGGCGCTCGGCGACCAGCAGGCGGCCCTGTTCGGCCAGACCTGCTTCTCCGAGGGCGAGGCCAAGTCGACGTACGGCACCGGCACCTTCATGCTGATGAACACCGGCGAGAAGATCATCAACTCGTACTCCGGTCTGCTCACCACCGTCGGCTACCGCATCGGCGACCAGACACCGGTCTACGCCCTGGAGGGCTCCATCGCGGTCACCGGTTCGCTGGTGCAGTGGATGCGCGACCAGATGGGCCTGATCTCCACCGCCGCCGAGATCGAGACGCTCGCGCTCTCGGTCGAGGACAACGGCGGCGCCTACTTCGTGCCGGCCTTCTCCGGTCTGTTCGCCCCGCACTGGCGCTCCGACGCCCGCGGTGTGATCGCCGGCCTGACCCGGTACGTCACCAAGGCGCACCTGGCCCGCGCCGTCCTGGAGGCCACAGCCTGGCAGACCCGCGAGATCACCGACGCCATGACCAAGGACTCGGGCGTCGAGCTCGCGGCCCTCAAGGTCGACGGCGGCATGACGTCCAACAACCTGCTGATGCAGACCCTCTCGGACTTCCTGGACGCCCCCGTGGTGCGCCCGATGGTCGCCGAGACCACCTGCCTCGGCGCCGCCTACGCCGCCGGTCTCGCCGTCGGCTTCTGGACCAGCACCGACGACCTGCGCGCCAACTGGCGCCGGGCCGCCGAGTGGACCCCCCGCATGGACGCGGACACCCGCGACCGTGAGTACAGGACCTGGCTCAAGGCCGTCGAGCGGACCATGGGCTGGATCGAGGACGAGGGCTGACGAGCACCCCGCAAGCTCGCGGCTCAATGAGGAGTAAGAACCCGAAATGACCAGTCAGACCACCCTGCAGTCCGTGCCTGCCCTCGGTACGCACCCGGCCTCCGGCTCCAACCCGAGCCGCGCCGAGACCCGGGAGCAGCTCTCCAAGGCGTCGTACGACCTTCTCGTGATCGGCGGCGGCATCCTGGGCATCTCCACCGCCTGGCACGCCGCGCAGTCCGGCCTCAGGGTGGCTCTGGTCGACGCCGGCGACTTCGCCGGCGCCACCTCTTCCGCCTCCTCCAAGCTGCTCCACGGCGGTCTGCGCTACCTGCAGACCGGCGCGGTGAAGCTGGTGGCGGAGAACCACTTCGAGCGCCGTGCGGTCTCCCGCCAGGTGGCTCCTCACCTGGCGAACCCGCTCACGTTCTACCTCCCCGTGTACAAGGGCGGGCCGCACGGCGCCGCGAAGCTCGGGGCGGGCGTCTTCGCCTACTCCGCGCTCTCCGCGTTCGGTGACGGCGTCGGTCACCTGCTGTCGCCCGCGCGGGCCGCGCAGGACGTGCCGGAGCTGCGCACCGACAACCTCAAGGCCGTGGCCGTCTACGGCGACGACCAGATGAACGACGCGCGTATGGCGCTGATGACGGTCCGCGCGGCCGTCGAGGCGGGCGCCGTCGTCCTCAACCACGCCGAGGTGACCGGACTCCGGTTCACCCGGGGCCGCGTGACGGGCGCGGACCTGAAGGACCGTACGACGGGCGACGAGTTCGGCGTGAACGCCCGTCTGGTGCTGAACGCGACCGGCCCGTGGGTCGACCACCTGCGCAGGATGGAGGACCCCGATGCGGCGCCGTCGATCCGTCTGTCGAAGGGCGCGCATCTGGTCCTGAAGCGGACGTCTCCGTGGAAGGCCGCGCTGGCGACCCCCATCGACAAGTACCGCATCACCTTCGCCCTCCCCTGGGAGGACATGCTGCTGCTCGGCACGACCGACGAGGAGTTCGAGGGCGACCCCGCGGACGTCGCGGTCACCGAGAAGGACATAGCACAGATCTTGGACGAGGCCGCGTTCTCGGTCCGGGACCAGCAGCTGTCCCGTGACCTGATCACGTACTCGTTCGCGGGTCTGCGGGTGCTGCCGGGCGGCCCCGGCGACACGGCCAAGGCCAAGCGCGAGACGGTCGTCACCGAGGGCCGGGGCGGGATGCTGTCCGTCGCGGGCGGCAAGTGGACGACCTTCCGGCACATCGGCCGTACGGTCATGCAGAAGCTGGAGGCGCTGCCGGGCGCTCCGCTCGGTGACGACTTCGAGCCGATCGCCTCCCTGCCCAGGAAGCTGCCGCTGCCCGGTGTCGCCAACCCGCGCGCCGTCGCGCACCGGCTGCTGGTGGACAACCCGGCGCCGGGTCCGCGCATGGCCGCCGACACCGCCAAGCACCTGGCCACGCACTACGGTTCGCTGGCGTTCGACATCGCGCGGCTGGCGAACGAGAACCCGGAGCTGGGCCGGCGGGTCCACCCGGACGCCCCGGAGATCTGGGCGCAGGTCGTCTACGCCCGGGACAACGAGTGGGCCGAGACGCCCGACGACGTGCTGCGCCGCCGTACGACGCTGACGATCCGGGGCCTGGCCACGGACGACGTCCGCGCCAAGGTGCAGGACCTGCTCGACAAGAAGTGACCGACCACCGGCCCCCTCCCGACCGGGGGCCGGCACGGGCGGGAACGGCCCCTCTCCCCTGGGGTGCCGGCTCCCGCGAGAGGGGCGGCTCCCTGCCGACGGAGCCGCCCCTCTCGCGTTCGGCCGGGCGCCTCGGAGCACTGATCGCCGACCTGGAGGCGGGCACCCGGGCAGGCACATAATGAGGCTCAGACATCCGAGGTCTCGGCACGGTGCGGCGACAGGGATGAGGCGACAGGGAGGCCGGTCATGGCAGTCACCGACGAGGCGATCGAGAAGATCAAGGGCATGATCGTCTCCGGCGCGCTGCGGCCGGGCGACCGGCTGCCCAAGGAGAGCGAACTCGCCTCCGAGCTGGGCCTGTCCCGCAACTCCCTGCGCGAGGCCGTCCGCGCCCTGTCGCTGATCCGGATCCTGGACGTGCGGCAGGGCGACGGCACCTATGTGACGAGCCTGGACCCGCAACTGCTGCTGGAGGCGCTGAGCTTCGTCGTGGACTTCCACCGCGACGACACCGTCCTGGAGTTCCTGGCGGTGCGCCGCATCCTGGAGCCGGCCGCGACCGCGATGGCGGCCTCCCGAATCAGCGAACAGCAACTGGACGCGCTCTCGGCCCAGTTGGAAAAGCTCGGGGACGCCCCGTCGGTGGAGGAACTGGTCGCCTGCGACCTCGACTTCCACCGGGGCATCGTGCAGAGCTCGGGCAACTCGGTGCTGTGCTCGCTGCTGGACGGTCTGTCGGGACCCACCACCCGGGCCCGGATCTGGCGCGGCCTGACCCAGGAGGACGCCGTCAGCCGCACCCTGCGCGAGCACCGGGCGATCCTGTCGGCCCTGCGGGACCGGGACGCGGAGGCGGCGCGCTCCTGGGCGACGGTGCACATCGCGAGCGTGGAGCAGTGGCTGCGGTCGTCGCTGTGAGGGGCCTGTCCCCGAGCGGTGGCCCGGGGTGGCGATCTTGGGTGTCCGGGGGGTCCTTACGGGGCAGTGATCCGTTCACTCCCCCGTGCAAGGGGGCTGCGGGCGCCCCCGCGGAACGCCGTAAGGTTGGTGGGTCAAGCGAGGGCACGTCGGAAGGAGGCACTGGGTGATCGAGCTCGAGGGGGTTCCCGAGCTGATCGACCCGGTCATGGTGGCCGCGTTCGAGGGCTGGAACGATGCCGGCGACGCCGCCTCCACCGCGGTCGCACATCTGGACAGGGAGTGGAAGGGCGAGGTGTTCGCGGCGCTCGACGCCGAGGACTACTACGACTTCCAGGTGAACCGCCCCACGGTGTGGATGGACGCGGGAGTGCGCAAGATCACGTGGCCGACGACAAGGTTGTCCGTCGTCCGCGTCGGCGGCGAGAAGCCGCGTGACCTCGTGCTCGTGCGAGGCATCGAACCGTCCATGCGGTGGCGTTCGTTCTGCAACGAGTTGCTGGGCTTCGCGCACGAGCTGGGCGTGGAGCTGGTCGTCGTCCTCGGCGCCCTGCTCGGCGACACCCCGCACACCCGGCCGGTCCCGATCAGCGGAACGACGTCCGACCCCGACCTGGCCCAGCGGATGGATCTGGAGGAGACCAAGTACGAGGGCCCCACGGGCATCGTCGGCGTCCTCCAGGAGGCCTGCACGCACGCGGGTGTGCCGGCGGTCAGCCTGTGGGCGGCCGTGCCGCACTACGTGTCGCAGCCGCCGAACCCGAAGGCGACGCTGGCGCTGCTGAACCGGCTGGAGGACCTGATCGACGTGCGCATCCCGCTGGGCGAGCTGCCCGAGGACGCGCGCGCCTGGCAGGTGGGCGTGGACCAGCTGGCCGCGGAGGACAGCGAGGTCGCCGAGTACGTGCAGACGCTGGAGGAGGCCCGGGACACCGCGGAGCTGCCGGAGGCGTCCGGGGAGGCGATCGCCCGCGAGTTCGAGCGGTATCTGCGGCGCCGGGACGGCCATACGAAACCCCCGACGACTCCCCCGAAACCGGGCGGGGAGGACGACGATTCCTCCGAGGAGTGAGTGAGAGGGGCGGTGCGCCGGGCGCACCGCCCCTCTTGTGTCCCCGGACTCCGGCGACGGTCCGTGACCTTTGGCCGGATTGAGGCGTGACCTCTGTTTCCGGACGGATTGCACACGTTACCCAATTCAACTTGTTTCAAACGGAGTTGGTGAAAACGCTCTGGACGCCTCGCCGTCGGAGTGCTTGGTTGTGCAGCGAAGGCGCACCCGCGCGGACCGAAGGGAGCGGCAGCGATGAGCGACCAGGTACAGCCGGGGCAGGGGCCGGGAGCCTCCGGGCCGGGCCCCGACGGAGCGGGATTCACCTATCACGGAGCCGAGCAGGAACTGATCGTCGTCGCACGCCCGGAGGCCCGGCTGCGCGCGCGGCCCGAGGGCGTCCGCTCGGCGGCCGGCGCCGACGTCTCCGCGCTGGAGATGTTCCTCGGCGACGAACAGCTCACGCTGGAGCCGCTGTTCGGCGGCGAGGAGCGGCTGCAACAGTCCTCCGCCCCGCCGGGCGGGCAGAACGTGCCCGACCTGGCCCTGTTCTACCGGGTGCGCGGCGGGGAGAGCCGCGCCCAGGAGCTGCGCTCACGGATCGCGGCGCTGCCGGGGATCGACACGGCGTACGTGAAGCCGGGCGCCGTGCCCGCCACCGTCGCCGGTGACAGCGGCCGGTTGAAGGAAGGCACCCCGGCCACCCCGGACTTCAGCGGCCGGCAGGGCTATCTGCGCCCTGCCCCCGAGGGGATAGACGCCCACTGGGCCTGGCAGCGTCCCGGTGGGACCGGTCAGGGGGTGACGGTCGTCGACGTCGAGGGCGCCTGGCAGTTGGGTCATGAGGACCTGGCCGCCAAGCTGGCCGGCGTCGTGGTCGGCAGTCCCCTGACCGACCTCGCGTGGCGCAACCACGGCACCGCGGTGATCGGTGTGATCGGCGGCGACCGGGGCGAGTTCGGGGTGAACGGCATCGCGCCGGACGCGGTGACCGCGGCCGCCTCCTTCCAGGGCATCGGTACGGCGGCGGCGATCCACGCGGCGGCCGACCGGCTCGGCCCCGGTGACGTCGTACTGGTCGAACTCCACCGCCCCGGGCCGCGGTTCGAGTGCGCCGAGCGCGACGACCAGCGCGGCTACATCGCGATCGAGTGGTGGCCGGACGACTTCGCGGCCATCCGGTACGCCACCGCCAGGGGCGTCATCGTGGTCGAGGCCGCGGGCAACGGCGCCGAATCGCTCGACGACGCGGTCTACGAGCGCCGCCCGGACGGCTTCCCCGAGTGGTGGCGCAACCCGTTCAACTCCTCCAACCCGTCCTCCGGCGCCGTCCTCGTCGGCGCGGGCGCCCCGCCGCCCGGCACGCACGGCCGCGACCACGGCCCGGACCGCTCACGGCTGGCGTTCTCCAACTACGGCGCCCGGCTGGACGCCCAGGGCTGGGGGCGCGAGGTCACGACCACCGGCGGCTCCTGGGACCGGCCCGGCGATCTGCAGGGCGGTCCCGAGGAGATCGCCTGGTACACGGACACGTTCTCCGGGACCTCCTCCGCCTCCCCGGTGGTGGTCGGCGCGCTGGCCGCGCTGCAGGGCATGCTCAAGGCGGCCGGCCAGCCCCCGATGTCCCCGGAGCGCGCCCGGCTGGTGCTGCGGACCACCGGCTCCGAGCAGCAGGACGCGCCGGGCCGCCCCGCCTCCCAGCGGATCGGCAGCCGGCCCGACATCAAGGCGGCCGTCACCCACCTGCTGCCGCACGCGATCGGCTCGGGCCGGGCCGAGCGGTACTGGGACGAGCTGCTGCCCTACCCCCGTGAACTCCCGCCCAGGCTGCGCCTGTTCGTGGCCGGCGCCTGGCGCAACCTCAATCGTCCGTCCCCCGAGATCCGCCAGGCGGTGCACGCCGCGTTCGCGGGGGGACGGCCCGACGTCCGGGTGTGGTTCTCGGACGACGAGATCGTCGGCCTGGTGGTCGCCGGCTGACGGTCCGGCAAGGCAAGGCCTCACATCAAGGGAAGGTGACATCCGTATGAGCATCACCCCGCAGATGGGCCACATGGGACAGCAGGGCCGGCACGGCCAGGCGTTCCCCAGCACCTCGCCCTACGAGCAGCAGGAGTACGGGCAACAGCAGCAGGAGTACGGGCAGCAGCAGGGCTTCGGACAGCAGCAGCCGTTCGGACAGCAGCAGTCCGCCGGCTGGCCGGGCGCCGGCATGATGCCGCAATTGCAGCAGCTCGGCCAGCAGCAGCCCTTCCACCAGCTGCTGGAGCAGCTCGGGCAGCAGCAACAGCAGCCGTTCGCACAGCAACAGGCCCAGCAGGGCCAGCAGATGCAGCAGCAGGACCAGCAGGCCCGGCAGCAGGAGCAGCAGACCCAGCAGCAGCTGACGCAGCTCGCGCAGTCGGTGGTCCAGCAGGTGATCCAGCAGATCCAGGCGCAGGCGCTCGCCTCCGGCGTGGCGAACGGCTTCGTCGACATCCCGCACCCGCTGCAGGGCCAGCCGCAGCAGGTCTACCTGCGCATCAACGGTCAGTTCCGGGTCCTCAACAACCCCGTTCCGCAGCTGCACCAGCAGATCCAGGAGGCCTTCGCCCTCGGCCACCAGGTGATCGGCGTCTGGGACACCCAGTCCCCGAACGTCCTGCGCAGCGTACGGATCCAGCGGATCTGACGCAGTCCGCACGCGAAACGAGGGGCGCCTCCCCGCGGGGGGAGGCGCCCCTCTCCCACGACTGCCTACAGGGCCACGCCCAACAGCGCGTCGACGGCGCGCGACACGACACCGGGGGCGCCGGTGTCCGTACCGCCCTGTTCCTGCTGCAGGGCCGCCCAGCGGTCGACCGCCGCGAGCGCGGCCGGGGCGTCCAGGTCGTTCGCGAGGGCCTCGCGGATCTCCTCGACGAGGGCCTCGGCGGGCGGGCCGTCGGGCCGGGAGACGGCGGCACGCCAGCGGCCGAGCCGGTCCACGGCGTCCTGGAGCACCTGGTCGGTCCACTCCCAGTCGGAGCGGTAGTGGTGGGCGAGCAGGGAGAGCCGGATGGCGGCGGGGTCGACGCCGTCGCGGCGCAGCTGCGACACGAAGACCAGGTTGCCCTTGGACTTCGACATCTTCTCGCCGTCGAGGGCGACCATGCCGGCGTGGACGTACGCCTTGGCCATGGGGAACTCGCCCGTCAGCACCTGGGCGTGGGAGGCGCCCATCTCGTGGTGCGGGAAGGCGAGGTCGGAGCCGCCGCCCTGGACGTCGAAGGTCATGCCGAGGTGGTCGAGGGCGATGGCGACGCACTCGATGTGCCAGCCGGGGCGCCCGCGGCCGAGCGAGCCGCCGTCCCAGCTGGGCTCGCCCTCGCGGGCGGCCATCCACAACATCGGGTCGAGCGGGTTCTTCTTGCCCGGGCGGTCCGGGTCGCCGCCGCGCTCGGCGGACAGCAACCGCATGGCGGCCGCGTCCAGGCCCGAGACCTTGCCGAAGTTCGGGTCGGACTCGACGGAGAAGTACACGTCGCCGTCGAGTTCGTAGGCGGCGCCCGCCTCCCGCAGCCGTTCCACGAGCGGCACGATGCCCGGTATCGCCTCGACCGCGCCTATGTAGTGCTGCGGAGGCAGCATCCGCAGGGCGGTCATGTCCTCGCGGAAGAGGGCCGTCTCCTTCTCGGCGAGGGCCACCCAGTCGACGTCGTCCCGCTGCGCGCGCTCCAGCAGCGGATCGTCGACGTCGGTGACGTTCTGGACGTAGTGGACCTGCCGCTTGGTGTCGAGCCACACGCGCTGAACGAGGTCGAACGCGTTGTAGGTCGCCGCGTGCCCCATGTGGGTGGCGTCGTACGGGGTGATGCCGCAGACGTAGATACGGGCGACGGGACCGGGGTCGAGGGTGACGAGGCCGCCGGTCGCGGTGTCGTGGATCCTCAGGTCGCGGCCCTGACCAGGCAGGGCGGGGACCTCGGAAGCGGGCCAGGCATGCATGTCATGAGCCTAACCGGACGGATGTTCCGTATACGAACCGGACCGGGCCGGATGGCCGGTTGGGCCCTCTTGCGCGGTACCGGTCAGTCTGCTCCTACACCGGCGGCCAGGGAATGGCCGGCCACTCCCCGCTCGGCTCCGGGTGCCTTCCCGTCTCCAGCAGTACGGCGACACGCGCGCGCGTGGCGTCGAGTTCGGCGGGGGTGATCAGCGCGCCGAGCCGCTCGGCGAGCGCCGCGCCGGGGGCCAGAGCCTCCTTCAGGCCCTTCAGGACCGTCACCGCCTCCTCGGTCAGCGGCTCCCCCGCCCAGCCCCACAGCAGGGTGCGCAGCTTGTTCTCGGTGTTGAAGGTCACCCCGTGGTCGATGCCGTAGAGCCGGCCGCCCCCGCCGGGCAGCAGATGGCCCCCCTTGCGGTCGGCGTTGTTGATGACCGCGTCCAGCACGGCGAGCCGGCGCAGCCGCTCGTCGTCGGCGTGCACCAGGAGCGCCGTGCGGCCCTCCCCCACCTCGGCGAAGCCGATCGCCTTCCAGCCCGCCTCGGGTTCCTCGCCGTCCACGAGGGCCAGCAGCCCGTCGCCCGGCTCGCCCTCGATCCACACCTGGCACATGCCCTCGCCGAAGGGCCCGTCGCGCAGCACGGTGGTGGGCACCAGCCCCCAACCGGTGGCCTCGGACACCTCGTACGCGGCGACCTCGCGCTGGGCGAGGGTGCCGTCGGGGAAGTCCCACAGCGGGCGCTCGCCGCGCACCGGCTTGTAGACGCAGGTGACCTCCTCGCCCTCGTGGGCGACGGAGCAGTACAGCACGGCGTTGGAGGCGTCCCGGATCTGCCCGCGGACCGTGAGCTCACCCCGGGTGAGCAGCTCGACCGTGGTCACGCTCCGCGGCGGTATCCGTTCTGGCGCGGACATACGTGTCCTTCCGGGTCGAGCGGGAGGCTGCACAGCGGGCACGGCGGCCGCCCGGCGTTGACGACGTCGAGAGCGCGCTTGGCGAAGGCTCGCGCCTGCGCGCCGGTCAGCCGGACCCGCAGCATCGGGGGCCCGTTCTCCTCGTCCTGCAGCAGGCGCTCCTCGGCCTCGGCGAGGTCCTCCTCGGACTCGGCGTCGAGTTCGACGAGGGCCTGCGCCTCGACGATCATGCGCTGCTCCTCGCCGTCCCAGGCGAGGGCCATGGTGCCGACGCGGAACTCCTCCTCGACGGGGGTGTCCAGCGGTTCGGTGTCGGAGATCTCGGTGGGGGCCACGGCGGGGACGGCGGCGTTGCCGCCGCTGCGCCGCACCACCTCGTCGAGCAGTTCGTCCATGCGCTCGGCGAGCGCGGCGACCTGGGTCTTCTCCAGGGCCACGCTGGTCACCCGGGAGCCCGCGGTGGCCTGGAGGAAGAACGTACGGCGTCCGGGCAGCCCGACCGTACCGGCCACGAAGCGGTCCGGGGGGTCGTAGAGGAACACCTGACGGGACACGTCCTGTCTCCTGGAGTCGGGGATCGGCAAACGGCGCTACTGCGACCGCTTCACCCTACTGCGCCCGACGATCACGGTGCGCCCGCACCGCCCCCCACCGTGGCGTCGTCGGCCGGGGGTTCTTCGCGCGGTGCCAGCGACGCGAAGTCACCGGTGTCGCCGAGGCGTACGAGAAACGGCCTCAGGCGGGTGTAACGGATCGCGGTGATGGAACACGGTTCAACGGAAATCCTCTGGAAGAGGTCGAGATGAAGTCCGAGTGCGTCCGCGACGAGCGACTTGATGATGTCGCCGTGCGAGCACATGAGGTAGACGGCGTCCGCGCCGTGGTCGCGCTCCACGCGCGCGTTCCATTCTCGTACGGCTTCGGCCGCGCGGGACTGCATCGCGCGCATCGATTCGCCGCCGGGGAACGCGGCGGCCGAGGGGTGCGCCTGCACGACCTCCATCAGCGGCTCGTCCTTGAGCTCGGCGAGCTTGCGGCCGGACCAGTCGCCGTAGTGGGCCTCCCCGATCCGTTCCTCGGTGTGCGCGGTGAGCTCGGGCCGGGCCCGCAGGAGCGGCTCGATCGTCTCCCGGCAGCGTTGCAGCGGGCTGCTGACGACCTCGGAGATCGGCAGTTGCCGAAGCCGCTCGGGCAGCGCGGCGGCCTGTGCCGCCCCGCGCTCGTCGAGCGCGACACCGGGTGTCCACCCGGCGAGCACTCCTTCGGTGTTGGCGGTGGAACGTCCGTGCCGGACCAGGATCAGCGTGGGCATGCGGCCAAGGGTAGGCGCCCGGCAGGGTGCACCCGCCGTACTACGAAGGGAGAACACACTCCGTGATCGTCGACTGCGCCATCTACCGTGACGGGCGCCGGACGGAGGGTCCCCCGGACCTCTCGGACGCGCTCGCGCAGTGCCGTCGCGGGCCCTACGACTTCGTCTGGATCGGCCTCTACGAACCGACGGAGAAGGAGTTCGACAGGGTCACGGAGGAGTTCGGGCTGCATCCGCTGGCCGTCGAGGACGCCCTGAAGGCGCATCAGCGGCCCAAGCTGGAGATCTACGACGACTCGCTGTTCGTCGTCCTCAAGCCGGTCGGGTACGAGCCGAAGAGCGATGTCGTCACCGCCGGCGAGGTCATGGTCTTCGTCGGCGACTCCTTCGTGGTGACCGTGCGTCACGGCGAGGAGGCACCGCTCGCGGATGTGCGGCACCGGCTGGAGGAGGAACCCGAGAACCTCCGGCACGGCCCCACGGCGGTGCTGTACTCGATCGCCGACGCCGTGGTCGACCACTACGTGGAGGTCGCCGGCGAACTCGGCACCGACCTGGAGGAGCTGGAGGAGGAGGTGTTCTCGCCGACACTGGGCGGCTCGCGGCACACCGCGTCCCGCATCTACGCCTTCAAGCGGCAGGTCATGGAGTTCCGCAGGGCGACGGGTCCGCTGGCCCAGCCGCTGGCCCGGCTCGCGGGCGGTGGCCTGTCCGGCGGGCGGGTGCCCTTCGTGCACGAGAAGGCGCAGCCCTTCTTCCGGGACGTCAGCGACCACCTCACGCGCGTGAACGAGTCGGTGGAGGGCCTGGACCGGCTGGTCTCGGACGTCCTGTCGGCCCACCTGGCGCAGACGGGCGTCCGGCAGAACGACGACATGCGGAAGATCTCCGCGTGGGCGGCGATGGCCGCGGTCCCCACGATGATCGCGGGGATCTACGGCATGAACTTCGACCACATGCCCGAGCTGCACTGGCCGTGGTCGTACCCGGCGGTGATCGCGGTGATGGCCGTCATGGAGCTGCTGCTGTACCGGCTGTTCAAGCGCCGGGGCTGGCTGTGACGGGGCGGGACCTCCCGGGCTCAGGCGAACTCGGGGGCGGTGGCCGCCGGTCCGCCGAGCGCGTCGCGCCGCCGGGGCATGCGCAGGTTCACCATGCGCCGCCAGCCGGCGATCCGCTCGTAGGCGTACACGGCGTGGATGCCGGCGGCGAGCACCGCTGACTTGGCCCTCGGCCAGCCGAGGATGCGTCCCATGTGGTCCATGACGGCGAGGCTGACGTCCCGGTAGACGCGGATCTCGGCGAGCGCGCACTCGCGCAGGGTGCGCTGAATGGCGCGGCCGTGTCCGGCGTAGGCCAGGCGCAGCAGTTCCTCGTGGCAGTAGGCGAGGTGGTTGTCCTCGTCTCCGGAGATCATCCGCACCGCGCGTCCGACGTCGGGGTGGTCGGCGAAGTGCCGGCCCAGCAGTTCCATCTGTTCCGAGGCGCGCTGCTCGGTGACCCTGCTGTGGGCGAGATAGGTGACGATGTCCTGCTCGGTCAGCGGCCGGTCGCCCCTGAGCCTGGCGTGGGCCAGGCCGATGCCGTGCTTCTCCAGAAGCATCGTGTAGTCGGTCTCGGGCGGGACCGGGACGGGTTCGAGGCCGCGCTTCCTCATCAGGGCCGTGAAGATCCGTCCGTGCTTGTCCTCGTCGGCGCCGTGCCGGGCGATCTTGGGCGCGAGTGCGCGCTCGCTCTCCGGTACGAGCGCCGCGATACGGCCGTTCTCCCAGCCGCCCTGCGACTCGCCACCGGCCGCGATGGAGCAGAAAAGCGCGAAGGACCGGTCGTCGTCGAGGATCTCCTGGAACAGACTCTTGGCCGAAAGCATCGTGGGGCACCTCTCCGCAAGACTCGCAGACGTCGCGGATTCCGGGGCATTCCGCAAAGAACGAGTCAAGTGCGGCCTTCGAGGTGCCGCAACAGCTGTGCCGGACAACTGCGCCGAAAGGAGGAGCCGCGCGGTCACGTCACGGGCGTAACCGCGCGGGCCGCGACGCGTTGTTCCCCGTGACGGCCGTGGCGGGGAAGACCCCCGAGCCCCCACCACGGCCGCGGAAGAACTCCGTTGTCCGGGCCGACTGTCAGGCCAGCCCGGCGCGCTCCAGGGCCTCGGTGCCGGCGCGGAGCGAGGCGAGCCGCTCCTCCAGCGTGAAGCCCGCCGGGTTGAGGCTCAGGGTGGTCACCCCGGCCGCCGCGTACTCCTTCATCCGGTCCGCGATGCGGTCGACGGAGCCGAGGAGGGTCGTCTGGTCGATCAGCTCGTGCGGTACGGCGGCGGCTGCGCCCTGCTTGTCGCCCGCCAGGTACTTCTCCTGGACGTCGGCGGCGGCCGCCTCGAAGCCCATGCGCTGGGCGAGCTGGTTGTAGAAGTTCTGCTTGGCGCTGCCCATGCCGCCGACGTACAGGGCGGTGTAGGGGCGGAAGGCGTCGGCGAGCGCGGCGACGTCCTTGTCCTCGCCGACGGCGAGCGGCAGGGTCGGGTGGACGTCGAAGCCGTCCATGGTCTTGCCGGCCTTCTCGCGCCCGGCGTGCAGGTGCTTGATGGTCGTCTCCTCCAGGTGCGCGGCGGAGGGGAAGATCAGCAGGGCGCCGTCGGCGATCTCGCCGGTCTGCTCCAGGTTCTTCGGGCCGATCGCGGCGATGTACAGCGGGATGTGCTCGCGCGTGGGGTGCACGGTGAGCTTGATCGGCTTGCCGGGGCCGCCGGGCAGCGGCAGCGTCCAGTGCGCGCCCTCGTAGGAGAGCCGCTCACGGCTCATGGCCTTGCGCACGATCTCGACGTACTCACGCGTGCGTGCCAGCGGCTTGTCGAACTTGACGCCGTACCAGCCCTCGGAGACCTGCGGTCCGGAGACGCCGAGGCCGAGACGGAAGCGGCCGCCGGACAGGGAGTCCAGGGTGGCGGCGGTCATCGCGGTCATCGCGGGCTGGCGGGCCGGGATCTGGAAGATGGCCGAGCCGACGTCGATCCGCTCGGTGTGGGCGGCGACCCAGCTGAGTACGGTGGCCGCGTCGGAGCCGTAGGCCTCGGCGGCCCAGCAGACGGCGTACCCGAGCCGGTCGGCCTCCTTGGCGACCTCCAGGTTGTCCGCGTCCATTCCGGCGCCCCAGTAGCCGAGGTTGATCCCGAGCTGCATGGCCGTTCCCCTTACCGATCAGTAACGTCGTGCCTGTTGCGCAGACCCTAGCCTGTGGAAACTGGTTGTCCACAGGCCCCCACACCGCAGGTTCCGGCCAGTAATCTCGGCGTTCATGGAGCAGAGGCATCTCGGCCGCACCGGCCTTCGTGTGTCCCGTATCGGACTCGGCACGCTCACCTGGGGCAGGGACACCGACGAGCACGACGCCGCGGACCTCCTGAAGACGTTCTGGGAGGCCGGCGGCAGCCTCGTCGACACGGCCGACGTGTACGGCGACGGGGAGGCCGAATACCTGCTCGGACGCCTGACAGAAGGACTCGTCCCGCGCCGGGACCTGGTGATCTCCACCAAGGCCGGCAGTGTGGCCGACCCGGACCGCCGCTTCGACGGCTCGCGCGGCCATCTGCTCTCCGCCCTGGACGCCTCGCTCGCCCGCCTCGGTACCGACTACGTCGACATCTGGCACGTGCACGCCTTCGATCCCTGCACCCCGCTGGAGGAGACCCTCCAGGCCCTCGACCTGGCGGTCAGCAGTGGTCGCGCCCGGTACGCCGGTGTCTCCGACTTCTGCGGCTGGCAGTTGGCGAAGGCGGCGACGTGGCAGCTGGCGGCGCCGGGGACCCGGACCCGGCTGGCGAGTACGCAGATGGAGTACTCGCTGCTGCAGCGCGGCGTCGAGCGCGAGGTGCTGCCGGCCGCGCTGGATCTGGGCATCGGGCTGCTGCCTTCCTCCCCGCTGGGCCGCGGGGTGCTGACCGGCAAGTACCGGGGCGACGCCAGGCCGGCCGACTCGCGCGGCGCCTCGGAGCACCTCTCGCGGTTCGTTGCGCCCTATCTCGACGACACCGCGAGCCGGATCGTCGACGCCGTGCAGACCGCGGCGGACGGGCTCGCCGTGACCCCGCTCCAGGTCGCGCTCGCCTGGATCCGCGACCGGCCGGGCGTGGCCGCGCCCGTCATCGGTCCGCGCAACGCGCAGCAGCTCACGGCGGCATTGTCAGTGGAGGCCCTTAGTCTTCCTGACGAGATCTGCCGGGCGCTCGACGACGTGTCGGCGCCCGTGCACCGCTATCCCGATCACGACTGGAGCACGCTGTGAGCACGGAGCCGGAGACCACGGGGCAGACCGGCCCTCAGACGCCGGACGGCGCGACGGAGGACGGCGCCGTGGAAGAGGGTGCCCCCGAGGCCGGTACCGAGGACGGCGGTGACGGCGAGGGCACGGCCGCCGAGGACGGCTCCGGCACACAGCTGTCGGAGGCCGAGGCCGAGTTGGCCGCGCAGCGCCTGGAGCGGGAGCGCATCGAGCGGCGCAAGGCCGAGCGGAAGGGGCCCGTCGAGGCCGGCGCCAAGTTGAGCGGGAAGGCCGCCGATCTGCTCGCGGCCGTACGGGCCGTGGAGAGCGGCCAGAAGCCCGGGGCCGCCGTGTTCGACGAGCCCGCGCCGCGCCGGCCCGCACCCGAGCCCGTACGGCGGCCGCAGGCGCCGCAGCCCGTCGCGCCGGCGGCTGTGGCGGCGGAGTCCGTCGACGAGGTGCGGCGCGTGCTGGCCGACGGCGGCGCCCCGGACTCGCTCGCCCCGCAGGCAGCAGCCGCGCTCGGCGAGGGCGCCGGGGAGCAGCTGCGCGAGGACCCCTGGCAGTTGCTGCGGGTCAGCGGTGTGCGGCCCGAGCAGGCCGACGGCTTCGCACGGGCGCTGCTCGGCGCGGAAGCGGGGCCGGACGACGAGCGGCGGGGCCGGGCGCTGACGGGCTGGCTGCTGGAACAGGCCGCCCTGGCCGGGCACACGGCGCTGGAGATGCAGGCGCTCACCGCCGCGCTGGCCCAGCGGGGCGTGCCGGACCCCGACGCCGCCGTGCAGGACGCCGTCGCGGAGGGCGAGGCCCTGGTCTTCCAGGACGCCCTGGACCCGCGCGCACCCGAGCCGGAGGATGACGGCGAGGAGGCTGCCGAGCGGCCCGTTCGCATCCTGGTCGGCCTGGAGCGGTACGCGCTCGCGGAGGAGAGCCTCGCCGACGGACTGGCGCGGTTGATCAACTCGGTGCCGAAGGAGGACGGTTCGGCGCGGGAGTGGGAGCGGGCCGCGGAGGCGGCCAAGGGCTCCACGGCCGAGCTGATTCGCGCGACGGCGGGCAACGGCCTGGTCCTGCACACGGGCGGTGAGGCGTCCCTGGCCGAACCGGCGGCCCTGCTGGGCACGGCCCACGCCCTCGGTCTGCGCGCCTGGGCGGCGACGCACACCCCCCTGGGCCGCGAACGCTTCGCGCGGCTGCTGAGCGGAGCGGGTGGCTCGGTACCGGCAGACCCCGAGGCGACCGCCCTCCCCGTCGTCACGGTCGCCGGGCTGCTGTCCGGGGTCGAGGGGCCCGGGCGGGATGCCGATGGTGCGCTGGATCTGGATGTTGTCGTCGTGCTCGACGCGCCCCAGCTGGACGTGGAGACGGCCGCGCTGCTCGCCGAGTCGCTGCCCGACGGGGCCCGGCTGGTGCTGTCCGGTGATCCGGCGGTGCTGTGGTCGGCCGGGCCCGGGCGGGTGTTCGCGGATCTGCTCGCGGCACGCGTCTGCCCGCAGATCGCCTCCCGCCTGCCGGACCCCGGGCCCCTCGGCGAGCTGGTCTCCGGTATCGGTGTCGGTGAGCTCAACCAGGTCGAGGCCCCCGGCAAGGAGGTCGTGATCGTGCCGGTGCGGGACGCGGGCGAGGCCGTGCACCGGACCGTGCAGCTGGTCGCCGACTCGGTGCCGCGCGCGCTCGGCGTCCCCGCCGAACAGACGCAGGTGATCACGCCGGGCCACGGCGGCGCCGTCGGCACCCGCGCCCTCAACGCCGCCCTCAAGGAGCGCCTCAACCCGGGCCCGGGCCGCTTCGGCGGTTTCGACCCCGGTGACCGTGTCGCCTACTCCCCCGCCACCGGCCGTACCGTGCCGGGACAGGTGGTGAAGGCCGACGCCGACGGCCTTCACCTGTCGTGCGCGGGCGTCCTTGTGGTCGTACCCAAGGAGCGGGTCGAGCAGTGCGTGCGGCACGGCTGGGCCCTGACCGCGCACCAGGCGGTGGGCAGCCGGTGGCCGGCGGTGGTCGTCGTGCTGCCCGGGGACGCCGCCCAGGCGCTGAACCGCCCCTGGGTCTACACGGCGTTCAGCCGGGCCGACCGCCACCTCTCCGTGGTCCACGGCGTGGACCAGGCCCTCCCGAAGGCCGTCTCCGAGATCCCCGCGAAGCCGCGCACGACCCGCCTATCCGTCCTGCTGGCCACGCAACTCCCGACGGCCGCCTGATCGCCCCGAAAGGGGCGCGGGGAACTGCGCGACCAGCCACACACGGCCCGCAGCCCAGCACGCAACAGGTCGCACCACGGCGCAACTGCACCACCAGCCGCCCCGCACCCCCAAAGGCGGCGGTCACGGACATCCCGCGACCGCCGCCCTCGGCACACCTCAGCGATCCACGTCCAACGGCTCGAGATCCTCGTCCTCGTCCAGTTCCGGATCGATCTCGTCCTCGAGGTCGTCCGCGTCCAGATCGTCGTCGAACACCGCGCTGACGTCGAAGCGGCACACCACGGCCTGCGGGTCGACGCCGTCGAACGGCGCCTCCAGCCACTCGCCGGGCTCCGCGGCATCCTCCGCGGCGGTCACCCACAGCGTGGAGTCGCCCTCCTCCAGCCCGAACTCCTTGTGCCGCGAGGCGATCTCGTCCGGCTCGAACTCGCCGAACAGGATGCCCAGCGCCCCGTGCAACGTGCCGGAGACCTCCGTGTCCGTCGCGTCCTCGTCCGCGGCCTCCACTCGCTGCGCCTGTGCCAGCAGCCGCTGCGGCTCCACCACGGAGTAGTCGCGGCGGATGAGCACGCTGAGCGCGTTCGGCTCCTCGGGTCCCGTGTACGGCGGCAGCGCGTCCTCCGCGCCGGGGATCTCGAAGGGGGTCACCTCGTCGTAGCGGTCGTAGAGCAGCTCGTCGTACGCCTCGGCGGCCGCCGCCAGCTGGTTGAACGCCTCGTAGACGGCCGGGTCGTCCTCCCCCGACCGGCGTTCGACGGCCGCCAGGTGGCGGTCGAGCGCGGTCTTGACCGCCTCGGCGGCGGCGCGTACCTCGGCAGCGGTGGGCTGCGCAGCATCAGACATAGTGCAGACGCTATCCGTACCGGGGCCCAGCCCGCACAATAGATGCGATGCCGGAATACGAATTTGTCGACGTGTACGTACCGCGCGGGGTCTCCCGCAAGGACGCCACACGCCTGCTGACGGACCATGCCGAGTACGGACACTGGGAGTTGGACCGCCTCAGTCTGATGCGCGACGGCAGCCGCAGGGTGCGGTTGCGCCGGCGGATCATCCGCCAGGTGCGCGCCACGTGGTGAGCGACGGGCGGCGACAGGATCACGGGAAACGGAGCGGGCCCCGCCGAGGCGGGGCCCGCTCCGTGATGTGTCTCACGCGGTGCTACGCGGAGGCGCGAGCCTTGCGGTAGAGCACGGCGCCCGCCAGCAGCGCTCCGGCTCCGACGGGGAGCACGATGCCCAGCGGCATGTCGCTGCCGGTGTGGGCGAGCTGCGAGACCGACTCGGGCCCGTTGATCGTCTGGGCGCCCGGGTGGTTGACGTGCGAGGACCCGCCCGGCGTGTGGATGCCGCGGGTGGGCGGTGTGCTCGGGGTGCCCGGGTTTTCGGGGTGCCCGGGCGGCGTCGCCTGACCCCCGCCGGGAGGCGTGGTGTGACCGCTGCCCGAACCGCCGCCGTTGACGCAGTCGTTGCCGGTGGCGGGGTTGCCGATGCCGACGACGTTCACGCTGTTGCCGCAGGCGTTGACCGGCACGTCGACGGGCGCCTCGACGCGGTTGCCGGAGCCGACGCCCGGTGAGTCACTGCTGTGGCCGCCCGCGTGCGAGCCGCCGGAACCGGAGCCGCCGTGACCGCCGGACGGTCCGCCGCCCTGGTTGGCGCACCCGTTGCCGAAGGCCGGGTTGAGCAGGCCGACGACGTTCACGGTGTTGCCGCAGACGTTCACCGGCGCGTGCACGGGCGCCTGCACCGAGTTGCCCGACAGCACGCCGGGCGAGTCCGAGGCACTGCCGCTCGCTGCGGAGTCGGCGTGCGCGTAGCCACCGGCGGCGGCGAGCACGCCGGTCGCGGCCGCCACGGTCATCAGGCCCTTGCGGGTCACCTGTCGCATTCCTGAATTACCCCTGCTTTCGAAACCTGACCTGGAATCATCGGGAACTCCCGGTCGGCTCCGGAGCGCATTGCGCTCGCTCCGGAGCCGACGGGTAGTGAACATGAGCGGGCTCGAGCGGCCGGCGTCAGTGGTTGATGCAGGTATTGCCGAAGGCGGGGTTCAGCAGCCCGGACGCGGAGACCGTGTTGCCGCAGACGTTCACCGGGATGTGCACCGGAACCTGAATGACGTTGCCGGAAGCGACACCCGGGGAGTGCACCGCAGCCCCCTGAGCGCCGGCGTCGGCGACGGCCATGCCCGCACCCGCCAGAACCAGACCACCGGTGGCAGCCGCAGCAGCGACGACCTTCTTGATCATTATTCCTCCTTGTTGGCAATGCGATCCCAAGAAGCGGATCGCATCACCTGTAACGAGGAGGGATGAAATGGAGCTACGAGCGTATGAGTGCATTCACTCTTCTCAGTCAGTCCCGTACACGTAGCCGAATACGGGGGGTCATGACGCGTCGATGAAACGATCGAGAACGCGCACGCCGAACTTCAGACCGTCGACCGGCACCCGCTCGTCGACCCCGTGGAACATGCCGGCGAAGTCCAGCTCCGGGGGCAGCTTGAGGGGCGCGAAGCCGAAGCCGCGGATACCGAGGTCGTCGAAGGACTTGGCGTCCGTACCGCCGGAGAGCATGTAGGGGATCGCCTTGGCAGTCGGGTCCTCGGCCAGCAGCGAGGACTGCATGGCCTCGACCAGGGCGCCGTCGAAGGAGGTCTCCAGGGCCTTGTCGGAGTGCACGTCCTCGCGCCGCACCTTGGGACCGAGGATCGAGTCGAGGTCGGCGAGGAACTCCTCCTCGTGTCCGGGCAGGAAGCGCCCGTCGACGTGCGCGGTGGCCTCGCCGGGGATGACGTTGACCTTGTAACCGGCGCCGAGCTGCGTGGGGTTGGCGGTGTTGCTCAGCGTCGCGCCGATCAGCTTGGCGATGCCGCCGAGCCGGGCCAGCGTGGCCTCCATGTCCTCCGGGTCGAGCTCGGTGCCGAGGGCGTCGCCGAGCTCGTCGAGGAAGGCGCGGGTGGTCTTGGTGACCCGGACGGGGAACTTGTGCCGCCCGAGCCGCGCGACGGCCTCCGACAGCTCGGTGATCGCGTTGTCCCGGTGGATCATCGAGCCGTGGCCCGCGGTGCCGGCCACGGTCAGCTTCATCCAGTGCATGCCCTTCTCGGCCGTCTGGATCAGATACAGCCTGCGCTGCTCGCTCACGGTGAACGAGAACCCGCCCACCTCGCTGATCGCCTCGGTGACGCCCTCGAAGAGGTCGGGGTGGTTGTCCACCAGGTGCCGGGCGCCGTAGGTGCCACCGGCCTCCTCGTCGGCGAGGAACGCCAGCACGATGTCGCGCGGGGGCCGGCGTCCGCTGCGCAGCCGGTCGCGGACGACCGCCAGCGTCATCGCGTCCATGTCCTTCATGTCGACGGCGCCACGGCCCCACACGCACCCGTCGGCGACCTCGCCGGAGAACGGGTGGTGAGTCCAGTCGCCGGCGTTGGCCGGTACGACGTCCAGGTGGCCGTGGATCAGCAGCGCGGGCCGGGAGGGGTCCTCGCCCTCGATGCGGGCCACCGTGGAGGCGCGGCCCGGGTGCGACTCGAAGATCTTCGGCTCCAGGCCCACCTCGGCGAGCTTCTCGGCGGTCCACTCGGCCGCCTTGCGCTCACCCGGTCCCGAGTGGTCGCCGTAGTTGCTGGTGTCGAAGCGGATCAGTTCGCGGCAGAGGTCAACGACCTCGTCCTCGCCGGTGACGCCCCTGGCCGTGTCCGTGTCGCTCACGCTGCTTCCTCCCGCTGTCACTGCTGGTGGTTCCCCTCATCCTCCCCCTCCCCCGCGCCGCGCCCAAGAGCGGGAGCGGCCCGTCACACGCCGTTCACGCGGGCACGGAGGCCGGACGGGGGGTGATCGGGCGCCCCTCGAAAGCCTGGTAATGTTTCCCTCGTCGCCGCGGGGCAGACCCCGCACGACAGACACCTTGTCCGGGTGGCGGAATGGCAGACGCGCTAGCTTGAGGTGCTAGTGCCCTTTATCGGGCGTGGGGGTTCAAGTCCCCCCTCGGACACTTCACAGACCGGGCGGATCGGGACTCATCTCGATCCGCCCGGTTCGTTTTGCGTGCTCGTCCTCTCATACGGCCGCTGCGCCGGGGTGCCGCCCAGTAGCATCGCCCCGCCGGGTACGACCCCGACCAGGGGTTCTCCGGGTGGGGTGTGGGGAGGCGGGGCGGGCATGGCGACGTCGACGGAAGGTGCCCGCGATCCAGGGGCGGACCTGCGCGATCTCGAGGCGATGCTGGACGCGGTCACCGATCAGGCGATCGTCAAGCTGGGTCCGGACGGCGAGGTGGTCCGCTGGAGCCGCGGCGCCCGGGCGATGACCGGGTTCGAGCAGGACGAGATGGTGGGCCGGTCGGTGGAGGCGCTGCATCTCGCCGAGGACCGGGAGACCGGGCTGGTGCGACAGGAGCTGGAGGCGGCCCGCGACGACGGCCGGCGCACCTTCCAGGGCTGGCGGGTCCGCAAGAGCGGCGAGCGGTTCCTGGCGCAGGTGACGCTGACACCGGTGCGGGAGCCGGACGGCTCGGTGACGGGCTTCGTCAAGACGCTCAAGGACGTCACCGAGAGAGCGCGGGCCGAGTCGCTGTTCCACGGGCTGCTGGAGTCCGCGCCCGACGCCATGCTGATCGTGGGACCGGACGCCCGGATCGTGCTGGCCAACCGGCGGACCGAGACGCTCTTCGGCTTCGAGCGCGACGAACTGGTCGGCCGGGAGATAGAGGTGCTGGTTCCGGCCCGGTTCCGCGACCGGCACGTCGGCCACCGCAGCGGCTTCCTGGCCGATCCGCGGCTGCGCCCGATGGGTCTGGGCCTGGAGCTGTACGGGATGCGCCGCGACGGCACCGAGTTCCCGGTCGAGATCAGCCTGAGCCCGCTGGAGACCGCCGAGGG
Source organism: Streptomyces sp. SLBN-31 (assembly GCF_006715395.1). NCBI lineage: Bacteria > Bacillati > Actinomycetota > Actinomycetes > Kitasatosporales > Streptomycetaceae > Streptomyces > Streptomyces sp. SLBN-31. The sequence goes on from NZ_VFNC01000002.1 coordinate 1,939,385, forward strand.
CCGGCTGGTGGCGGCCGCGATCCGGGACGTGACCGAGCGCCGGGAGACCGAGCAGCGGCTGCAGCGGCAGCGCGACGAGATCCTCGAGCTGTCCACGCCGGTGATCCAGGTGTGGGACAAGATCCTCGTGCTGCCGATCATCGGCACCCTGGACACCCTGCGGGCCACCCGGCTGACCGAGGGCCTGCTGGAGAAGATCGCCCACACCCAGGCCGAGGTCGCCATCCTGGACATCAGCGGCGTGCCCACGATCGACACCCAGGTCGCCCAGCACCTGCTGAAGACGGTGCAGGCGGCCGCGCTGATGGGCGCGGTCAGCATCATGAGCGGGGTGCGCCCGGAGACCGCCCAGTCCATGGTCCACCTGGGCATCGACATGGGACGGCTGCGTTCCCGCAACACCCTCCAGGACGCCCTCCGGCTGGCGCTTGCCGTACTGGCCGAGCGATCCGGTACGGCGGCCGACGCCGCGCGGGCCCTGGCCGGCGGGGAGGGACGGTGAACGAGGACGTCGTACCGGTCATGCGGATCGGTGACACGCTGCTGGTGGCGTTGCAGGGGGACCTCGACGACACCACCGTGATCCGGATCGAGGAGCAGCTCACCCGGGAGATCGCGAACACCTCGGCGTCCGGCATGCTGATCGACGTCAGCCGGTTGAGCGTCGTCGACTCCTTCATCGCCCGGGTGCTCGCCCGGATCGTGGCGATGGTGCGGCTGCTCGGGGCGCAGGCGGCCGTGGTGGGGATCCAGCCGGCGGTGGCGATCACGCTGGTGGAGCTGGGCGTGCAGATGGGGCACCTGGACACCGCGCTCAACGCCGAGCAGGGGCTGGCGCTGCTGGAGCGGTTGCGCCGCGGCGACACCGGTGCGGGCCTGCTGTGACGACGGGGGCCGCCACGGAGCGGGAGCCGGACGCGTTCGCCATCGCCCACGAGGCCGACCTGATCCGGGTCCGCAAGGTGCTGCGCGCCGAGGCGGAGGCGGCGGGGCTGAACCTGGTGGACGCCACGAAGCTGATCACGGCCGGCAGTGAGCTGGCCCGCAACATCCTCAACTACGCGACCGGCGGCCGCGGAAGGCTCTGTGTGGAGCGGGTGCACCGGCAGGGGCGTCGCGGGGTGCGGGCCACGTTCTCCGACGACGGGCCGGGCATCGCGGACATAGCGGCGGCGCTGACGGACGGCTTCAGCACGCGCGGCAGCCTGGGCCTGGGGCTGCCGGGCGCGGGGCGGCTGGTGGACGACATGACGCTGACGTCCACCGCCGAGGCGGGGACCACGGTGACGATCGTGAAGTGGCAGCGATGAGCGGGACTGGGGTGGGACGGCACTGAGCGAGAGCGAGCACCAACGGCATCCGATCGGGGCCCCGGAGGACGTGGGAGCCCTGCGCCGGTCGGTCGCCCGCCTCGCCGCGGCGCGGCCGGCGCTGCGTGCGGGCGCGGCCGAGCTGGTCGCCACGGAACTGGGCACCAATCTGCTCCGGCACGCGCACCCCGGCGGGTACGTGCTGCTGCGGAAGGCCGGTGACGGCATCGAGCTGCTGTCCGTCGACCACGGACCGGGCATGACGGGCGTGGCCCCGCCGGTGACGGGCCCCTCGGCGCCGGTGCCCGGGGGCGGGTTGAACGCGGGGCTGGACGTCGTACGGCGGCACGCCACCGAGTTCGACTGGTACGCCACCCGGCGCGGCACGGTCGTCTACGCGCGGCTGGGCACGGCCGACGCCGGCGCGGACGGGAGGTGGCGGTTCGGCGGGGTCAACGTGCCGCTCGGCGGGGACGGCGAGTCGGGGGACGCCTGGACGGTCGTGCCGGGCCGCCCGTCGGCCGTGCTGGTCGTGGACGGGCTGGGGCACGGTCCGGCGGCGTCCGTCGCCTCCCGGGCCGCGGTCGGCGCGTTCGAGCGGGAGCCGGTCACTGATCTGGACCGGTTCGTGCGGCGGGCGCACGAGGCGATGCGCGGGACCCGCGGCGGCGTCCTGGGCGCGTGTCTGATCGACGCCGAGCGGGGCGAGCTCTCCTACGCGGCCGTCGGGAACATCACCGGGCGGGTGTTCACGGGCGCCCGCTCCGTGCATCTCCTGGACCGCCCCGGCACGCTGGGCACCCATCTGCCGGTCCCGAGCACCCGTGTGCAGCGCTGTGCGTGGGAGCCGGGTTCGATGCTGGTGCTGGTCTCCGACGGGATCCGGTCCGGCTGGAGCCTGGAGGATCACCCGCGGCTGGCGCAGCGGCATCCGTCGGTCGTCGCGGCGGTCGTCCACCGCGAGTACGCCAGGCCCTCGGACGACGCCACCGTGGTCGTGGTCCGGGACCCTGGGCGCGTGCCATCATGAGCCACGTTTCCGTCACCGCAGACGAAGGGCGGTCGGACATGGGGGAGTTCGTCGACCCCAGGACCCCCGCGGACCCAGGGCCTGCGTCCGGGCCCGGACCGGGCGCGGAGCCGGACGGCCGGACGCTGCTGATCGACGAGCTGCGTCAGGAGCTGGAGGACACCAACCGGGGCCTGATCGCGCTGCACACCGAGCTGGAGGCGGCCCGGGCGGGTGAGGCCCGGCTCGCAGCCATCGTGGCGTCGTCCGACGACGCGATGCTGGCGGTGGACGCGGAGGGTCTCGTCCAGACCTGGAACCCCGGCGCGCGGCGACTGCTCGGGCACGGCGAGCGGGAGGTCGTGGGGCGGCCGGTGGAACACCTCATGTCGCAGGGGGCGTTCGACGCCTTCCGCTCGGCGGTGGAGCAGATCCGTGCCCGCGGGCACGCCGAACCCCATCAGAGCCGCTGGCGCCGGGCCGACGGCGGCGAGGTCGACGTGGCCGTCACGGTGTCGGCGATGCGGGACGCCGGCGGGGAACTGATCGGGTTCTGCACGGTGGCCCGGGACATCACCCAACAGTTGGCCGCGCAGGCGGAGTTGGCGGCCGCCCGGGCGGATCGTGTGGTGACCGACGAGCGTGAGCGCATCGCCCGTGACCTGCACGACATGGTCATCCAGCGGGTGTTCGGGGCCGGTCTCGTCCTGCAGAGCATCGCCGCGCGGGACGTCCAGCCCGGGCCCGCCGCCCGTATCACCTCGGTCATCGACGAACTGGACTCCACCATCAAGGAGTTGCGCAACACCATCTTCGAGCTGAACCGGCCCACGCAGAAGGCCGTCAGTCTGCGCGCCCAGGTCCTCGGCGAGACCGCGGCCGCGGAGGGCCGGCTCGGTTTCGCGCCCGCCGTCGAGTTCCACGGCCCCGTCGACGCGACCGTCCCGGACGAGACGGCCGTGCATCTGCTGGCCGCGCTGCGGGAGGCCCTGTCCAACGTCGGCCGGCATGCCTGGGCCTCGGCGGTGCAGGTCACCGTGCGGGCGGCGGAGGATCTGCTGCTGGAGGTCGTGGACAACGGCCGGGGCATCGGCACGCCGACCCGCAGCAGCGGTCTGACCAACCTGCGCCGGCGCGCGGAGCGGTTCGGCGGGAGCTTCGAGGTGGCCGGGCGCGCGGAAGGCGGCACCCGGGTGTCGTGGCGGATACCGGTGACGGCGGCCGGGCCGGCCCGCACATCCTGAGGCACCGCCCGGCGCCGGGACCGATGGTCCCCGGGGGGGCCCCGGTCGGCCCCTCGCGGTGCCGGGCCGGGGTGGCCACGCTGATGGTGGGGCTTGCCCCGCGGCGGCAGCCCCGGACCGAAGGAGCTGATCGCCATGACGACCTTGGCAGCGACACCGGACCGCCCGGTCCGGGTGGAGGCGGTGCTGGACGCGCCCCTGTCGCGATGGCTGTGGCTGGTGAAGTGGATCCTGGTCATCCCCCACTACGTGGTGCTGTGCTTCCTGTGGATCGCGTTCACCGTGGTGAGCGTGGTCGCCTTCTTCAGCATCCTGTTCACCGGCCGCTATCCCCGCGCCCTGTTCGACTTCAACCTGGGGGTACTGCGCTGGAGCTGGCGGGTCGCCTACTACTCGTACGGCGCCCTCGGCACCGACCGGTACCCGCCGTTCAGCCTGGGTGAGGAGCCCGACTACCCGGCCCGGCTGGACATCGCCTATCCGGAACACCTCTCCCGTGGCCTGGTGCTGGTGAAGTGGTGGCTGCTGGCGATCCCGCACTACATCGTCATCGGCTTCTTCCTCGGCGGCTGGCGCGTCGGCTGGTGGGACGGCGGCCTGGTCGCCGTGCTGGCCCTCATCGCGGCCGTGATCCTGGCCTTCACCGAGAAGTACCCCAAGGGCCTGTTCGACCTGATCCTGGGCCTGAACCGGTGGGTGCTGCGGGTGGCCGCCTACGTCGGGCTGATGACGGACAGCTATCCGCCGTTCCGGCTCGACATGGGAGGTGACGAACCGGGTGTCGCGACCCTGGTGGAGGACCGGTCGTGACCGTCGTCCCGGGGCTTCACTCTCGGTGTGGGGGATCTCTCTCCGTAGTGAAAGGCGCAGGTCAACGGCCCCCGTTTCGGGGGCCGTTCCTCCGGACGGCCCATCCGAGTGGCTGTTCCGTCGGGCCGAACCTAGCTTCGTACTAAAATTTCCGGCTTGTTACGGAGCTGGAGGAGGACAACCCCAGGCAGACCTGCGGGCCCGCCAGCGCCCCGGAGGCTTCCGGGATCGAGACGCGAGGACCGATGGCAGCCATACACGAGAGCAGTGCTCTCGGCCTGCTCGACGATGAGCTCAGCGCTGAGATCCACCGGCAGTTCGGCGACACCGCACGCTTCTCCGCAGGTCAGGCGCCCTCTCCGCGGACCCTGGTCGACATCTTCGACGCCTCTGTGCGCTCCTACCCGGGTGAACTCGCCCTGGACGACGGCTCGCGGCAGCTCACCTACCGGGAGCTGGCGACCGAGGTCGAGCGGCTGCGCGGGCGACTGGCCGCCGCCGGGGTCGGGCTCGGCGACCGGGTGGGGGTCCGGGTCCCGTCCGGCACCAACGATCTGTACGTGGCGATCCTGGCCGTCCTCGCCGCCGGTGCCGCCTACGTCCCCGTCGACGCGGAGGACCCCGACGAGCGGGCCGAGCGGGTGTTCTCGGAGGCGGCCGTACGGGTCGTCGTCGGCGCCGGCCACGAGCTGACCGTCACCGGGGGTGGTGCGGCGAAGGCCGCGCGGCCCGGCGTCGAGCACGACGCGTGGATCATCTTCACCTCCGGCTCCACCGGCAAACCCAAGGGCGTCGCCGTCTCCCACCGCAGCGCCGCCGCGTTCGTGGACGCCGAGGCCGCGCTGTTCCTCACCGAGGACCCGATCGGCCCCGCCGACCGGGTCATGGCGGGGCTGTCGGTTGCCTTCGACGCCTCCTGCGAGGAGATGTGGCTGGCCTGGCGCTACGGCGCGTGTCTGGTGCCGGTGCCCCGTGCGCAGGTCAGGAGCGGCGCCGACCTCGGCCCCTGGCTGGTCGAGCAGGAGATCACCGTGGTCTCCACGGTGCCGACGCTCGCCGCGCTCTGGGAGCCCGAGACGCTCAACGACGTACGGCTGCTGATCTTCGGCGGCGAGGCCTGTCCGCCCGAGCTGGTGCAGCGGCTGGTGACGGAGGGCCGGGAGGTGTGGAACACCTACGGGCCGACCGAGGCCACCGTCGTCGCCTGCGCCTCGCTGATGAGCGGTGCCGAACCGATCCGTATCGGGCTGCCGCTGGCCGGCTGGGAGCTGGCCGTCGTCGACGAGACCGGGGAGCCCGTCGCGATGGGCGCCGCCGGCCAGTTGGTGATCGGCGGGGTCGGCCTCGCCCGGTACCTGGACGCGGAGAAGGACGCGGAGAAGTACGCGCCCCTCGAATCGCTGGGCTGGGAACGGGCGTACCGCAGCGGTGACCTGGTCAGGGCCGAACCCGAGGGGCTGGTCTTCCTCGGGCGGGCCGACGAGCAGATCAAGCTCGGCGGTCGCCGGATCGAGCTCGGCGAGGTCGACGCCGCCCTGCAGGCGCTGCCCGGGGTGGCCGGCGCGGCCGCCGCAGTACGGACCGCGCGCGGCGGCAACCAGCTGCTGGTCGGCTATGTCGTCACCCAGGAAGGCTGGGACCACGCGACCGCCGTGGAGAAGCTGCGCGCCGAACTGCCTGCCGCGCTCGTCCCGTTGCTCGCCCCGGTCGCCGAGCTGCCGACCCGGACCAGCGGCAAGGTCGACCGCGACGCGCTGCCCTGGCCCCTGGAGGACCTGGGGACCGGCGGACCGGCCGAGCGGCTGTACGGCACCGAGGCGTGGCTGGCGGAGCAGTGGACGGAGGTCCTCGGCATCCCCGTCACCAGCGCCCGCGACGACTTCTTCGCGATCGGCGGCAGCAGTCTGGCCGCCGCGCGGCTGACCACCAGGCTGCGCGCCCGCTATCCGAGCGCCGCCGTCCTGGACATCTACCAGCAGCCCACGCTGCGCAAGCTGGCCCGCCGGCTGGAGGAGTCGGCGCAGGACGACGGGGGCAGCCGCACGGTCGCCCCCGTCCCCGCCCGCGCCAGGATCGTCCAGCTGCTGCTCCTCGTCCCGCTGTTCACGCTGCTCGGACTGCGCTGGACGGTGGCGCTGGCCGCGCTCGGGAATCTGCTGCCCGCGTGGTCGTGGCTGCCGACGGCCCCCTGGTGGCTGGTCGTGGCCGGTGCCCTGCTGCTGTTCAGCCCGCCCGGCCGGCTCGCGATCGCGGCGGGTGGCGCGCGGCTGCTGCTGCGGGGCGTGCGCCCGGGCCGGTACGCGCGCGGCGGCGGCGTCCACCTGCGGCTGTGGACGGCCGAGCGGCTGGCCGAATTCAGTGGCGCGACCTCGCTGACCGGCTCCTGGCTGGAGCGGTACGCGCGCGCCCTGGGCGCCAGGGTCGGCCAGGACGTCGACCTGCACTCACTGCCGCCGGTGACCGGCATGCTCAAGCTGGGCCGGGGCGCGGCCGTGGAGTCCGAGGTCGACCTGTCCGGCTGGTGGCTGGACGGCGACCGGCTGGAGATCGGCCAGGTCAAGGTCGGCGCTCACGCCACCGTCGGCACCCGCAGCATCCTCTTCCCGGGCGCCCGCGTCGGCAAGCGCGCCGAGGTGGCGCCCGGTTCGGCGGTCACCGGGCAGATCCCGACCGGCCAGCGCTGGGCGGGCGCTCCCGCGGTCAAGCTCGGCAAGGCCAAGCGGAACTGGCCCAAGGACCGGCCGCAGCGGGGCAGCTACTGGCGGGTGATGTACGGCCTGACGGGCCTCGTCCTCACCGCCCTGCCGCTGCTGGCCTGCGGGGCCGCCTTCCTCGTGGCGTACGCCCTGGTCGACCCGGCGGCGCCGGTGCGCGGCGCCGCGCTCGCCCTCGTCCCGGCGACGCTGGCCTTCGGGGCGGCGTTCGCGCTGTTGATCCTCGTCGGTGTGCGGCTGCTGAGTCTGGGCCTGCGCGAGGGGACGTACCCGACGCACAGCAGGACCGGCTGGCAGACCTGGACGGTCACCCAGCTCATGGACCGCTCCCGGGACACGCTGTTCCCGCTGTACGCGGGGCTGGTGACGCCGGTGTGGCTGCGGCTGCTCGGCATGCGCGTCGGGCGTGGCGCCGAGGTGTCGACCGTGCTGGCCCTGCCCAGTCTGACGACGGTCGGCGAGGGCGCGTTCCTGGCCGACGACACGCTGACGGCGCCGTACGAGCTGGGGGGCGGCTGGATGCGGATCGGGCGCGCGGAGATCGGGCGGCGGGCGTTCCTCGGGAACTCCGGGATGACCGCGCCGGGGCGGAGCGTGCCGGACGGCGGGCTGGTCGGGGTGCTGTCCGCCACGCCGAAGAAGGCGAAGAAGGGCAGCTCCTATCTGGGGCTGCCGCCGGTGCGGCTGCCGCGCAGCGCCGAGTCGGGCGACCAGAGCCGGACGTACGACCCGCCGGCGCGGCTGCTGTGGGCGCGGGGGCTGGTGGAGCTGTGCCGGATCGTGCCGGTGTTCTGCTCGGCCGCGCTGGCCGTCGGCACGGTGGCGGTGCTGTGCCTGCTGGGGCCGTGGGCGCCGCTGCTGTCCGGGGTGGTGCTGCTCGGGGCGGGCGTGGTGGCCGCGCTGGTCTCGGTTCTCGCGAAGTGGCTGCTGGTGGGGCGGCACCGCACGGGTGAGCATCCGCTGTGGAGCGGTTATGTGTGGCGCAACGAGCTCGCCGACACCTTCGTCGAGGTCGTGGCCGTGCCGTGGCTGGCCGGGGCGGTGCCGGGGACGTCGCTGATGAACGGGTGGCTGCGCGGTCTCGGCGCCCGCATCGGCAAGGGCGTGTGGGTGGAGAGCTACTGGCTGCCGGAGAGCGACCTGGTGACCCTTCAGGACGCGGCGACCGTCAACCGCGGCTGTGTCCTGCAGACCCACCTCTTCCACGACCGGATCTTGCGGACGGATACTGTTGTCCTCCGTGAGGGCGCCACGCTGGGCCCTGGCGGGATCGTGCTGCCCGGCAGCACGATCGGGGCCCGTACGACCCTGGGTCCCGCGTCGCTCGTCATGGCCGCGGAGTCCGTCCCGGACGACACCCGCTGGCTGGGCAACCCGATCGAGGCATGGCGTCCCTGAGCGCGGGCCACTCGGATTCGGTGGGCGGTGTACCGGCGGGCAGTGGCGGCGCAGGGCAGGGAGCGGAAGCGGCAGTGGCGGTTCAGCAGTCGGCGGCGGCCGACCCGTACTTTCCGGAACACGGTGACCCCCGTTACCGCGTGCACCGGTACGAGATCACGCTGGACTACCGTCCGGGGCCGAACCGGCTGTCGGGCGCCGTCCGGATCAACGCCATAGCGGGGCGGTCGCCGCTCGCCGAGTTCTTCCTGAACCTGTCCGAGTTCAAGGTCGGCCGGGTGCGGGTGGACGGCCGGCAGCCGCACTACACCCACCGCGGCGGCCGGCTGCGCATCCGGCCCGCCAAGCCGGTCCGCTCCGGTGCCGCGTTCACGGTCGAGGTGCACTGGTCGGGCAACCCGAAGCCGGTGAACAGCCCGTGGGGCGGGCTGGGCTGGGAGGAGCTGGAAGACGGGGCGCTGGTGGCGAGCCAGCCGATCGGGGCGCCGTCCTGGTATCCGTGCAACGACCGGCCGGCCGACAAGGCCTCGTACCAGATCTCGGTCACCACGCCGTCGGCGTACGCGGTCGTCGCGGGCGGGCGGCTGCTGACCCGTACGACCAGGGCGTCCACCACGACCTGGGTGTACGAGCAGGCCGCGCCGACCTCCAGCTATCTGGTGGGTCTCGTGATCGGCAAGTACCAGACGGTGCTGCTGGGCGATCCGGGACCGGGCGGGGTGCCGCAGCACGGGCACATCCCGGCGCACCTGCTGCCGGAGTTCTCGCGGGACTTCGCGCGGCAGCCGCGGATGATGGACCTGTTCCAGGAGCTGTTCGGGGCCTACCCGTTCGAGGAGTACGCGGTCGTCGTGACCGACGAGGAACTCGATGTGCCCGTGGAGGCACAGGGGTTGTCGCTGTTCGGCGCCAACCACGTGGACGGGGCACGGGGTTCGGAGCGGCTGGTCGCGCACGAGCTGGCGCACCAGTGGTTCGGCAACAGCGTGTCCATCGCGGACTGGCGGCACATCTGGCTGAACGAGGGGTTCGCCAAGTACGCCGAGTGGCTGTGGTCGGAGCGCTCGGGCGGCCGGTCCGCGCAGCAACTTGCCGGTGCCGCGCACCGGTTGCTGTCCTCGCAGGCGCAGGACCTGAAGCTGGCCGATCCCGGGCGCAAGACGATGTTCGACGACCGGCTCTACGAGCGCGGCGGCCTCGCCGTGCACGCCGTGCGCTGCGCGCTGGGCGACGACGCGTTCTTCCGCATGCTGCGCGGCTGGACGGGCCTGCACCGGGGCGGGGCGGTCACGACGGCGACGTTCACCGCGCATGCCAACCGCTACGCGGACGAGCCGCTGGACGACGTGTTCGACGCCTGGCTGTACCGCACGGCGCTGCCCGCGCTGCCCACGCTGGTTCCGGCGCGCCCGTCGCACCCGCCGACCAACGCCGAGTCCGCGTAGCGGGGCGGGGCGGGCGCGTACGGGAGAATGGGGCCCATGTCCCGACGTACCTCGCCCTCCCGGCGCCGGCGCGGCTCCGCGCCGACGTCCAGCGCCTCCTGCCCCTGCGGTCTCGGGGAGCCGTACGACGCGTGCTGCGGCCGCTTCCTCGGGGGTGAGGCGGCCGCGCCGACCGCCGAGGCGCTGATGCGGTCGCGCTACACGGCGTTCGTGCGGCTCGACGGCCCCTATCTGCTGCGCACTTGGCATCCGCGCACCCGTCCCGCGCGTCTCGACCTCGATCCCGGCATGCGCTGGACGGGTCTGGAGATCCTCGCCACGACCGACGGCTCCGCCTTCCACGGCACCGGCACGGTGACGTTCCGGGCGTCCTTCAGGGGCGGTTCGCTGCACGAGCGCAGCAGCTTCGAGAGGGTGGACGGGGCGTGGGTGTACGTGGACGGGGAGATCCTCGACTAGGACACCCGCCTAGGGCGCGAGGATGTCCAGTTCCTGCAGTGCCCCGACCGTGATCCGGCGGGTCAGTTCTTCGGCGCGGGCCGCGTCGCCCTCCCGTACCGCCTCGGCGACCTGGACGTGCAGGGTCACGGCGGCCGGGTCGGGGTCCTCGAACATCACCTCGTGATGGGTGCGGCCCGCGAGGACCTCGGCCACGACGTCGCCGAGGCGCGCGAACATCTCGTTGCCCGAGGCCGTGAGGATGATCCGGTGGAAGGCCATGTCGTGGACGAGGTAGCCCTGAAGCCGGTGACCGCGGGAGTTGGCGACCATGCCGAGCGCGCACTCGGTCAGCTCGGCGCACTGCTCGGCGGTGGCGTGCCGGGCCGCGAGCCCCGCGGCGACCGGCTCGATCGCGGAGCGCAGCACCGTCAGGGAGCGCAGCTGCCCGGGGCGGTCGGCGCCGGCCAGCCGCCAGCGGATGACCTGGGGGTCGTAGACGTTCCACTCGGACTTCGGGCGCACGGTCACGCCGACGCGACGGCGGGACTCCACGAGGTGCATGGATTCCAGCACCCGGACCGCCTCGCGCATCACGGAGCGTGAGACGTCGAAACGCTGGGCGAGTTCGTCGGTGCGCAGAACACTGCCCGGCGGGTACTCACCCGCGGTGATCGCGGGGCCGAGGGTGTCCAGTACATGGCCGTGCAGCCCCCGGCCCATTGTGCTCATGCACTCAGAGTACGTGCCGTGTCACACGCTCAAAAAGTCAGACTTATTTGTCTCAGACTCTTGAATCGTCGTACCTAATCGGTTTCAGTTACGTCCGACACCAGTCGAAGAAGACAGTGAGGCAGCGATGAGCACCCCCCATGTCGTCGTGGTGATGGGCGTCGCGGGCACCGGGAAGACCACCATCGGTCCCCTGCTCGCGGCCCGGCTCGGCGTCCCGTACGCCGAGGGCGACGACTTCCACCCGCAGGCCAACATCACCAAGATGTCGGCCGGCGTCCCGCTCGGCGACGACGACCGTTGGCCGTGGCTCGACGCCATCGGCGCCTGGGCGCACGGGCGGGCCGGGCTCGGCGGAGTGGTCAGCTGCTCGGCGCTGAAACGGTCGTACCGCGACCGGCTCCGCGCGGCCGCCCCCGGCGTCGTCTTCGTCCATCTGGCGGGCGACCGCGCCCTCATCGAGGACCGGATGTCCCACCGTCAGGGGCACTTCATGCCGACCGCGCTGCTCGACTCCCAGTTCGCCACGCTCCAGCCCCTGGAGCGGGACGAGGCGGGCGTCACCGTGGACGTCGCCGGCAGCCCCGAACAGATCACCGCACGGGCCGTGAAGGCACTCGCCGACCTCCCGTAACCCCCCCCCCACGCCTCCCTCCCCGTCCCCGTACCTGCAAGGGAACTCCCCCGTGACCAGACTCAGCGTCGAGATGCTGGCAGCGGACGCACCCGAGCCGATCACCTCGGCCGGCCACGCTCAGCTGGGCATCGCCGTTTTGGCGGGCATCGCCGTCATCGTTCTTCTCATCACCCGGTTCAAACTGCACGCCTTCCTGGCGCTGACCCTCGGTTCGCTGGCGCTCGGCGCGATCGCCGGCGCGCCGCTCGACAAGGTGATCACCAGCTTCACCACCGGCCTGGGCACCACGGTCGCCGGCGTCGGTGTGCTGATCGCGCTCGGCGCGATCCTCGGCAAGATGCTCGCCGACTCCGGCGGCGCCGACGAGATCGTCGACACGATCCTCGCCAAGGCCGGCGGCCGGGCGATGCCGTGGGCGATGGTGCTGATCGCCTCGGTGATCGGTCTGCCGCTGTTCTTCGAGGTCGGCGTGGTGCTGCTGATCCCGGTCGTGCTGATGGTCGCCAAGCGCGGCAACTACTCCCTGATGCGCATCGGCATACCCGCCCTGGCCGGTCTGTCCGTGATGCACGGTCTGGTGCCGCCGCACCCCGGCCCGCTGGTCGCCATCGACGCGGTCAAGGCGAACATCGGCGTCACCCTCGCCCTCGGCGTCCTCATCGCCATCCCCACGGTGATCATCGCCGGACCGCTGTTCTCCAAGGTCGCCGCCCGCTGGGTGGACGTCCAGGCCCCCGACCGGATGCTGCCGCAGCGCGCGTCGCAAGAGCTGGAGACCCGTCCGGGCTTCGGCGCCACGCTGACCACGATCCTGCTGCCGGTCGTCCTGATGCTCTCCAAGGCGCTGGTCGACATCGTGATCGACGACCCCGCGAACCTCACCCAGCGCGTCTTCGACGTCATCGGCTCCCCGCTGATCGCCCTGCTCGCCGCCGTGCTGCTCGGCATCTTCACGCTGCTGCGGCCCGCCGGGTTCGGCAAGGAGCGGCTGACCCCGCTGGTGGAGAAGGGCCTCGCGCCCATCGCGGGCATCCTGCTGATCGTCGGCGCGGGCGGCGGCTTCAAGCAGACGCTGATCGACACCGGCGTGGGCCAGATGATCCTGGACATCTCCAAGGACTGGTCGATCCCGGCGCTGCTGCTGGCCTGGCTGATCGCGGTGATCATCCGGCTCGCCACCGGTTCGGCGACGGTGGCGACGGTCTCGGCGGCCGGCCTGGTGGCCCCGCTCGCGGCCGACATGTCGACCACCCACACGGCCCTGCTGGTCCTGGCGATCGGCGCCGGCTCGCTCTTCTTCAGCCATGTCAACGACGCCGGGTTCTGGCTGGTCAAGGAGTACTTCGGTCTGACCGTCGGCGAGACCGTCAAGACGTGGTCGGTCATGGAGACGATCATCTCGGTGGTCGCGGGCGGCCTGGTCCTGCTGCTGTCGCTGGTCATCTAGGAGCACGCGGATGAGTCACCCCCTGTTCGACATCCGCGGCCGCACCGCCCTGGTGACCGGCTCCAGCCGGGGCATCGGTCTGGCGCTGGCCCGGGGCCTGGCCCAGGCCGGCTGCACGGTGGTCCTCAACGGACGGGACGCCGGCCGGCTCACCGAAGCGGCCGCGCGGCTGCCCGGCGAGGTCCACACGGCCGTCTTCGACGTCACCGACGGGCCCTCGGTCAAGGCGGGCATCGCCGATGTCGAACAGCGGGTCGGCCCGCTCGACATCCTCGTCAACAACGCGGGCATGCAACTGCGCGCCCCGCTCCTGGAGTTCACCGACTCCGACTGGCACCGCATCCTGGACACCAACCTCACCAGCGCCTTCCTGGTCGGCCGGGAGGCGGCCCGGTACATGACCGCCCGCGGCCACGGCAAGATCGTCAACATCTGCTCGCTGCAGAGCGAGGTGGTCCGCCCGGGCATCGCGCCCTACGCGGCCACCAAGGGCGCGCTGAAGATGCTCACCAAGGGCATGTGCGCCGACTGGGGGCCGCACGGCGTGCAGGTCAACGGCCTCGGCCCCGGCTACATCGAGACCGAGCTGACCCAACCCCTCGTCGAGGACGAGGAGTTCAGCGCCTGGGTGCGCCGCCGCACCCCGGCCGGCCGCTGGGGCACCACCGAGGACCTGGTCGGCGGGGTGCTGTTCCTGGCCTCGCCCGCGGCCGACTTCGTCGGCGAGCAGGTCCTGTACGTCGACGGCGGAATGACGAGCGTGCTGTGAAGAGGGCCGCGGGGATGCTCGGTTGTGTGATCCACGGTCGCGGCGATCTGCGCGTGGAGGAGCTGCCGGTACCGCGGCCCGGCCCCGGGCAGGCTCTCGTCGCCGTCCGCTACGGCGGCGTCTGCGGCTCCGACCTGCACTACTTCAAGCACGGCGGGGTGGGCGACTTCCGCCTGCGCGAGCCGATGCTGCTCGGGCACGAGGTGGTCGGGACGGTCCTCGCGTACGGGACACCGTCCCCGGCGAGTCCCGCCCCGGGCACGGCCGTCGCCGTGCACCCGGCCACACCGTGCGGCGCCTGCCCGGAGTGCGCCCGGGGGCGTCGCAACATCTGCCGGGACACCCGTTATCTCGGCAGCGCGGCCCGCTTCCCGCACGTACAGGGCGGCTTCGCGGCTCAAGTGGTCGTCCCCGAAGGTCAGTTGAGGGCCCTTCCGGCGGGTCTGGAGCTGCGCCGGGCGGCCCTCGCCGAGCCGCTGTCCGTGGCCCTGCACGCCGTTCACCGTGCGGTGGACGTGGCCGGACGGCACGTCCTGGTCACCGGCGCCGGCCCGATCGGCTGCCTGGTCGTCGCCGCGGCCCGGGCGGCGGGCGCCGCCCGGGTCACGGTCACCGACCTGCTCCCGGCCGCCCTCGCGTACGCGCGTGCCGCCGGCGCCGACACCGTCGTACGGGCGGACGACCCGGACGATCCCGGGTGGCCGGCCGAGGCGGACGTGGCCGTGGAGGCCTCCGGGGTGGCCGCCGCTCTGGACACGTGTCTGCGATCGGTGCGCCGCGGCGGGGTCGTGGTGCAGCTCGGGATGCTGCCGTCTGGGCCGAGTCCCTTCGCGGGGAACCTCGTCGTGAGCCGGGAGATCGACCTCAGGGGAGCCTTCCGCTTCGACGCGGAGTTCGACGAGGCGCTGCGGCTGCTCGCGGCGACGCCCGCGCTCGACGGGCTGGTCAGCGCGGTGGTCCCGGTGCGGGAGGCGGAGTCGGCCTTCGCGCTCGCGGCCGACCGGAGCCGTTCCTGCAAGGTGCTGCTGGACTTCGGGGCGCCGTGAAAGGGTTCCCCGGCGGCGCGGCCGCCCGCATCATGAGGAGATCCCGGGGCGGGGGCCCCGGGGTCGACGGTGTCGGGGGGCGTCATGGCGGTTTCCCTCGGGATGCGCGTCTCGGGGCTGCTGGTGGCCGGAGCGGTGGCGGTGGCCGTCGCGGCCTTCGGGGGTGACGGCGGTGGCGGGCCGAACGGCTCGGGCGGCGGCAGCCCGATCGTGACCGCGGGCCCGTCCGGGCGCCCGCCCGCTCCCGCCCCGCCCGCCTCCCCCACTCCCCGCCAGTCACCGGCCGGTGAGGCGAGCGACGTCGTGAACCCCGCCGCGCCGCCCCGCACCCACCGCACCATCGCCCCGCGCCCGTCCGTCTCTCCCACGCCGGCGCTTGTCGACAGGCCGCTGCTGAGCCCCGCCTGGCTCCCGCCCGGCCCCGTCTCGCCCGACGCCGACTCCGCCCCCGATCCCTCGAGCCTCTACGACCGGCTCCGCGACCCCGCCGGGTGCCGCACCGCCCTCGCCCTGATCGACCGGACGCCGGCCGGCCCGGACCGGCGGCTGCTGCGCGGTCTCGCCGAGGCCTGTCTGGCCGTGCAGGGGCACGGCGGCAGCTGGGACACGGCGGCCGCGGACCACACCGCCCTGGCCGGCCGGGCCGACACCTGCAAGGACCGGGCCGCCTACGCGGTTCTCGGCGCGCTGCTGGACTTCCACCGGCGACACCCGCACGCCACCGTGCCGTTGCGGACCGCGCGGGGCGGCACGCCCGCGTGCGCCTACCACGTCGCGGGGGTGGACACGGGCCAGGCCGCGCCCGGTGACGCCGTCGGGATCGAACTGCGCGGCACCTACTTCGACCCCGCCGAACTGGCGCGCTACGGCGAGGTGTTCATCGGCGGCAAGCGGCTCGACGGACCGCCCGTGATCAGGTCCCGGGACGGCGACCGGCTGGTGCTGGCCGCCGTCGTACCGGCCCTGGACGGCTACCCCAGGGCGGTCGACGTGGTCGTGCGGTACGGCGCCGCCGAGGCGCGGTCGCAGGACGCCTTCACGGTCGTGGCGCCCGCCGCCGTCCCGTCACCGGACCCGTCGTCAGGGACGCCACAGGGGGTGCTCCCGCTCGGCCCACTCGCGGCTCACCTTCCCCGTCCGTAGCCCGTGCCGCGCCTCGGGGTCGCCGAGCGCCATGCCTATGTGCCCCGCGAGGACGATTCCGATGGTCAGGGCCAGCCAGTCGTGCACGAAGGTCGCGCTGGTGCGCCACATGATCGGGGTGAGGTGGGTGAACCACATGATCAGCCCCGTGCCGAGCATCACCACCGACGCCCCTGCGATCCAGGCCGCGTAGATCTTCTGCCCCGCGTTGAACTTCGCCGCGGGACGCGCCGAGCGCCGCTTGTCCCGGGCCAGCGCCCCGTGCAGCCAGGTCCTGTCGTGCGGCCCGAAGCGGTTGAGATGCCCCAGGTCGGCCCGGAAGGCGCGGGAGGCCAGGCCCAGCAGGACGGGAACCGGCAGGGCGAGCCCGGCGAACTCGTGCACCCGGACCACCAGCTCGCGGCGGCCGACGACTTCGGCGAGCTGGGGGACGTAGAGGAAGGCGGCCGTCACCACGCACACGCCCATCAGGGCGGCCGTGGTGCGGTGCACCCAGCGCTGGACGGGGCCGAAGCGGCGCACCTCGGTGACCTGCGGGGTGTGGGCCTCAGCTCGTAGGGTCATCGTCCCGCCCGTTCGACTTCCCGACCCAGGCGTCGACGTCGTAGCCGAGCCTCTCCCAGTAGCCGGGCTTGACGTCCTCGGTGACGGTGATGCCGGAGAGCCACTTCGCGGACTTGTAGAAGTACATCGGCGCCACGTACAGGCGGACCGGGCCGCCGTGGGCGTGGCCGATGTCCTTGTCCTGCATGCGCAGGGCGACCAGGACGTCGGAACGGCGGGCCTGTTCCAGGGTGAGGCTCTCGGAGTAGGCGCCGTCGAAGCAGGTGAAGCGCACCGCCCCGGCCTTGGCCCGCACTCCGGCGGCGTCCAGCAGCCGGGACAGGCGCACCCCTTCGAACGGGGTGTCGGGGACCCGCCAGCCGGTGACGCACTGGACGTCCTTGACCAGCCGGGTCTGCGGCAGCGCACGCAGCTCGCCGAGCGTGTAGGTCGTGGGGCGGTCGACGAGGCCGTCGACGGTGAGGCGGTAGTCGGTGGCGTCCTTGTGCGGGACGGAGGAGGTGACCGAGTAGTAGCGGAAGCCGCCGCCATTGGGCAGCAGGCCGGTCAGGCCGGTGGGGTCCTTGTCGGCCGCCGCGCCGAGGAAGCCCTCCAGACCGCGCTGCAGTACGGGAGCGGCGACCACGCCGAGCGCGCCCAGGCCGATGGTGCCCAGCAGGACGCGGCGGCCGATCGGAGTGCCGTGCTGCGCGGGCGGCCGCGGCTCGCCCGGTTCCTCGGGTGGTTCGGAGTTCACGCCTCCATTCGAACACCCGCGACGCCGGGCGGGCCAGGAATCGCGGATGCCCGTCAGGGTTCCGTAATGACTTCTTACGGCGTTCTCAGAATCGGGGTTGTCAGAGAGGGGGGTTCCCGGAAACGGATTCTCCCAGGGGCGCCGACCCTACGGCGCGTCCTGTGCCGCCTCCTCCAGCCGGAAGGCCTCGTTGCCGAGCCCGATGCGGGCGTGTGCCTCGGGCGAGCGGGAGCGCAGGAGGAGTCCCTGGACCAGGCCGGCGACCAGGGCGAGGGCGATGATGCCGGGCAGCACCCAGCTCAGGGCCGAGTCGGGGCCGGCGCCGACCAGGACGTCGAAGTCCTTGACCGTGTATCCGGCGATCACCAGCAGGGCGACGGCGGCCAGTGCCGAGGTGAGAAGCCGCCAGGCCTGGGCGCGGGCGGCGCCGCGCCGGGCGAAGAACACGATGACGGAGACGGAGGCGGCCGCCATCAGCAGGATCACGCCGAGCGCGCCGATGTTGCCGAACCAGGTGAACAGGTGCAGGACGGGCTCGGTGGGATCGCCGGCCGGACCGTCGTCGGCGATCGCGAAGACGGTCACGATCACGGCGGCCACCGCCGTCTGCAGCAGGGAACCGGTGCCGGGGGCGCCGCTCGCGCCGGTGGTCCGGCCGAAGGCGCGCGGCAGCAGTCCCTCGCGGCCCATGGCGAAGGTGTAGCGGGCGACGACGTTGTGGAAGCTGAGCATGGCGGCGAACATGCCGGTCACGAAGAGCACGTGCAGGACGTCGGTGAAGGCTCCGCCGAGCCGGGACTCCGTCAGCGAGAAGAGCATGCCGGCGCTCTCCTTCCGGGCCACCCCGACGACCTGGGTCGGGCCCGCGGCGACGGTGAGCGCCCAGCAGCTCACCGCGAAGAAGACGGCCACGCCGGCCACCGCCAGGAACATCACCCTCGGCACCAGGACGTGCGGCCGGCTGGTCTCCTCCGCGTACACCGGCGCCTGCTCGAAGCCGACGAAGGCCGCGATGCAGAAGCACAGGGCGGTGCCCACGCCCGCGCCGGAGAGCGTGTCCGGGTTGAAGGCGTGCAGCGACAGGCCCTCCCGGGCCGGGTCGCCGATCGCGGCGACGTCGAAGATCACCACCAGGATCACCTCGACGACCAGCAGGACGCCCAGGACGCGCGCGTTGATGTCGACCTTCAGCCAGCCGAGCGCGCCGACCACCGCGAGGGCCACCAGAGCGGGTGTCCACCAGGCGACCTCCACATGGGCGTAGGTGGAGAACAGCCCGGAGACCTCGAAGCCGAAGATGCCGTAGATGCCGACCTGCATGGCGTTGTAGGCGACCAGGGCCACCAGGGCGGCGCCCGCGCCGGCGGTGCTGCCGAGGCCGCGGGAGATGTACGCGTAGAAGGCTCCCGCGTTGTGGACGTGCCGGCTCATCTCGGCGTAGCCGACGCCGAAGAGGACCAGCACCACGCCGAGGACGACGAACAGCAGGGGCTGGCCGACGATGCCCATCACCGCGAATGTGGTGGGCATGACACCGGCGACCACCATGAGGGGTGCGGTCGCGGCGAGCACGGAGAGCAGCAGGCCCCCCGTGCCGAGGCGGTCGGCGCGCAGGGCACGCTCCTGCCCCAGATAGGTGCTGATGCCGTCGGTCGTGGTGCGGCTCGCGCTGGAACTGCCCGTGGTCATCGCAGGACCGTCCTTGTGGTTGGCGTCGGGAGTGTCACACCGTGCCGAGCGCGGCGGCTCGCGCGGCGCGGAAGGCGGGGTAGGGGTCGTGGTGCGGGTAGGACCAGGGCGCCGGCGTGGCGTGCTCGCCGATCCGGTGGAAGAGGGCGGCGGCCTCGGCGCCCCGGCCCTCGCAGACCTTGGCGTGGGCGAGGAAGTTGAGGTCGACCAGGCGCCGAGGGTGCCCCTCCTGCTCCCACTCCAGCCACCAGTCGAAGGCGGCCTTCATCACCTGCCGGGCCCGGCGCCCGCTCCAGTGGCCCGAGGCGACCGGATCGGGGGGCTCGTGGCCGGCGGCGGCCAGCACGCGGTAGCGCTCGGCGTGCGCGACGACGGGTAGGACGGCGAGCGGCGAGTCGGCGGGGGCCCGCTCGGCCGCCCAGTCGGCGAAGTCGTAGACCTCGTGCAGCGGGTCCCGGCCCGTGCAGGCGCCCCGCTCGGCGAGCCGCGCGACCATCAGGTGGTGGGCGTGGTGGTGGTCGGCGCACCGGGAGCGGACCTCGCCGAAGAGCCGTAACGACTCCTCCTCCGCACCCAGGGAGCACTCCAGCATCAGCAGCCCCAGCCACGGGGTGGGATCGGCGGGGGCGCGCCCGGCGGCCTCCCGGCAGGCCTCGCGGGCGAGGTCGGGCCGCTCCGCGCCGCGCAGGGCGCGTTCCACCAGGGCGAGGGCGAGCAGCAGGGCGGCCTCGGCGGAGGCGGGCTCGGCGACCATCCAGTCCCGCGCCCAGGCCGCGCTGTAGCGCTCCTGCCCGAGGACGACGGCCCGGTGTCCACGTCGGTCCCAGTCGTCACCCGTGTGAACGAGCAGTGATCGCGCGGCCTGCCACCTCCCCTGCGCCAAGGCCGCCCGGGCGGCGAGGAGTTCGGTGTCGTCGAGGGCCGCGTCCAGCGCGTGTGCCGCGCGCTTGCGGGTCCGGCCGAAGGATGGCGGGGGTGGGGGCACCGCGGGACTTCCTCACGCGACGCGGCTCTGCGTCAGGACTCGGGGTTTCGGACTGGCGTCAGCTGATCACTCACAGCAAACTCGCAGCCAAGGCTTGAGTCAAGGCCCGCACAGCCGTTACACGCGTCAACTTCTGTTACATCTGGGGTACTTGAGAAATGGACAATGATGGTCGCCACCACCGGACCGGCGACCCGGTGTGGCGTACGCCATGGCGCACCTCGTCCCGTGCCCTCACCATGGGCGGAACGACCGGATCCGCAACTCCCTTGATCGACGCGGAGAAGTGACCGAGTCGACCGCCCGGATACGGGCACTCCCAGGAGCATGCCGGGCCCTGGGACGCTACAGTCACCCACTACGCACTCCGTGACCCGGCCCGTCTGACTCGAGGTACGCAGCGTGTCGTTTCTGGTTCTGATTCTCGCCGTGAGCGCTGCCTGCTGCCTGGGCTTCGGGTTCGTGCTCCAGCAGAACGCGGCCTCGCACGCACCGCTGGGCGACTTCCTCTCGCCCCGGCTGCTCCTCGACCTGATGCGGGTGCCGCGCTGGCTGGGCGGCATCGGCCTGATGGTGGCCGGCATGGTCCTGGGCGCGATCGCCCTCAGCCAGGGCGAGGTCTCCCTGGTCGAGCCCCTCCTGGCCACGAACCTGCTGTTCGCCCTGGCCCTCTCCCGCAAGCAGACCAGGCAGCCGCTGGGCCGCCAGGGCTGGACGGGCCTCGCACTGCTCGCGGGCGGCGTCACGGCGTTCATCGTCGCGGGCCGGCCGCGCGGCGGCACCGCGGTCAGCGACCCCTTTCGCCACTGGCTGATCATCGGCGCCATGGTGGGCCTCGCCCTCCTGCTGACCACGTACGCCAAGCGCTCCCGCCTCAGCTCCGGCCCGGTCCTGCTCGCCCTCGCCGCCGGTCTGCTCTACGGCGTCCAGGACGCTCTCACCCGGGTCAGCGGGCAGCGCTTCGCCGAGGGCGGCCTGACCGAGCTGTTCACCACCTGGCAGCCGTACGGCGTGGCCGCGCTCGGCGTCACGGGCCTGGTGCTGGTGCAGAGCGCCTTCGAGACGGCGCCGCTGCGCATGTCCCTGCCCGCCCTCACCGCCGCCCAGCCGCTGGCCGGCATCGCCTGCGGGATGGGCTTCCTCGGCGACCGGCTGCGCACCGACACCGGGGCGCTGGCCTGGGAGGCGGCGGGCCTCGCGGGGATCGTCGTCGGCATCGTGCTGCTGGGCATGCACCCCTGCATGCCTACGGGCGCGGGCAAGCCGGAGCGCGTGCGGGACCTGCAGCCGAACTGATGCCGCCCTGCTTGGATGTCGGTATGACGACCCCCGCAGACGAGATCCTCGACATCGTCGACGAGCACGATCAGGTCATCGGCCGCTCCCCGCGCGGCGAGGCCTACGCCAAGGGCCTGCGCCACCGCTGCGTGTTCATCCAGACCCGCGACGCCGAGGGCCGCCTCTTCGTCCACCGTCGCACCGCGACCAAACTGGTCTTCCCCTCCCTCTACGACATGTTCGTCGGCGGCGTGGTCGGCGCGGGCGAGTCCTACGACGAGGCGGCCCTGCGCGAGGCGGAGGAGGAACTGGGCGTGAGCGGCCTGCCGGCCCCGCGCTTCCTGTTCAAGTTCCTCTACGACGACGGCGCCGGCCGGAGCTGGTGGTCGGCGGTGTACGAGGTCCGCTGCGATCTGCCCGTCCGGCCGCAGGCCGAGGAGGTGGCCTGGCACGACTTCCTGCCGGACGCCGAGGTGGAGCGCCGGCTCCCGGAGTGGGAGTGGGTACCGGACGGACTGGCGGCGTACGAACGGCTGAGGGAGCACCGCAGAGCCGCCCGATAGAGTCCGACGCGTGATCGAATTCGTACGGAACGTCCGCCTGTGGTTCGCTCCCGAGGAGATCCGTCGGGAGGGCAGTACGCCCGACTACCGCTTCTCCCTGGCCAACGAGCGCACGTTCCTGGCCTGGCTGCGCACCGCGCTCGCCCTCATCGGCGGCGGCTTCGCGGTGGACCAGTTCCTGCCCGACCTGCGCTGGGCCTGGCGCGTCGGGCTGGCCCTGGCGCTGCTCGCCGCGGGCGTGCTGTGCTCCCTGCGTGCGGTCAACCACTGGATGCGCTGCGAGCGGGCGATGCGGCGCGGCGAGGACCTGCCGGTGTCCCGGTTCCCGGCGGTGCTCGGTCTCCTCGTCGCCGTCGTGGCGATCGCGATGGTCGTCGTGGTGACCGTCGGGTGGGAGGGGTGACCGCCCCGGCCGCCGAGGAGCGCGACCCCGGGCTGCAACCCGAGCGCACCCGCCTCGCCTGGCGCCGCACCACCCTGGCGAGCACGGTGGCCGCCGTCCTCTCCGTCAAGAGCGCGCTGCGCGGCGGCCTCTCCGTGTCCGGCGTCGTCGTCTGCGCGCTGTGCTGCGCCCTGTGGCTGGGCTTCCTCCTCGTCGCCCACCACCGCATCCGGGCACTCGCGGCCTCCGCCGGCCCGCCCGTCCTCGCGCACCGGCACGCCACGGCGGCGGTCCTGTGCACGGTGGCCCTGGCCCTGTGCGGAGCGGCACTCGTCCTCTAGGACGGACCTAGGCCCTGTCCCCTTCTTCCGGGGTCCGTGGTTCCACCGTCACCACGATCTTTCCCCGGGTCCGTCCCTCCTGGCTCAGCCGGTGCGCCTGCGCCGCCTGCTCCAGCGGGAAGGCGGCGTCCACGTGCACGGACACCACGCCCTGCTCCGCCAGTTCGGTCAGCCGCAGCAGGTCCTCGGCGTCCGGGCGCACCCAGCAGTACCGGCCGCCGTAGCCGACGACATCGCCGTCGGCGATGGACGCCAGCCGTCCCTCCGGGGCCAGCAGGTTCGCCGAGGCCTTCAGGGCCGCGCCGCCGACGGTGTCGAAGACGGCGTCCACGCCCTCGGGGGCCAGCCCCCGGACCCGCTCGGCCAGTCCCTCGCCGTAGGCCACGGGCTCACCGCCGAGCGCGCGGACGTAGTCGTGGTTGCGCTCGCTCGCCGTGCCGACCACCCGGGCGCCGAGGTGCCGGGCGAGCTGGACGGCGATCGAACCGACGCCGCCGGCGGCCGCGTGCACCAGGACGGTGTCGCCTCGCCCGACCCGCAGCGTCCTGTACAGCACCTGGTAGGCGGTGAGCCCGGCCAGCGGCAGCCCGGCCGCCGCCTCCCAGGACAGGTTCCGGGGCTTGCGGGCCAGGGTGCGCACGGGTGCGGCGACGTACTCGGCGAAGGTCCCGCGGGAGAGGAAGTCCTCGCGGACGTAACCGATGACCTCGTCCCCGGCGCCGAACTCGGTGACGGACACCCCGGGCCGGACCACCACGCCGGACATGTCCCAGCCGGGGACCACCGGGAAGACCGCCTCCAGCATTCCGTCGAGGTACCCCTCGCGTGCCTTCCAGTCGACGGGGTTGACGGCGGCGGCCCGCACCTCGACCAGGACCGCGTCGGGGCCGACCTTCGGGTCGCGGACCTCGCCGTACTCGAGGACCTCGGGTCCGCCGTACCGGCTGTAGCTGATGCCCTTCATGCCACCGACCCTCCGGGGTGCGCGCACGCCACGCAAGCCGGATGCGCGCCCGATGCCCCGATATGCGCCGTTCGCATGGCAGCCTGTCGGTCGTCACCACCCCGCACCCCGAAGGTGAGCACATGACCGCCCTCCACCTGGAACACGCCTCCCACAAGCACGCGCACGGTCCCGACTGCGGGCACACGCGGGTACGGCACGGGGATCACGTCGAGTACGCGCACGACGGCCACTTCCACCGCGAGCACGAGGGCCACTGGGACGAGTGCGAGCAGGACGGGCACGTCTCGCACGAGGACCACGACCACCGGCACGGCGACGGCTGCGGACACGAGAGCGTCCTGCACGGCGACCACGTCGACTACCTCCACGACGGCCACCGGCACGCCGCGCACAACGGCCACTGGGACGACCACTGATCTTCGGCGCCCGGCCGATACGCACCGCCCGACAGCTCCCGCCGCCCCCGGCCGGGAGCTGTCGGCCGTATGGTGGCCCCGATCACTTTGGCCTTCCGTACTGGACGACATACCGACCAGTCGGCATGATAGGTCGGGTCACGTGCACGCGCCTCGCAAAGGAGCACCGATGAGCCCCGATCACCCGCCAGGCCTCGATCTCGACCGGCTGCGCGGCCTGCTCGACCGCGAGCGGCCCGGCCTGGTGAACGGCGCCCTGACCGGCCGGCTGATCGAGGGCGGACGGTCGAACCTCACGTACGCGCTCTCGGACGGCACCTCGAAGTGGGTCGTACGGCGTCCCCCGCTCGGCCATGTGCTGGCCACCGCGCACGACATGAAGCGCGAGCACCGGGTGATCAGCGCGCTGCACCCGACGAACGTACCGGTGCCCCGGCCGGTGCTGCTGTGCGAGGACGAGGAGGTGCTCGGGGCGCCCTTCTACGTCATGGAGTTCGTCGAGGGCACCCCGTACCGCACGGCCGACCAGCTCGCCCCGCTCGGCCCGGAGCGAACCCGGGACGCGGTGCTGTCCCTGGTCGACACCCTCGTCGAGCTGCACGCCGTTGACCCGGCCGAGGTGGGCCTCGCCGACTTCGGCCGCCCCGAGGGCTTCCTGGACCGCCAGCTGCGCCGCTGGGGCAAGCAGCTGGACGCCTCCCGCAACCGCGACCTGGCCGGCATCGACGAGCTGCACGCCGAGCTCGGCCGCCGGCTGCCGGCCTCGCCCGCACCGACCGTCGTGCACGGCGACTACCGCCTGGACAACGTGCTCATCGACGGCGACGACAAGATCAGGGCGATCCTCGACTGGGAGATGTCGACGCTCGGCGACCCGCTCACCGACCTGGGTCTGCTGGTGATGTACAGCATGCCGCTGGGCATGTCCGACTCCCCGGTCTCCACGACCGCCGAGGCCCCCGGCCACCCGGCCCCGGCCGAACTGATCGAGCGCTACGCGGCCCGTTCCGGCCGGGACGTCTCGGCCGTCTCCTGGTACACGGCCTTCGCCTGGTTCAAGCTCGCCGTGATCCTCGAGGGCATCCACTACCGCTACACGCTGGGCCAGACGGTCGGCCGCGGCTTCGACCGCATCGGGGACCTCGTCCCCGTCTTCATCGAGCACGGCCTGACGACTCTTCAGGAAGGCTGACGGATCATGGACTTCGCGTTCGACGCCCGCACCGAGGAACTGCGGGCCAAGCTGCTCGCCTTCATGGACGAGTACGTGTACCCGGCCGAGCCGGTGGCCGCGGAGCAGCGGGCCGCGCTGGCCTCGCCCTGGGACACCCCGGCCGTCGTCGAGGAGCTGAAGGCCGAGGCGCGCAGGCAGGGCCTGTGGAACCTCTTCCTGCCCGACGGCGAGTACGGCGCCGGGCTGACCAACCTCCAGTACGCCCCGCTC
Source organism: Streptomyces sp. SLBN-31 (assembly GCF_006715395.1). Lineage (NCBI taxonomy): Bacteria > Bacillati > Actinomycetota > Actinomycetes > Kitasatosporales > Streptomycetaceae > Streptomyces > Streptomyces sp. SLBN-31. The sequence continues at coordinate 1,964,892 of NZ_VFNC01000002.1, forward strand.
GCCGAGATCACGGGCCGCTCCCCGCAGCTGGCGCCCACCGCGACGAACTGCGCCGCGCCCGACACCGGGAACATGGAGGTGCTGGCGCAGTTCGGCGACGAGCAGCAGAAGAAGCAGTGGCTGGAGCCGCTGCTGGCCGGCGAGATCCGCTCGGCGTTCGCGATGACCGAGCCGGAGGTGGCCTCCTCCGACGCCACGAACATCACCACGCTCATCGAGCGGGACGGCGACGAATACGTCATCACCGGCCGCAAGTGGTACATCTCCGGGGCGATGGACCCGCACTGCAAGATCTTCATCGTGATGGGCAAGACGGACCCGGACGGGTCCGACATCCGCCGTCAGCAGTCCATGGTGCTGGTCCCGCGCGACACCCCTGGCGTCACCGTCAGGCGCGCGATGCAGGTCTTCGGCTACGAGGACCACTACCACGGCGGCCACGCCGAGGTGGTCTTCGACCACGCGCGCGTGCCGGTCGGCAACCTGATCGGCGAGGAGGGCGGCGGCTTCGCCATCGCCCAGGCCCGCCTCGGCCCGGGCCGTATCCACCACTGCATGCGGCTGATCGGCATGGCGGAGCGGGCGATCGAGCTGATGTGCCGCCGGGCCGTGTCCCGCACGGCCTTCGGCAAGGCGCTGGCCCAGCAGGGAGTGGTGCAGAACTGGATCGCGGACGCGCGGGTGGCCGTGGAGCAGCTGCGCCTGCTGGTGCTGAAGACCGCCTGGATGATGGACACCGTCGGCAACCGGGGCGCCCACACCGAGATCCAGGCCATCAAGATCGCCACACCCCGCACGGTCGTCGACATCATCGACCGCGCGATCCAGCTGCACGGCGCGGGCGGGGTGAGCCAGGACTTCCCGCTGGCCGAGCTGTACGCCGGGGCCCGCACGCTGATGCTCGCGGACGGCCCGGACGAGGTGCATCAGCGCTCGCTGGCGCGACGGGAGCTGAAGAAGTACCTGTAGGCGCACAGGGCGGGGGTCGGCCGTCCCGGGATGGCCGACCCCCGCACGGCCGCGCGCCCGAGGCTGTGGGCGGGAGGTTGCGGAACCCTTCCGCCGTTCCTGTCATGGACGCGATACTGCGGCCATGCGACGCATACCGAAGGGCTGGCGCTGGGCCGTGGCCGGCCTGGCCGCCGCCGTCGTCGGCGCCCTGCTGCTGCCGATCGGCGACATCCTGTGGATCTACTTGCTCATGGCCGTGGGGCTGCTCGCCCTGCTGATCGTCATGGCCGACCGGGAGGTGCCGTTCGCGCTGGCCCGGGCGCAGTGGCGGCTGGGCCCGGACGACGAATCCGTGCTGCGGGCGCGCTTTGCGTCGGCCGCGCAGTGCATCCAGCAGGCGCGAATCCCGCTGGCGATCACCCGGCTGGACGCCCTGGTGCCGGACCTGACCGAGGCCCTGGGCGCCCAGCACCCGCTGACCTTTCAGGCCCGCTTCCTTGCCCTCCAGCTGCGCGGCGACAGTGTCGGCCTGCCCGACCGCCTCACGGCGCTGGGGGATCTGAGCGACGAGATGGACCTGGTCCTCGGCCCGGCCGACCCGGAGTCCCTGGCGGCCCGCTGTGCCCTGGGCGAGTGGCTGGAGGAGGAAGGTGAGCCCGAGCGGGCCCTGGCCGTGTACGAGGAGGCCGTCAGGGCCGGCACGCAGGAGCTGGGCGCTGACCACCACGTCACCCTGATCGCCCGCGGCTCCCTGGCCATCCTGCGGTGCCGCACGGCGGGCGCCGACCGCGGCGCCGCGCTGACGGACCTGGCCGAGGTCGTACGCGACATGGACCGGACGCTCGGCGCCGAGCACCCGAACACCGTCTCCACCCGGCGCCTGCTCGACCAGTGGAAGGACACCAGGCCGGATCCCGCCGGCACCTGACCCGGCCGGCCCAGGACGCCTCAGGGCCGCAGGGCCCGCAGCAGCAGGTCGGCGAGGTGGTCGGCGACCTCCTGCGGGCCCATCGGGCCGTCGGGGCGGTACCAGGTCGACAGGTGGTGGACGGAGCCGAAGTGGTAGTCCACGACGAGGTCGGCGGGGGTGGCCTTGGAGAAGACGCCCGCCTCCTGTCCCTCCTCCACCAGCGCGCGGAAGCGCTCGTGGTAGCGCCGGCGCTCGGCGCGCACCTGCTTGTTCTTCTCCGGGCTCAGGTGGTGCATCGAGCGGAAGAAGATCGACGCGTCGTCGAGGTTCTCGATCGTGGTGACCACGACGTCCGCCGCCGCGCCCCTGAGCCGCTTCTCGATCGGCTCGTCGGCGTTCGCGAAGGCGTCGAGACGCTCCTGCTGGACGCGCAGCACGCGCGCGTACACCTCGTGCAGGAGGTCGTCCTTGGAGCCGAAGTAGTGGTACAGCGCCCCCTTGGTGACGCCGGCCGCCTCGACGATCTCCTGCACGGAGGTGCGGTCGTAGCCCTGCTCGGCGAAGAGCCGGGTGGCGGCGGCCAGCAGCCGCTGCGGGACGGGCGTACCGTCTCCGTCCGTCGTCCTGGGCACTGTGCCGCCACCTGCCTTCCGGGCGTTCCGCCGTGTTCCGGCGTGTTTCTATTCGCTTGCTTGCCTGTGGGACCGAAGCTCCCGACGGAGGATCTTCCCACTTGCCGTCTTCGGCAAGTCGGGCAGGATCTCCACCTGCCGCGGGTACTTGTAGGCGGCCAGTCTCTCCTTGCAGTACACCGCGAGTTCATCCGGGTCGGTCTCGGCACCCGGACGCAGGCTGATGTACGCCTTGACGGTCTCCCCGCGGTACCCGTCGGGCACCCCGACGACGGCCGCCTCACGCACTGCCGGATGCGTGTACAGCACGTCCTCGACCTCGCGCGGCCATACCTTGAACCCGGAGGCGTTGATCATGTCCTTCTTGCGATCGACGACGTAGAGCCAGCCCTGCTCGTCCATGAAACCGATGTCGCCGGTGCGCAGCTCGCCGTCCGGGAAGGTCTCGGCGGTCGCGTCCGGGCGGCGCCAGTATCCGGGCACCACCTGTGGCCCGCGTACGAGGATCTCGCCCTGCTCGCCGAACGGTACCTCCCGCCCCTGGTCGTCGACGACACGCACGACCGTCTCGGGCCCCGGCAGACCCACGGCGAGGGTCCCGGAGGCGGGGTCGACGGGCGCCTCCAGGCCGGGCGGGACGGAGGCGCAGGGGGCGGTGCACTCGGTCAGCCCGTAGCCGTTGCGGATGTAGGGCCCGAAGCCGGCCCGGAACTTCTCCACCAGGGCGGGCGGGACCGGCGCGCCACCGCTGGAGATGTTCACGAAGGAGGAGAAGTGGTCCGGGGTGGCGTCCGGGTGGGCGGCCAGCGCCATGAAGGCGGTGGACGGGCCGACCGTGTAGTGCGGCCGGTGCTCGGCGAAGGCCGCCAGCACCACGCCCGCCTCGAAGCGGTACGTCAGCACGAGCGTGCCGACGCTGTCGAGGCAGGCTCCGAGCTGGCACACCATCCCGGTGATGTGGAACAGCGGGGCGAGGGCGTAGTACACGGGCCCGTCGGGCAGTGCCAGCCCCGTCCGCTGCCGCTCGGCGTTGTACATGATGTTGCCGTGCGTGTTGGTGGCGCCCTTGGGGGTGCCGCTGGTGCCGGAGGTGTAGCTGATCAGCGCGATGTCGGACGGGGTGAGGTCGCGGCCGTGGGGCGGCTCGTACCCGGCGCGGGCCACGGTCGTCAGGTCGGCGGCGTCCGCGCTCTGCGGCAGCCGCTCGAACGACAGCACGCGCGCGTCGCCGCGGGTCTGGAAGTCCAGCTCGCAGGCGGTGAGCACGATCCGCACCGGCGATCCGGCGGCCGTCTCGCGCAGGTACGACTCCCACGCGCGGTCGGAGCAGATCAGCGCGGTCACCTCGCCGTCCCGCAGGACGTGCCCGACCTCCCCGGACTTGTACATGGGGTTGACCGGCACGACGATCGCGCCCGCCTTCCACGCGCCGAGCAGCGCCAGCACGAACAGCGGCGAGTTCTGCAGCAGGATCGCCACCCGGTCCCCGCGCTCCAGGCCGCGCGCGGCCAGATGTCCGGCGACCGAGTCGCTCAGCTCGTCGACCTCGGAGTAGGTCAGCCGGCCGTCGAAGTAGGCGAGGAAGTCCCGGTCCGGCGCCTCGTCGACGGCGCGTCGCAGGGCGTGCACCAGGGTGTCGAGGGGCTGGACCGGCGCCCGCTGGGCGTCGTTGAGCAGCGCCACCCAGGGCTTGGCCGCGTAACGGGACCCGGTCACCGTACGTCCTCCCACTTCTGCTGGACCCGGTTCATGTTCTCCAGCCAGTGCTCGGGGTCGGTGGCCCGGGCCTGGTAGAACTCGGCCACGAAGGGGTGCGGCAGGATGAGGAAACGGTCCTCCTCGATCCCCTTGAACAGGGCGTCCGCGACGTCCGAGGGGTCGATCGCGGTGGGCTGCAGCACCAGGTCGCCCGCGCTGCCGCTGGCGGTCAGCATGTCGGTGCGCACGCCCTGCGGGCAGATCGCGTGGACCTTCAGGCCCCGGTGGCGGTAGGTCAGCGACAGCCACTCGGCGAAGGCGTAGGCGCCGTGCTTGGTCACGCTGTAGGAGGGCGCCCCGATCATGGTGAGCAGCCCGGCGGCGGAGACGGTGGACACGAACCGGCCGCTTCCCCGCTCCAGCCACGCCGGAAGCAGTTCCTGGGCGGCCCGCACATGGGCCATGACGTTGACGTCCCAGGAGGTGGCCCAGGATTTCTCGTCGGCCGACAGTCCCTCGGCGCCGTCCTGGAACCCGACACCGGCGTTGGCGCAGTAGACGTCGACGGTCCCGCCGAGCGCCTCCCGGGCCGGGGCGACGACGGCGGAGGCGTCGCCGGGGACCGCGATGCCGCCGATCTCGTCGGCGACGGCCCGGGCCCGGTCGCCGTCGAGGTCGTTGACGACGACCCGGGCCCCTTCGGCGGCGAACCGCCGGGCCAGGGCGGCCCCGATGCCTCCCCCGGCCCCTGTGACGACCACACCAGCACCTTGAACGGCTTCCACCATCGGTCTCCTTCGACTGCGGTTCCGGCTGCCAGACTAACCGGTCGGTATGTGTCAGGAAAGGGGTGCCCGGAACGCGCCGGGGGCGGGGCCGCATCGACATGCGGCTCCGCCGCGTGGGCGCGACGAGCCACGGACACCTGCGGCTTCCACCCGGCCCGCGGGAGCAATACCGTGCCCCTCATGCGCCTATCCAGACGAGCCCTCCTCGCAGCGACAACGGCAGCAACCTCCCTCACCGCCGCACCCCCGGCCGCAGCGGCCGAGCCCCGCCGCAGAGTGCGCACCGGCTTCGAACGCCTCGCGGCGGACGGCTACTCCCTCCTGTACGGCAGCCGCGTCGGAATCGTCACCAACCCCACCGGTGTCACCCGAGACGTCCGTCACATCGTCGACGTCATGCACGCGGACCACCGTGTCGACCTCGTCGCCGTCTTCGGCCCGAGCACGGCTTCCGCGGCACCGCACAGGCGGGCGGCTCCGAGGGCCGCTACGACGACCCCGCCACCGGACTGCCCGTCTACGACACGTACCTCAAGAGCGGCCGGCCGCTCGCCGACGTCTTCACCGCCTCCGGCGTCGACACCGTCGTCTTCGACATCCAGGACGTCGGCGCCCGCTTCTACACGTACATCTGGACGCTCTACGACTGCATGGAGGCGGCCCGGCTGGCCGGCAAGCGCTTCGTCGTGCTCGACCGCCCCAACCCGGTGACCGGCCGCTCCGCCCAGGGCCCCGTCCTGCACAAGGAGTTCGCGACCTTCGTCGGGCGGCAGCCGATCTCCCAGGCGCACGGCATGACCGTCGCCGAGCTGGCCCGGCTGTTCAACGGGGAGTTCCTCACCACCCCCGTACCGCTGGAGACCGTGGCGATGACGGGCTGGCGGCGCTCGGACCTCTACGACGCCTGCGGCCTCCCCTGGGTGCCACCGAGCCCCAACATGCCGACACCCGACACGGCCCTCGTGTACTCGGGCACCTGTCTCTTCGAGGGCACGAACCTCTCCGAGGGCCGCGGCACCACCCGCCCCTTCGAACTGCTCGGCGCGGACGGCATCGACGGACGCTGGGCCGCGAAGGTGAGAGAACTCGGCTTGCCCGGCGTGCACTTCAGGGAGGCCTACTTCGCGCCCACCTTCTCCAAGTTCCAGGGCAAGACCATCGGCGGGGTGCAGATCCATGTGCACGACCGGGCCGCGTACGACCCCGTCCGCACCGGAATCGCCCTGCTGGTGACCGCCAAGCAGGTCTGGGACGGCTTCGCCTGGCGCTCCGACAACTGGATCGACAAGCTCACCGGCTCCGCACAGGTGCGCACCGCGATCGACGCCGGGGCGAGCACCGAGGACGCCGTGGCCGGCTGGCAGGGGGAACTCGCGGCGTTCCGGCGGATTCGAAAGGAATACCTCCTCTACAAGTGAGTCGCGGCGTATGGCCATTCCCGCCCGGTAGCAGGACGATGCGCCCACATCGCACCACTACGGGGGACGAGGGGGCCCGTCATGGCACAGCCTGCAACGAGCGTGACGCCTTACTGGGAGCTGACCTTCGACGCGGACGGGGACGTCGACGCGACGGAACGGGACGCGCTGCTGACCGAGGTGGGCGGGCACGGCGTCCGCGACCTGATCGTCTTCGCGCACGGCTGGAACAGCGACCGCACGCACGCGACAGCCCTGTGCACCGGGTTCTGCCGTCCGATCCGCGGGCTCGCCCCGCAGGCGAGGATCGGGTACGTGGGCGTGATCTGGCCCTCGATGCGCTTCTCCGACGAGCCGATCCCCGACTTCCCCAAGTCGGTCGTGGCGACCGAGGCCGAGGCGAACCCGGCGCCGGCGCTCGACAAGGACACCCGGCACGCGCTGCTGGAGACCTTCCCCGGCCGGGCCACCGTCGTGGACCAGATCGCCCGCATGCTGGACCAGCGGCCCGACAACGAACTGGAGGAGTTCGGCAGACTGGTCCGGCTTCTGGTGGAGGTCGTGCCGGGCGGGCCGCAGCCGTTCTTCGCCGCGGACACCGTCGCGGAGGGTGTTCCGCAGAGCGAGCCGGCGCTGTTCACCGCGGACACCGCGACGCTGTGCGACGAGTTCGCCCGCGCGCTGGCGTCCCTGCGGGCCGAGGGTGACGCGGAGACCTTCTCGCTGCCGAACCCCTGGGACGGGGCGAAGGAACTGCTGCGGCAGGCCACGTACTACGCGATGAAGCGGCGCGCGGGAACGGTCGGCGAGCGTGGACTCGGCCCGGTGATCGGCCGGCTGGCGGCCGCGGCGCCGGACCTGCGGGTCCATCTCGTCGGGCACAGCTTCGGCGGGCGCCTGGTGTCGTTCGCGCTGCGCGGCCTGCCCGAGGGCGTGCGCGCGGTGAAGTCGGTGACGCTGCTCCAAGGGGCCTTCTCCCACTACGCGTTCGCGGCGCGGCTGCCGCAGGATCCGCGTACCGGTGGGGTGCTGCAGGGACAGCAGAACCGCATCGACGGGCCGCTGGTGTGCTGCTACTCCCGCTTCGACCAGGCGCTCGGCACGCTGTATCCGCTGGCCTCGCGGATGTCGGGCCAGAACAACGCGGTGGCCGGCTTCGACATCCTGGGGGCATCAGCCGAGTGGGGGGCCATGGGCCACGACGGAGTGCAGGCGGTGCCGGGCACCCGACGGATCGACCTGGCCGAGGCGTTGCGCGGGCCGCTGGCCGCCGCCGGGTGCGTGAACGTCGACGCCTCCGCAGTGGTCAGGCGCGGGGGCCCGCCGTGCGGGGCGCACAGCGACATCGTGCATCCGGAACTGGCGCGGGTGGTGCTGGCGGCGGGCCGCATCCGCTGACCCGCCGCCGCTCTGTACCATGTCACACGTCACACATCACATGTCACGCGTTACATGTCACATGTGACACACCACCCCGCCGGTCCCGCTCACCGGTGCGACGTGTACTCCACCACCTGCTGGAACGTCGGCCGGTTCTGCCAGCTGATGTTGCCGTGCTTGATGCCGCCCAGGGTGCGCTGGACGATCGAGTCGGCGCACCACTGGTCGCCCGCCGAGCAGAGGCTGTCGCCGGGGTAGACGGTCGACGCGGACGTGCCGGCGGCCGTCTTCAGGGTGCTCATCAGGAGGTCCCGGCAGGAGCCGAGGCTGCCGCCGCCGCAGTACTTCTCGGCGAGCGGGCCCCGGACACTCTCCCCGAGCACCGCCCTGATGTCCTTGTCGACGTAGCTCCACCAGCCGTACTGGAAGGAGCTGCCCGCGTGCGAGCCGGTGGGCCCGTGGGCGGCCGACGGGGCCTCGTCGATCGGCAGGTTGTTGGTGATGGCGGTGTACAGATCACTGCCGAGACCGGGTTGGAACTCGGCCTTGACCAGCAGCGGCCACCAGGCGTCCAGGATGCGGATCGCGTCGGGGTTGGCGTACTTCTTCGAACCGGCCGAGGTCTCCGTGCGCTTGGCGCCCGCGGACACCCACGCCTGCAGCTTGCTCACCGCGTCGGCGACCGTGGAGTCGGTCACCGTACTGCTGTTGACGACCTTGAGCAGCTTCGGCAGGACGTCCTCGGCGCGCAGGTCGGCGAGGGCCGCGTCGGCCATCGCCTGCACCAGCTTCGTACGGGTCACCCCGCCGGCGGCGACGAGTTTCTTGACCCGGTCCTCCAGCAGGTTGCCGCGGTGCACGGAGCCGTCGCCCCAGGGCGCGGTCGTGTAGTCGAGGGCCTGCTTGTTGTTCCAGGAGATGTAGTAGTCCTGGTCGACGGAGTTGGGGTGCGCCGAAGCGGGCGTGTAGTCGGCCGTGTTGGTGGACGGGGTCCAGTTCTTCCACTCGTAGGCGGCCTGTCCCCACACGGGGAACTCGGCGTCGACGCCGCTCGCGCGCACCGGGTTGTCGCCGCTGTTGTAGTAGGCGGTGTGCGAGGAGTCGGCGTAGAACCAGTTGAAGGTGTAGTTGATGTGCTGTGCCGCGCTCTGGAAGTCCTTCGGGCCCTTGACGTAGTCGGGGTCGTTCAGCATCTGGAAGCCGATGATCGAGTCGGCCTCGTGCATGTAGGAGGAGCGCAGGGTGGTGTAGGCGACCTTCTTGCCGCCGACGGTCGCCCGGTACTCGACGGGCCCGTACTTCGTCTTCCACACCCGCATGGTGTACGACCCCGCGGCCGTGCCGTCGGCCGTGGTGGGCTTCCAGGAGTTGGTCTGCTCGAGTTTGTCCATGGCGGTGCAGGTGCCGTGGTACAGGTAGTGGTAGTCGTCCTGGCACAGTTCGACGGCGTAGGTGTCGATGATGTCCTGGCCGGAGGTGGTCGCGGACCACGAGTAGTCCTGGCCGCGGCCCAGTTCGACGTACATGCTCAGACCGGCGAAGGAGGCGCCGCGGGCGCTGATGCCCGGGCCCTGGATCTCCTGCAGCATGAGCAGCTGGGGCGCGAAGTACCCGGTCTGCGGGCCGAAGACGGCGATCGGGTGGCCGCTGGCGGTGTACTTGCCGCTGACCACGAGGGCGTTGGACATACCGCGCCTGGCCGAGCTGAGCGCGTTCGCGGTGGCGGTCTTCGAGGCGGCGGTGGCGCTCTGGCTCGCACCGGTGCCGGTGGCGTCGTAGACGAGCGGCTCGGTCGTCACGGAGCCGGCGTCGGGCAGGGCCTCGCCCTGGGCGTCGGCGGGCTTGGTGGCGTAGGGGAAGCTCTCGCCGTTGTGGACGGTGAGGACGGCCTCGGGGTCGTTGCGTTCGCGGAAGGACTCCCAGACCTTGGTGCCCTGCGCGACGCCGTACTTGGACTGGGCGGCGATCAGTGAGATCGCGTTGTTGACCTCGCCGCCGCCGCCGGCGCCGAACAGGGAGCCGATCACCGAGCCGAGGGCCACCAGGTCGGTGATCTTGAAGTGGTCGATGGTGCCGGCGTTGGTGATCGAGTCCTTGTGCCCGGTGAGGACGTACTCGCCGGGGAAGTAGCGGCCCGAGTCGGAGGCGTCGATGTAGGCGTTGATGCCGGCGAGGTAGGCGTTGGCGTCGGCGAGGGCCTGCTGGCCGCGTGCGCCGTTGTTCGCCACGGCGTTGTCGATCTGGGCCTGCAGATCGGCCTCGGAGTAGGGGGCGTTGCGGTAGAACTCCTGCTCCAGGCCCTGGTTGGAGGCCGCGCCGCCGGCGAAGGCGGTCAGCTGGCCGCGGCCGACGTGCCGGAAGACGTCCATGAGCCACAGCCGGTCCTCGGCCGCCGCGTAGCCGGCGCCGAACTCGGTGCCGTAGCGGCTGGTACCGGTGATGTGCGGTACGCCGGCCTTCTTGTCGCGGACGATCGTCACGTCGCTGCGGCCCGCCGGGCTCTCCGTGGAGGCGACTTGATCCGAGGGGACACCGAACGAGGCGTCGTTGAAGAAGGTGTTGATCTTCGCGTCGGTGAGCCCGGAGTAGCCCGTGGCCAGGTTGGCGTAGGGGCCGAGCTGGTCCTCGGCATGGCTGGGCTGGGTGCCGAAGGCCTGGTTGAGGAGGATCTGCGCGAGGGTGGCGTTGCCGTTCTCACCGGGCGGCAGGATGTCGGAGCACTGGCCGCCGCAGTAGTCGTTCGAGGCGGTGGCGGCGGTGGCGGTCGCCTGGGTGAGCGGGGACAAAAGGCCGGCAATCAGGACGCATATGGATGCGGACTTCAGGAACCCGGTGAGTCTGCCGGGAGTTCTCAGTCTGTCGAGGGTGGTGCGCACGGTGCGCCGAGGCATGGCGGCTCCTGCCGACGAGGGGGTGTGCCGGGACGTTACCGCCGGTATCCCCGAGATTGAAGATGAACATGCGTCAAGTTTTGGAACACGGTGGTCGGCTTATGGGGGTCATCGGAAATCGGATGGAGCCGAATCGCTTGTCGATACGTCTATTCGGCGAAGTCCTTACGACGACGCCGAAGTGACCGAAGTACAGGTGCAGGTGTGACGGAGGTGCAGGACGATGGCGGGTTTCCGGAGTCTGGCGAGACAGGTCCGCGATCCGCGGTGCGATCTGGCACTGCGGCGCTACTCACTGCGCAAGTGCCTTGAGAGGTTCGCTCCTTACGGGCACAGGGCGACCTGGGACCACTTGTGCTCCCGGGCAGGGTTCGGTCCCGAGGACCGCTCTCCCGAACCGGCGCGGCTCGTGGCCGCACTGGAGGAGCTGGAGGAGGCGCGCTCGGTCTGGCTGGCCTACGAGGTCGAGTTCGCCGAGCGGCGCAAGAAGGAGAAGCACGACGGGCTGCGCCGACCGGGCAGCGTGGACGACTGGCACCGGCTGACCTGGGGCGGGTTCGGTGTCGCGTGGTGCGACGACCCACGGGTCCACCCCCGTGAGCCGCTGGCCGAGGTGCTGCGCCGGCTGATCTCCGCCCTGGAGCGCGAGCCGGGGGCGGAGTGCCCGGTGTGCGGCGGGGAGCGGCTGGTGTGGACGTACGACCTGGACCATGAACCGTCCTCCGGTCCGGTCTGCAGCAACTGCGGGATTCTGGTGCCACGGCCGGTGCTCAAGCCCGAGGCCCTGGCGGACGCAAGGCGCGGAAGGCTGCTGGTGTCGGCCTAGCACGGCGGGGGTGCGCCGGGGATGCCGCACCCCCTGTATGTCCGCCGGACACGCGGCCGGCGGTCCGTTGTCAGTGGCGTCCGGCACGCTTGGGGCATGGTGCAGGTGTGTCTCAACGGGACGCGGGGGTCCGCCGATGGCGCGGTGGTGCCGCTGACCCCTTCGGCGCTGGCCGAGTCCGCGGCCGAAGCCGTCGCGGCCGGTGCCACGGATGTGCACGTCCACCCCAAAACGCCCTGCGGGCGCGACACGTTGTCGCCGCGGGTGATCGGACCGGCGCTGGAGGCGATCCGAGCGCGGGTCCGGGTGCCGGTCGGCGTGACCACGGGCGCCTGGGCCGAGCCGGATACGGCGGCCCGGCTCGCGCGGGTGCGGAGCTGGGCGGAACTGCCCGCCCCGCCCGACCACGCCTCGGTCAACTGGCACGAGGAGGGGGCCGAGGAGATCGCCGCCGCCCTGATCGACCTCGGCGTGGGGGTCGAGGCCGGCGTCTGGTCCGGGACGGACGGCGCGCCACGGTTCGCCGTGTCGCCGCTGGCGGGACGGGTGTTGCGGGTGCTGGCGGAGGTGACGGACACCTCTGAAGGGACGGCCGAGGACAGCGCGCGGGCGCTGCTGGATCGCCTCGGTCCCGCGCGGGGGCGTCCGGTCCTGCTGCACGGCGAGGACGGGGGCGCCTGGCCGGTGCTGCGGCTGGCGGGACGGCTGGGGCTCACCACCCGGATCGGTCTGGAGGACACGCTCGTCCTGCCGGATGGCCAACCGGCCCTGTCCAACGCGGAGTTGGTGGCCGCGGGACTCAGGCAGTACCGCGACGCGCGACGGTAGCAGCCGTAAAAGCGCTCGCTCCACCGTTTTCGCGTCCGGACAGTGGGAGGCGATGAAACCGAACTGAACGCCCTCCCGAACCGAGGTGTCCCATGTCGACGCTCCGCGTCACCGCCGAAGTGCTGACGGTCCACGAACATCCCAACGCCGACGCGCTCGAACTGGCCCAGGTGGGCCTGTATCGCGCGGTCGTCGCCAAGGGTGCCTACCGCACCGGCGACGCCGCCCTCTACATCCCCGAGCAGGCCGTGCTGCCGGCCGGGCTGATCGAGGAGCTGGGGCTCACCGGGCGCCTGGCGGGCACGAAGGCCGACCGGGTCAAGGCGGTGCGGCTGCGCGGCGAGCTGTCGCAGGGGATCGTCTGCCGTCCGAAGGCGCTCGCGGACGTCGACCTGGCGCGGGCCGCCGTGGAGGGCACCGACTTCGCCGAGCTGCTCGGCATCACCAAGTGGGTGCCGCCGATCCCGCCCACGATGAGCGGCGAGGTGGAGTCCGCGCCCGAACTGCTGCCCTGGGTCGACATCGAGAACATCCAGCGGTTTCCGGACGTCTTCGCACCGGGCGAGGCTGTGGTCCTGACCGAGAAATTGCACGGCTCGGCGTGCCTGCTGACCTACGCGGCCGCCGAGGGACGGGTCTACGTATCGTCCAAGGGCTTCGGCGCCAAGTCCCTTGCCCTGAAGGAGAATCCGCGCATTCTGTACTGGCGCGCGGTGCACGGGCACGGCGTCGCCGAGGTCGCGAAACGCCTCGCCGACCGGCTGGGGGCGCGCCGGGTCGGGATCTTCGGCGAGGTGTACGGGGCCGGGGTGCAGGACCTGACGTACGGCGCGGACGGCAGGCGGGAGAGTCTCGGGTACGCCGTGTTCGACGTGTCCGCGGAGATCGACGGCACCGTGCGGTGGCTGGACGCGGCCGAACTGCTCGACGGGGAGCTGCCGTTGGCGCCCCGGCTGTACGAGGGACCGTACGACGTCGAGCGGGTGCTGGAGATCGCGAGCGGACGGGAGACCGTGTCCGGGCGCGGGCTGCACCTGCGGGAGGGGGTCGTGATCCGTACCGCGGTGGAGCGGTACAGCCCGGTGACGGGCGGCCGGGCGATCGCGAAGGCGGTGAGCCCCGCCTACCTGACCCGCAAGGGCGGGACCGAGTACGAGTAGGCCCGCGCGGTCACCCGGTCCCGGCCGTCCCGCCGCGCCGCCGCTCCACCATCAGCCGGGACCCGCTCCGCCGCTCGCCGAAGGCGTCGTCCGGGTTGGACAGGACGCACGAGTCCAGTGACAGGCAGCCGCAGCCGATGCAGTCCGTCAGGTGGTCGCGGAGTCGGTTGAGCTGCTTGATGCGCTCGTCCAGTTCCGAGCGCCAGTTCTCCGAGAGGCGGGCCCAGTCCTCGCGGGTGGGGGTGCGCTCCTCGGGGAGTTCGGACAGGGCCTCGCGGATCGTGGCGAGGGGGATGCCGACGCGCTGCGCGGCGCGAACGAAGGCGACCCGGCGCAGGGCGTCACGGGAGTAGCGGCGCTGGTTGCCCGCGGTGCGGCGGCTGCTGATCAGCCCCTTGGACTCGTAGAAGTGCAGGGCCGAGACGGCGGCGCCGCTCCGCGCGGCGAGCTGGCCGACGGTGAGCTCGTGGATCTTCTCGGGGATCTGGGGCACCCCTCGAACCCTACCCACCCCCCGTCGGCGGTCGTCCGTTGACATCGGATTCCCGGCCGACCATGCTAAGCAGTCGCTTAGACATTGCGACGCATGGGAGGCCGGGACATGGCAGAGCCGAGGATCTTCACCTCCGCCGACGAACTGAAGGCGGCGGTGGGCGAGCAGCTGGGGTACACCGACTGGCTGGAGATCGACCAGAAGCGGATCGACCTGTTCGCGGAGGCGACGGGCGACCACCAGTGGATCCACGTCGATCCGGAGAAGGCCGCCTCGGGGCCGTTCGGCACGACCATCGCGCACGGGTACCTGACGCTGTCGCTGCTGCCGCTGTTCGGCCCGCAGCTGATCCAGGTCGAGGGCGTGAAGATGGGCGTCAACTACGGCACCAACAAGGTCCGTTTCCCCGCCCCGGTCCCGGTCGGCTCCCGGCTGCGCGCGACCGCGAGGATCAGCGGCGTCGAGGACGTGCCCGGTGGCGTCCAGGTGAGCGTCGCCTACTCGGTGGAGCGCCAGGGCGGCGACAAGCCGGTCTGCGTGGCCGAGTCGGTGGCCCGCTTCTACCTCTGACGCCGCCGGGGCGGTCCGGCCGCTACTTGACCCCGACCATCCGCAGCACGAGGTCGGCGTAGAGCGCGCCGACCTCGTCCGGCGTCCAGGGGCCGTGGACGTTGAACCAGCGGGCGACGTCGATGCAGAGCGAGAGGACGGCGAGGGTGGTGCCCTTGACGTCCAGCACGTCGAAGTCGCCGACGGCGATGCCGTCCTCGATGATCCCGCGCACCTCGGCGTCGCACTGGCGGCGCAGCGCGAGGATCTCGGCGCGGGCGTCCGGGCCGAGGGAGTCCAGCTCGTACTGGACCACCCGGGCGGTCGTCCGCCCCCCGGCGTGCCAGCGCACGAAGGAGCTGACGGCGTCCGCGAGCCGCTCGGCCGGCGTGCCCTCGCCGCGGGCCGCCGTGCGCAGGATGTCGACCGCCTTCTCGTGGCCGATGCGGCTGATGCGGTGGAGCAGCTCTTCCTTGGTCTTGTAGTGGATGTAGAGCGCGGCCGGGCTCATGCCGGCCCGGCCCGCGATGTCACGGGTCGTCGTGGCGTGGTAGCCGCGCTCGGCGAAGGCCTCCACCGCGGCCATCAGCAGCCGCCGGGCCGCGTCGGGCGTGACCTCGCCCCACGGCGCCACCTCGCCGCCGGCCGTCTCCTCCGCCGTACTCATCGCTCGCTCGCCCCTCTCGCAGACAGACACCCCACCATACCGCCCAAGGTGAGCGAGCGCTTAGTCCGCGTGTTCACAGCTTCCGCGGCGGTCACGGCTTCCGCGGATGTCACGGCTTCCGCGGATGTCACGGCTTCCGCGGATGTCAGAGCTTCTCGAAGGGGTGGTACGACCGCTCCGCAGCCTCCTGCCGGTCCCGGATGACCTTGGCAAGGGTGAAGGCGGAGGTGACGAGGTAGAGGACGGCGATGCCGAGGAACGCCCGCACCCAGGCGTCGGCGTTCAGCTTGAAGATGCCGATGGCGGTGGCCGCCATGGCGACGGCGAAGGAGGCGACCGCCTGGCCGTAGAAGGCGGCGGTGTTCTGCTGCTTGCCCGAGGTCTCACTCATGGGGACAAGGGTGCGGGCGGCAGGGCGGGCGCCACATCCGCGCACATACTCAGCCGACGTACTCAGCCGGTGCGCTCAGAACGCCGAAATACCCGTCAGCGCACGGCCGATGAGGAGTTTCTGGATCTGGCTGGTGCCCTCGTACAGGGTCATCACACGGGCGTCGCGCAGCAGCTTGCCCGCCGGGTACTCGTCGATGTAGCCGTAGCCGCCGAAGACCTGAAGGGCGTTGTTGGCGGCGCGCACGGCGGCCTCGGAGGCGAAGAGCTTGGCCTTGGAGGACTCGACGGCGAAGGGCTGCCCGCGATCGATCAGATCGGCGACCCGCCAGGTCAGCAGCCGGGCCGCGTCCACGTCGACGGCGATGTCGCTGATCAGCTCCTGCACGAGCTGGTGGTGGGCGATCGGCCTGCCGAACTGCTCCCGCTCGCCCGCGTACCTCACGGCCGCGTCCAGCGCTGCCTGGGCTATGCCGACGCAACCCGCCGCGACCGACATCCGCCCCTTGGCGAGAGCCGACATCGCGACGGAGAAGCCCTTGCCCTCCTCCCCCAGCATCGCGGAGGCGGGCACCCGCACGTCCTCAAGGGCCAGCTCGGCCGTCGCCTGGCCGCGCAGTCCGAGCTTGCCGTGGATGGTGCGGCGGGTCAGCCCGGGGGTGTCGGTCGGCACGAGGAAGGCGGAGACGCCCTTGTGGCCGGGGGCGTCGGTGGAGCGGGCGAAGAGCAGGACGACATCGGCCCAGGTGCCGTTGGTGATGAACATCTTGGTGCCGTTGACGACGTAGTCGTCGCCGTCGCGGACCGCGCGCGTGGTGAGGTTGCCGGCGTCGGAACCGGTGCCCGGCTCGGTGAGGCCGAAGCAGCCGACGTACTCGCCGGAGGTGAGCCCCGGCAGCCACCGCCGTTTCTGCTCCTCGCTCCCCCGGGCGGCGATCGTCTTGGCGACCAGCCCGAGCGAGACGGACACGATCCCGCGCACGGACGAGTCACCGCGCCCGAGCTCCTCCGTGACCAGGCAGTACGCGAGGTGGTCGCCGCCCGAGCCGCCGTACTCCTCGTCGACGGTCAGCCCCAGGAAGCCGACCTCGCCGAGCTTCTTCACGATGGCCCGGTCGGCCTCCTCGGCGCGGTCCCAGGCGATGACGTTCGGGGTGATCTCCCGCTCCACGAAGTCCCGGGCGAGCCGCCGTACGGCCTCCTGCTCCTCGCTGAGCCCCAGGTTCACCACGAGATCACCCCACACAGACAGATCTTGAAAGCCGTACCTTTAAATTAGCACTGCTAGTTTCTGATCGCAGCCCTACTATGTGCGCCATGGCCCGACCGCGCAAGCCCCTGCTGAGCACCGACCGGATCGTCGAGACGGCACGCGCGCTCGTGGACGCGGAGGGCCTCGCGGCCGTCTCCACGCGCCGGCTGGCCGCGGAGCTCGGAGTCAGCGGCCCGTCGCTCTACAACCACTTCCGCACCAAGGACGAGATCCTGGAGGCGGTCGCGGACTCGGTGAGCGCCCAGGTCGACCTGTCGATGTTCGACGACGGCCGGGACTGGCGGACCGCGCTGCACGACTGGGCGGTCTCCTACCGGGCCGCGCTGCGCGACCACCCCAACATCGTCCCCGTCCTCGCCACCGGCCCCGGGCGGCGCCCGGCCGGCCTCCGGCTCGCGGACGCGGTGTACGGCGCCATGGTCCGCGCGGGGTGGCCGGCCGCGCAGGCCACGTCGATCGGCGCGCTGATGCGGTACTTCATCATGGGTTCCGCGCTCGGGTCGTTCGCGGGCGGCTTCGTGGACGACGCGGCGGCCTACGACCCGGCCGACTACCCCCACCTCGGCCAGGCCCACCTCCTGGCCGAGCACCAGGAGAAGATCGACGAGCGGGCCTTCGAGACGGGGCTGACGGCACTGCTTGACGGGCTGGCGCAGCAGTACGAGCAGGTACGGCGGCGGGTGTAGCGACCTTTCGGTGGGGGCCGAAGTGTCCGTGGCCCATGCTGGGGTGCATGACGACCAGGGATTCCCAGGCGCCGCGACTGGCCCGGCTCGCCGGCCTTCTCGCCGACGAGACGCGGGCGGCCTGTCTGCTGGCACTGCTGGACGGCCGGGCCTGGACCGCGGGTGAGCTCGCGCGGCATGCCGGGGTCGCCGCGTCGACACTCAGCGAACACCTCGGCAAGCTCGTCGCGGGCGGGCTGCTCAGCGAGGAACGGCAGGGGCGGCACCGGTACGTGCGGCTCGCCGACGCGCGCGTCGCGCAACTGGTGGAGGAGCTGGCCGCGCACGCCGGGCCCGGGGACGTCGTACGGCCCCGGGGCCTGCGGGAGTCGAGCGCCGGATCGGCGATGGCGCGCGGGCGCACCTGCTACGACCACCTGGCGGGGCGGCTCGGTATCGCGCTCACCGACGCGTTGGCGCTGCGCGGGTTGCTGCGGGTGGACACCGGGTTCGCCCTGACGGACGCGGGGGTCGAGTGGTTCGGCACGGCGGGGATCGTCCTGGAGCGCGGGGGCCGGCGTCCACTGGTCCGGCCGTGCCTCGACTGGACGGAGCGGCGGCCGCATCTGGCGGGGGTCGCCGGGGCCGCGTTGTGCCGGCACGCGCTGGACGCGGGGTGGTGCGTGCGGATCGGGTCCTCGCGAGCGGTGAAGGTGACTGCCGTCGGGGAGCGGGTGCTGGGGGAGCTGCTGGGGATCGAGGAGGGGGCGTTGCGGTGAGGTGGGGAGGGGACGGAAGGGGAGGGGGTGGGCGGATCGGTGGGATGCCGGGTGCGGGCGGTTCGTGGCCGGTCGCGCAGTTCCCCGCGCCCCTAGGGGGTGGAGCAGTCGTGGGTCGAGTGCGGGTGATCGGGGGCTGATCGCGCAGTTCCTCGCGCCCCTGGGGGTTGCCGAGCCGTCGGGGCGCAGGGGCTCGGCCCTCGGAACTTCGTCGCCTGCCACTCCCCAAGGGGCGCGAGGAACTGCGCGACAAGCCACGAACCACCCGCACGCAACACCCCACAGCACCACCCCCCAGGGGCGGGAGACTGCGCGACCGGCCCGGCACCACCCGCACCCGGCACGCACCCCAGGCCCCCACCCCAGTAGCCGCCCCCCCGTCCGAAATCCGCCAGCCCCGTACCCCCCGCCCCGCCTACCCTCAGGAGCATGATGAGCACCGCCCATTCCCGCCCCCACCTGCTCCCCACCGCCGCGGCTGCCACCACTGTCGTGCTGTGGGCCTCCGCCTTCGTGTCGATCCGGAGTGCCGGGGCCGCTTACTCGCCGGGGGCACTCGCGTTGGGGCGGCTGCTCTCCGGCTGTCTGGTGCTCGGCGTGCTCATGGTCGTACGCGGGGAAGGGCTGCCGCCGCGGTCGGCCTGGCGGGGCATCCTGATATCGGGGCTGCTCTGGTTCGGGTTCTACAGCGTGGTGCTGAACTGGGGCGAGCAGCAGGTGGACGCCGGCACGGCGGCACTGGTCGTGAACATCGGCCCGATCCTCATCGCCCTGCTGGGGGCGCGGCTGCTCGGCGACCCCGTGCCACCGCGGCTGCTGGCCGGCATGGCGGTGTCGTTCGCGGGGGCCGTGACGGTCGGACTGTCGATGTCGGGTGGCGGCGGCTCCTCCGTGCTCGGCGTAGTGCTGTGCCTGCTCGCTGCCGTCGGCTACGCCGGCGGTGTCGTCGCCCAGAAGCCCGCGCTCGGTCGGGCCAGCGCGCTCCAGGTGACGACGTTCGGGTGTCTGGTCGGCGCGGTGGTGTGCCTGCCGTTCACCGGGCAGCTGGTCGGCGAGGCGGCCGACGCGCCGGTGTCGGCGACGCTCAACATGGTCTACCTGGGAGTCTTTCCGCTGGCACTGGCCTTCACGACGTGGGCGTACGCCCTGGCCCGGACGACCGCGAGCCGTATGGGCGCGACGACGTACGCGGTGCCCGCGCTGGTGGTGCTGATGTCCTGGCTGGCGCTCGGCGAGGTGCCGGGGCCGCTCACGCTCGCGGGCGGGGCGCTGTGCCTGGCGGGCGTGGCGGTGTCGCGGTCGCGCGCACGCGCACGGGCCGCGGCCCCGGAGACGGTTCCGGGACCACGGCCCGAGCGGGCGCCGGACTCAGTGTGAACGCGCCCTGCCGGCCAGGACCTTGATGGACAGCAGGGCGATCACGGACAGCGCGATGATGTAGGCGGAGACCGACATCGAGGTGCCGGTCGCCTCCAGCAGCAGGACCATCACGAAGGGCGCGAGGCCGCCGCCGAGCACGGCCGCGATCTGGTAGCCGAGGGAGGCGCCGGTGTAACGCATCTCGGGCGTGAACAGCTCGGCGAACAGGGCGGCCTGGGGGCCGTACATGATGCTGAGGAAGCAGCCGGCGACGAAGGTGGCGACGGCCAGCCACAGCAGTGAGCCGGTGTCGATCAGCAGGAACATCGGTACGGCCCACAGGGCGATGCCGGCCGCGCCGAGGGCGTAGATCCGGATGCGGCCGACGCGGTCGGAGAGCGCCGCGGCGGCCGGGATCAGCACGAGCTGGGTGAGGCTGACGCAGAGCGAGACGGTGAGCACGGCGTCCTTCTTCATGCCGAGGTCCCGCGTGGTGTAGTCGAGGACGCCCGTGATGAGGATGTAGAAGGTCGCGGTGTTCACGGCGAAGGAGCCGCCGGCCAGGAACACGGTGCCGAGGTGGCCGCGCAGGATCGTGCGCAGCGGCGAGCTCTGCTCGGTCTTCTCCTTCTGGGCCAACTCCTGCTCGGAGCGCTGGAATTCGGGCGTCTCCTCGACGTGGCGGTGGATGTACCAGGCGAGCGCGAGCACGAACAGGCCGACGACGAAGGGCAGTCGCCAGGCCCAGGCCACGAAGTCGGCGTCGGTGGTGAACGCGCCGGCCAGCAGGAAGACGGTGTTGGCGGTCACCACGCCGATGGGGACGCCGAGTTGGACGAAGCTGCCGTAGACACCGCGCTTGCCCTCGGGGGCGTACTCGGTGGCCAGCAGCATCGCGCCGCCCCACTGCGCGCCCACCGCGACGCCCTGTACGACGCGCAGCAGGACCAGCAGGACGGGGGCGGCGACGCCGATCGTGTCGTAGGTGGGGAGGACACCGATCCCGGTGGTGGCGATGCCCATAAGGGTGAGTGCGAGGACCAGCATCGGCTTGCGGCCGCGCTTGTCACCGAGGTGGCCGGCGACGATGCCGCCGATGGGGCGGGCCAGGAAGCCGACGGCGAAGGTGGCGAAGGCGGCGAGGACTCCGGCGGTGGAGCTGCCGGAGGGGAAGTACAGGTCGCCGAGGACCAGGGCGGCGGCGATGCCGAAGACGAAGTAGTCGTACCACTCGACGGCCGAGGCGAGGGCCGCCGCGGTGGCGACGCGGCGGCGGTTGACCGCGGGGAGGACGGTCGTGGGGACGGGGGAGGTGGAGGGGGCCATGTCCATGCGTGCACACTCCGATGGGTGCGGCGGTGGGGACGTTGGCGGCGAACATACTGACCGGCCGGTATGGGGTCAACGGTCCTGCACGAAGGTTGCCCGGGGCACCCAGACCCCGGGCGCTCTCCCCCGCGTCAGAAGACGATCAGCGCACGGCCGCCCTTGCCGGCCAGCATGTTCTCGAAGGCCGCCGGGATGCCGTCCAGGGCGATCCGTTCCGTCACCAGTGCGCCCAGGTCCAGGCGGCCGGAGCGGATGTGGTCGGCCAGAACGGGCAGGTCCCGGGCCGGGTCCGAGTTGCCGTAGACGCAGCCGGACAGGGTCCGGCCCCAGTGGAAGATCTCCAGGGCGTTGAAGGTGACCTGCTGGTCCTTGCCGCCGATGCCGACGACCGTCGTACGACCGCCGCGCCGGGTGGAGTCCCAGGCCGTGCGGATCGTCGTGGCGCGGCCCACGCACTCCACGGCGACGTCGACGCCCTGCTTGCCCGTCAGGCCGCGGATCTCCCGGGCGGTGTTCTCCGACGCCACCACGTAGTCCGTGGCCCCGGCGTTGCGGGCCAGCTCCTCCTTCTCCGGTGACACGTCGACGGCGACGATCCGCGCGGCTCCCGCGATGCGGGCGGCCTGGAGGGCTGCCAGGCCCACGCCCCCGACGCCGTACACCGCGACCGTCTCCCCGGGCCGGACCTTCGCCGCGTGGTGGACGGCGCCGTAGCCGGTGAGGACCGCGCAGCCCAGGAGGGCCGCGTCGGTCAGGGGGACGCCCTCGGGAAGGGGCAGGAGGCAGGAGGCCGGCACGACCGTCTCCTCGGCGAACGCGGCGACGTTGAGCCCGGGGTGCAGGTCGACGCCGGCGGCGGTGCGGGCGTACACGTCGGCGGCGCCGTTCAGGGCGTTGGCGCACAGCCACACCTCGCCGAGCGAGCAGACGTGGCAACTTCCGCAGGAAGGAGCCCAGTTGAGGACGACGGGGTCACCGGGCGCGATGTCCGCGACGCCTTCGCCGACCGCCACGACCGTGCCCGCACCCTCGTGGCCGAGGACCGCGGGGACCGGCACCCGCATGGTGCCGTTGGACAGGGAAAGGTCGGAGTGGCACACCCCGGCGGCGGCGAGGCGGACGCGGACCCGGCCGGGGCCCGGGTCGGGCAGCTCGATGTCGGTGATCTCCAGCGGGGCGCCCACCTCGGGCAGGACGGCTGCGCGAACCATGTGAACGCTCCTCAGAACTGCAGGGACTTGGTCTGGAGGTACTCGGCGAGTCCGTGCGCGCCGAGTTCCCGGCCGACGCCCGACTGCTTGTAACCGCCGAAGGGGGCAAGGGGGTTGAAGCGGCCGCCGTTGATGTCGACCTGGCCGGTGTCCATACGGCGGGCGAATGCCACCGCCTCCGCCTCGTCGCCCGCCCAGACGGCGCCCGCGAGGCCGTAGACCGTGCCATTGGCGATACGCAGGGCGTCCTCCTCGTCCTCGTAGGGGAGGATCACCAGGACCGGACCGAAGATCTCCTCCTGGGCGACGGTCATCTCGCACGTCACGTCGGCGAAGACGGTCGGGGCGACGAAGTAGCCCCGCTCGTGCGGAGATTTCGTGCCGCCGGTCACCAGCCGCGCACCTTCCGCGACACCCTTGTCGATGTAACCGCGCACCCGGGCCAGCTGCTTGGCGTTGACGACCGGGCCGATGCGCGGGCCGTACTTCGCGGCGGCCGCGGCGGCCAGCTCGACCGCCTCCTCGTAGCGCTCCCGGTGCACCAGCATCCGGGTCCACGCGCTGCACGTCTGGCCGGAGTTGGACATCACATTGGCGACGCCGACGTTGACCGCCTTGGCGAGGTCGGCGCTCGGCAGGATGACGTTGGCGGACTTGCCGCCCAGCTCCAGGGCGACCCGCTTCACGGCCGCGCCCGCGGTCGCGCCGATCCGCCGGCCGACGGCCGTGGAGCCGGTGAAGGACACCAGGTCCACGTCCGGATGCTCGGCAAGGGCCTGTCCAGCGACCGGGCCGAGCCCGGTGACCAGGTTGAACACACCGGCCGGTACGCCGGCCTCGTGGACCGCCTCGGCGAAGAGCTGGGCGACCAGCGGGGTGTCCTCGGCGGGCTTGAGGACGATCGTGCAGCCGGCCGCCAGCGCGGGGGCGACCTTGGCGACGACCTGGTGCAGCGGGTAGTTCCAGGGGGTGATCGCGCCGACCACGCCGACCGGCTCCAGGTAGACGGTCGAGTTGCCGGCCTTCTCCTCGAAGGCGTACGTCGCCACCAGCTCGGCGTAGGAGCCCGCGACCGCGATGGGCACGGCCGCGTGCACGTTCTGCGAGAACTGCAGGGGTGCGCCGAGCTCCGCGGTGACTGTCTCCGCGATCTCGTCCTTGCGGGCCAGCAGGACGTCCCTCAGGGCGGTGAGCCGGGCGGCCCGCTCGGCGGGCGCGGTGGCGGACCAGGCCGGGAGCGCGGCACGGGCGGCCCGTACGGCCGCGTCGACGTCGGCGGCGGTGCCCGCGGGCACGTGGCCGATGACCTGTTCGTCGACCGGGTTCACGACCTCGATCACGTCCGTACCGGCGGCGGGGCGCCAGGCGCCGTCGATGTACATGCCGTCGTGTGCCTTCATGGTGCTCCTCCGGGCGGGGCGTCGTCCGCGTCACAACCTACCGACAGCCACATAAACTAGCGGCGATAGTTTTCGGACGCCAGACTCCCCCCGCCGGAGAGCCGCTACTCCTCCAGGTCGGGCAGCCGCGCCGGAGCCGGGGAGATCCGCTCGCCGTGCTGGTCGAAGACGAACAGGTGGGCGATGTCGACGAGGAGGGGGACCTGCAGGCCGCGGCGGAGGTCGATGTCGGGGGTGGTGCGGACCACCAGGTCGCCGGGGAGGCGGGGCTCCGAGGGCGTCGCCGCCGGGTCCGGGTCGGCCGGCTCGTCCAGGACCACCACCGGTCCGGCCCGCATCGCGCCCGCCCGCTCCCGCAGCCGCCCCAGCACCGTCGCCCCGCTGTCCCTGCGCCGCCGCCGGGACGGCCGCGAGGCGGGACGGGGCGCCTCCAGGTCCGGTACGACGGCGGGCTGGGAGCCGGTGTTGAAGTGGACGAGGATCTCGTGCCCCTGGAACTCCACGTGCTCCACCAGACCGGTGAGCGGCACCTCGCCGGGGCGGGCGGAGCTGTGCTTGGCGATGCGGATGGCCTCCGAGCGCAGGCCGACGATCACCTCGCGCCCCTGCTGGACGCGGAGCAACTGGTGGTCCTGGGACAGGGGTTCGGGCAGCCGCAGATACTGCTTGCCCAGGCTGATGGTCATCGCGCCGTCGAGCGGGGCGCGGACCAGGCCGCGCAGCAGGTTGATGCGCGGGGTGCCGATGAAGGCGGCGACGAAGACGTTGCGGGGCAGGGCGTAGACCGCGCGCGGGGTGCCGAGCTGCTGCAGGACCCCACCGCGCAGCACGGCGACCCGGTCGCCGAGTGACATGGCCTCGGCCTGGTCGTGGGTGACGTAGACCGTGGTGACGCCCAGTTCGCGGGTGAGCTTGGAGATCTCGGCGCGCAGATGGTTGCGGAGCTTGGCGTCGAGGTTGGACAGCGGCTCGTCCATGAGGAACGCGGACGGGTGGCGGGCGATGGCCCGGCCCATGGCGACGCGCTGCCGCTCGCCGCCGGAGAGCTGGGCTGGGAGGCGGTCCAGGAGGTCCTCGATGCCGAGCATGCGGGCGGTGGCGTCGACGCGGGGGCGCGGGTCCTCGCCCGGGTTCTCCACCCGCAGCGGGAATCCGATGTTCCCGCGGCTCGTCATGTTCGGGTAGAGGGCGAAATTCTGGAAGACCATCGCCATGTTCCGCTCGGAGGGCAGCAGGTCGTTGGCCTCCTCGCCGTCGAGCAGCAGCCTGCCCTCGGTGATCTCCTCCAGCCCGGCGATCATGCGCAGCACGGTGGACTTGCCGCAGCCCGAGGGCCCGAGCAGGACGAGGAACTCGCCGGGCTCGATGTCCAGCGACAGCCGGTCCACCACGCGAACGTCTCGCGTGTAGGTCTTGCTCACGTCCTGCAGGGAGATGGCGCGTGTCATGACTGTTGCCCCCGGGGGCTGCTGGGCGCTGGTGCTCCGCGATGCCGACCACCTCGTGCGGTTCGCACGAGGCCTGTGGGTCACGGAAGTTAACGGAATGTGCCCGGCCGAGGGAAGACTTCGGACGCTCGGGTTCAGCCTGTGAGAAAGCGGACGATCTCGTTCAGCGGTCCGTCCGCGCTCACCGTGTGCGGGTGAGGTGCGCGAACACCACGGTGTTGCCCGCGTAGCCGGTCCTGCGGTCGTAGATGCCGCCGCAGGTGATCAGCCGCAGCTCGGGCCGGCCGCGGGCGCCGTAGACCTCGCCGTTGGGGAAGTGCGCCTTCTCGTACGTCCGGACCCTGTCGACGGTGTGGACGGCTCTCCGGCCGTCCGCGCGGCGCAGTTCGACGAGGTGGCCGGGGCCGAGCTCGCCGTGACCGGCGAAGACCGCGGGGCCGGTCCGGGTGTCCAGATGGCCGACGACGACTGCGGTGCCCTGTTCGCCCGGCGAGGGGCCGCCCTCGTACCAGCCCACCCGGTGGCCGTCGTCATCGGGGGGCGCGGTGAGCCGGCGGTCGCGGTCCAGGCCGAGGCCGAAGACCGGGGCGCCGACCCCGGTGTCGGGGATGACGACGCGGGTCGGGCGGGAGCGGGACAGCGGGCGGGGCGGCGGGGCGGTGCGGCGCGGTGCCGTCCGGTGCGGGGCGGGGCGCGCGTCGGAGGCGCGGGGGGCGGGGGCCGGGAGCCGGCCGGGGGGTGCGCGGGGGTGGCCGTCGTGGCGGGAGGGCCGTCGTCCTGGGTGCACCGGACGGCGCCCACCACCAGCAGGACCCCGAGGACGTGCGTCCGGGTCAGGCGGCAGGCGCGCGTCCGGTACCAGGGTCTGGGGTGGCGCGCCCGTCCACGGTGTGTGGACGGGCGGCGGGCGCCGGGCCCCGGTGTCCTGGTGCTACGCCCTGCCATGCGGGCGGCGACGGAGCCGGAAATAGGCCGCCCCGCCCACCGCGGCCAGACCGACGGCGGCGGCACCGGCGACCTGGTTGATCGCGGCGTCGCGCGAGTCCGCCGGCGAGCCGAGGAGCGCGCTCCCGGCGAGGGTCTAGGCCGCCGGCGGACTCGCGCGCGACGCCGCAGAGGCATGGTGGGCATGCGAGTCCTCCGAGTCAGACGATTTTCGTATAAATCGCGGTTATTCTGACTCTCCTTCACATGCGGCGCGCGGAGTGCGGGAGCGTCGCCCGACGCCCCGTCACTTTTCCTCCGTCCGGAGCAGGCGAGCGCAGCGCGACCCCCGCCGACAGCAACAGCAGCCCCCCGAGCATGACGAAGGGCGCGGCCGCGCCGACGAGGCCCGCGACCAAGCCCGCCGTCGCGGGGGCGGCGACCTGGCCGAGGCGGTTGCCGGTCAGCCGCAGGGCGAGCGCGGTGGAGCGGGCGCCGTCGGGGGCGGCCTGGACGACGGTCGTCATGGACAGCGGCTGGCCGACGCCCAGGCAGAAGCCGAGCGCCGTCAGCATCAGTCCGAGGGCCCAGACCGGCACCGGCAGCGCGATGCCCGCACACAGTACGGCGGCCAGCAGGCACGTCACGGTCAGCAGCGCGGTCCGGCCGAGCAGCCGTAGCAGCGGAGTCAGGACGAGCCGGCAGGCGACGGTGGCGCCGGCCCGCAGGCTGAGCAGCACGCCGATCACGGAGGGCGCGATATCGCGGTGCTCGCCGACCACCGGGAGATAGGCGGTGAGGATGTCGGTGGCGGACAGCACGGAGAGGCTGATGAGCATGCCGGCGGGCACGCCCCGGGCCCGCAGGATGCTGCCCACGGCGACCCGGTCCGCTTGCGCCGCACGGGAGTTGACCGCCGTACGGTCCTCGATGCGCCACAACGAGGTGAAGGCGGCCGCGGCGCCCGCGCCTGCCACCAGCAGCGCCAGCGCGCTCGTGCCCGCCATGTCGGGACCGCCGATCAGCGCGCCCGCCGCGATCGGGCCGACGAGCTGGCCGAGGGAGGCGCCGATGGTGAAGTGCCCGAAGTTGCGGTCCTGTTCGTGCGGGGCGGATTGGCGGGCCACCAAGGACTGGGCGCCGATCACGAAGCAGAGGTGGCCGAGCCCCATCACGCCGCTCCACACCGCCATCGCCCACAGGGAGTCGGCGAGCCCGCTCAGGGCGCAGCCGCCGGCGATCAGTGCGACGCCGACCGGGAGCAGGGGCGCGCAGCGGCCGTGGTCGGTGCGGCGGCCCAGCGGTACGGCGGCGAAGAGCGGGAGGAGGGCGTAGACGCCCGCGATGACGCCGACCGCCCGCTCGTCGGCGCCCAGCGCGAGGGCCCGGTAGGAGACGGCGGGCCGGGCCATCGACACCGCCCCCTGTGCGAAGGAGAAGGCGATGACGAGGCGGAGCAGCCAGCCGCGGTTCCCACCGGGCCTCATGGGACGGAACCTTTCGCGGTGCGGTCAGATGATGCCGAAGAGGATGCCCGCGCCCAGGACGACGAGCGAGGTGAGCGCGGCCCACTTGACCACGAACCTGGTGTGGTCGCCGAACTCCACCTTGGCCATGCCGACCAGGACGTAGACGGCGGGGACGAGCGGGCTGGACATGTGCAGGGGCTGGCCGATGAGGGAGGCGCGGGCGATCTCCAGGGAGGAGACGCCGTGTGCCTGGCCGGCCTCGGCGAGGACGGGGAGGATGCCGAAGTAGAAGCCGTCGTTGGACATGAAGTACGTCAGCGGGATGCTCAGCACGCCGGTGACGAAGGCCATGTGCGGGCCCATGCCGTCGGGGATGTTGTTCACCAGCCACTTGGCCATGTGGTCGACCATGCCGGTGCCCTGCAGGACGCCGGTGAAGACGGCGGCGGCGAAGACCATGCCGGAGACGTTGAGGACGTTCTCGGCGTGCGCGGCGATCCGGGCCTTCTGGTCGGGCATGTGCGGGAAGTTGACGGTGAGGGTCAGGGCCGCGCCGAGCAGGAACAGCACCGGGATCGGCAGCCACTCCATGATCATGGCGGTGAGCAGGACGACCGTGAGCAGCGCGTTGAACCAGTAGAGCCTGGGGCGCAGGGTGGGCCGGTGGGGGTCGAGTCCCTGGAAGCCCTCGTCCTCGGGCGCGTCGGCCAGGCCCGCGCCGGTGCCCGAACCGGCGCCGTTGCGAGGTCCCTTGCCGTTCTTGGCGCCGTTCCCGGTGCCCGCGCCGACCAGCACGGTCTCCTGCTCGGCGGGCTCCTCCACGAGCACCTCGTCCAGCGTCAGCACGCCGAGCCGCTTGCGCTCGCGGCGGCCGAGGACGTAGGCGAGGGCGAAGACGAAAAGCAGGCCCATGGCGAGGGCCGGGATCATCGGCACGAAGATGTCGCTCGCGTCGAGCTTCAGCGCGGTGGCCGCGCGGGCGGTCGGGCCGCCCCAGGGCAGCGTGTTCATCACGCCGTTGGCCATCGCGGCGACACCGGTCATCACGACCAGGCTCATCTTCAGGCGCTTGTACAGCGGGTACATCGCCGAGACGGTGATCATGAAGGTGGTGGAGCCGTCGCCGTCGAGGGAGACGATCGCGGCGAGGACCGCCGTACCGACGACGATCCGGAGCGGGTCGGCCTTGCAGAACTTCAGGATTCCCCGAACGATCGGGTCGAAGAGGCCGACGTCGATCATCACACCGAAGTAGACGATCGCGAACATGAGCATCGCCGCGGTGGGGGCGAGGCTGGTGACGCCGTCGATGACGTAGTCACCGAGCTTGGCGCCCTTGCCGACGAACACGCAGAACAGCGCGGGAATCAGCACGAGCGCCGCGATCGGCGACATCTTCTTCAGCATGATCAGGACCAGGAAGGTCGCGATCATGGCGAAGCCGAGGATGGTCAGCATGAATGGATACCTAACGTTCGCCCTTGAACATCCCACCGGGGCAGGCGGTGCGATGACGTTAGGTCCGTTCAATCGGCGTTAACAAGTAGTTGACGTGTGAGCAATAAGCGCAAAACCGCAGGTCACAGCTTTGCTCAGGTCAGGCGGGCAGCGCGGCGGCGATTTCCACCGGCACTCCGTTGAGCACGGCGTTGCCGGACAGCGGGTCGAGGAGGCTGCCGTCGAGGAGCTGGTTGACGTTGACTCCGGGGTCGGTGGCGGCGTGGCTCATCCGGGTGCCGGGCCGGTCGTGGCCCCAGCCGTGCGGCAGGCTCACCACACCCCGGCGCACGGCGTCCGTGACCTCCGCCGGGGCGGTCACCTCTCCCCCGGCCCCCTTCACCCGCACCGGGTCCCCGTCGCGCACCCCGAGCCGCTCGGCGTCCTCGGGGTGGATGTGCAGGGTGCACCGGTTGGAACCGCCGGTCAGGGCCGGGACGTTGTGCATCCAGCTGTTGTTGGAGCGCAGGTGCCGGCGTCCGACGAGCACCAGCCCGTGGGGCAGTTCGTCGAGGGCGCGCCTGAGCCGGGGCAGGTCGTCGGCGATCGGCCACGCCAGCAGTTCGACCTTGCCGCTGCGGGTCTTCAGCGGCTGCGGGAGGCGGGGGGCCAGCGGTCCGAGGTCGATGCCGTGCGGATGCGCGAGCAGCTTCTCCAGCGACAGCCCGTCGGGGCGTACGCCGAAGCCGTCGCCGTAGGGGCCGAGGCGCAGCATCATGTCCAGCCGGCGCTCGGGGCCGTTCTCGCCGGTGAGGAGGGCGGCGAGCTCCTTGGGGTCGCGGCCGTGGACGGGCGAGTGGGGCTCCTTGACCGCCTTGCCGAGGGTCTGGCCGACGACCAGGTCGTCCACGGCGGACGGGTCGGTGCCGTGCATGCCGGTCGCGGCCAGGATCAGCCGGGCCAGGATCTCGGTCTCGGCCATGCGGCCGGGCTCCAGCGGGACGGCGGGGCGGGTGTAGCGGACCTGGTTGCGCACGGCGAGGGTGTTGAAGGCGAAGTCGTGGTGCGGGCTCTGGGAGGGCGGGGGCGGCGGCAGCACGACGTCCGCGTGGCGCGAGGTCTCGTTCAGGTACGGATCGACGCTGACCATGAAGTCCAAGCCGTCCAGGGCCTTGTCGAGCCGGTCGCCGTCGGGCGCGGACAGCACCGGGTTGGCGGCCACCGCGATCAGGGCGCGGACCGGCTCGCCCTCCTCGGTCGCGGTGTCGATCTCCTCGGCGAGTGCGGAGAGCGGCAACTCGCCCTTCGCCTCCGGGTGCTTGCTCACTCGCGAGTGCCAACGGCCCAGCGCGAAGCCGTGGCTGGGGCCGGCGGGCCGCGGCGTCCGGTCGGTGGCGGCCTGCGGGAAGAGCGCGCCGCCGGGCCGGTCGAGGTTGCCGGTGAGGATGTTGAGGACGTCGACGAGCCAGCTGCCGAGGGTGCCGTACGGCACGGTGCAGCTGCCGATCCGGCCGTACACGGCGGCGGTCGGGGCGGCGGCGAGGTCACGGGCCAGGGTGCGGATCAGGGCGGGCTCGACGTCACAGGCGCCGGCGACCGCCTCAGGGGTGAAGTCCCGCAGTTCGGCGCGGAGTTCGTCGACGCCTTCGACGTGCGGCACCAACTCGCCGAGGTCGACGAGGTCCTCGTCGAAGAGCACGTACGCCATCGCGGCGAGCAGCAGCGCGTCGGTGCCGGGCCGGATGGGGATGTGCCGGTCGGCGAGTTTGGCGGTGCGGGTGCGCCGCGGGTCGATGACGACGAGGGTGCCGCCGCGCGCCTTGAGGGCCTTGAGCTTGCCGGGGAAGTCGGGTGCGGTGCACAGGCTCCCGTTGGACTCCAGGGGGTTGGCGCCGATCAGCAGCAGGTGGTCGGTGCGGTCCAGGTCCGGCACGGGGATGGCGTTGGCGTCGCCGAACAGCAGCCCGCTGGAGACGTGCTTGGGCATCTGGTCGACCGTGGACGCGGTGAAGATGCTGCGGGTGCCGAGTCCGGCGAGCAGCACCGGCGGGTAGAGGCCGCCGGCCACGGTGTGGACGTTGGGGTTGCCCAGAACGACGCCGACGGCGTGCGGGCCGTGGCGGTCCACGACGGCGCGTATGCCGGCCGCGACCGCGTCGAAGGCCTCCTCCCAGGTGGCCTCGCGCAGCTCGCCGTCCCGGCGCACGAGCGGGGCCCGCAGCCGGTCGGGGTCGCCGTCCACGGCACCGAAGGAAGCGCCCTTGGGGCAGATGAAACCCCGGCTGAACACGTCGTCACGGTCACCGCGGGCACCGGTGACCCGGGTGCCCTCGATGGTGAGGGTCAGCCCGCAGGTGGCCTCACAGAGGGGGCAGATACGCAGGGCGGTGCGGGACACGGGTCCTCCCGGGCGGCGGCTATGCTCACTGACGGGCCGAGCATACCGACCGGTATGCATCTGGGCGAGAGGGTCGGTCGAACAGGATCGGGCCGTTGCGGGTGCCGACGATCAGTTCACCGGCGGGTCCCGTGGTGAGGGCGGTGCAGGGGGACGGCAGGACGATGGTCAGCTGCAGCGTGCCGGTGCGGCTGCCGAGGACGGCGAGGGTGGTGCCATACGCAACGGCGTAGGTGTCGCCGCCGGGCAGCAGGGCCGCGTGTTCGGCGAACTCCGCCATCTCGTACGAGTGCGTCGCCGGCGGCTCCGGGGCGGGACGGCGCCGAGGCAGCCATCGGCGGTCTGCCGCGCGGTGCTCGGGCGGCGTTTCACCCGGCCTCGTGAAGCGGGCGTGCAACGCCGCCCACGGGACGACCCATGAGCGGAACGTGCCGACCAGCAGCAGCTCGTCGCCGTC
This sequence comes from Streptomyces sp. SLBN-31, assembly GCF_006715395.1. NCBI lineage: Bacteria > Bacillati > Actinomycetota > Actinomycetes > Kitasatosporales > Streptomycetaceae > Streptomyces > Streptomyces sp. SLBN-31. The sequence continues at coordinate 1,996,622 of NZ_VFNC01000002.1, forward strand.
CGCGGTGGCAAGCGTGAACGCATGGCACAGGCTGTCGTCCCTGAGCCACAGGGAGGTCCAGCGGCGGCTGGAGGTGTCCAGCACGCGCACCACGTCGTCACGGTGCTGCACCAGGACCAGCAGACGCCCGGCACAGCGCACCGCATGCGGCTCCGTCTCCGGGACGTCCCCGTCGGCCGGGGTCCAGTAGGGCTGGTCGGGCAGCGGCCCACGGGCCACGTCGTGCAGGAAGACACGGCTGCCCACCTGGAGGGACAGCAGCGACTGCGCGCCGGGGCCGTCCGGCAGCACCTCCAGCCGCGCCCCCTCGTGATGGTGCGGCACCGGAGTGACCAGCGGCCGGCCGGCGGAGGAGACGGTGCCGCCGGTGCCGAAGTCCCAATACTCCAGCAGGCCGTACTCGCTGCGGGAGAAGAGCAGGGGACGCACCGGCCGCCCGGGGGAGCGCCAGTCCACACAGGCCAGCTGCCGCACCGCGCTGTGGTCGACCGGCCGCAACCGCCGCAGCAATTCCCCTCGCTCGCCGTCGCGCACCTGGAGCGAGCCGTCGGCGGCGCCCACGACGACCGCCGGCCCCTCCTCCTGCGGCACCGCGGTGACGGCGGACACCGGCCGCACCGCGTCGAGCGCCTCCACCATGCGGCGCCCCTCGGCCGTGTCGCGCATCCACCACACCTGCCCGGCCTCGTCCCCGCACAGCAGTCCGTCCTCGGTGGCGTGGAGCGAGGCGGCGGACTCCGGCATCCGGCGCTCCCAGCCGTCGGTGTACGAGACCAGGCGGTGGTCGGTGCCGAAGCCGACCAGGCCCGTCGACGTGTACGCCAGCCCGCTCACTCCGCCCCGGTGTGCCGGGCGAGGCGGCCCCAGCGGTCTGCACGTGGGCAGCGACCACTCGCGCACCGTGCCGTCGAGGCCGCCGACCGCGAGCCGTCCCGAATGGTCGACGGCCAGCGCGAGGGCGGCGGTCCACACCGGCACCTCGGGCAGCGGGCCGTAGACGTACATGCGGCCCGCGCCCACGTCCCAGCACACGATCCGGCCCGAGTCGGTGCCGGCGACCAGCACGTCCCGGCCCCGGACGCGTCCGGTGGCCAGCGCCGTGACGAGGTCGGGGACGGTGAACTCCTGCTCGGCGCGCGGCAGTCCGTCCCGCAGGACGAGGATCCGCACCCGGCCGCCGTACTCACCGGTGGCGACGAAGTCCCGGCCGTCGGCGGTGCGGCCAGTGGTTGCGCAGCTGATCAGCGGGACCTGCCAAGGGCCGGGGTCCAGCACCCGGCGCCGCCACACCTCGTGCCGGCGCCCAAGGTCCCAGCAGCGGATCTGATGGTCCTCGCCGACGCTGACCAGGGCGGGTACGCCGGACGGGCCGCGGATCTCGCCCAGGGCGAGGATTCGGCCGTCGTGGGCGGTGACCTCGACGGAGTCCGCGGCGTGCGGTGTGGGCCACAGCCTTACCACCCCGTCCGAGCCACCGACGCACACCGTGCCGCCCGCCCGGCACACCGCAGCCGCGGAGTGCCTGAGGACCTGGCCGCCGAGCCGGTCGCCGGTCACCAGGTCGTAGAGCTGGAGGCCGCGGGTGTCGCCCTGAACGGAGACGCAGGCGTGCGGCCCGAGGCCGAAGGTGCTCAGCTGGACGGACGGGCCTGCGTCCACGCGCAGCGGCAGGCCGATGGGGCGTCCGCTGTCGAGGTCGACGCGGTGCAGCTGCCCGTCGGACGTCACGGCGGCGACGATCCACTGCCGACCGACCCGGCGCACCCCGAAGGAGGCGATGGCGTTCACGCTCGTCAGGAGGGTGCGGACGGGCGCGCCCGTGACGAGATGGGAGAGCCGGAGGGTGTGGTCCGCGCCGGCGGTGACCAGCAGGCTGCCCTGCGGATGGCCGGTGACCAGGTCGATGTGGGTGACGGCTCCCTGGTGACCGGTCGTCACCGGCTCGCCGAGCGGCTCCACGGGGTACTCGTGGCGCTGCACGGTGCCGTCCTCGCGGCCCAGCAGGTACGTCATCGCGGGCAGCCCCGCGGGCGCCGCGCACGCGGTGGCGCGGGCCCCCGGCCCGTTCGGGGCCAACGCCTCGGGAGCGAGCGCGGTGAGCCTGTCGGCCAGTTCCTCCCAGCTCTCGATCTCCCAGGAGTACAGGGCACGGCGCTGTCTGCGGGACAGCGGCGGATAGTGGCGAGCCCGTCCGAAGGCGTGCACCAGGACGTGTCCGCCGCGCAGCCGCAGGACCGCCGCCGCGGGGGTGCCGTCGGCTGCCGCGAGCACGGCCAGCTGCTCCGGCGTTTCCAGGACCCTGCGCTCTGGCTCGAGGTCGTACTCGGGGCTCGGCGGCAGCACGTAGGTCTGGTGGCCGTACCCTTCCCAAAGGTGGAGCAGACGCACGTAGCCCGTCCGCTGCACCAGGCGTCCCCGCTGCACCGCCGGCTCGGAGTCGACCGTCATCGCGGCGACCGTGCCCGGCAGCTGAGGCGGTGCCATCAGGGTCCGGGTGAACCAGACGGCCTCGCTGCGGTACGCCGCACGGGTGCCTCCGTCCTCCAGGTCGTACCAGGTGGCCCCCTGCCGTGCCACCAGGTCCAGGAACCGGGCGCCACCGGGTCCCGGCACCACGATCCCCTTGCCCACCCCGATGGTCATCCCCGGGTATCGCCGCACGCCCTCGTGCGGATTCCAGGCCGCCCACCGTGCCCGCCAGGGGAGCTCCCCCTCACCCTTGTCGCACGAGTCGGCCAGCGTGCGGGCCCGGTGGCAGACGGCGCCGAGCCGCAGCCTGGCGCGCGCCTCGGGCTCGGGGCCCGCTCCCGCGTGGTCGCGCAGCATGCTCTCCAGGTCGCGGAGGGCCTGCCCCGCCCGGCGCCCCTCGGCGGTCCGCAGCCGGGGCAGGGAGGAGAGGAGCTGGCCCGGCTCTGCGGAGAGCACGAAGGAGGCGTCCTGCACCAGCGAGTCGAGCACCGCGCCCTCCCCCGCGTGCAGCGCGAGGTACCGCCGTACATAAGGGTGTTCGACGTTCCGCAGCACCTCCGTCACCGTCCGCTGGACCCACTGCGGGTCGAGACCCTCCCGCAGGTACTCGATCAGCGCCCGGTGGTAGACCCGGTACACCGAGCCGCCGTCCTCCACGCTCTCCACCACGTACGATCCCGCCGCCTGCCGCAGCCACACGATGTCCTCGTCGTCGTAGGACCGTCCGGTGATCGCCGAGGCCAGGCGGGGCCAGACGCCGCCCCAGGGCAGTCCGGCGCCCTGCGCGTAGGCGAGCGGGAGGAGCAGGTTCCGGGCACGCCCGGCCTCTGTCCCCAGGCGCTGGTCGAGGTCGCGTTCCATCGCCTCGCCCGGCAGCCGCGGGAGGTCCTCGCGCCACCGCGGGTCCCACGGGTCGGGCGGAGACGGTTCACGCGCGATGGTGCGGGCGGTGATGCGGGCCACCAGGAAGGAGCGGTCGGCGGCCTCGGCGACGGCTTCGGCGATCGCGTCGACCAGACCGGACGCGGCGGTCGCGAGTACGGAGCCGTGCGGGCACAGCAGCTTGCGGGCGTAGGAGCGGACGGCCTCGGGGTCGCTGTAGCGCTCGGAGTCGAGGTCGATGCGCGGGGCGTCGGCGGGGAGGCGGTGCGCGATGTGCGGGCGGGCCCCCACCAGCAGGCGTAACGGCAGGCGGCGTTCGGGGTCGGTGAGCGGGGTGATCAGTTCGTCGACGGTCTCGTGCGGGGCGAGTGCCTCGTCGAGGGAGTCGATGAGGACGACGAGCGGGGCGGTGCGGGTCTGAAGGTGGGCGGTGAGCGCCCCGAGCGACTCGGCGGCACAGCCCGCCGCCGCGGACAGGGAGTCGAGGAGCTGCCGGGTGGAGCGGTGACTGGCGTTGATCCGTTCGTCGACCGCGCCGGGCCCGGGCAGGAGCGCGGGCAGCCCGGCGCGCGGGACGGATGCCGAACGGCCCGGGTCGGTGAGGACCGCGACCATGCCCAGCAGGGACGACTTGCCCGAGCCGGGGTCCCCGGTCACCACGCACAGCCGCCCCTCGGCAGGCTCCGGCGCGAGCCACCGGGTGACGTCCGCGATCGCCGCGTGCCGCCCGGTGAAGTGCCAGACGTCCTCGGTGGGTACGTCCGTCCCCCGCGCCCGGGGCAGAAAGAAGCCCCGCATGTCCTGCTCCCGAGCGCCGCGTTCGCGGGCGCCGAGGGCCACGATGCGGTCGATCTCCTCCAGCCGGAGTCCGTCGGCCTCGGGGATGTGGCGGGGGTTGGGGAGGAAGGCGGGGATGTCGCCGGTGGCGTGGGTGAGGGACCACACCGGGCGCTGGGCTCGCGGAACCTCGGGGTCGTTGTGGATGGCCGCCATGACGTGTTCGAGGCTGATGTGGGCCGGCGCGTGTCCCGCGGTGGCCTGGCGGCGCACCGCCCGATCGAAGGCGGTGGACAGGGCGCCGGTGTAGGTCTCTTCCTTCCGTCGGGAGGAGGAGACGAGGACCAGCCCGGTGCTGCCGTGCTCGGTGACCGGTTCGCGGAAGCGGCGAGCCTCCAGCGCGGTGCGCAGGGCGCTGTCGGCGCCCTCCTCGGCGTAGCAGGCGTCGATCAGCACCAGCAGCCGCTCGATCGCGGTGTCCTCCCACAGGTGCGCGACCAAATCCTCGGTGGGGAGCGCGGTTCCCCTCAGGTCGCGGGCGTCGCTGTCGTGGAGCAACAGGTAGTGGCGTCCGTTGTGCGGGGCCGTCACCCCGTGGGTGGCCAGGTAGAGCACGACGTAGTCGTCCGGCCGCCGCTCCGGCGCCTTCGCGAACGCGCGCAGGGCGCCGACGAGTTGGGCCAGTGTGGGATCGAGACCGATCCGAGCGCCCGGGACGTATCCCAGCTCGCCCAGGAACAGCTCCTCCATGCGCCGTACGTCGTCGGCGAGTTCGGGACGGTCCGCCTCGGGGTGCGCCCTGACGTCCGTGACGGCGGCGGCGATCAGGAAGCGGCGTGCGGCCGGCTCAGGCGGCGCCGCAGCCATCGTTCACCGCTCGGCCGGCCTCGGGGGTATCGAGGTAGCGGGTCACATCGTGGGCCCGGCTGCCGTTGTGGACGAGGTGGCAGACGACCCGGTCGCCGAACAGCGGTCGCAGGTCTTTCACCAGGGCGACGACGTCGCCGGTGTCCGCGATGTTCGTCCAGGCCTCCACCGGCCCGGGCCAGGCTCCGGGGCGCGGTAACCGCTCGTAGACGAGGTTGCGGATACCGAGTGGGGAGCCCAGCGTCAGCAGGGCGCGCACCGGCCAGCCGGGGTTCGCGCACAGGGCGTCGTAGGCGACGACGCTGCCGAGGGAATGTCCCACGATCACCCGGGTCCGTGCGGTCACGGCGGCGGCGACGCGCTGCTGCACGGCGTCCCGCACGGCCGGGTCGCACAGGTAGGCGCGGACATGTTTGAGGTCGAGGACCAGACCGCGCAGGGCGACACCGGCGAAGAACCGTGAGCGGCTGAGGGCGTTGAGGGCCCGCTGGACGGTGTGCGCGGTACGGACCAGGGTCCGGGCGTCGGGCGGCAGGACGGCCTCGTCCGTACGGGCGGCCTCGGCCCACAGCGCCAGCAGGAGATCGGTCTCGAAGCCCTCGTCGACGTCGGAGGCGTCCAGGGGCGGGTCCTGCACGGCGAGGGTGCGGCCCGGCGGCCGGAACAGGTCACCGTAGAAGACGCAGCGCACGTCGTCCGGGGCGAGGGCGGTGGTGGCCCCGGCGCGCAGCAGTCCGTCGGCGAGCGCAGGGTGCCATGCGCTGTGCAACTGGCTTTCCCCGGCGTACTGCTGGCCGATTCCGTGAATGCAAACCACCCGAGCCATGGCGTCCCCCCATGCGCGCATCAAGGGCCTGATCATCCTAGCAACGGGCGGGCGTGGAGGCGCTGTTCAGTCCAGCACCCGCGCCAGATAGGCCCGCAGCATCTCGCGTGCCTCCTCGATGATCTTCGCGTCCCCCTCCGGTGCCATCCTGAAGGCCAGGTGGACCAGGGTGTCGGCGGTTTCGACGGCTATGAGGAAGCTGCGGCGCAGGTCCTCGTCCGGCTCGCGGTCGAGATAGCCGGAGAGCAGTTCGGTGAGGCGGTCGGCGACGCGGTGGTTGGGTTCGGCGTCGCGGGCGCCGACCGGGATCTGGTTGCCGAAGTCGACGAGGGAGAAGCCGGGCGCGGTGCGTTTCATGGACAGGTACTCGTCGAGGACGGCATCCATCGCGGTGCGCCAGCCGCCCTCACCGGAGCCCTTCAGGCGCTCGGTGACGTGCTCCGTGAAGCGTTCGAGGTTGCGCTGGGCCAGGGCGTCGGCCATCTGCCGCTTGTTGCCGAAGAAGCGGTAGACCGAGCCGATGGGGACACCGGCGCGCAGGGCGACGGCCCGGGTACTGAGGGCGTCGTAGCCGACCTCGTCGAGGAGGTCGGCGCAGGCGTCGAGAATCCTGGTGAGCCGTTCGGCGCTGCGCCGCTGCACGGGCGCTCGGCGTAGCGATGTCGCGTGGGGCACGGGTTTCATGATGCCTTTCCGACGCGGTCCGGTGAACCTCGCCCCCTGGTACGGAGATCGATGCCTGGTGCACTCATTCCGTGCGTGTCCGTCGTGTGCGTCGAGGCGCCGGACGTGGTGGTCGGCTGTGCCGTGTCGCTCGGCGAGGGTTCGGACGCCGTGATGTCGGCGGTGCTCTGCACGGGCCGGCCCTTCACGGCCCAGGCCGTGCCGTCGTCGGCGTACAGCCGGGCGGTGACGTGGTGGGTGCCGCGCGGGACGAGCCGGGCCGGGAGGCGGTAGGCGGCCGAGCGCAGCCGGGTGACGGGCCGGCCGTCGACGTACAGCCGTACATAGCCGCGGCCGGCCACCGCCCGCCGTTTCGCGTCGGCCGCCGAGAAGCGGAAGTGGTGCACGCTCAGGCGTACGTCCCAGGTGTCGTCGGTGTCCGGCTGCACCTCGATACCGACCTCGGGCGCGCCCTTCTTCTCCACCTCGCGCAGATGCCGCCCCTCCCGGTCGGTGCCGTCGAGGACCTTGCCCACGGGGGATGTCGACACCCCGTTCTCGCCCTCATGTGCATCACTGGTGCCGCAGCCCACGGATCCGGCCAGCAACAGGACGCAGACCGCGAGCGCGGCGAGAAGTCCCCGCGTCCACGACATGCCCGGAGACTAGAACACAGGTCCGACAGGCGGATCCCCCTGAAGGCTGGTTCGGCTCCTCCCTGAAGAGGAGGAGCGATGTACCTCTTGCGCACGGGAAACCGCAATCCTACGGTGTTGCATAGGAATCGGAGTCGCAAGGGAGCGATCATGAGCGATGGGGGTACGACCCGCGCGAGCGGGTTCGAGCGTGCGGGAGCGCGGAAGACCGCCGAGGGACTGACCTACCTGTCGGGTTTCGGCAACGAGCACGGCTCCGAGGCGGTGCCCGGCGCCCTGCCCGAGGGACGCAACTCGCCGCAGCGCGCACCCCTCGGCCTGTACGCGGAGCAGCTGAGCGGTTCCGCCTTCACCGAGCCGCGCGCCGCCAACCGCCGCTCCTGGCTCTACCGCATCCGCCCCTCCGCCGCGCACCCGCCGTTCACGGAGACGCACAACGGCTGGATCCGCACCGCCCCCTTCACGGAGGCCGTCCCGGACCCCAACCGCCTGCGCTGGAACCCCCTCCCGGAGCCGGCCGACGGCACCGACTTCCTCGCCGGCCTGTGGACCCTCGGCGGCAACGGCGACGCGACCCAGCGCACCGGCATGGCCGTGCACCTCTACCACGCCAACGCCTCCATGGACCGCGTCTTCAGCGACGCCGACGGTGAGCTGCTGATCGTCCCCGAACGCGGCGGGCTGCTGCTGCACACGGAGTTCGGGATGCTGCATGTGGAGCCGGCACATGTGGCGCTGATTCCCCGTGGGGTGCGCTTCCGTGTGGAGCTGCTGGACGAGTCGGCCCGCGGATATGTGTGCGAGAACTACGGCGCCCCCTTCCGCCTCCCCGACCTCGGCCCGATCGGCGCCAACGGCCTGGCCAACGCCCGTGACTTCCGGGCACCTGTCGCCGCCTACGAGGACGTCGAGGGCCCGGTGGAGGTGGTGAACAAGTTCTGCGGCAACCTGTGGCGGGCGACGTACGACCACTCCCCCCTCGACGTCGTCGCCTGGCACGGCAACCACGTCCCGTACGTCTACGACCTGCGCCGCTTCAACGTCATCGGCACCATCTCCTACGACCACCCCGACCCGTCGATCTTCACGGTGCTGACGGCCCCCTCCGACACCCCCGGGCTGGCCGGCGTCGACTTCGTGGTCTTCGCGCCGCGCTGGCTGGTGGGCGAGGACACCTTCCGGCCGCCGTACTTCCACCGGAACGTGATGAGCGAGTACATGGGGCTGATCGAGGGCGCCTACGACGCGAAGGCGGAGGGTTTCGTGCCCGGCGGGGGCTCGCTGCACAACATGATGTCGGCGCACGGCCCGGACCGGGAGACCTTCGACCGGGCGAGCGCGGCCGAGCTGAAGCCGCAGAAGATCGACGACGGGCTCGCGTTCATGTTCGAGACGCGCTGGCCGGTCACCCTCACCGCGCACGCGGCCCACGCGGAGCACCTGCAGCCGCACTACGACGACGTGTGGAACGGCCTCGAACGCCACTTCCGCCCGTTGCACTGATCGCGGCCGACCGGTACGGATAACCCCGTGACCTCCTTCGCCCCGGACTCGATCGTCCTGAACCGCAAGTTGCCGCTCTGGTACCAGGTCTCGCAGTCCCTGCGGGCCTCGATACTCGGCCGTTCGCCCCAGGACCCCCTCCGCCTGCCCACCGAGGAACAGCTGGCGGAGCACTACGGGGTGAGCGTGCTGACCATGCGGCAGGCGTTGAAGGAGCTGGAGGACGAAGGGCTGATCACCCGGCACCGCCGCCGGGGCACCTTCATCGAGCCGGACGCCCGCCGGGGCACCCCGGTGCGGCTGCTGGGCTCGGTGGACGCGATCGTGGCCCAGCAGTCCGGCATGACGACCGAGCTGCTGTCGCACGGCAGCGCGCCCGTGCCGCCCGAACTCGCCGAGTTCTTCCCGGAGATCGACGAGGTGGCCGCGTACCACCGGCTGCGCAGCGACGAGAAGACCGGTGAGCCGACCAACCACGCCCGCAACTGGGTGCGTCCGGACGTGGCAGCGCGCGTCGACCCGGCGGACCTGGTGCGCTGGCCCATGACCAAGGTGCTGCGGGACGTCGTCCAGGCCGACATCAGCCGCATCACGGACACCGTCGAGGCCCGGCTGGCCGACCCCGAGACGGCCCGGCTGCTCCAAGTCCCGCTGCTCAGCCCGATCCTGCACTACACGGGGGTGACGTACGACGCCGCCGGACGGGTCCTGGACGTGGCGGTCATCCACTACCGCGGGGACCGCTTCTCCTTCACGGTGACTCTGGACGCCACGTGACCTCACCGTCGGTGGCAGGTCGTACGATGCCCAGCGTGACGCACGACGACGCTCCGCCGCTGGCGGACCTCATGCCGTGGTCCGTCGCACCGCCGCGGCTGGGCCGGGGGTGGCCGGCGGGCCCCGACGCCGCATCCCTGAAGGCCCGCTGGGACGTCCTGCTCAAGGCTGACGGACCGGAGCGGGAGGCCCTGTTCGAGCCGACGCGCTCACGCACGCTGCACTCCGCGGTGGGGCAACTCCCGGGCCAGTCGAGCGGCACGGAGAAGCTCCTGCGTGCGGCCGGCCCGTGCCCCGAGCCGGTGCGCGTCCTGCACGCCCCCTTCGACGAGCAGTGGCTGATCCCCGACCACCGCCTGATCGACACGGCCCGCCCCGAGCTGTGGCGCGTCGCGGACGAGCACCAGGTCTTCGTGGTCGAGACGCCCTCGGAGACGGGCGGTTCACCCCTGCTGGCCACGTCCCGCCTCCCGCTGCTGCGCCCCGGCCGCATCCGCCCCCTGTACCGCCGCCCAGGTGGTACGGAGCCCAATCTGACGCAGGGGCTGCTGGACCATCTGGGCACCCGCCTCGGCCATCCGCCCACCCCGCCGGACGCCCTCGCCTGGATCATGGCGGTCGTCCGGCCGGACCTGACCGTCCCGCTCACCGAGGACGCGGAACTCTGGTCGCACGGCGTCGAGTTGGGCCGTCGGCTGCTGTGGCTGATGCGCCGCGACGGCGACCGTCCCAGGCTGCCGGGCGGCCGCCGCCCGTACGTCCGCGCCCCGCTGCCCGCACGCCCGCTCACCGTCGACTACGACCGCGACGAGGAGACCCTGCTGCTCGACGAGGGCCGCATCTCCCCCGTACCGCCCGAGGCCTGGGACTTCGAGGCGGCGGGGGTACGGGTCCTGGAGCACTGGTTCACGGTCCGGACCGCGGGGGCCGAGCCCGGTACCCTGTCCGCGATCCGCCCGGCGACCTGGCCCCAGACCTGGACCTCGGAGCTGCTGGAACTGATCACGGTCCTGGCCCTGCTGGCGGAACTGCGGCCGCAGCAGCAGGAGTTGACGGTGACGTCGCCGATCACGGCAGCGGACCTGCGCAAGGCAGGCGTCCTCCCCGCCCCGGAGGCGGCACACCGACCGGCCTCGGTCCTGGACCACCACGAGGAGGGCCCCGAGGGCCAGTTCACCCTGATCTGAGCACCCCCCAGGGGCGCGGGAAACTGCCCGACCAGCCACGACGGCGCCGCGGACGACCAACAACCCCTCCCGCCAAGCGCCGCCCAGCCTCACCCCCCAGGGGCGCGGGGAACTGCGCGACCAGCCACGACGGCGCCGCGGACGACCAACAACCCCTCCCGCCAAGCGCCGCCCAGCCTCACCCCCCAGGGGCGCGGGGAACTGCGCGACCAGCCACGACGGCGCCGCGGACGACCAACAACCCCTCCCGGCACCCCCAGCGGAGCGCTACCGCTCAGGGTCGAACCCGTCGAGCACCCTCGCCAGCGCCATGTCGAAGACCGCGTCGAGGTCGATCGGCCCCGGGTCCTCCATGAACGCCGCGGCCATGCGCGGATACGCCCCGCTCGCGACCTGACTGCCCAGATACGCGATCCGCACCGCGTTCTCCTGCTCCTCCGACCACGGCAGGTTCCGGGTCCGCTCGGCCGTGGCCAGCTCGTTGACGACGTACATCGTCACGACACCGTTCAGCAGCCCGATCAGCTGCATCTTCATGCCGTACTTCATGTCCTCGAGCGGGTCCAGACAGGCCAGGCAGTGCTCCAGGTACCGCAGGGCGTTGGGGCTGAACCCGTAAACGGGCGACATCAGACGGGGCAGCCACGGGTGCCGGTGCATCAGCTCACGGGTCTGCCGGGCCACCCGCATCATGTCGGCCCGCCAGTCCCCCGACGGCTCCCACTCCTCGTGCTCGGCGCTGACCGCGTCCACCATCAGCTCGTACAGGTCCTCCTTACGGGGGACGTAGTTGTACAGCGACATCGTGCCGCAGCCCAGTTCGGCCGCGACATGCCGCATCGACACCGCGTCCAGGCCCCCCTCGTCGGCGATTCTCACCGCCGCCGCCGCGATGTCGGCCCGCGTGAACGCCGGCCTCGGCCCGCGCCCCGCCCGCTCGGGCCGGGCCCAGATCACTTCGGGTACCGCCGCTCGGCCCGCCATCGATCATCACCTCGCCCACCATCGTAGTTACGTACACCGTACGTAGTGCGCTATGGTCGGAGCATGGCAACTACGTACGCTGTACTTAGTGAAGGTCTGGAGAAGAGGTTCGGCGAGGTGCACGCGGTGCGCGGGCTGGATCTCGCGGTGGCCCAGGGCACGGTCTGCGGTGTCCTCGGGCCCAACGGGGCGGGCAAGACGACCGCCGTACGGCTGCTGACGACGCTGCTGCGGCCGGACGCCGGCTCGGCGCGGATCGCAGGGCACGACCTGGTGCGGGAGGCGGCGGCCGTACGCCGCAGCATCGGCGTCACCGGGCAGAACGCGTCGGTCGACGGCGATCTCACGGGCCGGGAGAACCTGTGCCTGTTCGGACGGCTGCACCGGGTGCGCGCGCCGGGGCAGCGGGCCGGCGAGCTCCTCGACCGGTTCGGGCTGGCCGAGGCCGCCGACCGGCCGGCGTCCTCCTACTCGGGCGGGATGCGCCGCCGGCTGGACCTCGCGGCGAGCCTGATCCGCCGTCCCGAGGTGCTGTTCCTGGACGAGCCGACGACCGGGCTCGACCCGGCCAGCCGCGCGCTGATCTGGGACGCCGTGCGCGAACTCACCGGCGACGGCACGACCGTGCTGCTGACCACGCAGTACCTGGAGGAGGCCGACCGGCTCGCGGACGACATAGCCCTGGTGGACCGGGGGCGGGTGGCGCACACGGGGTCGCCCGCGCAGTTCAAGGCGCTCGTCGGCGCGTATGTCGAGGTCGTCGTCGCCGACGCGGACGTGATGGTGCGGGCAGCCGCGGTCCTCGACCGGCTCACCGGTGCCGAGCCGACGTTCGACCCGGAGCGGGGCGCGGTCGGCGCGGTCACCCGCGACGACACGCTCACCCTGCCACGCCTGGTGCGCGAGCTGGACGCGGCGGGGGTGCCGCTGCTCGACGTTAGCCTGCGGCCGCCGACGCTGGACGAGGCCTTTCTCCGACTGACGGGGACCGGGACGGACGAGGAGCGCGCGGCATGAGCACAGTGGCGTACGACGGGACGGCGCTGCTGGGACGGCAGCTGCGGCGGATGCGGAACAACCCGGGACTGCTGATCCTGACCCAGACGATGCCGATCAGCATGCTGCTGTTCTTCGGCTACGTCTTCGGCAGCGCGCTGGCGGTGCCGGGCCGCGAGTACCGGTCCTTCCTGGTGCCGGGGCTGCTGGTGGCGACCGCCGCGGGCGGGATCATGACCGGCATGTTCCAGGCGGCCCAGGACACGCACCGAGGTGTCATGGACCGGCTGCGGACGCTGCCGATCAGCAGGTCGGCCGTGCCGCTCGGACAGGCCGTGGCGGACCTGGTGGTGACGGCGGCCGGGACGGTGCCGTTCCTGCTGGTGGGGCTCGCGGTGGGCTGGCGCGTCGAGGGCGGAGTGTTCGAAGCGGTGGGAGCAGTGGGGCTGTTGCTGCTGTTCCGGTTCGCCGCGACGTGGATCGGCATCTTCCTCGGGCTGCTCACCCGGAACGAGGAGGCGGCCGGCCAGCTGGGCGGCGCGACCTTCCTGCTGCCGCTGCTGTCCAGCGCCTACATCCCGACCGCCGGTCTGCCCGGGTGGCTGCGTACGGCGGCCGAGTGGAACCCGATCAGTGCGGTCGCCACGGCACTGCGGGACCTGTTCGGCAACGCGCCGGTGCCGACGGGCGGCGCGTGGCCGGTGACGCATCCGATCGCCGGATCACTGGCGTGGTGCCTGGTGCTGATCGCGGTGTTCATGCCCCTCGCGGTGCGGAGGTACGCGTACGGGGGGCGGTGACCTCAACGACCGCGAGCGGGCGGGGGGTTGTCTTCGGTACCGAGCGGGTGGAACGTACCGAAGACGCCCTCCGCGGCGGGACGCACCGCACGGGACACCGTGACGCCGATACGGCTCAGCGCCCGCCGAACAGCGAGCGGGTCAGCCGGCGCAGCGGTGCGAAGAGCGACACGCGGCGGACGCGCGCACCCCTGTCGCTGCGGGTCTGCGTGGCGTCACGCGCGGTCAGCTCACGCATCAGCGAGGTCGCCTCGGCCGTCTTCTGCTGCGGCACGGCGGGGCCCGCCAGCACTGAGAGATGGCGGTCGAGGCGCGAACTGGTCGCGCTGCTCCCGCAGGTGATCGCAGGGACCCTGGCCCTGCTGCGCACTGTTATCTGTTCCATGTCACTCCCCACCCGTACGAGTCCACCCGGCCCGGGCAGGGTAACCCTATCGCCCCGACCGGGCACTCGTGTATCGCGGTCACAGGATTCACCTTCCCCGTAAGGGTGTTGACGACCCCTCCTTCATTACTCTCCGAATCCGACCGATTTCAGGGCGAGTTGGACAATGGGCTGGCTGGTGGGCCGAGGTGAGCCCCCGTCGGGTTCGACGGTCACAGCGAGTGACGCGGCGGACTTGTTGAGACCGGTGGCGACCAAGGGCGTGTCGCCGCCCTTGAACAGGCCCAAGGAGCGTGGTTGGGCATGGGGGCGCATGAGCCACAGCTGGTGCACCCGCCCGCCGGCCGGATCGGCGTATCCGCTGAGGGTGACGATCGCCTGGCCGCGGGATGCGGAAGCGATCACTCCGATACTTCGGCCCTGAGCGTCCTCACCGGTCGTCGCGCGCGCGTCGGGAGCTGCGAGAACGTGGTTGATCTCACGTGACTGGGACTGCGCGGCGTCCAGCCTGTCCTGGGTCTGCCTGGCCTGCACGGCGAAGAGGGAGGCGACCACGAGGGCCGCGGCGGCCGTCGCCGTGGCGAGCGGGACGAAGAACGGGCGGCGCTCACGGGGCGCACGGGTGCGTGCCGGCGGTGGCTGCGTGCCCCAGACGTGCGGGGGAAGTTGGGGGGTGTGCTCCGGAATCGGCGCCGGCTCCTGCGGGGTCGCGCGTACGGCGGCCAGCACCCGGTCGCGCATCGCGGCCGGCGGCGGGGCGGCCGTGGACCAGGCGAGCCGGACGGCGTCCTCGGACAGGGCGCGCACCTCGGCGGCACATCCGGCGCACGTCCTGAGGTGCCGTTCGAAGCGGACCCGCTCGGCCGGCTCCAGCGCGTCGAGCGCGTAGGGCGCCGCGAGCGAGTGCAGATCCTCGCGACGGAGCATACGGTCGAGCAGACTCATGCGACACCTCCCAGGCACTTGCGCAGCTGGGTCAGGCCATCGCGCATCCGGGTCTTGACGGTCCCCAGTGGCAGGGAGAGCCGTTCGGCCACTTCACGGTACGTGTAGCCGTCGTAGTAGGCGAGGGTGACGGACTGGCGCTGCAGCGCGGTGAGGCGGTCCAGGCAGCGGCGCACCCACTCGCGTTCGAGCCCCGCCTCGACCTCCTCGGTGACGTGGTCGAAGGCAGGGTGGTGGGCCCGGCGGGCCTCGCGCTGCTCGCGGTCGACGGCCGCGCGGGCGCTGCGCACCCGGTCCACGGCCCGGCGGTGGGCCACGGTGAGGATCCAGGACAGGGCGCTGCCGCGGCCGGGGTCGAACTTCGCCGCCGACCGCCACAGTTCGAGCAGCACCTCCTGCGCCACCTCCTCCGACTGCGCCGGATCCCGCACCACCCGGCGCACCAGTCCGAACACCGGACCGGACACCAGGCCGTACAGCTCCTCGAATGCCTTCTGGTCGCCGCCTGCCACGAGTACCAGAAGCTCGTCCGCCTCCACTCGGTCCCCTCCCCGGCCGCATGGGCCCCGTCCCGTCACACCAGGCATTCGCAACGAACGCACCTCCGGATGGGGTTACGGATCAGCAGCCCCGAAACGCGGGTCGGCGCGCGACGAAAGAAGAATCGTGCTTCGACTGAAACAAGATCAGGGCTCCGCCGTAAAGACGTTTGGGATTCCACCAATCCACCCTGTCGACCGCTCCGAATCAGCGTTCGTCAGGCAAGTTGGGACTGAGGACGGACGGCATGACAACTGACTCCAGGAGCGGCGCGGGACGCAGGGGCATCGCGACCCTCATAGCTGGTGCGCTGGCCGCCGGCGGGCTCGCGGCCGCCGGCGTGGCCACGCTCGAACCGGGGGCGGCCTCCGCCTCCAGCCACCGGGAGGCCCCGCTCATCTCGGGGCAACCGCAGTACGACAACACGGACCTGTACGCGTTCGTCAGCCCGGACAAGCCGGACACGACGACGATCATCGCGAACTTCATCCCCTTCGAGGACCCGGCCGGCGGCCCGAACTTCTTCCAGTTCGCCGACGACGCCCAGTACGACATCCACATCGACAACAACGGTGACGCGCAGGGCGAACTGCTGCTGCGCTACACCTTCCGCACGCAGACGAAGAACAAGAAGTCGTTCCTCTACAACACGGGCGTGGTCAGCAACCTCACCGACCCCGACCTCAACGTCACGCAGACGTACGACATCGACCTGGTCAAGCTGAAGCACCAGAAGGTCGTGTCGAAGACCAGGCTCGCCGACGACATCCCGGTCGCCCCCTCGAACGTCGGCAAGGCGTCGATGCCCGACTACAACAAGCTGCGCGAGCAGGCGATCTACAAGCTCTCCAACGGCGGCGAGACCTTCGCCGGCCAGGCCGACGACCCGTTCTTCGCGGACCTGCGCGTCTTCGACCTGCTGTACGGCGGGAACCTCTCCGAGGTCGGCCGGGACACGCTCAAGGGCTACAACGTCAACTCCATCGCCCTGCAGCTGCCCACCGACATGCTCACCGAGTCCAAGAACCAGCCGGTGATCGGCGTCTGGGCGACGACTCAGCGCAGGAACGCCCAGGGCTACTACGAGCAGGTCTCCCGCCTGGGCAACCCGCTGGTCAACGAGGTCGTCAACCCACTGAAGGACAAGGACAAGTTCAACGCGTCCTCGCCGTGGGAGGACGGGCAGTTCCTGAAGAACGTGACCAACCCCGAGCTGCCGAAGCTCATCGAGTCGATCTACAAGATCAAGGCGCCGTCCGAGCCGCGCAACGACCTCGTCGACGTGTTCCTCAAGGGCGTCAAGGGCCTCAACCAGCCGCCGTACGTGAAGCCGGCGGAGGAGCTGCGCCTGAACACCTCGATCAAGCCGGCCGCCAGCCCCAAGCGGCTCGGTGTTCTCGACGGTGACAACGCGGGCTTCCCGAACGGCCGTCGCCTCACCGACGACGTGATCGACGAGGCCCTGCAGGTCGTGGAGGGCGAGCTGGTCGGGTCCAAGAACGACCTGGGCGACGCGGTGAACGCGAACGACAAGGGCTTCGGCAAGTACTTCCCGTACCTGGCCAACCCGACCGCCGGTTCCCGCGGTGCCACCGCCAAGGGCGTCAGCAGCGGCAGCGACGTCAAGAACCAGCTCGGCGACGCGCTGCAGCCGTCCGGCTCCGGCGGTATGGGCAACACGGGCCTGATCGCCGCCTCCGCGGGCGGCGGCGCGGCGGGCATCGCCCTGATCGGCGCCGGCCTGATGTGGTGGCGCCGGATGCGGAGCCGGGTCTACTAGGCCACCCCCTACGGCGGACCGGGCGGTTCTTCGGAGCGGCGCCGCCCGGTCCGCGGCCCGCTCACAGACTGGCGCGGCCCGCACGAATCCATCCCCCACGGTGCGGGCCGCGCCGCCCCACGACTTCCCTTCACCGCACGGCACTTGAGGAGAGGGCATGGCCCCGCACACGAACGACAGCGAGCCGGACGACCGCTCCGCGGAAAGGGGCGGGACGGACAGTTCCTCGTCTGCGGGGTTGTCCGGGCCGGTCACGGAGTTCCTCGCGCCCCTTGAGGACGTCGCCGAACCGGAGTCGACGGAAACGGAGTCGACGGCCGCCCCCGACGAACGTGTCGCCGCAGTGCGCCGGGTCGCCGCCGCCGGCCGGCGCTGGCGAACGGCACAACTGGCGGGCGTGGCAGCTCTGTTGGCCATCGCGCTCACCGGCGGTTCCATCGCCTACGGCGCCATCCGGGACCACGGGGGAACCACCGTCGCCGCCGCGCCGAACGCCATGTCGCCGACGCTGCTGAACAGCGGGGACATCGACTCAAGCATCGCCGCCCTGCAGACCCAACTGCGGGCGCAGCCACGGGACTACGGAAGCTGGGCCACCCTCGGCCTCGCCTACGTGGAGCAGGCCCGCACCAAGGGCGACCCCTCCCGCTATCCGCAGGCCGAGAAGGCGCTGAAGCGCTCCCTGGCCCTGAGGCCCGGCAACGAGCAGGCCGTCACCGGACAGGCCGCCCTCGCCGCCGCCCGGCACGACTTCAAGAACGCCCTGAAGTACGCCGACCAGGTACTCGCGGAGAACCCCTACAGCCAGAACGCCCTCTCCTCCCGTATCGACGCCCTAGTCGAACTCGGCCGCTACACCGACGCGTCGAAGGCCGCCGACACCGCCGACTCGCGCCGCCCGGGCGTCCCGGTCTTCACCCGGTACGCGTACGTCCACGAACTGCGCGGAGACGTCAAGACGGCCCGCCGGGTCCTGGAGCAGGCCCTGGCCACCTCCACCACCCCCGGCGACATCTCCTACGTCGCCGCCCAGCTCGGTCAGCTCGCCTGGAACCAGGGCGACTACAAGACGGCACTCACCTACTACGCCCGCGCCCTCGCCGCCGACGAGAACTACCTCCCCGCGCTCGAGGGCCGCGCCCTCGCCCAGTACGGCAGCGGCGACCGGGCCGCCGCGATCGAGGGCATGGAGCAGGTCGTCGCCCGCTATCCGCTGCCGCAGCCGCTCGTCCAGCTCGGCGAGCTCTACGAGGACCGCGGCGCCGAGGGCGACCGGGCCAAGGCCCACGACCAGTACGCCCTCGTCGACGCCTGGATCGCCCTCGCCCGTGCCAACGGCGTCAACGCCGACCTCGACACCGCCCTCGCGGCCGCCGACCACGGCGACGGGGCCGCGGCCCTGCGTGCCGCCCGCGCCGAGTGGGCCCGCCGGCACACCGTGCACACCGCGGACGCCCTGGCCTGGGCGCTGCACGTCAACGGCAAGGACGCACAGGCTCTGCCCTACGCCAGGCAGGCCACCGCGACCGGCTACCGCAACGCCTCGTTCCTCTACCACCGAGGCATGATCGAACGCGCCACCGGCCACGCGAAGGACGCCCGCACCTCCCTGGAGGCGGCGCTGAAGCTGAACCCCGGCTTCTCGCCCCTGGGCTCCCGCGAGGCACGTAAGGCGCTCAAGAGCCTGGAGGCGACCAAGTGAACTGCCGTCGTCTGTTCGCCTCCGGTGCCGCCGTCCTCACGGCGGCATGCGCGCTCGCGCTGGTTCCTTCCACCGGCGCGAGCGCGCACCCTCTCGGCAACTTCACGGTCAACCGCTACGACGGCCTCGTCGCCGCCCCGGGTGAGCTGCGCGTCGACCACGTCGAGGACCTCGCCGAGATCCCGGCGACCCAGGCCAAGCCCGACATCGCGCGGCTCGGCATGGCCGCATGGGCGAAGGAGCGGTGCGAGAAGGCGGCCAGGGACAGCAGGGCCGAGGCCGACGGCCACGCCACCACGCTCACCTCGGTGAGTGCCACAGCCCGGCTGCGGCCCGGCCAGGCGGGCCTGCACACCCTCCGCGTGGAGTGCCGGCTGACGGCACCGCTGCCCGAGGGCGACACGGTGAGCCTCGGCTTCCACAGCGCGGGCGCCTCCACCGGCCCCGGCTGGCGGGAGATCACGGCGCGCGGGGACCGGATGACGCTCACCGCGACGGACGTACCGAAGAAGTCCGTCTCGCACGAGCTCACCACGTACCCGAAGGAGCTGCTCTCCTCCCCCGCCGACACCTCCTCCGCCTCCCTGCGGGTGCGGGCCGGCGGGCCGGCCCTGGCCGCGGACCGGCAGGACGCACCCGCGGCCTCCGTGCTGCCCCGCGGTGCCGACCGCTGGACCGAGGCCCTGAACAACCTCGTCGCCCGCCACCACCTCACCGCCGGCTTCGCCGCGCTCGCCCTGCTGATCGCGATCGTGCTGGGCGCGATGCACGCGCTCGCCCCGGGCCACGGCAAGACCCTGATGGCGGCGACGGCGGCGGCCCGGGGCGGCAGGGCCCGCCTGAAGGACGTCCTGCCGCTGGCCGCCTCGGTGACCGTCACCCACACCCTGGGCGTGGTCGCCCTGGGCCTGCTGGTCACGGCCGGCTCGGCGGCCACGCCCTCGGTCATCGCCTGGCTGGGCCTGGCCAGCGGCGTCCTGGTGCTGGCGGCGGGCGTGAACCTCGTACGCCGAGCCTGGCGCAACCGCGCGCACGGACACGCGCACCACCACCGTTCCCCGCGAGAAGCCGCCCCGGATCGGCAGTTGGAGCTGGTGGGCGCCCACGGTGCCCCGGCCCCGGCCGAGCACGGCCACCACGATCACGATCACGGCCCCAGCCACGGGCACGAGCACGCGCACGGACACGAGCACGGGCACCACCACGGTGACGGTCACGACCACGCCCACGATCACCACCACCCCCACCACTCGCACGAGGTCGAGCACACCCACGGCGGCTTCACCCACACGCACTCCACCGCCCCCACCCTCCGCGGCACCCTCCTCCTCGGCTTCGCCGGCGGCATGGTGCCCAGCCCCTCCGCCGTCGTCGTCCTGGTCGGCGCCGCGGCCCTCGGCCAGGCGTGGTTCGGTCTGCTGCTCGTCGTCGCCTACGGCGTCGGGCTGGCGCTGACCCTCACCGCGGCCGGGTTCGCCGTCGTGAAGCTGGGTACGGGAATGAGTCGGGTGCTGGACAACCGTCCACGCTGGACCACGCATCCCCTGGCGACCCTGGTGCGCAGGAGCGCACCGCTGGCGTCCGCCCTGGTCGTGGTGGTCTTGGGGGCCGGTCTGGTCCTCAAGGGGGCGGCTTCGGCACTCGGATGAGTTACTTTGTGAATGACTCAGGTGAGATGCCGTGGGGGGCGTCGGTGTCCGAAGACCCTGGCAGTGAACGTCTGATCGCGGGCCGCTACCGTCTGCTGTCCCCTCTCGGCGAGGGCGGCATGGGAACGGTGTGGCGGGCCCGCGACGAAGTGCTGCACCGTGAGGTCGCCGTCAAGGAGGTACGCGCGCCCGCCGGGCTGGCGGCCTCGGACGTGGAACGGATGTACGCCCGGCTGGAGCGCGAGGCGTGGGCGGCCGCGCGGGTCGCCAACCGCAACGTCGTCACGGTGTACGACGTGGCGACGCAGGACGGCCGCCCCTGGATCGTCATGGAGCTGGTGCGCGGCATCTCGCTGGCGGAGCTCCTGGACGCCGAGGGTCCGCTGGAGCCCCGGCGGGCCGCGCACATCGGTGCCGAGGTGCTGTCCGCGCTGCGGGCGGCGCACGAGGCCGGCGTGCTGCACCGGGACGTGAAGCCCGCCAACGTGCTGCTCTCCAACGACGACCGGGTGGTGCTCACCGACTTCGGCATCGCACAGGTCGAGGGCAGCTCGGCGCTGACGATGACCGGCGAGGTGATCGGCTCGCCCGAGTTTCTGGCGCCGGAGCGGGCGCTGGGCCGCACGCCGGGCCCCGAGTCCGACCTGTGGTCGCTCGGTGTGCTGCTGTACGCCGCCGTCGAGGGCAACTCCCCCTTCCGCCAGGCCACCCCGCTGAGCACCCTGCGGGCCATCGTCGACGAGGAGCTGCCGCCGCCGCACCGGGCCGGGCCGCTCGCCCCGGTGATCGAGGGGCTGCTGCGCAAGGAGCCGGCCGAGCGGATCGCGGCCGGCCGGGCCGAGCAGGACCTGCGGATCGTGGCGGCCGGGGGCACGCCGAGCGCCGACGGCGCCCTGGCGTCGCCGTACGCGCCGACGGTCGCGGCCTTCCAGGAGCCGGTGTCGCCGACCCCGCCGATGCCCTATCCGAGCGCGGCGAGAACCCGGCCGGTGCCCGGTCCGGGCACCACGGCCACGGACGCCGGGCCGCCGGAGCGCAACCGCCGCGCCGGTCTCGTGCTGGTCGTCGGCGTGGTCGTCCTGGCGCTGGCCGTCGCGGGGCTGACGTACGCCCTGCTCCACCGCGACGGTGGCGGCAAGAACCCGGACGACGCCGGCAGTCCCCGCTCGGGGACCCGGACCTCGGCGCCCGCCACGGACCCCGGGGCCGGCACGACCCCGACGAGCCCGACGCCGAGCGCGAGCGCGAGCGCGAGCAAGTCGAGTACGCCCCAGTCCGTGCGCGTCACGCTGGCGGGGACGAACACCACGTACTCCGGGACCTGCCCCCCGGACAAGTCCCGGGCGCCGGCGTTCACGGCGACCTTCACGGTGGGCCGGGTGCCGGCGACGGTGACGTACCGCTGGGTGACGCAGAAGGGCTCGCTGTCCGGGGAGTGGAAGACGCTCTCCTTCCCGGCCGGTGGCGGCCGGACGCAGCAGGAGAGGAACTTCATCACCACCCGCGACAGCAGTGGCACGTTCCAGGACGTGATCGGTGTGGAGGTGCGCGATCCCGTGCACGCCACGTCCAACTCGGTGCCGTTCTCGCTGACCTGCCAGGCGGAGACCCCTACGGGCGGGGCCTCCCCCAGTACTTCGGCGTCACCCTCCCAGTGATCAGACCGCGCCGTTGAGGACCGGCAGGTAGCCGCCGGACTGGCCGGACGCGGTCGGGTGGTACGACTCGCCGATGTTGAGCCAGTTCACGCTGTGCAGCCAGGAGCTGCCGGAGCAGATCTCGTGGCCGGTGAAGGTGGAGCGGACGTCGCCGAAGGCGAAGCCGTGATTGGCCGCGGCCTTGTTGATGGCGGTGTCCAGGTAGTCGGCGGCACCGTTGATGGCCGTCCGCTTGGTCTCGGACAGGCCGAGGCAGGTGGTGCCGAGCTTGTAGAAGCGGGGGTAGCCGATGACGACGACGTGGGCGTTCGGGGCTTTGGCGCTGATCGCCGAGTAGACGTTGTCGAGCCGGCCCGGCAGCGTCGAGTCGACGTACGCCTTGGCGGTGTTGATCCGGGACAGGCAGGTGCTGTCGGACTGGAGCACGCAGGTGGTCATGACGTCGGCGAAGCCGGCGTCGTTGCCGCCGATCGTGATGGAGACGAGCGCGGTGGCGGAGCTGAGGGTGCCGAGCTGGTTGGCCAGGACATCACCCGTACGGGCGCCCGAGCAGGCCTTGAAGTCGAAGGTCGAGGGTGAGTGCGCGGCCGCCCACAGGTAGGGGTAGGCCTTGGTGCTCTGCTTGCAGTCGCCGCTGGCGCTGAGGTAGCTGCCCGCGCCGACCCCGGAGGAGTAGGAGTCGCCGAGGGCCACATAGCCGCCGGTGGCGGCCTGCTGGGACGCCTGCGCCGCGGTGGCCCCGGTGAGGGCCGTGCCGGCGGCGAGGAGGATCGAGCTCACGAAAACGGCAATTCGGGAACGTCTCATGGAACCTCCCTTTAGCAGGATCTCTGCCATAACCGTCGTACCAACTACGCGTGTTGATGGGAAGTGTCCATGTCAAGACTGTTGAAAAGTCCTCAACTTCCGGTTGCGAACGGTCTGGATGGAATATTTGTTCAGAAATGCGCGAGAAACGGCTGTAGGCCCTTTGGTCCCTTGACGCCCCCTCTTGCGCTGAGCGACATTGAAGACTGGCATCCGGCGCGCTGGGGGGCGAAGTCGCCAATGCAGACGATCCACATCAGAAGACGCGTCAAGACGCCTTCGTCCGACGGCGTCGAGCAGGCGCGGCAGGGCCCGGAGGGGGACCTGTCACCGTTGCTCGCGGGCGCCGCGACGGCCGTTGGGGCCTTCGGTGCGCTGCTCGCACTCGTTGACGCGGACTCACCCCTGCGCGGACCGTGCACCCTGTTCTTCCTCCTCGCGGCACCGGCGACCGCCATCTGGGCGGCGCTGCGCGGGCTGGAACGATTCGGCCGTGTCCTCACCGCTCTCGCGGGCGCGGTCGTCCTCGACATGCTCGTGGCACAGGGCATGTTGGCCGTCCATCGCTGGTCGTGGCGCGGCGGGATCATCGCCGTAACCGCGATCAGCTGTCTCCTACTCCTTCTAAGTTGCGTAACGGTCAAACCAACAAAAACGTGAGGCCTGGTTCCAGGCCTTGCCATATGGGTTCAATCGTCAATACCGTCGTACATCTCACCCGCATCGGACCATCTTCCAGCGGCTCCAGGGGAGGGCTCAGGACCGCGATGGCTGCCGGGGCGGGGCGCGGTAGGGGGGTGCCGTGCTCGGTGACCGTGACCGAGTCGTGCCGCGCGACCGGCTGCCGCCCTGCGGCAGGCGGCCAGCTTTGCCAGCTCGCCTCGGCGTGCACGTAGCTCCATCTCGTCATGCCACAGGCGTGAACCCCCCTTTCGAACCGGATACAGAGCCGGACCGCCCGGGGGCGGGCGGTCCACCGGACGAGAGGGACCAAGACTCATGAGTTCAGTTCTTCGGCCGGCGGCCACGAATCACGGGCCGTCGACCGCCGACAAGTACCGGCCGATCTCCACTCACCTGGCCATCGCGCCGCCGGTGAGCGTGGTGATCCCCGCCATGAACGAGGCGGAGAACCTTCCCTACGTCTTCAAGACGCTTCCCGACTGGATCCACGAAGTCGTTCTCGTGGACGGCAACTCCACGGACGGCACCGTCGAAGTGGCCCGCGAGCTGTGGCCCAAGGTCAAGGTCGTCGAGCAGCGGGGCAAGGGCAAGGGGGACGCCCTGATCACCGGGTTCGAGGCGTGCACCGGTGACATCATCGTGATGGTGGACGCGGACGGCTCGGCGGACGGCAACGAGATCGTGTCGTACGTCTCCGCCCTGGTCTCCGGCGCGGACTTCGCCAAGGGCTCGCGCTTCGCCAACGGCGGCGGCACCGACGACATGACCTTCATCCGCAAGCTCGGCAACTGGGCCCTGTGCACGGCCGTCAACCGCAAGTTCGGCGCCCGCTACACCGATCTCTGCTACGGCTACAACGCCTTCTGGCGGCACTGCCTCGACAAGATCTCCCTCGACTGCACCGGCTTCGAGATCGAGACCCTGATCAACATCCGGGTCGTCAAGGCGGGCCTGAAGGTGCAGGAGATACCCAGCCACGAGTACCTCCGTATCCACGGCACCAGCAACCTGCGGGCCGTGCGGGACGGGATCCGGGTGCTGAAGGTGATCCTCAAGGAGCGGTCCAACCGCAAGGAGCTGCGTCGGCAGGAACATCATTCGCCGCTCCTCGACTCGGTGCGGGGAGAGGTGTCTTGAGCGATCTCGACGTCTCCGTCGTGATCTGCGTCTACACCGAGGACCGCTGGGAGGACATCCTCGCCGCGGTCTCGTCGGTGCGGTCACAGTCCCGGCCCGCTCTGGAGACCCTGCTGGTCGTCGACCACAACCCGGCCCTGCTGGAGCGGCTGGCCAAGGAGTACAAGGAAGCCGACGAGGTGCGGGTGCTCGCCAACGCGGGCCCCCGTGGGCTGTCCGCCGGCCGCAACACCGGCATCGCGGCCTCGCACGGCGAGGTCATCGCCTTCCTCGACGACGACGCCGTTGCCGAACGGGACTGGCTGCGCCGCTTCGCCGAGGGTTACGCCGACCCTCGGGTGATGGCCGTGGGCGGCCGGACGATGCCCATCTGGGCGTCGGGGCGGCGGCCCGCCTGGTTCCCCGAGGAGTTCGACTGGGTGGTGGGCTGCACGTACCGGGGCCTGCCGGCGGGCCTGGTCCGGGTGCGCAACGTTCTCGGCGGGAACGCCTCGTTCCGTCGTACGGCGTTCGACGCGGCGGGCGGATTCGCCACCGGCATCGGACGCGACGGCGACAAGCGCCCGCTGGGCTGCGAGGAGACGGAGCTGTGCATCCGGCTCACCAGGGCCAGACCCGACGCGATCCTGCTGATCGACGACCGTGCGGTGATCCATCACCGGGTTCCCGAGGCGCGCGAGCACTTCGGGTACTTCCGCACGCGCGCGTACGCCGAGGGCCTGTCGAAGGCGCTCGTGGCGCGAAGCGTGGGCGCGGACAAGGGACTGGAGTCGGAGCGCCGGTACGCGACGCGCGTGCTGCCGGCCGGGGTGGCGCGCGGGTTGCGCGACGCCGCGCTGGCCAGGCCGGGCGGCGCCGGCCGGGCGGGGGCGATCGTCGCCGGGGTGCTCACCGCGGCCGGGGGGTACGTGGTGGGGAGCGTGCGCGCCCGCCGCGGCGGAGCGGCGTTCACCGTCGCCGCGATCGAGGGGGCGGCCGATGACCGAGGGGGGAGCTCATGACCGAAGCGCCCGTGCCGATTCTCATGTACCACTCGGTCACCACCGCGCCGAACGACGCCACCCGCGGGCTGTCGGTGACGCCGGAGTCGTTCGCCGAGCAGATGTCGCTGATCGACGACCTGGGTCTGACCCCGATCGACACCGGTGATCTGGCGGCGGCTTGGCGCTCGGGACGCCCGCTGCCACCACGTCCGGTGCTGGTCACGTTCGACGACGGCTACGAGGGCGTGCACCGGCACGCGCTGCCCGTGCTCGCCAAGCACGGCTTCGCCGCCACCCTGTTCGTCTCCACCGGCTGGATCAGGGGCGCGTACGACACCGGGGGCGCCCTCGACACCATGCTCGACTGGGACCAGGTCCGCGAACTCGCCGCCGCGGACGTGGAGATCGGCGGCCACAGCCACACCCACCCGCAGCTCGACCAGCTCGACGACGAGCGGCTGCGGCACGAGCTGGCCCACTGCAGGGACATCGTCACCGACGAACTGGGCACCGCCCCGGTCTCCTTCGCCTACCCCTACGGCTACTCCAGCCGCCGGGTGCGCGAGGCCGTCCGGGAGACGGGGTACGCCCAGGCGCTCGCCGTCGGCAACGGCCTCGCGCGCCGCCGCCAGGGCCCGTACGCCCTGCAGCGGGTCACCGTGCGCCGCGGCACCGGGATCGAGGAGTTCGAGCGGCTGGTCGAAGGCCGTTCGATCGCCCGCATCTTCGCCAGGGACCGTGCCCTCACCAAGGGCTACGCCATGGTCCGCAGAACACGCCAGGTCCGCCGGAAGGCCATCGGTTCCCGTGTCTGACACGACGACCACGACACCCCAGCCGCAGTCCGTGAGCGAGGCGTCCGAGCAGTCGGGGCGCCGCCTTCGCCTGCCCGGCATGGGCAGGGGCGGTGGCAGCCAGCTGTTCCGCAACGCCTACGCGCTGATGCTGAACACGGGCATCTCCGCCGTCCTGGGCCTCGGCTACTGGCTGATCGCCGCCCGCTACTACTCCGACTCCGCCGTCGGCCAGGGCTCGGCCGCGATCGCCGCGATGAAGCTCCTCGCGGGCCTGACCGCGGTGACCCTGACGGGCGCCCTGGCCCGCTTCATCCCCGTGGCCGGCCGGAGCACCGGCCGCCTCATCTTCCGGACCTACGCGGGCAGTTCGCTGGTCGTCTCGCTCGCCGCGATCATCTTCCTGCTCACGCTGAACATCTGGGGGCCGTCCTACCGCTTCCTGCACGGACCGGTCCACGGCCTCGGCTTCATCGCGGCCGTCGTCGCCTGGAACGTGCTCACGCTGCAGGACGGAGTGCTGACCGGACTGCGCAGCGCGCCCTGGGTGCCGGTGGGCAACACCGTCTTCTCGGGGGTGAAGCTGGTCCTGCTGGTCGGCCTCGCCGCGGCGATCCCCACGAGCGGTGTCTTCGTCTCCTGGGTCGCGGCCATCGCCTTCTCCGTCGTGCCCCTGGGCTGGCTGGTCTTCCGCCGTCTGGTGCTCCGGCACATCGAGGCGACCGAGGAGCACGCCCGTGCGCCGTCCGTGAGGGAGATCGGCAGGTTCCTCGCGGGCGACTACACGGGCTCGCTGTTCTCGCTCGCCGTGGTCTACCTCGTCCCGGTGATCATCGCCTCGCAGGTCAGTTCCAAGGACAACGCGTACTTCTACATCACCACCACCATCGGCGGCACGGTCAACCTGCTCGCCATCAACATGGGCGCCTCACTGACCGTCGAGGGCTCGCACGACCCGGCCCGGCTGGCCCTCAACACCCGTGCCGCGCTCAGGCGGATGGCACGGATCATGCTGCCGATCTGCGGCCTGATGTTCGTCGGGGCACCGTGGATCCTCGGCGTCTTCGGGCAGGGCTACGCGGACGCCGCCACTCCGCTGCTGCGCATGTTCGCGGTCGGCGCGCTGCTGCGGGTCGTCATGGAGACGTACTTCGCGGTCCTGCGCGCGCAGAGCCGCACCGCCGGGCTCGCCTGGCTGCAGGGCCTGTTGTGCGTCCTGGTGCTGAGCCTGACGCTGCTTCTGCTGCCCCGCATGGGGCTGACCGGCGCCGGTGTCGCCGAGATCTCCTCGGTCGCGGTGATCGTCACCATCGCCGCGCCGAAGCTGTACCGCACCCTGAAGGCGGCCCCGCCCGCCGAGGTGCCCGAGGACGCGGCGCCCGACGGGGATCTCGCCGACCTCGGGACCGCCACCGTCCCGATCACCGAGAAGGCGCGCAGGCGGGGCCCGGCCTGGGCCCTCGACAGCGACACCCTCACGCTCGGCATCCACGTCGACTTCGACCACCTGGAGCGCCGGCCGGACGTGCGGCCGGGGCCGGGGACGCCGCCGACGGGGACGCCCGTGGTGCGGGCCGATCACCGGCCGGCCTGGGCGAAGACACCGGAGGTGGGGCTGCCGGTGGAGCCGCGCGAGCGAAGCCGGGCGTGGGGCAGCGAGCCCGGTTCGGAGGCCTCGGTGGGTCCGGCAGAGGTGGAGGTGGACGCGCCGTTCGGGGCCGCGTTCGCGGCGCGGGCGGCCGAGCGGGACGTACGGCAGGAGCCGTCGGCGCGGGAGCCCGGGCCGCCCTCCCTCCCCTGGCGCGAGCGTCTGCACCCCAGCCGCGTCGGGCTCGTCCTCGGCGGTGCGCTCGTCGCCGCGCTGCTGCTGTACTGGGTGCCCGCGCTGGAGCTGGGCGAGGCCGACCTGGACGGCATGGGCGGGCTGGGCCTGATCTCGGTCCTGCCCCTGCCGACCCTCCTCGGAGCCGCCCTGCTGGTCGCGGTGTTCGCCTCCCTGCTGTGGCTGGGCCGCGAGCACAAGGCACTGCTGCTGATCACTCTGCTGGCGACCGTGGTGTCCCTGCACGCGCTGCCCGCGGTCCTCGAGACGGAGCCGCGCTTCCCGACCGCCTACCAGCACCTGGGCTTCCTCGACCACATCGACCGCACCGGTTCGGCGGTGCCCGACCTGGACGCCCGCTGGAGCTGGCCGGGCTTCTTCGCGGTGGCCGCGTTCGTCGGCCGGGCCTGCGGGGTCACGGACTTCACCGAGGTCGTCCGCTGGTGGCCGCTGACCATCCAACTCCTGTATCTGGCGCCGATGTTCCTGCTGGTCCGCTCGATGCGGGCGAGCTGGCGGGCCAAGTGGACCGGCATCTGGATCTTCGTGCTCAGCGGCTGGGTCGGCCAGGACTACTTCTCCCCGCAGGGTTTCACGTACCTCCTCTACCTGGCCTTCGTCGCGATCCTGCTCGTCTGGTTCCGCGCGCCGCGCGTGCTCTGGACGAAGAACCGGCCCGGCGAGGCGGAGGTCGAGCCGACGGACCGCCGTCAGCAGGCGGTCCTGCTCGGGGTGCTGATCGGCCTGTTCGCGGCGAGCGTCCCGGCCCACCAGCTCACCCCGTTCGTGATGCTGGGCGTCCTCACGGTGCTCGTCCTCGTCGGCAGGTCGGAACTGCGCGGCCTGCCCGTGCTGTTCGCCGTGCTGGTGGCCGTCTGGGTGGGCTTCATGGCCGAGCCCTACTGGTCGGGGCACTTCGACGACCTGTTCGGCGGCGTCGGCGGAGTCGGCAGCAATGTGTCCACGTCCGTCTCCGGTCGCATCCAGGGCGGCGACTCCACGCACAAGCTCGTCCTGTACACGCGGGTGCTGCTGGCCGGCGGTGTGATGACGTTCGCCTGCTGGGGCTGGTGGCGCCGGCGGGACCACAAGTACCGCGAACGGTCGCTGCTGGTGCTGACGTTCGTGCCGTTCCTGGGCTTCGGGATGCAGTCCTACGGCGGTGAGATGGCGCTGCGCGTCTTCATGTTCGCCGTGCCCGGCGCCGCCCTGCTGGCCGGTCTCGCCCTGTTCCCGCGCACCGGCGTCACCGCCGAGGAGCGGGACAAGGACCGGGTGAGCCTGGCTCCGCTGGCCGCGCTGATGGCGGGCCTGCTGCTGATGGGCGGCTTCCTGGTGGCCCGCTGGGGCAACGAGCCGTTCGAACGGGTGCGGCCCGGCGAGGTCGCGGCCATGGACTACGTGTACGCGCACGACAAGCCGACCGTGCGCCTGCTGTGGCTGAGCAGCGACACCGTCAACGACGTGACGCCCGCGATGCCGTGGGGCACCAAGGACATGGAGCGGGTGAACTACGTGCCGACGCTGGCACCGGCCGACCCGGTCCTGGTGTCCGGCCTGGTCAAGGCACTCAAGGACGCGGGCCCGAACTCGTATCTGATGATCAACGAGAGCCAGCTGACGTACCTGCGGATGGACGTGGGCTACTCCCCCACCTGGGGACCCCGGCTGATCCAGAACCTTGATCGACGGGCGGAGTTGAAGAAGGTGTACGTCAACTCCGACGCCACCGTCTACGCCCTCGGCAAGCAGCCCGCGGGCGCGGTGCCGAAGCCCGACCCGGGTCCGATCGGGCCGCAGATCACCTGGACGCCGTGGTCGGTCGTCGGCGCCCTGGCCGCGCTGGCGCTCATCGTGCTGCTGACGGCCCGCGAGGTCGTCCGGGTCGCGACGCGGCCGAGCGTGCGCCAACTGCGCCGGCTGCAGAGCAGTTTCTGGTTCTCGCTGCCGCTGCTTGCGGTGCTGCTGGCCTCGCTGGTGCAGCGGTTCCTGACGATGAAGTGACCGTGCGGTGGCTCAGCGCCCGAGCCACCGCACCTCGTAGGCCGCCATGTCGAACCGCTTGCCGTCGATCTTCGCGCTGATGGACCGGCCGAGGGTGTTGACCACCAGCACGGTCCGGTCGGTGGCGAGGACGCGGACGTTGGGCACGTCGTCCGGGGCGACCGACACGGTCCGGTACGCCGTCCCGGGCGGGAACTCCTGGCCGAAGCGGGAGACGAGATCGAACATGGGGAGTTTCGCACCCCTGCTCCCGCTGTCCGTCGGTGTCCACAGGCACCCCGCGCAGCCGTCGCCCTTCTCGTCCTCCGGGTTCCAGTAGAAGCCGGAGGAGGCACCGCCCTTGGCCATGGCGATCATGCCGGCGGCCTGGACGGCGACGCGGCGGGTCTCGGACCAGCCCTTGCGCTCGTCGTTGCCGTCGGCGGGCTCGACGTAGTACTCGGCCCACCACAGCGGCAGTCCGTGGGTGCGCTGCCGTACCCACCGGCCGACGGCGGTGAACTTGTCGGTGGCCCCGAACTCGTTCGGCAGCATGTCCTCGTCGTTGGTGTAGCTGGAGCCGTCGACCACGACGAAGTCGGCGCCGGCCTTGTGCTCGTTCCAGTAGCCGAAGGCGTCCAGGACCCGCCGGTCCATGGCGCCCCAACTGCCCTTGAACGTCGGGGAGGCATCGCCGTCACGCGGGTCGACGCTGTCCATCACCAGGTAGGGACCGCCGACCATGATGTCCTTGTCGACCTTCTTCAGGGCCTTGTAGACGAGGTTGTAGAGCTTGGTGTACCCCTCGTGGTCCCAGCGGCCCTCGGCGTCGTTCCAGAAGCCCTTGAACTCGTTCCAGACGACGAAGTGGCGTACGTCGGGATAGCGCTGGGCGACGGTCGCGGCGAGCGCGGCGAAGTCGGCGTAGTGCTCGGGCAGCGGTGCCGTCTCCAGCGCGGACCGGCTCCAGTCCGTGTTGTCGACGCCGGCCCTGCCGCCCTTCATCCAGTCCGGGGAGCAGCACAGGGTGATCACCGGGGTGCCGCCCGACCTGCGGATGAAGTCGATACGGCGGTCCATGGCGCCGAAGTCGTAACGCCCCTTCACCGGCTCGGGGTTGTCGGCCCCCCAGCCCATCAGGGCCTGGTCCTGGGGCAGTCCGCCGGCGTTCGAGATCAGCTTCTCGACCCGGTCCGTGGCGGCCGAACTGCCCTCGTCGGCGCTGTACTGGGTGTGGGTGAAGCCCCACCCGACCGCGGGATCGTCCCGGTTCTTCGGTGTCACCGGGGTGCCGTGCACCGTGGCGCCGTTCTTCGAGGTGCCCCGCGTGCTGCCTCCGCTGTCCGGAAGCGTGTTGATCAGGGTGACGATCAGCGCCAGTGCAGCCATGCCCACGCCGAGCAGCGCGGTGAGCCGCCACCGCAGTGTTCCCCCGGCTCCCGAACTCCACCCATGACGTCCCATCGAGGGCAACAGTAACGGGATGGACGCCACCTGGGGCAGATGTCGTGAATCCACAGTCCTGTAACAGGACGGAGCGGACACAACGCCCCCGCGCATCACTCCCGACGCACCACGGAAACCGGGTGCACGGGGCGGCCCCGTGCCGGATCATGGACGCCATGTCTGCGAACCCACACGACGCGCTGCCGATCCGGCTCAACGTCGACGACAGCGACTCGCCGTCCGACGTCGTCGACGCGCTGTTCCTCGGCCGCTTCGCGACGGGCGAACAGCCGTACTCGCACGCGGCGAACATCGACCGTGTCCGCTCCGGCGCCACGCTGCTGCCGCCGGGCGCCCGCGTGCTGCGAGTGGCCCGCGACGACGACCGCAGCGCCACCCTGGCGGAGGGCGACGGCTGGACCGTGCTGATCTCCCGCTGGAACAGGGGCGCCGACGTCACCGTCACGGCCACCAGCGCCGAACTGGCCGAGCAGGTCCTGGACCAGGCGACCGACGGCGCGGCGGACGAGCCCGAACCCCAGCCGGAGAACGTGACGATGGGCTTCTGGTACGTCTCCCCCAGGCGCGGCCCGCACCGCACGACCCGGCAGATCTCCGCGGGCACCTGGGAGGAGGTCCGGGAGAACTACACCGCGCCGGTGGCCGACGCGATGGACCGTCTGATGAAGACGACACCGGAGGACATCGCGGGCCGCCTGCTCCTGCTGCACGGCCCGCCCGGCACGGGCAAGACCTCCGCGCTGCGCACCCTCGCCCGCTCCTGGCGGGACTGGTGCCAGGTGGACTGCGTCCTGGACCCCGAGCGGCTGTTCAGCGACGTCGGCTATCTGATGGACATCGCGATCGGCGAGGAGGACGGGACGGGCAAGGGCCGCTGGCGGCTGCTGCTGCTGGAGGACTGCGACGAGCTGATCCGCGGCGAGGCGAAGCACACGGCGGGCCAGGCACTGTCCCGCCTGCTCAACCTGACCGACGGCCTGCTCGGTCAGGGCCGCAACGTCCTGGTCGGCGTCACCACCAACGAGGACCTGGAGCGCCTGCACCCCGCCGTGGTGCGCCCCGGCCGCTGTCTGGCCCGGATCGAGGTCGGCAGACTGACCCATCGCGAGGCGGTCGGCTGGCTCGGCACCGAGGAGGGCGTGGGCCGCGAGGGCGCGACCCTGGCCGAACTGTACGCACTGCGCCGGGGAATCTCCCCGACGTCCCTGCCGGACCAGAGGGACGGAGCCGACGCGGGGCTGTACCTCTAGGGCCCCGGTGTTTTGATGGGGGTATGACCCTGTTGATCGGAACGTCGGGGTGGCAGTACAAGGACTGGCGGGGCGTGCTCTACCCCGCCGGGTGTCCGACGCGGCTGTGGCTGGAGGAGTACGCCGGGCACTTCGCCACCGTGGAGATCAACAACGCGTTCTACCGCCTGCCGACCCGGGAGAACTTCGCTGCCTGGCGCGAGCGGGTGCCGCCCGACTTCGTCGTCGCGGTCAAGGCCAGCCGCTTCCTGACCCACATCAAGCGGCTGCGTGACCCGGAGGAGCCGGTCGAGCGCCTGATGACGCACGCGGCCGGCCTGGGCGACCGGCTGGGCCCGGTGCTCCTGCAGCTCCCGCCGACGCTGAAGGCCGACGCCGGGCTGCTGGACGCCTGTCTGGACTGCTTCCCGCCCGGCACCCGGGTGGCGGTGGAGCCGCGGCACGAGTCGTGGTGGACGCCGGAGGTGCGGAAGGTGCTTCAGGCGCGCGGCGCGGCCCTGTGCTGGGCGGATGTGCTCTCCCGCCCGGCGACCCCGCTGTGGCGCACCGCCGACTGGGGCTACGTCCGCTTCCACCAGGGCCGCGCGCGGGCCTGGCCGCACTACGGACGGCGGGCGCTGGAGACCTGGGTGGACCGCATCGCCGGGACCTGGCCGGCGGACGAGGACGTGTACGCGTACTTCAACAACGACCCGACGGGAGCGGCGGTGCAGGACGCGGCGACGTTCGCGGGGGTGGCGCGCGCGAGGGAACTGGCCGTCACCCGCACCCCATGAGCCCCCGGCGGTGCCGAACCCGCCTCAGCCCTCCCCGTATCCGGCCCGCAAAGCGTCCCGCACCGCCGCGAGTGCGTCCGCCTCCGCCAGCCCCAGCCTGCGGGCGCGCTCGACGTACGCCTGCGCGGCCGACGCCAGCTCCCGTTCCGCGGCCGGGCCGGCGGCAGCCACGTACGTTCCGTTGCGCCCCCGCGTCTCGATCACGCCGTCGCTCTCCAGCGCCCGGTACGCCTTGGCGACGGTGTTCGCCGCCAGCCCCAGCGACTCGGCGAGCCCCCGCACGGTCGGCAGCCGGTACCCCACCGGCAGCACCCCCGAGCGGGCCTGCTCGGAGATCTGCACCCGCACCTGCTCGAACGGCGGCGCACTGTCGTCGATGTGGATCTTCAAGGTCACGCCCCCGATTGTCCCGCACCCGCCGGAAAATGAGGCGCGCCCGGTCGTGTCCGGCACGTAGCGTGCGCCCACATGACAGTGAACGTGCGCGATCTGCGCCCCGACGACCCCACCGATGTCGAGGCCTTCGCCCGGGTGCGGCACCTCGCCCTGCCGTACATCCTGTGGACTCCGGCCGCCATCCTCCACCACCTCGCCCACACCCCCGTCGAGGCCCGTTTCCGGTCCCTGGTGGCGGAGGAGGACGGCGAGGTGATCGGCACGGCCCAGGTGCACCTGGCGCACGAGAGTCCGGAGCCGGGCCAGGGGATGCTCAACATCTACGTGCGACCCGACCGCGTCCACCGCGGGGCGGGCACGCACCTCGTGCGCGCGGCGGAGCGGCACCTGACGGACCACGGCGCGACGAAGCTGCTGGCCTGGGTGCTGGACGAGCCGGCCCACCGCGCCTTCGCCGAGCGGCACGGCTACCGGCCCAGCCGCTCCGCCCACTTCCTGCGGCTCGATCTCACCACCGGCACGCTGCCGCCGCCGCAGTCGCCGCCACCGGGCGTGGAGTTGCGCTCGGCGGCCGACCTGGCGGACGATCCGCGGCCGCTGTTCGAGCTGGACGCGGAGACGGCGTCGGACGAGCCGAGCGACGTCGACACCGAGATGACGGACTACGAGGCCTGGGTCGAGCAGACCTGGAACCACCCCTCGTTCGACCGGGAGCTGACGACGGTCGCGTTCGTCGAGGGCCGTCCCGCCGCCTTCAGCATCGCCTACACGGACGGCCCCACCGGCCGCTACGCCACGGCGATGACCGGTACCGCCCGCGCCCACCGCGGCCGCGGACTGGCCAAGCTCGCCAAGAACCACTCCCTGCACCGCGCCCGTGCGGCCGGCTTCAGGGAGGCCCACACGGGCAACGACACCGACAACGGCCCGATGCTCGCGATCAACAAGTGGTTCGGGTACGAGATCGTCGCATCGGAGGTGCGCTATGTCCGCGAACTCGGCTGACACCGAGGGCCGGTTGACCGTCGTCCTCGTCAAGGCGGGCCGCACGAAGATCAGTTACGACGCGGGGCTGCTCGGTGACGACGGCAACCGCATCGCCGTGCGCGCCGCCTGGGCGGGCACGGGCACCCGCGACTTCGGCTTCGTCCGCTTCGAGGAGGGTGACGTCTTCACCGAGTACTACTGGCGGGACCGCTGGTACGCGGTGAAGGAGGTCCGCGACGGCACGGGGGCGCTGAAGGGCTGGTACTGCGACATCACCCGCCCCGCGGTCCTCTCCGGCTCCGAGCTGGTCGTCGAGGACCTCGACCTGGACCTGTGGCGGTCCGCCGACGGCACGGACGTGCGCCGTCTGGACGAGGACGAGTTCGCGGACAGCGGCCTGCGGGAGACGGACCCGCCGGCCGCGGCCGCCGCGGTGGCCGCCCTGGAGGAGTTGGAGGCGCTGGCCCGCGGCGACGGCTTCGGCGCACTCCTGGCCTGAGCCCTCACAGATCCGCCACCCACTCATAACGCTCCTACTCCAGGACCGCCACCACCGCGTACCGCTCGTCCTCGACCTCCTTGCCCCACAGTGCCGTCTCCTGCGACAGCCGCTCCAGCCGGACGTCTCCGGTGAGCGGCGCGAGAAGGGCCAGGAGGTCGTCGGCGGGTATCCCGACGGGGCCGACCGTCCCCCACACCCCTTCGACCAGCACGAGTCGTCCGCCCGGCCGCAGCAGTCCGCGCCAGTGCCGCAGGGCCCGGCCCGGGTCGGGCAGGGCCCACAGCACGTGCCGTACGAGGACGACGTCGAAGCGCTGCTCCCCCACCGGGGGCGCCGCCGCGTCACCGAGGAGGAACACCGCGTCACGACCGGCCAGCTTGGCCCGCGCGAGAGCGACCATGGCCGCCGAGCCGTCCACGCCGGTGACGCGGTGTCCCCGCTCGGCGGCGAGGAGCGACAGGCTGCCGGTCCCGCAGCCGAGATCCAGGACGTCGCAGGCCCGCGCCGGCAGCCAGGCGCTCAGCCGCCGCGCCCACGCCCGCCGTACGTCCGGATCGCGCAGGCCGTGGTCCGGCTCGTCGTCGAATGAGGCGGCCTGCGTGTCCCAGTCCACCCCGGCGGTCGCGTCGGGCCCGGTCGCGGCCCTGTTCAGACCTTCACTGTGATCCGTCATGGGCCCAAGAGTGACACCCGCCACTGACAGTCGAATCGTGACAGCCGCCACTGACAGACCCGCACCGATGAGTCACCCTCCCGGGAAAGGTCTACCTCCGTGAGAACGCGGAACTCGGTAGGCCCTGAAGGAGGCAGCCATGCGCCGGACCACTGTGCAGAAGCCCCTGAGGAAGACGGACCCGCGCAGGGTCCGGGAAGAGGCCGACGAGCGTCCCGCGGGACGCCCGGAGGTGCGCAAGGACATCGCGAGAACGTGGTGGCCGGACGGCTGAGTCAGTCGAGCCGCTTTCGGTAGTGGACGCGGTCGTAGGGGCCGTCCACGCGCCGCTCGACGACCTCGTAGCCGTACTTCGGATAGATCTTCTGGTTCTCCCACATCATCGCGTTCGTGTAGAGCCTGACCTCGGGAAGACCGAGCGCACGCGCGTGTGCGTCCACGAAGTGCAGCAGCCGTCGCCCCACGCCCGTGCCGTGTGCGCCGGGGTGGACGGCGATGCTGTCGAGGAACAGATGGTCGTCCCGTTCCTCCAGGACGACGAGCCCGATGACGGGCTTCCCGTCACGAAGACCTTTCCCGCGGCCACGTTCGCCGCGTGGTCCGCCTCCATGGGCACCGGCACCACCCCGATCCGCTCGATGTAGCGGTGGTACGCGGCGTCGGTCACGGTCTTCACGGCCGCCACGTCGGAGGCGACGGCGGCCCGGATCCGTTCATCTCCCATGCCGACACGGTACCTACCTGATCTCCGTCTCAGCACTCCCTTAACGCGAGCATAAGGATCTCCCGCACCCGCCTCCAGCAGGCGATTTCACGGTTTCTTGGATACGGCTCCCGATCGCTCGTGATCGGCGCCGACCAGACCGGAACCGTTTCCGAGGAGATTCCGCATGCCCGCACGCCGCCGCACGGTCGCCACGATCGCCGCCCTCGGCGCCGCTCCGCTCGCCCTGACCGCCCTCGCCGCCACCCCGGCGTCGGCGCACGGGACGATGGGCGACCCGGTCAGCCGAGTCGCCCAGTGCTACGCGGAGAACCCGGAGAGCCCGAGGTCGGACGCCTGCAAGGCGGCGGTCGCGACCGGCGGTACCCAGGCGCTCTACGACTGGAACGGCATCCGTATCGGCGACGCCGACGGCCGCCACCAGCAGCTGATTCCGGACGGCAAGCTGTGCAGCGCGAACAACGAGGAGTTCAAGGGCCTCGACCTGGCGCGCGCGGACTGGCCGGCGACGAGCGTGCACAGTGGGTCGTACACCTTCAAGTACCGCGTGACGGCCCCGCACAAGGGCACCTTCAAGGTGTACGCAACCAAGGCGGGATACGACGCGGCCAAGCCACTGGCCTGGTCCGACCTGGACCTGGAGCACCCGGTCGCGACCGCCACCGACCCGGTCGCCTCGGGCGGCTTCTACACCTTCTCCGGCACGCTCCCCGAGCGCTCCGGCCGGCAGCTGCTGTACGCGGTCTGGCAGCGCTCGGACAGTCCGGAGGCGTTCTACTCCTGCTCCGACGTGAACTTCGGCGGAGGTGCGGCGAAGCCGGCCGGCGGCGGTACGACGACCAGCTCGTCACCCGCGCCCACCGCCTCCACGCCCTCCGACGCGCAGATCGAGGCCGGTGCCGGCAGGTCGACGGTGGAGCATCACGGGCACGGTGACCAGGACGCCGCGACGTCGGCTGATCCCACTCCGGCCAACGCCCCGCAGGCGGCCGTCGCTTCGGAGCGCCTCGCCGAGACGGGAAGCGGCGGGGAGACTCCGTACCTCGCGGTGGGCGGTGCGGCCGCCCTGGCGCTCGGTTCGGCCGCCCTGTTCGCCTCGGTCCGCCGCCGCGCGAACGACGGCGGACGGCACGGCCGCTAGTACGGCCACGAAGGAGCGGGGCCCGTCCGGCGGCTCAGGCCGGACGAGCCCCGCTCGTGCGTCAGCTCAGCACCGACGCGCAGGTGGTCGCGGTGGCGTGCGCGGGGTCGAGCGCGTTGGCCACCTCATGGAAGGCGATCCGGTCGGTGAGACCGATCAGGACGTGTTCGGAGAGGTCCAGCGAGCACAGGTTCTGGATGAGGACGTTGTGGACGTCGGAGCCGCTCAGGAACTGGCTCGTGTACGGCGTGACGACCTCGTCGTACTTGCTGGCGATGACGGTGTAGTGGACGCCGGGGACGGTGTCGCCGCCGGCGTTGAGCTTGGTGAGGAAGGCGGAACCGGCCATCTGGTCGGCGAGGCCGGGGGTGGCGGCGGTGAGCAGGTCGGCGGCGCCCGGGAAGTAGGGCAGCAGCTTGGTCAGACCGTTCAGGTCGGTGCCGTGGTTGTCGGGCGCGATGCCGACCAGGGCGTTCACCTTGGCGGCTCCGCCGAGGAACCTGAGGTAGTAGCGGGGCATCATGCCGCCCTGCGAGTGGCCGACGAGGTCGGCCTTGGCGGCGCCGGTGGCGGTGAGCACCTTGTCGACGAAGGCGGAGAGCTGCCCGGCCGACTTGTCGATGGGGCCGAGGCCGTAGAAGACGGGGACGCCGGAGAGCTGGCCGTAGTCCAGGGAGAAGACGCAGTAGCCGCGGTTCTCCAGGTAGGGCGCGAGGC
Organism: Streptomyces sp. SLBN-31; assembly: GCF_006715395.1. Taxonomy (NCBI): domain Bacteria; kingdom Bacillati; phylum Actinomycetota; class Actinomycetes; order Kitasatosporales; family Streptomycetaceae; genus Streptomyces; species Streptomyces sp. SLBN-31. The sequence continues at coordinate 2,035,511 of NZ_VFNC01000002.1, forward strand.
CCAGCCAGTTGTCGACGGAGTTGCCGAGGGTGCCGTGGACCAGGACGACGGGGCGGGGGTGGGCGGCGGACGGCTTGCAGGAGTAGTCGTTCCACCCGGTGGAGGGTGCGGTGGTGGCGTGGGCGGCAGTGGCGGGGACGAGGGCGACCGCGGCGGTGAGCAGCACCGCGGCCAGGGGTCTGAGCACTCGTTTCCAGGGCAGCATCGTGTGATCTCCTTGCGGCTCAAGGGAGTTGCGATGGCCTTACGCCCTGTGATCCGGATCACGAAGGATGCTGTTCACTCGTCAAGTTACGGACGAGTAGTGGAAGTGTGAAGTTACGCGTCAGTAAAAACTTCCAGTGATAACCGACTCGCCGGTAGCTGCCGATGAACCGTCACCAGGCGGGCCGGATCGGACCATAGGGCGCGATGCGCCCCAATTGATCGCGCAGCGCCCGCACTTCACCCTCGCCGAGTACGTCCGCCCACTCCCGCACCACTTCCGCCGCGGCCGCCTCCGCGGCCCGGGTGCAGGCCCACCCGCGCTCGGTCAGCACGACCAGTCGCGCCCGCGCGTCCGCGGGATGCGGCCGCCGCTCGGCGTACCCCTTGCGCACGACCTCGTCGACGAGCTGACTGGCGGCCTGCTTGGTGACTCCGAGGTGCGCGGCGAGTTCGGTGACCGTCGCCCCGTCCGGGGCCAGCCGCGCGAAGGCGAATCCGTGCGCGGGCCGCACCCCCTCGAAGCCACGGGCGACGACGCCTTCGTTGATGCGCTGAGTGAGCTCGCCGGCGACGGCGAGCAGGGCGGCGGACAGGGCCATGGCCTCGGAGTTGTGCACGGAGGCATTGAAACACCCTTGACGGACTGGTCAAGCAGCTTGACTATAGAAGCATCCCGGATGGTCAAGCAGCTTGACCATCCTCCGTCGAACTCGATCATCTTCCGTCGAAGGAGCCCCATGCCCGTCATCCGCACGTCCGAAGCGGTCACCCACGAGATCCACGGCGCCCGCTTCGTCTCGTACGCCACCCCGCGCACCGGCAGCAAGGAACTGTGCGCCTGGCGCGGCGAGATCCCGCCCGGCACCAGGGCCCCCGCCCACACCGTCAGCCGCGAGGAGATCTTCCATCTGCTCGTCGGCGAACTGGTCGTCACGCTCGACGACCGCACCGACCGGATCACCGCGGGCGACACACTGATCGTCAGCCCCGGCGCGACCCTGACCGTGGAGAACCCGACCGACCAGACGGCGATCTCCTGGGTCACCACGTCGATCGGCCTGGAGGCGGAACTGGCCGACGGCACGCGGCTCACGCCTCCCTGGGCCAACTGACCTTCCGCCCCGGGGACGTCACGCCGCCAGCGCCCCCGGGATCACGGCCCCCGGCCCGAACTTCGCCCGCACCCGGTCCGCGGCCTCCTCGACGCGGCGGACCTTCTCGTCCACGGGGTCGAAGGTGAGCTGGTGGGAGGCCTGTTCGGCGGGCGCGAGGGACTCGGCGCGCAGCACGAGGGCGCGCACGCGTGCGCGTTGCAGGCCGAGGGCCTCGTACAGGGCGTACGTCGCCCTCGTCAGGGCGGCCGAGTGCGCGGTCGGCTCGCGCAGGGTTCGGGTGCGGGTCGTCGCGGTGCGGTCGGCGTAGCGCACGGTGAGGGTGAGGGTGCCGCAGACCTTGTCGAGGGCGCGGAGCCGGGCGCCCAGTTCCTCGGCGGCCGACAGCAGGGCGCGGCGATGGCGGTCCGGGTCCAACTCGTCCAGCGGGAAGGGACGTTCGGTGGCCAGGGAGCGCGAGACGCCGTTCGGGACGACGCGGCCGCGGTCGACGCCGTTCGCCTTGTCGTGCAGTTCGCGGCCCGCCCGCGCGCCGATCAGGCGCTGGAGCGTGGAGAGAGGGGCGGCCGCCACCCGGCCCAGGGTGTCGAGGCCGTACTCGCACAGGGTGCGGCTGGTGGCTGTACCGACCCCGGGCAGCGCGGCCACCGGCCGGTTCGCGAGGAACTCCGCCACGGCGTCCTCGGGCACCGCGCACGTCACGCCGGGCCGGGCGTCGCGCAGGGCCACGCGGGCGAGCATCGGCCCCGGTCCCGCGCCGATCACGCAGTCGACGCCGTGCAGGGCGAGGGCGCGGACGCGGATCACCGAGGCCAGCTCGACGGCGCTGCGCCCGAAGTACCGTTCGGCGCCCCGCAGATCGGCCAGCGCCCCGTCCGGCGGCAGCGCCTCCACGACCGGCGTGAACTCCTCCAGCAGGCCGAGCAGCCCCGGCAGAGCCGCCTCGCGCGCCGGCGGCAGCTGGAAACGTACGCACAGAACGGTCATCCCGCACTCCCGGGGCTCTGGTGCCACAACTTCCTTCCCACCGCGGGCCCTTCGCCCGCGGGGCGCAGATCCGCCCAGGGGTGCATCTCGTACCCCGTGGGCATGCGGATCCTCCGGTCCTCCATCGGGTCGCGGGCCGCGGAGCCCGCGGGCGCCGGCCACCCGTCCGAACCGGCGAGCCTCGCCGGTGACGAACCGTCGCCGTCCGCCGGGGCGGAGCCGTCGGCGGGCGGCTCCGCGAGCCGGGCCGCGACGCCGTCGAGGCCTTCCTCCTCGCGCACCTCCAGCAGTTCGGCGAGGTTCCAGGCGGCGGCGCCCACCACGCTCAGGCTGCGCGGCCCGCGCCGCTGCACGACCCCGCGCACCAGCAGCAGCCAGGAGTGGAAGACGGTGTGGGCGCAGGTGTCGTGGGAGTCGTCGAAGAAGGCGAGGTCGACCAGGCCCGTGCCGTCGTCCAGGGTGGAGAAGATGACCCGCTTGCCGGACCGGATCGGCGGCGTCTGGGTGGCCGCCTTCGCCCCCGCGACCAGTACCGTCTCCCCGTGCCGCGTCTCCCGCAGCCGGCGCGCCGAGACCACGCCCAGCTCGTCGAGGAACTTTCGGTGGTCGTCCATCAGGTTTCGCGAGGCGTCCATCGACAGCACGCCCAGTTCGGCGCTGAGCTTTTCCGCCTCCGACAGGTCCGGCAGCCCGGCCGGAGCGGTCTTGCGCCCTCCCGCCAACGGGAGTTGGCCGCCGCCCCCGCTCCGGGCGCCCCGGTGCAGCTCGGTCAGGTGCAGCTGCAGATCGCGGCGGTTGGCGCCGAACGCGTCCAGGGCGCCGACCTGGGCGAGCCGCCCGGCCAGCGGCCGGCTCGGCCGGGCCCGCTCCCAGAAGTCCAGCAGGGAGGCGTACGGCTGCCCCTGGGCGATCCGTTCGGCCTCGGCCTCGCTGATGCCGTGCACATCGGAGAGTGCCAGCCGCAGACCCCACACCTCATCAGATTCAGACAACAGTTCGATACGGTGAGCGACCGCCGACTTGTTCACGTCCAGCGGCAGCACCGGCACCCCGCGCCGCCGCGCGTCCGCCAGGAGCAGCCGCTTCGGGTACATCCCGGGGTCGTGGGTGAGCAGCCCCGCATAGAAGGCCGCCGGGTGATGCGCCTTCAGCCACGCCGACTGGTACGTCGGCACGGCGAAGGCGACCGCGTGCGCCTTGCAGAAGCCGTACGACCCGAAGGCCTCGACGATCTCCCAGGTGCGCTGAATCGTTTCTGCGTCATATCCGTTCGCCGCCGCGTGCTGGGCGAACCACACCTTGATCCGCCCCTGGGACTCCGGGTCGGACAGCCCGCGCCGGATCCGGTCCGCCTCGCCGCGCCCGCAGCCGGTCATGACGGCGACGATGTCGATGATCTGCTCGTGGAAGACGACGACCCCGTACGTCCCCTTCAGCGGCTCCGTCAGATCCCGGTGCGGGTACCTGACCGGCGCCCGTCCGTGCCTCGCCTCGATGAACGGCCGCACCATGTCGGCGGCGACCGGTCCGGGCCGGAAGAGGGAGATGTCGACGACGAGGTCATGGAAAGTGGCCGGCTGCAGCCGCCCCACCAGGTCCCGCTGGCCCGGCGACTCGATCTGGAAGCAGCCCAGCGTCTCGGTGGAGCGGATGAGCCGGTACGTCTCCGGGTCGCCCGGCGCCAGCGCGTCCAGGTCGATCCGCTCCCCCGTCGCCCGCTCCACCTCGGCGACCGCGTGCGCCATCGCCGACTGCATCCGTACGCCCAGGACGTCCAGCTTGAGCAGTCCGAGGTCCTCCACGTCGTCCTTGTCGAACTGCGACATGGGCAGCCCCTCGCCGCTGGTCGGCATGACCGGGGTACGGCCGAGCAGGGACGCGTCGGACAGCAGCACCCCGCACGGGTGCATGGCGACCCCGCGCGGGAGGGCGTCGAGGGCCTCGACCAGTTCCCAGAGCCGGCCGTACTTCTCCTGCTCCCCCGCCAGCCTCCGCAGTTCGGGCAGCTCCGCCAGCGCCGCGCGGGCGTCGCGCGCCCGGATGTGCGGGAAGGACTTGGCGACCCGGTCGATCTCGGCGGGGTCCATGGACAGGGCCGCGCCCACGTCCCGGATGGCGTGGCGGACGCGGTAGGTCTCCGGCATCGCGACGGTGGCGACCCGTTCCTCGCCGAACCGGCCGATGATCGCGCGGTAGACCTCCAGCCGGCGCGCGGACTCCACGTCGATGTCGATGTCGGGCAGCACGACCCGCTCCTTGGACAGGAAGCGCTCCATCAGCAGCCCGTGCTCGACCGGATCGGCGTTCGCGATGCCGAGGAGGTGGTTGACCAGGGAGCCCGCGCCGGAGCCGCGCGCGGCGACGCGGATGCCCATGTCCCGCACGTCGTCCACCACCTGAGCGACCGTCAGGAAGTAGGAGGCGAAGCCGTGGTGGGCGATGATGTCCAGCTCGTGGTGCATCCGCTCCCAGTACGCGCGCTTTCCCGCGTGGCCGCGCAGCACCATCCCGGCCGCCGCCCGGGAGGCGAGCGCCCGCTGGGCGGTGCGGCGGCCCGCGCCGACCAGGTGCGGTTCGGGGAAGTGGACGGAGCCCATGCCGAGGTCGTCCTCGGGGTCCACCAGGCACTCGGCGGCCGTGGCCCGCGTCTGCTCCAGCAGCCGGTGTGCGGTCTCGCGCCGGAAGCCCGCGGCCTCGACGACACGCTCGGCGACCCGGGCCATGTCGTCGGCACCCTTGAGCCAGGCCTCACCGGAGTCCAGTTCCCCCGCTGGGTCGATCGGGACGAGCCGACGGGCCGCGTCCAGGACGTCGGCGACCGGGCCGAGGCCGGGGTCGGCGTAGCGGACGGCGTTGCTGAGCACCGGCCGGACGCCCTGCTCGGCGGCGAAGCCCACGGTACGGGCGGCCAGGCGCAGGGAGCCGGGGCCGGTGCCCGTGCGGCCGTGCCAGACGGCCTCCAGGCGCAGGGCGTCGCCGTAGATCTCCCGCCAGGGGGCGAGGAGCCGGGCCGCGCGGTCGGGGCGGCCGGCGGCCAGTGCGCGGCCGACGTCGGAGGCGGGGCCGAGCAGGACGGTCAGGCCGTCGGCGTGGTTGGCGTCCCAGGACAGCAAGGGCAGGTCCTCGGCGGTGTGGGCGGCGGTGACCAGACGGCACAGGTCGGCCCAGCCGCGGGCGCCGTCGCGGGCCAGGAAGGTGACGCGGGGGGTCGACTCGTCGATGAAGGCGCCGCCGCGTACGGGGGTGCGGCGCCTGTTCCGTCGTACCGGATCGTCCTCCCGGAGCCGGGCGGGCGGCTCCACCGCGAGTTCCGCGCCGAACAGCGGGCGGACGCCCGCCTTCGCGCAGGCCTTGGCGAAGCGGACGGTGCCGGCGACGGTGTCGCGGTCGGTGAGGGCGAGGGCGTCCATGCCCCGCTCGGCGGCGCGCTCGGCCAGCCGCTCCGGGTGGGAGGCGCCGTAGCGCAGGGAGAACCCGGAGACGGTGTGCAGATGCGTGAAACCCGGCACACGCACCTCCCGCACTCGCGAGCCCCGAACGACTCTCGAACATCTGTTCCCGACGACACTCCCACCATACCCCCATTCTCGAACACTTGTACGGAATCCGTTCGGGCGCGTCCCACCTGCGCAAACGTCCGCCAGCCTCGACGTTGGGGGCATGACGCAGACCACCGGCGCCGACGCTCCACCCGCTTCCCGTTCGTCCTCCTTCCTCGCCGAGGTGAAGGACGCCGTCACCTCGCGGGCCACCGTGCTGGTCATCGGTGTGATCGCCCTCCAGCTGCTGTTCATCGCCTCCTACGTGGGCGCGCTGCACGACCCGAAGCCCCGGGACGTGCCCTTCGGTGTCGTCGCGCCGGCGGCCGCGGCCCAGCAGGCGGTGACCCGGCTGGAGAGGCTGCCGGGCTCACCACTGGACCCGCGCGCGCCGGCCGACGAGGCGACGGCCCGGAAGCAGATCATGAACCGGGACATCGACGGGGCGCTGATCGTGAACCCTGCCCGGACGACCGACACGCTCCTGGTCGCCTCCGGTGGCGGCACCGTCCTCGCGACCACCCTGGAGAAGTACCTCACCGTCCTGGAGGCCTCCCAGCAGCGGACGGTCCGGACGGTGGACGTGGCGCCGGCGTCCTCCCACGACTTCGACGGGCTCACGTCCTTCTACCTGGTGGTGGGCTGGTGCGTGGGCGGCTATCTGTGCGCCTCGATCCTGGCGATCAGCACGGGCGCCCGGCCCGCCAACGCGAGCCGCGCGACGATCCGGCTGGCCGTGATGGTGCTGGTGTCGGTCGTCGGGGGGCTCGGGGGCGCGGTGATCGTGGGACCGATCCTGGGCGCGCTGCCGGGCAGTGTGGCGGCTCTGTGGGGGCTGGGGGCGCTGGTGACCTTCGCGGTGGGGGCGGCGACGCTCGCGCTCCAGGGGGTCTTCGGGATCGTCGGCATCGGTCTGGCGATCCTGCTCGTGGTGATCGCGGGCAACCCGAGCGCGGGGGGCGCCTTCCCGCTGCCGATGCTGCCGCCGTTCTGGAAGGCGATCGGGCCGGTGCTGCCGCCGGGCGCGGGCACCTGGGTGGCCCGGTCCATCGCCTACTTCGACGGCAACGACACGACCGCCGCCCTGCTGGTGCTTTCGGCATGGGCGGCGGCCGGGATCGTGATCACGCTGGTGGCGGCGGTGCTGCGGACGAGGCGTCGGGGCGGGCCCCGGCCGGCTCAGACGCCGTAGTACGCCCTGCGCATCAGCTCCCGCATGTCGTCGATCATCGGCATCCGCGGGTTGGCGGGCGCGCACTGGTCGGCGTAGGCGTTCAGGGCCTGCTGCGGGATGGCGGCGAGGAAGGCCTCCTCGTCGACTCCCTCCTCCTGGAAGGAGGCCGGGATGCCGCAGCGCTCGCGGAGGTCCTCGACGGCGCGGGCGTACGACTCCACACCCTCCTCGGGGGTCGCGGCCGGCAGGCCCAGCATGCGGGCGATGTCCTGGTAGCGCTCGGGGGCCCGGTAGGTCTCGGCCTTGGGCCACGGGGTGGCCTTGTGGGTCATCCTGCCGTTGTGCCGTATGACGTGCGGCAGCAGCAGCGCGTTCGTCCGGCCGTGGGCGACGTGGAAGGTGTTGCCCAGGGTGTGCGCCATGGCGTGGACGAGACCGAGGAAGGAGTTGGCGAAGGCCATGCCGGCGATGGTCGACGCGTTGTGCATCCGCTCCCGCGCCTTGGGCGCCCGGGCTCCCTCCTTCACACAGGCCTCCAGGTTCTCGAAGATCAGCTTGATGGCCTGCAGGCACTGGCCGTCGGTGAAGTCCGAGGCGTAGACCGAGACGTACGCCTCCGTCGCGTGGGTCAGGGCGTCGAAGCCGGAGTCGGCGGTGACCGTCGGCGGGAGGTTCATCGCCAGGACCGGGTCGACGATCGCCACGTGCGGGGTGAGGGCGTAGTCGGCGAGCGGGTACTTCTGGGCGGCCTCGGGGTCGGAGATGACCGCGAACGGGGTCACCTCGGAGCCGGTGCCCGACGTGGTGGGGATGGCGATCAGCTTGGCCTTGTCGCCGAGTTGGGGGAAGCGGTAGGCGCGCTTGCGGATGTCGAAGAACTTCTCCTTGGTGTCCGCGAACTCCACCTCGGGCCGCTCGTACATCAGCCACATGACCTTCGCCGCGTCCATCGGCGAGCCGCCGCCGAGCGCGATGATGGTGTCCGGCCGGAACTCCCGCATCTCGGCCGCGCCCGCCCGTACGGTGGCCAGCTCCGGGTTGGGCTCGACGTTGTCGATGTACTGCAGCAGCACCGGCTCCTCACGGGAGTTGAGGATCTCGGTGACCCGGCGCACGAAGCCGATCCGCTCCATGGTGCGGTCGGTGACGATCGTGACCCGGTGCACGTCGGGCATGGCCTTCAGGTAGCGCAGCGCGCCCTTCTCGAAGTAGATCTTCGGCGGCACCTTGTACCACTGCATGTTGTTGTTGCGCCGCCCGATCCGCTTGATGTTGAGCAGGTTCACCGCGGAGACGTTGTTGGACACCGAGTTGTGCCCGTACGAGCCGCAGCCGAGGGTGAGCGAGGGCAGGAAGGCGTTGTAGACGTCGCCGATGCCGCCGAGACTGGTCGGCGCGTTGACGATGACGCGGATCGCCTTGACCCGCTTGCCGAACTCCTCCGCCAGTTCCTCGTCCTCGGTGTGGATCGCGGCGGAGTGCCCGAGGCCGTCGAACTCGACCATCTGCATGGCCAGCCGGATTCCCTGCTCGGTGTCCTCGGCCCTCAGCGCGGCCAGCACCGGGGACAGCTTCTCCCTGGTCAGCGGTTCGCGCTCGCCGACCTCCGCGCACTCGGCGACCAGGATCGAGGTGCCCTCCGCCACGGCGAACCCGGCCTGTTCCGCGATCCAGGAGGCGGACTTGCCGACCGCCGTCGAATTCAGCCTGGCGGTCGCGCAGTTGGCGCCGCGGGCCGCGACACCGAAGAGGAACTCCTCCAGCTTCTCCTTCTCCGCGGCGGTGACGACATGGGCGCCGAGCCGCTTCATCTCGGCGACACCCGCCTCGTACACCTGCGCGTCCAGGACGATCGCCTGCTCGGAGGCGCAGATCATGCCGTTGTCGAAGGCCTTGGACAGGACGATGTCGTGGATGGCCCGGGTGAGGTCGGCGTCGGCGGCGACGTAGGCGGGCACGTTTCCGGCGCCGACGCCCAGGGCGGGCTTGCCGCACGAGTAGGCGGCCCGGACCATCGAGTTGCCGCCGGTGGCGAGGATGGTGGAGACGCCGTCGTGGTTCATCAGCAGCCGGGTCGCCTCCATCGACGGCTCCTCGATCCACTGCACGCAGCCCTGAGGCGCACCGGCGGCGATCGCCGCGTCCCGCACGATGCGGGCGGCCTCGCGCGAGCACTTCTGGGCGTTCGGGTGGAAGGCGAAGATGATCGGGTTGCGGGTCTTGAGGGCGATGAGCGCCTTGAAGACGGTGGTGGAGGTCGGGTTGGTGACCGGCGTCATCGCGCACACGACACCGACCGGCTCCGCTATCTCGGTGACGCCGGTGAGCTCGTCGCGGTGGACGACGCCCACCGTGCGCAGACCGCGCATCGAGTGGGTGACGTGCTCGCAGGCGAAGATGTTCTTGACCGCCTTGTCCTCGAACAGTCCGCGCCCGGTCTCCTCGACGGCCGCGCTCGCCAGCTCCCCGTGCGCGGCGAGCGCCGCGAGGGACGCCTTGGTGACGATGTGGTCGACCTGCTCCTGGTCGTACGACTCGAACCGGCCCAGCGCCTCGAGGGCGCTCTCCACCAGTTCGTTCACCCGGTCCACGACCTGCATGTCAGGCCTCCTTCGTCCCAGCCTTCTCCGACACCTCCATTCGATATCGGCGGCGATCGATCATCGATACGAGAACGGCCCCAATGAAAGGAAGAAGGTCCCTGCAGGTGTGGCGGAAGGTCCCGGTGGGCGCCGGGGGGGGAGACACGCGAGGTCCCGCCCCCTCGCACAGGGGGCGGGACCTCGGCGCCGGCCGTGCTCAGCCGATCTGCGTCCCGGTGGCCGACAGGGCCTCGGTGACCGGCTGGAAGAACGTCTCGCCGCCCGAGGTGCAGTCGCCGCTGCCCCCCGACGTCAGCCCGATCGCCGCGTCGCCGTCGAACAGCGAGCCGCCGCTGTCGCCGGGCTCGGCGCACACGTCGGTCTGGATGAGGCCGCTGACCGTGCCCTCGGAGTAGTTCACGGTGGCGTTGAGACCGGTGACCGTACCGGTGTGGACCTGGGTGGTGGAGCCGCTGCGCGTCACCTTCTCGCCCACGGTGGCCTCGGCGGCGTGCGTGATGGCCTGTGTGGAGCCGTTGTAGAGGTCGACCGCGCTCGGGTGGTCCACGGTGGCCGTGTACTTGACCAGCCCGAAGTCGTTGCCCGGGAACTGCGAGTCGGCGTTCGTGCCGATCTGCTTCCCGCTGGAGTCCGACCAGGTGGAGATCGCGTCCGTGCAGTGCCCGGCGGTGAGGAAGTAGGGCTCGCCGCCCTTGGTGACGTTGAAGCCCAGCGAACAACGGCCGCCCGAGCCGGTGATGGCGTCACCGCCCGCGACGAAGGGCTTGAACTCCCCCTGCGAGCGCTTGAGTTCGGCCTTGGTTCCGAGGCGGTCGACGACCTTGGACAACGTGGCCCACTCGGCCGCGGACACCGTCTTGTCGGCGGTCACGACGACCTTGTTGCCGACCGGGTCGGTCGACCAGGACGTGCCCGGGATGGTGGCGTCCTTCGTCAGTGTCGTCCGGGCGGCGTCGAGTTCGGCGAGGGAGTTGACGACGAGTCTGGCCTTGGCGCCGGCCGCCTCGACCGTCTGGGCGGCGTCACGGTCGAGGACGTTGACGACGAGGCTCTTGGCCTTCGCGTCGTAATACGTTCCCGCGGCCGCCGTACCGAGGTCGTCGCCGAGTGTCGAGGCGAGCTTTCCGGCCGCGGCGAGCGACAGTGTCCGCGGCGCGGAAGTCTTCGCGGGCTCACTGGCGTTCGCAGTCTGGAAGGTGACTCCCGCGGCCACCAGGGCGGCAATGCCCGCCCCGGTCAGGGCCGCACGCCGCCTGGATATGCGTCGGTGCTTCAACTCTCGTCCTCCTGTGGGGGGATGGCCCGGACCGGGGTTGTGGGGACCTCGGGGGGCCGGAAGGCGTTGAACGGCGCTCACTATTCCGAGGCCGACGGGGAGCACACAAGGGCGTGTTCAGGACGCGCGTAGAACGCGCTTCGCACGCCCCTCTTCCATTTGACGGTCAACGGTCACCCAAGGCCTTCACAGTGCAAACACCGCGCGCGGACAACCCGTGCGCACTCCGTGAGGTCTAGTCCTGTCCGGAAATCGACCCTTCGGGTTCCGGGTTCATCCGGGGCTCGGCGGGGGCGGGAGTTGCTCCTGCACCGGTTGCGGCGCCGGCTGCGGTGGCTGCGCGGGAGCCGTCGGCACCGCCTGCTGTGCCTTCTCCAGGAACCTCAGCAGCTCCACCGGGAAGGGCAGGACGAGCGTGGAGTTCTTCTCGGCCGCCACCGCCACCACGGTCTGCAGCAGCCGCAGTTGCAGCGCGGCCGGCTGCTCGGACATCTCCTTGGCCGCCTCGGCGAGCTTCTTCGACGCCTGCAACTCCGCGTCGGCGTTGATGACCCGGGCCCGCCGCTCCCGGTCGGCCTCGGCCTGCCGGGCCATGGAGCGCTTCATCGTCTCCGGCAGGGACACGTCCTTGATCTCGACGCGGTCGATGGTGACGCCCCACTCGACGGCCGGGCTGTCGATCATCAGCTCCAGCCCCTGGTTGAGCTTCTCGCGGTTGGAGAGCAGATCGTCCAGCTCGCTCTTGCCGATGATGGACCTCAGCGAGGTCTGCGCCATCTGCGAGACCGCGAACCGGTAGTCCTCCACCCGGACGACCGCCTCGGCCGGCCCGGTCACCTTGAAGTAGACGACGGCGTCCACCCGCACCGTGACGTTGTCCCGGGTGATGCCCTCCTGCGCGGGCACCGGCATCGTCACGACCTGCATGTTGACCTTCTGCAGCCGGTCCACGAACGGCACGACCATCGTGAACCCGGGTCCGCGCACCTCGGGCCTGAGCCGCCCGAGCCGGAAGACCACACCCCGTTCGTACTGCTTGACGACCCGCGCCGCCGCCATCACGTACACCACTCCGGCGGACGCGAGGGTCACTCCCGCCGCCACCAGCTCCTCGACCATGCCGGCCCCCAGGGGACTGAGCTGAGCCCTACCCGTCACTCGACGGTAACTCCGGGCCGGGACAAGAGGGAGCCCCCGCACGCCGTTCGTGTGCGGGGGCCACTGAAGGAGGACGTCAGCCGACGCTCACGCCGTAGTAGCTCAGCGCCTCGGTGACCGGCTGGAAGAAGGTCGTGCCGCCGGAGGTGCAGTTGCCGCTGCCGCCGGAGGTCAGACCGTAGGCCACGGTGCCCGCGTACAGCGGACCGCCGCTGTCGCCGCCCTCGGCGCAGACCGTGGTCTGGATCAGACCGGAGACGACGTCGCCGCCGCCGTAGTTGACGGTGGCGTTCAGCGCGGTGACCCGGCCGCTGTGCGTACCGGTGGTGGAGCCGCGGCGGTACACGGTCGTGCCGACGCTCGGGGTGGCCGCGCTGGTGATGGTCTGGCTGCCGACCGTGCTCGGGTGCGAGACCGAGGAGTTGGTGTAGCGCACCAGGGCGAAGTCGTTGCCCGGGAAGCTGTAGCTCACGTTGCTGCCCAGCACCGTGGTGTGGCCGGAGTTGGAGTACCAGGTGGAGGCGACCTCACCGCAGTGACCGGCGGTCAGGAAGTAGTAGGTGCTGCCGCTGTGCACGTTGAAGCCGAGCGAGCAGCGGTAGGAGCCGCCGTAGATGGCGTCGCCGCCGGAGATCAGCGGCTTGAACTGCCCGGCCGAGCGCTTGATGGTGAGGGCACCGGCGTTGGCGCCGGCCTCGCGCTTGATCTTGGCGATCTCCGCCTTGGAGACCGTGCTGTCGACGGTGACGACAACGCGGTGGGTCGTGCTGTCGACGGCCCAGGCGGTACCCGGGACGTCTGCCTTGAGCACCGAGCCGCTCACACCCTTCAGGGCGGAGGCGCTGAAGGTGGTGGGGGTCTCGGACGCGTTCGCGCTGGGGACCGCGAATGCTGCGGCGGCCACGAGGCCGGTGGTGACGGCGATCAGCCGGCTCCGTCTCGAAATGCCGCTGCGGGGGGTAGTGCGCTTGATCCTCACGTTCGTTCCTCCCAAGGGGAAGTCGGGGGGCCCGCGTGGGGTCGGGGCCCCGTGAGGCGCAGCCGGGGACCCGTCGTCCGGATTGCGGACACACATGCCCCTGACAAGCGCTTGCCGGGAGTATTCGGCCGAACGGCCGGTAGCCGCAAGGGCGCCTTTCGGCCGTCGAACAGTGAACGAGCCATGAGTTTTGGCCATGCACGCCCTGGTTCGGACCAACTTGCGACAGCCGCCGACCGTCGTACACCCCTCGGCGGCAAGGCCGGGCGCGCCAAGGCTCAGGAGGCGTCAACTACCCCTGGTCCAGGCGAAGTCGGGAGGGCGACGGGCCCCGGATCGCGTCCGCCCGGCCCACGGTCGACGGCGCCCCGGGCGCCGTGGACGGTCCGTGCACCCGGGGATGTCCGGAATTCGCCCGTCCGCATCCGCTTTCCGGTTCGCCCGCATCTCACCTTGTCGTGACGGCACGTGCCCCACGCCTCGCGGTCGCCCGCCCTTCGGAAGCCGCGGCCCGGTCGCCGACCACCTCGTCCATCAACGCCCCCAGCACATTGCGCACCGAGGCCCGTTCACGCGCGTCGCACTCCAGGACCGGAACCTCGACGTCGAGGCCCAGCGCCTCCCGGACGTCCTCCAGTTCGAACCGCTCGGCGCCGTCGAAGCGGTTCACCGCCAGCACGAAGGGCGTGCCGTGGGTCTCGAAGTAGTCGACCGCCGGGAAGCTCTCCTCGATCCGGCGGGGGTCGGCGAGGACGACCGTTCCGAGCGCGCCCCCCACCAGGTCGTCCCACAGGAAGGAGAACCGGCCCTGCCCGGGCGTCCCGAACAGGTACAGCGCGATGGTCGGATCGAGGGTGATGCGGCCGAAGTCCAGGGCGACGGTCGTGGTGGTCTTGGACTCGACGCCGTCCAGGGAGTCGACGCCCACCGAGACCTGGATGATCGCCGCCTCCGAGTCCACCGTCCCGAGCTCCGAGATCGCCCCCATGAACGTGGTCTTGCCGGCCCCGAGGCCTCCGCTGACCACGATCTTCACGGCAAGCGGCACGACCTCGTCACAGCGCCCGGACATGATCCCTGACCCTCCACGTGCCGCCGTTCGTACGTCAGCGTCGCCCCGCCCACGACGAGTTGTACGTCCGGGGGCGCGCCGCCGTTCACCGCGGCCGTGCCGGATCCGGCGCTCGCGGCCGCCCAAGGCTCAGCAGTCGCAGCCGCAGTCACAGCAGTCGCACCCGTCACAGCAGTCGCAGTCACAGCAGTTGCAGCAGTCACAGCAGTCGCCGCAGTCGGTGCCGTTGCACAGACCGTCCTTGCGCTCGCGGCTCCACGGGTCCTCGTACTGGCCGCAGCACATCTGGCACGTGCAGGCCAGGCCCGCCCACACCGCGCACCCGGCGAACAGCCCGCGCCGGTCGCGCCGGGGCGGCCCGGGTGGCGGCCCGCCCGGATGACCGGGCGGCGCGTACGGTCCGGCGAGCGAGGGTGCCGTGCCGTGTCCGCAGGAGGTGGTCCCGAAGGCGCGGTCGACGGAGGCGCGCAGCTCGTGCACGAGCAGCCGGTGTGCCAGCCTGCCGTCGGTGAACTCCGCCTCCCGCAGGGCGAGCCGTATGCCGTGCAGGGCGTCGTCGGCCAGCCGCCGGGCCTCGGTGAGCGGGGTGCCCGTCGTGGTGAGCGGATTCCAGGCACCTGACGCGGCGTCGGACTCGCGGTCCTCCACGGCGTCCAGCAGATGGGCGAGCCGTCCGAAGAGCCGCCCGGCCTCGGCGAGCGGTACGGCGTTCTCCGGGCGCCCGGCCAGCACCGCAGTGTGCGCGAAGGCGGCGGCGGTCGCCGTCTCGGTCGGCTCGGTGACCGTCAGGACCGGCGTCCCGGGCCCGGCGAGCGCCTCGATGCCCGCCTGCCGGTCCACGGCCTCGGTCAGCACCGCCGTGTCGAAGCCGACGCCCGATCCGCTGCGGGTCCCCGCGGCATCCCAGTTCGCGGCCACCCTGCGCGCGGCGAACGCCACCGGCCCGCGCGCCAGCAGTCCGTCGCCGTCGGTGACATGGTCACGCACCTTGGCCGAGGCGAGCACCAGCGAGACCGCGGCCGCGAGCCGCGCGCCCTCACCCTGAGCGACGGAAGCGGTGCGCATTCCGCGCAACGGACAGGGCCCCGCCGTGCGCCGCCGGTTGCCGGCCGGTCCGGCCTGAGCCTCCGTCAGAACCGATATCAGCAGCCCGTCGTAGTTCGTCACGAGCCGCGCGAACTGTCCGTGATCCTTGCGCAGCGCGAGACACAGCCCGCACAAATGCGCTGTCCACTGGATTTTGAGGCTCTCTCCGAGCCGATGAATACAAGGCCTGACGATTCCGAACACGACGTTCCCCCCCGTGGCGCGTGTGCCATCCGATATGCGGCGAGCTGCCGCATCGTAGCGGCCGCTCGTTCACCCGGACGCTCCGCTCATCACCCGTACGCCGCGAAGAATCATATTTCACTCACAGTCAGCAGCCGTTTACCGCAGGACCCTTGGGGCACCCGGGCTCTCGACGTATTCGCTGTGCACCAGTACCGTCACAAACCCCCCGCGCGGCGTCTATCCACTTGGCGCGGCATCCGCATCATGGATGACGATAGGCATGCGGAAGCAAGAAAGACCGCTGTGAGAGGAGGCGTCCATGGGATCGGTACGCAAGGCGAGCGCCTGGCTTGGCCTCGTCGACGACAACGATGACGAGCGTTACTACGACGACGACTACTCCGAGGGGACCGAGCAGCCCGGGGAAGCCTGGGTCACCGACCCGCGGGTCAAGGTGGCCTCGGACGTCGCCGAGGAGAAGGGCCGCCGCATCGGCACGGTGACCCCGGACAGCTTCCGGGACGCGCGCGCCATCGGCGAGCTGTTCCGCGAAGGCGTGCCGGTCATCGTGAACCTCACGGCCATGGAGGCCGCCGACGCCAAGCGCGTCGTCGACTTCGCGGCCGGGCTGACCTTCGGCCTGCGCGGCACCATCGAGCGGGTCGCGACCCGTGTGTTCCTGCTGACCCCCGCCAACACCGAGATCGTCAGCGGTGAGCCGGCCGGGCGCCGGGAGGACGGGTTCTTCAACCAGAGCTGAGGCAGGGCCGCTCACCGGCCCTGCCCCCGCGCAGGGTTCACCGGAATGCGTCGAGCCCGGTGAGCGCCTTGCCCAGCACGAGCTGGTGCATCTCGACGGTGCCCTCGTACGTCAGCACCGACTCGAGGTTGGTCGCGTGCCGCATGACGGGGTATTCGAGGGAGATCCCGTTGGCCCCGAGGATCGTCCGGGCCGTCCGGCAGATCTCGATGGCCTCCCGTACGTTGTTGAGCTTGCCGAAGCTGACCTGCTCGGGACGCAGGCGGCCGGCGTCCATGCGCCGCCCCAGGTGGTGGGCGAGCAGAATCCCCTTGTGCAGTTCGACGGCCATGTCGGCGAGTTTGGCCTGGGTGAGCTGGAAGCCGCCGATGGGCCGGCCGAACTGCTCGCGTGCCTTCGCGTAGTCGACGGCGGTCTCGAAACAGGACCGGGCGGCTCCCATCGCGCCCCACACGATGCCGTACCGCGCGTGGGACAGGCAGCTCAGCGGTCCCTTGAGCCCCACGACCTCCGGCAGCACGGCGTCGGCGGGCAACCGTACGTCGTCGAGCACGAGTTCACTGGTCACGCTCGCCCGCAGGGACCATTTGTGCTTGATCTCGGGGGCGGAGAACCCGGGACTGTCCGTGGGCACCACGAACCCCCGGACGCCCTCCTCGGTCTGCGCCCAGACCACGGCGACCCCGGCGACGGAGCCGTTGGTGATCCACATCTTGCGCCCGTCGAGCACCCAGTCGGAGCCGTCGCGCTTGGCGTAGGTCCGCATCGAGGCGGGGTCGGAGCCGTAATCGGGCTCGGTCAGGCCGAAGCATCCGATGACGTCGCCGGCGGCCATCCGCGGCAGCCACGTCTGCTTCTGCTCCTCGCTGCCGAACCGGTGGATCGCGTACATGGCGAGGGAGCCCTGCACGGACACCAGGGACCGGATCCCTGAGTCGGCGGCCTCCAGCTCCAGGCAGGCGAGCCCGTACTGCACGGCGCTCGCGCCCGCGCAGCCGTACCCGTCGAGCGACATTCCGAGCGCTCCGATCGCCCCGAGCTCCTTGGCGAGCTCGCGGATGACCGGCAGTTCGCCCTTCTCGTACCACTCGGCGACATGGGGCAGCACACGGTCCGCGGCCCAGGCCCGCACGGTGTCCCGTACGGCCAGGTCCTCCGGTTCCAGCAGGTCGTCGATGCCGAGGGGATCGGCGGGATCGAACGGGGGCAACTTCGAGGACGCGGACATCAGAACACCCTCCGGCACACGAAAAACTAGCAGCGCTAGTCACGACTCTGGAGCCGACGTTACGACGCAGTCTCCCGCACGTCCAGTGACCGGCCCTACGCCGAGACGCGGGATTCGGCGACCTCCCGTGGCGCGGGCAGCTCCACCGGTGCCGGGAGTTCCGCGCACTGCATGGTCCGCGGCAGCCGCAGCGCCATCAGCGCGCCCAGCAGCAGCAGGCCCGCGCTCACCAGCAGCGTCACGTGCAGTCCGTGCACGAAGGAGTCCATGGCCGCCCGGCGCAGGGCCACGCCGACGGGCCCGCCCAGCCGCCCGGCGACGTCGTACGCCTCGCCCAGCGAGTGCGCCGCCGCGGCGGACGCCGACGCCGGTACACCGGGGACGGACGACAGCCCGGGCGCGTAGGCCGCGTTCATGACGCTGCCGAGGAGGGCGATGCCGATTCCGGCGCCCAGCTGGTACGACGTCTCCCCGATGGCCGCCGCCCCGCCGGCCTGCGCCGGCGGAGCCTCGCTGAGCATCGACTCGTAGGCGCCGAAGAGGGTGGTCTCCAGACCGAAGCCCAGCAGGAGGAACCCGGACACCAGCAGCCCCGCGTTGTCCGTCCCGCCCATCACCGTCAGCAGCAGCACCGCGCCGGCCGTCAGGCAGAACCCGAAGGACACCATGCGGCGCGGCCCGAAGCGGCGCAGCATGCGAGCGCCCGCGAGCCCCGCCGCCATCGCCGCGAAGGTCAGCGGCAGCAGCCGCAGACCCGTCTCCAGCGGCGACAGCCCGAGCACCAGCTGCAGATACTGGGCCGCGATCAGTTCGAGGCCCACCAGCGCGAGCATCGCCAGCACGATGCAGCCCACCGAGGTGCTGAACGCGGGCCGGGCGAACATGCCGAGGTCGACCAGTGGATGCGCACGCCGGCGCTGTCGCCGTACGAAGAGGACCAGCAGCACCGCGCCGACCGCCAGCGGGGCAAGCGTGAAGACGCTGAGCGGCGGCTCCCCGCCGCCCAGGCGCTTGACGCCCAGCACCACACCGAACAGGCCGGCCGCCGCCATCAGCGCGCCGACCACGTCCCAGGGGCCGTTGGCCGCGCCCCGCGACTCGGGCAGCAGCAGTCGTCCGACCGGCAGGCTGATCAGCATCAGCGGGATGTTGACGAGGAAGACCGAGCCCCACCAGAAGTGCTCCAGCAGGAAGCCTCCCAGCAGGGGGCCCACCGCGGCGCCGACCGCGGCGACCGCGCTCCAGACGCCGATGGCGAGGGCCCTCTCGCGCCGGTCCGGGAAGACCTGGCGCAGGATCGACAGCGTGGCGGGCATGATCATCGCGCCGCCGACGCCGAGCAGCGCGCGGGCGAGGATCAGGACCTGCGGGTCGTGGGCGAGGGCCGCCACGCCGGAGGCGAGGCCGAAGAGGGCGTAGCCGAGGAGCAGGATCCGTCTGCGCCCGACTCGGTCGCCCAGCGTGCCGAAGAGGATCAGCAGCGAGGCGCAGACGAGGGGGTAGACGTCGACGATCCAGAGCAGTTCTATCGCGCCGGGCCTGAGGTCCTCGGTGACGGCCGGAACCGCCACGTGCAGCACGGTCGCGTCGAGCGCGACCAGCAGCAGGCTCGTGCAGAGGACGAAGAGGACGACCCAGCGGTTGGCACCGGCCCCGGCCGCCCGACGGCGCAGCGCGACGGCGGCCGTGGTCGTCCCGGACATGTACGTACCTCCCAGATGCTTCCTCGCGTTCGGCGGGCACATGGGGTGGGGACTCCCCATGATCTCGGCCGGAGAGGAGCGGCTGTCTCCGGCCCGCGCAAACGAAGGCGAGTGACTCGTCAGCGTACGCGAGTTCGCGCCGCGGTCACGTGGCGGACCTCTCAGACGCGCAAAAACTCGTGTGGCATGCACCACTCCGCTTCCCGGTGGATCATGCGCCGACCGCCCGCCCGGTCGTGGTGGCCGTCGATAATCGAGCCCGTGACCGACCTTGTGACGCGCGTTGCGCCGCCCCGTGCGCCGGCCCTGCGCCGTGCGGCCCCTGCCCTGCTCGGGTACGTGGCCGTGCGCGCCCTGGGCCTGGCGGTCCTGGCGGCGTGGACCGCCGTGCGCGGCAAGAGCGCGTACACGCTGCTGACGGCCCGCTGGGACGCGCTCTGGTACACGAGGGTGGCCGAGCTGGGATACGGCTACGAGGTACGGCTGCCGAACGGCGACGTCCACTCCAACCTGGCCTTCTTCCCGCTGCTGCCCTGGCTGGAGCGGCTGCTGCACGCGCTCACGCCGCTGTCGTACGCGGGCGCGGGCTTCTGTGTGAGTCTCGTCTCCTCGCTCGCCGCGGCCTGGGGGATCTTCGCGGTCGCGGAGCGGGTGTGCGGCCGCGGGGCCGCGGTGTACGCCGTGCTGCTGTGGGCCGTGCTGCCCGTGGGGATCGTGCAGTCCATGGCGTACAGCGAGTCGCTGTTCACGGCGCTGGCCGCCTGGGCGCTGTACGCGGTGCTGACCGGCCGCTGGCCGGCGGCGGGGGCGCTGGCCGCGCTGGCGGGGCTGACCCGTCCGGTGGGGATCGCGGTCGTCGCGGCCGTGTGGGTTGCCGGGATCGTCTCTTTCGTGCGCAGGCGAAGCGCGCCGGACCCGCACGGCGCCCGTGCGGGCGAACGCGCCCCCGCGCCGGTCCACGAAGCCCGTGCGGAGCGCGTCGGCTCACCGGACGGCGCACCTGACATGCCCCGCGCCCCCGCGGTCCTCTCCGTCGCCCTGGGGATGTTCCTGGCTCCGTTGGGCGCCTCCGGTTACGTCCTGTGGGTGGGCCACCGCACCGGCAAGGGCCCCCTGGGCTATCTCGACGTCCAGGCGGGCTGGCGCAACGGCTTCGACGGCGGCGCCGCCTTCGCCCGCTTCGTCGCCGACCGGTTCCAGTCGGTTCCGGGCGCCTTCGCGGGCGCCGCGATCGTCATCGGGGTCGCGCTGGTGCTCTGGCTGTACGCGGTGTGCGTCCGACAGCGCCAGCCGCTTCCGCTCCTGGTGTACGCCGGTGTCGTCGCCGCGCTCGCCCTGTGCGCGTCGAGTTACTTCGGTTCGAAGCCGCGTCTGCTGCTGCCCGCGTTCCCTCTGCTGCTGCCGCTCGCCCGGGCGCTGTCCCGCTCGCGGACGTCCAGGTCGGTGCTGGTGGTGGCCGGTGCCGCCGTGCTGTCGGCCGCCTACGGAGCGTTCTGGCTGAACGGCACCGGGCCACCATGATCGACTTGTGCGACCCGGTGAGCCCAAGGACAAATCCGCCCCAGCATTCGGTGAACGAATTCAAAAGTGCAACAAAACTGTTCGCAGAACGATCAAAGGAATTGAAGGGGGTGACCGGTCGGCATTGCGGATTCCTCGGAATTCAGGGCCTCCTGAGAGGAATCCCACATCACATCGTCATCACAAAGACGCGGTATCGAGGGAGAACCGACCTCACTCGCTGTAACGTCGATTGGGTGCGTACCGAACGAAAGCTCACCCGTCTGGACCGGGTGTTCGCCAGACTCGACAGGGAGCCGGAACGACCGGCCCACCTCGATGTGCCCAGGATGAGCCGGCACCGGGTGGCGCTGCTCACCGGCACCCTGGCGTTCTATCTGGCGATCGTGTGGGCCGTGGTGACCACCTCGTGGCTGGTCCGGCTGGACTGGCAGGTCATGTTCTTCCGCCCGTACCAGCAGTGGTCGGGTATCCACTGGTTCGTCGACTACTACGTCGTCCTTGGCCAGCGCGGTCCGACCGCGGTGATGGTCGCCGCCTGGCTGGGCTGGCGCTCCTGGCGGCAGCACACACTGCGCCCGCTGCTGACGCTGGGCGTCGCCCTGCTGCTGCTGAACATCACGGTCGGCGCCGCCAAGTACGGCATGGGGCGTCTCGGACCGCACTACGCCACCACCATCGGCTCGAACGAGATGGGCCTGGGCGGCGATATATTCCCCAGCGGCCACACCGCCAACGCCGTCGTGACCTGGGGAATCCTGGCCTATCTGGCCTCCACCCCGAGAGCGCGCCGCTGGCTGTCGGCACTGTCCGCCGTGACCTCGCTGGGCGTGGGCATGGCCACCGTCTACCTCGGTACGCACTGGCTGAGCGACGTCCTGCTGGGCTGGGCCGCCGGTCTGCTGATCCTGCTGGCCCTGCCCTGGTGCGAGCCGCTGATCGCCCTGGCCGAGGCCCGCATCCTCGATCTGCGCGACCGCCGACGCGCCCGTGGCGGCGTCCCGGCACCCGCACCCGCGCCCACGCCCGTCGGGGCACCGGTGCTGCTCAAGCCGCGCGCGAACGCCCAGGAGGAGGCCGCGGCACGCGAGCCGGCAGCGCGTTCCCCCCGCACGGCGCCCGCCTACCTGGCTCCCGGCCCGCACACGGCCCGCTCGGAGCGCACGCCGGTCACCCCGATCGGCAGCCGCCGGCCACCGCACTCCGACCGCGTCCCGCGCGGCACCCCGACACCGGCCCGCCCCCTGACGGGCGGCTGACCGGCCGAGGCCGGCGGCGGGGTCCCGGTACGCACAGCCGCCCGCGCACGACGAAGGCCCCGGTTCCCCGCGGAACCGGGGCCTTCGTGTCGTCTCAGCCCTTCCAGGCCCGTGCCACGCGGCCGTCCCGCACCTCGAAGTTCAGCCGGCCGGCGCGGTACTCCATGGTGATGATCGCCCCCGGCGGCAGCGAACGCACCGTGCTCCACCCCCGCTCGCGCGCGCGGCGCTCGGCGTCCGCCGCGTCGAGGCCGACGTACGCCTCCGGACTGTCCTGGGGCTCCGCCTGCGGAGCGGGATTCGGTGCCATACGGCCACGCTAGGCGCTGCCCAGCGGCCGGGGAAGGCCGGGCCGGTCCCAGGTGTCACAGATCCCCCCGCGGTCACACTTCTGTCACAGGATCACGACACGCGTTTCGACCGCGCTGCGTCACACGTACGAGCGGTTCTCTACGTCTTACGCAGGCATTCGACCGTAATTCCCGCATGCCGCGAGGCCTTGTCGAATAGCCCCTCGGAAAGCGCCGGGAGAACCGCTCCCGGACGCCCCGGTATTCGATTCCGGCCCGATTCCGGACCCGTGCGCGCGGGCCGACACCGCATAGGAAATGCATGGATCCAGCACAGAACCCCCGCATACCCCCTGCCCTGGGCGCGCCGTGCCCGACCCGCGCCGCACGGTCCCGGCGGCGCGGCGTCACGAACCCGTCGTTTCTCTCTCGGCCGCTCGGACAAGCGCGCGGGACAGCCGGTCCCGAGCGGTCCTGATCGACTCGGTCAGCTCGGCCGGCTCCAGCACCTCGAACTCGAAGCCCGTCATCATCACGTGGATGACCATGACGTCGAGACTCGCGGCCCCGGTGCGCAGGACGCAGGCGTCGGGGCCGTCCGCCTCCAGTTGCCCGGCGCTCGGCGAGATCCGCGCGGCGGCCTCCTCCACCGGCACCAGCAGCCGCACGACGGCGTGCGCGGCGTACGCGCGCGTGGAGACGCCCTCCGACACGTACGCGGCGAGGTCGTCGGCGGGCGGGGTGCGTGGCGCGAAGCGCGGGCCGTGCGGCGGCTTCGGGGTGATGCGGTCGACGCGGAACGTCCGCCAGTCCTCGCGGTCCACGTCCCAGGCGACCAGGTACCAGCGGCGCTCGCTGCACACCAGGCGGTGGGGCTCGACGGTACGGCGGGTGGAGGCGCCGCCGTGATCGCTGTACTCGAAGCGCAGGCGCTCCGCGTCCCGGCACAGGTTGGCCAGTTCGGTGAGGACGGCCGGGTCCACGGCACCGGACTGCGGCCCGCGGAGCATCGGCACGGTGAAGGCGTTCAGAGCACCCACCCGGCGCCGGAGCCTGCTCGGCAGCACCTGCTCCAGCTTGGCGAGCGCCCGCACGGAGGTCTCGCCGATGCCCTCGATGCCCTGCCCGGCGGCCGTACGCAGACCGACGGCCACCGCGACCGCCTCGTCGTCGTCCAGCAGCAGCGGCGGCAGCTCGGCGCCCGCGCCCAGCTGGTAACCGCCGCCGGTGCCGGGACTGGCGTTGACGGGGTAGCCCAGCTCGCGCAGCCGGTCCACGTCCCGGCGCACGGTGCGCGCGGTGACGCCGAGCCGGTCGGCGAGCTCGGCGCCCGACCAATCGCGGTGCGCCTGGAGCAATGAGAGCAGGCGCAGGAGTCGAGCCGAGGTCTCCAGCATGGGCACAGTCTGTATCAGGGTTCGTACGGCAGTTGCGGCACCTCGAAACACGTACTGTTCATGTCTCCTTGGGCCACCCACCCCCTGCCGTCCTGCCAGCGCGCCACCGACAGGCAGGTTCTGCGGGTCTTCGGCGGCTTCGGCAGGGCCTCGAAGGACACGGGGAGGAGGAGGCCGTCGGCGGTGTAGTCGCGGCTGCGGTTCACGAAGGCGTCGACGCACGCGCGCGTGATGCCCGTGCGGGCGCAGGACTTGGCGGCGTCGGTGAACCACATGGCGGCCGCCCAGCCCTCCAACTGCCACTGGGAGTGCGTCTTGAGGCCCTTGGTGGCGTCCCGGAACTCCCGTACCGCCGCGTCGCGGGTGTCGTCGTGGTCGCGGCTGGAGCCGGTCGCCCACAGGGCGTTGCGGCAGCGCGGGGAGTCCTCGTAGTCCTCGGGGACGGTGGACGTCCAGTTCTGCACGTTGGTCACCTTGGCGACGACCTTCGCGCCGACCTCGTCCATCGCCCTGCACAGCTGGGCGTTGCCGTGGCCGTCGATGGCGTCGAAGACCAGGTCGGCGCCCTGCTCCTTCAGGTCGGCCGCGGCCGCGCGGAAGTTGGGCAGCGCGAAGTCGACCTGTTCGGTGACCACCTTGTAGCCCTCGGCCCGCAGGCCGCGTTGCACGAGCCGCGCGTAGGCGGCGGAGGCGGCCTGGTTGTAGGACACGACCGCGGCCGTACGGGCGCCCTTGACGCGCTTGAAGTAGCGGTAGACCTCCGTGCCGCCGTACAGCTTCCCGTCCCAGCCGGGGGTGCCGTCGCGGGGCGCCGAACTGCCGTAGATGCCGTACAGGTGCGGCCAGGTGTCGTAGGCGGCGCCGATGGGCTGGCCGCCGATGTCGGGCACGCGCGCGTGGGAGACGCGAGGGGCGCCCGCGTAGTCCAGGGCGGTGGTGGCGACGAGGGCGACCACCCTGTCCTCGTCGATCAGCCGGTGCACGCACGTGTTGTCGCCGACGCCGCTGCCTCCGTCGTCGCACTCGTGCACCTCGACGCGGCGGCCGTCGATGCCGCCGCGCGCGTTGAGGCGGTCGAAGTACGCCTTGGCGCCCTGGCCCGGTCCGGTGAAGGTGTCGCCGCCGACGGGGCTGGTGGCGCTGGTGACGATGCCGACGGGGATCGGCGCACCGCCGCCGGGGGCGCGGGTGCGGGAGCCGTGTTCGAAGTCGCTCTCGGGCAGCCGGCTGCCGCAGGCGGTGCCGACGACGAGCAGCAGAGCCGCGGCGGCCGCGCGCTCAGCAGCCCGGCGCCGGCGAGCCGGACGCATCGCCGCTCAGCCTGACCAGCGCGCACAGCGTGTTGACGGACACCTTCCAGGTGCCGCCCTGCAGCACGGCCGTACCGGCGGCGTTCGGCAGGGCGGTGGCGCCGTTCAGGGTCAGCGTGTACAGCACCGTCGCCCGGGTGGCCGACGTGAACTCGATCTTCCGCACCTCGGCCTGCACCTGGCCGCCGCGCTTGTCACCGCTGAACGCCTTCAGCACCGGGGCCATCCTGGTGCCGTTCTCCAGGACCTTCTGCTTCTCGGCCAGGGAGGTCTTGGGATCGAAGAACTTCTGCCAGTTCGCGCTGATCTGCTGCTTGGCCGCCGCGGGGTCGGCCGGCGCGGTGGCCGGCGCGCTCGTCGTCCTCTGCACGGACGGCGTGGGGGGCGGGCTGGAGCTGCCGCCGCCACTCTTGTCGCTGCACGCCGCGAGGACCGGGGCGAAGATGAGAACGAGGGCGGCGAGTGCCGCCGTACCCCGTCCCGCCGCCCGTGGGCCGTGCCCCCTCGTCGCGTTCCCCCGCCTGAGGTCGCTCCCGAGAACCATCTGGCTCACCACCGGGTGTCCATCCGGGCAAGGTGCGCCCGGTGCTTTCAGGGTCAGCTTCCAGAAGGCATAGTGCAAGCCATTGGCTGACATGGACAGACACACGACGTGTGTGAACGGACGAGGAGCCAAAGATGCGGACAGCGCGACTGCGGACCGTGCACCCCGTCCTGTGGGCCGGCTGGGCCGCGCTGGCGGCGGGCGCGGTGCTGTGCGTCATCGGCTGGTACGGCGTCTCCGGCGAGCGCTACGCCGAACGGCAACTCCCCTACCTGGCCTCCTGCACGATCCCCGGCGCCGCGCTGATCGTCGCCGGGGCGGTACTGCTCGCCCACGGGCAGGGCGCCCTCGCCGCCGCGCGCGTGGAGGAGCTCTACGGCCTCCTCGTCACCGAGCCCGTCGAGGACGGCGGGGCCGGGCAGGCGGTCACCGCACCGCTCGCCGTCAGCGGGGACCTGCTGATGGTGCCGGGCGGCACGCTGTGGCACCGCGCCGACTGCCCGCTGGTCGCCGGGAAGGCGGAGGCGGTCCCGGTGGACGCCAAGGTCCTGGCGGGCGGCGAGCTGGGCCCGTGTCCCATCTGTGAGCCGTCCGAAGAAACCGACTGATGTCCTCGCTCACCTACGACCTGACGCTGGCCGGTCTTTCGGTCGGCAGCGCCGCCGCGCTCACCGGGATCGGCCTGATCGTGACCTACCGGGCGACCGGTGTGCTCAACTTCGCGCACGGGGCGATCGCCATGGTGTGCGCCTACGCGCTGCGGCAGTGCGTGGTCGAGTGGGGCTGGCCGCTGTGGCCGGCGGCGGCGCTGACGCTGGTCTTCCTCGCCCCCGCGATCGGTGTGGCGCTGGAGCGCCTCGTCTTCCGTCCGCTCGCCGTCCTGGGCGGTGACCCGGCACAGACCCTCGTCGCGTCCATCGGGGTGTTCGTGCTGCTGGTCGGCGGGGCGGCGCTGCTGTGGGGGCAGGGGGCGCGGGACGACGCGCCGGAACTGGTGTCCGCCGACCCGTGGGGGCAGCTGGCGGTCGTGCTGGTCCTGGCCGCGGGGGTCGGTGCGGTGATCCGCTGGACACGGTTCGGGCGGGAGCTGCGGGCCGTCGTGGACGACCGGCGGCTGGCGGTGCTCGGCGGGATCGACGCGGACCGGGTGGCGGCGGCGGGGTGGGCGTTCGGGTCCTTCACGGCGGGCCTGACGGGCGTGCTGCTCGCGCCGTACGTCCGTCTCGACCCCTACGGTCTGCCGCTGCTGGTCATGGAGGTCGTGGCGGTGGCGGTCGCGGCACGCATGCGCAGTCTGCCGGTCGCGGTGCTGGTCGCGCTGGGCGTCGGGGTCGCGCAGAGTCAGCTGACGCGGCTGCATCCCGCGGGCTGGGGCGGGCCGTTGCTGCAGACGGCGGGCGCGAACCTGTTCGTGGTGGCGCTGCTGGTCGCGGCCCTGGCACTGCCACGCGTCGGCAGGCGGGACGCCCTGCCGCGCACGGCCGGCGCGCGCGTGCCGACGCCGCCGGGCGCGTGGATCGTGGCGGTCGCCCTGTTCCTGCTGCCGCTGGGCTTCGCGGGCTCGGACCTGCACACGTCGGTGCAGGTGCCGGCACTGGGCGTGGTCCTGCTGTCCCTGGTGGTGGTCACCGGCCGGGGCGGCCAGATCTCCCTCGGCCAGGCGGCCTACGCGGGCCTGGGCGCCCTGTTCACCGCACTGCTGGCGGCGGGCCGCTTCCCGGGCCTGCCCCGCCTGCCGGAACTGGCCGCGCTCGCCGTCTCGGTGGCCCTGGTCGCCCCGCTGGGCCTGCTGACCGGCTGGCCGGCGATCAGCCGCCGGGGGCTCGCCCTGGCGCTGGCGACGTTCGCGGTGGGCGTCGGGGTGAGCCGCTTCGTCTTCGCCCAGCCGTACGCAACCTCGGATCTGGGCCTGGGCCGCCCGGCGGGCTTCGACGGCGACCGCGCCTACTACGTCCTCGAACTCGTCCTGCTGTTCGCCGCGTTGCTGGCGACCCGGGCGCTGCGCAGAGGCCGCACGGGCCGTGCCCTGGCCGCCATGCGGGACCACGAGGCCGGGGCGTCGGCGGCGGGCGTGCGGGTCCCGTCCCTGAAGCTCCTGGCCTTCGTCGCGGGCGCCGCGCTGGCCGCGCTCGGCGGCGGCATGCTCGGCATGGGCCTGCGCGCGTTCGACCCGGGCGCCTACGACCCCGTACGCGGCCTGCTGTGGTTCGCGGCGGTGATGGTCCTGGGCGCGGACAGCACCCTGGGCGCCCTGGCCGCGGCGGCTCTGCTGGTGGGCCTGGACGCGGGCGCGCGCGGCGGCGTCGCGGCGGCCCTGATCGGCGTCCTGGCGGTACTGATCGGCCGCTTCCCGGGAGGCCCGTACGAAGCCTGGCGAACGGCGACGCAAAGCCTGCGTTCACGCCGGCCGACGGAACTGACACAGGCGGGGGCGGCGGCCCGGGCGAGACTGACACCTTCGACCGGCCTCCGGGTGCCGGCGGGGGCGACGACAACGCCGGGTGCCGGCACGGGGCGTCGGGGTACGGGGAATGTCGGGGCGAGGGTCGCGGGGGGCGCCGCGGCACGGGTCACGGGGGATGTTGCGGCACCGGCCGCGGGGGACGCCGCGGCGTGGGTCACGGGGGATGCTGCGGCATCGGCCGCGGGGGACGCCGCGGCTCCAGCGACGGAGATCCCGGCGCCCCCGCCAGCGAAACACCCTGCGCCCCCAGCCGCAGACGACCCGACGACCCCGGCCAAGAGGGGCGCTGCGGCACCGGCCGCGGAGATTCCTGCGGCACCGGCCGGGGAGGAGCGTGAGACCCCACCCGGGGAGGACCAAGCGACCCCGCCCGCGAAACACCCTGCGCCCCCAGCCGCAGACGACCCGACGACCCCGGCCAAGAGGGGCGCTGCGGCACCGGCCGCAGAGGACGCTGCGCCGGCAGCCGGGAAGGGCCTTGCCCCGGCCGGAGAGGACCCGGCGGCCTGTGGCTCGGTCGTGGAGGGGCTCGTCGGCGCGCGTGGACGGTCCGCGGCCTCCGGTGCGGGTCGGCCGTCGGGGGTACCGGCACGGGCCGGTGGGCGTCGCGTGGGTCCGGTCGTTCTCGCGGTGCGCCGGCTTCAGGCTCGGTACGGTGGCTTCACCGCCCTCGACGACGTAGGGCTCGATGCCCACGCGGGCCAGGTCACCGCCGTCATCGGGCCCAACGGCGCCGGCAAGAGCACCCTCTTCCACTGTCTGGCCGGCACCCTGCGCCCCGCGCACGGGCAGGTTCTCCTGGCGGACCGGGACATCACGCGTCTGCCGGCCCACACCCGCACCCGCCTCGGGATCGCCCGCACCTTCCAGCAACTGGCCGTCTTCCCTTCCCTGACCGTGGCGGAGAACGTCCGCGTGGGCGCCGAGCAGGGCCGGGTCGCCGACCCCGGCGCCGTGGACCGTGCCCTGCGCCTGTTCGGCCTCGACGGCCCGCTCGGCACACTCCCCGCCGCCGCCCTGCCGACCGGCACCCTCCGCCGGGTCGAACTGGCACGGGCCCTCGCCGGCAGCCCGCGCGTCCTGCTCCTCGACGAACCCGCCGCCGGTCTCGACAGCGCGGAGGTCGCCGCGATGGCCGGCGTCCTGAAGGCCCTGGCCGCCGACGGCACCGCCCTGCTGGTCGTCGAGCACGACCTCGACCTGGTCGCCGACCTCGCCGACGTCGTGCACGTCATGGCCGCGGGCCGTATCGTCGCCGTCGGCCCACCCGACCGCGTCCTGGACGAGGTCGGACCGTGAGCGCCGGCATCTCGCTGCGCCACGCGCGCGTGCGCTACGGCCCCCTGGAGGCCCTGCACGGCGTCACCCTCGCCGCCCCCGGCCCCGGCCTCACCGTCCTGCTGGGCCGCAACGGTTCCGGCCGTACGACCGCCCTGCGCGCGCTGGCCGGAGACGTGCCGCTGTCCGCCGGGGCGGTGGTGTGGGACGGCACCGACGTGACCCGGATGCCGGCGTACGAACGGGCCCGGCGCGGCCTGTGCCTGGTGCCCGAGCGGCAGGCGGTCTTCGGCTCCCTCACCGTGCGCGAGAACCTCGAACTGGCGGCGCGGGACTTCGCCTTCGCCCTGGAGGCCTATCCCCCGCTGGAGAACCTGCTGCCGCGCCGCGCCGGCACCCTCTCCGGCGGCGAGCAGCGCATGCTCGCGCTCTCCCGCGCCCTGCTGGCACGCGCGCGCGTGGTGCTCGTCGACGAACCCGCGCAGGGCATGTCACCGCAGGTCGCCGCCCGTACGTACGAGCTGCTGGGCGGTCTCGACGCGTGCGTGGTCGTCGCCGAACAGCGGCTGCCGCCGGCGCTGGAGGGCCGTGACGCCGTCTTCGTGTACGAACTGCGGCGCGGCTCGGTGGTGTTCGGCGGCCAGGCCGGCGAGCCGGGACGACGGACACCGCGCGGGTCGTCGCGGGCACGGCGGGACTCCCCCGGATGACGCGGGGCCCCGCCCGGTCGGACGACCGTGCGGGGCCCCAGGGCCTGACCGGGAGCGTCTCAGACGACGAGCCGCTGCCCGGGCAGGATCACGTCGGGATCACCGCCGATGACGGCCTTGTTGGCCGCGTACAGGCGCTGCCAGGTGGTCCCGTGCCGGGCGGCGATCCTGCTCAGGGTGTCGCCCTCGCGGACGGTGTAGTTGCCGCGGGAGGCGCTGCGGTTGGTGTGCCCCGAAGAGCGCGTCGGCGCCTTCTTCGACGGGGCCGCCTTGGTGGACTTGGTGGTCTCGGCGGACTTCGTCGTCACCGAGCCGGAGGAGGCCGGGGCGCTTCCGGACGCGCCGGCCCGTGCCGAACAGACCGGCCAGGCACCCCAGCCCTGGGCGTGCTGGACCTTGGTGGCCACAGCGATCTGCGCTTCCCTGGATGCCTTGTCGGCGGTCGGGGCGTAGGCCGAGCCGCCGTACGCGCGCCAGGTGCCGGCGGAGAACTGGAGTCCGCCGTAGTAGCCGTTGCCGGTGTTGATGTGCCAGTTGCCGCCGCTCTCGCACTGGGCGATGCGGTCCCAGACTCCGCCGTCGGCCGCTGCCGCGTTGCCGGACGCGGCCAGCAGTCCCAGCGGGGCGGCGAGCAGTGCGGCCCCGGCGAGGGCCGCCGTCGTACGCGTCTTGCGACCGTTGTGGCGGTTGGTATCGGCACACTCGGACATGTAATTCCCTCTCCCGACACCCGGGGTCCCCCAGGACGGGGCGCGCTCGCGGCACTTGGGCCGGTCGCCACGCTCCGCCCCGTCCACGTGCTCGCGCCGGCCTTGCTTGGCCGGCCGGTGCGATCGGCGGACGTTCCCGAGCGGTGCTCGTTGCACACGGCCGAGGAATCTAAAGAGCCTGTCGAGGCGTCAGCAACCAACTCCTCGTCATTCCAGGCCAGTTCGCTGTTACCGCGGGTATCAGGGAATTCCGGCCACCCACTTCATTCCCTGATTTCAGGATTTGTCGACCAGCGACTCCTTTGATCTGTGACTCACTTCACGCAACCAACTCCCTTGCCCTTCCGAGCTTTTGACCCTGGGTGACCAATTCCGCACGGGCGGTGACCATGCGCGTTGGATGGATTGATTCCCTTCGCCCTGGAGCGTGACTCTCGCCACAGATCGGCCGTTGTCTTCTTCATGAGCCCGGGACCCGCCCGGTTCACCACTTCCCGAGGGGAGCCACCCGTGCCGCGCATGCTCGATGTCAGCGACGAGGTACGCGCCGAGATCGGCGACGAAGAGGCCGATCGGCTGCTCGCCGACGAGAACGCCCCCGGCAGTTACGACTGCACGTCCTGCCGCACCCCGGGCGACTCCGAACAGGAGCGCACCAGCACCGTCCTGTTCGTCGGCGACGAGACCGCGGTCCTCGCCTTCGCCCACGCCACCTGCCTGCCCTCGCAGGTCGTCCAGGTCACCGAGGACCAGCTCCAGGGCGCCGTGAGGTCCATCTCCGGCGACACGGTCGACCTGGACCCCGGCAAGGTCGCCCCCGAGCAGGCTGTGCTCGGCGTGACCAGCGGACTCGTGCTGATCGCCGGGGAGTTGCACCCGGCGCTGGTGGTCGAGCCGACGGGGCCGATCGTCCGTCCGGGCGCGACCGGGCTCGGTGACGACTTCCTGCCGCTGCTGATCGAGCAGGGGTTCATGCCGCTGACGCAGATCACCGAGGTACCTCCGGTGCTGCACGGCTGGTCGGTGCTGCTCGCCGTGGGCCAGCTGCACGCCGTGCTCCAGCCGAACGCCAACGGCGGCCAGCCGGTGGCCTGGTGGCAGGCGCACCAGCCGCTGCAGGTCACCGAGAGCTGGCGGGCCGCCGCCAACAAGCACCAGCAGGTGCTGATGTTCGCCGCGCCGGTGGGCTCGATCGGACGGCAGCCGCGCGAGGACCTGCTGCGGGACGCGCTGGACAAGGCGGCGGCGAACGGGAAGCTGGTCGCCGCGGCCATGCCGCTCGCGGGCACCTGAGCGCGCCCGCCCGGGGAGGCCGCATCCCAAGTGGCCCGAGGTCGTTTGGACATACGTGCACACCTACGAAGTTCCTCGCCGCTCGTCCTACCAGCCGCTCCCGTCCTCGCGGTCGTCGGCTCCGGACTTCCCGGGCGGCCCCTCGGCCACGCCGATCTACGACGCGCTCTACGCGGAGTACGTCAAGTCCTTCCGCACACTGCCGGGTGACCGCAGCGGCGAGGAGGAGCTGGGCTTCACCGCCTTCGGGAACATCCCGGACGGCGCCGAGGCGTACACCGCGCACCGCCCGGGGTCGTTCAGCAGCTCGTACGGTGCGTACAGCGCGGGGGCCCTCAGTGCCCGGCAGCAGTCGGAGTGGCAGCGGGTCGGGCACATCGGCCAGCAGGGCACGGGGATGCACCATGTGCCGGCGGCCCTGCCACCGGGCCGGCCGAGAAGCAGCTGAGGAACACGGAAAGGGCGGCCCAGGTCGGGGGCCGCCCTTTCCGCTTGCCGGTCGGCGCTACTTCTTCTTGTTGCCGCGCTTCTCGCGCACCCGCACCGAGATGTGGATCGGCGTTCCCTCGAAGCCGAACTCCTCGCGCAGCCGGCGCTCGATGAAGCGCCGGTAGCCCGCCTCGATGAAGCCGGAGGCGAAGAGCACGAAGCGCGGGGGCTTGGTGCCGGCCTGCGTGCCGAAGAGGATGCGGGGCTGCTTGCCGCCGCGGATCGGGTGCGGGTGGGCGGCGACCAGCTCGCCGAGGAAGGCGTTGAGCCGGCCCGTCGGCACCCGGGTCTCCCAGCCCGCCAGGGCGGTCTCGATCGCCGGGACCAGCTTCTCCATGTGCCGCCCGGTGTGCGCCGAGACGTTCACCCGCGGCGCCCACGCGACCTGGCCGAACTCGGTCTCGATCTCCCGCTCCAGGTAGTAGCGGCGCTCCTCGTCGAGGGTGTCCCACTTGTTGTAGGCGATGACGATCGCGCGGCCGGCCTCCACGGCCATGGTCACGATCCGCTGGTCCTGCACCGAGATGGACTCGGAGGCGTCGATCAGGATGACCGCCACCTCGGCCTTCTCGACGGCGGCCGCGGTGCGCAGCGAGGCGTAGTAGTCGGCGCCCTGCTGGAGGTGGACGCGCTTGCGGATGCCCGCCGTGTCGACGAACTTCCAGGTGACGCCGCCGAGTTCGATGAGCTCGTCGACCGGGTCGCGGGTGGTGCCCGCGATCTCGTTGACGACGACGCGCTCCTCGCCCGCCACCTTGTTCAGCAGGGAGGACTTGCCGACGTTCGGGCGGCCGATGAGCGCGATGCGGCGCGGTCCGCCGATCCCCGTGCCGCCGAAGGTCTGCTCGGGCGCCTCCGGCAGCGCCTCCAGGACGGCGTCCAGCATGTCGCCGGTGCCGCGGCCGTGCAGGGCCGAGACCGGATGCGGCTCGCCGAGGCCGAGGGACCACAGATACGCGGCGTCCGCCTCGCCGCTGGGCCCGTCCACCTTGTTGGCGCACAGCACCACGGGCTTGCCGGCCTTGCGCAGCAGTCGTACGACCGCCTCGTCGGTGTCGGTCGCGCCCACCTTGGCGTCGACGACGAAGACGACGGCGTCGGCGGCCTCGATGGCGTACTCGGCCTGGGCGGCGACGGAGGCGTCGATGCCGAGGACGTCCTGCTCCCAGCCGCCGGTGTCGACGACCTTGAAGCGGCGGCCAGCCCACTCGGCCTCGTAGGTCACGCGGTCGCGGGTGACGCCCGGCTTGTCCTCGACGACGGCCTCGCGGCGGCCGATGATGCGGTTGACCAGGGTCGACTTGCCGACGTTCGGCCGGCCGACGACGGCGAGCACCGGCAGCGGGCCGTGTCCGGCCGCCTCGATGGCCCCCTCGACGTCCTCGAGGTCGAAGCCCTCTTCCGCGGCGAGCTCCATGAACTCCGCGTACTCGGCGTCGCCAAGCTCTCCGTGGTCGTGCTCTTCGGCAGAGCCCTCGGAGTGGATGTGGTCGTTCATGAAGTCCGTACCTCGTTCATCGTGGTGATCGGTGGATCGCCCGGTGTGAGCGGTTTTGATCCACTACTCAGTGTCGCCTAGCGGCCGGTCAGCCGCCTGGCGTTTTCCAGGTGCGCGGTGAGCTGCTTCTGGATGCGTTCGGTCGCCTCGTCGAGCGCCTTGCGGGTGCGGCGTCCGGAGCCGTCGCCCGCCTCGAAGGGGTCGCCGAAGACGACATCGATGCGGCTGCGCAGCGGAGGCAGCCCCTTTATCAACCGTCCGCCGCGGCCGGAACTTCCCAGCACCGCGACCGGCACCACCGGGGCGCCGCTGCGGACGGCGAAGTAGGCGAGCCCGGCACGCAGGGAGGCGAAGTCGCCCTCGCCCCGGGTGCCCTCGGGGAAGATGCCGAGGACCCCGCCGGCCGACAGCACGTCCAGCGCCTGCGTGATCGCTCCACGGTCGGCGACCGAGCGGTCCACCTTCAGCTGACCGATGCCCAGCAGGAAGGGGTCGAGCGGGCCGATGAACGCCTCCTTCTTGATCAGGAAGTGCGTCGGCCGGGGCGCCACACCCATGACCATCGGGCCGTCGATGTTGTGCGAGTGGTTCACGGCGAGGATCGCCGGGCCGGTGGCGGGCACCTTCCAGGCGCCCAGCACGCGCGGCCTCCACAGCCCGTACATCAGGCCGACGCCGATCCGCCGCCCGACCTCGGCGCCGCGCTCGGAGGCGACGGGGACGGCGGTCACTTTCCGGCCCGCTTCTCCTCGACGAGGGTGACGACGCACTCGATGACCTGCTGGAGGGTGAGCTCGGTGGTGTCGACCTCGACCGCGTCGTCCGCCTTGGCGAGCGGCGAGGTCTTGCGGGAGGAGTCGGCCGCGTCCCGCTTGATCAGGGCCTCGCGGGTGGCGTGCACGTCGGCGCCCTTGAGCTCGCCGCTGCGGCGGGCCGCGCGGGCCTCCGGGGAGGCGGTGAGGAAGATCTTCAGGTCGGCGTCCGGCAGCACGGTCGTACCGATGTCCCGGCCCTCGACGACGATGCCGTACTCGGCGGCGGCGGCCACCGAGCGCTGCAGCTCGGTGATCCGGGCGCGCACCTCGGGCACCGCGCTGACCGCGCTGACCTGGGAGGTGATCTCCTGGGTGCGGATCGGGGCGGCCACATCGGTGCCGTCGACGGTGATCGTGGGGTGGGCCGGGTCGGTGCCGGAGACGATCTCCGGCTTGCCCGCCACGGCGGCGATCGCGGAGGGGTCTTCGATGTCGATCCCGTTGGTGACCATCCACCAGGTGATCGCCCGGTACTGGGCGCCGGTGTCCAGGTAGCTCAGGCCGAGCTGGGCGGCGACGGCCTTCGACGTGCTCGACTTGCCCGTGCCGGAGGGACCGTCGATGGCGACGATCACGGGCTTGGCGGCGCCGTTTTCCACAGGGGGACACCTTCCTGGTGCGTGTGGCGGGTGGTGTTCGGACGCGAGGGCGCCCCGCACAAGGTTACCGGCCTCCCGGGTCCCCTCTTACAGGCGGATCATCGGGAAGATCACTGCCGGATGGCCCAGCCGCGCTCCCGCAGCGCGGCCGTCAGCACGGGTGCCGCCTGCGGCTCCACCATCAGCTGCACCAGACCGGCCTGCTGCCCGGTCGCGTGCTCGATGCGTACGTCCTCGATGTTGACGCCGGCCCGTCCGGCGTCGGCGAAGATGCGGGCCAGCTGGCCCGGCTGGTCGTCGATGAGGACCGCCACGACCTCGTACGCGCGCGGGGCCGAGCCGTGCTTGCCCGGGACCCGGACCTGTCCGGCGTTCCCGCGCCGCAGGATGTCCTCGATGCCGGACGTGCCCTCGTGCCGCTTGTCCTCGTCCGAGGACTGCAGGGCACGCAGCGCCCGCACCGTCTCGTCGAGGTCCGTGGCGACGTCCGAGAGGAGGTCGGCGACCGGCCCGGGGTTCGCGGAGAGGATGTCGATCCACATGCCGGGCTCGGAGGCGGCGATCCGGGTCACGTCCCGGATGCCCTGCCCGCACAGCCGTACGGCGGCCTCCTCCGCGTTCTGCAGGCGCGCGGCGACCATGCTCGAGACGAGGTGGGGCATGTGGGAGACGAGCGCCACGGCACGGTCGTGGGCGTCGGCGTCCATGACCACCGGCACGGCGCGGCAGTGCGA
The DNA here is from genome assembly GCF_006715395.1 of Streptomyces sp. SLBN-31. Classification (NCBI taxonomy): domain Bacteria; kingdom Bacillati; phylum Actinomycetota; class Actinomycetes; order Kitasatosporales; family Streptomycetaceae; genus Streptomyces; species Streptomyces sp. SLBN-31. The sequence continues at coordinate 2,071,492 of NZ_VFNC01000002.1, forward strand.
GACGAGTTCCAGGGCGAGGTTGAGCACCTCGGTGTCGGTGTCCCGGGTGGGCGTGAGCACCCAGGGGCGGCCCTCGAAGAGGTCGCCGGTGGCGGCGAGCGGGCCGGACTTCTCACGGCCGGACATGGGGTGCGTGCCGATGTAGGAGGCCAGGTCCAGGCCCAGCGCCTCCAGTTCCCGGCGCGGGCCGCCCTTGACGCTGGCCACGTCGATGTAGCCGCGGGCCACGCCCCGGCGCATGGCGTCGGCCAGCACCGTCGCCACGTGCGCCGGAGGGGCGGCGACGATCGCGAGGTCGACCGGCCCGTCGGGTGCCTCGTCGGTGCCGGCGCCGAGCGCGGCGGCCGTGCGGGCCTGCTCGGGGTCGTGGTCGGCGAGGTGGACGACGACGCCCCGCTGGGACAGGGCGAGCGCGGCGGACGTGCCGATGAGGCCGGTGCCGATGACGAGTGCGGTTCTCACTGGGCGATGTCCTTGCGCAGGGCGGCCGCGGCACCGAGGTAGACGTGGTTGATCTCGGCCCGGGGCTTGTCGGTCTCGATGTGCGCGAGGACGCGGACGACCCGGGGCATGGCGCCCTGGATGTCCAGTTCCTGGGCGCACAGCAGCGGTACGTCGCCGAGGCCGAGGCCGAGCTTGCGGGCCGCCGCCGCGGGGAAGTCGCTGTGCAGGTCGGGCGTGGCCGTGAACCAGATGCTGATCAGGTCGTCGGCGGTCAGGCCGTTCCGTTCCAGGACGGCGGTGAGCAGGGCGCCGACCTGCTCGTCCATGTGTCCGGCCTCGTCCCGTTCCAGTTGGACGGCTCCCCGGACCGCTCGTACCGCCACGGCGCTGCTCCTTGCTCAGGTATCGGTTCTACGACCGTCAAGCCTAGTCAGCCTCCGCCGTGGTGGCCGTCGCCGCCCGCCCGCTGAGACGGTCCGGCGATCCACGGCGATGTCACCCGATTGTCTCTGTTCTGCCACTTCGGGGGTGAACACCCCGTGCGCCTCTTTACGCCGCACCCGCCGGTCCGCTCTGATGACAGGAAACCCGCCTCGGGGGAGGCCCGTCATGAAGCGTCCTGGACCACTGCTGACCTTGCTCGCGGGGCTGCTGCTCGCTGTCTTCGTCCTCACGCTCGACTCGACGACGGGCACGAAGAGCGCCTCGTCCGACTATGAGAAACCGTCGGCCGCGAAGCCGTCGTCGTCCCCGGCCGCCACGAGCCCGTCACCGACCCCGAAGCGGTCCGCAGCGCCGGCCGGCGTCTACACGGGCCGTACCGACGACGACTCCTCCGCCGTCGCCGTCTCGCTGCGCGGCGGCAAGGCGATCGCGTACTTCTGCGACGGCCACAACATCGAGTCGTGGCTCAAGGGCGAGGTACGAGGTGAAGGCGGCATGCGGCTGACCGGCGAGCACGGCGCCCGGCTGAACGGCACCCTCAAGGGCGGCGGGAAGCTGACCGGCACGGCCGACGTCGGCGGCGGGCACTACACCTTCACCCTCGCCAGGGCGAAGAAGCCGTCGGGGCTGTACCGGGCGAACAGCCAGGTGGCCGGCGCCAGGATCGTCGGCGGCTGGATCGTCCTGCCGAGCGGCCGGCAGGTCGGTCTGGTCACCCGCGACGGGAAGCCCTCGGCCGCCCCCGCCATCGACCCGCGGACCGGTGCGGTGACGGTGGACGGACAGCAGCTCACGGCCCGTCCCGTAACGCCCTGATCCTTCGCACGCCCCTCCTGCCCAGGGAGCCGACATGACCGTCGACCCGAACGCCGCCACCCAGAGCTTCCCGCCCCCGGAGCCGGCCCGCCGCGCCCCGGGCCCGGCCCGCTATCTCGTCCCGGCCCTGGTCGCGGCCGCGGTGGCGGTCGCCCTCGGGGTGTACGGCAGGACCCACGACCCGAGCGGCATCGCCTTCAACCTGGCCGGGTTCAGCAGCACGGGCGCGGTGAAGTCCTGGCTGGCCTCGACCGCGTTCTTCTTCGCGCTCGTCCAGCTGGTCAGCGCCCTCATGGTGTACGGGAAGCTGCCCGGCCCGCGCTGGTCGGCGGCGCTGCACCGCTGGTCGGGGCGGATCGCGTTCCTGGTGGCCGTCCCGGTCGCCGTGCACTGCCTCTACGCGCTGGGCTACCAGACGTACTCGACACGCGTGATGTGGCACTCCGCCCTGGGTTGCTTCTTCTTCGGTGCCTTCAGTGCCAAGATGCTGCTGCTCCGTTCGGAGCGGCTGCCCGCCCCGCTCCTGCCGCTCGTCGGCGGCCTGGTCTTCACCGCCCTCACCCTCATCTGGCTGACGTCCGCCTTCTGGTTCTTCCGCACGTTCGGAGTGACGACATGACCCACCGCTCGACTCGGCGCACGGTGATCCTCGCGACGGGCGCGGCGGCGCTCGCCGCGGGCTGCAGCAAGTACGGCGACGGCAACGGCTCCGGGTCGTCCTCGGCGAAGGCCTCCACCGGCCAGGAGCTGGCGAAGACCTCCGACATCCCGGTCGGCGGCGGGAAGATCTTCAAGGAGCAGAAGGTCGTGGTGACCCAGCCGAAGAAGGACGAGTTCAAGGCCTTCTCGGCGATCTGCACCCATCTCGGCTGCACGGTCGGCGCGGTGGCCGACGGCACGATCAACTGCCCCTGCCACGGCAGCAAGTACCGCATCGCCGACGGCTCGGTGGCCGGCGGTCCCGCGCCCAAGCCGCTGCCCGCCGAGCAGATCGAGGTGAAGGGAAATTCGATCCGGCTGGCGTGAGGTGCCGCGTACGCTCCCGTCCATGCACCCCGAGACGCTGGTACGCGACCACACGATCTACGCCTGCGTGATGGGTTCGCGCGCCTTCGGTCTGGCGACGGACGGCAGCGACACCGACCGCCGGGGCGTGTTCCTCGCCCCCACTCCCCTGTTCTGGCGCTTCGACAAGCCGCCGACGCACGTCGAGGGGCCCGCGGAGGAACAGTTCAGCTGGGAACTGGAGCGCTTCTGCGAACTCGCCCTGCGCGCCAACCCGAACATCCTGGAGTGCCTGCACTCCCCACTCGTCGAGTACGCCGACGACACCGGCCGCGAACTCCTCGCCCTGCGCGGGGCGTTCCTCTCCCGCCGCGCCCACGAGACGTTCGCCCGCTACGCGCTCGGCCAGCGCAAGAAGCTGGAGGCGGACGTCCGCGCCCACGGCGCCCCGCGCTGGAAGCACGCCATGCACCTGCTGCGCCTGCTGACGAGCTCCCGCGACCTGCTGCGCACGGGCGTCCTCACCGTCGACGTGGGCGACCTGCGGGAGCCCCTGCTGGCCGTCAAGCGCGGCGAGGTCCCCTGGGCCGAGGTGGAGTCCTGGATGGGCCGCCTGGCGAACGAGGCGGACGAGGCGGCCCACCGCAGCCCGCTGCCCGAGGAGCCGGACCGGCGGCGGGTGGAGGACTTCCTAGTCCGCGTCCGCCGCGCCTCAGTCCTGCAGCCGGATCCGTACGACGAAGTCGTGCAGGGCGTCGTACGCGGTCGGGGCGTCGGGTAGCGACGTGGCCTGCTGTGCCTCGTCCAGCACGGCGTGCAGCCGCTCCACATCGGCCTGTACGCGGGCGTGGTCGACGTCGGCGCCCCCGTGCTCCCGCTGGGCCTTCGCCTCGATCAGCTCCGGCAGGTAGGCGGGGGCGTCCACCTCGCCGAGCAGGGTGGGCAGATGGGCCTGCACCTCGCCACTGCGCATCAGGTGCACGCCGGTCAGCAGCACCCGGAACGTGTAGAGCAGCGGCTTGAGTTCGCCGGTCTTCTCGAACAGCCGCCACTGCGTGGTGGCGAATCCCCGGTAGTGGTGGGCGTGGTGGCCGGTGAGCACGCCCGGCGCGAGCGCGGCCAGTTCCCGGTGCGCGTCGCCGGTGTGGACGACCAGCGGCGACAGCAGCTGCTCCAGCACATAGCCGTTGCGCCGGAGCATCAGGCGGACGAACTTGCGCAGGTCGTGGGTGACGAGGTCCATCTCGACGCCGTCCCGGTCCCACATCCGGGACCGGGTCTCCGTCGGCTCCCGCAGCCCCACCAGCGCGGCCGTGGGCAGCAGGTGCACACCGCGCAGGTCCACGTCCGAGTCACGGGAGGGGAAGCCGTACAGGTGCGCGCCGGAGACGGTGGCGAACAGCACGGGGTCGGGCTGCTCGGCCACCACCGGCGTCAGGTCGATGTCCGGGGTGTCGATCACCGCTCAAGCGTCCCAGAGGGCGCCGAGGGTCATCAGGTCGCCCCGGTACTCGATGCGGTCCGCCCACTCCGTCGGCCAGGCGCCGGCGCCCAGGTACGCGCCGGCGAAGGCGCCCGTGAGGCAGGCGATGGAGTCCGAGTCGCCGGAGGTGCAGGCGGCCCGCCGGATGGCGGTGACGGGCTCGTCGACGAACAGCAGGAAGCACAACAGGCCGGTGGCGAGGGCCTCGTCGGCGATCCAGCCGGCGCCGGTGGCCAGGCACGGGTCGGTCTCGGGCGAGGCCGTGCGCACGGCGTCCTGAAGGCGGCCGAGGGCTTCCAGGCACTCGTCCCAGCCGCGGGCGATGAACGCCTCGGGGCTCGCGTCCTGCCCGCGCCGCCACAGGTCGCCGAGCCAGCGCTGGTGGTAGCGGCCGCGGTTCTCCAGTGCGTACGACCGCAGCAGTCCGACGAGCCCGGTGGGCTCTGCGCCCTGGGCGAGCAGACGTACGGCTCTGGCGGTGAGGTCGGAGGCGGCAAGCGCTGTGGGGTGCCCATGGGTGAGCGCCGACTGCAACTGGGCGGCGCCCGCGCGCTGTTCGTCGCTCAGGTTGGGCACGAGTCCGATCGGCGCGACCCGCATGTTGGCGCCGCAGCCCTTGGAGCCGATCTGGCTGGCGTCCCGCCAGGACCGCTCCGGGTCCTCCAGCAGCTCGCAGGCCCGCAGGCAGGTGTTGCCGGGGGCACGGTTGTTCTCCGGCGAGCGGTTCCAGGCGATGAACTCCTGCCGTACCGCCCCGGCCGTCTCCTCGGGCCCGAGCACCCCGCGGTCCATGGCCGTCCGCAGCGCCCGGCCCAGCGCCAGCGTCATCTGCGTGTCGTCGGTGACGATCGCCGGCGTCGGCAGCGGCATCGCCCGCCACGGCCCGCACCTGGCGAGGATCGCCGGGACGTCGTGGAACTCGGTGGGAAAGCCGAGCGCGTCCCCGAGGGCTAGCCCGGTCAACGCCCCGGTGGCGGCGCGCTTGTCGACAATGGTCGCGGTCATGCGGGGCGTCCTTCCCGGGACGGTCGGAGGAGGGGCGGAAAGAGGCTGGTGGCCGGTCCCGCGCGGTAGAGCGCGGCGGGTTTGCCGCGCCCGCCGGTCAGGCGAGCGGCGCCCGGGACGGGCTCGACGAAGCCCGGTGTGGCGAGCACCTTGCGGCGGAAGTTGGGCCGGTCGAGTTCGGTGCCCCAGACCGTCTCGTAGACCTGCCGCAGCTCGCCCAGGGTGAACTCGGGCGGGCAGAAGGCGGTGGCGAGGCAGGTGTACTCGAGTTTGGCGCCGACGCGGTCGCGGGCGTCGGCGAGGATGCGGTCGTGGTCGAAGGCGAGCGGCCGTGCCATGTCGCATTCCACCCACCGCGCGTCCGCCGCGTCACTGCCCCCGCGCGGCTCCGGCGCGTTCGGCAGCAGCGCCGTGAACGCGACGGACACGACCCGCATACGGGGATCGCGGCCGGGTTCGCTGTAGGTCCGCAGCTGCTCGAGGTGGAGTCCGGTGACGTCCCGCAGGCCGGTCTCCTCGGCGAGTTCGCGCCCGGCGGCCGTCTCGGCGGACTCGTCCGGCTCGACGAAGCCTCCGGGCAGCGCCCAGTGGCCGGCGAACGGGTCCTGTCCGCGCTCGACGAGCAGGACGTGCAGGGCGCCGTCGCGGATGGTCAGGACGGCGAGGTCGACAGTGACGGCGAAGGGTTCGTAGGCGTACTTGTCGTACTCCATTGCCCCCACCCCCTTAATAGTCACTTCGACTATAAACGCGCGGGCGGTGCTTTCACAAGCCCTCCCGGGGTAACCGGCACGTCATGGGCGAGATCCTGGTGGGCACTTGTTCGTGGACGGACCGCGCACTGGTGGGCAGCGGCTGGTATCCGGCGGGGCGCAGGGACCCGGAGGGGCGGCTGCGGTACTACGCCGAGCGGTTCCCGGTCGTCGAGATCGACTCGACGTACTACGGGCTGCCGAGCGCCCGCAACAGCCGGCTGTGGGCCGAACGGACCCCGGACGGCTTCGTCTTCGACGTGAAGGCCTTCTCACTGCTCACCGGGCACCCGGCCCGCGACTCGGCCCCGCCGGACGGGATTCCCGCGAGACCGCACGACCCGAAGGTGCTCGACGAGGTGTGGGCACGCTTCACCGACGGGATCGAGCCGCTGCGGGAGGCCGGGCGGCTGGGCAGCGTGCTGTTCCAGTTCCCGCCGTGGTTCCGGCCCGGCCGGCGTGCGGGGCAGTTCCTGAAGGACTGCGCCGAGCGGACCGCCGGGTGGCCGCTCGCCGTGGAGCTCCGGCACCCCGGATGGTGGCGCGAGGAGTGGGCGGAGGCGACCTGTGCGCTGCTCGCCCGGTACGGCATGACGGCGGTGGCCGTCGACATGAACCGCACGCTGCCGTCGTCCATTCCGCCGGTCACCCCGGTGACCTCGCCCCGGCTGTCCGTCGTCCGCTTCCACGGGCGCAGTCACGCGTGGGGCTCGGGCAGCAAGGAGGACCGCTTCCGGCACGACTACGACGAGGACGAACTCGCCGAGTGGCTCCCGCGGTTACGCGACCTCGCCGCCCGCGTCGACCGGCTCCACGTCCTGTTCAACAACTGCTGCGGCACCGCGTCCGTCCGGGCCGCCGAGCTGATGCGGCGCATGCTCGACGGCGCGGACCGGACGGGATCGGACGGCGGCGGCTGATCAGTGGCCGCGCCCCAGAAAGGCCAGCAGCCGCTCGCCGGGCTCCGCGTACGGCGGCACGGCGACCGGCGCGGCGAACCGGACACCGCGGTCCTCGGCCGCGACCACGCACCGCGCCACCGGCAGCAGTTCGGCCGCCAGCGCACCCGGCACGGGCCGGGGCCGCCCGCAGGACCGCGCCACGTCCCACCCGTGCACGGTGATCTCGACGGCGCCCACCGCGGCCATCACCCGCACGTCCAGCGGCACTTCGCCCACCAGCACCCGCTCCCCCGGCCCGGCCGCCCAGGCGCCCAGCACGGCACCCGCGCGCGTGCGGAACGCGCACGCGAGATCACCGGCCACCGGCGCCACGGGCGCCAGCCCGATCCGCCCGCCGGTCAGCCCCTCGTACAACGCGTCCAGTGAGTCGTCGAGATGCCCCAGCAGCTCGCCGAGATCCCACTCGGCGCACGGCGTGGCCCGCTCCAGGCTCCCGGGCGGCACCGCGGCGACGCTCCCCAGCGCGTAGGCGAGCGAACGCTCCAGCAGTGCACCGCAGTCCGTCGTCATGGTCATGGCGCTCCCTCCGTCACCCTTGCAGACCGTCGGGGGCGCCAAAACGAATCGGCCGGCCCGGACGAATCCGGAACCGGCCGACACCCGCGGCGCGGGATCAGAGATCGACTTCCTTCATCAGCATGCCCACCTCGGTGTTGGACAGCCGCCGCAGCCAGCCCGACTTCTGGTCGCCCAGGGTGATCGGACCGAAGGAGGTGCGCACCAGCTTCTCGACCGGGAAGCCGGCCTCGGCGAGCATGCGGCGCACGATGTGCTTGCGGCCCTCGTGCAGGGTCACCTCGACCAGGTAGTTCTTGCCGGTCTGCTCGACGACACGGAAGTGGTCCGCGCGCGCGTAGCCGTCCTCCAGCTGGATGCCGTCCTTGAGCTTCTTGCCCAGGTCACGCGGGATGGGGCCCACGATGGCGGCGAGATAGGTCTTCTTCACGCCGTACTTGGGGTGGGTCAGCCGGTGCGCCAGCTCGCCGTGGTTGGTGAGCAGAATGACGCCCTCGGTCTCGGTGTCGAGCCGCCCCACGTGGAACAGCCGGGTCTCCCGGTTGGTGACGTAGTCCCCGAGGCACTGGCGGCCCTCCGGGTCCTCCATCGTGGAGACGACGCCGGCGGGCTTGTTCAGCGAGAAGAACTGGTACGACTGCGTCGCGACCGTCAGGCCGTCGACCTTGACCTCGTCCTTCTCGGGGTCGACCCGCTTGCCCTGCTCCAGGACGATCTCGCCGTTGACCTCGACGCGCGCCTGCTCGATCAGCTCCTCGCAGGCCCGTCGGGAGCCGTAGCCCGCGCGTGCGAGGACCTTCTGCAGCCGCTCGCCCTCCTGCTCGGCGCCCGGGAAGGTCTTGGGCAGCCTGACGTCCTTCTTGCCGGCGTACCGCTCCCGGTTGCGCTCTTCGGCGCGCGCCTCGTACTCGCGGGAGGTGCCGGGGGCCGTACGGCCGCGGCCGCCCTGCTGGGACTGCCTGGGGCCGCCCTTGGCGCCGCCTCGGGCCGAACCGCCGCGACCCGACTTCGGGCCGTCCTGGGTGGCGCCGGGGCCCACGTCGTAGCGCCGCTCCTCCGGGCGCGGCTTCTTCGGCCTGCCGCTCCCCTGCTTGTCGTCACGGGAGTTGCCGGCGCCGCGGTAGTTACCGCGGCCACCGCTGCTCCCGCCGCGGCCGCCGCTGTTGCCACCACGGCTCCCGCCGTTGTTTCCGCTGCTGTTCCTGCCGCTGCTGCTTCGCATCAAAGTTCCGTCTTGTCGTCTGCGTCCTCGGAGTCCGGAGCGTCCGGATCGAACGACGGCACGCCCTCCTGGGTCTCGGCCTCGATCGCCTCCGCCTCCGGGAGGAAGGGCGCGAGCTCCGGGAGCTCGTCCAGACCGCGCAGGCCCATCCGCTCCAGGAAGTAGTTCGTCGTCCTGTACAGGATCGCACCTGTTTCGGGTTCCGTGCCCGCCTCCTCGACCAGACCCCGCTGCAGCAGGGTGCGCATGACCCCGTCGCAGTTGACCCCGCGCACCGCCGAGACGCGGCTGCGGCTCACCGGCTGGCGGTAGGCGACGACCGCCAGGGTCTCCAGGGCCGCCTGGGTCAGGCGTGCCGTCTGGCCGTCCAGGACGAGGCGCTCGACGGCGGCCGCGTACTCGGGGCGGGTGTAGAAGCGCCAGCCGCCCGCGACGAACCGCAGCTCGAAGCCGCGGCCCTGCACGGTGTAGTCGTCGGCCAGCTCCCGCAGGGCGTCGGCGATCTGCCGCCTGGGCCGCTCCAGGATCTTCGCCAGATGCTCCTCGGTCGCGGGCTCGTCCACGACCATCAGGACGGCCTCCAGGGCGGGCTTGAGGTCGAGGTCGGCGACGGAACGCAGCCCGGCCGGGAGTCCGGTGGTGTCCTCGCTCACGCCTTGTCCTCCTTGGGCGGCTCGGGCGGTCGGTCGAATTCGTCGGTCACCATCGGCTGGGCCTCCCCCTCACCGCCGGTCCACCGCACCAGCAGCTCCCCCAGGGCCGCCTCCTGCTCCAGGGCCACGGCCTTCTCCCGGTACAGCTCCAGCAGCGCCAGGAACCTCGCGACGACGGTGAGGGTGTCGTCGGCGTCCTCGACCAGGGCCCGGAAGCTGGCCTCGCCGAGCTCCCGCAGCCGCGCCACCACGATCCCCGCCTGCTCCTGCACGCTGACCAGCGGCGCGTGGATGTGGTCGACGTACACCTGCGGCTTGGGCCTGGGCTGCATCGCCTTGACCGCGAGCTTGGCGAAGCCCTCCGGACCGATGCTGATGACGACCTCGGGCAGCAGCTCGGCGTGGTGCGGTTCGAGGCCGACGGTACGGGGGTAGCGCCGGGCCTCGTCGTCCAGCCGGGCGCTGAAGATGTCGGCGATCTGTTTGTACGCCCGGTACTGCAGCAACCGCGCGAACAGCAGGTCACGGGCCTCGAGGAGCGCGAGGTCGCCCTCGTCCTCGACCTCGGCGGACGGCAGCAGCCGGGCGGCCTTGAGGTCGAGCAGCGTGGCGGCGACGACGAGGAACTCGGTCGTCTGGTCCAGGTCCCAGTCCGGCCCCATGGCCCGGATGTGCGCCATGAACTCGTCGGTGACCTTGGACAGCGCGACCTCGGTGACGTCCAGCTTGTGCTTGGAGATCAGCTGGAGCAGCAGGTCGAAGGGCCCCTCGAAGTTGGCGAGCCGCACCTTGAAGACACCGTCGCCGGGTTCCTGGGGCTCGGCGGCCTCGGACTGCTCGGCAGGCCCAGGGGATGCGGAGGGTTCGGCGGAGGCGCCCGGACTCCCGGAAACGGCCTCGGGCAACACCGCCGGCTCAAGATCGGGCTCCGGCTGCGGCCTGACGACCGCCGGCTCGACGACGGCCGCTGCCGCGACGGCCGGCTCCTCGACGGCCGGTTCCTCGCTCGGCGGCTCCACGACCGCCGGTTCCACTTCCGCCGGTGGCTGCGCGGGCGCGGCCCCCGGTCCCCGCCCCAGCGCACGCCGACGGCCGGCGCCGGCGCCGGGGCTGGGAACGTCGTTCGAGGTCATGGCCCCCGCAGGCTACCGCCTACCGCCCGCGCAGCCGACGTACCAGGATGCTCGCGTCCCCACGGGACTCCAGATCGGCCAGCACCACGGCGACCGCCTCGCGGACGATCCGCCCGCGGTCGACCGCAAGCCCGTGCTCGCCGCGCAGGACGAGCCGGGCGTGCTCGAGGTCCATCAGCTCCTCGGCGGAGACGTACACGGTGATCTTCTCGTCGTGCCGCTCCCGCCCGCTGGGGCGCCTGTTGGCCGCCCGTCCGCGCTTGCGCGGCTGGGCAGCCGCCGCCGGCCCGGCAGAACCTTCCTGCGCCGTCTGACGCCGCGCGGGGCGGCTGCGGGACTCGCCCGCGTCGATCGGCTGCTCCGGCTCCGCCGCCACGTGCTCGGCGCCCTCGCCGTCACCGCCCTGCGCGGGCACCGACTGCGGCGCGTCCTCGGACGTCACCACGGCCGGATCGCTCTCGCCGGCGGGCGCGGGCACCCGGGCCTCGCCGTTGGCCCCACGCCGCGGCGTGGACGGCTGGAGCGCCATTCCCCCTGTCGTACGGAAGAGTTCGTCGGCCCCCGGCAGACTCACTCGGCGTGACACCGGGCGAGCACCTCCCTGGCGAGCTGGCGGTAGGCGGCGGCGCCGACGGAGTTGGAGGCGTACGTGGTGATCGGCTCACCAGCGACGGTGGTCTCCGGGAAGCGGACCGTGCGCCCGATGACCGTGTGGTAGACGTGGTCGTCGAACGCCTCGACGACACGCGCGAGCACCTCACGGCTGTGCACGGTGCGCGAGTCGTACATCGTGGCGAGGATCCCGTCGAGCTCCAGCTCGGGGTTGAGCCGCTCCTGGACCTTCTCGATCGTCTCCGTCAGCAGCGCGACACCACGCAGGGCGAAGAACTCGCACTCCAGAGGCACTATCACCTTGTGCGCGGCCGTCAGCGCGTTCACCGTGAGCAGACCCAGCGAGGGCTGACAGTCGATCACGATGTAGTCGTAGTCGGCCATGAGCGGCTTCAGCGCACGCTGCAGCGTCGACTCGCGCGCGACCTCGGAGACCAGCTGGACCTCGGCCGCCGACAGGTCGATGTTGCTCGGGAGCAGGTCCATGTTCGGGACCGCGGTCTTCAGGAGCACCTCGTCGGCCGCCATGCCCCGCTCCATGAGCAGGTTGTAGACGGTGAGGTCGAGCTCCATCGGGTTGACACCGAGACCCACCGACAGCGCGCCCTGCGGGTCGAAGTCCACGAGCAGCACGCGGCGTCCGTACTCCGCGAGCGCGGCACCCAGGTTGATGGTCGACGTCGTCTTGCCGACGCCGCCCTTCTGGTTGCACATCGCGATGATCTTCGCGGGGCCGTGGTCGGTCAGCGGCCCCGGGATCGGGAAGTACGGCAGCGGGCGCCCGGTCGGGCCGACGCGCTCACGGCGCTGGCGGGCAGCGTCGGGCGCGAGCGTGGCCGCGTACTCGGGATCGGGCTCGTACTCGGCGTCCGGGTCGTAGAAGTGCCCTTCGGGCAGTTCGTCGTAGTCGGCGAAGTGGTTGTGGGGCGCGCCACTTCCGTCGCCGGCCATGGCGTTCACGTGATGGCCATCCATGCTCTGGTGTGCTGTCCCGGCAAACTGCGGGCCGGTGCTCTGGTGGGCTGCGAAGGTGCGCACAGCAACGGAGCCGACAGCCTCGAACCCCGCGGGGCCCTGGCCCCGTACAGGCATTCCTGGTTGACCACCCCCGGGAGAAAATGTCGACTCATTCACAAGTCGTCTTACCTCCTTGGTGACCAGGAAACTTCTAGACAGGTCAGCGTGGCACCATGCCGACGGTTGGCGACTCTATGGCGTGTCGGGCGTCCTCAGCAACACAATCCGCCGGACCCGGCTCGATGTGTCGACAATGAAACATCCCACTGTCAAGGGCGTACGGCCGTCGCACGGCAGGATTCACCGGTGTGCGAATCGACCGAAGAGTTACGTTCCAGGTGAGTTGACCGAGCGTCGCAAAGTGACCATACACACATCCGGCCGGACCTTGTGGGGCAAGGTCCGGCCGCGTGTGCAGGGTTGACGCGTCTTATTGACGTATCGCCTTTACGAAAAGGTGACTTAGTTCTCCGGCGACCGGAAGGTCCGCCGGGGGACTCAGCCGAGGAGCGACTCGAGCTCCACGTGCTCCAGGCCGTGCGCCTCCGCGACCTCGCGGTAAACGACCTTGCCGTCATGGGTGTTGAGGCCCTTGGCGAGCGCGGGGTCGCGGCGCAGCGCCTCCACCCAGCCGCGGTTCGCCAGTTCGACGATGTACGGCAGCGTGGCGTTGGTCAGCGCGTAGGTGGAGGTGTTGGGCACCGCGCCGGGCATGTTGGCGACGCAGTAGAAGACCGAGTCGTGCACCTGGAAGGTCGGCTCGGCGTGCGTGGTCGGGTGGGAGTCCTCGAAGCAGCCGCCCTGGTCGATCGCGATGTCGACAAGGACACTTCCGGGCTTCATCCGCGCCACGAGCTCGTTGGTGACCAGCTTCGGGGCCTTGGCGCCCGGGATGAGGACCGCGCCGATGACGAGGTCGGCGTCCAGGACGGCCTTCTCCAGCTCGAGGGAGTTGGACATGATCGCGCGGACCTTGGTGCCGAAGACCTTGTCGGCCTCGCGGAGCTTGTTGATGTCGCGGTCCAGCAGGGTGACGTGGAAGCCCATGCCGACGGCGATCTGCGTGGCGTTCCAGCCGGAGACACCGCCGCCGATGACGACGGCGCGCGCCGGCTGGGTACCGGGGACGCCGCCGGGCAGCACACCGCGGCCGCCGACCGAGCGCATCAGGTGGTAGGCGCCGACCTGCGGGGCGAGCCGGCCCGCGACCTCGGACATCGGGGCGAGCAGCGGCAGCGCGCGGGAGGGCAGCTCGACGGTCTCGTAGGCGATCGCGGTCGTGCCGGACTCGATGAGCGCGTCGGTGCACTCCTTGGAGGCGGCCAGGTGCAGGTAGGTGAAGAGCGTCTGGTCCTTGCGGAGGCGGTGGTACTCCTCCGCGATGGGCTCCTTGACCTTCAGCAGCAGGTCCGCGGCGGCCCACACCTCGTCGGCGGTGCCGAGGATCTGGGCGCCCGCGGCGACGTACTCCTCGTCCGGGATCGACGAGCCGGCACCGGCGCCCTGCTCGATGACGACCTGGTGGCCGTGGCGCACCAGCTCGTGCACGCCGGACGGGGTGATGGCCACCCGGAACTCGTTGTTCTTGACCTCGCGGGGGATGCCGACCTTCACGTCGATCACGGTCCTTGGCTCAGTGGATATGGGGCAATACAACACATACCCAGGCATGCATGAGCACACCGGGAGACACCGCAGGAGAAGGTGCGGCAGAGCCAGTCTAATGAAGGCGTTCCCGCTGTCTAGCCTTTCATTGCATCAATCTTCAGCGGGTGTACTACGGATTTCGCAGGTGTCAGCGCCTTGTTTCGTTTCATCGATCTGTTCCGGCAGGTCCGGTTCCTCGCCGAGCAGCCGCTCGGCGGCCCCGCGGTGCAGCTGCGCGGCGGCGGGATCGCCGAGGTGGTCCATCGTGTCGGCGAGCCGCAGCTGCAGCGCCGCCTGGAGCCGTACGTCGTCGGCGCGGCGCGCGAGGTCCAGCGCCTCGTGGCAGGTGCGCAGCGACTCCTCCGGGCGTCCGGCGTACTCCTGGACCCGCGCCGTCTCGCTCAACGCCCGTGCCTGGGCGGCCACATCGCCGTTCTTGCGGTGTCCGGCGGCCGCCGAGCGCCAGTTGCGCAGCGCCTCGCCGTAGCGGCCCGCGTAGGTGTGCGCGGCGGCGATACGGCCGTACAGCCGGGCGGCCTCGGCGCGCTCGTCCCGGGCCAGGCACTGGGCGAGGGCGCGGCCGAACCAGTCGGCGGCCCTGTCGTAGTCCCCGAGCTCCAGATGCGCGCCGCCTACGGATTCCATCGCGCGCCCGGTCGCGTACGGGTCGTTCGCCTCGCGTCCGGCGTCCAGCGCGGCCCGATAGCGCACCAGGGCGTCCGCCGTGCGCCCCGTCTGCGCGTCCAGGTCCCCCAGGTTCAGCAGGGCCGCCGCGGCCTCCCGGGGTAGCTTGCGGCGCTCGGCGACGTCCAGCACCAGCCCGTGGATCCCGTACAGGTCCGGCGCGGCGGCCTGCATGCCGAAGTGCGCGACCATCGTCCTGACCAGCTGGGACATCAGGCGGCGGGCCAGCGTGTCCAGCTCCCCGTCGGCCACCGCGACCCGGGCGGCGGCCAGCAGGGCCGGCCGGCGCAGGCGCAGCCAGTCCTCGGCGGCCCGCGGGTGGGGGAAGCGCAGGGAGCGGGGCATGCCCTGGAGCTTCTCGCGGGCCTCGGCACTGTCGGTCTCGGTGATCGCCCGGCACGACTGCAGCAGCCGCACCGTCCGCTCCAGCATCCGGGCGCGGGCCAGCTGCAGCTCGGCGGGGCGCTCCTGGGTCTCGGCGAGGGTCTTGAGCAGGGGGTGCAGACAGCCCGGGACCTCGTACTCCGGCAGCGGCGAGTCCACCGGGCGCAGCAGGCCCAGGGCGACGAAGTCGTCCAGCGTGGTGCGGGCGCCGCTCACCGAGCTGCCGGCCAGCGCGGAGGCGGTGTGCGGGTCGATGAGGCCGCCCGGCGCGAGGGAGAGCAGTCGCAGTATCCGGGCGGCCGTGGAGGGCAGCGAGGCGTAGGAGAACCGGAAGACACGGCCGAGCGGGGTGCCCTCCTGGCCGTCGGCCCGCAGCTGCTTGGCGAGGTCGGCGACGGCGGCCTTGGGGCGCGCCGTGAGCCAGCCGCCGGCCAGCTCCAGTGCGGCGGGCTGGCCCTGGCACTCCTCGACCAGGCCCTCGGCGGCCCGCGGGTCGACGGTGATGCGGACGGAGCCGGTGTACGCGGTCAGCAGCTCGATGGCGGACTTGGTGTCGAGGCCGCCGAGGGTGCAGGGGCGGACGTCACAGATGCCGGTGAGGGGGCCGTCGGACACGGCGACGACCAGGCAGTCCGGGCTGTCCGGCAGCAGGGCGTCGACCTGTTCGGCGTCGGCCGCGTCGTCGAGCAGGATCAGTGTGCGGCGGTCGGCCAGGGCCGTGCGCAGCGCCTCGGACAGCTCGTCCGCGGCGGCTCCGGCCGGGGTCGGCCGCTCCAGCGCGGCCAGCAGTTCGCGAGCGGTGCGCTCGGTGGGGACAGGGGTGCCGTCGGGCTCGCTGAGCCGCGCCCGCAGCACTCCGTCGTCGTAACGGTCCGCGACCTGCCGTACTAGTTCCTCGGCGAGGGCCGTACGTCCGGAGCCGGGCCGGCCCGCGATCAGCAGCACACGCGCGCGTGGAGGTTTCTTTCCGGACAGGGTGTCCAGGCCCGCACGCTCGATGTCGGCGCGCAGTTCCTTCAACTCCCTTGTGCGGCCGAGGAACTGACGCTCCGCAGCACCGCGCTCCGACAGCCGTACGCCGCCTGGGTCCACCGCCTGATCCGTCACGGGCACACTCCCGTCCCACCACACGCAAAAGCCCGCCGGGACTCCGGTCCGGGCGGTAACAGAGCCTAGTTCACGCTCTGCAACGGTCCAGGTGGAGCGCGGCGGGCAGGTCCCCCGATCGGATCAGCAGATGGTCACACCGGAACCGATCCTGACGGCACGGGTGGCTTCAGGCCTCGAACGGACGCGCGGGCCACGGCGCCTCCGCCGGGCGCAGCGCGTCCAGACCCTCGCCGTGCTGCGCGGCGACGAGCGAAAGGACGCCCACGACGAGGCAGTTGTTGTGCAGTTCGCCCGCGAGGACGCCCCGCACGAGCTCGTCGACGGGCACGCGCTCGTACTCCAGGTCGATCTCCTCGTGCTCGACCTCGAAGCGCTCCCCGTCCGCCTCGGACAGGTCGCGCGCCAGGAAGATGCGCACGGCCTCGTCGCAGCCGCCGGGGGTGGTGTAGACGTCGGTCAGCACCCGCCAGTCCTCGGCCTTGACGTGGGCCTCCTCGTACAGCTCGCGCTGGGCGGCGTGCAGCGGGTTCTCGCCGGGGACGTCGAGCAGGCCGGCCGGGATCTCCCAGAGCTTCTGCCGGACGGGGTGGCGGTACTGGCGGATGACCACGACGCGCCCGGTGTCGTCGAGGGCGAGGACGGCGACCGAGCCGGGGTGGACCTGGTAGTCGCGGCGGACGACCGAGCCGTCGGGCATGACGACCTCGTCCGTGCGGACGGAGGTCTTGTTGCCCGTGAACGGGGTCTCCGTCGCCCGGATCTCCCACTCCTCGGGGGTGTCCTTGATGGTCATGCCCTGTCCTTCCCCATGTGCAAAAAGAAGCGGCCGGGACGCCCACCTTTTGAATGCGGGCGCCCCGGCCACCGTACAACTGTTGTGTCAGTCCGAATTCGCCTGCGCGCTCTCGGCCCGCTGACGCTCGACGGCCGCCTTCACCAGGCCCGCGAAGAGCGGGTGCGGGCGGGTCGGGCGCGAGCGGAGCTCGGGGTGCGCCTGGGTGGCGACCAGGTAGGGGTGCACCTCGCGGGGGTACTCCACGTACTCCACGAGCTTGCCGTCCGGCGAGGTGCCGGAGAACAGGATGCCCGCCTTCTTCTCCAGCTCCGCGCGGTAGGCGTTGTTGACCTCGTAGCGGTGGCGGTGCCGTTCCTCGACGTACTCCTTGCCGTCGTACACCTCGCGCACGATGGAGCCCTCGGCCAGCTTGGCCGGGTACATGCCCAGGCGCATCGTTCCGCCCATGTCGCCCTCGCCGGCGACGATGTCCAGCTGCTCGGCCATGGTGGAGATGACCGGGTGGGCGGTGGCCGAGTCGAACTCGGTGGAGTTGGCGTCCGGGATGTCGGCCAGGTGGCGGGCGGCCTCGATCACGATGCACTGCAGGCCCAGGCAGAGGCCGAGCAGCGGGATCTTGTTCTCGCGGGCGTACTTGATCGCGCCGACCTTGCCGAGCACACCACGGTCGCCGAAGCCGCCGGGGATGCAGATGCCGTCGACGTCCTCCAGCTGCGCCTTGGCGCCGGCCGGGGTCTTGCAGTCGTCGGAGGTGACCCACTTGATCTTGACGCGGGCCCGGTTGGCGAAGCCGCCGGCGCGCAGCGCCTCGGTGACCGAGAGGTAGGCGTCGGGCAGGTCGATGTACTTGCCGACCAGGGCCAGGGTGATCTCGTGGTCGGGGTTGTGGACGCGGTCGAGCAGGTCGTCCCAGGTCGTCCAGTCCACGTCGCGGAACGGCAGGTCCAGCTTGCGGACGACGTAGGCGTCCAGGCCCTCGCCGTGCACGGTCTTCGGGATGTCGTAGATGGAGCGCGCGTCGGGGCAGGCGACCACCGCTGCCTCGTCGACATCACACATCAGCGAGATCTTCCGCTTGATCGCGGTGGGCACCTCGCGGTCGCAGCGCAGCACGATCGCGTCCGGCTGGATACCGATGTTCCGAAGGGCCGCAACCGAGTGCTGGGTCGGCTTCGTCTTCAGCTCTCCCGACGGGCCGATGTAGGGCAGGAGGGAGATGTGGACGACGAAGACGTTGTCACGACCGACCTCGTGGCGCACCTGGCGGACGGTCTCCAGGAACGGCAGCGACTCGATGTCACCGACCGTGCCGCCGACCTCGGTGATCACGACGTCGACCTCGTCCGTCGCCATGCGGCGGATGCGGTGCTTGATCTCGTTGGTGATGTGCGGGATGACCTGCACGGTGTCGCCCAGGTACTCGCCGCGCCGCTCCTTGGCGATCACCGTCGAGTACACCTGACCGGTGGTCACGTTGGCCGAGCCGTCCAGGTCGCGGTCGAGGAAACGCTCGTAGTGGCCGATGTCCAGGTCGGTCTCGGCCCCGTCGTTGGTGACGAACACCTCACCGTGCTGGAAGGGGTTCATCGTGCCGGGGTCCACGTTCAGATACGGGTCGAGCTTCTGCATGACCACGCGCAGGCCCCGGGCCTTGAGCAGCATGCCCAGGCTGGAGGCGGTGAGGCCCTTGCCCAGCGAGGAGGCGACACCCCCGGTGACGAAGATGTGCTTGGTCGTCGAAGCTGTGCTGTTTCGAAAAGCAGCGGGCGGCATGGCCAAGAGGGGGCTCCCGTGGTCGCGGTTTGGGGTGCGGTTCCGGGGTTCTCTCGCCCACCGGTCCACGGGCTACCAGGGTATCAGCGAAGGCAGCCGATGGCTTCCGGGCACGCTCCGCACACGGGCCGCCACGGACGCACACGCTTTCAACTGTTTCCCCCTCGTTGCTCACCCGTTCGGCCGACGTGGGTTGCCCGGAGCGGCACACAGATCATCTACGTGCGTCGTATCCTGCTCGGACACTCGCTGCCGAGCCCGGCCGGGTACACGGCACCACCCCCGCCTGTAATCACCGGAACAACGAGAGCTCGTCAGATCGTTGAGCATGAATTGTCGTTTTGCCACACGGCAGGCACGACTGCTTTGCTTCACCGCTCAACGACGCATTACAACGACCCCTTGACCGCAATAGCGACAGCCCCCTGCTGGGGGTGACGTGGCCGTTCGACTGGAGTTGCACGTGGCCGGGCGCATCGAAGACTACGCACTCATCGGAGACATGCAGACCGCTGCCCTGGTCTGCCGGGACGGCACGGTGGACTGGCTGTGCCTGCCACGCTTCGACTCGCATGCCATCTTCGCCGGCCTGCTGGGCACCGAGGAGCACGGATTCTGGCGTCTGGGCCCCGCCCACGCCTCCGACGCCGAGCCCCCCACGGCGGCCCGGCGGAGCTACCGCGGCGACTCGCTGATCCTGGAATCCGAGTGGGACACCCCGCGCGGCACGGTCCGAGTGACGGATTTCATGCCGCCCCGTGACGGCGCCCCCCAGCTGATCCGCATCGTCGAGGGCATCTCGGGCCGCGTGCCCATGCGCTCGGCCCTGCGCATGCGTTTCTCCTACGGCCGGGTCGTGCCGTGGGTGCACAAGCACGAGGGCCGCACGGTCGCCGTGGCCGGCCCGGACTCGGTCTGGTACGACACCGAGTGCGAGACCTACGGCAAGTCGCTGACCACGTACTCGGACTTCACCGTCGCCCCCGGTGACCGCATCGCCTTCACGATCTCCTGGCAGCCCTCGCACAAGGAGCCCCCGCCGCTGCCGGAACCTGAGACCTCTCTGGAGGCGACGGAGGACTTCTGGCGGGAGTGGGTCGAGCACTGCACGTACCACGGCCCGTACCGCGAGGCGGTGATCCGCTCCCTCATCACGCTGAAGGCTCTTACGTACGCGCCGACGGGCGGCATCGTCGCCGCGCCGACGACCTCCCTGCCGGAGGACATCGGCGGCGTCCGCAACTGGGACTACCGCTACACGTGGCTGCGCGACGCGGCCATCACCCTGTCCTCGCTGCTGCGCACCGGCTACCGCGAGGAGGCCCGCGCCTGGCGCGAGTGGCTGCTGCGCGCGGTCGCCGGCGACCCCGAGAACCTGCAGATCATGTACGGCATCGCGGGCGAGCGCGAGCTCGGCGAGGCGGAGCTGGACTGGCTGCCGGGCTACGAGAACTCGGCGCCGGTGCGCGTCGGCAACGGCGCCGCCCACCAGCTCCAGCTCGACGTCTACGGCGAGGTCACCGAGGCCCTGCACCTGGGCCACATGACCGGCCTGGCCCGCAGCGACTACGCCTCCCTGCTCCAGCTGAAGCTGATCCGCTACCTGGAGCAGCACTGGGACGAGCCGGACGAGGGCATCTGGGAGGTGCGCGGCCCGCGCCGCCACTTCGTGCACTCCAAGGTCATGGCGTGGGTCGCCGTCGACCGCACCATCAAGCTCATCGAGTCCGGCGACGCCGACGGCCCGCTGGAGCGGTGGAAGGAACTGCGCGACGAGATCCACCGGGACGTGTGCGAGAAGGGTTACGACAAGGAGCGCAACACCTTCACGCAGTCGTACGGCTCGAAGGAGCTGGACGCGTCGCTGCTGCTCATCCCGCAGATGGGCTTCCTGCCGCCCGACGACAAGCGGGTGATCGGCACGATCGAGGCGATCCAGCGAGAGCTGTCCACCCCGGACGGCTTCATCCTGCGCTACCCGACCGAGGGCGACAGCGAGGGCGTCGACGGCCTGCCCGGCGACGAGGGCGCCTTCCTGGCCTGCTCGTTCTGGATGGCGGACGACCTCGCGATGATCGGCCGGGTGGACGAGGCACGCAAGCTCTTCGAGAAGCTCCTCTCGCTGCGCAACGACCTCGGCCTGCTCGCCGAGGAGTGGGACCCGCGTCTCAAGCGCCAGGTCGGCAACTTCCCGCAGGCCTTCAGCCACGTCCCGCTCATCGACACGGCCCTGCGCCTGACGGCCTCGGGAGCCTACGGGGGCTGAGCGCTCCGCTGGGAGTGCCGCGATGCGCCGTCGGTCGTCTGCGGGCGCCGTCGTGTCTGGTCGCGCCCACGCGGCGGAGCCGCACATCGAACGCAGCCCCGCGCCCCTTCGGGGCGCGGCCTGAGCTGTCCCGACAGCGTCCGCGCAGGTAGCGTCCGGGCCATGGACAGCGGCATGGACAGCGGATTCGACACCCAGGGCGGCGGGATCACCGTGCAGCGGGCGCTGGAGCTGCCCGGACTGCGCAGCGGTCTGCCCGAGGTCGTGGCGGGCGCCGACCGGCTGCGGCGGACCGTGCGCTGGGTGCACGCCGGCGAGGTGCCCAACATCGCCTCGCTGCTCAAGGGCGGCGAGCTGCTGCTGACCACGGGCTACGGGCTCGGCACCCGCCCCGCCGACCAGCGGGCGTTCGTGCGCACCCTGGCCGAGCGGGGCATCGCGGCCCTCGTGGTGGAACTCGGCCCCCGGTTCACCAGGCTGCCCGCCACGCTCGTGGACACGGCACGCGCGATGGGCCTGCCGCTGGTGCAGCTGCACCGTGAGGTGCCGTTCGTCGCGGTGACGGAGGAGATCCACACCGAGATCGTCAACGGCCACTACGCGCGGCTGCAGCGGGCCGAGGAGGTACACCGGCGCTGCACCGAGGCGCTCCTGGGCGGTGGCGGGGTGCCGCAGGTGCTGGGCATCCTGGCGGACTTCGGCGGCAACCCGGTGTTCCTGGAGACACCGGACGGCCAGCTGCTGTACGCCGCCGGGGAGGGCCCCGAGGGCGCGGATCCGCTGCAGGTGTGGGAGGGGCTGCGCGGCCAGCACAAGGACGCCCCGCCGCCGTCGGGCTCGGTGCTGGTGGACGTGCCCGGGGGCGGGCCGGGGACGGGTTCCGTACGGGCCCGGCTGGTGCTGCTTCCGGTACGGGCTCCGCTGGCGGCGGTGCACCGGATGGCGGCGGAGCGTGCGGCGGGCATCCTGGCGGTCGTGCTGATGCAGGCCCGCCAGGAGGAGGAGCTCGCGGCGCGGGGCCGCGGCGACTTCCTGACCGACCTCGCCGAGGGCCGTATCACCGCCGAGGACGCGCCCGCGCAGGCGCGCGTGCTGGGCTTCAAGCCAGGCAACAGCCCGCTGCTGCCGGTCGTGATGCGGCTGGGCGACACGCTGTCGCCGGGCGGGGGCTGGGCGGTGCTGGCGCGCGCGGTGTCCGAGGAGCTGGCCTCGGTCGGGGTTCCGGTGCTGCTGGGCGTACGGCCCGTCGAGGGCCGTGTCCTGGTGCTGCTGGGCCTGCGGTCGGAGTCGGAGCGGTCCGCGGTGGCGGACCGGGTGGCGGCGGCGCTGCGGGCGGGCGTGGAGCGCGCGGGCATGCGGCGGCCGGGGGCGCAGCCGCCGGTGGTGGTGGTCGGCGTCGCGGGCGGCTGGGCAGCGGCCTCGGCGGGGCTGCGGCATGCGGCGGAGACGGCCACGGCGGCGCAGGGGCTGACGGACCGGCCCTGGTACGACGCCCGCCGCCTCGACATCGACCTGCTGCTGTGGCGGCTGCGCGACCATCCCGATCTGGCGGCGTTCGTGGACCGCGCCATCGGCCCCCTGCGCGACCACGACAACCGTTCGAAGCCGCCCCTGCTGCCCACCCTGCAGACGTATCTGGCGCACGCCGGCCGCAAGGCGGAGACGGCCCGTGAACTCCACCTCAACCGCCAGACCCTCTACAACCGCCTCGCCAGGATCGGCGAGTTGCTCGGCACCGACCTCGACGACCCGCAGACGGTACTGGCATTGAGCCTGGCCCTGCGGGCCCGCCGGCACGTGCCCTGAGGACCGCGCCCGGACAGGGGCCTAGAGGAGCGGCCGGGGCTGGGTCAACTCGTCGTAGACGCTGAGGACTTGGGCGACCGTCTCGTCCTCGGTCGGCCAGGTGGCCGCCTGCCGGGTGCCGTTGTCCTTGAGCAGCTCGCACCGCGCGGGGTCGGCGAGGAGGGCGGTCACGGCGTCGGCGAGGGCCTTCGCGTCGCCGTACGGGACCAGTTCGGCCGCTTCGCCGACGAGTTCGGGGATGCCGCCCACGCGGGTCGCGACGAGCGGCACGCGCGCGTGCAGGGCCGCCTGGGCGAACACGGACCGCGACTCCCAGCTGCTGGGCAGCAGCGCGAGGTCGGCCGCGGCGAGCAGGTCGCCGACGTCGTCGCGACGCCCGATGAGCCGGACGGGCAGTTCCTCGTCCTCGATACGGCGCTGCAGCACACCGCGCAGCGGGCCCTCTCCGGCGATCACGACGAGCGGCACGGGGTCCAGGCGCCGCCACGCGTGCACGGCGTCCAGGAGGGTGCGGTAGCCACGCTGCCGCTCCAGCGAGCCGACGGCCACCAGCAACGGCCTTCCGGTCGCGCCGAGTTCGGCCCGGAGCTTGGAGCCGGTGCGCTCCGGGTCGTCCTGCTCCGCCGACCGGGACGGCACGGGCAGGGCCACTGCGGCCAGCCGCGCGTCCCGGGCGCCGGAGCCGCGGGCCCGGTCGACGAGGTCGGAGGTGGTCCCCAGAACCACCGTGGCGGCCTTCACCACGCGCCGCTCCAGCAGGCGCAGCAGATGGGCCCGGGCGCCTTCGGCGTGCGCCCGGTTGTGCCACGTGACGACGAGCGGGGTGCGCCGTCCGCCGAGCGCGAGCACCGCGCGGAAGGAGGCGTGCAGCCCGTGCGCGTGCACCAGGTCGGCGGTGCGGCACGCCTCCCGCAGCACGGCCACGGACGCCGGATCGCTGCTGCGCGGCACGTGCACGTGCTCGGCGCCCGCGCCGGTGAAGTCGTAGAGGCGGTCGGCCTCGGCGGGGGCGCACACCGTCACCCGTACGCCCCTCGCGACGAGCCCGGAGGCCAGCGAACGCACATGCGCGCTGCTGCCGGCGTTGCCGCCGCCCAGCACCTGCACGGTGCGCAGCGACGACTGGCCGTGCGGCGGATGGCTGCTGACGGGGCTCACGCGGCCGGGGCTCCTGGTTCGGCGTCGGGCGGTCACGAAGAAGGTACAGAAGGACCGGGCGGAGGGGGTGGACCGCGCGGTTTCCTCCACGCTCTACGCCAAGGATGCCAGCACGTACGGGTGTTCCGGCAACGCGAAAATGCCTGAGAACGGGCGGAAACCGGGGTGGGGTCACCCACACGAGTGAGGACGGGGTGGTTCCGGGTGGGCCGGTGAAGGAACCGTGGATACCGGCGGGCGGATCGTGCGGGACCGCGGAGGTGACGGGCCGTCCCGTCACCTCCGCGGTCGGGCGCTAGACGTCGGCGCGGGCCGTGGCCAGCAGCTCCTCGGCGTGTGCCCGAGCGGTCTCCGAGTCCTCCTGACCGGCCAGCATCCGGGACAACTCCCGTACGCGGTCCTCCCCTTCGAGGACCTTGACGCCGGAGCGGGTCACGGAACCGTCGTTGGTCTTCTCCACCAGCAACTGCCGGTCGGCGAAGGCGGCGACCTGCGGAAGGTGGGTCACGACCACGACCTGGGCGCTCTTCGCCAGCCGGGCGAGGCGCCGCCCGATCTCGACGGCCGCCTTGCCGCCGACACCGGCGTCGACCTCGTCGAACAGATACGTCGGCACGGGGTCGGTCCCCGCGAACACGACCTCGACGGCAAGCATCACGCGCGAGAGCTCACCGCCGGAGGCGCCCTTGGCGATGGGCCGCGGCGGCGCCCCCGGGTGCGGGGCGAGCAGCAGCTCGACCTCGTCGACGCCGGACGGCCCGTAGGCGACGGTGCGCCCGCCGACCTCCACGCCCTCGGGATCCTCGGTCTGCCGCAGTTCGAAGGACACGCGCGCGTGCGGCATCGCGAGCGAGGCCAGCTCGGCCGTCACGGCGGCCGCGAACCGTTCGGCGGCCTCCGCCCGCGCGTCGGTCAAGGCCTGGGCGAGCCCGCCCAGTTCGGCCCGCAGGGCGTCCCGCTCGGCGGTCAGTTCGCCGATCCGCTCGTCGTCGCCCTCCAGCTCGGTCAGCCGTGTGGCACTGCGCTCGGCCCACGCCAGAACGGAGTTGACGTCCTCGCCGTACTTCCGGGTCAGTGCGGTGAGCGCGGCCCGCCGTTCCTCGACGGCCGCCAGCCGCAGCGGATCGGCGTCCAGGTCGTCGGCGTAGCCCGCCAGTTCGCCCGCCACATCGCCCAGCAGGATGCCGATCTCCCCGATCCGGTCGGCGAGCGCGGACAGCGCCGGGTCGTGCGACCGCACGGCGTCCAGCGCCCGCTGGGCGCCCGCGACGAGGGTCGCGGCATCGATGCCCTCGGGGTCCTCCGGATTTCCGGCCAGGGCGGCGTGAGCGGCCGTGGCGGCCGACGACAGCGCCTCGGCGTGCCCGAGCCGCTCCGCCTCCTCGGCCAGCTCGACGTCCTCCCCGGCCCGCGGCTCGACCCCGGCGATCTCCTCGAGCCCGTAGCGCAGCATGTCGGCCTCCTGGGCCCGCTCACGCGCGCGTGTGACGATCTCCTCCAGCTCGACCGAGACGGCCCGCAACCGCCGGTAGGCCTCGCCGTACTTGGCGAGCGGCCCGGCGACCGCATCGCCCGCGTACCGGTCCAGCGCCTGCCGCTGCCGGGACAGCTTCAGCAGCCCCTGCTGATCGGTCTGCCCGTGCACGGCCACGAGGTCGTCGGCGAGGTCGGCGAGCAGCCCGACGGGCACGCTCCGCC
The DNA here is from genome assembly GCF_006715395.1 of Streptomyces sp. SLBN-31. NCBI lineage: Bacteria > Bacillati > Actinomycetota > Actinomycetes > Kitasatosporales > Streptomycetaceae > Streptomyces > Streptomyces sp. SLBN-31. The sequence continues at coordinate 2,096,878 of NZ_VFNC01000002.1, forward strand.
CGCCCACATGGGCCCGTGACCGCCCCTCGGCCGAGACGGTGCGGCTGATCAGCAGCGCCCCGTCGTCCAGCTCGGCCCCGGCCTCCTCGGCCCGCACGACGGCCGCGGCACCCGCGGCCACCGAGATCCGCCCCTCGACCACGGCCTTGTCGGCCCCGATCCGCACGAGCGCCGCGTCGGCGCGCCCGCCCAGGAGGAGCCCGAGGCTGGTGACCACCATGGTCTTGCCCGCACCCGTCTCACCGGTGACAGCGGTGAACCCGGGCGACAGCTCGACGACCGCGTCATCAATGACGCCGAGCGACCGTATCCGCATCTCTTCCAGCACGATGAAGACCTTACGAGGTAAGGGCGGGGATGTGCGAGGCACCCTGTCACCCGGGCGAGTGCAAGGCCCTGACGGGGCGCGGGACCGTTTCGGCATGCGGCTCCGCCGCGTGGGCGCGACAAGCCACGGACAACCCGCACCCGGAGACGGTCCCGCGCCCCCCGAACCCTAGTGCGGAGCCCCCCGCCACCCCGACACCGGCAGCGCGAACTTCGCCACCAGCCGATCCGTGAACGACGCGTGATGCAACCGCGCGAGCCGCACCGGCACGGCCCCCCGCCGCACCTCCACCCTGGCCCCCGGTGGCAGCTCCACCGTCCGCCGCCCGTCACACCACAGGACCCCCGGCGGGATGTGCGGCAGCACCTCCACCGCCAGCACCGAGTCCGGCGAGGTCACCAGGGGCTTGGCGAACAGGGCGTGCGCGCTGATCGGCACCATCAGCAGTGCCTCCACCTCGGGCCACACCACGGGGCCGCCCGCGGAGAACGCGTAGGCGGTCGACCCGGTCGGGGTGGACAGCACGATCCCGTCGCAGCCGAAGCCCGTGACGGGCCGCCCGTCGATCTCCAGCACGACTTCCAGGAGCTTCTCGGCGCCGGCCTTCTGCACGGCCGCCTCGTTCAGCGCCCAGTCGGTGTGCACGATGTCCCCGTTCTGGTGAACGACGACATCGACGGTCATCCGCTCCTCGACCTCGTAGGCCTTGGTCACGACCCGGTCGACAACCTTGTCGAGGTCGTCCCGCTCGGCCTCGGCGAGGAAGCCGACCCGCCCGAGGTTGACGCCGAGCATCGGCACGCCGGACGCGCGGGCGAACTCGGCGCCGCGCAGCAGCGTCCCGTCCCCGCCGAGCACGATCAGCAGCTCGCACCCGTCGAGGCACTGCGGAGTCGCCTCCTTGACCAGCTGCACCTCGTCCGGCAGCGGCAGGTCGGCGGCCTCGTACTCCAGCACACGCACGCCGATGCCCTCGCGCAGCAGGCCCTTCACCACCAGCTCGGCACTGCGGATGGCCGCCGGCCGGCCCGTGTGGGCGAGGAGGAAAACAGTACGAGCTCGGTTCTGACTCAACGCGGCCCCTCCGCCACTGCTCGGTCGACATCGGCCGGGTCCAGTTCGGCTGCTCCGGCCCGCAGCCACAGAAAGTACTCGACGTTCCCGGACGGCCCGGGCAGCGGACTGGCGGTGACACCCCGCACCCCCAGCCCGAGTTCCCACGCCTTGTGGGCCACTCCGCGCACGGCCTCCGCCCGCAGTTGCGGACTCCGCACGACTCCCCCGCTGCCCAGCCGTTCCTTGCCCACCTCGAACTGCGGCTTGACCATCATCACCAGGTCGGCGTCCGGCTTCACACACCGCACGAGGGCCGGCAGCACCAGCCCCAGCGGGATGAAGGACAGATCGCCCACGACAAGATCCACAGGTTCCCCATCGATCGCTTCAAGCGTCAACTCGCGTACGTTCGTACGGTCCTTGACGGTGACGCGTTCATCGCTCTGCAGAGTCCAGGCGAGTTGGCCGTAACCGACGTCCACGGCGACGACGTGCGCGGCCCCCGAGCGCAGCAGCACGTCCGTGAACCCGCCGGTGGAGGCGCCGGCGTCCAGCGCCCGCCGCCCCTTCACCACGAGCCCCTGCGGCACGAAGGCCTCCAGGGCACCCGCGAGCTTGTGCCCGCCCCGGGAGACGTAGTCGGGATCGCCGTCGTCGGTGGAGACGACGATCGCCGCCGCGGTCTCCACCTGGGTGGCCGGCTTGGTCGCGACGGTCTTGCCGACGGTGACCCGCCCGGCCGCGATCAGCTGACTCGCGTGCTCACGCGAGCGCGCGAGCTTACGGCGGACCAGCTCCGCGTCCAGACGGCGACGTGCGACTCCTGCCACGTTCGGTTCAGCTCCTGTTGCCATACGAGGGTGAGGGCGCCCTCGTGTCGTACGACGGCGAGGGCGCCGGGGGTCCCGGGCGCGCGTCGAGCGCGGTGAGCGCGTCGCGCAGCCCCCGATGTACATCCTCGTACACCTCGACGTGCCCGTCGGTGGCGAGGTGGTCGGCGTCGCCGAGCCGCTCCAGCTGGGCGTCGACCTCGGCGTTGCCGGTGGGGGTGCGGGGCACGTCCAGCGGGGCGGGGGCGGCGGGGTCGTACTCCGGTTCGACCTCGGGCCGCTCCTGTTCCGGTACGGCCTCGGGCACAGAGTCGCTCATGCCCAGACGCTACATCGAAGCGCTGGGGTACCGTCGATCGCGATGGCAACGATCGAGGAGTGCCGTACCGCACTCGAGAAGCTCTCGGACAACATGCGGGGCGCCGAGGGCGACGTCCGCGCGGCCGCCGCCCTGGACCGCTCGGTGAGCTGCCGGATCACCGATCTGGACGTGACCTTCGTCGGCCGGATGACCGGCGGCCGGATCGCCGTCGACGAGGTCCTGCACGGACAGCCGCGGGAGAAGGCGCAGATCAGGCTCTCGATGGCCGGCGACGACCTGGTGGCCCTGGTGGACGGTGAGCTGAACTTCGCGCGCGCCTGGGGTTCGGGCCGGGTGAAGCTGGAGGCGAGCCTGGTCGACCTGTTCCGTCTCAGGAAGCTTCTGTAGCCACCGACGCGCGCGCCTTCCGCGCCGCCGGCACGACCAGCGGGGTCCCCGTCTCCGGGTCGTCGATGACCTGGCAGCGCAGCCCGAAGACCTCCTCGACCAGCCCGGCCGTGACGATGTCGTTCGGCGCGCCCTCGGCGACGACGCGGCCGCCCCTGAGCGCGATCAGATGGGTGGCGTAGCGGGCGGCGTGGTTGAGGTCGTGGAGCACGGCGACCAGCGTCCGCCCCTGTTCCTCGTGCAGTTCGGCGCACAGGTCGAGGACGTCGATCTGGTGCTGGATGTCGAGGTAGGTGGTCGGCTCGTCGAGCAGCAGCAGCGGTGTCTGCTGGGCGAGTGCCATGGCGATCCACACGCGCTGCCGCTGACCGCCGGACAGCTCGTCCACGTACCGGTCGGCGAGTTCGGCGACGCCCGTACGCGCCATGGACTCCCGCACGACCCGCTCGTCCTCGGCCGACCACTGGCGCAGCAGGCCCTGGTGCGGGTACCGGCCGCGGCCGACGAGGTCGCCGACGGTGATGCCGTCGGGCGCGACCGACGACTGCGGCAGCAGCCCCAGGGTCCGCGCGACCTTCTTCGCGGGCATCGACTGGATGACGTGCCCGTCGAGCAGCACCCGGCCCCGGTTCGGCTTCAGCATCCTCGACAGTGCCCGCAGCAGCGTGGACTTGCCGCACGCGTTCGGGCCGACGATCACGGTGAAGGAGTTGTCGGGGATCTCCACCGAGAGCTGCTCGGCGATGACCCGCTGGTCGTAGGCGAGGGTGACGTCCTCGGCGGACAGGCGGTTCACTGTGCTCCTTGGGGTGTACGTGTTCTGCGGGCCGCTCATATCCGGCCCGCCCGGCGCTCCGCGACCAGCAGCCACAGCAGGTAGGCGCCGCCGAGGACACCGGTGACCACGCCGACGGGCAGCTGGTCGGCGCCGAAGGCCCGCTGGGAGGCCCAGTCGGCGGTGACCAGCAGGGCGGCGCCCATGCACAGGGACGGCAGCAGGTTGGGGCCCGGCGAGCAGGTGAGGCGGCGGGCGAGCTGCGGGGCGGTGAGCGAGACGAAGCCGACCGGGCCGGCCGCCGCCGTCGCCGTGGCGACGAGCAGGACGGCGGCCACCATCAGCAGCGCCCGCACGCGCTCCACACGCACTCCGAGGGCGCCTGCGACGTCGTCGCCCATCTCCATCATCCGCAGGCCGCGTCCGCCCGCGAGGACGAGCGGCACGAGGACGGCGCACACCCCGAGGAGCGGCCAGACCTGCTCCCAGTCACGGCCGTTGAGGGATCCGGTCATCCAGACGAGCGCGCGGGCGGCGTCGACGATGTCGGAGACGGTGAGCAGATAGCCGTTGACCGCGGTGACGATTGCGGAGACGCCGATTCCGACCAGGACCAGTCGGTAGCCGTGCACTCCCCGCTTCCAGGCGAGCAGGTAGATGGCGAGGCCGGTCGCCAGTCCGCCCACGAGCGCGCCGAGGGTGACCTGGGCCGCGCTGCCGGAGAACAGCACGATCATCACCAGGGCCCCGGCCGTCGCGCCCTGCCCGAGGCCGAGCACGTCCGGACTGCCCAGCGGGTTGCGGGTGACGGCCTGGAACAGGGCCCCGCCGAGGCCGAGCGAGGCGCCGACCAGCAGTCCGACCAGGACCCGTGGCAGCCGCAGCTCGTTGACGATGAACTCCTGGCCCGCGTTGCCGCCGCCGAGCAGTGTCCGCACCACGTCGCCGGCGGGGATCGGGAAGTCGCCGGTGCCGATGAGCACCACGCTCGCGGCGAGCGCGGCGAGCAGCAGCAGGACGACGACGGTGACGGCACGGACGTCCAGGCGCAGGGAGAGCCCGCCCGGGGCCCTGAGCACACGGTGGTTCCTCACAGCTGGGCCGTCCTCCGCCGTCGTACCAGAAAGATGAAGACCGGCCCGCCGACGAGGGCGGTGATGATGCCGACCTGGAGCTCCGCGGGGCGGGCGACGACCCGGCCGACGACATCGGCGCCGAGCAGCAGCCCGGGCGACAGGATCGTCGCGTACGGCAGGATCCAGCGCAGGTCGGGGCCGGTGAAGGACCGTACGGCGTGCGGGACCATCAGCCCGACGAACGCGATCGGCCCGCACGCGGCCGTCGCCGCCCCGCACAGCACGGTCGCCGCCAGCATGGACAGCGCCCGCGTGCGGTTGAGGTCGGCGCCGAGGGCCCTGGCGGTGTCGTCGCCCATGGCCACGGCGTTCAGGGGCCGGGCGAGGCCGAGGGCGAGCAGCGTGCCGGTCACGAAGAACGGCAGCACCTGCGCGATCGTCGAGTCGGTCGCCGAGGACAGCGAACCCACCGTCCAGAAACGCATCTTGCCCAGCGCCGCCTGGTCGGTGATCATCACGGCCTGCAGATAGCCGTAGAGCGCGGCGCTGATCGCGGTGCCGGCGAGCGCGAGCCGCACCGGTGTGGCACCCCGGCTGCCGCCCAGGAACCAGACGAGCGCCCCGACCGCCGCGGCCCCGAGGAACGCGAACCACACATAGCCGCTGAGGCTGGTGACACCGAGGTAGGTGATCGCCGTGACGACCGCGGCCGACGCGCCGGCGTTGATGCCGAGCAGCCCGGGGTCGGCCAGCGGATTGCGGGTGAGCGCCTGGAGCACGGCCCCGGACAGGCCGAGCGCGGCTCCGGCGAGCAGTCCGAGGACGGTGCGCGAGAGCCGCTCGTCGACGACCACGTCCCCGTAGGTCCCGGTGTCCTGGAACAGGCCGTGCCACACCTGCCCCACGGACAGCCCTTTCGCCCCGATCGCGATGCTCGCCAAGGCGACGAGCAGCAGGACCAGGACGGCGGCCAGGAGCCCAAAGGCACGTATCGCCCGGCGGGTTGGGGGCGCGGGGGCGGTCTCCGCGCGCTGTTCGGGGGGACTGTCGACCAACACGAGGTTAGGTTAGCCTACCCTCGCATCGCCGATCGATTCCCGGTGCTTCCGGGTGCTTCCCGGTGCTGCCGGTGCTCAGAACCCCAGCCGCGCCAGCGCCTTCCCCGAGTCCAGTTCGCAGACACCGTCCCCGGCCGCCGTCCAGGCCGCCGCGCACAGCGCCCGCAGCCCGTCCAGCGCCTCGCCCGCTCCGTCCAGTTCGAGCCGCTCCTCACCGGCGACAGCGGTCCAACCCCCGCACCGGAAGCCGCCGTCCGCCTCCCCTACCTCCGGCTGGCCCGTCAGCAGCCCGCGCAGATCGGCGTCGACATACGTCGGCCGGTGCTGCGGCGGCGCGGCCAGGAGCTGGGCGCCGTCGGTGACGCCGGTCAGGACGAGCAGCGAGTCGACCTCGCCGTTGAACGCCCCCTCGATGTCCGTGTCCAGCCGGTCCCCGACCACCAGCGGCCGCTCGGCGCCGGTCCGCAGGATGGTCTCCCGGTGCATGGGGGGCAACGGCTTGCCCGCCACCTGCGGTTCGGCGCCGGTCGCGATGCGCACGACCTCCACCGCCGCGCCGTTGCCCGGCGCGATCCCGCGGGCGCTCGGAATCGTCAGGTCGGTGTTGGAGGCGTACCAGGGCAGTCCGCGCGCGACGGCGTAGGCGGCCTCGGCGAACCGTCCCCACGGCAACTCGGGGCCGCCGTACCCCTGCACGACCGCCGCCGGATCGTCGTCCGCCGACTCGACGGGCTCCAGCCCGCGCTCCCGCAACGCGACCCGCAGGCCCTCCCCACCGATCACCAGCACCCGCGCTCCCGCCGGCATCTGCTCGCTGATCAGCCGCGCCACCGCCTGCGCGGAGGTGATGACGTCGTCGGCGCCCGTCGGTATCCCCAACTCGGTCAAGTGGGCGGCCACCGAGTCCGGGGTCCGCAGCGCGTTGTTGGTGACGTAGGCGAGATGCATCCCGCCGTCGCGAGCGGTCGCCAGCGACTCGACCGCGTGCACAATGGCGTTGCCGCCCGCGTACACCACACCGTCCAGGTCGAGCAGCGCCGTGTCGTACGCCTCGCTCAGGGCCCGCTCACTGCCCGCGGGACTCGTCCTGACGCTCTGGCTCATTCCGCATCGCTCCTCGTTCGACGGCTTTCCCCCGATCATCCCTCATGCCACCGACACACGTACGATGCCGGGATGAACACAGCAGGTCACTCGGAAGCAACGGCGCGCCGAGGCCTGGAACTCATCCCGTTCCGAGGCCTTCGCTACGACCCCGACCGGGTCGGCAGCCTCTCCGCCGTGACGTCCCCGCCGTACGACGTCGTCGTACGACCCGACGGCCTGCACCACCTCCAGGACTCCGACCCCTACAACATCGTCCGGCTGATCCTCCCGCAGGCCCCCACCCCCACCGACCGCAACGAACAGGCGTCGGACACCCTGCGCCGCTGGCAGGCCGAGGGCGTCCTGACCACCGACCCCGAACCGGGCCTGTACGTCTACGAACAGCGGCACGCCGACGGCATGCTGCAGCGCGGCATCATCGGCGCCCTGCGCGTCTCGGATCCCGCGGAGGGCGTGGTCCTGCCGCACGAGGACGTCATGCCGCACGTGGTCGCCGACCGCGCGGCCCTGATGCGCGCCACCTCCGCGAACCTGGAGCCCCTGCTCCTGACCTACCGCGGCAACGGCTCGACGGCCACCACGGCCGAGGTGGTGGAACGCCTCGCCGGCAAGCCCCCGCTGCTGTCCACCACCACCGAGGACGGCTACAACCACCGTCTGTGGTCGGTCACCGACCCGTCCGACGTGACCGGCATCCAGTCAGAACTGGCCCGGCACCAGGCCCTGATCGCCGACGGCCACCACCGCTGGGCGACCTACCGCCGTCTACGCGCGGAGCACCCCTCCCCCAGCCCCTGGGACTACGGCCTGGTCCTCCTGGTCGACACCGCCCGCTACCCGCTGCGCGTCCGCGCCATCCACCGCCTCCTGCACGCCCTCCCGGTCGCGGACGCGCTGACCGCCGTGGAAGGCCTGTTCCGGGTACGACGGCTCGACGTACCGCTGGCCGAGGCGCTGGAGGTACTCGCCGACGCCGCCTGCGCGGGCAACGCCTTCCTCCTGGCCGGCGACGGCGCCTTCCACCTGCTGGACCACCCGGACGCGGACCTCCTGGCCCGCACGATCCCCGCCGACCGTCCCGCGGCCTGGCGCACGCTCGACGCCACGGTCCTGCACGCCACTCTCCTCGACCATGTGTGGCGCATCCCGGAGGACTCGCCGGCCCACATCGCCTACATCCACGACACGGCGGCGACGGTCGCCAAGGCGGAACACGACGGCGGTACGGCGGTACTGATGCATCCCGTCCGCGAGGAGGTCGTCCGCGACCTGGCCCGGCAGGGCGTCACGATGCCCCGCAAGTCGACGTCGTTCGGCCCGAAACCCGCCTCGGGCCTGGTGCTGCGCGCGCTGGAGCCCTGATACGCGAAAGGGGCGGGACCGCAGCGGTCCCGCCCCTTCGCACAGGTCAGTCCTTGTCGTCCTCGTCGACCTCGACGCGCTCCGCGGCACCCTCGTCCGGGTCGCCGCTGTCGTCACTGTCGTCGCTGTCGTCGAAGGCATCGACGAACTCGACACCGTCCAGCTCAGCGAGCCGGTCCGAAGCGTCCGTGCTGCCGTCCCGGTCGGCCTCGACGGTCTTCGCGAACCACTCGCGTGCCTCGCCCTCACGGCCGGCGGCGAGCAGCGCGTCGGCGTAGGCGTACCTGAGCCTCGCGGTCCACGGCTGGACGGAGTTGGAGGCGAGCTCCGGGCTCTGCAGCGTCACGATGGCCGCGTCGAGCTGACCCATGTCACGCCGGGCGCCGGCCGCGACGAGCCGCATCTCGACCTGCCCCGCCTTGTCGAGCTTGTGCACCTCGGGCGCCCCGGCCATGTCCAGCGCCTTCTCGGGCCGCCCGAGCCCACGCTCGCAGTCGGCCATGACGGGCCACAGCTCCGCACTGCCGGTCATCCGCCGAGCGGCCCGGAACTCGGCGAGCGCCTCGGAGTACTTCTGGTTCGCGTACGCCGCGAATCCGGCCGCCTCTCGTACGGCGGCCACGCGCGACGCCAGCCGCAGGGCCACCTTGGAGTAGCCGTACGCGCCCTCGGGGTCCTCGTCGATGAGCCTGGCGACCATCACCAGGTTCTTGGCGACGTCCTCGGCGAGCGTCTTCGGCAGGCTCTGCAGCTCCTGGCGTACGTCCTTGTCGATCTCATCGCCGGTGACGTCCTCGGGGATCGGCAGCCGCTTGATGGGCTCCCTGTCCCCACGGTCCCGGTCCCGCTCGTCGCGGAAACGCCCGCCACCACGGCGGTCGTCACGGCGGTCGGCCCCCCGGTCGTCACGGCGGTCGTCGCGGCCGCGGAAGCCACCGGGGCGCCCACCGCGGTCGTCCCTACGGTCGTCCCGGCCACGGAAGCCACCGGGCCGGCTGCCGCGGTCGTCACGGCCACGGAACCCACCGCGGTCACCGCGGTTGTCGTCGCGCCGGCCGTACCCGCCGCGGTCGCCGTCCCTGCGCTCGCCACGGTCGTCACGGCGGTCATCACGCCGGTCGTCCCGGCGGAAGGCCGGACGGTCACCGCGGTCGTCCCGGCGGAAGGCCGGACGGTCACCGCGGTCGTCCCGGCGGAAGGCCGGACGGTCACCGCGGTCGTCCCGGCGGAAGGCCGGACGGTCACCGCGGTCGTCCCGGCGGAAGGCCGGACGGTCACCGCGGTCGTCCCGGCGGAAGGCCGGACGGTCGTCCCGGTCGTCCCGGCGCGGCCCGCGGTCACGGTCGTCACGCTGGAACGCGGGACGGGAACCACGATCACGGTCGTCACGACGATCATCACGCTGGCCGTACCCGCCACCACGGTTGTCGTCCCGACGGAAGCCACCACGGTCGTCGCGGCGGTCGTCGCGCCGGTCATCGCGGCGGAAGGCCGGACGGTCGCCCCGGTCGTCCCGGCGGAACCCGCCGCGGTCGTCGCCGCGTCGGTCGTCACGTCGGCCGTAGCCGCCACCACGGTTGTCGTCACGGCGGTTGTCGCCACCACGGTTGTCGTCACGACGGAAGCCACCGCGGTCGTCGCGCCGGTCATCGCGGCGGAAGGCCGGACGGTCGCCCCGGTCGTCCCGGCGCGGCCCACGGTCACGGTCGTCACGCTGGAACGCGGGACGGGAACCACGATCACGGTCGTCACGACGATCATCACGCCGGCCGTACCCGCCACCACGGTTGTCATCGCGGCGGAAACCGCCACGGTCACTGTCACGACGCTCACCGCGGTCGTCGCCGCGTCGGTCGTCGCGCCGGGCGTACCCGCCGCCACGGCTGTCGTCACGGCGGAAGCCACCACGGTCGGAGCCACCACGGTCACCGCGGTCGGAGCCGCCGCGGTAACCACCACGGCCGCCCCGGTCGCCACTGTCCCGTCGCCGCTGGTCGCGCTCCGGTCGGTCGTCGGGAGAGTTGGTGGACATGGGTGACTCCTGTCTTCGGTACCGCAAACATTGTAAAAACGAAAAGACCCCTGGTCCCAGCTGAACGCTGGGACCAGGGGTCCTTCCAAAGATTGTTCGGCGGCGTCCTACTCTCCCACAGGGTCCCCCCTGCAGTACCATCGGCGCTGTAAGGCTTAGCTTCCGGGTTCGAAATGTAACCGGGCGTTTCCCTCACGCTATAACCACCGAAACCCTAATGGTTTCGAGCGAACAAGCACACTTTTCTGTTATGCGTTCTGCTCTGTACCGGCAACGGTCGTTGCCTCAGAACTAACACAGTGGACGCGAGCAACTGAGGACAAGCCCTCGGCCTATTAGTACCGGTCACCTCCACACGTTACCGTGCTTCCAGATCCGGCCTATCAACCCAGTCGTCTACTGGGAGCCTTACCCCATCAAGTGGGTGGGAGTCCTCATCTCGAAGCAGGCTTCCCGCTTAGATGCTTTCAGCGGTTATCCCTCCCGAACGTAGCCAACCAGCCATGCCCTTGGCAGAACAACTGGCACACCAGAGGTTCGTCCGTCCCGGTCCTCTCGTACTAGGGACAGCCCTTCTCAAGACTCCTACGCGCACAGCGGATAGGGACCGAACTGTCTCACGACGTTCTAAACCCAGCTCGCGTACCGCTTTAATGGGCGAACAGCCCAACCCTTGGGACCGACTCCAGCCCCAGGATGCGACGAGCCGACATCGAGGTGCCAAACCATCCCGTCGATATGGACTCTTGGGGAAGATCAGCCTGTTATCCCCGGGGTACCTTTTATCCGTTGAGCGACGGCGCTTCCACAAGCCACCGCCGGATCACTAGTCCCGACTTTCGTCCCTGCTCGACCCGTCGGTCTCACAGTCAAGCTCCCTTGTGCACTTACACTCAACACCTGATTGCCAACCAGGCTGAGGGAACCTTTGGGCGCCTCCGTTACTCTTTAGGAGGCAACCGCCCCAGTTAAACTACCCATCAGACACTGTCCCTGATCCGGATCACGGACCCAGGTTAGACATCCAGCACGACCAGACTGGTATTTCAACGACGACTCCCCCTGAACTGGCGTCCAGAGTTCACAGTCTCCCAGCTATCCTACACAAGCCGAACCGAACACCAATATCAAACTGTAGTAAAGGTCCCGGGGTCTTTCCGTCCTGCTGCGCGAAACGAGCATCTTTACTCGTAGTGCAATTTCACCGGGCCTATGGTTGAGACAGTCGAGAAGTCGTTACGCCATTCGTGCAGGTCGGAACTTACCCGACAAGGAATTTCGCTACCTTAGGATGGTTATAGTTACCACCGCCGTTTACTGGCGCTTAAGTTCTCAGCTTCGCCACACCGAAATGTGACTAACCGGTCCCCTTAACGTTCCAGCACCGGGCAGGCGTCAGTCCGTATACATCGCCTTACGGCTTCGCACGGACCTGTGTTTTTAGTAAACAGTCGCTTCTCGCTGGTCTCTGCGGCCACCCCCAGCTCGAGGAGCAAGTCCTCTCACCAAGCGTGGCCCCCCTTCTCCCGAAGTTACGGGGGCATTTTGCCGAGTTCCTTAACCATAGTTCACCCGAACGCCTCGGTATTCTCTACCTGACCACCTGAGTCGGTTTAGGGTACGGGCCGCCATGAAACTCGCTAGAGGCTTTTCTCGACAGCATAGGATCATCCACTTCACCACAATCGGCTCGGCATCAGGTCTCAGACACATGAGCGGCGGATTTGCCTACCACTCGTCCTACACCCTTACCCCGGGACAACCACCGCCCGGGATGGACTACCTTCCTGCGTCACCCCATCACTCACCTACTACCAGCTCGGGTCACCGGCTCCACCACTCCGACCTCGTCCGAAGACTCAGCCGGCGGCTTCACGGGCTTAGCATCACTGGATTCAATGTTTGACGCTTCACAGCGGGTACCGGAATATCAACCGGTTATCCATCGACTACGCCTGTCGGCCTCGCCTTAGGTCCCGACTTACCCTGGGCAGATCAGCTTGACCCAGGAACCCTTAGTCAATCGGCGCACACGTTTCCCACGTGTGAATCGCTACTCATGCCTGCATTCTCACTCGTCAACCGTCCACAACTCGCTTACGCGGCTGCTTCACCCGGCAGACGACGCTCCCCTACCCATCACAGCGGGCGTTGGCCCTCATGCTGCAATGACACGACTTCGGCGGTACGCTTGAGCCCCGCTACATTGTCGGCGCGGAATCACTAGACCAGTGAGCTATTACGCACTCTTTCAAGGGTGGCTGCTTCTAAGCCAACCTCCTGGTTGTCTCTGCGACTCCACATCCTTTCCCACTTAGCGTACGCTTAGGGGCCTTAGTCGATGCTCTGGGCTGTTTCCCTCTCGACCATGGAGCTTATCCCCCACAGTCTCACTGCCGCGCTCTCACTTACCGGCATTCGGAGTTTGGCTAAGGTCAGTAACCCGGTAGGGCCCATCGCCTATCCAGTGCTCTACCTCCGGCAAGAAACACACGACGCTGCACCTAAATGCATTTCGGGGAGAACCAGCTATCACGGAGTTTGATTGGCCTTTCACCCCTAACCACAGGTCATCCCCCAGGTTTTCAACCCTGGTGGGTTCGGTCCTCCACGAAGTCTTACCTCCGCTTCAACCTGCCCATGGCTAGATCACTCCGCTTCGGGTCTTGAGCGTGCTACTAAAATCGCCCTATTCGGACTCGCTTTCGCTACGGCTTCCCCACCCGGGTTAACCTCGCAACACACCGCAAACTCGCAGGCTCATTCTTCAAAAGGCACGCAGTCACGAGAATGAAGACAAGTCTTCATTCCGACGCTCCCACGGCTTGTAGGCACACGGTTTCAGGTACTATTTCACTCCGCTCCCGCGGTACTTTTCACCATTCCCTCACGGTACTATCCGCTATCGGTCACCAGGGAATATTTAGGCTTAGCGGGTGGTCCCGCCAGATTCACACGGGATTTCTCGGGCCCCGTGCTACTTGGGTGTCTCTCAAACGAGCCGCTGACGTTTCGACTACGGGGGTCTTACCCTCTACGCCGGACCTTTCGCATGTCCTTCGCCTACATCAACGGTTTCTGACTCGTCCTGTTGCCGGCAGACAACAGAAGAGAGATCCCACAACCCCGCATGCGCAACCCCTGCCGGGTCTCACACGCATACGGTTTGGCCTCATCCGGTTTCGCTCGCCACTACTCCCGGAATCACGGTTGTTTTCTCTTCCTGCGGGTACTGAGATGTTTCACTTCCCCGCGTTCCCTCCACTTGCCCTATGTGTTCAGGCAAGGGTGACAGCCCATGACGACTGCCGGGTTTCCCCATTCGGACACCCCCGGATCAAAGCCTGGTTGACGACTCCCCGGGGCCTATCGTGGCCTCCCACGTCCTTCATCGGTTCCTGGTGCCAAGGCATCCACCGTGCGCCCTTAAAAACTTGGCCACAGATGCTCGCGTCCACTGTGCAGTTCTCAAACAACGACCAGCCACCCATCACCCCGAGCTTCCACTCGAGTTCACTGGGGCCGGCGACTGAGGAAAACCATTCCCTCAGACACCCAACAGCGTGCCCGACACCCTCGCCTCTTCTTCATCCGTTCCACGCCGAAGCAGTACTAGGAAGAGAAGACGGTCAAGTGTGCCGAATAGTCAACGTTCCACCCATGAGCAACCAGCATCAGGCGTTCGCTGATGTTCTGGCCTCTGACCGAGCGAGCCCGGTAAGAAGTGCTCCTTAGAAAGGAGGTGATCCAGCCGCACCTTCCGGTACGGCTACCTTGTTACGACTTCGTCCCAATCGCCAGTCCCACCTTCGACAGCTCCCTCCCACAAGGGGTTGGGCCACCGGCTTCGGGTGTTACCGACTTTCGTGACGTGACGGGCGGTGTGTACAAGGCCCGGGAACGTATTCACCGCAGCAATGCTGATCTGCGATTACTAGCGACTCCGACTTCATGGGGTCGAGTTGCAGACCCCAATCCGAACTGAGACCGGCTTTTTGAGATTCGCTCCACCTCACGGTATCGCAGCTCATTGTACCGGCCATTGTAGCACGTGTGCAGCCCAAGACATAAGGGGCATGATGACTTGACGTCGTCCCCACCTTCCTCCGAGTTGACCCCGGCGGTCTCCTGTGAGTCCCCATCACCCCGAAGGGCATGCTGGCAACACAGAACAAGGGTTGCGCTCGTTGCGGGACTTAACCCAACATCTCACGACACGAGCTGACGACAGCCATGCACCACCTGTACACCGACCACAAGGGGGGCACTATCTCTAATGCTTTCCGGTGTATGTCAAGCCTTGGTAAGGTTCTTCGCGTTGCGTCGAATTAAGCCACATGCTCCGCCGCTTGTGCGGGCCCCCGTCAATTCCTTTGAGTTTTAGCCTTGCGGCCGTACTCCCCAGGCGGGGAACTTAATGCGTTAGCTGCGGCACCGACGACGTGGAATGTCGCCAACACCTAGTTCCCACCGTTTACGGCGTGGACTACCAGGGTATCTAATCCTGTTCGCTCCCCACGCTTTCGCTCCTCAGCGTCAGTAATGGCCCAGAGATCCGCCTTCGCCACCGGTGTTCCTCCTGATATCTGCGCATTTCACCGCTACACCAGGAATTCCGATCTCCCCTACCACACTCTAGCTAGCCCGTATCGACTGCAGACCCGAGGTTAAGCCTCGGGCTTTCACAATCGACGTGACAAGCCGCCTACGAGCTCTTTACGCCCAATAATTCCGGACAACGCTTGCGCCCTACGTATTACCGCGGCTGCTGGCACGTAGTTAGCCGGCGCTTCTTCTGCAGGTACCGTCACTTTCGCTTCTTCCCTGCTGAAAGAGGTTTACAACCCGAAGGCCGTCATCCCTCACGCGGCGTCGCTGCATCAGGCTTTCGCCCATTGTGCAATATTCCCCACTGCTGCCTCCCGTAGGAGTCTGGGCCGTGTCTCAGTCCCAGTGTGGCCGGTCGCCCTCTCAGGCCGGCTACCCGTCGTCGCCTTGGTGAGCCATTACCTCACCAACAAGCTGATAGGCCGCGGGCTCATCCTTCACCGCCGGAGCTTTTAACCCTCACAGATGCCTGCGAGAGTGTTATCCGGTATTAGACCCCGTTTCCAGGGCTTGTCCCAGAGTGAAGGGCAGATTGCCCACGTGTTACTCACCCGTTCGCCACTAATCCCCACCGAAGTGGTTCATCGTTCGACTTGCATGTGTTAAGCACGCCGCCAGCGTTCGTCCTGAGCCAGGATCAAACTCTCCGTGAATGTTTTCCCGTAATCGGGATGAACACCACGAGAGCGGAACAGTCAGGCGGAATGAGCCCGACCGTTCACAGCGTCCTCGCTGTGTTTTCTTCAAAGGAACCTCGCCACCAGGAAATCCCGGTGTCGGGGTATCAACATATCTGGCGTTGACTTTTGGCACGCTGTTGAGTTCTCAAGGAACGGTCGCTTCCTTCGTACTCACCCTCTCGGGCTTTCCTCCGGGCGCTTCCCTTCGGTCTTGCGTTTCCGACTCTATCAGATCCTTTCGGGCCTGATTCCCTGTCGGCGGGGCCTTTCGACATTCACTACGTTAGTCGATTCCCTTGAGAACTCATAATCGAGTTCCGCGAGTTCGAATTCAGGCATGCGGACATGACGAATTCGACCCCGCCAGGGGTTGATCGAAGGTAGTGGTTTGGCCGCTTCCGGCTGCTGGCGAACGCCGTACCCGGTTCAAGCGGCTCGGGCTACATTACGCACCTCGCAAGGGCGCGTCAACTTCGGCGGCGCCTGGGCACATGGGCCCGGTAGGGGCTCACCGTGGGGTCGTCGGCGACCCAGAAGCGCCAGGGGTGGACGCCCCCTTCACCAGCGACTCCGGTGCGTGGGCCGTTGCATACCTGGTCGGACGCGACCGCCCTGCCGGTCAGCATCCTCAGCGGGGTCTCGCCGGAGGCGCACGCGTCCGTGCCGTCCAGGGCGCGGTCGACGCCGAGGGCCGTGGCCAGGCGGGCCGGGCCTTTGGCCAGTTCCTTGTCGTTCCGGGCCGAGAGTCGACGCTTGCGGGCGTGTTCGGCGCCCTCGACGACCTCGCCGGCCCGCAGCAGGACCGCGCTCGCCCTGCCCTCGGGACCGCACACCAGGTTCATGCAGAACCACATGCCGTAGGTGAAGTAGACGTACACATGGCCGGGCGGACCGAACATCACGTCATTGCGGGCGCTCCGGCCACGATAGGCGTGGGAGCCGGGGTCGTTCGGGCCGTCGTAGGCCTCCACCTCCGTGAGGCGGACGGCTATCGGACCGTCGGGGGTCGTACGGACCAGGATGCGGCCGAGGAGGTCGGGGGCGACTTCCAGGACGGGGCGGTCGAAGAACTCCCTGGGGAGTGGCGTACGGTCCGTGGGCGCGATCATGCCGTCCGAGGGTAGTGCAGGCGGGTCGATGCCAAGGGCTGGTCAAGGTTCCGTCTCCTTGCCAGGGTGTGGGGCGGAACCGGCCGTGCCCGGATCGCGTTTACAGGGATCAAGGGTCCGCACGTACCGCACGTATAGGGAGAAACATGGGGTTCAAGAAGCTGCTCGCGAGTCTGGGGGCCGGTGGGGCTTCGGTCGAGACGGTGCTGACCGAGGTCAACACCGTTCCGGGCGGCGTCGTCCAGGGTGAGGTGCGGATCCAGGGCGGGTCCGTGAACCAGGAGATCGAGGGTCTGTCCGTCGGTCTGCAGGCCAAGGTCGAGGTCGAGAGCGGCGACGAGGAGTACAAGCAGAACATCGAGTTCACCAAGGTGCGGCTCGGTGGCGCTTTCGAGCTGCAGGCCGGGGCCGTGCACGCCGTGCCGTTCGGGCTGGAGATCCCGTGGGAGACGCCGATCACCATGATCGACGGGCAGGCGCTGCGCGGGATGAACATCGGCGTGACGACCGAGCTGGCGATCGCCCGGGCCGTCGACTCCGGTGACCTGGACCCGATCAACGTGCACCCGCTGCCGGCGCAGAAGGCGATCCTGGACGCCTTCATCCAGCTGGGCTTCCGCTTCAAGAACGCGGACATGGAGCGCGGCCACATCCGCAACACGCGGCAGCGGCTGCCGTTCTACCAGGAGATCGAGTTCTACCCGCCGTCGCAGTACCGGGGGCTGAACCAGGTCGAGCTGAGCTTCGTGGCCGACGAGCACGCGATGGACGTCGTGCTGGAGATGGACAAGAAGCCGGGGCTGTTCAGCGAGGGCAGTGACACCTTCCGGTCGTTCCAGGTGGGGCTGAACGACTTCCACGGGACCGACTGGGCGGCCTACCTCAACCAGTGGCTGTCCGAGGTCGGCAGCAAGCGCAACTGGTTCTAGGCTCGGGAACCACTGATTCCGTAACCGATCAGGAGGTACCGAGGTGTCCGAGCTCAAGCGGCGGCCGCTCCCCCACGACTTCCACCCGCCCGTGCCGTCGTTCACGGTCACGAGTGAGGACGTGCGGGAAGGCGCCACGCTCAAGGACGCTCAGGTCTACGCGGCCGGCAACACCTCGCCGCAGCTGCGCTGGGAGGGCTTCCCCGCCGAGACCAGGAGCTTCGCCGTCACCTGCTACGACCCCGACGCGCCGACGGGCAGCGGGTTCTGGCACTGGGTGGTGTTCGACATCCCGGCCTCCGTGACGGAGCTGCCGGCCGGTGCGGGCAGCGGCAAGTTCGAGGGGCTGCCCGAGGGCGCGGTCCAGGCGCGCAACGACTACGGGTCCAAGGACTTCGGCGGTGCCGCTCCGCCCGCCGGGGACGGGCCGCACCGGTACGTGTTCACGGTGTACGCCGTGGACCAGGAGAAGCTCGGTCCGGACGCGGACGCGTCCCCGGCCGTCGTGGGCTTCAACCTGCGGTTCCACACGATCGCCCGTGCGCAGCTCGTCGGTGAGTACGAGGTGCCCGCCGAAGACTGACGTTCATGGAACGTTTGCCCGCCTCTGGTCTTGGAATTGATCAGAGGCGGGCAGTTTTTATTGCGTTGTCCATCTCGGCGTGCCCGGCCAGAGTTGATCCAGCCCGCCAGGGGGTGGGCCGATTGCACGGGAGGTGGGCTGGAATGCGGGACACGCTGGTTCTGAACGCGAGCTTCGAGCCGCTGTCGACGGTGACGTTGAACCGCGCCGTCGTGCTGGTGCTGCAGGACAAGGCCGTGGTCGAGCAGGCCCACCCCGAACTGCGCATGCGCGGTGCCGATGTGGACATACCGGCGCCGCGGGTGATCCGGTTGTGCAGGTACGTGAGGGTGCCGTTCCGAAGACAAGCGCCGTGGTCGAGGCGGGGGGTGCTGGTCAGGGACCGGCACCGGTGCGCGTACTGCGGGCGCAGGGCGACGACCGTGGACCATGTGGTGCCGCGGGCGCAGGGTGGTCAGGACTCCTGGCTGAACACGGTGGCCTCGTGCGCGGAGGACAATCACCGTAAGGCCGACCGGACTCCGGAGCAGGCGGGGATGCCGTTGCTGCGGCAGCCGTTCGAGCCGACTCCGGCCGATGCGATGCTGTTGGCCCTGGGCACCGAGGACTTCGACGCGCTGCCCGACTGGCTGGCGCGGGAGGCCGCGTAGGGCACACGTGGAACTGGGGCCCGTCTCCCGAGGGAGGGGGGCCCCAGTCACGTACACGGGACGGGCGTCAGTCGATCGACGGCTTCTCCCGGCGTTCGGTGGCCTTCTCCGAGCCGGCGCCTCCGCCCGAACCACCGCCCATGGGGCCGAAGTTGCCCATGGCGCCGGACAGGCCCTTGAGGGCGTCGCCGATCTCGCTGGGCACGATCCAGAGCTTGTTGGCGTCTCCCTCGGCGATCTTCGGGAGCATCTGGAGGTACTGGTAGGAGAGGAGCTTCTGGTCCGGGTCGCCGGCGTGGATCGCCTCGAAGACCGTGCGGACGGCCTGGGCCTCGCCCTCGGCGCGCAGGGCGGCGGCCTTGGCCTCACCCTCGGCGCGCAGGATCTGGGACTGCTTCTCACCTTCGGCGGTGAGGATGGCGGCCTGGCGCGTACCTTCGGCGGTGAGGATCGCGGCGCGCTTGTCACGGTCGGCGCGCATCTGCTTCTCCATCGAGTCCTGGATGGAGGTGGGCGGTTCGATCGCCTTGAGTTCGACGCGGTTGACGCGGATGCCCCACTTGCCGGTGGCCTCGTCGAGGACGCCGCGCAGGGCCGCGTTGATCTCCTCGCGGGAGGTCAGGGTCCGCTCGAGGTCCATGCCACCGATGATGTTGCGGAGTGTGGTGACGGTGAGCTGCTCGATGGCCTGGATGTAGCTGGCGACCTCGTAGGTCGCGGCCCGCGCGTCGGTCACCTGGTAGTAGATGACCGTGTCGATGTTCACGACCAGGTTGTCCTGGGTGATCACCGGCTGCGGCGGGAACGGTACGACCTGTTCACGCAGGTCGATGCGGTTGCGGATGGTGTCGATGAAGGGGACCACGATGTTGAGGCCCGCGTTGAGTGTCCGCGTGTAGCGGCCGAAGCGCTCGACGATGGCGGCGCTGGCCTGCGGGATGACTTGGATGGTCCTGATCAGGGCGATGAAGACCAACACCACCAGAATGATCAGGACGATGATGACCGGTTCCATCGTCGTTCCCCGTACCCTTCTCCGCCTCGGCGCTCTCGGAAGATCTTATGGTTGTTGAAGATCTTGCTGGTCGAGTCTGACAGACCGTCGTACAACTCGTGGGCTGTTCGTATCAGTTGAGTCCTACGAGGTCAGATGACGATGGCGGTCGCTCCCTCGATCTCCACGACATCTACTTCCTGGCCTACTTCGTAGGCCCGTTCGGTGTCGAGGGCGCGGGCCGACCAGACCTCGCCGGCGAGCTTGATCCGGCCACCGGAGCCGTCGACACGTTCCAGCACGACGGCTTGCTTGCCCTTCAAGGCGTCCACGCCGGTGGCGAGTTGGGGGCGCTGTGCGCTGTGCCGGAGCGCGATGGGCCGTACCACCGCGATCAGTGCGACGGAGACGACGACGAAGGCGAGGACCTGGGCCACGACGTCGAAGCCCAGTCCGGCGAAGACGGCGGCGGCTACGGCGCCCACGGCGAGCATGCCGAACTCGGGCATCGCCGTGACCACGAGCGGGATTCCGAGCGCGGCCGCGCCGACGAGCCACCACACCCATGCGTCGATGTCGTTCACATGGTCATGGTATGACCGCAAGTCCCTTTGCCGACAGGGCGCAAGGGCCTCAGGTCAGCGGCAGACCGCGGGCGGTCCAGCGGTCGCCGGCCTGTTCGACGACGAGCGGCAGGCCGAAGCAGAGGGAGAGGTTGCGGGAGGTGAGTTCGAGCTCCAGCGGGCCGGCGGCGAGGACCTTGCCCTGACGGATCATCAGGACGTGGGTGAAGCCGGGGGCGATCTCCTCGACGTGGTGGGTGACCATCAGCATGGAGGGGGCGATCGGGTCGCGGGCGAGGCGGCCGAGGCGGCGTACGAGGTCCTCGCGGCCGCCGAGGTCGAGGCCGGCGGCGGGCTCGTCGAGGAGGAGCAGCTCGGGGTCGGTCATCAGGGCGCGGGCGATGAGGGTGCGCTTGCGCTCGCCCTCGGAGAGGGTGCCGAACTTCCGGTCGAGGTAGTCGCTCATGCCGAGGCGGTCGAGGAAGGCGCGGGCGCGCTGCTCGTCGATGTCCTCGTACTCCTCCTGCCAGCCCGCGGTCATGCCGTACGCGGCGGTCAGGACGGTCTGCAGGACGGTCTGGCGCTTGGGGAGCTTGTCGGCCATGGCGATGCCGGCCACGCCGATGCGGGGGCGCAGCTCGAAGACGTCGGTGCCGGGCTTGCCGAGGGTCTCGCCGAGGATGGTGGCGGTGCCCTTGCTGGGGTAGAGGTAGCTGGAGGCGACGTTGAGGAGGGTGGTCTTGCCCGCGCCGTTGGGACCGAGGATGACCCAGCGCTCGCCTTCCTTGACCGACCAGGAGACCTGGTCCACCAGAGCCCGGCCCTCCCGGACCACGGATACGTCCTGAAGCTCCAGAACATCGCTCATGAGCGCGTTGTCTCCCCTTGCAGTGTGACCGGTCTCGGGTCGGCGTCTCGGCTGTCGCGTGCGCTTGTGGGCGCAGCCCTCGAAGAAATCTACGCCACTGGTCGGCAGGTCCATTCCATCGGTCCGGTCCTTAGGGTGGGGGCATGTTCTCGGAACCGCGCTCTGGACGCCTTGCCGCTTGGGGAAACGCCCTTTTGGCCGGACTTGTCTCTCCGGACGACGCCGTCATCGCGATCGTCGGGGAGGACGCGGTGCACCGGATGGAGGGGCTGCCCGGCGAGTCGGGGCAGGTGGGGCTGTCGCTCGGGCTGGGGCGGCTGCGGGCGCTGGGGGTGGCCGGTCTGCGGGTCGCGCTGCCGGCCCCCGGGCATCCGCTGGGGCTGAGCGGGCCGCCGGAGTTCAACGCGCGGGCGATGGAGGCCGAGGAGGCCGTGGTCTGTCGCGGCGCCGCACTGGGGCTGGTGCCGGAGGTGTACGAGACCGGTCCCGACGGTGATGTGCATGTCGAGGTCGTCTGGCACTGTCTGCCGGTGCGGGAGGCGCCGCCGGCCGATGTGCCGTCGCTCGGTGAGGCGGAGCGGGAGCTGGCGGAGGCGCTTCGCGAGGCGACCGAGGTGTTGTCGCGGTTGGACGTAGCCGGGTCGGGGCCGGTGGCGGAGGCGGCGATCGACGCGTACCGGGCGCGGGCCGAGCGGGGCCGGGAGGTACTGGCGCCGGGGTATCCGCCGCGGGCGGTCCGAGTGCTGGAGCTGGCGCAGCGGGTGGGGCTGCTGGTGTCCCTCGCCTACGACAACGGGCATGGGGGCGCGGTGAGTTCGGCCGAGATGGGAGCGCGGGCGCAGGCGTTGCGGCCGGTGGAGCGGACAGCTCGCCGGGCCCAGGTCGCCGCGTACAACGCGTATGTGGAGGAGCGGGAGCGGGGCATGAGGTGAGCTCCGCCCGCGGACGGCTGAACGGCCTCCCGGACGGGGCCGGGAGGCCGGAGATCACTGCACGCCGGGTGGCGGACGTCAGCCGTTGACGCCCAGGTTGCCGAAGGCGGGGTTCAGCACGCCGATGACGTTCACGCTGTTGCCCACGGCGTTGACCGGGACGTGGACCGGGGCCTGAACGAGGTTGCCCGACAGCACGCCGGGCGAGCCCACGGCCTGGCCGTCGGCGTGCGAGCCGCCGGTGGTGGCGGAGGCCATCCCGGCTCCCGCGGCGATCAGACCGCCGGCCACCATCGTCACGGCCGCTGCCTTCTTCAGGTTCTTCACTTCTGAGTCCTCCTAGCGATCGCCGCGGCAGTCGCCGCAGCACGCACTGGAGAACGGCGGAGATCCACGGAGGTTGCGCCATTCGGGGGACATTCCCACGACGGTATGAATCTCAGTCCGGAGCGGGACGCTCCGTGTTGCCGTGCCCTATCGGCGCGCGTGACGCGTTTCAGCCGGTCACGCCGTGTCGTACGGCCCACAGCGCGGCCTGCGTCCGGTCCGCCAGGTCCAGCTTCATCAGGATGTTCGACACATGGGTCTTGACCGTCTTCTCGGACAGGACGAGGGCGCGGGCGATCTCGCGGTTGGAACGGCCGTCGGCTATCAGGCCGAGCACCTCGCGCTCCCGCTCGGTGAGCGAACCGGCCCTTCCGGGTGTGGAGTTGGCCTCCTCCTGGGACAACAGGGCGATGGCCACCTCGGGTTGCAGGAGGATGTGTCCGGCGTGCACCGAGCGGATGGCGCCGGCGAGGGCGTCGGGGTCCACATCCTTGTAGACGTAGCCGGCGGCGCCCGCGCGCAGGGCCGGCACCACCGTGCGCTGTTCGGTGAAGCTGGTGACGATCAGCACGCGCGCGGGGTTGTCCAGTTCCCGGAGCCGGCGCAGGGCGTCCACGCCGTCGAGGCCCGGCATCTTGACGTCCATCAGCACGACGTCGGGCCTGAGTTCCTCGGCGCGGGCCACTCCCTCGGCGCCGTCGGCGGCCTCGCCCACGACCTCGATGTCGTCCTGCACCTCGAGAAAGGTGCGCAGGCCGCGGCGGACCACTTGGTGGTCGTCGACGAGCAGCACCCTGATTGCGTCAGCCACCGGGGACCTCCATCTCGATCACGGTGCCTTTGCCGGGCGCCGATTCCACCGTCAGTCTGCCGCCGACGCCGCTGGTGCGGTCACGCATGGACACCAGGCCGAGGTGGCGGCCGGCCCGCCGTATCGCCTTGGGGTCGAAGCCGTCGCCGTCGTCCGTCACCCGGAGGACCGCCGCCGAGCCGCGCCGGGTCAGGGTGACGTCCACGTGCTCGGCTCCGGAGTGCCTCAGGGCGTTGTGCAGGGCTTCCTGGGCGACGCGCAGGACCGCCTCCTCCTGGGCGGAGGGCAGGGCGCGCACCCCTTGGCTGTCGAAGGTCACGCGCGCGCTGTGGGCGCGGTCGAGGACCTGGACCTGGGTGCGCAGGGTGGCGACGAGTCCGTCCTCGTCCAGGGCCGCGGGGCGCAGCTCGACGACCGCGGCGCGCAGTTCGTCGGCCGCCTCGGCGGCGAGCGCGGCCACCTGCTGCAGTTCCCCCTTGGCGCGGGAGGGGTCGCGGTCCACCAGGGCGGCCGCGGCCTGGGCGGTCAGGCGCAGGGAGAAGAGTTTCTGACTGACCGCGTCGTGCAGTTCGTGCGCGAGGCGGGAGCGCTCCTCGGCGATGGTCAGTTCGCGGCTGCGCTCGTACAGGCGCGCGTTGGTGAGGGCGATCGCCGCGTGCTGGGCGAGGATGGCGAGCAGTTCCTCGTCCTCGGCGGTGAAGCCGCAGCCGCCGCTGGGCTTGGAGCAGTTCTTGTTGGCCAGGAACAGGGCGCCGATGACCTCGTCGCCGTCCCGGACGGGCAGGCCCAGGAAGTCGGACATGTCGGGGTGGGCGGAGGGCCAGCCCTCGAAGCGGGGGTCCTTGCGGACGTCGGCCAGGCGCTCGACCCTGGCCTCCTGGAGCATGGCGGCGAGGATGCCGTGCTGGCGCGGGAGCGGGCCGATGGCCGCCCACTGATCGGCGCTGACGCCGTCGACCACGAACTGGGCGAACCCGCCGTGGTCGTCGGGGACGCCCAGTGCGGCGTACTGGGCGTCGAGCAGCTCGCGGGCCGAGGCGACGATCGTCTTGAGGACGTCGCGCACCTCCAGATGCCTGCTCATGGCCAGCAGCGCGGCGCTCACCGCTGCCAGGCCGGACCGGGGGCCTTGACTCATGACCTCACGGTACCGGCGGGGTGTGACAGCGCGGATCGGACCTGTGACGGCGGGAAGTGGGGCGGTGGGCCTAGGTCGGCCGACGTAGGCCCACCTCCCCCGACCGGCGGCTTAGGGCGAAGGGCCCCGTCGCTTTGCGCCCCGCGTCCGAGGCGGGGCGGGGGGGCCGGTTCCTACGTTGAGGGCAGGCCGTCGCGGGACGGCGACGACGAGGGGACGTGGAGTCATGCCGGTAGCGATCATCACGGGGGCGTCGAAGGGGCTGGGGCGTGCACTCTCCGGGGCCCTGGCCGCGCGGGGCTGGGATCTGGTGCTCGACGCCAGGACGCCGGAGGTCCTGCGGGAGACGGCGGCGGAGCTGGAGGCAGGGGGCACGCGGGTGACGGCGGTGGCCGGGGACGTCACGGACGCCGGGCACCGGGCCGAGCTGGTGGCGGCGGCCGAAAAGCTGGGCGGCGTCGATCTGCTGGTGAGCAACGCGAGCGCGTTGGGCGCCGAGCCGCTCGTACGACTGGAGGCGCTGCCCCTGGAGGGGTTGCGGCGGGCGCTGGAGGTGAACGTGGTGGCCGCGCTGGGCCTGGTTCAGGAGGCGCTGCCGCTGCTGCGCGCGTCCGAGGCGGGCACGGTGATCACGGTGAGCTCCGACGCGGCCGCCGAGGCCTACGAGACGTGGGGCGGGTACGGGGCCTCCAAGGCGGCGCTGGACCACATGGCGGCCGTGCTCGGCGAGGAGGAGCCGGGGCTGCGGGTGTGGGCGGTGGACCCTGGGGACATGGCGACCGACCTGTACGCGGCCGCCGTACCGGACGACGACGATCCGCGTCCGGCGCCGGCCGGGGTGGTGCCGGCGTTCCTGCGGCTGCTGGACGAGCGGCCGGCGAGCGGGCGGTACGCGGCCGTCTCGCTGCTGGTGGAGGGGCGATGACGCTCGCGGTGCACGTACCGGAGGAGCTGTCGGCGCGGGTCCCGGCCGAGCAGCGCGGGCCGGGGCTCGACCGGGATGCCGTCCGCCTGCTGGTGTCGCGTGGGACGGAGGTGTCGCACCACTCGTTCACGGAGCTGCCGCGGCTGCTGCGGGCCGGGGATCTGCTGGTGGTCAACACGTCGCCGACGCTGGCCGCCGCCGTGGACGGGCGGATCGGGCACACGCGCGTGGTGGTGCACTTCTCCACGCGCGGGGACGACGGGCGATGGGCGGTGGAGCTGCGGAAGCCGGACGGCAGGGGCACCACGCGCCCGCTGGAGCCGGGGTGGACCCGAAGCCGGAAGGACGGGGGCGGGCCGGCGGGGACGGAGGTGGGGCTGCCCGGCGGTGTGCGGCTGGTCCTGGAGGAGCCGCTGAGCGCGCGGAGCGAGCGCCTGTGGTGGGCTCGGGCGGCCGGCGCGGGGGTGCCGGGGATGCTGCGGGAGCACGGTCGGCCGATCCGCTACTCCTATACGGAGCGGGATCAGCCGCTGTCCGTGTACCAGACGGTGTTCGCGCTGCCCGCGGCCGGCGGGGCGGGCAGTGCCGAGATGCCGAGCGCGGCGCGGCCCTTCACGGCGCGGCTGGTGGCGGAGCTGGTGAGCCGGGGCGTGCAGTTCGCCCCGGTCACGCTGCACACCGGGGTGGCGTCGGTGGAGGCGCACGAGCCGCCGTACCCGGAGCGGTTCTCGGTGCCGGAGGCGTCCGCGCGGCTCATCAACGCGGTGCGGGCCGGGGACGGACGGGTCGTCGCCGTGGGGACGACGGCCGTGCGGGCCGTGGAGTCGGCGGCCGACGCCGACGGTGTCGTACGCGCGCGTGAGGGGTGGACGGATCTCGTGGTCACCCCGGAGCGCGGGGTACGGGTGGTGGACGGGCTGCTGACCGGGCTGCACGAGCCGGAGGCCTCGCATCTGCTGATGCTGCGGGCGGTGGCCGGACGGGAAGCGGTGGACCGCGCGTACGAGGAGGCGCTGCGCGGACGGTACCTGTGGCACGAGTTCGGCGACGTCCATCTCATCCTCCCGGATCAGGCTCCTCACACACAGCATTGCGCCAGCAACTGTTGGTGAGGAAACCTCCGGGGGCATGTGAGCCCGCACATAGGGCGCAGGTCACTTACGAAGGTGGGTAGGAGATCAAGACTCACATGATGAGCGGGACATACAGTCCAGTCTGCCCCGATTTGCCCTTCCCCGATCCACTACCCGGGATCGTACGTCACATCTTTGCCTGTCGATTTTGCGGCCGCTAAGAATGGCAGCCGTCGCTCAGCGCCGCGGGTTCCGCCCGCGGCGTTCGTGCGGGAAGGACCCGTGTCCCCCGCAGCACGTGGAGCGACCTCCGCGCTATTCGAAGAGGTCCGTCTGCCATGCTCAAGAACACCAACACCGGCGGTCACAGTCGTCAGCTGACCCGCCACCACAAGATCGCTCTCGCCGGTGTCACCACCCTCGGTGCCGCCGCCCTCGCCTTCTCCGCGGTGCCCAGCAACGCCGAGACCACCACGAGTGAGGCCGCTTCCCCGGCCAAGATCGCCTACAGCTCCCAGCAGATCAAGGACGTCAAGGCCAGCGTCACCGACCGGCTCGCCGTCGACAGCATCAAGGCCGAGACCGCCAAGGCCAAGGCCGACGCCCGCGCCAAGGCCGCCGCCGAGGCCACCGCGAAGAAGAAGGCGGCCGCCGCGGCCGCGGCCAAGAGGAAGGCCGCCGCCGAGCGCCGGGCCAAGGAGGCCGCGAGCCGCTCCGCCAAGCGCGCCGCGCTGAAGAAGGCCGCCGTGAAGAAGGCCGCCGTGAGGAGCTACGGCAACAACCTCAACGGCTGGATCAACCACGCCCTGGACATCATGCACAGCAAGGGCATCCCGGGTTCGTACAACGGTCTGTACCGCAACATCATGCGTGAGTCCTCGGGCAACCCGAACGCCATCAACGACTGGGACATCAACGCGATCAACGGCATCCCGTCGAAGGGCCTGCTGCAGGTCATCCCGCCGACGTTCACCGCCTACCACGTGGCCGGCACGTCCTGGAACATCTACGACCCGGTCGCCAACATCACCGCCGCCGCCAACTACGCGGCGGACAAGTACGGCTCGATCGACAACGTCAACAGCGCGTACTGAGGTCAGCGCGGACCTCGTACACCTGAACGCCGAAGGGCGGCACCTCCTGACGGGTGCCGCCCTTCGGGGTTCTTCGGAACCTACTTGCGCATGACCTCGGGCTCGTGGCGGCGCAGGAAGCGGGCCACGAAGAAGGCGCAGATCACGCCGAGCACGATCAGGGCGACCATGTCCAGGGTCCAGGCGCCGGCGGTGTGCGCCCACAGCGGGTCGTCGGGCTTGCCCTTGCCCGGCGGGGCGATCCGGTTGAAGTCCAGCGTGGCGCCCGCGGCGCCGACGGCCCAGCGCGAGGGCATCAGGTAGGAGAACTGGTTGACGCCGATCGCGCCGTTCAGCGCGAAGAGGCAGCCGGTGAAGACGACCTGGACGATCGCGAACATGACCAGCAGCGGCATGGTCTTCTCGGAGGTCTTCACCAGGGCGGAGATGATCAGGCCGAACATCATCGAGGTGAAGCCCAGCGCCATGATCGGCAGGCAGAGCTCGACGAGCACCGCGTTGCCGAGGACCACACCCTTGTCCGGGACGGTGCGGCTGGCGAAGCCGATGACACCGACCATCAGACCCTGCAGGATCGTGATCAGGCCGAGCACGAACACCTTGGACATCAGGTACGCGGAGCGGGACAGGCCCGTGGCGCGCTCGCGCTCGTAGATGACCCGTTCCTTGATCAGCTCACGGACGGAGTTGGCGGCCCCGGCGAAGCAGGCGCCGACCGCGAGGATCAGCAGCACCGTGGTGGCCGTGCCGTTCGGCACGGGCTGCTGCGTGGTCGGGTTGATCTCCGTGTTGACCAGCAGGTCCTTGCCGGAGTCGATGAGCAGGCTCACCGAGCCAAGGACCAGCGGCAGGATCACCGTCAGCGCGAGGAAGCCCTTGTCGGAGGCGATGACGGAGATGTAGCGCCACACCAGCGTGCCGAACTGACTCATCCAGCCCTGCGGCTTCGGCGGCTTCATCGCCTGCATCGGAGGCATCTGTACGGACTGCGGCGCAACGGCGTCGATGTCCGCGGCGTACATCTGGTAGTGCTGCGAGCCCTTCCAGCGTCCGGCCCAGTCGTAGTCGCGGTAGTTCTCGAAGGCGGAGAAGACGTCGGCCCAGGTGTCGTAGCCGAAGAAGTTCAGTGCCTCCTCGGGCGGGCCGAAGTAGGCGACCGCGCCGCCCGGGGCCATCACGAGCAGCTTGTCGCACAGGGCCAGCTCGGCCACGGAGTGGGTGACCACGAGGACCGTGCGGCCGTCGTCGGCGAGGCCGCGCAGCAGCTGCATGACATCGCGGTCCATACCCGGGTCGAGACCCGAGGTCGGCTCGTCCAGGAAGATCAGGGACGGCTTGGTGAGCAGCTCCAGGGCCACCGAGACGCGCTTGCGCTGGCCGCCCGAAAGGGAGGTGACCTTCTTCTCCTTGTGGATGTCGAGCTTCAGCTCGCGCAGCACCTCGTCTATGCGCGCCTCGCGCTCGGCCGCCGTGGTGTCGGCCGGGAAGCGGAGCTTGGCCGCGTACTTGAGGGCCTTCTTGACCGTCAGTTCCTTGTGCAGGATGTCGTCCTGCGGGACCAGGCCGATGCGCTGGCGCAGCTCGGCGAACTGCTTGTACAGGTTGCGGTTGTCGTAGAGGACGTCGCCCTGGTTGGCGGGCCGGTAGCCGGTGAGCGCCTTGAGCAGGGTCGACTTGCCCGAACCGGACGGGCCGATGACCGCGATCAGCGACTTCTCCGGGACGCCGAAGGAGACGTCCTTGAGGATCTGCTTGCCGCCGTCGACCGTCACGGTCAGATGGCGGGCCGAGAAGGAGACCTCACCGGTGTCGACGAACTCCTCCAGCCGGTCGCCGACGATCCGGAACGTGGAGTGGCCGACGCCGACGATGTCGGCGGGGCCGAGCAGTTGCGCACCGCCCTTGGCTATGGGCTGGCCGTTGACGTACGTGCCGTTGTGCGAGCCCAGGTCGCGGATCTCCATGCGGCCGTCGGGCGTCGAGTGGAACTCGGCGTGGTGCCGGGACACCTGCAGGTCGGAGACGACCAGTTCGTTCTCCAGGGCACGGCCGATGCGCATCACGCGGCCGATGGAGAACTGGTGGAACGTGGTCGGGCTGCGGTCGCCGTAGACCGGCGGCGCCCCCGCGCCACCACCGGGGTTCTGCTGCTGCGGGATCTGCGGCGCGGCCTGCTGCGGCCAGGCGGGCTGCGGCTGCGGAGCCGGCTGTTGCGGGGCCTGCTGCGGCGGGGCCTGCTGTGCCCAGCCGGGGCCCGCGCTCTGGGCGGCGTACGGCTGCTGCTGCGGCTGGGCCTGCGGGGTCGCGACGGCCGCGGCGGCGCCGGAGACGGTCAGGCGCGGACCGTCGGTCGCGTTGCCGAGATGGACCGCCGTACCCGGGCCGATGTCCATGTGGTGGACGCGCTGCCCCTGCACGAACGTGCCGTTGGTGGAGCCCTTGTCCTCCAGGACCCAACCGCGGCCGCTCCAGCTGATCGTGGCGTGCCGCCAGGACACCCTGGCGTCGTCGACCACGACGTCCCCCTGCGGATCGCGTCCGAGGGTGTACGGCCTGGACGGGTCCAGCGTCCAGGTGCGCCCATTCAATTCCAGTACGAGTTCCGGCACTCCAGCCCCACTGAGTAGTCCCCCGAGATACCCCCGACACAGGGAGTCTAGGGATGTCGAACATCGTCGGGAACTATTTCAGGCTCGCCCCTCTGACCGAAAGCCGGGCCTTGTGAACACCACGCACGGACGGGTCGTCCGGTTCCGTTGACGGGGTTGAAACCGACCCGGAGAGTGGTAATCCACGCGAGGGGGACATGCGCGGCAACGGGCCGCGCCGCGGATCGGGGGGTCTGCCATGAGCGCGTCGTCCGGCGTCGAGAGCGCGGAACACGGCACACGCGGCCCTGGGGTGCCGTGGGGAGACGTCGTGCTGTCCGCGATCGCCTCCGTGAGCTGGGCGTTGATCGGGATGGCGGGAACGGCGGCGCTCGGCCTGCATCTGCTGCGGGCGGATGCCGCGGGCTCGCTGGGACCGATGACCGCGGCCGTGGTCGCCCTCGGGGCGGGTGGTTCGGTCACTCCGTCCGGCGATGTCTCCGCGTTCGGACTGAAGGGCGCCGAGGCCCACACGGCCGTCACGATCACGCCACTCGGGGTGAGCCTGGTCGGCGCGCTGCTGCTGTCGTGGTTCTTCCTACGGTCCCTGCGCGCGGCCAAAGTTGTGGTCGAGCCGGCCGAACTCCTCGCGCGCGCGGGCGCGGTGGTCGTGCTGTTCATGGCGATGCTGGGCGGGCTGGCCTGGGCGGGCCATGACGTCATCACCATCGACGGCGGCTCGCTGGGCCTCGACAAGCTGCCCGGCGGATCGGGCGGTGGCGGCGGGATCAGCGTCCCGGGCCTCGGCGACCTCGGGGACATCGGCGGGCTGCTCCCGGACAACGTCGGCAACCTCATCAAGGCCAAGGCGGGGGTCGGCTTCTCGGTCGACACCGCGCCCACCCTGCTCGGGGGACTCGGCTGGGCGGCCGGGGTCCTGCTGATCGCCCTGCTGGCCTCGCGCCGCACTCCCCTGCCGCGGGGCTGGGAAGCGGTGCACCGCGTCGTCCGGCCGGCGGCCTCGGCGATCGTCACGGTACTGCTGGTGACCGTGGCCGCGGGGCTCGCGGCGGCGGTGTACGCGGCGATCGGCGACGACCATCCCCGGCGGATCTTCGGCGCGGCGCTGCTCGGCGCCCCGAACGGCACCTGGCTCGGCATCCCGATCGGCCTGTTCGTCCCGTTCGACGGCAAGGCGACGGGCGCGCTGGCCAAGCTGCTGCCCAACCCCCTGGACGACCTCCTCACCGCGAAGACCGACCAGTCGGTGACGCTGGGCAGACTGGCCGAGCTGGACGGACGGGTGTGGCTCCTCGGCGTCGCGGCGGCGGTGACGATGCTGCTGGCCGGAGTGCTGACGGCGGTACGGACGCCGGTCGGGGGTGCGGCGGAGCAAGGGGCGGGCGGTCCGGGTGTACGGGGTTCCGGTGCCCTCCGGTTCGCGGGGCAGTGCGCTCTACGACTCGGGGTCGTCACGGCGCTGACCCTGCCGTTGCTCGCCTGGCTGACCGAGGTGTCGGTGGACGCCTCCCTGTCGGTGCTGGGCTTCGACGCGTTCGGCGCCGGGATCAGCCTGCGGGGGAACCTCGGCATGGCCCTGCTGCTCGGCGCGGCGTGGGGCGCGGCGGCGGGCGCGGTCGGCGCGCTGCTGGCCCGGGCGACCGGAGCGGCGGGACGGGGGGCGGCTCCCCTGGCGCGGGCCTGGGTCACGGGCGGTGCGCGTCCGCGGTACCCAGCGGAAGCCGGGGTGCGCGCGGGGACGGCGGGGACGCACGAGGGCGGCTCGGGACCGTATGCGGGTGGCCCGGGACCGTATGCCGGTGACCCGGGACCGCATGCGGGTGGCCCGGGACCGTATGCCGGTGGCCAGGGGCCGTACACGCCCGGCGGGTCGTACCGGGCGCCGAACCCGGCCACCAATCCGTATCTGCGGGTGCCGGACGAGGCCGGGGAGTCGGAGGACGCGCGGCCGACCGACCGAGCCGGGTCCGGTGGGAACGCGCGACCGCCGGACCGGCCTGGAGCCGGTGCGTACGCGGAGCCGCCCGACCGGCCCGGACGGGGCGGGGACGCGCGGCCTCCCGACCGGCCCCGGGCCGGTGAGGGCGTGCCGCCGCCCGGCGCGGGTGACGGCGACGTGTACGGCGCCCCCACGGTGGTGCGGCCGATCGGGAACCCGCCGCCTCGCCGGCAGCCGCCCCGGCCGGGAGGCGACGGTCCTCCGCCGCCTCCGCCGCCCCCTCCGCCGCCCAGGAGGCCCAAGGGGGGTCGGTGAGGGGCGGCATGCGCTACCGGAAGGGCCGTGGTGAAGGCCATGACGTCGCCGGCGATAGGCACTGTCGTCGGTGCGGCCGTGGTCCGCGTGCAAGACGTCGGTCATCTGCTCGACACCCGATGTTCCGTGTCCGCCAGGCGGACCGCGGCGGCGGGCGGCACTGGGTGCCGGATACGGTGGGTACACCATGAGCGCTTCGCAGACCTCGCCCTCCGACGTGGCCCCTGACGTCCCCACTCTCCTCGTCAAGATCTTCGGCAAGGACAGGCCGGGCATCACGGCCGGACTCTTCGACACCCTCGCCGCCTACTCCGTCGACGTGGTCGACATCGAGCAGGTCGTCACCCGTGGCCGTCTCACGCTGTGCGCGCTCGTGACCCAGCCGGTGCCCGGACTCGAGGGCGACCTGCGGGCGACCGTCCACAGCTGGGCGGAGTCGATGAAGATGCAGGCGGAGATCATCTCCGGCCACGGCGACAACCGCCCGCGCGGCCTCGGCCGCTCCCTGGTCACCGTCCTCGGTCACCCGCTCACGGCGGAGGCGACCGCCCGCATCGCGGCGAAGATCGCCCAGGCCGGCGGCAACATCGACCGCATCTTCCGGCTCGCCAAGTACCCGGTCACGGCGGTCGAGTTCGCGGTCTCCGGCGTCGAGACCGCTCCCCTGCGCACGGCTCTGGTGACGGACGCGGCGGCACTGGGTGTCGACGTGGCGGTCGTCGCCGCGGGGCTGCACCGGCGGGCGCAGCGGCTCGTCGTCATGGACGTCGACTCCACGCTCATCCAGGACGAGGTGATCGAGCTCTTCGCGGCGCACGCGGGCTGCGAGGACAAGGTCGCCGAGGTGACCGCGGCTGCGATGCGCGGGGAGCTGGACTTCGAGCAGTCGCTGCACGCGCGCGTGGCGCTGCTGGAGGGGCTGGACGCGTCGGTCGTCGACAAGGTGCGCAGCGAGGTGCGGCTGACACCCGGTGCCCGGACGCTGATCCGTACCCTGAAGCGGCTCGGCTACCAAGTGGGTGTGGTCTCCGGCGGCTTCACCCAGGTCACGGATGACCTCAAGGAGCGGCTCGGGCTGGACTTCGCCCAGGCCAACACCCTGGAGATCGTCGACGGGCGGCTGACCGGCCGGGTCACCGGCGAGATCGTGGACCGCGCGGGCAAGGCGCGGCTGCTGCGCCGGTTCGCCGCCGAGGCGGGCGTGCCGCTCGCCCAGACCGTGGCGATCGGCGACGGCGCCAACGACCTGGACATGCTCAACGCGGCCGGTCTCGGGGTCGCCTTCAACGCCAAGCCGGTCGTCCGTCAGGCGGCGCACACCGCGGTGAACGTGCCGTTCCTGGACACGGTCCTGTATCTGCTGGGCGTCACCCGCGAGGAGGTCGAGACCGCGGACATCCAGGACGAGCGGTGAGCCGTCCGGGCGAGGACCACGGCGAGGACTACGGCGAGGGGCCCGGCACCGGGGTGGTGCCGGGCCCCTCGGCCGTTGACCCCGGGTGCTACTCGCTGGGCGCCCAGTAGTCGGTCAGGGTGGCCACGGCCGGTTCCAGGGACTTCCAGGAGCCGTCGAAGGTCAGGACGGCGAAGGCGGCGGCCGGGAAGCCGCGGCCGTTCATCCGCTGCCGGGAGTCGCCCTCGGCCGAGCCGGCGAGGATGTCGGCGAGGCCCTGCACGCCCGGGTTGTGACCGATGAGGATGATGTTCTGCGCGTCGTCCGGGGTCTCGTTCAGCAGCGCGATCAGCTCGCCGGGCGAGGCCTCGTAGATCCGTTCCTCATAGACGGTTTTCGGCCGATGCGGAAGTTCGTGGACGGCGAGTTTCCAGGTCTCGCGGGTCCGGGTCGCGGTGGAGCAGAGGGCCAGATCGAAGGTGACTGCGGAGTCGGCCAGCTTGCGTCCGGCGACTGCGGCGTCCATTCGGCCCCGCTCGGCGAGGGGGCGCTCATGATCGGTCACCTGTGGCCAGTCGGCTTTCGCATGCCGGAAGAGGACGATCCTGCGGGGTTCTGCGACGCTCATGCCACCCAGCTTCGCATGAAACAGGCCATCGGGCGCAGGGAGTTGACCGGCGGCTTCGACCGTGCTCAGCGGGCCATGAGCTGCTGTACGCGCTCGAAGAGGTGAGTGATCGCCGGATCGCCGGCCGCGGCCTGCGCGTCCGTCGGGTTCAGCATGAGCGCCAGGAGCACGACGAAGGCGAGGGTGGGCAGGGCGAGGGCCCACCAGGGCAACCGGATGTCGACGCGGCCCGTGGTCGCCGCGTGGGGCCGGGGGTGCGACTGGGCCGACATGGGTTCCTCCGTGGGTCTTCGGGCCGGTGGTCCGCCGCTCGCGGCCACACTTCGAAGGTACGGAGTCCGGCGTCCTCAACCCATCCGGAGATCCACCCAGTTGACCCTGACACTCGCCCCCTAGGGGATGGGGGGCTAGCACCACCATCGGCCCTCCGGAGGGGCGTCAGGGGGAGGCGATCGTCGCGATGACGGCGATGATCACGAAGATGGCGAAGAAGGCGCCGAACACGATCAGCAATTTCTTCTGGCCGTTCTGGGGGTTCGGGTCGAGCACTGGCATACGGCAAGTCTCGCACCCCTCCCCCGCCCCGAATCCGGCGGGGTGAGTCAGCGGGCAGCCTCGTCCTCGACCGTGCGGTCGCGGCCCGCCAGCACGCCGACCACCATCTGCGGGATCATCAGGCCGGTCATGAGGGCGATCGGCAGTCCCCAGCCGCCGCTGTGCTGGTAGAGCACGCCCACCAGCAGCGGGCCGGGGATGGAGATCAGGTAACCGGTGCTCTGGGCGAAGGCCGAGAGCTGGGCGACGCCGGCGCCGGTCCTGGCCCGCATGCCGACCATGGTCAGGGCGAGCGGGAAGGCGCAGTTGGAGACGCCGAGCAGCAGGGCCCAGGCCCAGGCGCCGCCCGCCGGTGCGAGGTAGAGGCCGGCGTATCCGGCCAGTCCGCAGACGCCGAGCGCGAGCACGATCGGTCCCTGGTGCGGCAGCCTGGTGGCGACGCGCGGGATCACGAAGGCGAGCGGCACGCCCATCACCATCGTGACGGCCAGCAGCAGTCCCGCCGTGCCGGCGGACACGCCCGCGTCCCGGAAGATCTGTGCCATCCAGCCCATCGTGATGTAGGCGGCGGTGGCCTGGAGCCCGAAGAAGACGGCGAGGGCCCAGGCGGTACGGCTCCGGGTGATGCGCAGCGCGGGCACAGCGTCGTGGGCGGACGGCTCCGGCACGCGCGCGTGCCGCTCCTCGGCCGGGGCTGCCTGCCGGCGCCGTACGAACGGGATCCACGGCAGTACGGCCGCACCGGCGAGCGCCGCCCACACCGCGAGGCCGGTCTGCCAGCCGCCGCCCAGGGCGTCGGTCATGGGGACGGTGACCGCGGCGGCGGACGCGGTGCCGAGGGCGAGGGCCATCGAGTACAGGCCCGTCATGGAGCCGACCCGGTCTGGGAACCAGCGCTTGACGATGACCGGCATCAGGACGTTGCTGACGGCGATGCCCATGAGGGCGAGCGCGCTGGCGGCCAGGAAGCCCGCCGTACCGCCCGCGTAAGGCCGTATGAGCAGGCCCGCGGTGATGGCGAGCATGCCCGCGCACACCACCGCGGCGGGGCCGAAGCGGCGGGCCAGGCGCGGGGCCATGACGCCGAAGACGGCGAAGCAGAGCGGGGGCACGGAGGTGAGCAGCCCGGCGACGCTGCCGCTCATGCCCAGCCCGTCGCGGACCTCCTTGAGGAGCGCGCCGAGGCTGGTGATGGCGGGGCGGAGGTTCAGCGCGGTCAGCACGATGCCGATCAGGAGCAGTCGTGTCGTCCACGCGTGCGTGGCGGTTCGCGGCGGCTCCTCGGCGGCCGGCCCGCGTACTGCGGTGGACGTCGTCGTGCTGATTTCCTCACGTGGCATGAGACCCATCATAGAATCATGGGATGATTGGTTGTCCATGCCCGGGTCCGCCGTACCCGGCCGCCGCGTGCGAAGGTGTGCCATGCCCCTGAGCCATCCCCGTCGTTCGGCCCTGTCCGAGCAGGTCATCGCCGCATTGCGGAACCAGATCACCTCCGGTGAGTGGCCGGTGGGCTCGCGCATCCCGACGGAGCCGGAGCTGGTCGAGCAGCTCGGCGTCGCCCGCAACACAGTCCGTGAGGCCGTCCGCGCACTCGCTCACAACGGCCTGCTGGACATCCGCCAGGGCTCGGGTACCTATGTCGTCGCCACCAGCGAGCTGGCCGGCGTGATGCACCGCCGGTTCGCCGACGCCGACCCCCGGCACATCGCCGAGCTTCGCTCCACGCTGGAGTCCTCCGCGGCGCGGCTGGCCGCCCGGCGGCGCACGGAGAAGGACCTCAAACAGCTCGACGCGCTGCTGGTGCGGCGCGAGGAGGCGTGGGAGTCGGGCGACACGGAGGCGTTCGTGACGGCCGACACCACCTTCCATCTGGCGGTGGTCTCCGCGTCCCACAACGACGTGATGAGCGAGGTGTACGCCGACCTCGGCGAGGTGCTGCGGGACTGGCTGCGCGAGGACGTCGGCGACGAGCTGACGCCGGAGACGTACATGGACCACACGCGGCTGGTCGACGCGATCCGCGCGGGCGACGCCGAGGCGGCGGGCAGGGAGGCAGCGAGCTATCCGTTCCTGTGCCGTCCGGGGCGCCTCACCCCTTCTGGTGACTGATCCACGCCGTGCGCACGTCCTCCCAGCAGCGCCCGGTGAGCCGTACCGTCATCGCCGGATCCGCGTCGACCGGGGTGCCGTCGCTGTCGAGGTCCCACCACTGGTCGCACTCGATGTGCAGGCTGACGCGGTCGGTCTGCGGATAGGGGTTGTGGCAGTACGCGGTCACATGGGAGCCGGTGACCCTGGTGCGGCACTCGGCCCCGAAGGGCTCGGCGGAGGCGGACCCCGGCACCCGCGCGTGCGGCACCGCCTCGAACGGCAGGGACATCACGAGAGCGACGGCGGCGGTCACTGAGGCCAGGCTGCGGGACAGGCGCACAACGGGGACCTCCTCGGCCGGGCTGGGGAGGGGAGCGTGTGGTGAACGCCCCTCCAGCGTGCCCGGTCACCGTCCGCCCGCGCCCGGCCGGATAGGCCGAACGGGCGACGCCCCGCTGCCTTGCGGAAGCGGGGCGTCGACGGCGCGGGGGCCGTCAGACGGCGCGGGGGCGATCAGGCGCCGATGGCGTGCAGACCGCCGTCCACGTGGACGATCTCGCCGGTGGTCTTCGGGAACCAGTCGCTCAGCAGGGCGACGATGCCCTTGCCGGCCGGCTCCGGGTCCTTCAGGTCCCACTCCAGCGGGGAGCGGCTGTCCCAGACGGCCGCCAGGTCGCTGAAGCCCGGGATGGACTTGGCGGCCATGGAGCCGATCGGGCCCGCGGAGATCAGGTTGCAGCGGATGTTCTGCTTGCCCAGGTCGCGGGCGATGTAGCGGCTGGTGGCCTCCAGGGCGGCCTTCGCCGGACCCATCCAGTCGTACTGCGGCCACGCGTACTGCGCGTCGAAGGTCAGGCCGACGACCGAGCCGCCGTTCTGCATCAGCGGCAGGCAGGCCATGGTCAGCGACTTCAGGGAGTACGCCGAGACGTGCATGGCCGTGGCGACCGACTCGAACGGCGTGTTGAGGAAGTTGCCGCCGAGCGCGTCCTGCGGCGCGAAGCCGATGGAGTGCACGACGCCGTCGAGGCCGCCGAGCTCCTCGCCGACCACGTCGGCCAGGCGGCCCAGGTGCTCGTCGTTGGTGACGTCGAGCTCGATGACCTTGGTGGGCTTGGGGAGCTTCCTGGCGATGCGCTCGGTCAGCGTGGGCCGCGGGAACGCGGTCAGGATGATCTCGGCGCCCTGCTCCTGGGCCAGCTTGGCGGCGTGGAAGGCGATGGAGGACTCCATCAGCACACCGGTGATCAGGACGCGCTTGCCCTCGAGAATTCCGCTCATGGTGTTCAGTGACCCATTCCCAGTCCGCCGTCAACGGGGATGACGGCTCCAGTGATGTACGAGGCGTCGTCCGAGGCGAGGAACCGCACCGTCGCGGCGATCTCCTTGGGCTGCGCGTAACGGCCGAGCGGCACCTGGGACACGATGTTCTCGCGCTGCTGGTCGGTGAGCGCCTTGGTCATGTCGGTGTCGACGAAGCCGGGCGCGACGACGTTGAAGGTGATGTTGCGCGAGCCCAGCTCACGGGCGAGGGAGCGCGCGAAGCCGACCAGGCCGGCCTTGGAGGCGGCGTAGTTGGCCTGGCCGGGGCCGCCGAACAGGCCGACGACCGAGGAGATCAGGACCACGCGGCCCTTCTTGGCGCGCAGCATGCCGCGGTTGGCCCGCTTGACCACACGGAAGGTGCCGGTGAGGTTGGTGTCGAGGACGGACGTGAAGTCCTCCTCCGACATGCGCATCAGGAGCTGGTCCTTGGTGATGCCGGCGTTGGCGATCAGGACCTCGACGGGGCCGTGGGCCTCCTCGATCTCCTTGTAGGCCTGCTCCACCTGCTCGGTGTCGGTGATGTCGCACTTGACGGCCAGGAAGCCGGCCGGCGGCTCACCCGAACGGTATGTGATCGCGACCTTGTCGCCGGCATCGGCGAACGCGCGGGCGATGGCGAGGCCGATGCCCCGGTTGCCTCCGGTGACGAGAACCGAGCGGCTCAACGGATCACCCTTTCGATAGGGGTCTGACACATCCGCCCGAACACCTCGATGACAGGCGGCTTCCCTCGAAAACCTATCGGGCCCGGCCGTCCCGCGGACAATCGGGCACCGACAGTGGCTCGGGGGACTCGCTGTCGGGTCCCTACAGAAAGTTGCCGAGCACGCCCGCAAACGTGTGGTCCGCCACCCGGTCGCCGCGAAATGATCGGGGCAACCGCCGGTCACTGTCGGGTCAACAGGAAGAGACGCAGGTGCCTCATACCATCGACGAAGCCTTCACGGCACTCCCGCTACGCGCCCTCGCGGACGCCGCGCTCGCACGCGCGCGTGCGCTGGGCGCCGAGCACGCCGACTTCCGCCTCGAACGGGTGCGCAGCGCTTCCTGGCGCCTGCGGGACGCCAAGCTCGCCGGGTCGTCGGACACCACCGACCTCGGGTACGCGGTGCGCGTCGTGCACGGCGGTACCTGGGGCTTCGCCTCGGGCGTCGACCTGACCCTGGACGCGGCGGCCAAGGTCGCCTCGCAGGCGGTGGCGATGGCGAAGCTCTCCGCCCAGGTGATCAAGGCGGCCGGCTCGGACGAGCGCGTGGAGCTCGCCGACGAGCCCGTGCACGCCGACCGGACATGGGTGTCGTCGTACGAGATCGATCCGTTCGGCGTCCCGGACGAGGAGAAGTCGGCGCTGCTGGCCGACTGGAGCGCACGGCTGCTCGCGGCGAACGGCGTCAACCACGTCGACGCCTCCCTGCTCACCGTGCACGAGAACAAGTTCTACGCCGACACGGCCGGGACCGTGACGACGCAGCAGCGTGTCCGGCTGCACCCGTCGCTGACCGCCGTGTCGGTCGACGAGTCGAGCGGCGAGTTCGACTCGATGCGGACCATCGCGCCGCCGGTCGGGCGGGGCTGGGAGTACCTGACCGGCACCGGCTGGGACTGGGAGGGCGAGCTGGAGCAGATCCCCGAGCTGCTCGCCGAGAAGATGCGGGCGCCGAGCGTCGAGGCGGGCCTGTACGACCTGGTCGTCGACCCGTCCAACCTGTGGCTGACCATCCACGAGTCCATCGGCCACGCCACCGAGCTGGACCGCGCGCTCGGCTACGAGGCCGCGTACGCCGGCACCTCCTTCGCCACGTTCGACCAGCTCGGCAAGCTCCGCTACGGCTCCGAGCTGATGAACGTCACCGGCGACCGCACCGCAGAGCACGGCCTCGCGACCGTCGGCTACGACGACGAGGGCGTCGAGGGCCAGTCCTGGGACCTGGTCAAGGACGGCACGCTCGTCGGTTACCAGCTCGACCGCCGCATCGCGAAGCTGACCGGCTTCGAGCGCTCCAACGGCTGCGCCTTCGCCGACTCCCCCGGCCACGTGCCCGTGCAGCGCATGGCCAACGTCTCGCTCCGGCCGGACCCGGCCGGAATGTCGACGGAGGACCTGATCGGCGGGGTCGACCGCGGGATCTACGTCGTCGGGGACCGGTCGTGGTCCATCGACATGCAGCGCTACAACTTCCAGTTCACCGGCCAGCGATTCTTCCGGATCGAGAACGGGCGGATCACCGGGCAGCTGCGGGACGTCGCCTACCAGGCGACGACGACGGACTTCTGGGGCTCGATGGCCGCGGTGGGCGGCCCGCAGACCTACGTCCTGGGCGGCGCCTTCAACTGCGGCAAGGCCCAGCCGGGCCAGGTCGCCGCCGTGTCCCACGGCTGCCCCTCGGCGCTCTTCCGCGGCGTCAACATCCTCAACACCACGCAGGAGGCCGGTCGATGAGCGCCCGTGCAGGTCTCGGCTGGGGGTCCGGGGGTTATCCCCCGGAAAAGCACAGTCTCAACACCACGCAGGAGGCCGGTCGATGAGCGCCCGTGCAGGTCTCGGCTGGGGGTCCGGGGGTTATCCCCCGGAAAAGCACAGTCTCAACACCACGCAGGAGGCCGGTCGATGAGCGCCCGCAGCAACAAGCCGCACGAGATCGTCGAGCGGGCGCTGGAGCTGTCCACCGCCGACGGCTGTGTCGTCATCGCCGACGAGCAGTCCACCGCGAACCTGCGCTGGGCGGGCAACGCCCTCACCACGAACGGTGTCACCCGGGGCCGTACGCTCACGGTGATCGCGTCCGTCGACGGCAAGGAGGGCACGGCCTCCGGTGTCGTCTCGCGCTCGGCCGTCACCGTGGCCGAGCTGGAGCCCCTGGTGCGGGCCGCGGAGGCCGCGGCGCGGGCCGCCGGACCCGCCGAGGACGCGCAGCCGCTGGTCACGAACGTACCGGCCTCCCCCGACTTCACGGACGCGCCCGCTGAGACCGGCTCCGCCGTGTTCGCCGACTTCGCGCCGGCGCTGGGCGAGGCTTTCGCACGCGCGCGTGCCGGCGGCCGCGAACTGTACGGCTTCGCCAACCACGAACTCGTCTCGAGCTACGTGGGTACGTCGACGGGGCTGCGCCTGCGTCACGACCAGCCCAACGGCACGCTGGAGATCAACGCCAAGTCGCCCGACCGCAAGCGCTCGGCGTGGGCCGGACGCTCCACGCGGGACTTCAAGGACGTCGACCCGGCGGCCCTGGACGCCGAGCTCGCCGTACGCCTCGGCTGGGCCGAGCGGCGGATCGAGCTGCCCGCCGGACGGTACGAGACGCTGCTGCCGCCGACCGCGGTGGCGGATCTGCTGATCTACCAGCTGTGGTCGGCGTCGGGGCGGGACGCGGTCGAGGGGCGCACGGTGTTCTCCAAGCCCGGCGGCGGCACCCGCGTGGGCGACC
This sequence comes from Streptomyces sp. SLBN-31, assembly GCF_006715395.1. Classification (NCBI taxonomy): domain Bacteria; kingdom Bacillati; phylum Actinomycetota; class Actinomycetes; order Kitasatosporales; family Streptomycetaceae; genus Streptomyces; species Streptomyces sp. SLBN-31. The sequence goes on from NZ_VFNC01000002.1 coordinate 2,138,779, forward strand.
GGCTCACCGAGCTGCCGCTGACCCTGCGCAGCGACCCGAACGAACCCGGACTGGAGTCGGCGCCCTTCGTGATCGCCCACTCCTCCGGGGGTGATCAGTCGGTGTTCGACAACGGTCTGCCGCTCGCGGCCACCGAGTGGGTGCGCGAGGGGGTGCTGACGAACCTCGCCACCACCCGGCACAGCGCCGGTCTGACCGGCCTGCCGGTGGCCCCGGCGATCGACAACCTGATCCTGACCGGCGGCGAGGACCGCTCCCTGGAGGAGATGGTCGCGAGCACCGAACGCGGGCTGCTGCTGACCTGCCTGTGGTACATCCGCGAGGTCGACCCGGCCACGCTGCTGCTGACCGGCCTGACCAGGGACGGCGTCTATCTCGTGGAGAACGGCGAGGTGACCGGCGAGGTGAACAACTTCCGGTTCAACGAGTCGCCGGTGGACCTGCTGGGCCGGGCCACCGAGGCCGGGCGTACCGAAAAGACGCTGCCCAGGGAGTGGAGCGACTGGTTCACTAGGACCGCGATGCCGGCCCTGCGGGTGCCCGACTTCAACATGAGCTCTGTCAGTCAGGGCGTATAACCTCGTAGGCGGCTGTCGCTCGACTGCCCGAGGATCATCCAAGGAGATACGAGAACCGTGACGGACATCGTCGACGAGCTGAAGTGGCGGGGGCTGTGGGCCCTGTCCACTGACGAGGACGCTTTGCGCAAGGCGCTCGCGGACGGTCCCGTCACGTTCTATTGCGGTTTCGACCCCACCGCGGCCAGTCTGCACGTCGGTCACCTGGTGCAGGTCCTCACCATGCGCCGGCTCCAGCAGGCGGGGCTGCGCCCGCTGGCGCTGGTGGGCGGGGCGACCGGCCAGATCGGCGACCCGCGGCCCACGGCCGAGCGCACGTTGAACGACCCGGAGACGGTCGCGAACTGGGTGACCCGGCTGCGCGCGCAGATCGAGCCGTTCCTGTCCTTCGAGGGCGAGAACGCCGCGGTGATGGTGAACAACCTGGACTGGACGGCCGGCATGTCGGCCATCGAGTTCCTGCGGGACATCGGCAAGCACTTCCGCGTCAACAAGATGCTCACCAAGGACTCGGTCGCCCGGCGGCTGGAGTCGCAGGAGGGCATCAGCTACACGGAGTTCAGCTACCAGCTGCTCCAGGGCATGGACTTCCTGGAGCTGTACCGGCGCTACGGCTGCACGCTCCAGCAGGGCGGCAGCGACCAGTGGGGCAACCTCACCGCGGGCCTCGACCTCATCCATAGGCTGGAGCCCGCCGCCGAGGTGCACTGCCTGGCGACACCGCTCATGGTCAAGGCGGACGGCACCAAGTTCGGCAAGACCGAGGGCGGCGCCATCTGGCTCGACGCCGAGATGACCACGCCGTACGCGTTCTACCAGTTCTGGCTGAATGTCGACGACCGGGACATCTCCACGTACATGCGCATCCTGTCCTTCAGGTCCCGCGAGGAGCTGGAGGAGCTGGAGAAGCAGACCGAGGAGCGCCCGCAGGCCCGCGCCGCCCAGCGCGCGCTGGCCGAGGAGCTGACGACCCTGGTACACGGGGCCGATCAGACGGCCGCGGTGATCGCCGCGTCCAAGGCGCTGTTCGGGCAGGGCGAGCTGGCGGAGCTCGACGAGAAGACGCTGGCCGCGGCCCTGTCCGAGGTCCCGCACGTCCAGGTCGCCGAGCTCGGCCCGGTCGTGGACCTGTTCGCCGAGGTGGGCCTGGTGGCCAGCAAGTCGGCCGCGCGGCGCACGGTCAAGGAGGGCGGCGCGTACGTGAACAACGTCAAGGTCGCCGGTGAGGACGCCGTCCCCGCCAAGGAGGACCTGATCCACGGCCGGTGGCTGGTGCTGCGCCGGGGCAAGAAGAACCTGGCGGCGGTCGAGGTCGCGTCCGCCTAGAGCCACGTCGAAAGGGGCCGGCTCCCAGGGGAGCCGGCCCCTTTCGCATGCTCAGGCGGTCTGTTTGCGCTTGCCCAGAGTCGCCATGTACAGCATGTCGACCACGAAGACGATGACGATCGCGGCCACGAGCTGGAAGGCGTGCCGGCTCCAGTCGATGCCGGAGGTCGACTCCACCCCGACCGCCCGCGCGATCGCGTTGCCGACGATGGCGCCGAGCATGCCGCAGATGGTGGTCAGCCAGAGGGGGCTGTGCTGTTTGCCCGGGATGATCGCCTTGGCGATCAGGCCGAGCACGAATCCCACGATGATCGCCCACAACCAGCCCATTGCTGCCTCCTTGTACGGCTCGACGCGAGCATTGGGTCAAGCCTCGGCCGGTACGCCGTACGCCGCATGTCGGGTGCGGCCATACGTGCTCCGGCCGAGGGTGTTCGCCCAGCGTGGAGGTGACCCGGTCTCGTAGGCGGCGCAGGCGCGGCGTAACGTGGAAACAGTCCGGACCCCCACCCCGGCCGGGGTGGACCGGGCACGGGGGGAGGCAGGGCCGATGCGGGCGGATGGTGAAATGTGATGCGGAAGCAGCACGGCGACGGCAACGGCCAGGTGTTCCGGATCACCGGCGCCCGGACGGGTCTGCAGGAGGACGTGCGCGGCCGGCAGCGCCGGTACGTCATCTCCATGTCGATCCGTACGGTGTCGGTCATTCTCGCGGCGTCGCTGTGGAACGTCGAACGGCCCGTCGCGATCGTGGCGTTGGTGCTCGGCGCCGTCCTGCCGTACATCGCGGTGGTGGTCGCGAACGCCGGGCGGGAGAACGCGCCGTCTCTGCCGTCGACGTTCGTGTCGGTGCCGATGCGCCCGATGATCGCGCCGTCGCGGACGAACGACGGTTTCACGGAACCGGTTCCGGAAGATGTCGCGGCGGAGCCCGCGGCGGGCGTACGAAGCGAGCCGCGCGACCCGGCGTGACCCGCATCCGGGCGCGACAAACGGAAGGCGGCTTCGCGCCAAGCTCAAGAAAAGCTCAGATCAATCATGTTGTTCAGGTGCCGGGCGACGGGTGACCCGTGACATACTTCGTAGGCGCTCCGCATCCCCCGTCGGAGCGACGGACCGACGCCGGGCAGCTCCCCCCGTGGCTGCTCGGCGTCGCCTTGTTTCCAGCGGTTGTGAGACATACCTGTGAGTGACACCCCCATCTGCTCCGCCAAGGGCTGCCGTGTCGACGCCGTCTGGGTGCTGGCGTGGAACAACCCGAAGATCCATACGCCGGAGCGGCGCAAGACGTGGCTCGCCTGCGACGAGCACCGGGAGCATCTGTCGAAGTTCCTCGGGGTGCGGGGGATGCTCAAGGACGTCGTGACCCTGCGGGAGTGGGAGTCCACGAGGCCCACCGACGCCCCGGGCACGGACGGGGTGCGCGACCGCTGACGCCGGCGCGCGAGCCGGCCACCCGTCAGTCGGCGGACGGCCCCCCGGACGACTCGCGTACGACCAACCGGGTCGGCAGGACGACGTGCCGGCGCGGGGTTCGCGGATCGTCGATCTCCTCCAGGAGCAGCCGCGCGATGGTGCTGCCGATCTTCTCGACGGGCTGGCTGACGCTGGTCAGCGGTGGATTGCTGTGCCGGGCGAGGATCGAGTCGTCGAAACCGACCACGGCCACGTCGTCGGGGACACGGCGCCCCGACCGGCGCAGCTCCAGCAGCGCGCCGACCGCCATGACGTCGGAGGCGGCGAACACGGCGTCCAGGTCCGGGAGTTGTTCGAGAAGTGAACGCATGGCGGCTCGACCGCCCTCCTCGGTGAAGTCGCCCCTGGCGACCAGCTCCGGACCGGCCGGCAGGCCCGCCTTCTCCAGCGCCTCCCGCCATCCCTGGAGCCTGCTGCGGGCCACGTCCATGTCGAGCGGCCCGGTGATGGTGGCGACCTTGGAGCGTCCCTGGTCCAGCAGGTGCCGTACCGCTGCCGCGGCCCCGCCCTCGTTGTCCGAGTGGACGTGGCTCAGCGGCTCCTGCCGGCCACGCCGGCCGGCGAGCACGGTGGGCAGGCCCATCTCCTCCAGCATGCCCGGCAGCGGATCGCGCTCGTGGACGGAGACGAGGAGCACGCCGTCGACCCGCCGCTCCGCCACCGACGCGGTGAGCTGGTCGCGCTCGCCCTGGTCGCGGACCAGCATGAGCTGGAGCTGGGTGCGGGTCTCGGTGAGGACCGTGCTGACCCCGCGGATGACGGCCGAGAAGTACGGTTCCGAGCCGAGCCGGCTCTCGGACTCCGGGATGACCAGGGCCACGGAGTTGGTCTTGCTGGTGACCAGTCCGCGGGCCACAGAGTTCGGGACGTAGTTCAGTTCGGCGATGGCGGCCAGGACGGCGGCCTTCGCCTTGTCGCTGACGAGTTCCGAGCCGTTGATGACTCGTGAAACCGTGGTCCGCCCGACACCGGCGCGCGCGGCGACGGTCTTGATCGTCGGCCGCTGCCTCTCCCCCATGGCCCCTCCTTGCCTGACGCGCCGCCGGACGCGCTCCACCTGCGCATTGTGCCAGAGCCCCGCGGGCGCCGGGCCCGCCGCCGAGGGGCCGATCCGACATCGCCCCGTAACCGACCGCGTTCACCTTCTTGACATGACTGCGGCCGCACGGTCAGTCTTCACCCACCTTGGTGGGCACGTTCCCACCATCGATTGGGAACGTACCCACCAGACTAATCCGGACAAAAAGCTGTCCTGTTTCGGCTGGTGTCCCGGTGCGTCGGCAGCCACTGCTAGGGAGACGGAAATGAGCAGCACCCGCACGAAGTTGCGTACAAGAATCGCGGCCGCGATATCGGCCGCGACTGTCCTCGGGCTGGTCGCGGGTTGCGGTTCGGGCGGTGGCTCCGGGACCGGCGGGGGCCACAAGGACGGCAAGACCGTGATCACCATGGGGCTCTTCGGCGTCATGGGCTTCAAGGAGACCGGCCTGCTGGAGAAGTACATGAAGCTGCACCCCGACGTCGTCATCAAGGCGGACGTCGCCGGCGACGAGCAGACGTACTACACCGCTCTGCAGACCCATCTCGCCGCGGGCAGTGGCCTGAAGGACATCCAGGGCATCGAGGTGGGCCGCGCCAAGGAGCTGGTCGACACGCAGAAGGACAAGTTCGCCGACCTCGCGGACGTCCCCGGCACGGACCACTTCCTGCCCTGGAAGCTCAGCCAGGTCACCGCCCCCGACAAGAAGGTCATCGGGCTCGGCACGGACATCGGCCCGATGGCGGTCTGCTACCGCAAGGACTTCTTCGAGAAGGCCGGGCTGCCCACCGACCGGGACGAGGTGGCTCAGCTGTGGGCGGGCGACTGGTCGAAGTACGTCAGCGTGGGCAAGCGCTTCAAGGCCAACCTCAAGGGCTCCAAGGCCGCCTTCATGGACAGCTCCAGCGGCCTGTTCAACGCCATGATCTACGGCAACTCCGAGCAGTTCTACGACAAGAGCGGCAAGCTGATCTACGCCAAGAACCCGGTCGTCAAGGACGCCTGGAAGCTGGCCTCGCAGGCCGCGACCTCGGGACTCACCGCGAAGCTCCGGCAGTTCCAGCCGGGCTGGGATCCCGGTCTGGCGAACAGCACCTTCGCCACCACGGTCTGTCCCGCGTGGATGCTCGCCCACATCAGCGAGAAGGCCGGGCCCGCGAACAAGGGCAAGTGGGACGTCGCCAAGGCGCCCAAGGGCGCGAACTGGGGCGGGTCCTTCCTCGGGGTCATGGACAACAGCCCCGTCAAGAAGGAGGCGAAGGAGCTCGTCGCCTGGCTCACGGCTCCCGAGCAGCAGTCCTACCTCTTCGAGAAGATCGGCAACTTCCCGTCGTCCGAGACGGCTCTGAAGTCGCCCGCGGTGACCGGGGCGAAGTCGGACTACTTCAGCGGCGCTCCCATCGGCAAGATCTTCGGTGAGGCCGCCACGGAGATCCCCGACGAGCAGGTGCTCGGCCGCAAGGACGGCACGATCAAGGACATCTTCTCGCAGGGGCTGACGCTGATCGAGTCGCAGAACAAGAGCCCCGACGCCGCCTGGAAGACCACGGACGAGCGCATCAAGAAGGCCACCGGCTGAGCCGTCCGTCCCGCCACACCAGCCCGGCGGCCCGGTTTCGGGCCGCCGGGTCCTCAAGCCGTCACCCTTCGAAGGAAGGAAGCCTCCCGGTGGCCACCTCCACCCCGATCAGCCAGGGTGGTGCTCCAGGCACCGCTCCCCCGCCCGCCAAGCGCGCACGCGAAGACCGTCAGGGCCTGCGCAACCTGCTGCACCGTCTCGACCTGCGGGGAGCGCCGTACGCGTTCGTCGCCCCGTTCTTCGTGGTCTTCGCGGCCTTCAGCTTCTACCCGCTCGTCTACACGGCCTGGATCTCGCTCCACCACGTCGAACTGTCGTCGCTGAACCTGATGGAGTGGGTCGGCTTCGACAACTACACGGCCCTGTGGAACGACGACCGCTTCTGGAACGCGCTGGCCAACACCTTCACCATCGGCGTGATCTCCACGGTCCCGCAGCTGCTGATGGCCCTGGGCCTGGCGCACCTGCTCAACTACCGGATGCGTGGGTCGACGTTCTTCCGTGTCGCCTCCCTGACGCCGTACGCCACCTCGGTCGGTGCGGCCGCCCTGGTGTTCACGATGCTCTTCGAGCGGGACTTCGGCATGATCAACTGGATGCTGAGCCTGGTCGGGGTGGACCACATCGACTTCGAGAACAACAAGTGGGCGGCCCAGATCGCGATCTCCACCATCGTCATCTGGCGCTGGACCGGCTACAACGCCCTGCTCTACCTCGCGGCGATGCAGGCCGTCCCGCGCGACCGCTACGAGGCCGCGGCCATCGACGGTGCCTCCCGCTGGCAGCAGTTCCTCAAGGTCACGGTGCCGGGCATCCGGGCCACCATCGTCTTCACCATCGTGCTGTCCACGATCGGTGCCACCCAGCTCTTCGGAGAGCCGCTGATCTTCGGGCAGGGTCCCAACGGCATCACCGGCGGCGCCGACAACCAGTACCAGACGCTGGGCCTGCTGCTGTACGAGGAGGGCTGGAAGAACTACCAGATGGGCCGCGCCGCCACCGTCGCCTGGGCGATGTTCCTGCTGCTCATCCTCGTCTTCGTCGTCCAGCGAGTCCTCAAGCGCGCGCTGGCGCGCAGGTCCTGACCAGGAGTGCTTTCCCATGACCACTGACAGTCTCCCGGTCCGGACGGCGGACCCGCGGCCCCGCACCGGCACCCCTGAAGGGTCCACCCGCCGCCGCCGGACGCGCCTTTGGCTGCGCCCGCGCGCCGGACGCCAGCACCACGCCGGCCCCCTGGCCTACGTACTGCTCGGCTTCGCCGCTCTGGTGTCGCTCTTCCCGCTGTACTGGACGATGGTGGCCGCCTCCAGCGACAACACCCGTGTGACGCAGAGCCCGCCGCCCTTCCTGCCCGGCCCGCACCTGCTGGAGAACCTGGGCAAGGCCTGGCGCGACGCGGCGCTGGGCAAGGCCATGGTCAACAGCCTGATCGTGGCCGGGGTGATCGCGCTGTCCACGGTGCTGTTCGCCACCCTGGCCGGGTTCGCCTTCGCCAAGCTGCGCTTCAAGGGCCGCAACGCACTGCTGATGCTGGTCATCGGGACGATGATGGTGCCGCCCCAGCTGGGCGTGGTGCCCCTGTTCATGATGATGACGGACCTCGGCTGGGGGCAGCAGCTGCCCGCCGTCATCTTCCCCACTCTGGTGAGCGCCGTCGGCGTGTTCTTCATGCGGCAGTACCTCGCCGAGGCCCTTCCCGACGAACTGGTCGAGGCGGGCCGGGTGGACGGCGCGCACTCTCTGCGCATCTTCTGGAGCATCGTGCTGCCCGTCGCGCGCCCGGCCATGGCGGTGCTGTTCATGATCACGTTCGTGCACGCCTGGAACGACTTCTTCTGGCCGTTCATCGTGCTCGACATGACCAACCCGACGGTTCCCGTCGCCCTCACCCAGCTCAGCGCGGGCTATGTGCGCGACCAGTCGCTGATCATGGCCGGCGCCCTGCTGGGCACGCTGCCGCTGCTCGCCCTCTTCGTCGTCTTCGGCCGCCAGATCGTCGGCGGCATCATGCAGGGCGCGGTCAAGGGCTGAGCCCTGTACTCCCTCCGCCGAGCCCCGAAATCCCCTTGCGCGTTCTTGCCGCCTCCTCCGAAAGGATCTCCGTGAGCACCGCTACCCGACGTGTCGCACCCGGGCCGCAGCACACCTCCGCCCTGGTCTTCCCCACCGGCTTCCGGTGGGGCACCGCGACCGCCGCCTACCAGATCGAGGGCGCCGCCACCGAGGACGGCCGCACCCCCTCCATCTGGGACACCTACTCGCACACGCCCGGACGGGTACGCAACGGGGACACCGGTGACGTGGCCTGCGACCACTACCACCGGTGGCGCGAGGACGTCGAGATCATGGCCGACCTCGGCGTGGACACCTACCGCTTCTCGATCTCGTGGCCGCGGGTGCAGCCGACCGGTCGCGGCCCCGCGGTCGAGAAGGGCCTGGACTTCTACCGGCGGCTCACCGACGCCCTGCTGGAGAAGGGCATCGAGCCGGTGGTCACCCTCTACCACTGGGATCTGCCGCAGGAGCTGGAGGACGCCGGCGGCTGGCCCGAACGGGGCACCGCGGACCGCTTCGCCGAGTACGCCTCGCTCGCGGCCCGTGCGCTGGGCGACCGGGTGAAGATCTGGACCACGCTCAACGAGCCCTGGTGCAGCGCCTTTCTGGGGTACGGCTCCGGGGTGCACGCCCCCGGGCGCACCGACCCGGTGGCGGCGCTGCGGGCCGCCCATCATCTCAACCTGGCGCACGGCAAGGCGGTTCAGGCGCTGCGGGCCGAACTGCCCCATCACGCCCAGACGTCGGTCACCCTGAACATCCACCACGTCAGGGCCCTGACCGAGCGCGCGGAGGACGTCGACGCCGCTCGCCGGATCGACGCGCTGGCCAATCGCGTCTTCACCGGCCCCCAGTTGCTCGGCGCTTACCCGGAGGACCTCATCGAGGACACCTCCCGGCTGACGGACTGGAGTTTCGTGGAGGACGGCGACCTCTCCGCCATCCACCAGCCGCTGGACTTCCTCGGCGTCAACTACTACACGCCCACCCTGGTCTCGGCCTCGGACGGGCGGGGCACCCACAACTCGGACGGTCACGGCCGCAGCGACCACAGCCCGTGGCCCGCCGCGGAAGACGTGGCCTTCCACCTGCCGCCGGGTGACACGACGGCGATGGGCTGGGCGGTCGACCCGAGCGGTCTGTACGACCTGCTGCTGCGGCTGAAGGCGGACTTCCCCGGACTGCCGTTGATGATCACGGAGAACGGAGCGGCCTTCGACGACTACGTGGACCCGCACGGCCGTGTCGTCGACCCCGACCGCATCGCCTACCTGCGCGGGCACCTGAGCGCGGTACACCGGGCGATCGAGGCGGGCGTCGACGTCCGCGGGTACTTCCTGTGGTCGCTGCTGGACAACTTCGAGTGGGGCTACGGCTACAGCAAGCGGTTCGGCGCGGTGTACGTGGACTACCCCACCGGTCGGCGCATCCCGAAGGAGAGCGCACGGTGGTACGCCGAGGTGGCTCGTACCGGTGCGGTTCCCCCGCGGGACGGGGGCGACGCGTGAGCTGAGCGCTGGGGGCGGGACGGCGGCCGGCCGGGGTCGGTCAGCCGCCGATGGCCGACATCGGCCGGTCCGGCTGGACGAACGACGGGTCGTCCAGGCCGGCTCCCGCCTTCTTGCCCCACATGGCCAGCCGCCAGATGCGGGCGATCTCCTCGTCCGGGGAACCGTCGCGCAGGGCGGTGCGCAGGTCCGTTTCCTCCCGGGCGAACAGGCAGGTGCGTATCTGGCCGTCGGCCGTGAGGCGGGTGCGGTCGCAGGCGGCGCAGAAGGGGCGGGTCACCGAGGCGATGACGCCCACCCGGTGCGGGCCGCCGTCGACCAGCCAGCGCTCCGCCGGGGCCGAGCCGCGCGCGGCGGCCCCTTCGGGGGTGAGGTCGAAGCGGGTGCGCAGGGAGGCCAGGATGTCACCGGCCGTGACCATGCCCTCGCGCTTCCAGCCGTGCTGGGCGTCCAGGGGCATCTGCTCGATGAACCGCAGTTCGTAGTCGTGCTCGACGGCCCAGGCCAGCAGGTCGGGGGCCTCATCGGCATTCAGGTCAGGCATCAGGACCGTGTTGACCTTCACCGGGGTCAGACCCGCCTCGCGGGCGGCCCGCAGGCCTTCGAGGACGTCCTTGTGGCGGTCCCGGCGGGTGAGGGTCTTGAAGACGTCCGGGCGCAGGGTGTCCAGGGAGACGTTGACCCGGTCCAGACCCGCGTCCTTCAGGGCCTTCGCCGTGCGCCCCAGGCCGATGCCGTTGGTGGTCAGGGACATCTGGGGGCGGGGGTCGAGCCGCGCGACCCGCTCGACGATGCCGACCAGGCCGGGGCGCAGCAGGGGTTCTCCGCCGGTGAAGCGGATCTCCTCGATGCCCAGGGAGGTGACGGCGATGTCGATCAGGCGGACGATCTCGTCGTCCGTGAGCAGATCAGGCTTGGCCAGCCACTGCAGGCCTTCCTCGGGCATGCAGTAGGTGCAGCGAAGATTGCACCGGTCGGTCAGCGAGACCCTCAGGTCGGTGGCCACCCGGCCGTAGGTGTCGATGAGCACGTGGGCCCCCTCCCTCGTAGCGGATCAGTGCGGGTCGTCATTTCCGTCACTTGCGAGCCTACGTGACGTCACTGACAACGACAGCGGCCCGGATCCCACGAGGTACGGCGCGGCCGCGTCGTAGGGATCTACGACGCGGCCGCTCAGGGGGCGTACCGGGGTGTCAGTGGGCGCCGGTTCCGGTGAGTGAACGGACCTCCAGCTCGGCGTATTTGCCGGCGTCCGGCTCCTCCTTGGAGAGATAGGTGCCGAGGATGCCGAGCAGGAAGCCGACGGGGATCGAGATGATGCCCGGGTTCTCCAGCGGGAACCAGTGGAAGTCGGCGTCCGGGAACATCGAGGTCGGCTTGCCCGAGACGACCGGCGAGAACAGCACCAGGCCCACGGCGGTGACCAGGCCGCCGTAGATCGACCACAGGGCGCCGGAGGTGGTGAACCGCTTCCAGAAGAGGCTGTAGATGATCGTCGGGAGGTTGGCGGAGGCGGCGACCGCGAAGGCGAGGGCGACCAGGCCGGCGACGTTCAGGTCGCGGGCGAGGGCGCCCAGGACGATGGAGACGGCGCCGATGCCGACCGTGGCCCAGCGGGCCGCGCCGAGCTCCTGCTTCTCGGTGGCCGTGCCCTTCTTGATGACGTTGGCGTAGATGTCGTGGGCGAAGGACGACGAGGAGGCCAGGGTGAGGCCCGCCACGACCGCGAGGATGGTGGCGAAGGCGACCGCCGAGATCGTGGCGAGCAGGATCGCGCCCCAGTTGGAGTCGACGCCGCCGAGGTGGAGGGCGAGGAGTGGCGCGGCGGTGTTGCCCGCCTTGTTGGAGGCGATGATCTCGTCCGGCTTGATCAGGGCCGCGGCGCCGAAGCCGAGGGCGAGGGTCATCAGGTAGAAGGCGCCGATCAGGCCGATCGCCCAGATCACGGACTTACGGGCGGCCTTGGCGGTGGGCACCGTGTAGAAGCGGATCAGGATGTGCGGCAGGCCGGCGGTGCCCAGCACCAGGGCGATGCCGAGGGAGATGAAGTCCAGCTTGGTGGTGCCCGTGGCGCCGTACTTCAGGCCGGGCTCCAGGAAGGCCGAACCCTTGGCGCTGTTGTCGGCGGCCGAGCCGAGCAGGTCGGAGATGTTGAAGTGGAACTTCAGCAGCACCAGGAAGGTCAGCAGCAGGGCGCCGACGATGAGCAGGACGGCCTTGACCATCTGCACCCAGGTGGTGCCCTTCATGCCGCCGATGGTGACGTAGACGATCATCAGGACGCCGACCAGGGCGACGATGCCGATCTTGCCGGCGTCGCTGGTGATGCCGAGCAGCAGGGAGACCAGAACGCCGGCGCCCGCCATCTGGGCCAGCAGGTAGAAGATCGACACGACGATGGTGGAGGTGCCGGCCGCCGTGCGGACGGGGCGCTGGCGCATCCGGTAGGCGAGGACGTCGCCCATGGTGTAGCGGCCGGAGTTGCGCAGTGGCTCGGCCACCAGGAGCAGGGCGACCAGCCAGGCGACCAGGAAGCCGATGGAGTACAGGAAGCCGTCGTAGCCGAAGAGGGCGATGGCGCCCGCGATGCCGAGGAAGGACGCGGCGGACATGTAGTCGCCGGAGACGGCGAGGCCGTTCTGGAAGCCGGTGAACTGGCGGCCGCCCGCGTAGAAGTCGGCCGCGTCCTTGGTCTGGCGGCCGGCCCAGATGGTGATCACGAGGGTCGCGGCGACGAACACCGAGAACAGCGTGATGATCAGCGGCCGGTGCTGGCTCGCCTCGCCGGCCGCGAGCAGGGTGTGCTGTGCGGGGCTCATGCGCCGCCCTCCATCCGGGACTTGATCGCCTCGGCCTTGGGGTCGAGCTTGGCGGCGGCGTGCCGCGAGTACCACCAGGCGATGAGGAACGTGGTCAGGAACTGGGCGAGGCCGAGGACGAGGGCCACGTTGATGTTGCCGAACAGCTGGGTGCCCATGAAGTCGCCCGCGTAGTTCGACAGCAGGACGTACAGCAGGTACCAGGCGATGAAGCCGACGGTCAGCGGGAAGGCGAACGAGCGGTAGGAGCGGCGCAGTTCACCGAATTCCGCGCTCTCCTGCTCCGCGAGGAACTCCTCTGTCGGGGGGAGTTGGGTGGGGGTCTTCGAGGGGGGCGGTGTCTCGGTGGCCACGTAGTCTCCTCGCGTTGCGGATGCGTTCGTCTCGGGGATCGGGGGCGCGTGTCCTGGTGCTCCCTGCCCAAGGTCACGGCGCGATGCGGGGACGGGTTCAACTCACTTGACCGATTTCCGAACTCGCCTTGGGCAACTCATTGCTGACCAGCGACTTCGGGAGATAGTTTTCGGCCTGGACCGCCCGTCATGTACCTGCCCGAGCACCACCTGTGTCTCGGGCGGTTTCGTTTCCGGATGATGTGGAGACCCCATGGTTCATCTGCGTTCCAGACGTCGGCTCGCGCTCGCGGTGCCGGTCGTGCTGTCGCTGACCGCCTCGCTCGGCTTCCTGCCGGCGGCGGCTCAGGCCGCTCCCCGCGTGGAGTCCGCCTCTCCGGCGGCCGCCGCCGCGGACACGTACGCATACCTCGTCAACACGAAGACGGACCCCTACACGATCAAGTCGGTCAAGGCGGCGATCAAGGCGGCCGGCGGTTCGATCGTGGTGTCGTACGACAAGATCGGTGTCATCGTGGTCCATTCCACGGACCTCGACTTCGCCAAGAAGATACGCACCGTACGTGGCGTGCAGTCCGCGGGTGCCTCGCGCACCTCGCCGGTACAGGCGGCGGGGACCACGGACGAGGGTGCGGCGCAGTACCTGTCCGAGGCCGAGGCCGCGAAGGTCGAGAAGGGCTCGGCGGCCGGTGAGGAGCCGCTGGAGGCCGACCAGTGGGACCTCAGGGCGATCGGCGCCGACAAGGCCGCCGCGATCGACCCGGGCAGCAGGAAGGTGACGGTCGCCGTGATCGACGTGGGCGTCGACGACACCCACCCCGACCTCGCCCCGAACTTCTCCCCCTCGCAGTCCGCGAACTGCGTCAGCGGCAAGGCGGACACGACCTACGGCTCCTGGCGGCCGGTGGACGCCGAGCACTACCACGGCACGCACGTGGCGGGTGAGATCGCCGCGGCCCGCAACGGCATCGGTGTCGCGGGCGTCGCGCCCGGCGTGCGGGTCGCCGGCATCACGGTGGCCCAGCCGGACGAGAACCAGCTGTTCTTCCCCGAGAGCGTCGTGTGCGCGTTCGTGTTCGCCGCCGACCACGGCGTCGAGGTCACCAACAACAGCTACTACGTTGATCCATGGCAGTACAACTGCATGGACGACCCCGATCAGCGCGCCATCGTTGATTCGGTCAACAGGGCCCAGCTGTACGCACAGAGCAAGGGCACGCTCAATGTGGCCGCCGCGGGCAACGCCAACGACGACCTCGACTCGGACGCCCTCGTCGACGACTCCAGCCCCGACGACTCGACTCCGGTGACCCGGACGGTCGACCCGCACGAGTGCTTCGACGTGCCGACCCAGCTGCCGGGCGTCGTCACGGTCAGCGCGGTGGGCGTCAAGGGCACCAAGTCGTACTACTCCAGCTACGGCTACGGAGTCGTCGACGTCGCGGCGCCCGGTGGCGACAAGTACCAGATCCCGGACACGCCGTCGAAGAACGGCCGCATCCTGTCCACCATGCCGAACAACCAGTACGGCTTCCTGCAGGGCACGTCGATGGCCACGCCGCACGTGGCCGGCGTCGCCGCGCTGCTGAAGTCGACGCATCCGTTCGCGACCCCGGCCCAACTGCAGGCCCTGCTCAAGGCGGAGGCCGTCAACCCGGGCTGCCCGAGCGGCCCCTACGACGGGGACGGCGACGGCGTCGTCGACGCGACCTGCGTCGGCGGCAAGCGGGTCAACGGCTTCTACGGCTTCGGCGTCGTCGACGCGCTGCGCGCGGTGAAGTGACCGCGGCCGATCCACCATCCACTCGCTCCGGGGGACGCCACCGTCCCCCGGGGCTCCCGCACGGCCCCTTCGTACCGCGAACGAACTGGAGACCCCGACACATGACAGCGCCTCACCCGCGCTCGCGCCGCGTGCTCGCCCTTCCGCTGGGGATGGCGATGGCGACGGCCCTCGCGTTCCTGCCGAACATCACGGCCTCGGCGGCGGAGGCCGCGCCGACGGCCACGGCCACGACCACGGCCGGTGACGCCACCTCGCTCAGCTACGTCGTCAACGTCCGCCCGGGGCACGGCCCTTCGGCGCGTGTGAAGAAGGCGATCGCCGAGGCAGACGGCACGATCGTGACGTCGTACGACCAGATAGGCGTGATCGTCGTCCACTCGTCGAACGCCGACTTCGCCAAGATCCTGCGCGCGGTGCCCGGCGTGGAGTCGGCGGGCAACACCCGCAACGCGCCGCTGCCCGCCCAGTCGACCGACGACATGGGCACGCCGAAGGTGCTCTCCGCACGGGAGGTCGCCGCCGCGCAGGCCGCCGACGGGCAGGATCCGCTCGAACCCCAGCAGTGGGACCTGGCCGCCATCAAGGCGGACAAGGCGCACGAGGTGTCGCTGGGCAGTCCCAAGGTGACGGTCGCCGTCATCGACACCGGCGTCGACGACACCCACCCCGACATCGCGCCCAACTTCGACCGCGCGGCGTCGGTCAACTGCGTGGCGGGCAAGCCGGACACGGCGGACGGCGCCTGGCGGCCGAGCGCCTCGGAGAGCCCGCACGGCACCCACGTGGCGGGCGAGATCGCGGCCGCGAAGAACGGCGTCGGCATGACGGGCGTGGCGCCCGGGGTGAAGGTCGCCGGCATCAAGGTGGCCAACCCCGACGGCTACTTCTACACCGAGGCCGTGGTCTGCGGCTTCGTGTGGGCGGCCGAGCACGGCGTCGACGTGACGAACAACAGCTATTACACCGACCCGTGGTACTTCAACTGCACCGACGACCCGGACCAGAAGGCACTGGTGGACGCCGTCACCCGGGCCTCGCGGTACGCGGAGAAGCGGGGTGCCGTCAATGTCGCGGCGGCCGGCAACGAGAACTACGACCTCGCCGCCGACACGATCACGGACCCGGTGTCGCCGAACGACGGCACGCCCTCGGACCGGGTGATCGACCCGACCAAGTGCTTCGACATACCGACCCAGTTGCCGGGTGTGGTGACGGTCGCGGCCACGGGCGCCAAGGGCCTGAAGTCGTCCTTCTCCAACCACGGCCTGGGCGTCATCGACGTCGCCGCGCCGGGCGGCGACTCGACCCGCTACCAGACCCCGGCCCCGCCGGCCACCAGCGGCCTGATCCTGGGCACGCTGCCCGGCGGCAAGTGGGGCTACATGGCGGGGACGTCGATGGCCTCGCCGCACGTCGCGGCGGTCGCCGCATTGATCAAGTCAACGCACCCGCACGCTACGCCGGCCCTGGTGAAGGCGCTGCTCTACGCGGAGGCCGACGCCACGCCGTGCACGGACCCGTACGACATCGACGGCGACGGCAAGGTCGACGCGGTGTGCGAGGGGACGAAGAACCGCAACGGCTTCTACGGCTGGGGCACGGTTGACGCGTTGGCCGCGGTGACCAAGTGATATATTGATTCAGTCAATACTGCATAGTGCAGTCATGACTGCAATCAAGTTCGCATGGGCCGAGCTGGGCGGCGATCCCGCCCTGCTCTCCAGGATGTCGACCTCCGCACGGGAGGGCGCTCTCCAAGGGCGCCTTCCCGTACGGGAGCTGGCGCGGGCCTGTGTCGGTGCCTGTGCGCTGGCCGCCGCCGAGCTGGGGGCGCGGCGGGCCGGGCTCGCGCAGATGCCCCGGGTGCGGGTCGACGACGGGGCGGTCGCCACCGCGTTCCACAGTGAGCGGCATCTGCAGGTCGACGGGCGGGCGCCGGTCGTCTTCGCGCCGCTGTCGCGGTTCTGGCGGACCGCGGACGGGTGGGTGCGCACCCACGCCAACTACCCCCACCACCGGGCCCGGCTGCTGGACGTGCTGCGGGTGCCCGAGGACGTGGCCGCCGTCGAGGCGGCGCTGGCGCGGCGGTCCTCGCTGGAGGTCGAGGAGGCTGTGTACGAGGCCGGCGGCCTCGCGGTGGCGCTGCGGACACCGAAGGAGTGGGCCGCCCACGAGCAGGCCGCCGAGGTGGGCCGGCGTCGGCTCGTCGAGCGCGAGCGGCTCGACTCCGCACCCGCGCGCGTGCTGCGGCCTCTCGACGGACCCGCGCTGCTGCCCGCCGCCGGGCTGCGCGTCCTGGACCTGACCCGGGTGCTCGCCGGACCGGTCGCCACGCGCACGCTCGCCCTGCTCGGCGCGGACGTCCTGCGCCTCGACCCCCCGCACCTGCCCGAACTGCCCGACCAGCACACGGACACGGGCTTCGGGAAGCGGTCGGCGCTGCTGGACCTCACGGCCGACCGGCGTGCGTTCGAGGACCTGCTCGCGCGCGCGGACGTCGTCGTCACCGGCTACCGGCCGGGCGCCCTGGACCGGTTCGGGCTGTCGCCCGAGGCGCTGGCCGAGCGGCGGCCGGGACTGGTCGTGGCACAGGTGTCGGCGTGGGGCGCGTACGGGCCGTGGCGCGGGCGGCGGGGCTTCGACAGCCTGGTGCAGGTCGCGACCGGCATCGCCGCCCTGGAGGGCTCGGCGGGACAGCCGGGCGCGCTGCCGGCGCAGGCCCTGGACCACGGGACGGGGTATCTGCTGGCGGCCGCGGTACTGCGGGCGCTGACCGAGCAGTCGTACGACGGCGGCGGCCGGTCCGTGCGGCTGGCGCTGGCCCGGACGGCCGCGTGGCTCGTGAACGACGTCGAGGCGGAGGGTCCGGGCGACGCCGAGTACGACGGTCCGGGGCCCTGGCTGACCGAGACGGACAGCGCCCTGGGCCGACTGCGGCACGCCCTGCCGCCGGTGTCCTTCGACGGTGGGCCGGCCGACTGGGCGCGCCCGCCGGAGCCGTGGGGGTCCGGCACCGCGCGTTGGGTCTGAGCCAAGGGACGGCCAAAAACGTCTCTACGGGCGGAATGGCGTACCGCCAGTTGTTTTACTGCAGTTGCCCTGTTCTGCGACGGCTGGTGAAGTCTTCGAGGTGACGTTGATACGACCCCCCGCCGGGGTGGCGGACGCGAGTGGGCCCGTACGGCGCCCCGGTGCCGGCCGGGCCGTCGGCGTCCTCGTCCTGGTGGCACTGGCCGCGCTGATACCCCTGCTGGGCCAGTCGGCCGCCCTGCACGGCACCGGGGAGGCCGCCGCGCCCGGCGTCGGGGGCATCGCGCTGCTGCGGGCGGTGCTGTTCGCCGCGCTGTGCGTCCCGGTCGGCGAGGCGTTCGTGAACCGTCTGGCGCGCTCGCTGCCCGGGGCCCCCGGGCAGGCGCCCCGCAGTTGGGCCCCGTACACGGCGCTCGCCGGTTTCGTGGCCGCCGTGGGGCTGGCGTCGGTCGTGTCGACGGGCAACCTGCTGCCGCACGACCTGGACCAGGTCGACGTCGGCGGCCTGTACGACTCCCCGGACGGCAGGCTCGCCCTGGTCGAGGTCAACGCCTTCCTCGCGGCCGCCCTGTGCGCCCGCGCGCGCCGTCCGGCCGCCCGGCTCTGGCCGGTGGCCGCGGTGATCGTGGCGGAGGCCCTGCGCGCGCACCCCACCACCGAGCACGCCCCGCTCCTCGGATCCGGGCTGACGCTGGTGCACCTGACGTGCGCGGCGCTGTGGGCGGGCGGTCTGCTGCACGTGCTGCGCACACTCGGCCGCTGGGGCCGTACCGAGGCCGGCCCCGCCCTGCTGGGGCTCTACGCGCGCGTGGCGGCTGTGCTGCTCGCCGCCATCACCGCGACGGGCGTGTGGAGTTCGCTGCGCCGCATGCCGTCGGCCACGGTCCTGGACCAGCTGACGACGACGGCCTACGGGCGCACCCTGCTGGCCAAGGTGCTCCTGGTGGCCGCCGTCGCACTGCTCGCCGTGTGGGCGCGGCTGAGGCTGCGCCGCGCCGCCGACCCGCTGACCGCCTGCGCTCCCGCCCGCGCGGAGGTCGTCGCCCTGGGCGTGGTGGTCGTGGTGTCGGGTCTGCTGACGGCGCTGCCGCTGCCGATCCGCTGGTCGTGACGTTGATCCGTTGATCAACCGTTGGTGACGAGCACCTTGAGGGCGGTGCGCTCGTCCATCGCCTTGTAGCCGTCGGGCACGCCCTCGATGTCGACGGTCATGTCGAAGACGGGCGAGGGGTCCACGGTGCCGTCGAGGACGTCGGGCAGCAGCTGCGGGATGTACGCGCGCACGGGTGCGACTCCCCCGCGCAGCGCGATGTTCCGGTCGAACATGACGCCCAGGTCGAGACCGGTGCCGCTGCCGTGCGGCACCCCGACGAAGCCGATGGCGCCGCCGTCGCGGGTGATCTCGACCGCCGTGCGCATGGACTGCTCGGTGCCGACGGCCTCGACCACGGCGTGCGCGCCCTGGCCGCGGGTGAGTTCGCGTACGGCCTCGACGGCCGCCTCCCCGCGCTCGGCGACGACGTCGGTGGCGCCGAAGCGGCGGGCGATGTCCGTGCGGACCTCGTGCCGGCCGAGGGCGATGATCCGTTCGGCGCCGAGCCGCTTGGCGGCGAGGACCGCGCACAGGCCGACGGCTCCGTCGCCGACGACGGCGACCGTGGCGCCCGGGCGGACGCCCGCGCCGAGGGCAGCGTGGTGGCCCGTGCCCAGGACGTCGGAGAGGGTCAGCAGGGCGGACAGCAGGTGCTCGTCGGACGCGGCCTCCTTGGGCAGCCGCACGAGGGTGCCGTCGGCGAAGGGGACGCGGACCGCCTCGCCCTGGCCGCCGTCGTAGCCGACGGAGCCCCAGAATCCGCCGTGCTCGCAGGAGGTGGTCAGGCCCTCCCGGCAGTAGTCGCAGACGCCGTCGGACCACATGAACGGGGCGACCACGAGGTCACCCCGCCTGAAGCCCGAGACCTCGCTGCCCGTCTCCTCGACGACACCGAGGAACTCGTGCCCGATCCGCTGCCCCGGCTGCCGCGCGGCCTCGCCGCGGTACGCCCACAGGTCGCTGCCGCAGATGCAGGCGCGCAGGACCCGCACGACGGCGTCGGTGGGCAGCTGCACCACGGGCTCGGGGACGTCCTCCACGCGCATGTCGTACGGGGCGTGGATGGTGGTGGCGCGCATGGCGAGGATCCTTCTCGTGCGGTGTCGTGGGCGCGCTCAGGGGGTGGTCGAGCGCACTTCACGGTACGTCGCCGCCGGCGCGGGCCGCTCGTCGAGGGCGCCCTGGACCAGCAGGAACTGGGCGGCGGCGTAGGTGAGCATGATCCACAGGTCGGGCCGTGGCGGCTGCGGCCAGTTCGCGACGCCGGTCGCGATCAGGGTGTCGGAGAGCATGAAGAGCGCGCCACCGGCGGCGGCCCGGGGGCCGAGCCGGGTGGCGGCGCCGTACGCCATCGCCGTGAGCAGGGTGCTGTAGCAGGCGACCGGGACACGCAGGCCCGCCGGGAGGTCCGGCCACAGCAGGGCGACCGTGGCGGCGAGGGCGACGGCGTAGGCCGGGGCGAGGAGACGGCCACGCGCGTGTGGAGCGCCGTGGCGCAGGAACAGCGCGATGTAGCAGACGTGTCCCGCCGCGAAGGAGGCCATCCCGGCGAGGAACGCCGGGTCGGCGTCGGACAGGAGCAGGATGTCGCCACCCCAGCCGAACAGCAGGGCGGCGAGCAGGAGCCGCGGGGCGCCGCGAACGCCGGCGTAGGCGGCGAGGAGCGGCATGAGAAGCGTCTTGGCGACGGTGTGACCGGCGTCGAATCCCACGGCGAGGGACCCGAGGTCGGCGAGGGTGGCCACACCGAAGAGGGCGAACAGCCGGGCGCCCCAGGGAGTTTCGGCCCGCGGCTCACCGGGGCGGGTCGCGTGGGGGCAGGGCGCGACGGCGGGCGGCTCGGCCAGGGGCTCTTCGGGAGCGCGCGCGGCGGCCGTCGACCCGGCCTCGGGCACGCCGGGGCCGGGTGCGGCGGAGGTCGGCTCGGGCGCGGGCGGCTGTGGAGCGGCCGTGTGCGACGCCCGTGGGCGGGCGCGGCTGTCGTCGTCCGGGCTCACGCGGCCGCGGTCCCCTCGGCCGGGGCCGGTTCGGCCACCGGGCCCGGCTGGGCGAGGCGGGCCGGCCGCCAGCCCGGGCCCCGGAAGACGCGCCCGGCGCGCTCGCCCCAGCTCTCCGCCGCCCTCACGTCCCTGATGATCGCGGCGTACTCGTGCGTCGCCACCTTGATCGGGTTGAACGTGTTGATGTTCTTGGTCAACCCGTAGACCGGTCGCTCGACCTCCGCCACGAACGAGCCGAACATCCGGTCCCAGACGATCAGGATGCCGCCGAAGTTGCGGTCCAGGTAGCCGCCCTGGGAGGCGTGGTGGACACGGTGGTGGGAGGGGGTGTTCAGGACGGACTCGAACCAGCGGGGCATCTTGTCGATGCGTTCGGTGTGGATCCAGAACTGGTAGACGAGGCCGGCCGAGGAGCAGAAGGCGACGGCGGCCGGGTGCACCCCGGCGGCCACGAGGGGGACGTAGAACGGCCAGGCGGTCCACGACGTGCAGGGCTGGCGCAGCGCGGTGGTGAGGTTGAACTTCTTGCTGGAGTGGTGGACGACGTGGCAGGCCCACAGGATGCGGATGACGTGGTGGCCGCGGTGCGACCAGTAGTAGAAGAAGTCCTGCGCGAGGAGCATCAGCGGGACGGTCCACCACAGCACCGGCACGCGCGGGGGCGTGAGTTCGTAGACCGCCGAGTAGACGGCGACGATCGGGATCTTCCACAGGAAGTCGAAGACGAGGCTGCCGAGTCCCATGCCGACGCTCGTCGCGGCGTCCTTCGCCTCGTATCCCGCGGCGTCCTCGTCGGGATGGAGACGGACGCTGATCATCTCGACCACGGTGAGCAGGACGAAGGCGGGTATCGAGCACAGCACGACATCGGGCAGGTTCGGCATGTGGGCACCGTAGAACCGCTGGTCGGTGAGGGATAGACGTTGTTACCCACAAGTATCGCCCGGGGTACGCGCTTGCTTCTTGGTGATCTCCGCCAACGCGCCCGCGGCTACACCCCGACCGCTCCCAGCAGCGCCCCCGCCGCGTACGTGATCCCCATGGCCAGCGCCCCGCCCACCACGTTCCGCAGCAACGCGCGTCCCGGCTCGGCCGCGCCCAGGCGCGCGCTGCTCCACCCGGTCAGGACGAGGGCCGCGAGCACCGACACCACGGTGATCCAGAGCCGCCAGCCCGCGGGCGGCAGCACGATCGCGAGCAGCGGCAGCAGCGCGCCGACCGTGAACGCCAGGAAGCTCGCCCACGCCGCGTGCCAGGGGTTGGTCAGCTCGTCGGGGTCGATACCGAGCTCCACGCGCGCGTGCGCCCTGAGCGCGTCACGTTCCGTCAGCTGCTCGGCCGCCTCCCGTGCGACGTCGTGGGACAGGCCGCGTTCCTGGAGCAGCTGGGTCAGCTCCTCCAGCTCGGCCTCGGGCTGTTCGCGCAACTCCCGTTTCTCCAGGGCGAGGGCCGCCATCTCCGAGTCGCGCTGGGTGGACACGGAGACGTACTCGCCGGCGGCCATCGACATCGACCCGGCGAGCAGCCCGGCGAGTCCGGCGGTGAGCAGCGCGGAGCGGCTGTCGGTCGCGCCGGCCACGCCGACGACGAGACCGGCGGTGGAGACGATGCCGTCGTTCGCGCCGAGCACGGCCGCGCGCAGCCAGTTCAGCCGCTGTCCCAGTGCGCCCCCGTGGGCTTCGCCGCCGTGCGTTGGTTGGGTCACACGGGGAGGATGCCACCCGCACACCGCTCCCATGCGCACCGACGCTCCCCCGGACCTCACCGGCGTCGCACGGGGCTCGGTCAACGAGCGGGGTGCGCCCGGGGATTGGGAGGGGTCCATTGCCGCAAGGCCGGACATTCCGTACGCGGAGCCCCTGTTGGAGGAGACTGTCAGTCGTGGCCCGTATCCTCAGGGACCATGCTCGAAGACCCCACGACCGCAGCGTCCTTCCCCACCGGGTGGCCGACCGCGTATCCCCCTGGATACGCGGTCGTTGACGTGGAGACGACCGGCCTGGCCCGGGACGACCGGATAATCTCCGCGGCCGTCTACCGGCTGGACGCGCGCGGTGAGGTCGAGGACCACTGGTACACGCTGGTCAACCCGGAGCGGGACCCGGGCCCGGTGTGGATCCACGGTCTGACGAGCGAGGTGCTGGAGAGCGCGCCCCTTTTCACGGACATCGCCGAGGAGTTCGCGACCCGCCTGGAGGGCCGGGTGCTCGTGGCGCACAACGCGGTCTTCGACTGGCAGATGATCGCACGGGAGTACGCGCGCGCCCGGCGCGAGGCGCCGGTGCGCCAGCGGCTGTGCACCATCGCGCTCTCCAAGGAGCTGGGGCTGCCGCTGCCCAACCACAAGCTGGAGTCGCTGGCCGCCCACTTCGGCGTCGTGCAGCGGCGCGCGCATCACGCGCTGGACGACGCGCGCGTGCTCGCGGAGGCGTTCCGGCCGAGCCTGAGGGCCGCGGCGGCGGGCGGCGTACGGCTGCCTCTGCTGGAGTGCCGGCCGCTGACGGAGTTCACCGACCGGCCGGTGCCCCGCCAGGCGGGCGGCTACGGCGGCTACCGGCCGACGAGTTGGCGCCCCTCTCGCAAGAGGCCCGCATGCCCCCATCCCAACCCCGGTCGTTACGAGGACGGCAAACCGCTCAAGCAGGGCATGCGGGTCGCCTTCTCCGGGGACACCTCCGTCGAGCGGGAGCTGCTGGAGGACCGCGCGGCCGAGGCCGGCCTGCATGTCGCCACCAGCCTGTCCCGGCTGACCAGCCTGCTGGTCACCAACGACCCCGACTCCGGCACGTCGAAAGTGGTCAAGGCCCGGCAGTACGGGACGCCGGTGGTGGACGAGGCGGCGTTCGGACAGCTGCTCAGGGACGTCGAACCGGCGGACGAGTGACCCGTACGGACGGGTGATTGCCGCGCGACTCGCCCGGCGCCCGCTCGCCCGCGCGGCGCCGACGGCCCACGCTGAGGCCCATGGCGAGATGCGAAGTTTGCGGCAATGACTACGGAATGAGCTTTGAGGTGCACGCGCAGGGCGCGGTGCACGTCTTCGACTGCTTCTCCTGTGCGATCCATCGCATGGCACCCATCTGCGAGCACTGCCGGGTGCAGATCATCGGTCAGGGCGTCGAGGCCGACGGCCAGTGGTACTGCGGTGCCCACTGCGCCCGCGCGGCCGGGAAGGCCGGCATCGTCGACCGCGTCTGAGACGCACCCCTGGCGCAGGCACCCCACGGCCCGAGAGGTACGGTCGTGGGGTGTACCGCTTCCTGTTGACCCGGCAGTGGGTGATCCTCACGCTGGTCGCCCTGCTGCTCATCCCCACGATGATCAGGCTGGGCATCTGGCAGATGCACCGCTACGAGATGCGCTCCGCGCGCAACCAGCTGGTGTCGGACGCGCTGCACGCCAAGCCCGTACCGGTGGAGAAGCTGACCTCCCCTGGGCACACCGTCACCACCCACGACCGGTACCGCACGGTGAGCGCGAAGGGGCACTTCGACACCGCGCACGAGGTCGTCGTGCGCCGCCGCACCAACTCCGACGACGAGGTCGGCTACCACGTCCTGACCCCCTTCGTGCTGTCGGACGGCAGGGTGCTGCTGGTCAACCGGGGCTGGATCCCCTCCGACGGCCCGAGCCAGACCACCTTCCCCCGGGTTCCCGCGCCGCCGAGCGGCCAGGTCACCGTCCAGGGCCGGCTGATGCCCGACGAAACGACCGCGGCGAGCGGCATCAAGGACCTCCAGGGGCTCCCGGCCCGGCAGATCATGCTGATCAACAGCGAGGAGCAGGCCCGGCGCCTGCACGCCGAGGTCCTCGGCGGCTACATCCAGCAGACGGCGCCCGAGCCGAAGGGCGACAGCCCGGAGCAGATCTCCGACCCGGGCAAGGAGGACGCCCCGCTGAACTACGCGTACATGATCCAGTGGTGGCTGTTCGCGGCGGGTGTGCCGTACGGCTGGTGGATCCTGGTGCGCCGGGAGCGCCGCGACCGGGCGGCTGCGGCCAAGGACACGGATCAGGAAGCGGAACCGGCGTCGGTATGACGCTCACCGTCCGAGACGGTCGCGCCAGTACAGGAACGTGCGCTGCGGCTCTGGCAGCAGTTCCCACGGGTGGGGTGTCATGTGGCGGCCCATGCGCCGGAAGACGGCGGCGGCCTCGTCCGGGCGGTGCATCCGGATCAGGGCAAAGGCGAGGACGTTGAGGTCGGCGACGCCCTCGGCGTGCGGCGCGGCCGCGGCGGCGAACCAGTCGGTCAGGGCCACGGCCACCTCGTCTGCGGCCCGGGGTTCGCGCCAGTGGGCGTCGGTCCCGAGGGACATCTGCCGCTGCCGGTGGGTGACGAGTTCCACGCGGGCCGCGACGGGGAGCAGGGCGAGCGGTGATCCGTGTGGTGCGCGGGCCGCGGCCTGCCGGGCGAACTCCAGCATGTCGTCGACCGTGCCGTGCCCGCGCGGGGACAGGTAGCGCAGCAGCTGGTGGTAGGCGGTGCGGTGCCAGGGGGCACGGGTGACGGCCTCGCTCCACACCGGGACCGCGTCACGGACAGGGACGGCGAAGGAGTGCATCAACTCCAGCAACGCCAGCCACGGGGTCGGGTCCTCGGGGCAGCACTCGGCTGCCCGCAGACACGCCCGCTCGGCCGCCCGAGCCTCGTCCCGCCCCCCGGCGACGGCCCGGACCGAGCGCACCCATGCCTCGAGCACCAGGGCGTCCCCGTCGCCGGGCCGGTCGGCGGACCACCGCTCACTGACCGAGGGCGGTAGGGCGCGCGCCAGCACGGAGACCCGGTGCGCCCTGCGGTCCCAGTCCCGTCCGGTCCTGCCCAGCAGTTCCGCGACCGGTTCCCAGAGCGGACGGGTGCGCCCGGCGCCGAGGCCGTGGAGCTGCGGCGCGGGGCGGAGTTCGGTCAGGGTCGCGTGCAGGGCGTGGTCGTCCAGCGCGGGGCGGACGACCAGGGAGGGGCGGCGTCTCAGCATCTCGTTCCCGGGGAGAAGGGTAGAGGTCGACGAGGTCGCGCGTGGCGGCCCACCCCGGTGCCGGGAGGGAGCCGCCACGGCGCCGACGGCGACAGGGAGTCAGCAGCACCTGCTCTGCGGACGGTTCTCGTGATGCAGCGTGCGCAGCACCTGGTACTCCCGCCGGGTCGGCAGCGGAGCCTGCGGGTGATGACGGGCGTGCCGTTCGCAGTAGCGGTCGTACTCCGCCTCGCCGGTCAGCTCCCGCAGATACCAGCGCACCGCTCGCACCCAGGTCCTCACGGCCCCACCTCCACCAGTTCCGGCGCCGTGCCGATGCGGGACTCCACGTACGGCGCCTCGGCCGTGGGCAGCGCGCCCGGCGACCGCACGGCCCGGACGCACACCACCGCCGCGTTGACGATCACGACCGCGACGAGCAGCAGGAACAGGGCGATCAGGACGCCGTCGACGGTGGAGTTGGTGACCACGGTGTGCATGTCGTCGAGGGACTTGGCGGGCGGCAGGACATGGCCGGCGCCGAGGGCGTCGGCGTACTTCGCTCGCTGGGCGAAGAAGCCGACCCGGGGGTCGTCGGAGAAGATCTTCTGCCAGCCCGCGGTGAAGGTGACCGCGGTGACCCAGGCGAGCGGGAGCCCGGTGACCCAGGCCCAGCGCAGGCGGCCGGACTTCACCAGGATCGTGGTGCACACGGTCAGGGCCACCGCCGCCAGCAGCTGGTTGGCGATGCCGAACAGCGGGAAGAGCTGGTTGATTCCGCCGAGCGGGTCGGTGGCCCCGGTGTAGAGGAAGTAGCCCCAGGCGGCCACGACCAGCCCGCTGCACAGCCAGATGCCGGGCTTCCAGTTGACCCGGCCGACCGGCTTGAAGACGTTGCCGAGCATGTCCTGGAGCATGAAGCGTCCGACCCGGGTGCCCGCGTCGACCGTGGTCAGGATGAACAGCGCCTCGAACATGATCGCGAAGTGGTACCAGAAGGCCTTGAGCGCGCTGCCGCCGAAGATGCCGGAGAAGATCTCCGACATGCCGACGGCGAGGGTCGGGGCGCCGCCGGAGCGGGCGATCAGGGTCTGTTCCTCGACCGCCCTGGCCGCGTGGGTCAGCTGGTCGGGGGTGATGGTGAAGCCGAGGCCGGCGACCGCGTGGGAGGCGGACTGGGCCGTCGTGCCGAGGAGGCCCGCGGGGGCGTTCATGGCGTAGTACAGACCCGGCTCCAGGGTGGCCGCGGCGATCAGCGCCATGATCGCGACGAACGACTCCATCAGCATGGCGCCGTAGCCGATCAGCCGGACCTGGGACTCCTTCTCGATCAGCTTCGGCGTCGTGCCGGAGGAGACCAGGGCGTGGAATCCGGACAGGGCGCCGCAGGCGATCGTGATGAACAGGAAGGGGAAGAGGGACCCGGCGAAGACCGGCCCCGCCCCCGAGGTCGCGAACTCGCTGACCGCGTCCGCGTGCAGCACCGGTGCGGCGATCACGACCCCGACCGCGAGCAGCGCGATGGTGCCGATCTTCATGAAGGTGGAGAGGTAGTCGCGCGGGGCCAGGAGCATCCACACCGGGAGCACGGAGGCGACGAAGCCGTAGCCGATCAGGCAGAAGACCAGGGTCGTGGGGCTGAGGGTGAAGGCGGACGCCAGCGAGGAGTCCTGCACCCAGCTGCCGCCGGCGATCGCCATCAGGAGCAGGGTCACGCCGATGAGGCTGGTCTCCACGACCCGGCCGGGTCGGACGCGGTGCAGCCAGAAGCCCATGAACAGGGCGATGGGGACGGTCATCGCGACGGAGAAGGTGCCCCACGGGGAGTGCGCGAGGGCGTTGACGACGACCAGGGCCAGCACGCCCAGGAGGATGATCATGATGGCGAACACGGCGATCAGTGCCGCCGCCCCGCCCGCCCGGCCGATCTCGTCCCGTGCCATCTGGCCGAGCGAGGTGCCGTCCCGGCGCATGGACAGGAACAGGACGACCATGTCCTGTACCGCGCCCGCGAAGATCACGCCGGCGACGATCCAGAGGGTGCCCGGCAGGTAGCCCATCTGGGCCGCGAGGACCGGGCCCACGAGCGGTCCGGCCCCGGCGATCGCGGCGAAGTGGTGGCCGAGCAGCACGCGCCGGTCGGTGGGATGGAAGTCGACACCGTCCTCCAGCCGCTCGGCGGGCGTGGCCCGGCGGTCGTCGGGCCGCAGGACGCGTCGGGCGATGAAGCGGGAGTAGAAGCGGTAGGCGACGGCGTACGAGCCGAGGGCGGCGACGACCAGCCAGACCGCGGAGATCTTCTCGCCGCGGGCCAGGGCGAGGACACCCCAGGCGACGGCGCCGAGCAGGGAGACGGTGGTCCAGAGCAGGACCGACCTCAGTGACATACGTGACTTTTCGGGCGCCTTGGTGTCGGCTTCGGGCAGGGCTGTCGCGGGCATGGCGGCTCCTCACCGGAGAACGGTGTGACGACGTACGGGTCGGAAAAGGGAATTCAGCTCGGCCGACGGACCGGCCGGGCGGTCACGAGGGGACCGACGGCGGGCCTGCGACGGGCGCGAGGAGCGGTACGGCGATCGCGACGCGCCGTAGCCGGTGATGACCGTGGGGTGCCATGACCTGCGCTCCTCTCCCGCTCGCTGTCGGTCTGTGCAAGAGTTGCCCACCCCCCGGGACCGGTTGACAGCGCATGTCCAGAAGATTTCCCGCCGGTTTCCTGTCCTCCGTTCCGGCCGCTCGCGCAACTCCCGCACGAGGGTTCAGGCACACCAAGGACGGTGACCCATGGCCGACGGCGCCATGACCGCGACGTTCCTCGCCGTGATCGGCGGGGCGTCGCTGCTCGCCGTGACCGCACGGCGCCTGCGTCCCAGCGACCGCCTGCCGTCCCTGGAGGGCTGGGCGCTGGCCGACCGCAGTCTGGGCCCGGTCTGGACGTGGTTCTTGCTGGGCGGCACGATCTTCACGGCGTACACCTTCACCGCCGTACCCGGACTGGCGTACGGCAACGGCGCGCCCGCCTTCTTCGCGGTGCCGTACACGATCATCGTCTGCCCCATCGCCTTCGTGCTGCTCAGCCGCCTGTGGACCGTGGCCCGCGCGCACGGCTACGTCACCGCGGCGGACTTCGTGCGCGGACGGTACGGCTCGCCGTCGCTGGCCCTGGTCGTCGCGCTCACCGGGATCCTCGCGACCATGCCGTACCTGGCGCTCCAACTGCTGGGCATACGGGCGGTGCTGACCGCCGGGGGCGTGTATCCGCGCGGTGCGGCCGGGGACCTGGCGATGGTGGCGCTGTTCGCGGGGCTCGCGGTGGCCACCTACCGGCACGGATTGCGGGCGCCGACGGTCATCTCGGCGCTGAAGGCGGTCGCCGTGTTCGTGTCGCTGACCGCGGTGACCTGGCTGGTCTTCGAGCGGCTCGGCGGGCCGGGCAGGGTCTTCGACGGCGCGGCGCGCCGGCTGGGCAGCCCGGCACTGGTCCTGACACCTCAGCAGCAGCCCGCGTACGCGACCCTCGCCCTGGGCTCGGCACTGGCGCTGCTGATGTACCCGCACGTGCTGACGGCGGGGTTCGCCGCCGACGGGCCGCGCACCCTGCGCAAGGTCTCCGCGGCACTGCCCGCCTGGACAGGGCTGCTCGCCCTGTTCGGCTTCCTCGGCATCGCGGCGCTGGCCGCGGGCGTGCGCGCGCCCGGGGGCGCCGCGGAGGCCGCCGTTCCGATGCTGGTGGACCGGCTGATGCCGGGGCCGCTGGCCGGGCTGGTGTTCGGCGCGATCACCGTGGGCGCCCTGGTCCCGGCGGCCGTGATGTCCATCGCGGCGGCCACCGCCTTCGTACGCAATGTGTACGTCGAGTACGTGCACCCCACGGCCACGCCCAAGCGGCAGGTCCGCATCGCCAAGGCCGTCTCGCTGACCGCGAAGGTGGGAGCGGTGGCGTTCGTGTTCGGGCTGCGCGACCAGGACGCGGTCAACCTCCAGCTGCTCGGCGGGGTCTGGATCCTGCAGATCTTCCCGGCCGTGGCCGTCGGCCTGTTCACCGGGCGGCTGCATCCGCGTGCCCTGCTCGCCGGCTGGGGCGCGGGCATGCTCGCCGGGACGTTCCTGGTCGTGCGCGAGGGGTTCTCGTCCATCGTGTCCCTCGGCTTCGGACCGCTCCGGATCTACGCCGGCCTCGCCGCCCTGGTGCTGAACCTGGCCGTCGCGGTGGCCGGCACCGCCCTCCTCGAACGTCTCGGCGTCCCGCGCGGCGCCGACCTGACCGACCTGCCGTCGCGCCTGAGAGTCAGGCGACGCCCGGAGACGGGAGCGAACCAGCCGTGAGACGCAAGTACCCGACACCTGTGCCCGAGCCGCGCGTCGAGCCGCTCGCGCCGACGCCGGCCGACCCGGCCGACCTGGAGCGCGAGGCCGGGCTCGCGCGCCTCTTCGAGCTGCACTACTCCTCGATGCTGCGCCTTGCCGCACTGCTCGGCGCCGACGACCCGGAGAACGTGGTGGCCGAGGCGTACTACCAGATCTACCGCAAGTGGCGGCGCCTGCGTGACGTCGAGGCGGCGGAGGCCTATCTGCGCTCCACGGTGTGCAATCTGACCCGGATGCGGATACGCCATCTCCAGGTCGCCCGCAGACACGTGGAGAACCCGCCCGAGGAGACCGTCGTCTCCGCCGAGAGCGCCGCGCTGCTCCGCGACGACCAGCGCGTCCTCATCGACGCGCTCCAGCAACTGCCCGCCCGGCAGCGCGAGGCACTGGTGCTGCGGCACTGGCTCGGGCTGAAGGAGGGTGAGATCGCCGCCGCGATGGGCATCTCCGGCGGCTCGGTGAAGACCCACACCTCCCGCGGCCTGGCCGCACTCACCCAGGCGATGGAGGCCCGGCGATGACGCACCGAGACGCGACCGGGTCGCGTGGCACCGGACCGGACCGCACCGAGCGGGAGTTGAGCGAGGCGCTGGCCGCGCTGGCCGAAGGGGTGCGCGCCGCCCCCGACGCGTACCGCACGGCGCGCGGCGAATGGCTGCGGCGGGAGCGCAGGCGACGCCTGGTGCTCGCCGTACTGATCGCCGTCGTCTTCACCCTCGCCACCCTGATCGGGCTGTGGGTGCTCAACCAGACGCCCTCCCATCAGGGCGTCGTCTTCTCGGGCATGGCGCACTCACTCCCCCGGCCCACCCGCTGATTGTCATCTCGGCAGGCCGGGAACCCGCAACTCGTGCATCCCCGTATCGAGGACTACGCGCTCATCGGCGACGAGCAGACCGCGGCCCTGGTCGGCCGCGACGGCTCCGTCGACTGGCTGTGCCTGCCCCGCTTCGACTCGGCGGCCTGTTTCGCCCGGCTGCTCGGCGACGAGGAGAACGGCCACTGGCGCATCGCCCCCAAGGGCGTCGACGGGCCCTGCAGCCGCCGCGCCTACCGCCAGGACACCCTCGTACTGGACACGGAGTGGGAGACCGACGAGGGCGCGATCCGCGTCACCGACCTGATGCCGCAGCGCGACCGCGCCCCCGACCTGGTGCGCGTCGTCAAGGGCCTCACCGGCAGGGTGACCGTGCGCAGCACCCTGCGGCTGCGCTTCGACTACGGCTCGATCGTGCCGTGGATGCGCAAGTCCGACGGGCACCGGGTGGCGATCGCCGGGCCGGACTCGGTGTGGCTGCGCAGCGAGCCGTCCGTGCACACCTGGGGCGAGGACCTGAGCACGTACTCGGAGTTCACCGTGGAAGAGGGCGAGAAGGTCGCGTTCGTGCTGACCTGGCACCCCTCGCACGAGCCGCGGCCCCCGCTCGTCGACCCGCACAAGGCGGTGCACGCCAGCGTCAAGGACTGGCGCAAGTGGGTGCGGCGGTGCCGCTACTACGGCCCCTACCGCGACACCGTCGTGCGCTCCCTGATCACCCTCAAGGCCCTCACCTACCGGCCGACCGGCGGCATCGTCGCCGCCGCCACCACCTCCCTGCCCGAGGAGCCGGGCGGCGTCCGCAACTGGGACTACCGCTACTGCTGGCTGCGCGACTCCACCCTCACCCTGAACGCCGGCCTGGCCGCGGGCTACCGCAAGGAGGCGGAGAACTGGCGGAACTGGCTGCTGCGCGCGGTCGCCGGCGACCCGGCCGACCTGCAGATCATGTACGGCCTCGCGGGTGAGCGGCGGCTGCCGGAGACCGAGCTGCCGTGGCTGTCGGGTTTCGCGGGGTCGGCGCCCGTACGGATCGGCAACGACGCCGTCAACCAGCTCCAGCTCGACGTCTACGGCGAAGTCATGGACTCGCTGGCGCTGGCCCGCAGTTCGGGCCTGCCCCCGCGGCCGCACATGTGGTCGATCCAGCGGGCGCTGATGGACTGGCTGTGCGCGGAGTGGCGGCAGCCCGACGAGGGACTGTGGGAGGTGCGCGGCGGCAGGCGCCACTTCGTCCACTCCAAGATCATGGTGTGGGTGGCCGCGGACCGTGCGGTGCGGACGCTGGAGGAGGAACCGGAGCTCGGCGGCGACCTCGACCGCTGGCGCGCGCTGCGCGAGGAGGTGCACCGGGAGGTGTGCGAGAAGGGCTACGACGCCGAACGGAACACCTTCACGCAGTCCTACGGCTCCCGCGAACTCGACGCCGCGCTGCTGCTCATTCCCCGCCTGGGCTTCCTGCCCCCGGACGATCCACGGGTCACGGGCACCATCGAGGCGATCCGCGGCGAGCTGGGGCACCACGGTCTGCTGCGCCGTTACAGCACGGACGGCACGACCGTCGACGGGCTGCCCGGGGACGAGGGCACCTTCGTCGTGTGCTCGTTCTGGCTCGCGGACGCGCTGCACATGACGGGCCGCCACAAGGAGGCACGGGAGTTGTTCGAACGGCTGGTGGGCCTGTGCAACGACGTGGGGCTGCTGTCCGAGGAGTACGACCCCGTGAGCGGACGTCAGCTGGGCAACTTCCCGCAGGCCTTCAGTCACGTCGGTCTGGTGAACACCGCCCTCGCCCTGTTCGGGGACGGAGAGGCAGGATAGGGGCCATGGATCTTGGACTGAAGGACCGGGTGTACGTCGTCACCGGGGCCACGCGCGGCCTCGGCAACGCGGCGGCACGGGAGCTGGTGGCCGACGGCGCGAAGGTCGTCGTGACCGGCCGGGACGAGAAGCGGGTGGCCGACGCCGCGAACGAGTTGGGGCCGAGCGCCCTCGGGCTGGCCGTCGACAACGCCGACCCGCAGGCGCCGGCCCGGCTGATCGCCGCCGCGCGGGAGAGGTTCGGCGGCTTCCACGGCATCCTCGTGAGCGTGGGCGGACCCGCGCCGGGGTTCGTCGCCGACAACACCGACGAGCAGTGGGGGGCCGCCTTCGAGTCGGTGTTCCTCGGCGCGGTGCGGCTGGCCCGGGCGGCGGCGGAGGAGCTGGACGCGGGGGGTGTCATCGGGTTCGTGCTGTCGGGCTCGGTGCACGAGCCGATTCCGGGGCTGACGATCTCCAACGGCCTGCGGCCGGGGCTCGCCGGGTTCGCGAAGTCGATCGCCGACGAACTGGGGCCGCGCGGTATTCGGGTCGTCGGGCTGCTGCCGGCCCGCATCGACACCGACCGGGTCCGCGAGCTCGACGGAATGTCCGCGGACCCGGAGGCGACGCGGGCGGCCCATGAGTCCCGTATCCCGCTGAGGCGTTACGGCAGGCCGGAGGAGTTCGGGCGGACGGCGGCGTTCCTGCTGTCGCCGGCCGCCTCCTACCTGACGGGCATCATGGTGCCCGTCGACGGCGGTATGCGACACGGTTTCTGAACCGGGGCAGCAGGCTCAACTGACCCTTTCCGCACGGTGCTTGACCGCTTTCATGCGGACCTCGGACGGCAGTGCGGCGAGGCCCGCCGAGTTGCGGGCGCGCATCAGGGACCGTGCGGTGAGGTGGTGCAGGGCCGTCGCCGGGTCCACGTGGGGTTCCAGAAGGAGCCGCACGCGGGTCTCGGGGGCGGTGCGGCGGCCGGTCAGACGGGCCTGCGCGTGCGCCACGCCGTCGAGTTCGGCCGCGTCGCCCGCCAGGACGTTCTCCAGGGCCCGGCCCCGCAGCAGCGCGCCCTCGCCGTCGCCGGTGTCCACCAGGACCTCGGTGAGACGGCGGCGGCGCAGCACGGCCGTCAGCCACCACAGGGCGAGCAGGACGAGGACCGCGAGGGCGGCCAGGACCGCCGGCCACCACCAGCCGTGTCCCTGCCACTTCGTCCGCTCGGCGTCGCTGAGCAGGACGTCGTGCCGTCCGTCGTGGATCCACCAGGAGGGCGGCGGGGCCCCCAGTCCGACGGCGAGCACCGATCCGCCGACGACGACCAGCACGAGTCCCACGACCCCGATCAGTACGCGGTTCACGGTGCGGAGCATCCCGCTCACCCCTTTCGCCCGGGTCGCCGTACATGGACCGACAGCGCGAGCGGACGCGCGAGGCCCAGACGCTCGATCGCGTCCTCCAGGGCCGCGTTCAGGTCGGCTCGTACGTCGTCCAGGTCCCGGAAGTGGGAGACGGCGCGGACGTCGGCGCGGGCGCGGCCCACACGGATGCGCACCGACTGGACGCCGGCCACCTCCATGGCACGGTCGCGCAGGACGAGGGCGGCGGCGTCGCGGTACAGGCCGGCGTGGACGTCGGACTCGACGCGCCGCATCGGCAGGACGCCGCGCAGGCCGGGGGTGCAGGCCAGCACGATCAGCCAGAGGCCGAGGGCGGCGGCCACCCCGGCGCCGACCAGCACCCAGGTGTCATCGAGGGGCCGTTGCGCGAGCTGCCGGGCGAGTTCGCGGCGCCAGGCCATCGCGGGCCGGTGGGCCCGGACGGCCGCGACGTCGTAGAGGAAGGTGCCCGCGACGGCCAGGAGCAGCAGCGCCACCACGGCCGCGGGGACGCGGCGCGCGGACCAGAAGCGGCCCTGACTTCCGGTCGGCGGTGGCGGCGGCCCGTACCCGGGCTCGTCGTCCGGTGCCCTCTCGATCACCGGCAGCCGCTGTGTGATGCCCTCGGAGCCCTGGGGCTCGCTCATCGCGTCCTCCCCTGTGCCGCGCCGTGCGCCGGGGTCAGGTGCAGCCGCTCCACGTGGACGGCGACCTCCGGCACCTCCATGCCCACCAACGCGCGTACCCGCGAAGCGACATGTCGACGCACATCCGCGCACCGGGCCCCGATGTCGCAGGGATAGTCGAGTTCGAGATGGAGCCGGACGCGGACGGTCCCGTGGTGGACGACGACCGTGGCGTGCGGGGACGCGGTCCGCGCGGACCGGTCGCCGAGACGTTCGCGGGCCGCCTGCGCGGCGATCTTCGCGACGACCCGGTCGGCGATCCGGGTGGCCCCGCGCTCACCGGGCGCGACGGCGCCGCGCGGTCCGCCCCGCGCGCCGACGCCGTCGTCCACCGTGGTCACCGTCACCGCCGCCGGTCGTCACGCGTACGGAAGAAGTCGCCCAGTTCCAGATCGCCCTCCAGGAACCGGCCCGCCACGAAGCCGATGGCGCCCAGGGCGGCCACCAGCAGGAAGGCTCCGAAGCCGCCGAAGTAGCCGGCGAAGCCCAGTGCCATACCGGCGATCATGCCGACCACGGCCATGCTCATCGTGCGCTCCCCTCACGGTTGTCCGGTCGCCCGCCGGTCACTGGAGCCGGGGCTCCGGCTCCTCGTCCTCTTCCTCCGGCAGCTTCACGTCACTCACCGCGATGTTGACCTCGACCACTTCCAGGCCGGTCATCCGCTCCACGGCCGCGATGACGTTCTCGCGCACGGCGCGGGCGACGTCGGAGATCGACACGCCGTAGTCGACGACGAGCTCCAGGTCGAGTGCCGTCTGCACCTCGCCGACCTCGACCTTCACCCCGCGCGTCACGGACTTCGAGCCACCGGGCACCCGGTCGCGCACGGCGCCGAAGGTGCGGCTGAGCCCGCTGCCCAGGGCGTGTACGCCGAGCACGTCCCGGGCGGCCAGCCCGGCGATCTTCTCCACGACGCCGTCGGCGATCGTCGTCCGGCCGCGTGCGCCGGGGTCTCCGCCGCCGCGCCGGGTCATCTGCGCCTTCCGTGTGCCGGAGGTCTCCGGCACGTCTGTCTCGACCCCCGAGGTCCCCGTCCGGCTCGGTTCCGTCATGTCGGTCATCGCGGCACGTCCCTTTCGGTTCGTCGTCCTGTGACCACGGTAAGTGGGGTTGCGCCACCGCGCGCCAGGGATGCGGCAGGCTGGAGGAATGACGGCGGACGGATGGACGCGCACGGTGCGGAACCGGCTGGGACTGGGCAGGCTGCTGCCACTGGGTGGACCGCGCGACGGCGCGTGGATCTCTGAGGAGGCCGCTGCGGCGGCGCTGCGGCGGGCCATGGGGGAACTGCGCGGGGTACGGCTGGACGCGCTCCGTATCGCGCTCGCCGATCCGCGGGACACGGACGAGCCCGTCGTACCGCCGCCGCCGAGCGCCCTGCCGCCCGGTCCGCTGCGGGTGACGGTGGACTTCGTCGCCTCGCCGGCCGAGCCGCTGCCGGAGACGGCCGCCCGCGTGCGGACGACGCTGGCGGACGCGGCGACGCGACTGCTCGGCCTGACCGTGTCGGAGGTGGACCTGCGGATCACGTCCCTGCTGGAAGAGGAACCGCAACCGGCCCCGCTACCACCGCCCGAGCCGCCGCGCGCCGGCGAGCCCGCCGCCGGGGAGGAGACGCGCGCGGTGTCCGCCGCGCTGTCGGTCCCGGGCGTCGACCGTCTCACCGCCGTCCTGGGCCGCGCGGTGCACATCGAGGAACGCCACCGGGAGGGCGCCCTGCCGCGCCGCCACGCGCGCGTGGAGATCGCGGTGCGCGCGGACCACCGGGCCGTGGAGGTGGCCCGGGAGGTCCGTGCGGTGGTCGCCGAGGCGCTACCGGATCACCCGACGGTGGCGGTGCTGGTCACGGCGATCGTCTGAGGGGTCACTCGCCGAGGCCGGCCAGATCCCGCAGCCGCCTGGCCTGCGCGGCCCGCTCGGCGGCCCGCTGGTCGTCGTAGGAACGGCCCTGCGCCCCGCGGATCAGTGCCTTGGTCTCAATCACGGCGTCCCGGGGCGCGGCCAGGATCGCCGACGCGAGGTCGCGTACGGCGGCGTCGAGCTGGTCGGCGGGGACGGCGAGGTTGGCGAGGCCGGTGGCGACCGCCTCCTCGGCCTGGACGAAGCGGCCGGTGACGCAGATCTCCAGGGCGCGGGCGTAGCCGACGAGCCCGACGAGCGGGTGCGTGCCCGTCAGGTCCGGCACCAGTCCGAGGCCGGTCTCGCGCATGGCGAACTGCACGTCGTCGGCGACGACGCGCAGGTCACAGGCGAGGGCGAGCTGGAAGCCCGCCCCGATGGCATGCCCCTGTACGGCGGCGACGGAGATCAGGTCGCTGCGCCGCCACCAGGTGAAACCGTCCTGGAAGCCGGCGATGCTCGCGTCGAGTTCACCGTCGCTGCTGCGTGCCAGGTCGATGAACGTCGACTCGCCCTCGATGCCCTCGGGCGTGAACATCTGCCGGTCGAGGCCGGCGGAGAAGGACTGCCCCTCGGCACGCAGCACGACGACCCGGACGGAGCCCGGCAGGACCCGCCCGGCCTCGGCGAGCGCACGCCACATGGCGGGGCTCTGCGCGTTGCGCTTGGCCGGGTTGGTCAGGGTCACCGTGGCGATCGCGTCGTCGACGGTGAGCCGTACGCCGTCCTTGTCGAGTACGGGACCGAGGTCCTTGGCGGGCGTGGCCATGGGGCGCCTCCGATGAGTGCGGTCAGCAGAGCAGACGT
Organism: Streptomyces sp. SLBN-31; assembly: GCF_006715395.1. Classification (NCBI taxonomy): domain Bacteria; kingdom Bacillati; phylum Actinomycetota; class Actinomycetes; order Kitasatosporales; family Streptomycetaceae; genus Streptomyces; species Streptomyces sp. SLBN-31. The sequence continues at coordinate 2,176,141 of NZ_VFNC01000002.1, forward strand.
ACAAGCTAAGTGACTGCACAGTAACCACCCGGCCGGTCAGCCGACCGACCGGGTGGCCACCATCGAAGCCGATGGGCCGCCAGGGTCAGGACGAGGCGGCCTTCTTGCCCCGTGTCGCGCCGCCACGCCCACGAAGCGTGACGCCGGACTCGCTGAGCATCCGATGCACGAAGCCATACGAGCGGCCGGTTTCCTCGGCCAGTGCCCGAATGCTCGCACCGGAGTCGTACTTCTTCTTCAGGTCTGCCGCGAGCTTGTCGCGCGCGGCGCCGGTCACCCGGCTGCCCTTCTTCAGAGTCTCGGCCACCCGTGCCTCCTCATGGGAAGTGCGCTCTGGTCTCCTCATGATCACCCCTCCGGGGCGCGATGGCCACCCATTCGGCAAGGTCCGTGAGACAGGGTTGTGACGACAGGAGCGCATCCCCACATGCGGAATCAGCAATTCCACGTCGGAGCGTTCGTACCGCCGAACGGGTTCTTTCGGACAACCGCCAGGTCAGAGGCATACGACGGCCGAGCCCTTGTCGATAAAGGACTCGGCCGCGAAATGGATGTAGGACACACGACGGTACGAGGAGATCTCACACAGATGGTGGATCACCGGTCGGCCGAATGATCCATACGCCGTTGATCACGCATTCGATCAAGCGGTGATGACCCTCAGGCCAGGGCCACGAGGTCCGCGTAGTCGGCACCCCACAGGTCCTCGACGCCGTCCGGCAGCAGGATGATGCGCTCCGGCTGCAGCGCCTCGACGGCGCCCTCGTCGTGGGTGACGAGGACGACCGCGCCCTTGTAGGTGCGCAGGGCGCCGAGGATCTCCTCGCGGCTGGCGGGGTCGAGGTTGTTGGTCGGCTCGTCGAGCAGCAGGACGTTCGCGGCGGACACCACGAGCGTGGCCAGGGCGAGGCGGGTCTTCTCGCCGCCGGACAGGACGCCGGCGGGCTTGTCGACGTCGTCGCCGGAGAACAGGAAGGAGCCGAGCACCTTGCGGACCTCCACGAGGTCCATGTCGGGGGCGGCCGAGCGCATGTTCTCCAGGACGCTGCGGTCGGCGTCGAGGGTCTCGTGCTCCTGGGCGTAGTAGCCGAGCTTGAGGCCGTGACCGGGGACGACCGCGCCGGTGTCGGGCTGCTCGACGCCCGCGAGGAGCCGGAGCAGGGTGGTCTTGCCGGCGCCGTTGAGGCCGAGGATGACCACCCGGGAGCCCTTGTCGATGGCCAGGTCGACGTCAGTGAAGATCTCCAGGGAGCCGTACGACTTCGACAGGCCCTCGGCGGTCAGCGGGGTCTTGCCGCAGGGCGCGGGCTCGGGGAAGCGGAGCTTGGCGACCTTGTCCTGCATCCGCACCGCCTCGAGGCCGGCGAGGAGCTTGTCGGCGCGCTTGGCCATGTTCTGCGCGGCGACCGTCTTGGTCGCCTTGGCCCGCATCTTGTCGGCCTGCGAATGGAGGGCGGCGGCCTTCTTCTCCGCGTTCTGCCGCTCGCGCTTGCGGCGCTTCTCGTCGGCCTCACGCTGCTGCTGGTAGAGCTTCCAGCCCATGTTGTAGACGTCGATCTGGGCGCGGTTTGCGTCCAGGTAGAACACCTTGTTGACGACCGTCTCGACCAGGTCGACGTCGTGGGAGATCACGATGAAGCCGCCGCGGTAGGTCTTGAGGTAGTCCCGCAGCCAGATGATCGAGTCCGCGTCGAGGTGGTTGGTGGGCTCGTCCAGCAGCAGGGTGTCCGCGTCGGAGAACAGGATGCGCGCCAGCTCGATCCGGCGGCGCTGACCGCCGGAGAGCGTGTGCAGCGGCTGGCCCAGGACCCGGTCGGGCAGGTTGAGCGCCGCGGCGATCGTGGCGGCCTCGGCCTCGGCCGCGTACCCGCCCTTGGTCAGGAACTCGGTCTCCTGGCGCTCGTACTGCTTGAGCGCCTTCTCGCGGGTGGCGCCCTGGCCGTTGGCGATGCGCTGTTCGTTCTCGCGCATCTTGCGCAGCAGGACGTCCAGGCCGCGGGCGGAGAGGATGCGGTCGCGGGCGAGGACGTCGAGGTCGCCGGTGCGGGGGTCCTGGGGGAGGTACCCGACCTCGCCGGAGCGCGTGATGGTGCCGCCGGCGGGGATGCCCTCGCCGGCCAGGCACTTGGTGAGGGTGGTCTTGCCGGCGCCGTTGCGGCCGACCAGGCCGATCCGGTCGCCCTTGGCGACACGGAAGGTGGCGGACTCGATGAGGACTCGGGCGCCGGCGCGCAGCTCGATACCGGAGGCGGAGATCACGGACAGACTCCAGGGCGGATATGGGATGTGACGGGTGGGCGGCTGAGGACGTTCCCGCCGTCTAATGCGCGAGGAGAATGGCCATGGGGGAAGTCTAACGGGGCCGTGCAAGCACTTTTCCGGCGTCCGGGTGTTCGTTACGGCACTCTCGGCTCCCCCCGGTGCGCACCTGTCGGTTCCCTCCGGTGCGCACCTGTCAGTTCCCTCCGGTGTGCACCTGGAAGGCGGCCCGGCGCACGGCCTTGGCGAGGGCCGGGTCGGGGTGGGCGGCGGCGAGGGCGACCAGGACCTGGACGGTGCGGGGGTGGCCGACGGCGCGCACCTCGTCGAGGAGCATGGGCACGGTGGGCTGCACGGCGGACTCCAGGTGCCGCACGAGCATCGGGGCCTCACCGTGGTCGGCGACGGCGGCCGCGGTGTCCACCCACAGCCAGGTGGCCTCCTCCCGGGTGAGCACCTCGTGGGCGTCCTCGGCGTCGGCGCCGTCGTGCTCGGCGAGCCAGAGCAGGGCGTACGGCCGCAGGGTGGGCTCCTCGGCGACGGCGCGGACGTCGGGCTCGGCGGGAGCGCCGACCACGCGCAGCGCCTCGAAGGCGAGGCCGCGCAGCAGGGCGTCGTCGCCGCGGGCGGCGGCGATCAGCTCGGTGACGGCGCTGCCGACCGGGCGGGCGGCGAGCCAGGCGCGGTACTCGGCGCGGGCCGCGTTCGGGCGGAGCTGGGCGCAGCCGCGCAGCATCTCCTCGGCGACGGCCTCGATGTTCCCTGCGGGGCTCTGCGCGGCCACACAGATCTGCTCGAGCTTGACCCAGACCGCCCAGCTGCCGAGCGGGGTGAGCGTGGCGTGCCCGTCGCCGTAGGTGAGGGCGCCGACCGAGGCGAGGGCGTGCAGGGCCCAGTCCAGGAGCGGGGCGAGAGGTGTGTCCTCGGACCGCGGGGGCTCGACGGGCTCGGGCTGCGGGCCGTAGGGGATCTCGCAGCGCTCGGTGCGCAGTTCGGTGACGCGCTGCTCCAGCAGGTCGAGGAGCTGCTCGACGGGGACGGGCCCGGCGGAGAGCTGGAGGAAGGAGAGCACCTGGGGCATGGCCGAGACGACCTCGGCGACGGCGGCGGGCTCGTGGTCCGCGGGCTCCGGGTAGGCGAGCGACCAGGCGTCGAAGAGGGCGACCCAGCCGCGCAGCACGGCGCTGTCGTCGCGGTTCCAGGCGCGCAGCCGCCAGCCGGGGCGGGCGCTGTCGCCGTGCACCTCGACGAGGCCGGCGAGGCGGGCGGTGTCCCAGTCGGCGCGGACCTGAGCGGCGGTCAGGCCGAGGTCCCGGGCGGCGCGTTCGGCGGTCGGGTCGGCGAGGGTGGCCTTGCCGTCTCCCGCGCCGTCGCTGCCCGGGCCGAGCGCGACGTCGGCCCAGCGGGCGACGCGGGCGGCGGCGGCCAGTTGGGAGCGAGCCATTCTGGCCAGCTCCGCGGGGGCCGGTGTGCCCTCCGGGGGGCGGGGCGCGGGGCGGCGCGGGCGCCGCTGGTTCACAGCTGTGGGGGCGGCGGCCAGGGGTCGCGGGCGGACGAGTCGAAGCCTGGAGTCGCGCGGGATACGGGACGTCACGGGTGCAGTCTTCCGGTTGACGGTCCGAAAACCCAAACGGAAGGTCACGGGCGGCGACGGGACTGGCCAAGGGCGGCACCCTGAGGGCGGCCCGGGACCGAGATCAGGCCACCGGTTCGAGGTTAAACGGAACCGGGGCCAACGGTTCGCGCCGAAGGGCGTTGCGGAGGCCCGCCGGAAGCCGGCCGAGGGCGGCCGCGGAGACCCACCGGGAGGCCGCCGAGAGCCGGCGCGGAGAACCACCGGAAGACCGCCGAGAGCCGGCGCGGAGAACCACCGGAAGACCGCCGAGAGCCGGCGCGGAGAACCACCGGAAGACCGCCGAGAGCCGGCGCGGAGAACCACCGGAAGACCGCCGAGAGCCGGCGCGGAGAACCACCGGAAGACCGCCGAGAGCCGGCGCGGAGAACCACCGGAAGACCGCCGAGAGCCGGCGCGGCCGTCTACCAGGAGGGCCCCGAGGTCCGGCGCAGGATGCGCCAGAAGCGCCCCGAAGGCCGGCGCAGGATGGGTCAGAAGCGCCCCGAAGGCCGGCGCAGGACCCGCCATAAGGGCCCGCGCCCCGGTGGGGTTACATCAGCGGCGTCAGGAAGCGGCGCAGGGCCTCTTCGTAGGCCTTCGGGTCGGCGTTCCACATGGCCGAGTGCGGGGCGCCCCGGACGGTGTGCAGGGCGACCAGGTTGGGGTGGGCGTCGGCGAGGTGGCGGGAGTGCTCCCAGGGGGCCAGGGTGTCGTCGGGGCCGTGGAAGAGCAGGGTCGGGACGGTGAGCCGGACGGTCTCGGCGGTGCGGTCGCGGTCGAGTCCGGTGCGGCCCTGCGCGGCGCGCACCGCGAGCGGCAGCAGGGCGCCGGGGGTGCGGTGTGCCGCGGCGAGGGCGCGCAGGGTCGTCGGCCAGTCGAGCACCGGGGAGTCCAGGATCAGCCCGGAGATCCGCCCGCGCAGACCGGAGTGCGCGGCGGCGAGCAGGGCCATCGCGGCGCCGGTGGACCAGCCGTGCAGGACGACGCGTCCGGCGCCGTGGCTCATGGCGTAGCGGATCGCCGCGTCCAGGTCGCGCCACTCGGTCTCGCCGAGGTGGTTCAGGCCGTCCGGGGAGCGGGGGGCGCCGAGGTCGCCGCGGTAGGCCGGGGCGAGGACCGGGAAGCGCTGGCGGTGCAGGAACTCCATGACGTTCATGGACAGTTCGCGGGTGGTGCCGAGGCCGTGCACCGCGATGATCCAGGTGTCGCGCACGCCGGGGACGAACCAGGCGGGCAGGGAGCCGAGTTCGCCGGGGATGTCGACGTCGGTGTGGTCAAGGCCGAGGGCGTCGCGGGGGTTGCCGACGTGGAGGTTGGGGGTGAACCACACCTTGTCGCGACGTTCGAGGGTGCCGTGCGTGACACGTTCCAGCCGGCGCACGACGGTGTCGGCGGAGTGTTCGGCGGAGTCGAGGACGGGGCCGACGACCGCGTGACTGGCGTCGCCCGCGAGACCGTAGGTGCCGGGGCGCAGGGCCGCCAGGTCGCGGGTGAGGGTGACGCGGCCGGCCGCGGTGGCGTGCACGGTGAGGCGGGGCTCCGTGGGCAGGGGCCTGCCGGGCGCCGCCTTGAGCGCGGCGCCGCTGGCGAAGCGGCCGGCGGCCACGGAGGCCGCGCCGGCGGCGAGGGCTACGGTGACGGCGGCGGCCGTCGCTCTGACAGTACGCACCTGTCCAGTGTCCTGGCGGTACCGGTGACCGGCCAGCGGAAGGCGGGGGCGGGGTGATGTCGTGCGGCGGCGATGTGGTGTGCTCACGCCGTCCCGGTTACCCCGTGACGCCCGGGTCAGCGCTGCCCGTACCCCTTGAGCTTCTCCCCCACCTCGTCCAGCTGTTCGCGGGTCAGCAGGGTCGGTGACAGGCCCGGCACCGAGGACGCCGTCAGCCACAGGCGGCACATCCACTCCAGTTGGGCCGTGCGGTCGTAGGCCTGGTCGAGGGTGGCGCCGTAAGCCATCGTGCCGTGGTTCTGCAGGAGGCAGGCCGAGCGGCCGGCGAGGGCGAGCAGCATGTTCTCGGCCAACTCGTCGGTGCCGTAGGTCGCATAGGGGGCGACTCGGACGGGTCCGCCGAGGGCGGCGGACATGTAATGGATCGTCGGGAGCTCGGGGACGAGGGTCGAGACGGCCGTCGCGTGCACGGCGTGGGTGTGGACGACGGCGCGGGCGTCGGTGGAGCGGTGGATCGCGAGGTGCATGGGCAGCTCGCTGGTCGGGACCAGGGTGCCGAGGACCTGGCGCCCGTCGAGGGCGACCCCCGTGATGTCGTCCGGGGTGAGGCGGTCGTACGGCACGCCGGAGGGGGTGACCAGGACGGTGTCGCCGACCCGTACCGAGACGTTGCCGGAGGTGCCGACGACCAGGCCCTCGGTGACGGTGCGGCGGGCCGTGGCGACGAGGGCCTCCCAGGCGCGCGTCTCCTCGGGGAGCGCGGTCCTCGCCCGTCCCCGCGGCACGTCCCGCGCGTCCTTTCGGAGATCCCGCCCGTCACCCTGGTCCCGCCGCTGATCAGCCATGCCGCGATCCTGCCAAAGAGGGTGCCGGCCCGTCTCCGGGTGGGGCACTTCAGGACGGAAACCGACGCTCCGACTCGACATCGCATACAACCTCCGGCGCCGGGCACGGGTGCCACGGGCCGAGCGAGACGGGCATGGTGGACTGGAGCCAGGTGGTCGTGCCGAGCCGGTTCACCCCGGACGGCTGTTTTCCGACACCCTGATGCCCACCTCAGTTCATCTTCCGTTCACCCAGGTTATTTACGGTCAACCGTCCGATGACTTCGAACGATTGCCTGGGTAAATGGAAAACTTCTCGCTGATCCTCGCGATTGTGGTGGTAACCGCACTCGCGTTCGATTTCACGAACGGTTTCCACGACACCGCCAACGCGATGGCCACGACCATCTCGACCGGTGCACTCAAGCCCAAGGTCGCGGTGGCCATGTCCGCCGTGCTGAACCTTGTGGGCGCTTTCCTCTCCGTGGAGGTCGCCAACACGATCTCCAAGGGTCTCGTCGACGAGACCGGCATCCGTCCCGAGGTCATCTTCGCCGCTCTGGTCGGCGCGATCCTCTGGAACCTGCTGACCTGGCTGGTGGGGCTGCCCTCCAGCTCCTCGCACGCCCTCATGGGTGGTCTGATCGGCGCCACCGTCGCCTCGGCCGGCTTCGGTGCCGTGCACGGCGACGTGCTCGCGACCAAGGTTCTCCTGCCGGCGCTCGCCGCACCGATCGTGGCCGGTCTGGCCGCGTTCCTCGCGACGCGCTTCTCCTACACCCTGGACAAGAAGGCCGACGGCAAGGCCTCCGCCAAGGGCTACCGCGCCGGGCAGGTCGCCTCCGCCGGCCTGGTCTCCCTGGCGCACGGCACGAACGACGCACAGAAGACCATGGGCATCATCACGCTCGCCCTGGTCGCCGGCGGAGTCGTCGCCCCCGACGCCGACCCGCCCACCTGGGTCATCCTCTCCGCCGGTCTCGCCATCGCGCTCGGCACCTACATCGGCGGCTGGCGCATCATCCGCACCATGGGCAAGGGCCTGACCGAGCTGCAGCCGCAGCAGGGCTTCGCCGCCCAGACCAGCGCAGCCACGGCGATCCTGGCCTCCTCGCACCTCGGCTTCTCGCTGTCCACCACGCACGTCGTCTCCGGCTCCGTGATGGGTGCGGGCCTGGGCCGCAAGGGCGGTGTGGTGCGCTGGTCGACCGCGACCCGGATGCTGGTCGCCTGGGTTCTCACCCTCCCGGCCGCCGCGCTCGTCGGCGCGGGCGCCGAGTCCGTGACGGACCTCGGAGACTGGGGCACCGCCGTCGTCGCCGTCTTCCTGGTCGCCGCGAGCGCCGCGATCTGGAAGCTCTCGCGCCGCGAGGTCGTCGACGCGTCCAACGTCAACGAGACCGAGGAACCGCCCGGCGTGGTGACCACGGCCATCGCCGCCGTGACCCCGCCGCCCGCGGGCACGGTCACCGAGGAGCTGACGGCCACCATCGCGGCGCCGGCCACGACCCCGACCACGGAGCCGGTGAACCCGCCGGCCGCCGTCTGAGTCCCGAGCATCAGGTAACGAAGGAATCAGCAGCATGAAGATCGACTGGGCAGCTCTGGGCTCCGTCTTCGGCGTCAGCCTCGCGGTCACCGTGGGTCTCGTCGCCCTGTTCACCCTCGGCGTGATGGGCCTGTCCCGCAAGGAGCGGGCCGTGGCCGAGGGCAACTCGGCCGCTCTCGCGGCGACCGGGGCCTACGTGGCCTTCGCGGGATGCGCGGCGGCCGTCGCGTACGGAATCTCGCTGATCATGAACAAGGCCTGAGCCTCGAACGCACCTGTGATGCCGGGACGGTGATCCGTCCCGGCATCACGCGTTCCGGTGACCCCGGCGACCCCCTGCGTGTGGGCCTCAGCACACTCCCGCGTCGCAGGTCAACGGCAAGTTGACTGCCGTTCGGGCGCGTGGTGGACTGCCGGAGCCATGTACGGCGGCAAGGGAGGAAGCCGGTGAGATTCCGGCGCGGTCCCGCCACTGTCACCGGGGTAGATAGCCCCGGGAGCCAGGAACTCCCACCGCCGGTCTCGTCGAACCAGGGCGCGGACACCCTGAGTGAGGACATATCGCCATGCGCGGCTGCCTGTTGAGGTTCACCACCCCGGTCCCGCCCGACCCCTTGGCGGGCTGAGCCGGTGCGGGCCGATCGCGTCTTCGCGTACGGCGCCGCCGCCGGACTCCTCGGTGACCAGCTCCTCGGCGATCCACGCCGCGGACATCCGGTCGCCGTGTTCGGGCGTGCCGCCGGCGCCGTGGAAAGAGTGCTGTGGCGTGACCACCGCGGGTGGGGCGCGCTGCACACCGCCGTGTGCGTGGGCGGTGCCGTGGCCCTCGGCGCCGCGGCACAGTCGCTCGTACGTCCCTCCCGTACCGCTTCCGTCGCGCTGACCGCCGCCGCCACCTGGGCCGTGGTCGGCGGCACGTCGCTCGCGCGCGAGGCACGGACCGTGGGACGGGCCCTGGAGGCGGGGGACGTCGAGGCCGCCCGGGCACGGCTGCCGCATCTGTGCGGGCGGGATCCGCAGGCGCTGGACGCCGACGGGATCGCGCGGGCCGTGGTGGAGTCGGTCGCCGAGAACACCTCCGACGCGGTGGTCGGGGCGCTGGTGTGGGGGGCCGTCGGCGGTGTGCCGGGGCTGCTGGGCTTCCGGGCCGTGAACACACTGGACGCCATGGTCGGGCACCGGTCGGCCCGTTACCGGCGCTACGGGTGGGCCTCGGCGCGGCTGGACGACGTGGCCGGATGGCCGGGGGCCAGGCTGACGGCCGGGCTCGCGACGGTCGCCGGGGGTGACCCGGCGGGGGCGGTACGGGCCTGGCGCGCCGACGCCGGCCGGCACCCGAGCCCCAACGCCGGTCCGGTGGAGGCCTCGTTCGCGGGAGCGCTCGGGGTGCGCCTGGGCGGGACCTTGTCGTACGGAGGGCGGGTCGAGCACCGGCCCGTGCTGAACAGGGAGGGGCGGCCCGTGGAGGTCGGGGACATCGAGCGGGCCGTGCGGCTGTCGCGGCGCGTCGGACTGCTCGCGCTCGGCGTGAGCGTTGCCGCGCGCGCCCTGCTGAGGGGACGTGCGTCATGAGCGGCGGTGGGCTGCTCGTCGCCGGTACCACCTCCGACGCGGGCAAGAGCGTCGTCACCGCCGGGATCTGCCGCTGGCTGGTGCGACAGGGCGTCAAGGTCGCGCCGTTCAAGGCGCAGAACATGTCCCTGAACTCGTTCGTGACGCGTGAGGGCGCCGAGATCGGGCGGGCGCAGGCCATGCAGGCCCAGGCGTGCCGGATCGAGCCGACCGCGCTGATGAACCCGGTGCTGCTGAAGCCGGGGGGCGAGCAGAGCAGTCAGGTCGTGCTGATGGGCCGGCCCGTGGGCGAGTTGAGCGCGCGGGGGTATCACGGCGGGCGGCAGCAGAAGCTCCTCGGGACCGTTCTCGACTGTCTCGCCGAACTGCGGGGCACGTATGACGCGGTGATCTGCGAAGGGGCGGGCAGTCCGGCCGAGATCAACCTCAGGCGCACGGACATCGTGAACATGGGCATCGCCCGGAACGCCGGGCTGCCCGTGCTGGTCGTCGGGGACATCGACCGCGGGGGCGTCTTCGCCTCCTTCTTCGGGACGGTCGCGCTCCTCTCCCCCGAGGACCAGGCGCTCGTCGCGGGGTTCCTGGTCAACAAGTTCCGGGGCGACGTCAGCCTCCTGGAGCCCGGCCTCGACATGCTGCACGGGCTCACCGGGCGGCGCACGTACGGCGTCCTGCCCTTCCGGCACGGGCTCGGCATCGACGAGGAGGACGGGCTCCGGGTCTCCCTGCGCGGGACCGTGCGGGAGTCCAACACCGCCCCGCCGGTGGGCGAGGACGTGCTGCGGGTCGCGGTCTGCGCGATCCCGCTGATGTCCAACTTCACGGACGTCGACGCGCTGGCCGCCGAACCGGGGGTCGTCGTGCGGTTCGTGGACCGGCCCGAGGAGCTGGCGGACGCGGACCTGGTGGTGATCCCGGGGACCCGAGGGACCGTCCGGGCCCTGGAGTGGCTGCACGAGCGGGGACTGGCCGACGCGCTGCGCCGCAGGGCCGCCGAACAGCGCCCGATCCTCGGTGTCTGCGGCGGCTTCCAGGTCCTCGGCGAGCACATCGAGGACGAGGTGGAGAGCCGGCGGGGGCATGTGCCGGGCCTCGGAGTCCTGCCCGTGCGGGTGCGGTTCGCCCGCGAGAAGACCCTCACCCGGCCGGTGGGCGAAGCCCTCGGCGAGCGGGTCGAGGGGTACGAGATCCATCACGGGGTCGCCTCCCTGAGCGGAGGGGAACCCTTCCTCGACGGCTGCCGGGTCGGCCAGACCTGGGGCACGCACTGGCACGGCTCGCTGGAGTCGGACGGTTTCCGGCGCGCCTTCCTGCGCGAGGTGGCGGCCGCCGCGGACCGCCGTTTCGTGCCGGCCGGCGACACATCGTTCGCCGCGCTGCGCGAGGAGCAGCTCGACCGGCTCGGCGACCTGATCGAACAGCACGCGGACACGGACGCGCTGTGGCGGCTCATCGAGTCCGGCGCGCCGCAAGGACTGCCATTCATTCCACCGGGAGCGCCCGCATGAGCACTGTGTTGTTGTTGTCCACCGCCGACACGGACCTGTTGGCGGCGCGGGCCGCGACCGGCGCCGACTACCGGATCGGCAACCCGATGCGGGTGAACGTCGCCGAGGAGCTGCCGGGGCTCGTCGAGGGCGCCGACATCGCCGTCGTACGGCTGCTCGGCGGCAAGCGGGCGTGGGAGGACGGGCTCGCCGCGCTGAAGGCGTCCGGTGTCCCGACCGTGCTGCTCGGCGGCGAGACCGTGCCGGACGCGGAGCTGATGGCCGAGTCGTCCGTGCCCGCGGGTGTGGTCGCCGAGGCGCTGAAGTACCTCGTCGAGGGCGGACCGGCCAACCTGACCGAGCTGGCCCGGTTCCTGTCGGACACCGTGCTGCTGACGGGCGAGGGCTTCGTCGAGCCGCACAAGATGCCGGAGTACGGCGTCCACGGCTCGTACGAGAGCGTCGACGGCCGCCCGACCGTGGGCGTGCTCTTCTACCGGGCCCATGAACTGAGCGGCAACACCGCGTTCGTGGACACCCTGTGCCAGGCGATCGAGGCGCGCGGCGCCAACGCCCTTCCCGTGTACTGCGGTTCGCTGCGCGGCGCGGACCCCGGGCTGTACGAGATCCTCGGCGGTGCCGACGCGCTCGTGGCCACCGTCCTCGCCGCCGGCGGCACACACGCCTCGCAGGCCTCGGCGGGCGGCGACGAGGAGGCCTGGGACATCGGGGCGCTCGCCGACCTCGACGTGCCCGTGCTCCAGGGGCTCTGCCTCACCTCGTCCAGGGCGGCCTGGGACGAGTCCGACGCGGCCCTGTCCCCCATGGACGCGGCGATGCAGGTCGCGATCCCGGAGTTCGACGGGCGGCTGATCACCGTGCCGTTCTCCTTCAAGGAGCAGGGTCCCGACGACGTTCCCGTGTACGTCGCCGACCCCGAGCGGGCCGCGCGGGTGGCCGGGATCGCCGTACGGCACGCGGCTCTGAAGCACAAGGCGAACGCCGACAAGAAGCTGGCGCTGGTCTTCACGGCGTACCCGACGAAGCACTCCCGGGTCGGCAACGCGGTGGGGCTGGACACGCCCGCGTCCGCGGTGCGGGTGCTGGACGCGCTGCGGGCGGCCGGGTACTCGCTCACCGAATACCCGGACAACGGCGACGAGTTGATTCACCGGCTGATCGAGGCCGGCGGTCACGACGTGGAGTGGCTGACCGAGGAGCAGCTGGCCGCCGCGCCCGCGCGGGTGCCGCTCGCCGACTACCGGGCGTGGTTCGACAAGCTCGATCCCGCCCTGCGCGAAGGGATGCTGGAGGCGTGGGGCGAGCCGCCGGGCTCGCTGTACGTCGACGGGGACGACATCGTGCTGGCGTGCCTGCGGTTCGGGAACGTCGTCGTGATGATCCAGCCGCCGCGCGGCTTCGGCGAGAACCCGATCGCGATCTACCACGACCCCGACATGCCGCCGTCGCACCACTACATGGCCGCGTACCGCTGGCTGGAGAACTCGTTCGGCGCCGACGCCATCGTCCACATGGGCAAGCACGGCACAATGGAGTGGCTGCCCGGCAAGGGACTCGGACTGAGCGGCGGCTGCGCGCCGGACGCCGTGCTGGGCGAACTGCCGCTGGTGTACCCGTTCATCGTCAACGACCCTGGTGAGGGCACCCAGGCCAAGCGGCGCGGGCACGCCACGGTCGTCGACCACCTCGTGCCGCCGATGGCCCGCGCCGACACCTACGGCGACCTGGCGAAGCTGGAGCAGCTGCTCGACGAGTACGCGCTCGTCTCCGACCTGGACCCGACCAAGGCGCCCGCCGTCCGGGCCCAGATCTGGACGCTGGTGAAGGCGGCCGAGCTCCACCACGACCTGCACGTGGACGAGCAACCGGACGACGAGGCGTTCGACGAGTTCGTCATGCACATCGACGGCTATCTGTGCGAGATCAAGGACGTGCAGATCAGGGACGGTCTGCACATCCTCGGCGGCGGTCCGGTCGGTGAACCGCGGGTCAATCTCGTGCTCGCCGTGCTGCGCGCCTCGCAGGTGTGGGGCGGGCAGGCGAACGCGCTGCCGGGGCTCCGGGCCTGTCTCGCGGCCCACTTCGGGCTCGTCGAGAAGGAGTTGCTCGCCGAGCCGGGTGCGCCCGTGAAGGTGCCGGTCGAGCTGACGGATCTCGTCGAGGGGCCCTCCCGTACAGCCGCCGACGCGATCGACCTGCTGGAGCAGCTGTGCAGGCGGGTCACGGAGGGCATGGAGGAGCGCGGCTGGGCGGCCGCCGAGAGCGGCCCGCTGGTGCGCGAGGTGCTGCGTACCGAACTCCCGGACGCGGTCGCCGTGTTGGAGTTCGCGTGCACGGAGGTCGTGCCGCGGCTCGCCCGCACCACCGACGAGATCGGCCACATCCTCAAGGCGCTGGACGGCGGTTACGTCCCCGCCGGCCCCTCCGGCTCCCCCACCCGCGGTCTGGTCAACGTCCTGCCGACCGGCCGCAACTTCTACTCCGTCGACCCCAAGGCGATTCCGTCCAGGCTGAGTTGGGAGGTCGGGCAGTCGCTCGCCGACTCGCTCGTCCAGCGCTATCTGCAGGACACCGGCGAGTACCCGAAGTCCGTCGGACTGACGGTGTGGGGCACGTCCGCGATGCGCACCCAGGGCGACGACATCGCCGAGATCCTGGCGCTGCTGGGCTGCCGGCCGGTGTGGGACGACGCCTCGCGCCGGGTGACCGGCTTCGAGGTGGTGCCCCTCGCCGAACTCGGCAGGCCGCGCGTGGACGTCACGGTCCGCATCTCCGGGTTCTTCCGGGACGCCTTCCCCCATGTGGTCGGTCTGATCGACGACGCCGTGCGCACGGTCGCGGAGCTGGACGAGCCCGCCGAGCGCAACTTCGTGAAGGCGCACGCCGACGAGGACACCGCCGGGCACGGCGACCGGCGCCGGGCCACCGCCCGCATCTTCGGTTCCAAGCCGGGCGCGTACGGCGCCGGCCTGCTGCCGTTGATCGACGCCCGCAACTGGCGCTCGGACGCCGACCTCGCCGAGGTGTACGCGGTGTGGGGCGGTTACGCCTACGGGCGCGGGCTCGACGGGCGGGCCGCGCGCGGCGACATGGAGACGGCGTTCCGGCGGATCAACGTCGCCGCGAAGAACGTCGACACCCGCGAGCACGACCTCGTCGACGCCGACGACTACTTCCAGTACCACGGCGGCATGGTGGCCATGGTGCGCCATCTGACGGGCGAGAGCCCCGAGGCGTACGTCGGCGACTCGGCCACCCCGGACCAGGTGAAGACCCGCACGCTCGGCGAGGAGACCCACCGGGTCTTCCGCGCCCGTGTGGTCAACCCGCGCTGGATGGCGGCCATGCGCCGGCACGGTTACAAGGGCGCCTTCGAGATGGCGGCGACCGTGGACTACCTCTTCGGGTACGACGCCACGGCCGGCGTCGTCGACGACTGGATGTACGAGAAGCTCAGCGCCGAGTACGTCTTCGCCCCGGAGAACCGGGAGTTCATGAAGCAGTCCAACCCATGGGCGCTGCGCGGCATCACCGAACGGCTGCTGGAGGCGGCCGAGCGCGGGCTGTGGGCCGAGCCGGACGCCGAGACGCTGGAGCGGCTGCGCGCGACCTATCTGGAGCTGGAAGGCGACTTGGAGGGCGACCAGTGACCACCCCCTTCCCCTTTACGGCCGTCGTCGGTCAGGACGACCTGCGTCTGGCGCTGCTGCTGAACGCCGTCTCCCCGGCGGTCGGCGGCGTGCTGGTGCGCGGCGAGAAGGGCACCGCCAAGTCCACGGCCGTGCGGGCCCTTTCGGCGCTGCTGCCCGAGGTGGCCGTCGTGCCGGGCTGCCGTTTCTCCTGTGACCCGTCGGCGCCGGATCCGTCCTGCCCGGACGGACCGCACGAGCCGGGTCCGGGGACCCGGCGCCCGGCCCGCATGGTGGAGTTGCCCGTCGGTGCCTCCGAGGACCGGCTAGTCGGTGCCCTCGACATCGAACGGGCGCTGGCGGAGGGCGTGAAGGCCTTCGAGCCCGGCCTCCTCGCCGACGCCCACCGCGGGATCCTCTACGTCGACGAGGTCAACCTGCTCCACGACCACCTCGTCGACCTGCTGCTGGACGCTGCCGCGATGGGCGCGTCGTACGTGGAGCGCGAGGGCGTCTCCGTCCGGCACGCCGCCCGCTTCCTCCTCGTGGGCACCATGAACCCCGAAGAGGGCGAACTGCGACCGCAGTTGCTCGACCGCTTCGGGCTGACCGTCGAGGTCGCGGCCTCGCGGGAGCCGGACCAGCGGGTGGAGGTCGTGCGGCGCAGGCTCGCCTACGACGACGACCCGGCCCGTTTCGCGGCGCGCTGGGCGGACGAGGAGGCCTCCGTACGCGGGCGGATCGTCGCGGCACGGGAGTTGCTGCCGTCGGTGCGGCTGGGCGACGGGGCGCTGCGGCAGATCGCGGCGACCTGTGCCGCCTTCGAGGTGGACGGCATGCGGGCCGACATCGTGATGGCGCGCACCGCGACCGCGCTGGCCGCGTGGGCCGGGCGGACGGACGTGCTCGCCGAGGACGTCCGGCAGGCGGCGCTGCTCGCACTGCCGCACCGCAGGCGCCGCAACCCCTTCGACGCGCCCGGCCTGGACGAGGACAAGCTCGACCAGACGCTGGAGGAGTTCGGCGAGGAGGACGACGATCCCGGCCCCGACGGCGGCGGACCGGGCGGAGGCGGCGGGCAGCCGTCGCCGGACGCCGGGCCGCAGGGCGGGGACACGGGCGCACGCCCCGAGGCCGGGGAGGACGAGGGCGCGCCGCAGGCCTCCGGCGGCGGCGAGCAGTCCGCCGTACGGGCCGCGGAGCCCTTCCGCGCCAAGGTGCTGAGCGTGCCCGGGATCGGTGAGGGTGCCGCGGGGCGGCGGTCCCGGGCGCGGACCGAGCACGGGCGCACGACCGGGGCCCGGCGGCCCCGGGGGACGCTCACCAAGCTGCACCTGGCGGCGACCGTGCAGGCGGCCGCCCCGCACCAGCGGGCGCGGGGGCGGTCCGGACCGGGGCTCGTGGTCCGGCGGGACGACCTGCGGCAGGCGACGCGGGAGGGGCGCGAGGGCAACCTGGTGCTGTTCGTGGTCGACGCCTCCGGGTCGATGGCGGCCCGGCAGCGGATGAGCGCCGTCAAGGGCGCCGTGCTGTCGCTGCTGCTGGACGCCTACCAGCGGCGGGACAAGGTGGGGCTGGTGACGTTCCGCGGGTCGGCCGCGGACCTGGCGCTGCCGCCGACCTCGTCGGTGGACGCGGCGGCGGCCCGGCTGGAGTCGCTGCCGACGGGCGGGCGGACCCCGCTCGCCGCGGGCCTGCTCAAGGCCCACGACGTGCTGCGGGTGGAGCGGCTGCGGGATCCCGCGCGGCGGCCGCTGGTGGTCGTGGTGACGGACGGACGCGCCACGGGCGGCCCCGAGCCGGTCGCCCTCGCGGGGCGCGCCGCGCGGCTCTTCGCCGCGGACGGGGTGGCCTGCGTGGTCGTCGACTGCGAGTCCGGGCCGGTGCGGCTGGGGCTGGCCGGTCAGCTCGCCGGTGACCTGGGCGGTACGGCGGTGACGCTCGACGAACTGCGGGCGGACAGCATCGCCGGGCTGGTGAAGGACGTACAGAGGAGGGCCGCGTAATGCCGCAGGGGCAGCCGAGTGTGGTGCCGGACGACGGGCTGACGACACGTCAGCGCCGTAACCGGCCGCTGGTCGTCGTGCACACGGGGATCGGCAAGGGAAAGTCGACCGCCGCTTTCGGGCTCGCGCTGCGCGCCTGGAACCAGGGATGGCCGATCGGGGTGTTCCAGTTCGTGAAGTCGGCCAAGTGGAAGGTCGGCGAGGAGAACGCGCTGCGGGTGCTCGGCGCCAGCGGTGAGGGCGGGACCGTCGACTGGCACAAGATGGGCGAGGGCTGGTCCTGGGTCCAGCGCGACGCCCAGATGGACAACGAGGAGAAGGCCCGCGAGGGCTGGGAGCAGGTCAAGCGGGACCTGGCCGCCGAGACGTACCGGCTGTACGTGCTGGACGAGTTCGCGTACCCCATGCACTGGGGGTGGGTCGACACCGACGAGGTGATCGAGGTGCTGCGGGAGCGGCCCGGGACCCAGCACGTCGTGATCACCGGGCGCAACGCTCCCGAGAAGCTCGTCGACTTCGCCGACCTGGTGACCGACATGTCGAAGGTCAAGCACCCGATGGACGCGGGCCAGAAGGGCCAGAGGGGCATCGAGTGGTGACAGGTTCCGTTCCACGGCTGGTCGTCGCCGCGCCCTCCTCGGGCAGCGGCAAGACCACCGTCGCCACGGGGTTGATGGCCGCGTTCGCCGCGCGGGGGCTCGCCGTATCCCCGCACAAGGTCGGGCCGGACTACATCGATCCCGGGTACCACTCGCTCGCGACCGGGCGGGTGGGACGGAACCTCGACGCGTACCTGTGCGGGCCGGAGCTGGTCGGCCCGCTGTTCGCGCACGGTGCCCGCGGGTGCGACCTCGCGGTCGTCGAGGGTGTCATGGGGATGTACGACGGGGCCGCGGGCGAGGGCGAGTTGGCGTCCACGGCCCATGTCGCCAAGCTGCTGCGGGCGCCGGTGGTGCTCGTGGTCGACGCGTCGTCGCAGTCGCGGTCGGTGGCGGCGCTGGTCCACGGGTTCGCGTCCTGGGACCCGCAGGTGCGGGTCGGGGGCGTGATCCTCAACAAGGTGGCGTCCGACCGGCACGAGACGCTGCTGCGCGAGGCGCTGGACTCGGCCGGGGTGCCGGTGCTGGGGGTGTTGCGGCGGGCCGCTCCGGTGGAGACGCCGTCACGGCACCTGGGGCTGGTGCCGGTCGCCGAGCGGGGCGCTGCCGCGGTGGCGGCCGTGGAGGCGATGGGGGCGCAGGTGGCTGCCGGGTGCGATCTGGACGCGCTGCTCGGCCTGGCCAGGAGTGCGGGTGAGTTGTCGGCTGCCGCGTGGGATGCGGCTGACGTTCTGGGGGCTGCGCCCCCAGGCCCCCGTCGGCCCGAAGGGCCTCGTCCTCAAACGCCGGACGGGCTGAGGGTTGCCGTGGCCGGCGGTAGTGCGTTCACGTTTTCCTACGCCGAGCACAGCGAGCTGCTCACCGCCGCCGGGGCCGAGGTCGTCACGTTCGATCCGCTGCGGGATGAGCAACTGCCCGATAGGACAGCGGGGTTGGTGATCGGTGGCGGGTTCCCCGAGGTGTACGCCGCCGAGTTGTCCGCCAACGAACCGTTGCGGAAGGCCGTCGCCGACCTCGCCGGGAGCGGGGCGCCCGTCGCCGCCGAGTGTGCCGGGTTGCTGTACCTGGGCCGGGAGCTGGACGGGCTGCCCATGTGCGGGGTGCTGGACGTGACCGCGCGGATGAGCGAGCGGCTGACCCTCGGGTACCGCGACGCCGTGGCCGTGAGCGACAGCGTGCTGGCCGTCGCCGGGACGCGGATGCGGGGGCACGAGTTCCACCGGACCGTCGTGGAGCCCGGGGCGGGGTCGGCCCCTGCGTGGGGGGTGCGCGCCCCGGAGCGGCGCGTCGAAGGTTTCGTACAACAAGGTGTGCACGCGAGTTATCTGCACACCCACTGGGCGTCGCGGCCCGGTGTCGCCCGTCGGTTCGTGGAGAGGTGCCGGACGTCATGAGCAGCAAGCTGACCGGAGTGGGAGTGGGGCCCGGCGACCCCGAGCTGGTGACCGTCAAGGGCGTCAACGCGCTGCGGGCCGCCGGTGTGGTCGTCGTACCCGTCATGGACACCCTGGAGCGCGGGCGCGCCGAGGCGACCGTGCTGCACTACGTGCCCGAGGAGAAGGTCGTACGGGTGGTGTTCGCGCTCAACGAGCGCAGTGACCGGGGACGGCGGGAGGCCGCCTGGGACGCGGCCGGCGGGCGGGTCGCCCAGCTCCTGCGGGAGCACGGGAGCGTCGCCTTCGCCACCATCGGCGACCCCAACGTGTACTCCACCTTCACCTACCTCGCGCAGACCGTCGCCGGGCTGGTTCCGGGAACGGTGGTGGAGACCGTGCCCGGCATCACCGCCATGCAGGATTTGGCGGCGCGGTCGGGGGCCGTGCTGACCGAGGGCACCGAGCCGCTCACCCTCGTCCCCGTCACCGCCGGGGCGGCCGTGCTCAAGGACGCCCTGAACGGTCCCGGCACCGTCGTCGCCTACAAGTTCGGCCGGCACGCGGCCGAGGTCGCCGAGGCGCTGCGGGAGACCGGACGGCTGGAGGGCGCGGTGTGGGGGGCGGCGCTCGGGCTGGAGAGCGAGTCCATCCGGGCGGCCGCCGACCTCGACGGGGCCCCGCTGCCGTACCTGTCGACGCTCATCGCGCCCGCCCGGCGCGAGGGCGGCCGGGGCGGCAAGCTGTGAGACTGCGCGAGCGGCCCGGCTCAGCCGGCGAGGCCGACCACGAGCCAGATGAACAGCGCGCCCGCGACCGTGCACAGCAGGGTCGAGCGGGCGGGGTGTTCGTGGTGCGCCTCGGGCAGGATCTCGGCTGCGGCGAGGTAGAGCAGCACGCCGCCGAACAGGCCCAGATAGCCGCCGAGCAGGCCCTCCGGGATGGCCACGTAGGCCGTGGAGGCCGCGCCGACCACCGGGGCCGCCGCGTCCGCGAACAACATGGTCAGCGCCTTGCGGCGGTCGTTCCCGTACAGGCTCGTGATCGTGTACGTGTTGAAGCCGTCCGCGAAGTCGTGGGCGATCACGGCGAGCGCGACCGCCGCGCCCATGCCGCCGCCGACCTGGAAGGCCGCGCCGATCGCGACACCGTCCATCGCGCTGTGGCCGACCATGGCGGCCGCCGCCGTCAGGCCCACCTCGGGCGCCCGGTGGTCGTGCGCCTCGTCGCCGCCGTGGGACGCCTGGCGGCCGGCGAGGGTGCGCTCCACCAGATGGGCAAGCAGGAAGCCGGCCACGAACAGCAGCAGGGCCGCCGGTACGCCGAAGACCTCGTCACCCGCCGCCTGCAGCGCCTCCGGCAGCAGGTCCAGGCCGACCACGCCCAGCATCAGTCCGCCGGCCAGCCCCAGGACGAGATGGCGACGGTCGGTGACCCGCTGTGCCGTCCAGCCGCCGGCCAGCGTCATGAGGAACGCGCAGAGCGCGACGAAGACCGCCATGGGGCCTTGTTATCCGATCAACCGTCGTTTTCGCACATCGTGCGGCCTCGACGGCCCTTCGCGTAAGACGTTTTGTACGAGTTGTTCATGAGAGGACCGATTTTCATGGCCGATGCCTCCACCGGCAAGGTGACCTTCGTCGGTGCCGGCCCCGGCGCCGCCGACCTGCTGACGTTCCGTGCCGCGCGCGCCATCGCCGAGGCCGATGTCGTGATCTGGGCGGCGAGCCTGGTGCAGGCGGAGGTCCTCGAGCACGCGCGCGAGGGCGCGGAGATCCTCGACTCGGCGACCATGTCCCTGGAGGACGTCGTCGCCGTCTACGAGCGGGCGCATGCCGAGGGGCTGCGCGTGGCCCGTATCCACTCCGGCGATCCCGCCCTGTGGGGCGGCACCCAGGAGCAGCTCGACCGGTGCGCCGGGATCGGCATCGCCACCGAGGTCGTCCCCGGTGTCTCCGCGTTCTCCGCCGTCGCCGCACTCTCGCAGCGTGAGCTGACCATCCCCGAGGTCGCGCAGTCCGTGATCCTCACCCGGCTCGGCGGCGGCAAGACGCCGATGCCGCCCGGGGAGGAGGTGCGGGAGTTCGCCAGGCACGGCACCACCATGGCGCTGTTCCTGTCGGCCGCCCGCAGCGGGCAGCTGGTGCGGGAGCTGCTGGAGGGCGGCTATCCGACGTCCACGCCGGTCGTGGTCGCCTACCAGGCGACCTGGCCGGAGGAGCTGCTGGTGCGCTGCACCATCGGCACCCTGGAGGAGACGGTCAAGGAGCACAAGCTCTGGAAGCACACCCTGTTCCTGGTCGGCCCGGCGCTGGACGCCGAGGGCACCCGGTCGCACCTGTACCACCCCGGTCACTTCCACGGCTTCCGCAAGGCCGACCCTCAGGCCCGCCGGGCCCTGCGCGAACGAGGGGCGAGTACGTGAGCGGCCCGATCACGGTCGTCGGCACGGGGACGGGGGCGCCCGTCCCCGCCGAGGTGCTGGCCGGCGCCGGGCTGGTCGTCGGCGGGCGGCGCCACCTGGCCGCGGCCGCGGTGCCGCCGGACGCCGAGCAGGTCGTCCTCGGCCCGCTGGCGCCGGCCCTGGACGCCGTCGAGCGGCACCTGCAGAAGGGGGCCCGGGTGGTCGTGCTGGCCTCCGGCGACCCCGGGTTCTTCGGGATCGTGCGGGTGCTGGCCGAGCGGTTCGGGTCCGGCCGGCTGGACGTGCGGCCCGGGGTGTCGTCCGTCGCCGCCGCGTTCGCGCGGGCCGGGCTGACGTGGGACGACGCGGTGGTCGTCAGTGCGCACGGCAGGGCGCTGCGGACGGCGGTGAACGTGTGCCGGGCGCGGCCGAAGGTGGCCGTGCTGACGGGGCCGGGCAGCGGGCCGGCCGAGTTGGGGGCCGCGCTGCGCGGTGCCGGCCGGGTCCTGGTCGTCGCCTCCGCGCTCGGTTCGGGGGCGGAGCGGGTGGAGCGGGTGAGGCCCGCAGAGGCCGCCGGGCGGGACTGGGGGGCGGACGTCAGCGTGGTGCTGTGTCTCGACGAGACGCGCGCGACGGGCGGGGTGCGTACAGTCGCCGGTGCGCCGGCCGGGCCCGAGCTGTGGGCCCTGGACGAGGGCGCGTTCGCACACCGGGACTCGATGATCACCAAGTTCGAGGTACGGGCCCTCGCGCTCGCCCGGCTCGGACCGCGCCTCGGCGACCTGGTGTGGGACGTCGGCGCGGGTTCCGGCTCGGTGGCCGTCGAGTGCGCCCGGTTCGGTGCCGCCGTCACCGCGGTCGAGAAGAGCGCGGACGGCGTCGAACGGATCCGTGCCAACGCCGCCGCCCACGGCGTGGACGTCGAGGTCGTGCACGGCGCGGCACCGGCCGCGCTGGGCGGACTCGACGACCCGGACGCCGTGTTCGTCGGCGGCGGCGGGGCGGATCTGCCCGCCATCGTCGGCGCCTGCGCCCGGCGCGCCCGGCGGACCGTCGTGGTCGCCATGGCCGCGCTGGACCGCGTACCGGCCGCGCGCGAGGCGCTGACCGGTGCCGGGTTCGACTGCGACGGCGTGCTGCTGCAGTCGTCGCGGCTCGCTCCGCTGCCGGGGGATGTCACCCGGCTCGCGGCGACCAACCCCGTGTTTCTGCTGTGGGGGGTCAGAACCCCCGTGTCTGACGAAGGAGTTGCCCAGTGATCGGCCTCATTTCCGCCACCGCGGCGGGGGCGGCGGCACGCGACCGGCTGGCCGCTGCCCGGCCGGACCGCACGCGCGTGTACGAGGGTCCCGTCGGGGACGCCGTACGGGCCGCGTTCGCTGAGTGCGAGCAGCTCGTGTGCTTCCTGGCCACGGGCGCGGTCGTCCGGCTGATCGCACCGCTGCTGGGCGACAAGAGCGCCGACCCCGGTGTGGTGTGCGTCGACGAGGGCGGCCGGTTCGCTGTGTCGCTGGTCGGCGGCCACGGCGGCGGCGCCAACGAACTCGCCCGCGAGGTCGGCGAGTTGCTGGGGGCGGAGCCGGTGGTGACCACGGCGACGGACTCGGTGGGCCTGGCGGGTCTGGACACGCTCGGGCTGCCGGTCGAGGGAGCCGTCGCGGCCGTGTCGCGGGCGCTGCTGGACGGCGAACCGGTCGCCCTGGACGCCGAGTTGCGCTGGCCGCTGCCCGCGCTGCCGGTCGCCGCGCAGGGTGCGTACACGATCCGGGTGACCGACCGGGCCGTCGAGCCCGGAGAGCGCGAGGTCGTGCTGCGGCCGCCCTCCCTCGTCGTCGGCGTCGGCGCCTCCAAGGGCGCGCCGGTCGAGGAGGTACTGGACCTGGTCGAGGGGGCGCTGCGGGACGCGGGCCTCTCCCCCGCCTCGCTCGCCGAACTGGCCACCGTCGACGCCAAGGCCGACGAGCCGGGGATCGTGCGGGCGGCCGAGCGGCTGGGCGTGCCGCTGGTGACGTACTCCGCCGAGGAGTTGGCGGCGGTCGACGTGCCCAACCCGTCCGAGGCCCCCCTCGCGGCGGTCGGCACGCCGTCGGTCGCCGAGGCCGCGGCCCTCCTGCGGGGCGGCGAACTCCTCGTCCCCAAGCGGAAGTCCGCGGCGAGTCCCGCGATGGCGACCTGCGCGGTCGTACGGCGTCCCGCGCGCGGCCGGCTCGCGGTCGTGGGCCTCGGCCCCGGCGCCCGCGACCTGCTCACCCCGCGCGCCGAGGCAGAACTGCGGCGCGCCTCCGTCCTCGTCGGCCTCGACCAGTACGTCGACCAGATCCGCGACCTGCTGCGGCCCGGCACCCGCGTCCTGGAGTCGGGGCTGGGCGCCGAGGAGGAGCGGGCCCGTACGGCGGTCGCCGAGGCCCGCGAGGGGCAGGCCGTCGCGCTGATCGGCAGCGGGGACGCCGGCGTGTACGCCATGGCCTCGCCCGCGCTGGCCGAGGCGTCGGACGACATCGACGTGGTCGGCGTGCCCGGCGTCACCGCCGCGCTCGCGGCCGGGGCGCTCCTCGGGGCACCCCTCGGCCACGACCACGTCTCCATCAGCCTCTCCGACCTGCACACCCCCTGGGAGGTCATCGAGCGGCGGGTGCGCGCGGCGGCCGAGGCGGACCTCGTGGTCACCTTCTACAACCCGCGTTCGCGGGGCCGGGACTGGCAGCTGCCGAAGGCGCTGGCGATCCTCGCCGGGCACCGCGAGCCGGTGACGCCGGTCGGTGTCGTACGCAACGCCTCCCGTCCGGACGAGTCCGCCCGGGTGACGACGCTGGCCGACCTCGACCCGGCGACGGTCGACATGATGACGGTCGTGACCGTGGGCAACACGGCGACCCGCGAGATCGCGGGACGCATGGTGACGCCGCGCGGCTACCGCTGGCAGGAGGAGCCGAAGTGAACCGTGTGATCCACCCGATCGAGGTGGAGTCCTACCGGCGGATGCGCGCCCGCCTGGACACCTCGCACCTCCCGCCGCTGACCCGTGCCGTGGTCGAGCGGGTCGTCCACTCGGCCGCCGACCTCGACTACGCCACCGATCTCGTCATGGACGAGGGCGAGTTGACGAGGGCGCACGCCGCGCTGCACGCCGGTGCGCCTGTGGTCGTGGACGTCGAGATGGTGGCCGCCGGGATCACCCGGCGCGAGACCGTCTGCCGGCTCCGGGACGCCGTCGCCGGGCCGGGTCTCACCCGCTCGGCGCACGCGATCCGGCTCGCCCACGAGCAGGTCGGTCCGGGCGCGATCTGGGTGATCGGCAACGCGCCGACCGCGCTGGAGGAGCTGCTGACCCTGGACGCCGACCCGGCGCTCGTCATCGGACTGCCCGTCGGCTTCGTCGGCGCGGTCGAGTCCAAGGCCGCGTTGCGCGAGAGCGGGCTGCCCGCCGTGAGCAACGTGTCCGAGAAGGGCGGGTCGGCGGTCGCCTCCGCCGCGCTCAACGCCCTGCTGTACCACCCCACTTCACCGTCCGAGGAGACATCGTGACCACCCCGCCGCCCGCCCTGCTCATCGCCGGTCACGGCACCCGGGACGAGGCCGGGGCCGAGGCGTTCCGCGACTTCGTGCGGGAGCTCGGCCGCCGCCACCCCGAACTGCCCGTCGCCGGCGGCTTCATCGAGCTGTCGCCGCCGCCGCTGGGCGACGCGGTCGCCGAACTGGTGGAGCGCGGGGTGCGCCGGTTCGCCGCCGTCCCGCTGATGCTGGTGTCCGCCGGCCACGCCAAGGGCGACATCCCGGCGGCGCTGGCCCGCGAGAAGGAACGGCACCCGGGGATCTCCTACACCTACGGCCGCCCCCTGGGCCCGCACCCCGCGTTGCTGTCGGTCCTGGAGCGGCGGCTTGACGAGGCCCTGGGCGGTGGCGCCCGCACCCCCGAGGAGCGGGCCGACGTGACCGTGCTGCTGGTCGGGCGCGGCTCCACCGACCCCGACGCCAACGCCGAGGTGCACAAGGCGGCCCGGCTGCTGTGGGAGGGGCGCGGGTACGCGGGCGTGGAGACGGCGTTCGTGTCGCTGGCGGCGCCCGACGTGCCCAGCGGACTCGACCGGTGCCTGAAGCTCGGGGCGCGCAGGATCGTCGTGCTCCCCTACTTCCTGTTCACCGGCATCCTGCCGGACCGGGTGAAGGAGCAGACCGAGGCGTGGGCGGCCGCGCATCCGGAGACCGAGGTGCTCTCGGCCGAGGTCATCGGCCCGGAGCCGGAGCTCCTCGACCTCGTCATGGAGCGGTACCGGGAGGCCGTGCGGGGCGATCTGCGCATGAACTGCGACTCGTGCGTGTACCGCATCGCCCTGCCCGGCTTCGAGGACAAGGTCGGTCAGCCGCAGCAGCCGCACTTCCACCCCGACGACGACGGCCACCATCACCACCACGGCCACCACCACGGCGGTCACGCCCATGCGCACTGAGGACGGCGCCGGGCACGATCTGCGGCACCACGGCGACGCCGAGGTGCGCGACGGCGGGGCCGCACTGGTCGACCTCGCCGTCAACGTCCGCGCGGACACGCCCCCGGCCTGGCTGCGGGAGCGGATCGCCGGATCGCTGGGCTCGCTCGCGGCCTACCCCGACGGGCGGGCCGCGCGGGCGGCGGTGGCGGCCCGGCACGGGCTGCCGGTGGAGCGGGTGCTGCTCACCGCGGGTGCCGCGGAGGCGTTCGTGCTGCTGGCGCGCGCCCTGAAGGTGCGCCGGCCGGTCGTGGTGCACCCGCAGTTCACCGAGCCGGAGGCGGCGCTGCGGGACGCCGGGCACACGGTGGACCGGGTGCTGCTGCGCGAGGAGGACGGCTTCCGGCTCGACGCGGCGGCCGTCCCCGAGGACGCCGACCTGGTGGTGATCGGCAACCCGACGAACCCGACGTCGGTCCTCCACCCGGCCGCCACCGTCGCCGCACTCGCCCGCCCCGGGCGGACGCTGGTGGTGGACGAGGCCTTCATGGACGCGGTGCCGGGCGAGCGGGAGGCGCTGGCGGGCCGCACGGACGTGCCCGGCCTCGTCGTGCTGCGCAGCCTCACCAAGACCTGGGGTCTGGCCGGGCTGCGCATCGGATACGTCCTCGCCGCCCCGGAGACGATCGCCGACCTGGAGCGGGCGCAGCCGCTGTGGCCGGTCTCCACCCCGGCGCTGGCCGCCGCCGAGGCCTGCGTGGGCTCGCAGGCGCTCGCTGAGGCCGCCCACGCCGCCCACCGGATCGCCGCCGACCGGGCTCATCTCGTCGCGGGACTGCGCGAGTTCGCCGCGGACGGGCTGCGGGTGGCGGAGCCCGCCGAGGGCCCCTTCGTCCTCGTACGGCTGCCGAGGGCGCGGGCCGTCCGCGGCCACCTGCGGGACCTGGGCTTCGCGGTACGGCGGGGCGACACCTTCCCGGGGCTCGGCGAGGACTGGCTGCGGCTGGCGGTACGGGACCGGACCACGGTCAACTCCTTCCTCCAGGCCCTGGACCGAGCGATGACACTGGCCGCCCACTGAGCCCACGGGACTCGATGGGGTGCCCTCGGAGAGGCCTGCTCGGGACCCGCCAGGAATTACGCGCCACGGGTGAACCGGCGGCCGTCCGCCGCCGGTTCACCCCTATCGTGCTTTCGACGTGAATGTCTTCGACGCACGGGGCACAGCCGTTCCACGCGTCAGCCGACGACCCGCCCGTTCAGCATGATCCGCCGGGGCGCGGCCAGCACCCGTACGTCGGCCCGCGGATCGTCCTCGTACACCACGAGGTCCGCCGCCGCGCCCTCCTCCAGTCCCGGCCGCCCGAGCCACTTGCGCGCACCCCAGGTGGTGGCCGACAGGGCCTCGACGGCGGGGATGCCCGCGGTGACCAGCTCGGCGACCTCGCCCGCCACCAGCCCGTGGGCGAGGTGGCCGCCCGCGTCGGTGCCGACGAACACCGGGATCCCGGCGTCGTAGGCGCTCCGCACGGTGTCGTAGCGGCGCTCGTGCAGGCGGCGCATGTGCGCGGCCCACTCGGGGTACTTCCGCTCGCCGCCGGCCGCGAGCTGCGGGAACGTCGCGATGTTGACGAGGGTGGGGACGATGGCGACACCGCGCTCGGCGAACAGCGGGATCAGGTCGTCGGTCAGTCCAGTGGCGTGCTCGATGCAGTCGATGCCGGCCTCGACCAGGTCCCGCAGGGAGCTCTCGGCGAAGCAGTGCGCGGTGACGCGGGCGCCAAGCCGGTGGGCCTCGGCGATGGCGGCCTCGACCGCGTCCCGCGGCCAGCTGGGCGCCAGGTCGCCGAGTCCGCGGTCGATCCAGTCGCCGACCAGCTTGACCCAGCCGTCGCCGCGCCGGGCTTCCCGGGCGACGTACCCGACCAGGTCCTCCGGCTCGATCTCGTGGGCGTAGCCGCGCATGTAGCGGCCGGTGCGGGCGATGTGCCGGCCCGCCCGGACGATCTTCGGCAGGTCCTCGCGGTCGTCGACCCAGCGGGTGTCCGAGGGGGAGCCGGCGTCGCGGATGAGCAGGGTGCCCGCGTCCCGGTCGGTCAGCGCCTGCTTCTCGGCCACGTCCTCGGGCACCGGGCCGTGCGGGCCGAGCCCGACATGGCAGTGGGCGTCGACCAGGCCGGGCAGGGCCCAGCCGTCGACGGTCCTCACGTCGCGGGCGTCCGCGGGACGGTCGTAGGAGATCCGGCCGTCGATCACCCACAGTTCGTCCCGGACGTCCTCGGCCCCGGCCAGGATCCGGCCCTTCACGTGCAGCACCGCGTGTTCGCTCATGCCCCGCACCTTAGGACCTGTCCGTCACCGCTCCCACGGCGGCGGTCCCTCGAAGGCGAGGGGGTGGACGTCGAACAGGACCGCCGCCTCGACGCCGAGCGCGGGGCCGCCCTGGCGGGCCGCCCAGGTCAGGAAGGGCCGCGGCTCGAAGCCCGCCGCGCCGAGGCCCTTGGTGTACTCGGCGTGGGCGGCAAGGGAGGCGATGCCCCGCTCCAGCGGCTCACCGGAGATGTCCACGCCGTGGGTGGGCCGCTCGGCGCCGGCGAAGCACACGAAGCGCACGCCGCCCCAGGGTTCGAGGCCCTCGTCGGCGAGTTCGGGGAAGATCCACCGGTTGCCCGCGTCCCGGGCCGCGTCGAGCGCCGCGAGGCCCACGACGCGGTGGTCGGCCTGGTTGACCATGCCGCCGATCATGCGCACCGTACGAGGGCCGGTGACCAGCACCTCGGGCCGGTGCCGGCGGATCGCCCGCACGATGTCGCGGCGCAGGGCCGGGCCGTACTCCACGATCCCGTCCCGGTGGTCGAGGAACTCGACCGTCTCCACGCCCACTTCGCGGGCGCCGGCGCGCTCCTCCGCCTCGCGCAGCGGTCCCGCCTCGTCGGGGTGCAGTGCGTCGATGCCCGCCTCGCCGCGCGTGACCAGCAGATACGTCACCCGCTTGCCCTGCGCCGTCCAGCGGGCCACGGCCGAGGCCGTCCCGTACTCGATGTCGTCCGGGTGGGCGGCCACGGCCAGGCCGCGCTCCCAGTCCTCCGGCAGCGCGGGCAGGGGTGTGTCCGGGCCGAAGCCGGCGGGCTCGTCATGAGTCGTCATGGCCCGAATGGTGGCGGTTCCAGCCGTGTGGGCGACAGAGGAATGTATGTCCCCGTTTCGTACGCCCGTGTCAGCCGCTGCCGCCCACCTGGTCCGAGGTCTCCTCCTCCACCTGCGCCATCGCCGGGTCGAGCAGCCGGGAGAGGAAGTGGCGGGTGCGCTCGTGGCGCGGGGCGCCGATGACCTGTCCGGGGCTGCCGTCCTCGACGATCACCCCGCCGTCCATGAAGACGACCCGGTCGGCGACCTCGCGGGCGAACGTCATCTCGTGTGTGACGACCATCATGGTCATGCCCTCGTCGGCAAGCATGCGCATCACCGCGAGGACGTCCCCGACCAGTTCCGGGTCGAGGGCCGAGGTCGGCTCGTCGAAGAGCATCACCTCGGGGCCCATGGACAGCGAGCGGGCGATCGCCACCCGCTGCTGCTGGCCGCCGGAGAGGGAGGCGGGGTAGGCGTCCGCCTTCTCCGACAGTCCCACCCGCTCCAGGTTCTCGGCCGCGACCTTCGCTGCCGCGGCCTTGTCCCGGCGCAGCACCCGGCGCTGGGGCAGGGTGAGGTTCTCGGTGACCGTCAGGTGCGGGAAGAGGTTGAACTGCTGGAAGACCATGCCGATACGGCGGCGTACGGCGTCGATGTCGACGTCCGGGTCGGTGAGTTCGGTGCCGCCGACGAAGACCTGCCCCTTGGTCGGCTCCTCCAGGAGGTTCACGCACCTCAGCAGCGTCGACTTGCCCGAGCCCGAGGGGCCGATGACGCACACGACCTCGCCCTGGCCGATCTCCAGGTCGATGCCGCGCAGGACCTCGTTGTCCCCGAACGACTTGTGCAGGTCCCGGACTTCGATCTCCGGGCCCGCCGGGGGCCGCTGTTCGCTCATTTGACGGCCTCCTGGGCCTTCGCCTCCATGCGGCGCACGACGAAGCCGAGCGGGATGGTGACCAGCAGGTAGCACAGCCCGGCGACGAGGATGGGCGTGGAGTTGGCGGTCGTACTGGCCAGGTCGCGGCCGTACTTGGACAGTTCGCGCTCCTCCAGGGTGACGCCGAGGAAGAGCACCAGCGAGGAGTCCTTGAAGAGCAGGACGAGTTCGTTGGTCAGCGGCGGGAGGATGATGCGGAACGCCTGCGGGACGATGATGGAGGTCATCGCGCGGGCGGGTGAGAAGCCCAGTGAACGGGCCGCCTCCATCTGCCCCTTGGGCACCGCCTGGATGCCGGCGCGGATGGTCTCCGCCATGTAGGCGGCGGCGACCAGGCCGAGGGCCAGGGCCACCTTCCCGTAGGTGCCGCCGACGATCTCCGTGCCGGGGAAGGCCAGGGGGACGGCGACCCCGATGAAGATGAAGATCAGCAGGGCCGGCAGACCGCGGAAGATCTCGATGTAGACGCCGGCGAGCCAGCGGTACGGCCCCACGGACGACAGTCGCATCAGGGCGATGACCATGCCCAGCGCCAGCCCCACCACGAACCCGGACAGCGTGTACAGCACGGTGTTCTTCAGCGCCAGTGTGATGACGTCCGGGAACATCTGCTGGGCGATGCTGCCCTGCGCGAACTGGTTCTTCAGCCGCCCCCAGTCCGCCGAGACCGCGAAGGCGATCACGGCGGCGACGAAGACGACGTACTGGACTCCCCGCGACAGGCTGCGCTTCTGCCGCCGGGTCAGCCCCTTCTTCTTCGGCTGGAGTCGTACGTCGGTGGTGGTCATGAGGCGGACGGGGAGGCCGCGGCGGCGTCGTAGGGACCGATCCACTTCTCGTACAGCTTCTTGTACGTGCCGTCGGCCTTCGCGTTCTTGATCGCCTTGTTGATGGCGGCGAGGAGTTCGGTGTTGCCCTTCTTCACCGTGAAGCCGTACTGCTCACCGGTGTTGATCTGGCCGGCGAGCTTGAAGGCGTCCGCGTTGGCCTTGTCCTTCAGCCAGCCCTGGACGACCGGGTAGTCGATGACGACGGCCTTGACCTGGCCGGTGCGCAGACCGTTGAGGACGGCGTCGGAGGACTCGAAGGAGACCGGGTCGAAGCCCTGCTTCTTGGCGTAGTCCTCGCCCGTGGTCTGCGCCTGGGCGCCGATCTTGACCTTCTTCGCCTTCGCGTCGGCGAGCGAGGTGATGCCGCTGTTCTTGTCGACGAGCAGGGCCTGGGTGGCGTCGAAGTAGGGGTCGGAGAAGTCGACGTTCTTCTTGCGCTCGGCGGTGATGGTCATGCCGGCCGCGGCCAGGTCGCACTCGCCGGAGTTGAGGAAGGCGCCGGTCTTGAAGTTCTCGAAGGGCGTGTCGAGGATCTGCTGCTTCACGCCGAGGTCCTTGGCGACGAGGTCGATCATCGACACGTCGAAGCCCTGCACCTTGCCGTCGATCTCCGACTGGAAGGGCGGGTAGGGCAGATGGGTGCAGGTGGTGAGCTGACCGGCCTTGACGAGCCTGACCCCGCCGGCGGCGGTCTTGCTGCCGCTGCCGCCGTCGCCGCTGGAGGTGCAGGCGGCCACGAGCACCAGCCCGGCCGTGGCGGTGGTGGCGGCCAGGACGCGGGTCCGGCGCCCGGAGAACGTTGTCACGGGGTGGCCTCCTGTGTGGGAACTGAGGGTTCCGATTATAAGGAGAAGTTTGGGTCTCTCAAATCAAACCGATGGTTGCGAGGCCGCCCGGCCTAAGAAGTCGCAAGTGCGGGGAGTCCACCGGCGGGTCACGAGGGGTGGATACCCTCGACTGAGCCGACCACTCGTGAGCGAAGAGAGCACTGCCGTGACCCACCCCTTCCTCGACCTGCCCCCGCTGAGCGCCGCGCACTTCGCCTCCGTCGAGGACCGGGTGGCCCGGCTGCTCGGCACCGAGCACGACGTCGTGATCATGCAGGGTGAGGCGTTGCTGCCGCTGGAAGGGGCGATCCGCGGGACGGCGGGTCCCGGGACCACCGCCCTGAACGTGATCACCGGGCCGTACGGGCAGACGTTCGGGAACTGGCTGCGGGACTGCGGGGCGACGGTGATCGACCTGGCGGTGCCGTTCCACACGGCGGTGAGCGCCGGGCAGATCCGGGAGGCCTTCGCCGAGCACCCGGAGATCGACTTCGTCTCCCTGGTGCACGCGGAGGCGGCGACCGGCAACACCAACCCGGTCGCCGAGATCGGGGAGGTGGTACGGGAACGGGGCGCGCTGTTCTACCTGGACGCGGTCGCCTCCGTCGGCGCCGAGCCGGTGCTGGTGGACGCGTGGGGCGTGGACCTGTGCGTCATCGGCGCCCAGAAGGCGATGGGCGGGCCCGCCGGGGTGTCGGCGGTGTCGGTGAGCGAGCGGGCCTGGGCGCGGATGACGGCGAACCCCGGGGCACCTCGCCGGTCCTACCTCTCCCTGCTGGACTGGAAGGAGCGGTGGCTCGACGGCGGGCGGAAGGTGCTGCCGCACGCTCCGGCGCAGTTGGAGATGCTCGCGCTGGAGGCCTGCCTCGAGCGGATCGAGGCGCAGGGGCTGGAGACGGTGATGGGCCGGCACCGTGCGGCGGCCGCGGCCACCCGGGCCGGGGCGGTGGCCCTGGGCGGAGGCCTGGAGCCCTACGTGCACGAGCCGCGGGAGGCGGCGCCCGTGGCCACGACGCTCAGGACGCCGGCCGGCGTTGCGGCGTCGGAGCTGGTGGCGCGGGCCCTGGCGGCGGACCCGACGCTGCCATTGGCCGCCGGCGGGGGTGCGTTGGCCAAGGAGATGATCCGGGTCAACCACTACGGCGCGGACGCAACGGTGGGGGTCGTGCAGGGATGCCTGGCGGCGCTGGGGACCGCGCTGGCGGAGAAGGGACCGGCGGTGGACCTGGAGGGGGCGCGCCGGGCGGCGGAGAACGCCTGGCGCTGACCGCGACCGCAACGACGCCTCGCCGTCGGACCCGCGTGCCATGCTGCCCGCATGACCATCGAGACGCGCCCCACCCTTCCCGACGGCCGCCCCGTCCCCCAACTCACCGGCGACGAACGCCCCATGCTCGACAGCTGGCTCGACTTCCATCGCGCCACGCTGGAGCTGAAGTGCAAGGGACTGGACGACGCCCAGGTGCGGGCCGCGGCGGCCGAACCGTCGGTGCTCACGCTGCTCGGGCTGGTGCAGCACATGTCCGAGGTGGAGCGGAACTGGTTCCAGCGGACGGTGGCGGGGCTGGACGTACCGCCGGTCTACGGGGAGGGAAACGAGAGCGGGTACGGGCTCGATCCCGCGCGGGGTCTGCAGGAGGCGCTGGACGTCTGGCGCCGGGAGATCGCCCGGGGACGGGAGCTGTGCGCCGGACGGCCGCTGGAACAGACCGGGCGTCTGGCGGACGGCCCCATGGCCGGCGTCGAGGTGAGTCTGCGGTGGGTGCTCATTCACATGATAGAGGAGTACGCCCGGCACAACGGACACGCGGATATTCTTCGCGAGCGCATCGACGGAGTTACCGGCGCCTGAATTCGGCATAATTACTCTATTAGCTTTTCCGGGTAGCTTCCCGTTCTCTTCTGCCCGCTTTCCCCGACCCTAAACGCAAAGATTTCGCGAACGCCGACGGGGGTAATTCGGGCAGATCTCGTGAGGGTTACACGGTTGTGACGCGTTACACAAGCGGCCCGTTTTGTGCGGTATTTACCCGCCAAACCGGGCCATTTCTGCCCGATCCCAGGGCCCGACTCGCGCCCGCGTGATAACACACGCACCGTCCACACGTAACCCCGATCGGCCATGCATTTTTGAATTCCTCTCGGTAAGTTCAATTCGCATGACTGCCGCACAAGCAGACTCAGCACAGTTGCAAATCGACCGTCCCTCGGTAACGGACGGTGCCGCGCTGTGGCGGATAGCGCGCGACTCGAAGGTGCTCGACCTGAACTCGTCGTACAGCTATCTGCTGTGGTGCCGCGACTTCGCCGCCACCTCGGCCGTGGCGCGCGACGAGCACGGCGAGGCCGTCGGCTTCGTCACCGGCTACGTACGGCCGGACCGTCCGCGCACCCTGCTGATCTGGCAGGTGGCGGTCGACGAGGCCCAGCGCGGGCGGGGACTGGCCGCCGCACTGCTGGACGGGCTCGTCGCCCGCTGCTCCGGCGAACACCGGATCACCGCCGTCGAGACCACCATCACACCCGGCAACACCGCCTCCGAGCGCCTGTTCACCTCGTTCGCCGAGCGGCACGGCGCCGAGGTGGAACGCGAGGTGCTGTTCGACACCGGCCTGTTCCCCGACGGCCCGCACGACCCGGAAGTGCTGTACCGCATCGGCCCGCTCTCCCTCTGACGCCGGCGCACTCCCTCACCCTCACCCCTCACTCGCACCTGACGACCCCACGCACTCCCCCACGCAACGAGGAGCGATTCGTCGTGACCATCACCCAGCCCGACCTCAGCGTCTTCGAGACCCTCGAGTCCGAGGTGCGCAGCTACTGCCGCGGCTGGCCCACCGTCTTCGACCGTGCGCACGGCAGCCGTATGTACGACGAGGACGGCCACGAGTACCTGGACTTCTTCGCCGGCGCCGGCTCGCTCAACTACGGCCACAACAACCCGGTGCTGAAACGGGCGTTGATCGACTACCTGGAGCGCGACGGCGTCACGCACGGGCTGGACATGTCGACCACCGCCAAGCGGTCCTTCCTGCAGACCTTCCAGGACCTGGTGCTGCGCCCGCGCGACCTGCCGTACAAGGTCATGTTCCCCGGCCCGACGGGTACCAACGCCGTCGAGTCGGCCCTCAAACTGGCCCGGAAGGTGAAGGGCCGCGAGGCCATCGTGTCCTTCACCAACGCCTTCCACGGCATGTCCCTCGGCTCCCTCGCCGTCACCGGAAACGCCTTCAAGCGGGCCGGCGCCGGCATCCCGCTGGTCCACGGCACGCCCATGCCGTTCGACAACTACTTCGAGGGCAAGGTCCCGGACTTCCTGTGGTTCGAGCGGCTGCTGGAGGACCAGGGCTCCGGTCTGAACAAGCCCGCCGCGGTGATCGTGGAGACCGTGCAGGGCGAGGGCGGCATCAACGTGGCGCGCCCCGAGTGGCTGCGCGCGCTCGCCGACCTGTGCGAGCGGCAGGACATGCTGCTCATCGTCGACGACATCCAGATGGGCTGCGGCCGCACCGGCGCCTTCTTCTCCTTCGAGGAGGCCGGCATCACGCCCGACATCGTCACCGTCTCCAAGTCCATCAGCGGCTACGGACTGCCCATGTCGCTGTGCCTGTTCAAGCCGGAGCTGGACATCTGGGAGCCGGGCGAGCACAACGGCACCTTCCGCGGCAACAACCCGGCCTTCGTCACGGCCACCGCCGCGCTGGAGGCGTACTGGGCGGACGGCTCGGCGATGGAGAAGCAGACCCGCACGCGCGGCGAGCAGGTCGAGCGGGCCCTGGCCGCCATCGCCGAGGAGAACCGCGGCGAGGTGAAGGAGTACCGCGGCCGCGGGCTCGTGTGGGGCATGGAGTTCCACGACAAGGAGCGCGCGAACCGGGTCGCGCGGCGCGCCTTCGAACTCGGCCTGCTCATCGAGACGTCGGGCCCGGAGAGCGAGGTCGTCAAGCTGCTCCCGGCGCTGACGGTCACGGCCGACGAACTCGACGAGGGGCTGAGCGTCCTGGCCCGGTCCGTCCGCGAGACCCACTGAGAAACCCGCCGAAAAAGGAGAAGTGCAGCACAGTGATCGTCCGTTCGTTCAAGGAGATCGAAGGCACCGACCGGCATGTGAAATCCGCGTCCGGCACCTGGGAGAGCAAGCGCATCGTCCTGGCCAAGGAGAGGGTCGGCTTCTCGGTGCACGAGACGATCCTCTACGCGGGCACGGAGACCCACATGTGGTACGCCAACCACATCGAGGCCGTCGTCTGCACCCGGGGCGACGCCGAGCTGACCGACCGCGAGACCGGGCAGACCTACCGCATCACGCCCGGCACCATGTACCTCCTCAACGGCCATGAGCGGCACACCCTCAAGGTCAAGGAGGACTTCCACTGCATCTGTGTCTTCAACCCGCCCGTCACCGGCCGGGAGGACCACGACGAGAACGGCGTCTACCCGCTGCTCACCGAACCCGAGGAGGTGTGAGAACCCCATGACCACCGTCACCGATCTCTACCCCACCCGCGGCACCACCGAGGTGTCCGTCCCGCGCCAGGACCCCGTCGTGTGGGGCGCCCCCGACACACCGGGTCCGATCTCGGCCGGCGATCTGCAGTCCTTCGAGCGGGACGGCTTCCTCGCCGTCGACCAGCTCATCGCCCCGGACGAAGTGGGCGTCTACCAGCGTGAGTTGGAGCGGCTGGTCACCGACCCGGAGATCCGGGCCGACGAGCGGTCGATCGTCGAGCCGAAGTCCAAGGAGATCCGCTCGGTCTTCGAGGTGCACCGGATCAGCGAGGTCTTCGCGAAGCTGGTGCGCGACGAGCGGGTCGTCGGCCGGGCCCGGCAGATCCTCGGCTCGGACGTCTACGTCCACCAGTCGCGGATCAACGTCAAGCCCGGTTTCGGGGCCAGCGGCTTCTACTGGCACTCGGACTTCGAGACCTGGCACGCCGAGGACGGCCTGCCCAACATGCGCACGGTGTCCGTCTCGATCGCGCTGACCGAGAACTACGACACCAACGGCGGGCTGATGATCATGCCCGGCTCGCACCGGACGTTCCTGGGCTGCGCCGGCGCCACTCCCAAGGACAACTACAAGAAGTCGCTGCAGATGCAGGACGCGGGCACGCCCTCGGACGAGGCGCTGACCGAGATGGCGAGCGAGTACGGCATCAGGCTCTTCACCGGCAAGGCCGGTTCGGCGACCTGGTTCGACTGCAACGCCATGCACGGCTCCGGCGACAACATCACGCCGTTCCCGCGCAGCAACGTCTTCATCGTGTTCAACAGCGTGGAGAACAAGGCGGTGGAGCCGTTCGCGGCACCGATCCGGCGCCCGGAGTTCATCGCGGCCCGGGACTTCACTCCGGTGAAGTGACCCCCTGAAGCACCGGGCCGGGGCCTCCTCGTGCGGGACGGGAGGCCCCGGCCCGGTCGCGTTCGTCAGCCGGACAGCGCGTCCAGCAGGCGGTCCACGTCGTCCGGCGTGTTGTAGAGGTGGAAGGAGGCGCGCAGATTGCCCGCGCGGTCGGACACCTCGATGCCGGCACGGCTCAGCGCGAGCTGGCGGTCCCCCAGGCCGGGGACCGAGACGATGGCCGAGCCCGGCGCGGGCACGGGCTCGTGCCCGAGGCTCGCGAGCCCCGCGCGGAACCGGTCGGCGAGGGCCACATCGTGCGCGTGGACGGCGGGCACGCCGAGTTCCTCGATCAGCTCGAGCGAGCGGCGCAGTCCGGCGAACGTGAAGAGGGCCGGGGTCAGGTCGAATCGTCGTGCGGAGTGGGCGAGTTCGGCGACCGGTCCGTAGCAGCTGTCCCACGGCCGCTCGCCCGCGACCCACCCGGCGAGCACCGGGGTCAGCCCGCCGAAGTCCTCCGGTACGACGAGGAAGGCCGCGCCGTGCGGGCCGAGCAGCCACTTGAAGGAGACCGTGGCGCTGAAGTCGTAGGCGTCGGCGTCCATCGGCAGCCAGCCGGCGGCCTGCGAGAAGTCGACGTAGGTACGCGCCCCGTGGGCACGGGCGGCCTCGCGCAGGGCGGGCAGGTCGGCGATGCGCCCGTCCGCGGACTGCGCGGCGCTGACGGCGACCAGCGCGGTGCCCGGACGGACGGCCTCCGCGATCCCCTCCAGGGGCACCGAGCGGACCTTGAGGTCGCCGCGGACGTGGAAGGGGTTGAGCACGGAGGTGAAGTCGTCCTCGGCGGTGAGGACTTCGGCGCCGGACGGCAGCGAGGCGGCGATCACCGCGGTGTGCGCGGCGACGGAGGCGCCCGCCGCCACCCGGGTGGCGGGGACACCGGCCAGCCGGGCGTACCCGGCCCGGCAGGCCTCCACGTTCTCGTGCAGCGGGGTCAGCGGCCGGCCCTGGGCCCGCAGCAGCGCCGCCTGGTGCAGGGCGGTCACGGTGCGGGCGGGCAGCAGGCTGTTGCTGGCGGTGTTGAGGTAGGTGCTCTCCGGGGCGAACTCGGCGCGGACGAGGCTCTCGAAGGTCTCCATGGGTCCACTCTGACCCCCGGAGAACCCATAGTCCATTGCCGATTTCTGCGTGGTTTCCCTAAGCGGTGCTTATGGATACACCCCGACCTGCGTCTTCAGTGCTGCGGCACCGCGCATCCGTCGGGGCCGCAGGCGTCCGCGTCACCCTGGTCGAGGAGCTGCAGCGGGGACCGCTCGCCCCAGGCCTGGGTCAGCGCCTGGGTGAAGACCTCGGCGGGCTGGGCGCCGGAGACGCCGTACTTGCGGTCCAGGACGAAGAAGGGGACACCGTTGGCGCCGAGCTCGGCGGCCTCACGCTCGTCGGCGCGGACGTCGTCGGCGTAGGCGGTGGGATCGGCGAGGACCTTACGGGCGTCCTCCGCGGCCAGCCCGGCGGCGACGGCCAGCTCGACCAGCCGCTCCTCGCCCTCGGAGAAGACGGAGCGCTCCTCGGCGAAGTTCGCCTTGTAAAGGACCTGGATCAGCTCGTCCTGCTTCCCCTGCTCCTTGGCGAGGTGCAGCAGGCGGTGCATGTCGAAGGTGTTGCCGTGGTCGCGGTCCCGGGTGCGGTACTCCAGGCCCTCGGCGGCCGCCTGGGCGCCCAGGTTCTCCTCACCGGCCTGGGCCTGGGCCTCGCTCATGCCGTACTTCTTCGTGAGCATGGCGATCACCGGCTGGACGTCGCCCTTGGCGCGGCCGGGGTCCAGTTCGAAGGAGCGGTGCACCACCTCGACCCGGTCGCGGTGCGGGAAGGCGGCGAGCGCCTTCTCGAAGCGCGCCTTGCCCACGTAGCACCAGGGGCACGCTATGTCCGACCAGATCTCGACCTTCATGTTCTCTCCAGCTCGTACGGGTACGGAGGCCACCTCCGCCGAGTGGATGAACGTTCAAGCAGCCGGGATCATTCCCCCGTCACCGCATACCGCAGAAACATGTGGTGATCCCCCTCGGCCGGCGGGTGCGCGGGGTCCGCCACCCAGCCCTGGCGGGCGTAGAAGGCCTGGGCGCGGCGGTTGTCGACGTGCACGTCGAGGACGGCGGCGCGTCGGCCGTCGGCCCGCCACTGCTCGGCGCAGGCGGTGTGCAGGGCCGTACCGACGCCGCGGCGCCAGGCGTCGGGATCCACGTGGAACTGGTAGAGCTTGACCGTTTCCGCGGAGGCGTCCGGCGGGGTGCGGAAGGAGGCGACGGCGACGATGCGGCCCTGCTCGACGAGGCACAGCACCTGGCCGTCCGGCCGCGTGATGGCTCCGTGCCAGGCGGCGAGCCAGTCGGTGCCGTCCTGGGGTACGCCGTCCGGGTAGTAGGTCGCCCGGGCGCGCGTGTGCAGGGCGGTGACGGCCTCGGCCTCGGCGGGCAGCACCGTGCGGATGACCCGGGCGCCCATGACTCGGTCACTGATCATGCAGCGGAGGACGTGTCCGCGGAAGCCGCGGTTCCCAGGCGGCTGAACTGCGTCCGGTACGCGCTCGGCGTCAGACCGGTGCGGCGCACGACGTGGGCGCGCAGCGAGTCGGCGGTGCCCAGGCCGCAGGCGCGGGCCACCTGGTCCATGGGGAGCGTGGTGGTCTCCAGCAACTCCTTCGCGCGCTCGATGCGCTGGTGGAGCAGCCACTGCAGCGGGCTGACCCCGCTCTCGGCGTGGAAGCGGCGGGTGAGCGTCCGTACCGAGACGCCCGCGTGCCGGGCCAGGTCGGTGAGGGAGAGGGGCTTGTCGAGGTGGCGCATGGCCCAGCCCCGGGTGTCGGCGCAGGCGTTGCCGCGCTCCGGGGGCAGCGGGGTGTGCGTGAACTGCGTCTGGCCGCCGGGCCGTACGGGCGCGACCAGGGCGCGCCGGGCGACCTCGTTGGCGACGGCGGCGCCGTAGTCGGTGCGGATGACATGGAGGCAGAGGTCGATGCCGGCGGCGTACCCGGAGGAGGTTACGTAGGGGCCGTCCTGGACGTAGAGGACGTCGCCCTGGAGGTCGACCTGCGGGTAGCGCCTGCGCAGTTCCTCGGCGTGCGCCCAGTACGTCGTCGCTCTGCGGCCCGCCAGCAGGCCCGCCTCGGCGAGCTGGAAGGCGCCGGTGCACAGGGAGGCGACGCGTTTGCCGTCCGCGGCGGCCTCCTTGACGGCGGCCACGATCCGCGGGTCCGGCTCGTACGGCGCCCCGGTGCCGGCGACGACCACCGTGTCCGCCTCCCGCGTGGCGTCGAGGCC
The DNA here is from genome assembly GCF_006715395.1 of Streptomyces sp. SLBN-31. Classification (NCBI taxonomy): domain Bacteria; kingdom Bacillati; phylum Actinomycetota; class Actinomycetes; order Kitasatosporales; family Streptomycetaceae; genus Streptomyces; species Streptomyces sp. SLBN-31. Next base: position 2,215,962 of record NZ_VFNC01000002.1, read on the forward strand.
GCGGCGGACGTACAGGTCGAGCCCGCCGCTGGTGGGCACCGGACCCGGCTCGGCGGCGCAGATGATCACCTCGTAGCCGGGCCGCCCGTCCACCTCGACCTTGCCGAACAGCATCTCGGGGATGGCGAGGTTGAACATCGACACGGGCGAGGGCGCGATCACGGCGATGCGGTGCGGGGCGAGCGGCTGGGGCATGGCCAGAACCTCCGGTTCCCTGTCGTTCAGGCCACTACTGTACGACGCCGAAGATCCGCAGCATGGACGCATGACGACGAACCGGACCCTGGAGGGCGACGAACTCGCCTCTGTCACAGCCAAGTTGACGACGGAAGCCAGGAAAACCTCGCCCTCGCTCACCCTCACCGCCGCCCTGCTCGGCTTCGCGCTGATCTGCCTCGACGCTTCCGTGGTCAACGTGGCCCTGCCCGCGATCGGCTCCTCCCTGGGCGGCGGGATGGCCGGCTCCCAGTGGGTGGTCGACGCCTACACCCTGCCCTTCGCCGCGCTGATGCTGTCCACCGGGGCCTTCGCGGACCGGTCGGGAGCGAGCCGCGCGTTCGCGCTCGGCACCGGCGTCTTCACGCTCGCCTCGGTCGCCTGCGGCCTGGCGCCGAACCTTCCGGCGCTGATCGGCGCCCGGGTGGTGCAGGGCCTCGCGGCCGCGGTGGTGCTCCCGGCCTCGCTGGCACTGGTGCGGCAGGCGTTCCGGGAGCCGGCGCGACGGGCGCGGGCGGTGGCGACGTGGGCCGCCGGCGGTTCGGCCGCGGTGGCGCTGGGGCCGGTGGCGGGCGGTCTGCTGACCACGGCGTGGGACTGGCGCGGGATCTTCTTCGTCAACCTGCCGGTGGGGGCGCTGATCCTGGCGCTGCTCCTGCGGGCCCCGCGCTCCGAGCGCCGGCCGGCCCCGCTGGACCTGCCGGGGCAGACGACGGCGGTGGTGGCGCTCACGGGCGTGACGTTCGCGGTGATCGAAGGGGGCACGGCGGGCTGGACGGCCCTGGCGGTGGCCCTGCTCGCGGGCGTCGCGTTCTTCCGGATCGAGGCGCGCAGCCCGCACCCGGTGGTCCCGCTCGGCCTGTTCCGCGACCGGACGGTGGCCGTGGCCGTCGCGACGGGGTCGGCGGTCAGCGTCGCCTTCTACAGCGTGGTGTTCGTCTTCTCCCTCTTCTTCCAGCAGGTCCAGGGGCTGTCCGCGCTGCGGGCCGGGCTGGCCTTCCTGCCCATGACCGGCCTGATCGCGGTGACGAACGTGGTCGCGGGCAAGGTCGCGGGGCGGTACGGGGCGAGGGCGCCGATGCTGGTGGGGCAGGCGCTCGCCGTCGCGGGCCTGCTCGTCCTGCTGTACGTCGACGCCGGCACGTCCTCCGTTGTGACGGCCGTGCTGCTCGTACCGCTGGCGCTGGGGTGCGCGCTGACGGTGCCGCCGCTGACGGCGGCGATGATGGACGCGGTGCCGGTGGAGCGGGCGGGGGTGGCGGCGGGGATGCTGAACGCCGCGCGGCAGGTGGCCGGGGGGTTGGGGATCGCGGTGTTCGGGTCGCTGGTGGGGGGTGGGTTCGTGGAGGGGATGCGGGTGGCGTTGCTGATCAGTGCGGGGGCGCTGGTGCTGACCTGGGCGGGTACGTTGCGGTTGCGGTGAGTGCTGGGGGCTGCCCCCCAGACCTCCCTACGGCCCTGGAGGGGCCTTTTCCTCAAACGCCGGACGGGCTGGATATGGGCCGGCGTCCTGGAATGCCGGACGGGCTGGATATGGCGCCCACGGCCTGAATGGTCAGGTGCCGTCCCTCAGGTCCGCCGGCCAGTGGGGGCGGAACCGTATGTGGTCGTACGTCACCACGCAGCCCTCGCCCATCGGGGACTGGGTCATGAAGCCGACCAGGGCCGCGTCCGTCTCCTTCTCGCCGCCCAGGGTGAACAGGCGGACGAAGGTCCAGCGCTCGCCGTCGCGGGAGGCGTGGAAGGCGAAGGCGCGGCCGGTGCGGCTGATCCGCAGCCACACCGAACTGCCTTCGACGGTGAAGGAGTTGGCGTCGTCGGAGTGACCCCGGGTGACCACCGTGCAGACGGTGGGCACGTCCGGGGAGTACTCCAGGCACAGCTTGGCCCAGGCCCGCTCGCCGACGTGGACGTAGAGGACCCCCGCGTCGAACGCCCCCGCGAAGCCGACCGTGACCCGGGCGATCAGCTGGAAGTCCCCTTCGGGCCAGCCCAGCAGCCGCGGGGCGTCCGAGGCGGGTTCCAGCGCCTCGCCGGTGGGCGGCACGAACCGGTCCTGGCGGGGGCCGGCCCACCCGGTGAGCACACCGTCCTCGTAGGACCAGTTGCCCTCGGGGCCGTATGTGCGCAGGGCGAAGGGGAGTTCGGGAAGTTCGACGTCCATCCGGCGATTGTGTCAGGTGGGCCCGTTCAGAGTTCCAGTCGGCCGTTGAACCGACGCGGCAGACCGAGCGGGTTGTCGTCGCGCAGCTCGGGGGGCAGCAGCGCCTCGGGCGCCCCCTGGTACACCACCGGCCGCATCCACCGCTCGATGGCGGTGCCGCCGACGGACGTCGAGGTCGAGGTGGTCGCCGGGTACGGTCCGCCGTGGTGCTGGGCCGGCGCCACGGCGACGCCCGTCGGCCAGCCGTTGACCAGCACCCGGCCGGCCAGCGGCGTCAGCTCCGCGAGGATCTCCGCGCCGCGTCCCTCGCCCGCGGCCTCCTCGGCCGACAGGTGGACCGTCGCCGTGAGGTTGCCGGGCAGGCGCGAGAGGACGGCCTGGACCTGGGCGTCGTCGTCGTAGCGGACGACGACGGTCACCGGGCCGAAGCACTCCTCCAGGAGGAGGTCGTACGCGCCCTCCTCGGTCAGCTTGTCGGCGGCGACGGTCAGGAAGCCGGCGCTCACCGTGTGCTCGCCGCCCGAGCCGGGCGTCACCGGCGACTCCACGTCCGGCAGCCCGGCGCGCTCGGCGACCCCGGCGACGAAGTTGTCGCGCATGCGGTGGTCGAGGAGCACCCCGGCGTCCGTGTCGCTCACGGCGTCGGTCAGCGACTTCAGGAAGCGGTCGCCCGACGCGCTCGCCGGAGCCAGCACCAGGCCGGGCTTCACGCAGAACTGCCCGACGCCGAGGGTCATGGAACCGGCCAGGCCCGCGCCGATGGCCTCCGCGCGCTCGGCGGCCGCGGCCTCCGTGACGACGACGGGGTTCAGGGAGCCCAGCTCGCCGTGGAAGGGGATCGGTACCGGGCGCGCGGCCGCGGCGTCGAACAGGGCCCGGCCGCCCTTGACGGAGCCGGTGAAGCCGGCCGCCGAGACCAGCGGGTGCCTGACCAGCTCGACGCCCGCCTCGAAGCCGTGCACCAGGCCGACGACGCCCTCGGGGATGCCGTGCGCGGCAGCGGCCCGGCGCAGCACCTTGGCGACCAGCTCGGACAGGGCCGGGTGGTCGGGGTGGGCCTTGACGACGACCGGGCAGCCGGCGCCGAGCGCGCTCGCGGTGTCGCCGCCGGCCACGGAGAAGGCGAAGGGGAAGTTGGAGGCCGAGTAGACGGCCACCACGCCCAGCGGCACCTTGTAGCGGCGCAGGTCCGGGATCGGGGGCGTCGCGGTGTCGTCGGGGTGGTTGATGATCACGTCGAGGAAGGCGCCCTCGTCGACGATGTCGGCGAAGGCCCGCAGCTGGAAGCAGGTGCGGGCGAGTTCGCCGGTGAGCCGGACCGGGCCGAGCGCGGTCTCCGCGTCGGCGGTCTCCACGAGCCCGTCCTTGGCCGCCTCCAGCTGCTCGGCGGCGGTGCGCAGGAACGCCGAGCGCAGGGCGCGGTCGGCGAGGGAGGCGCGTGCCGCGTGGGCGGCGCGGACGGCGGCGTCGACCTCCTGGGCTGTGGCCTCCACCGCAACCTGTTCACGCTGCTTCCCGGTTCGGGGGTCGACACTCCAGACTGGTGCTGCTGCCACCGCGGATCCCTCCAGGTGTATCAGGGTCATTCACCAGGGTCGTTCGATATACTGAACGCTGTCTCTGATGATGAATATGCTGTTGGAGACTATAACTTCGGTTTCTCGTCCAACGAAGGGGTCAGGGGCGATGGCGGCAGCCGAGACAGGCGGCGGGGCGCAGGTCAAATCCGCGGTGCGAACCGTTGAATTGCTCGAGTACTTCGCCGGCAGCCCCGGCATGCACTCCCTCGCATCGGTCCAGGAGGCCGTCGGATATCCCAAGTCCAGCCTCTACATGCTCCTGCGCACGCTGGTGGAGCTGGGCTGGGTGGAGACCGACGCGACGGGCACGCGGTACGGCATCGGGGTGCGGGCGCTGCTGGTGGGCACCTCGTACATCGACGGCGACGAGGTGGTCGCCGCGGCCCGTCCGACGCTGGACCGCCTCTCGGACGACACCACCGAGACCATCCACCTGGCGCGCCTGGACGGCACGAACGTCGTGTATCTCGCCACCCGCCAGTCCCAGCACTACCTGCGCCCCTTCACCCGCGTCGGCCGACGCCTCCCGGCGCACTCGACCTCGCTCGGCAAGGCGATCCTCGCCACCTACGCCGACGAGCAGGTCCGCAAGATGCTCCCCGAGACGCTGCCCGCCCTGACCGAGAACACGATCACGGACCGGGAGAAGCTCATCGAGGAACTGCACCAGGTGCGGGAGCAGGGCTTCGCGGTCGACCGCGAGGAGAACACGCTGGGCCTGCGCTGCTTCGGCGTCGCCATCCCCTACCGCACGCCCGCACGCGACGCGATCAGCTGCTCGGTGCCGGTGGCCCGGCTCACGCCGGCACACGAACAGCTGGTCAAGGACGCCCTGTTCGACGCGCGCGACCGACTCACCCTGGCGACCCGACGACTGTGACCCCTAGCCTCTTCGTTCATGGACGTCGTACTGCGCGAAGTGCACGACAGTGATCTGCCCGTCTTCTTCCGGCAGATGAACGATCCCGAGGCCCTGCACATGGCCGCCTTCACCCCGAAGGACCCCGCCGACCGGGACGCCTTCGAAGCGCACTGGAAACGGATCCGGGCCACCGGGGACGTGCTGCGCACGGTCCTGCTGGACGGTGACGTGGTGGGCAGCGCCGCGGTGTACGGGGATCCGGACGAGCGCGAGGTCACCTACTGGGTGGACCGGGCGTACTGGGGACGGGGGGTGGCCACGGCCGCGCTACGGGCGCTGCTGGCCGAGGTGCCGGAGCGGCCGCTGTACGCGCGGGCCGCGGCGGACAACGCCGCCTCCCGGCGGGTGCTGGAGAAGTGCGGGTTCCGGCTGACGGCGCGGGCCACGGGGTTCGCGAACGCGCGGAGCGAGGAGATCGACGAGGTCGTGCTCACCCTTCAGGCGTGAGGTTCATGAGCGCCCGATGAGAAATCGGCGGGAAGGGAACGTTCCGCCCCTTCCCGCTCGTCTTCACGATCGCGATGAACAAGACGATCAGGCGGACCTCCGTCTTCGTGCTGCTGCTCGTGTTCGCCCTGCTGATCAGGGCGACCTGGGTGCAGTACTACGACGGCAAGGCCCTAGCGGACGACAAGTACAACCGGCGCAACGTGATCGAGACGTACGCGGAGCCGCTCGGCAACATCATCGTGGCCGGACGCTCGGTCACCGGTTCGGCGCGAACGAAGAGCGGCGACCTCGCGTACAAGCGCACGTACAAGGACGGAGAGCTGTACGCGGCGGTGACGGGCTACGCCTCGCAGGCGTACGCCCCCACCCAGCTGGAGGGCATCTACCAGGACCTGCTCAACGGCACGGACAACCGGCTGAAGACCGTGATGGACACGGTCACCGGCAAGCGCGCCGAGCCCGGTGACGTGGTCACGACCATCGACCCGGACGTGCAGAAGGCGGCGTACGACGCGCTCGGCGCCAAGAAGGGCGCGGCCGTCGCGATCGACCCGAAGACGGGGAAGATCCTCGCGGTCGTCTCCACGCCCTCGTACGACCCGACGTCCCTGACGGACGCCAACACCGCGGGGACGGCCTGGAAGAAGCTGAACGCCGACCCGGACAAGCCGCTGACCAACCGGGCGCTGCGCCAGCCGCTGCCGCCGGGCTCGACGTTCAAGCTGGTCGTGGCGGCGGCCGCGCTGGAGGACGGCCTGTACTCGTCCGTGGACCAGAGGACCGACAGCCCCGACCCGTACACCCTGCCGGGCACCACCCGCGAGCTGTCCAACGAGAACCCGAACGCGCCCTGCGAGGACGCCTCGATCCGCACCGCGCTGGAGTACTCCTGCAACAACGTCTTCGCGAAGATGGCCGTCAAGCTGGGCCAGGACAAGGTGCGGGCGATGGCCGAGAAGTTCGGCTTCGACGACGACAGCCAGGACGTCCCGGTGCGGGCGTACACCAGCGTCTACCCCTCCGACATGAACGAGTCCTCCACCGCCCTGACCGGCATCGGCCAGTACGACGTCACCGCGACCCCGCTGCAGATGGCGATGGTGTCCGCCGCGATCGCCAACGGCGGCAAGCTGGTCTCGCCGCACATGGTCTCGCAGATCACCGACGGCGGCGGCGACGTGCTGAAGGACTACGACGACGACGCGGGCACCAAGGAGATCGTCAGCTCCTCGACCGCCGAGCAGTTGCAGTCGGCCATGCAGACGGTCGTGGAGAAGGGCACCGGCACCAACGCGCGGATCTCCGGGGTGACGGTCGGCGGCAAGACGGGCACGGCCCAGCACGGCGAGAACAACAGCCAGACGCCGTACGCCTGGTTCACGTCCTACGGCAAGGCAGGCGGCAAGGAGGTCGCCGTGGCGGTCGTGGTCGAGCAGTCGAACGCGGCGCGGTCCGAGGTGAGCGGCAATGGACTGGCTGCGCCGGTCGCGAAGGCCGTGATGCAGGCGGCGTTGAAGAACTGACCGGGACTGCGCGATCGGCCGCGGGCCGTCCGTGGCCGGTCGCGCAGTTCCCCGCGCCCCTTACGGGGCGCTGCCGTCACGTCACTTCACTTGACCCCGAGGATCTGCTCCACCGGATCGATCGCGAAGTACACCAGGAACAGCGCCGACACTCCCCACAACAGCCACTGCACGTCCCGCGCCTTGCCCAGGACCGCCTTGATGAGGACGTAGGCGAGGAAGCCCGCGCCGATGCCGTCGGTGATGGAGTAGGTGAAGGGCATGACGGCAATGGTGAGGAAGGCCGGGATGGCGATCTCGTACCGGTCCCAGTCGATGTGCTTGACGTGGGTCATCATCAGGAAGCCGACCGCGATCAACGCGGGCGCCGCGGCCTGCAGCGGGACGATGGTCAGCAGCGGTGTGAGGAAGAGCGCCAGGCCGAACAGGCCGCCGGTGATCAGGTTCGCGAAGCCGGTGCGCGCCCCCTCGCCGACGCCGGCCGCCGACTCGATGTAGGCGGTGTTGGAGGAGGCCGAGCCCAGGCCGCCGGCCACGGCCGCCGCGCCGTCGATGAACAGCACGCGCCCGATCCCCGGCACCTGCCCCCTGTCGTCCAGCAGTCCGGCCTCCGCGCTGATGCCGACGATCGTGCCCATGGCGTCGAAGAAGTCCGACAGGATCAGGGTGAAGACCAGCAGGACGGCGGTGAGGATGCCGGCCTTCGCGAAGCCGCCGAACAGGCTGAAGTGGCCGATCAGCCCGAAGTCGGGGGCGGCGACGATCTTGTCCGGCAGCTTGGGGGTGGTCAGGCCCCAGCTCTTGACGTCGGCGATGGCGTTGATGACGATCGCGACGACCGTCATGGTGACGATGCTGATCAGGATCGCGCCCTTCACCTTGCGCGCGAGCAGCGCGATGGTGAGCAGCACGCCGAGGCAGAAGACCAGCACGGGCCAGCCGGTGAGCCGGCCGACGGCGCCCAGCTGCACGGGCACGGTGGTGTTCGCGGCGTCCGGGATCCGGCTGACGAACCCGGCGTCGACGAAGCCGATGAAGGCGATGAACAGGCCGATGCCGACCCCGATGGCCTGCTTCAGCTGGTGCGGGATCGCGTTCATGATCGCCTCACGGAGCCCGGTGAGGACCAGGACGCAGATCAGGACGCCTTCGAGGACCACCAGACCCATCGCGTCGGGCCAGCTCATCAGCGGGGCCAGCTGGAAGGCCACGACGGCGTTGAGGCCGAGACCGGCCGCGATGGCGAGCGGGAGGTTGCCGCCGACGCCCATGATGATCGTCATGACACAGGCCACCAGGGCGGTGGCGGTGACGAGTTGGCCGGTGTCGAGCTGGTGGCCGAACTTGTCCTTCGCGCTGCCGAGGATGATGGGATTCAGGACAAGGATGTAGGCCATGGTGAAGAACGTGGCGAAGCCGCCGCGTATCTCCCGGCCGAAGCCGGATCCCCGTTCGGAGATCCGGAAGAACCGGTCGACGCCGTTCGCCGCTGGTGGCGCGGTACTTGGCCGGCCGGTTGCCTGCTGGGGGTCCTTCGTGTCGGACATGGGCGGGTGCTCCTCGGTACCTGAGGGGACGGGTGCGGATGCTGGCTGGATTGTTCCCGCGTCGAACGCGTTTCAGGTTTTCTCCGTGTTACGGAATCGGCCGACCCGTCACACCATGTTCGAAGGCCCGTACGAGAGCGGGTGGTCCATCGCTGCTACGCTTCCGGATCTCGACCGGGCCACTCCGGATGATCACATGTCATTCACATGACACGCACAGAGAGGTCGCCCGTGGGCACTGTCGTCGACGACGCAGCCTCCGTGGAGTTCCATGCCTTCTTCGAACGGCACTACGCCGAACTCTCGCGTCTCGCCCACCTGCTGACCGGCGAGGCGGACGCCGCCGACGACCTGGCGGCGGACGCGCTGCTCGCCCTGTGGCACCGCTGGGACCGGGTGCGCTCCGCGGACCACCCGGTCGCCTACGCCCGCGGAGTCGTCGCCAATCTCGCCCGCACCCGCATCCGCAGCGCCGTCCGCGAACGCCGGCGCGTCTCGCTGTTCTGGTCGCAGCGCGAGGAGAAGACGGAGAACCCCGACATCGCGGGCGTCGTCGACGTCCAGGAGGCCCTGCGCCGCCTGCCGTTCCGGAAACGGGCGTGCGTGGTGCTGCGGCACGCCTTCGACCTGTCGGAGAAGGACACCGCGCTCGCCCTGGGTGTTTCCGTGGGTACGGTTAAGTCCCAGACGTCCAAGGGGATGGCCGAACTGCAGAAGATCCTCGGCTCTCGGGGCGGCCCACAGAAGGTGCACGCGGCGATGGCGCGCGGCGGCGAGACCGGAGGAACGGCGCGATGAGGCAGCAGGACGTGCACGACGAGCTGCGCGCCCGGCTGCACGAGGCGGCCGAGGCGCACGAGCCGGACCGGGCCCGCATGCTGGCCAGGATCGAGCGGGGCATGAGCCCCGAGGCGGACCGTGCCGGGCACCGGGCGACGCGGCCGCCGTTGTGGGGCTGGGTGCGCGTGGTGGGTGCCACGACGGCGGTCGCGGGCATGCTCGCGGTCGGCGGTTACGCGGTGGCGTCCGCGGTGAAGGACGACACTCCCCCGCAGCGGCAGACGGTCGCGGTGTCCCCGACGCCCACGCCGTCGCCGGACGCCACGAGCCGGGCGCCCGTGCCGCCGGTGGAACCGTCCCCGAGCCGAGCGCCCGGCACCCACCGGCCGAGCGGCACCCCGTCCCCGACGAGGCCCTCCGTCACCGTGCTGCCGTCCGCAGGCGGTGAGAGCGACGGCCCGCTGTGGGCGGACGGTTCGGTGGACCCGCACAGCAACGACTTCTGGGCGCAGAGCAACGTCACCTTCAAGACCAGCACCCAACTCACCTCTCTCACCGTCCAGTTGAGGATCGCGCAGACCGGCGGGGTGAGCAACGCGGGTGCCTGGCGCTCGCTGCCGGAGCAGGACTTCGACCTCACCGTCGGCGAGCGGGACGGGTATCTGGTGTACACCTGGACGCTCAAGGCGGGCCGTACGGTCCCCAAGGGCGAGTGGGTGTTCGCCGGCCAGTACAACCACCAGCGCGGCGGCCGGGACGCCGAGGACGACGGCTACACGGTCCGGGCGACGGCGGACGGCGAGAAGCGCGCGGTGGGCGGCGACTTCGCGGCGCACACAAGCGGCGCGGACGGCTCATGACGCCCGCGCGCCACCGGTTCCCACGGTGACACAACCTCACCTCCCCTTTCGACGTCCCTAGTAGTGCGTAAGAACGGACGGAGGACGGTATGACGTTCTCAGTGGACCTGCTGACCTGAGCCCCCCTCGGTCAGCAGCCGCCGACAGAGCCCCCCTCGTCGGCGACAGTGACGCCCCGCCGGTGACGACCGGCGGGGCGTCCGTCGTTCCGGGGCCGGTGCATCGAAAGTTTCGCCCGCCTCCTGCCCGCCTCTGCCTGTTGACGCGCAGTTTCCCGCTGGGAACACTCCGAAGGCGCGCAACTCCCAACAGAAACCCCCACACTCCGACAGGATCGCCGATGCGCCCCAGAGCCGTGCTCGTCGTCTGCCTCGCCCTCCTCCTCGGCCTGTTCGCCGCACCGCCCGGTACCGCCCACTCAGGAGCCCCGCCCGTGAAACACCCCAGGTACGCCGGCTATCTCTTCGCCTACTTCACGGGCGAGGGCACCGCCGACGGCGAACAGATCCGTTACGCCCTCAGCCGGGGCAACGACCCGCTGCACTGGCGTGAGTTGAACCAGGGCAAGCCGGTGCTGACGTCGACGATCGGCGAGAAGGGGCTGCGCGACCCGTTCGTCATCCGCTCCCCCAAGGGCGACAAGTTCTACCTGATCGCCACCGACCTGCGGATGTACAGGAACAGCAGCGGCAGCTGGGACCAGGTCCAGCGGCACGGCAGCAAGTCGATCATGATCTGGGAGTCCACCGACCTGGTCCACTGGACCGACCAGCGGCTGGTGAAGGTGGCCCCCGACAACGCGGGCAACACCTGGGCGCCGGAGGCCTACTGGGACGACTCGCTCGGCGAGTACGTCGTCTTCTGGGCCTCCAAGCTGTACGCCGACGACGACCCCGACCACACCGGCGACCAGTACAACCGCATGATGTACGCGACCACCAAGGACTTCCGCACCTTCAGCGCGCCGAAGGTCTGGGACGACCCGGGCTACTCGGTGATCGACTCGACGGTGGTCAAGTACCGGGACACGTACTACCGCTACACCAAGGACGAGCGGAACCCCTCCTCCGACTCCCCCTGCTCGAAGTTCATCACCGCCGAGAAGTCGACGAGCCTGACCTCCGCCACGTACGACTTCGTCTCCGACTGCATCGGCAGCGGGTCGATCGCCCGCGGCGAGGGGCCGACGGTCTTCCGGTCCAACACCGACAAGAAGTGGTACCTGTTCATCGACGAGTACGGCGAGCGCGGCTACGTCCCGTTCGAGACCACCGACCTCGACTCGGGCAAGTGGACGATGTCGAAGGACTACCAACTGCCCGCGAGTCCGAGGCACGGCACGGTGATGCCGGTGACGCAGGAGGAGTACGACCGGCTGCTGGCCGCCTACCCGAGCACCCCCACCTCGGTCATGGACGCCACGGCGAAGGACCAGAAGGGGTACGCCGTCGTCACCGACGGCGCGTCGAAGGTCGTGCTGCCCATGGAGCCCGACGCCGACCTCGCGCACCTGGCGCCGAGGATCGCGGTCGCCCAGGGCGCGACCATCACTCCCGCGTCCGGTACGCACCGCGACTTCCGCACCTCGCGGACGTACACGGTGACCGCGGCCGACGGCACGAGCCGCACCTGGACGGTCGAGGCCGTGCGCACCCGGAGCCCGATCCTGCCCGGCCTGAACGCCGACCCGGACGTGGCCTATCTGGACGGCCGGTACTGGATCTATCCGACGACGGACGGCAACCAGGGCTGGGGCAGCACGAGTTTCAAGGCGTACTCCTCCCGCGACCTGGTCCACTGGAAGGACCACGGAGTCGTGCTGGACCTCGGTCCGGACGTCTCCTGGGCGGACAAGTACGCGTGGGCGCCCGCGATCGCCGAGCGCGACGGCAAGTACTACTTCTACTTCTGCGCCGAGCAGCAGATAGGCGTCGCGGTCGCCGACTCCCCGGCCGGCCCGTTCAAGGACGCCCTCGGCAAACCCCTGGTGGCGAAGGGCGGTTCGCTGGGGGGCCAGATGATCGACCCGGCCGTCTTCACGGACGACGACGGGACGTCGTATCTCTACTGGGGCAACGGGCACGGGTACGTGGTCCCGCTGAACGACGACATGACGTCGTACGACCCGGCGAAGGTGAAGGACATCACGCCGGCCGGCTTCCGCGAGGGTTCCTTCGTGGTCAAGCGGAAGGGCACGTACTACTTCACCTGGTCCGAGGACGACACCCGCAGCGAGGACTACCACGTCGCCTACGCGACGGGACCGTCCCCGCTCGGCCCGTGGACCGAGCGGGGGACGATCCTGTCGAAGCGTCCCGAGTACGGGATCCTGGGCACCGGCCACCACTCCGTGGTGAACGTGCCCGGCACCGACGACTGGTACATCGTCTACCACCGGTTCGCCCTCGCCGGGCCGGGACAGCCCGGCGGTGACGGCATGCACCGGGAGACGACCGTCGACCGGCTGTGGTTCGCCGCGGACGGTACCCTTCAGCCGGTCGTGCCGACCCTGGAGTCGATCAGGCCCGTACGGGACTAACTGACGAAGTACGTCGGGTTCGGCAGCTTGTACGTGCGGTCGGCGTAGCCGCCCTCCAGGTCGGAGTACTGGTCGCCGAAGTTGGCGACGATCTCGTACCCGAGGTCGTCCTCGATGTGCTCGCGGGTGCCGGACTTGTACTGCACGGTGGTGCAGGTCCAGGTGCCGGGCGTGGCGCAGGAGGACAGGTAGGCCGGCGGGTTGGCCTTGTCCTTGAGGAACATGTGGTCGGCGTCGAGGTTCACATCGGCGCCGATCTTCTTCAGGTTCTCGACGGCGGCGTTGCGCTGGGCCTCGCTCAGACCGGAGTTGTAGAAGACCTCGACGCCCTTGGACTCGGCGTAGCGGACCAGCTCGGCGCTGCCGAAGACGCCCGGGCGGTCCGCCTTGTTCACGTAGTCGGCCCACGTGGTCGAGTTGTAGGTGTAGTTGTAGCGCTTCTCGTAGTCCAGGCTGAGCAGCAGCGTGTCGTCGATGTCGAAGACGACGGCCGGCTTCTCGCCACGGTGGTGGGCCTTGCGGGCCGCCTGGTCGATGTACTTGTGGGCGGCGGCGTCGATGTGCGCCAGGTCCTGGGCGTACGGGCTGTCCGGGGACGCCTGGTACACGCCGTTGGCGTCCGCCGTGGTGCCGTAGTAGGTGTCGATGTCCTTCACCAGGAGCCCGATGTTGTAGGGCTCGTGAGTGGAGTTGGCCGTGGACTGTCCGGCCGTGGCCGCACCGGCGCCGTAGAGGGCGCCGCCGGAGAGGGCACACGCTGCGGCGATCGCCGCGATACGCAGTGGCTTATGCATGACAGGTTTCTACGCGCGTCACCCCCGCGGGCGCGAGCCCCGTTGCCCGATCGATACCTCGATCGGAGGCAAAAAACGGGTCAAGCGCCCTGGACGGGAGGGTTCCGGTTCAGTTCATCGTCGCTCCGATGGTGGAGCTGCCCGTCGTCAGGAAGGTCGTCGCGGGCAGGGAGCCGTCGGACCGGCGGGCGTTGTAGACGGTCGTCGCGTCGGTCGACCTGAAGGCCGGGGTGGAGATGCCGGAGTCCCAGTTGTTGCCTGCCGAGGTGACCGAGGAGCCCTTGCTCACCGAGCCGCCCGCGTTGCTCACGGCCAGGTTCTTGCCGAGCTTCGCCGCGCCGGTGGCGAAGTAGTAGCCCCATTTGGCGTTGGCATAGGCCGTGGTGCGGTTGATGACGATCGCGCCGGTGTTGGAGTTCTCGGTGAAGCCGTTGCCCGCGTTGTCCCAGGCGGCGGAGTTGTTGACGACGTGGGCGACCGCGGGGCCGTTGCCGCCCAGCTTGTAGCCGTTGCCGTTGCCCTCGAAGGCGCTGTCGCCCCAGCGGTTCTTGCCGTTGCCGAAGGACCAGGTGTGCTCGATGGTGACCGGCGAGGAGAAGGACCACAGGTCGATGCCGTCATCCGAATTGTTGTACAGGCGCGCCCCGGTGACCTGGTTGCCGGTGCCGGAGCCGAACTTGATGGCGACTCCGTCGGCGTTCTGGCCGTGGGTGGCGGCGTCGTAGTTGCCGTAACTGTCCAGGTTCTTCACGGTGTTGTTGACCGTGCCGTCGCCGGTGAGGGTGAAGCCGGAGTCGCCGCCGTTGATGGTCTTGACGTTGTTCCAGTTGGTGCCGGTGCAGGACTGGCAGACGACCGCGCTGTCCGGGGAGTTCTGGAAGGTGATGTTCGAGACGTTCCAGTAGTCCGCGGTCAGCTTGAAGATCCAGGAGCCGGAGGGCAGGGACGAGCCGTCGATCTTCACGGTCTCCGAGCCGTACGCGGTGAGCGTGACGGGCGACGAGGAGGTGCCGTTGGCGGTGGACTGGAGGGTGGCCGTCGGGTAGTAGGTGCCGCCACGGACCTGGATGACCGTGCCGGCGGTGGCGTTCTTGATGGCGTTGGACAGGTCGGTGGAGTTGCTGACGACCACGGTGGCGGCCTGCGCCTGGGTGGGCAGGACGGCGAGGCCCGCGCCGACGGCGAGGGCGGCGAGGGTGGCGAGTGCGGTAGGACGAGACATGGAGAGCGGTCCTTTGCTCGTGCGGGTGGGGGGATGGTTCACAGGACGGCGTCGAGCCAGCCGAAGACCTCGTCCTGCATGGGTCGCGTGAAGACGTGGCCGAGGCCCGGCCAGGTGTCGGTGCGCAACCGTTCCCCGGCGTGGCGGGAGGTCCAGACGGCGCGCAGCCTGGCGTAGGCGGCCTGGACACCCTCGGCGGGGAACAGCGGGTCCTGCTCGCCGTCGAGGAAGAACATCGGCCTGGGGGCGGCGATGCTCGCCACGTCGGGGATGTCGAGGTGCCGGGCGAGCCCGGGGTGGAGCATGTAGTACGAGGACTGCCCGCGCAGCGTGTTGTTGCCGGGCACCATCATTTCCTTCAGGCCGGTCATCCAGCAGACGGCGGCGCCGGCCGCGATGTCGTCGCTGAGCGCGGCCGTCTGCCAGGCCCGGTAGCCGCCCATGGAGAAGCCGACGGCGGCCACGCGGCGGGCGTCGACCCGGTCGAGGCCGGCCAGGAATGCGGCGGCGCGGGCGTCCTCGCGGGCCATGAGTCCGGCGAGCGAGGAGCCGAGGTTGTAGAAGTTGGAGGCGAGTGCCTGCTGCTGGTCGTAGGCGAGGGGCCCGCGGTCGCCCCAGCCGAGCGCGTCCGCGCACAGCACGACGTAGCCGCGCCGGGCCAGTTCGTCGCCGACGAACCGCCCGCTGAAGTATTTCTCCGTCCAGGCCTCGGCGGAGGCGAGCCGGGTGTCGTCGTACCAGGGCCGGACGAGTTTCTCCTTGCCGATGTCGAACCTGGCGCCGTGGTCGTGCAGCAGGAGCACGGCGGGGAACGGGCCGGGCCCGTCCGGGGTGAGCAGGGCGGCGCGGACCCGCTCGTACCGGGTGAGGGAGAGGGTGACCAGTTCCCGGGTGTGGCCGTCACCGCGGGAGGACTTCTGGTGGTCGGGCGCGTACGGCGTCCGTCCTGCCGTGGGACGAGGAGGTGCTCCTCGACGGTGGCGCGGGCGGCCCGCCGCCAGGCCCGGAAGTCGCGGACGGGCGAAGTGCCCCACGCGAGCGGGAAGTTCAGCTCGTCCCTCAGGGCCTGGTGGAAGTCGGGGAGGGTGCCGTCGACGAGGTCCGCGGCCTGGGCGGTCCCCGGCGCCGTGCCGAGGAGGGCCGCCGCGGCGGCCCCCGTGACGAAGGTGCGCCGGTTCGGCGGCTCAGCCCTCGACACGGGGACACCAGTCGCCGAGATAGGTCCGCATGGTGTGCGCCCGGGCCTCTTCCGGGGTGAGCTGGGGCCGGTTCTCCGGCACCGAGATCACCGCGCCGGGACCGGAGTCGGCGTATTCGTGGAAACGCATGGACTGCCAGGGGTAGGCGTCGCGCATGTTGGTGTAAGGGGCGACCGGATCGATCCCGGGCCCGATCCAGGTGTCCCGCACGACCAGGGACGGCCAGGCGGTCGTCTCGTACGACGGCACCCAGGGCCGTGCCAGCTTGTACGCCCCGTCCTCCGCGCCGGAGGTGATCCGGGAGCGGACGGCGAGGATGCCGTGCGGGTTGGCGCGGGCGGTGGAGGGCGCGAAGACCATGCCCTTGGGGGTGAAGGAGACGTCCCGTGGCAGTGTGTGGAAGTGGCAGCGCTCGAACACCGCCGTCGCCCGTCCGAAGACGAAGTCGACGTCGCCCTCGATGTAGCAGCGGGAGAAGTACTGCCGGTCGAAGGCGTCCAGCGCGGTCGTGTCGACGAAGAGGGTGTCCTGGTGGGCGAGCAGGCGGACGTTGTCGAAGTGGGTGCGGTCCCCGTAGGTGTAGGCGGCCACCGCCTGGGTGCCCGTGATGTCGGGGTGGTCGGCGCGCAGCCAGTCGTTGGCGAGGGTGAGGTCGCGGACGGTCAGGCCCGGGGCCGCCGAGGTGAAGGTGGCGGAGCCCGCGGTGCCGTAGGTGGTGCCGTCGGGTTTCTTCGTGCCGCCCGCGTTGTCGAAGACGATGACGGTGTCGCGTGGGTCGCCGGTGGCCCCGCGGATCGTCAGGTCCGCCTTGTCGGCGGGGACGGCGACGACCTCGCGGTACGTCCCCGGGTGCACGACGATGGTCCGTCCGGGTCCGTCCACCGCGTCGACGGCCGCCTGGACGCTGTCGCCGGGCCGGACGTGCAGGGTTCGGCCACTGCCGGCGAAGGCGGGCGTGGTGCCCGCGGTCACAAGGCCGGCGGTGATGCCGGTGAGAAGGGTGCGCCGGCGCATCTCAGCGGCCCTCCTTCCAGGGCGTCCAGTCGTCGAGGTAGGCCGTGCGGGTCGCCGACGCGGCCAGTTCGTCGGTGAGTTGGGGGCGGTTGGCGGGCACGCTGACGACCGCGCCGGGGCCGGTGTTGCGGTACTCGGCGAACCGCTGGTCCTGCCACGGGTAGGTGTCGGACATGTTGGTGTAGGGCGCGACCGCGTCGATGCCGGGGCCGAGGTGGGTGTCGCGGACGGTGAGCATCGGGCGGGCGGTGGTGTCGGAGCCTGGCACCCAGGGGCGGGCCAGCTTGTAGGAGCCGTCCGGGGCCTCGCTGCTCACCCGGCTCCCGGTCACCAGGTAGCCGCGCGGGTTGGCGACCGCCGTGGAGGGCGCGAAGACGAAGCCGTAGGGGGCGGCAGCCAGGTCGGTGCGGTTCAGGGTGCGGAAGTGGCACCGGTCGTAGACGGCCGTGGCCCGCCCGAAGACGAAGTCGACGTCGCCCTCGACGTAGCAGTGCGCGTAGTACTGGCGGGCGAAGGTGCCGAGCGCCATCGAGTCGGCGTACAGGGTGTCCTGGTGGCCGAGGAAGCGGCAGTGGGTGAACGAACTCCGGTCGCCCTGCACCTTGATGGCGACCGCCTGGGTGCCGGTGATGTCCGGGTGGTCGGCGCGCAGCCAGTCGTTGGCGAAGGTGATCCAGCGCGCGGTGAAGCCGTCGGCCTGGACGGTGGTGGTGGCGGATCCGGTGGTGCCGTAGGTGCCGCCGCCGGGCTTGGGCGTGCCGTTGGCGTGGTCGAAGACGATGACGACGTCCCGGGGGTCCTCCGAGGCGCCGAGCCAGGTGGCCTCCGTGCGGGTGGCGTCGAGGAGCACGGTCTCCCGGTACGTCCCGGGCGCGATGACCAGCGTCCGGCCGCTGCCGGTCGCGGCGGTCACGGCGGCCTGGACGGAGGTGAAGTCGCCCCGTCCGTGCGGGTCGACGTACAGGGTCCGCGGGGTCAGGCGGCGGTCCGGCGACCCGTACCGGCCGAAGGGGCAGGCCCGCTCGGCGGCTCGCGCGGGGGCGGTGGCGAGGCCGAGCGTGGCGGCCGCCCCGGCAGCGGCGAGAAGGAAGCCCCTTCTGGGCAGGTGGAGTTGCGGCGAGGGCATACGAGTGGTCCTTCGCAGTGCGGCTCTGGGGAGAGGGGGCCGGGGCGTCGTGCGCCCCGGCCCGGGGGCGTCAGCGCAATTGGCCCGCGCCGGCGCAGTGGTCGACGATCCCGGGGACGGCCCTGGCCGGGTCGACCTTCGTGCGCAGGGTCGGCGTCCATCCGGCGCCCGACTGGAGGATCTCCGTGGGCACTTGGGCGTTGTGGACGGCGATCAGGTCGGTCGGCTCACCGTTGACGTAGTTGTCGTCGGCGGTCAGCGGCGCCTCCTTCCACTTCTTCAGGATCGAACCGGCCTCGGCCCCGTCGGGGAGCGTGAACGCGTTGTGCTCGGCGACGAGTTGGGACTCCATGCCGATGCCGTAGCTGTAGGAGTAGCCGTCTCCCGCGACGAAGTGGTTGTTGTAGGAGTCCACTTGGCCGAACCGCACCCGGGGTGCGCGCTCGACGAGGTTCGAGAACAGGTTGTGGTGGAAGGTGACCTTCAGGTGGCCCCGGTCCACCGCGGCCGTCGAGGCGCTGTCGCTGTTGCCGATGAGGATCGTCTTGTCGTGGTCCTCGAAGACGTTCCAGGAGGCGGTGACGTAGTCGGCGCCCTTGACGATGTCGAGCTCGCCGTCGTGCTGCTCGAATATCCGGCCGTAGTAGTGGGGCAGCGTGCTGTCCGGGTGGTCGCCGTCGGTGAAGGTGTCGTGGTCCATCCACACGTGGGAGGAGCCGTAGACCACCGCGCTGTCGTACTCGGAGTTCCAGTTGCCGTCGGCGGTGTCGGTGGGGTCCCACTGCGGGAAGCAGTCGAGGGGGCTCTCCAGGCTCAGGTTGCGGACGATGACGTTGTCGACGCCCTTGATCTGCAGGCTGGCGCCCTTGAAGCCGGCGTCCCTGCCGATGCCGACGATGGTGGTGTTGGCCGGGACGTTCGCCTTGATGTAGACGTCCTGGTTGGCCTGTGAGGCACGGCGCAGGCCCTCGGGGCTGGCGTCCGGCTCGCCGTCCAGGTTCTTGTCGCGGCCCCAGACGGCGGGATCGTACGTCTTCAGATAGGTGTCGAAGTCGTATCCCGGCACCTCGAAGGAGGCGCAGCCGGGCCCGTCCGCGTCGATGGTGCCCTTCACCTTGATGATCTTCGGTGCGCTGCCGCCGTCGGCCAGGGCGGCCTTGAAGCCGGCCCAGTCGGTGACGGTGTGGACGTGCGCGGCGTCGGCGGCGGCGCCACCGGTGGTGCCGGTGCCGTAGGAGCCCCAGCCGTCGCTCGCGCCGAGCGTCTGCCGGCCGAGGTCCCTCGGCTGGGCGTGGGCGGAGGCGGTCCCGGTGACACCGAGGACCAGGGCGGTGCACCCCACGACGGACGCTATGACACGTCCATGACATTTCCGTGTACGCACTGTGCGGTTCTCCTCAGCTTGCGGGTGGCCAGGTGATCCACGAGGTGGGGATGTCCTCGTGCAGCCGGACGACGTCGTGCCGGGCCAGCACCCGGGTGCGCAGCAGTTCCTGCGCCACGAGCCGGGCCACGGCGATGGCGCCCGGCGGGTTGAAATGCGTGTTGTCCTGCTCGGTGTCCGTCCAGTTGAAGTACGTCTTCGTCGCCTCGACCCCGAGCGACTGCCACAGCGCCAGCGACAGCGCCTCGATGTCGAGCAGCGCCACCTGCTCCTCCTGGGCGAGCGCCCGCATCGCCGCCGGGTAGTCGCCATGGGTGGGCACGGCGTTGCCGTTCGCGTCGAAGCGGCGCCGCTCGACGGGGGTGGCGAGGACCGGGCGGGCGCCATGGGCACGGGCGCCCTCGACGTACAGCCGCAGATGGTCCTGGTACGTCGTCCAGGGCTCGGTGTACCGGGCGGGGTCCTCACTCTTCTCGTCGTTGTGCGCGAACTGGACGAGCAGGAGGTCCCCCGGCCGGATGGCGTCGAGGACGGCGGCGAGCCGGCCCTCGTCGATGAAGCTCTTCGAACTGCGCCCGTTCACCGCGTGGTTGGCGACGGGCAGGTCCTTGTGCAGGAAGAACGGGAGGGCCATGCCCCACCCGGTCTCCGGGGCGGCGTCGGCGTACTTCTGGGCGGCGGTGGAATCACCGGCGATGTACAGCGTGCGCCGCCGAGGGACGGCCTGAGCGGTGCCGTTGGCCGCGAAGGCGAGGGGCAGGGCGGCAAGCGTCGCCGCGGTGACCTGTCTACGGGTGACTGACAAGAGCGTGCACCTTTCTGACCTCAAGGGGCGCGGGGAACTGCGCGACCAGCCACGACGGCCCGCAGTCCCCCGCGACCGAACCCGGCACCGTCAGTGGTTCTGCTTCCAGTCCGCCTGCGCCTTGTTCAGCTGGTCGGCCAGCGTGTTCAGGAAGTCCTTCACGCTCATCTTCCCGAGCAGCACCTTCTGGAAGTTCGGCTCGTTGTCGGCCTTGGAGATGGTGTTCCAGTCCGGCAGGTAGTAGGGCAGCTGCACGATCTTCGTGCCGGTGCCGTTGAGGGCCTCGGCCGCCAGCTTCGTGGGCTCGGCCTTCTGGATCCACGCGTCCTTGGCGGCGTCCGTGTTCGCCGGGATCTGCCCGGCGGACTGGTTGAACTTCGAGTTCTCCGCGTGCGAGACGGCGAACTCGACGAACTTCCAGGCGGCCGCCTTGTTCTTGCTGGACTTGAACAGGCTCAGCCCGTCGACCGGGTTGGAGATCTGCACGCGCGTGCCGTCGGCCTGCGTCGGGTTCGGCAGGCCCCGAAACTTGTCCGCGCCCAGCGCCTTCAGATGGTCCTGGTACGAGCCGAGGTTGTGGCTCAGCATTCCGATGGTGCCGCTGTCCCACTGCGCGACCATCTTGGTGAAGTCGTTGTTGACGTCGGCGGACGGGGTGTCCTTCTTGTACAGGGCGACGTACTTCTCCAGCGCGGCGACGTTCTTGGGGTCGTTGACCGTCGTCTTGTCGCCGTTCCAGAACGAGGTGATGCCGCTCTGGCTGTACGCCGCGTCCAGTGCCGGGGCGATGGACCCCTCACCGCCGCGGATGGTGAACCCGAACTGGTTCTTGCCCTTGTTCGTGAGCTTGTCGGCCGCCGTGAAGAACTTGTCCCACGTCGTCGGCGCGTCAAGCCCGGCCTTGTCGAACAGGTCGGTCCGGTACCACAGCGTGCCGTTGTTCGACGAGGTCGGGATCTGGTACAGCTGGTCGCCGCCGCCCGCCGCCTTGCTGCTCTGCAGCAGGTTCTGGCTGAGCTTGCCGTTCAGCGGGCTCTTCGCCAGCCGGCTGTCCAGCGGCTCCAGCGCGCCCTGGACGGCGACCTCGGCGAGCATCGCGGTGCCGACGCCGCCGACGTCGGGCAGGCCACCGCCCTGGATGGCGGTGTCGTACTTCGACTGGGCGCTCGCGGCCGGGATGCCGACGTAGTTGACCTTGATGTTCGGGTACTTCTTCTCGAAGTCGGAGATGATCTGCTTCCAGATGTCGGTGCGGACACCGCCGTTGTTGTCCCAGAAGGTGATCTCCCCCTTGCCGGACCCCTCGTTGCCCTTGTCCCCCGCGCTGCCGCTGCCGTCGTCGCCGCAGGCGGTGGCGGTAAGGGCGAGTACGGAGCCCAGGGCGACGGCGACGACGACGCGCCTGTTTCTGCGGATGCTGGTCTTCATTGGCCGGCTCTCTTCTTCTGGTTCCAACGGAGTTGCGAGGTTGTGGAGGTCGTGCGGGTCGAAGCGGCACCCGCACCTAGTAAGCGCTTGCTACTGGGGTGCGTCATGGCGGCTCCCAACAGGCTTACGAATGCGGTGCGTTGCGGCAGTGCGGTGCGTTGACGCGGTGCGGCCTTGCGGCGGTGCGGCGAGTTACAGGGAGTCGATCCTGAAGTGCGTGAAGGTTGCCGCGCCGGCGTGTCCCGTTCCGGCGGGCGCCACGGCGAACAGCCCCAGCAGGGCGCCGACCCAGCGCCACGGGGTGGCGGCGAAGACGGGTCCGGACGGACACGGGCCCCGACCGGTGTCGTAGAAGAAGCGGCAGCGCGCCCCCGCCCCGATCTCGATCCGCAGCCGCACGCGTCCCTCGGGTGCGAGCCGCGGGTGGTCCGCGTCCCGTTCGGCCTCGGCGACGGCCTCGGCGAACCGGTGCACCACATGCACCGCCCCGTCGCCGCCCCGTTGCAGCCCGATCCAGCCGAACGCGTCCCCGAGCACCGCGAGCCCCGCCCGGGCTCCCGGCTCCTCGCCGTGCAGGGTCAGCTCCACCTCGACGGCCGAGGGGGTGCCCGGCAGCCGCTGGGTGAGGACGTTCGGGAGTCTGCGCAGGTCGTGGGCGTCGGCCGAGCGGACGCAGGACAGCCGCAGGCCGTCGCCGGAGTGCTGGGTGGCCCAGCCGTCCCGGGGGTTGGCGGTCCAGCTCCACTGGCGGCCGAAGCGTCCGCCGGGGAAGTCGTCGTCGGTGGCCGGTGCCGCGGGCGGCTGCGGCGGCAGACCGGGCGTCTCGTGTACGGCGACGGGGGCGCCCTCGTCGTCGCCGATCACCGGCCAGCCGTCGCTCCCCCAGCGCATCGGCTGCAGGTGGACGACCCGGCCGTACGCGCCCCGCTGCTGGAAGTGCAGGAACCAGTCCTCGCCGGTCCCGGTGCGTACCCAGCCGCCCTGGTGCGGCCCGTTGACGTCGGTCTCCCCCTGCTCCAGGACGATTCTCTCCTCGTACGGCCCGAAGAAGCCGCGCGAGCGGAAGGCGCCCTGCCAGCCGGTCTCCACCCCGCCCGCGGGAGCCAGGATCCAGAACCAGCCGTCGTGCCGGTAGAGCTTGGGGCCTTCCAGGGTGAACCAGCCCGGGATCCGGTCGCCGTCGACGATCAGCTTGCCCTCGTCGAGGACCTCGGTGCCGTCGGGGTGCATCCGGTGGCCGGTGAGGCGGTTCTTCACCCCCGAACGGGACTTGGCCCAGGCGTGCACCAGGTAGGCGTCACCCGTCTCCTCGTCCCACAACGGGCAGGGGTCGATGAGGCCCTTCCCGGCCTTGACCAGGTGCGGCCTGGTCCAGGGGCCGCGCACCGCCGGGGCGTTGACCTGGAAGACGCCCTGGTCGGGATCGCCCCAGAAGATCCAGAAGCGTTCGTCGTGATACCTCAACGCCGGCGCCCACACACCGCAGTCGTGCCGCGGCGTCCTGAACTCGGCCTCGGGTTCGAGACGTTCGAGGGCGTGGCCGACCAGCGTCCAGTTGACCAGGTCGCGCGAGTGCAGCAGGGGCAGGCCCGGCGCGCGGCCGAAGCTGGAGGCGGTGAGGTAGAAGTCGTCGCCGACGCGCAGGACGTCCGGGTCGGACCAGTCGGCGTTCAGGACGGGGTTGGTGTACGTCGTCACCGGCTCACCGCCTTGCGGACCAGCGCCGCCGCCTCGTCGCGGCCCAGCCGCCCGTCGGCGACGACGGTGACGACACGGCGTACGACGGTGTCGCCGGGCTCGATCGCAAGCCGCTCCTCGTGCGCCAACGACGAGCCCACGCCCGGGTATTCGGCGGTGCGCACGAACCACGGGTCGCGCCGGGTGGCGTCCGTGGCACCGGCGAGGACGAGGGTCCAGGTGGATCCCGCGAGGGCGAGCCAGTCGGCGCGGCTGCCGTGCACCGCCGGCTCGCCCTCGCGGTCGGGGGTGAAGACGTGCGGGGCCTCCCGCTCCTTGCGGGCCCGCCAGAAGAAGCCGCCGTACGCGGCGCCCGGGCGGCCGTTGGTGGCCGGGCTGCCGATGGACAGCAGTCCCGAGGTGACGTTGGTGAGGGAGAAGGTGAAGTCCAGCGCCCAGGCGGCGTCGGTGAGTTCGGTGGCCGCCACGGTGCGGCGCTCGCGCAGCAGCTCCGCCCCGGATGCCACCCAGCGCAGCTCCTCCACGAAGCCGTCGGGGTCGCGCAGCTGGAAGGAGATGTGGCGCTGGGCGCCGTGGTTGTCCAGCTCGGTGGGGCCCTTGTCGCGGACGTAGGTCCGGCCGCCCCAGAAGTTGTGCCCCTCGACGTCGGGAACGGCGACACCGACGCCGAGGTGGTGGGTGTGGTCGGCGGGGCTGAGCTCGGTGACCGCCGTGCCGGCCAGGGTGGTGACGGGGTGCAGATAGGGGCGCGGGGACAGCCGGGCCGGGAGTTCGGGCCGGGTCACGTAGCGGCCGACCGGGCGGCCCGAAACGCGCAGGACCGGCGAGTCGTTGGTCGTCATCAGGTGCTCACCTCTTTCGGTGGGGCCCAGGCGGCGCCGAGTTCGGAGTAGAGGGCGAGGGTGTCGGCGGCGGCCGCGACCAGGGCGTCGATGCCGGGCACGACCCGGCGCTCCTCGTCGCGGAGCAGCTGCCAGGCCGTGGCCGGCAGCGGGGCGGGGTCGGGGGCCAGCCGGATCGCCTCGACGACCTTCATGAAGGCGCCCGTCGCGTCCGGGGTGACCAGCAGGTCGTCGCCGTCGGTGAGGTGGTCGACCAGGTTCTCCAGCAGGTCGGTGCGGCCGTACTCGTACTCCTCGGGACCGTGGTCCGCGCGCTGGAGCAGGACGCGGTCCTGCTTGTACCAGAAGGTGATCCGGCCGCTGGTGCCGTGGATCAGGACGTACGGCTCGCCGGGCTCCTCGGCGCACAGGGTCGCGGCGACGGTGACCTGGCGGCCCTGCGCGGTGCAGACGCGGACGCAGGAGGTGTCGTCGGACTCGATGTCGTTGGCGCGCAGCAGTTCCAGCTCGACGCCGGTGACGTCCTCGGCGCGCGGGGAGCCGTTCAGCGCGAGGCCGGTGGCGACGGCGTGGGCGAGCGGGTTGGTCAGCACACCGTCGATGACGTCGACGCCGTTCAGCCGACGCTTGCCGGCCCAGGGTGCCCGCCGGTAGTACGACTCCGGCCGCGCCCAGGCTCCGGCCCCGCCGATCCCGACGATCTCGCCGACGGCACCCTCGGCGATCATCTCGCGGATCGCGGGCACAGCGTGCGAGCCCAGCGACTGGAACCCGATCTGACAGGCGACCCCGGCCGCGGCGATCCCGTCGGCCATCCGGCGGAACTCCGCGTACGACGGCGCGGGCGGCTTCTCCAGCAGCACGTGCACGCCCTTGTCCGCGGCGGTCAGCGCCAGGTCCGTGTGGGTCGGGATCGGCGTGCAGATCACCGCGATCCGGGCGCCGGTGGAGTCGAGGAGGGCGCCGAAGTCGGCGGACTGCTCGGGGGTGCCGAGACCCTCGGGGATCTCGTCGGCGCCGAGCGGGGTCAGCTCGCAGATGCCCGCCAGCCGGACGATGCCCTTGTCCTGGAGGCGCCGGATGTTGTCGAGGTGCCAGCGGCCGTGGCCGCGCGCGCCCGCCAGGACGATGTCTACGGTGCTCATGGGATCCTCCCTGCGCTGGTTCGTGCGTGCAGGGTAGGCATCGGAGACGCTCTCATCCCTTCACCGCCCCCGCGCTGAAGCCGGTGATCAGCCACTTCTGGATGAAGGCGAAGACGATCACGACGGGTACGGCCGCGATGATGCCGCCCGCGGCGAGGGCGCCGAGGTCGACGCTGTCCGCGCTCATCAGCGTGTTGAGGCCGACCGGGATGGTCTGCTTGCCCTGGTCGGAGAGGAACATCAGGGCGAACAGGAAGTGGTTCCAGGCGTGCACGAAGGCGAAGGAACCGACGGCGATCAACCCGGGCCGCAGCAGCGGCAGGACGACGATCCGGAAGGCGGTGAAGCGGTTGCAGCCGTCGACCCAGGCGGCCTCCTCCAGGGAGTAGGGCACGTTCCGGATGAAGCCGCTGATCAGGATCATCGACAGGGGCAGCTGGAAGACGGTCTCGGCGATGATGACGCTGGCCAGCGAGTTGATCATCCGCAGGTTGGCGAAGATCTCGAAGAGCGGGACCAGCAGCAGGGCACCCGGCACGAACTGCGTGCACAGCAGGGCCAGCATGAAGCCCTTCTTGACCTTGAAGTCGAACCGGGCGAGGGCGTAGCCGCCGGCCAGCGCGACCAGGGTCGTCATCACGAGGGTCGCGATGCCGACGAGGACGCTGTTCTGGAAGTAGGTGCCGAACGCCCGCTCGTTCCAGACCTTCTCGAAGTGGTCGAAGGTCATCGGCCAGGGCAGGAGCGAGGTGGAGCCGGCCGGGCGCAGGGCGAACAGGAGGATCCAGTAGAAGGGGATCAGGGTGAAGAGCAGGTAGATCGACAGGGGGACGTAGATGTGCCATCGGGGTACCTCGTCCCAGGCGCGGCGCCGTCCGCGCGGCCGGCGGGCGGGCTCGGAGGACACGCGCTGCGGCGCGGGGGCGATCTCGGTGATCATTTCTGGTCGCCTCCGAACTTGCTCAGCCGCAGGTAGACGATCGAGCAGAAGAGCAGGATCACGAACGCCACCGTGGTCAGGGCGGACGCGTAGCCGAAGTTGTGGGCGTCCACGCTGGTGTTGGCGATGTAGAGGGGCAGGGTCGTGGTCTCGCCGGCCGGTCCGCCGCCGGTGAGGGTGTAGAGCAGGTCGACGTTGTTGAACTCCCACACCGCGCGCAGCAGCGTCGACAGGACGATCGCGTCCTTCAGGTGGGGCAGGGTGATGTGCCAGAACTGCTTGAGGCGGCTTGCGCCGTCGACCTCGGCGGCCTCGTAGAGGTCCTTGGAGACGGACTGGAGGTCGGCGAGGATGAGGATGGCGAAGAAGGGGACGCCTCGCCACAGGTCGGCGACGAGCGCCGCGGGGAAGACGGTCGAGGTGTCCGACAGCCAGCTCGTGCCGTAGGAGCCGATGCCCATGTCCGCGAGGTAACGGGTCATTCCTGTCTGGGAGTTGTAGAGCAGCACCCAGATCGCGGAGGTCAGCACGCCGGAGACGGCCCACGGGGAGAAGACCAGCGCGCGGCCCAGGGCGCGGCCCACGAAGGTCTGGTTGACGATCAGCGCGAGCGCGAGACCGAAGAGCAGCTGCAGACCGACCTCGACGACGACCCACTTGGTGCTGAAGGTCAGCGTGTCCCAGAACTGGGTGTCCTTGGTGAAGATCTGCACGAAGTTGTCGAAGCCCGCGTAGCCGTTCCGCCACGGCTTGGTGGGGTTGTAGTTCTGCAGGCTGTAGTAGAAGACGCTGATGACGGGGTAGGCGATGAAGCCCAGCATCAGCAGGGCCGCCGGTGCGATCAGCAGGTACGGGAGCCTGCGGGGCGTGGCGGAGGCACGGCGCCGCCGGGGTGGCGCGGGCGGTTTCGCCACGGCTGCGGCTTGGGCCATGACTGTTCTCCGTTCTCGGTACGGTACGTCGTACGGGAAGCGCTTTCTCGATATGCGGAGGTCGGCCCCTGTTCGCGGTACGGGGTGCCTCTTGCTGTTGCGCGGCGAGTGCGGGTCGGTGGGGGTCTCGCGCAGTTCCCCGCGCCCCTGGTGGGACCGGTCAACCTGCGTACGGGTCAGGGGCCTTGCCCGGCCTTGCCAGGAACTCGAAGTCGCAGCCGGTGTCCGCCTGGGTGATCTGCTCGTTGTAGAGCGCGCCGTAGCCGCGCTCGTAGCGGGTGGGCGGCGGCGTCCACTCCGCCCTTCGGCGCTCCAACTCGCTTTCGTCGACGTCCAGTCGCAGGGTCCGGGCCTCGACGTCCAGGGTGATCGAGTCGCCGGTGCGGACGAGGGCCAGCGGTCCTCCTACGTACGACTCGGGTGCCACGTGCAGGACGCACGCGCCGTAACTCGTGCCGCTCATCCGGGCGTCGGAGATCCGCACCATGTCCCGCACACCCTGCTTGAGAAGGTGGTCGGGGATGGGCAGCATGCCGTACTCGGGCATGCCGGGGCCGCCCTTGGGTCCCGAGTTGCGCAGCACCAGCACGGTGTCGGCGGTGATGTGCAACTCCGGTTCGTCGATGGTGCGTTGCATGGTCTTGTAGTCGTCGAAGACGACCGCGCGACCGGTGTGCTTCAGCAGGTGCTGCTCGGCGGCGATGTGCTTGATGACGGCGCCGTCGGGACAGAGGTTGCCGCGCAGGACCGCGACACCGCCCTCGGGGGCGACGGGGTTCTCGCGGGTGCGGATGACGTCGTCGTCGTGGACGACGGCGCCCTCCAGTTGCTCGCCCAGGGTGCCGTTGACGGTCGGCCGGTCCAGGTGCAGCAGGTCGGTGATCCGGGAGAGGAAGGCGGGCAGGCCGCCGGCGAAGTGGAAGTCCTCCATGAGGTACGTCCGTCCGCCGGGCCGGACGTTCGCCAGCACCGGCACGGTGCGCGCGATGCGGTCGAAGTCGTCCAGGGTGAGGTCGACGCCCGCCCGGCCGGCCATGGCGATCAGGTGGATGACGGCGTTGGTGGAGCCGCCGAGTCCGAGCACCGTGGTGACGGCGTCCTCGAAGGCCTCGGGGGTGAGGATCTGCGACGGCTTCAGCCCGGTCCAGGCCAGCTCCACGGCACGGCGTCCGGAGGCGGCTGCCATCCGCTCGTGCCCGGAGTCGACGGCCGGGATCGAGGAGGCGCCCGGCAGGGTCATGCCGAGGGCCTCCGCCGCCGCGGTCATCGTGGACGCGGTCCCCATGGTCATGCAGTGCCCCGGGGAACGCGCCAACCGGCCCTGGAGTTCGCGCAGTTCGCAGTCGGTGAGGTTGCCGGCGCGGTGCTCGTCCCAGTACTTCCACATGTCGGTGCCGGAGCCGAGGGTCTCCCCGCGCCAGTGCCCGGGCAGCATCGGCCCGGCGGGCACGAAGAGCGACGGCACGTCGGCCGAGGCCGCGCCCATCAGCAGCGCCGGCGTCGACTTGTCGCAGCCCCCGAGCAGCACCGCCGCGTCGATCGGATACGACCGCAGCAGTTCCTCCGTCTCCATCGCGAGCAGGTTGCGGTAGAGCATCGGGGTGGGCTTCTGGTACGTCTCGGAGAGCGTGGCGACCGGGAATTCCAGTGGGAAGCCACCGGCTTGCCACACCCCGCGCTTGACCGCCTCGGCGCGCTCGCGCAGATGGACGTGGCAGGGGTTGATCTCGGACCAGGTATTCAGGACGGCGATCACCGGGCGGCCCCGGTACTCCTCCGCCTCGTAACCGAGCTGGCGCATCCGGGCGTTGTGCGACCAGGTCCGCAACTGACCCTCGGTGCCGTACCACTGATGGCTGCGCAGTTCCTCCTCGCTCATCCGCTCTCGGCCGGTCATATCGCCCACCCGGCGGCTATCGCGGCGACCTCGGCGCGCTCGTCCTCGGGCAGCGTCCGGCTCGGCGGCCGGACGTCGCGGCGGCACAGGCCGAGGGAGGCGAGGGCCTCCTTGACGACGGTGACGTTGTTGGCGGAACCGTGCGCGGCGCGCAGTTCCTCGAAGCGGCGGATCTGCTCCCAGACCTTCATGGCGGCCGGGTAGTCGCCGGACCGGAGCGCCTCGATCATGTTCAGCGACACGGAGGGGGCGACGTT
This sequence comes from Streptomyces sp. SLBN-31, assembly GCF_006715395.1. Taxonomy (NCBI): domain Bacteria; kingdom Bacillati; phylum Actinomycetota; class Actinomycetes; order Kitasatosporales; family Streptomycetaceae; genus Streptomyces; species Streptomyces sp. SLBN-31. Next base: position 2,245,226 of record NZ_VFNC01000002.1, read on the forward strand.
GACCAGGCCGGAGGTGAAGCCGGTGGCGCCCGCGGAGAAGTAGGAGGGCGCGTAGGGCTCGGCGAGTCCGGCCACCCACACGAAGCGGTCGAGCCCCGCGTCCCGCGCGAAGGCCGCGAACTTGGCGGCGTCCGGGGCGGCGTACTTGACGCCGATGACGTTCGGGCAGGCCTCGCCGAGCTGGGCGAGCCGGGCTCCGGACAGCTGGGCGTTGCGGATGTACGGGACGACGCCCAGCTCGGGAACGGCCTCGGCGATGGCGCGGTGGTAGTCGACCCAGCCGGCCTGGGAGACGTAGGGGTGGACGGGCTGGTGGACCATCACCATCTGGGCGCCGAGTTCGCGGGCGTGCCGTGCGGAGGCGATGGCGGTGGGCACGTCGTGGCCGACCCCGACGAGGATCGCGGCGCCGGCGCCCGCCTCGTCGACGGTCAGCTCGGTGACCAGGCGGCGCTCCTCGGGGGTGAGGGCGTAGAACTCGCCGGTGTTGCCGTTGGGGGTCAGGATGCGGACGCCGCCGTCGAGCAGCCGACGCAGCAGGGCCCGGTGGGCGACGGTGTCGACGGAGCCGTCCTCGGCGAACGGGGTCACCGGGATCGCCACCACGTCGGCCAGGGCCGCCCGCTGGGTCTCGAACGTCACGCCGCTCATTCCTGACCTTCCTCTTCGGTTGCCATGGGCAGTTCCGCGGCCTGCGGAAACGCCCGCCGCACGAACGACGCGATGTGGTCGTGCAGGGCGCGCGCGGCACCGTCGGCGTCGCCGTCCAGGGCGAGCCGCAGGATCTCCCGGTGCTCGCCGGCCTCCCGCTCCCAGGAGGGTGAGGCCGCCCAGGCGACCGCGGAGACCAGGGCGGCCTGGTCGCGGACCTCGTCGAGCATCCGGCCGAGCAGCGGATTGCCGCAGGGAAGGTAGAGGGCGCGGTGGAACTCACGGTTGGCGAGGGACCGTTCGGCGGTGTCGGTCGCCTCGTCGGCCCGGGTGAGGGCGTCGCGCGCGGCGGCCAGGGAGGCTTTGCGGCGTACGGCGCGCTTCAGCGCCTCGGGCTCCAGCAGCAGCCGTACGTCGTAGACCTCGCGCGCCATGTCCGCGTCCACCATGCGCACCGTGACGCCCTTGTACTGGTTCATCACGACGAGCCCGGTTCCGGCCAGGGTCTTGAGGGCCTCCCGCACGGGGGTCTTGGACACCCCGAACTGCGCGGCGAGCTCGGTCTCGACCAGAGCCTGTCCCGGCGTCAACTGCCCGGTGAGGATGCGGTGTTTGATCGCGTCCAGCACGTACTGCGTGCGGGACGGGATCGGCGTGGGCACAGAGGTCATGCGGCCCTCTCGATGTCGCGTATCTGATCTCGCGTATCGCGTCTCATATATGACGTACGAAGTACGACGCGTTGAAGGTAGGAGAGGGCGAAGATTTCGTCAATGCTTCCGGCAGAGGAAGTTGAGGTTGCCGGGGCACGGTGAGTGCGTCGGGTGCGACCGGCCACGAACCACCCGCGCCCGGCTACGCTGCTAGGCCGTCCAGCCCGGGTCCCGTCCGCTCAGGCCCACCGCCCGGTCGAGCAGCGGTGCGTCCGCCAGGACCGGGACGACCGGGCCGAAGATGCCGCCGCCCCGACTGGGATCCTCCGCCGCCGCGAACAGGAAGTCGTACGACATCCGCAGCGCGGCCGGGTCGGGGGTGTACGGCAGGCCGGTGGCGCGCGCCAGGTCCCAGCCGTGGATGACCAGTTCGTCGACCGCGACGGCGGCGGCGACCTCGCCGGGCAGGTCCACTCCGCCCGCCCTGGTCATGCCGGTCCAGGCCGCCGGGTCGCGCCAGGCGTCGGCCAGTTCGTCGAGGGCCTTGGGCAGTTCCTCGCGCCAGCCCGGGGGGATCTCCGGGGCGGCGGCGCCCGGGTTGCCGTCGGTCGTGACGCCCAGGTCCTTGCGGGCGGCGTCGCGGAAGGCGACGGACAGGTGCAGCACGTGGCCCAGCATGTTGCGCACCGCGGAGCCGGGGCAGGGCGTGGGCGCCGCCAGCTGCTCGTCCCGCACGCCCTCCGCGAGCCGCGCGATGATCCGTGCCTGTGGTCCGAGGTCCAGGATCGTGTCGGTCATTCACCGCTCCTCACAGTCGTGTCGAAGAGGCAGACCCGCACGGCCCCCGAAACTCATCGCCCGGTGCCGCCGGAGTCCCTCGCATCCAGGTCTACGGCACATGACCGATCCCGGCACCCCGGCCTCAGGACCACGATGAGCAGGCATGACGACATCGACCTGGCCCCTGGTGCGCGTGCTGCGGGACCGCCGCGCGCGGCTGTGTCTCGCCGCCCTGCTGGTCTCCGGTTTCGGTACCTCCGCGCTGTGGCTGGCCTCCGGGGTGTGGGTGAGGGACCTGACCGGTTCGGACGGCCTCGCCGCCCTGTGCATGCTCGCCCTGTGGGCGCCCACGCCGGCCGGGCCGGCGCTGGGCACGCTCGCCGACCGGATGCGCCGCAAGCCGCTGCTGATCACGCTCAACCTGCTGCCGGCGGCCCTGCTGCCCGCCCTCCTGGCCGTCGACTCCCCCGGCCGGCTGTGGCTGCTGTTCACCGTGCTGTTCGTGTACGGCACCGCCTCGGTCGTGCACGAGGCGGCCAAGTCCGCGCTCGTCGCCGCCGCCGTCGCCCCGGAGCTGCTCGGCGACTTCAACGGCCTGCGCACCACGGCCGTCGAGGGCATGAAACTGCTGGCCCCGCCGGCGGGCGCCGGTGTCTACGCGGCCTGCGGCGGTCCGAGCGTGGCCCTGCTGGACGCGGCGACCTTCGTGTGCGCGGCGGCGCTCTACGCGTGTGTGCGGGTGCGGGAGATGCGGCCGGAGCCGGCCACGCGCGCGTGGCGAGCGCAGACCGCCGAGGGCGCCCGCTTCCTGTGGGGGCACCGCCGCCTGCGCCCCCTGGTCGTGGCGGGCGGGGCGACGATGCTGTGCGCCGGCCTCAACGGCGCGCTGGTCTACGCCGTCGTCGACGGTCTGGGGCACTCCCCCGCCTACGCGGGCGCGCTCTACGCGGCGCAGGGCGCCGGTTCGGTCGCGGTCGGGCTGGTCAGCGGGGCCGGGCTGCGGCGGCTCGGGGAACGCCGGTTCGCCGCGTGCGGGATCGCTCTTACGGCGGTCGCGGTAGCGGGGCGGGCGGTGCCGTCCGACCCGGTGGCGCTGGCGTGCGGCGCGGCGATCGGGGCGGGACTGCCCTGCGTGCTGATCGCCGCGATGACCGCCGTACAGCGTGGAACCGCGGACGCGCTGCTCGGGAGGGTCACCGCGACCGCCGGCACCCTGATGTACGCCCCGAACGTCGTCGGCCTCGCCCTGGGCGCCGGTCTGGTCGAAGTCACCGGCTTCCGGCCGCTGTTGCTGGCCGTGGGCGCGGGACTGCTGGCGACGGCGGTCTCGCTGCGTCAGCGGGACGCCAGTGCCGAGCGCACCGCCTCCAGGTCGTCGTCGGACGCCAACCCGGCGTGATAGAGCCGCAGTTCGGTGGCGCCGCACTCCCGGGCCGCCGCCGCGTCCGCGGCCAGCGTTCCCGGGCTGCCGCCCATGCCCGCGACCACGGGGAGGTTGGCGGCGATGACGGCGTCCTCGCGGCCCTGCTCGGCGAAGGGCGTCAGCAGGCCGGGGCCGCCCGCGCAGGGCACGACCACACCGTCCGCGACACCCAGGATGTGCGCGGGATCGACGCCCGGGTTGGCGCCGACGCGGTACGTCGTCGGGTCGGCGTGCAGCAGGACCTGGAAGCCGTCGGGGGCGGCCTCGCGCACGGCCCGTACGGCCCTCTCCTGGAGCGTGCGGGCGGTCTCGTCGCGCCACGCGCGCGTGGCGGCCGCCCTCTCCTCGCCCAGCAGCTTCTCCACCCCGGTCCAGCCCCCGTCGTCGGGCTCGCCCCGCCACAGCGGCTCCAGCGCGTCGCGTACGGCGGCCGCCAGCGCGTCGGGGTCGAGGCCCTGGGCGCCGTACCCCGTCCGGCAGACGGGGCAGAAGCAGAGCGACATCAGGTAGTGCCCGGCGTCCCCGAGTCCGACCCCGCCCGTCTTGTCGTGGGCGTGCAGGTGCTGCAGGCCGTACCAGCCGAGGGACTCCAACTCGGTGCCGCGCGCCCCGGGCCGTACGGCCGCCTCGGCCGCGAGGTCGGTCAGGTACACGCGCGTGGCGGGCTGGGCGATGCAGGGGGCCCAGGGGTAGCGGTCGCCGTAGGCGTTGACGACGGAGGTGGCCGGATGCTCGGCGCCCATGCGGGAGTTGTGGGCGAGGACGACCCAGGTGTGCACCTCCAGGCCGGCGTCCGCGAGGGCCTCCGCGGCCTCGCCGTACGCGTCGCCGGGCGCCCAGTCGCCGGCCGCGTAGGGGCGCAACCGACGCCCTTCCCAGCGCGCGTCCGTGGGGTACAGCACGGCGGCGTGCTCGGCGGTGACGATGCGGTGGCGCGGGTGGCGCGGGGTCAGGGCGCGCGTGGAGTGGTAGGCGGCGGCCAGCGTCACCTGCGGCACGCCGAGGCCGGCGATGCGCCGCGCGGCCTCGGGATGTCCGTTGACGTCCCAGGGGTAGACGAAAGCCGACGCCTTCACTTGCCCTCCTCCAACAGCGCGTGGCCGCGCTCGATCAGCCGGGCCAGTTGCTTCACGTGGTCCTCGGTCGGCTCGTGCAGCGGCGGCCGGACCTCGCCGACGTCCAGTCCGCGCAGTCGTACACCGGCCTTGACCAGGGACACGGCGTATCCGCGGCCCTGGGCGCGCAGTTCGACGAAGGGGCGGTAGAAGCCGTCCAGGAGCCGGCGGGCGGTGGTGTCGTCACCGGAGTTCAGGGCCGCGTGGAAGGCGAGGGCGAGTTCCGGGGCGAAGCAGAACACGGCGGAGGAGTACAGCGGGACGCCGATGGCGCGGTAGGCGAGCTGGGTCTGCTCGGCGGTCGGCAGGCCGTTGAAGTAGAGGAAGTCGCCGGAGGTCTCGGTGCGGACGGCGCTGATGACGCGCTGCATCAGGTCGAGGTCGCCGAGGCCGTCCTTGAAGCCGATGATCCCGTCCGTGCGGGCCAGTTCGACCACGGTCTCGGGGGTGAACAGGGCGTTGTCGCGCTGGTAGACGATCACCGGCAGCGCGGTAGCGGCGGCCACCTCGCGGTAGTGGCGCAGCAGCCCCTCCTGCCCGGCGACCACCAGGTACGGCGGCATGGCGAGCAGCCCGTCGGCGCCGGCGTCCTCGGCCAGGCGCGCGTAGCGCACGGCGAGCGCGGTGCCGTACCCGGCACCCGCGACGACCGGCACCCGCCCCGCCGTCTCCTCGACCGCAGCCCGCACGCACGTCTGGAACTCCTCCGGCGTGAGCGCGTGGAACTCGCCGGTGCCGCAGCAGGCGAACACCGCGGCGGCCCCGGCCTCGACGCCCTGGCGCACATGGGTGCGGTAGGCGCCCAGGTCGAGGGAGCCGTCCGGGCGGTAGGCGGTGACCGGGAAGAACAGCGGCCCGCTCGGGATGCTGAGGCGAGCGGCGAGGGGGGCAGGCGTCACGGGCTCTCCCTGAGGCAGGCGCGTACGTTCTTGTGATCGGTGTCTATATTTCTGAACATCGCCACCCTAAGGAGCGCTCTCCGGGCCGGTCAAGCGCGCGATTCGGCGCGATGACGACCGAAAGTCAGCGGAAAAGAGGTGAATCCGGCGGCCGCGCGGGACACTTGACGGAGCGTGGCACCGCTCCCTAGCGTGTCCATGAATGTGAATACCGTCCACACATGTGCCCCAAGGAGACCGAGGATGCCCGCTCCCCGCACCGTTCTGCTCACCGGCGCCGCCGGTGGGGTCGGCACCCTGATGCGGAACCTGCTCCCGGCCTTCGGCTACGAACTGCGCCTCCTCGACGTACGCCCGATCGAGGGCGACCCCGACGCGGTCACCGTCGACCTCTCCGACCGAGCCGCCCTGCGCGAGGCCGTCCGGGGCGTCGACGCGATCATCCACCTCGCGGGCATCTCCCTGGAAGCCCCGTTCGAGCAGATCCTGAAGGCGAACATCGAGGGCACCTACAACCTGTACGAGGCCGCCCGCGAGGAGGGCGTGGCCCGCATCGTGTTCGCCTCCTCCAACCACGCGGTCGGCTTCACCCCGCGCCCGCAGGGCGACGACCCGCTGATCCCGATCGACACCCCGCGCCGCCCGGACACCTTCTACGGCCTGTCCAAGTGCTTCGGCGAGGACCTCGCGCAGCTGTACTGGGACAAGTACGGCCTGGAGACGGTGTCCGTCCGCATCGGCTCCTGCTTCCCGGAGCCGACCAGCGTGCGCATGCTGTCGGTGTGGATGAGCCCGGCCGACGGCGCCCGCCTCTTCCACGCGGCCCTGTCCGCCGAGAACGTCGGGCACACGGTCGTCTACGGCTCCTCCGCCAACACCCGCCTGTGGTGGGACCTGTCGACCGCCCGCGCGCTCGGCTACGAGCCGCAGGACGACTCGGAGGAGTTCGCGGAGAAGCTGATCGCCGAGCAGGGCGAGCTGGAACCGGACAACATCGCGCACGCGTACCTGGGCGGCGCCTTCGTCAGCGACCCGCCGATCTGGCCGTACTGAGCCGACAGGAACAGATCGTTCGCGCGGCGGGCGGGCACCTAACGGGCCCGCCCGCCGCCGTATTCGGGCACGGACGTTGCCCGCTCCCACGCGCGCGTGCACAGCCGCGCAGGTCCGAGGCGGACGCTCCGTTTGCGTGAACGGGCACACACGGGCAGCATCGGGCCGGCAACAGGCCTGGTCAGCGCCGAGCACCGGCTGTAGAACTTCCTGCATGGGTCCCACCGGGCCCGAACGGTCAGCCCGCGCACGGCAGGGAAGCAGGTGACGGCGATGACGGCGAACACCGCGAGGACGGCGGAGGAGCGCCAGCGCGAGATCGTGCGGGCCGCGCGCGCCACCGGCTCGGTCGACGTCACGGCGCTCGCCGCCCAGCTGGGCGTGGCCAAGGAGACCGTACGACGGGACCTGCGCGCCCTGGAGGACCACGGCCTGATCCGCCGCACCCATGGCGGGGCCTACCCCGTGGAGAGCGCCGGCTTCGAGACGACGCTCGCGTTCCGGGCCACCAGCCATGTGCCCGAGAAGCGCAGGATCGCGGCCGCCGCGGCCGAGCTGCTCGGGGACGCCGAGACCGTGTTCGTCGACGAGGGCTTCACCCCGCAGCTCATCGCCGAGGCACTGCCGAGGGACCGGGCACTCACCGTGGTCACCGCGTCCCTGCCCGTCGCCGGAGCCCTCGCGGAGGCGGAGAACACCTCCGTCCTGCTGCTCGGCGGCCGGGTCCGCCCCGGCACCCTGGCGACCGTCGACCACTGGACGACAAAGATGCTGGCCGGCTTCGTCCTCGACCTGGCCTACATCGGCGCCAACGGCATCTCCCGCGAACACGGCCTGACCACTCCCGACCCGGCCGTCAGCGAGGTCAAGGCGCAGGCGATGCGGGCCGCGCGCCGCACGGTGTTCGCCGGCGTGCACACCAAGTTCGGCGCGGTCAGCTTCTGCCGGTTCGCGGAGATCGGCGCGCTGGAGACGATCGTCACCAGCACCCTGCTGCCGTCCGCCGAGGCCCACCGGTACTCCCTGCTGGGACCACAGGTCATCCGCGTCTGACTGTCCGGCCTTTGTGCGACACCGGGGAACGCCGTGCCGAACGGCGCCCCTTATACCCCCTATGTCCAGGAGCGATCCATGCGAACCCCGAGCCGACGACGGCCCCCGCGAGCCACGCTCGCCCTGGCCGCCGCAGGGACGCTGCTCGCCCCGCTGCTCTCCGGCTGCTGGGCCGGGGCGGGCGGGTCCGGTTCCGGCGGCGACTCCATCAACGTCCTGATGGTGAACAACCCGCAGATGGTGGAGCTGCAGAAACTGACCAAGGCGCACTTCACCGCGGAGACCGGCATCAAGGTCAACTTCACCGTCCTGCCGGAGAACGACGTCCGCGACAAGATCAGCCAGGACTTCGCCAACCAGGCCGGCCAGTACGACGTGGCCACGCTCTCCAACTACGAGATCCCCATCTACGCCCGGAACGGCTGGCTGCACGAGATGAACTCGTACGTGGCCAAGGACCCCTCCTACGACGAGCAGGACGTCCTCAAGCCGATGCGCCAGTCCCTGACGGCCGACGACGGCAAGCTCTACGGGCAGCCCTTCTACGGCGAGTCGTCGTTCCTGATGTACCGCAAGGACGTCTTCGCCGCGAAGGGCCTCACCATGCCCGCCCACCCCACCTGGACACAGGTGGCAGACCTCGCCGCGAGGGCGGACGGCGCGCGGCCCGGCATGAAGGGCATCTGCCTGCGCGGACTGCCCGGCTGGGGCGAGGTGATGGCACCGCTCACCACCGTCGTCAACACCTTCGGCGGCACCTGGTTCACCAAGGACTGGAAGGCGGAACTGGACTCCCCCGCCTTCGAGAAGGCGACGAAGTTCTACGTCGACCTCGTGCGCCGGCACGGCGAGTCCGGCGCCGCCCAGTCCGGCTTCGCCGAGTGCCTGAACAACATGACCCAGGGCAAGGTCGCCATGTGGTACGACGCCACGTCCGCGGCCGGCTCCCTGGAGGCCGAGGGCTCACCCGTGAAGGGCAAGCTCGGCTACGCGCCCGCCCCCGTGGAGAGGACCGCCGGCTCCGGCTGGCTCTACACCTGGGCCTGGGGCATCCAGAAGGCCTCCCGCAACCCCGACAAGGCCTGGAAGTTCGTCTCCTGGGCGTCCGGCAAGGGCTACGAGCAGCTGGTCGGCGAGACCAGCGGCTGGCCCAATGTGCCGGCCGGCAAACGCGCCTCGACCTACACCAACGCCGAGTACGTCAGGTCGGCCGCCGCCTTCCAGGAGATGACCAAGGAGGCCATCGAGGGCGCCCGGCCCAACGACCCGGGGGTGCAGCCGCGCCCCGCGCCCGGCATCCAGTTCGTCGGCATCCCCGAGTTCACCGATCTCGGCACCAAGGTCTCCCAGGAGATCAGTGCCGCCATCGCCGGACGCCAGTCCGTCGACTCGGCGCTGAAGAGGTCCCAGCAGCTCGCCGAGAAGATCTCGAAGGAGTACGAGGGACGATGACCGCCACGACGACCGCGCCGATCGCCGCAACTCCCCTACGCGCCCAGGGCGCACCGTCGACCCGGCTGCGCGCCTGGGTCACCCGCGCCCCGCTGCTGCCCGCCCTGGTGTTCATGATCGCGGTGACCCAGCTCCCCTTCGTGGCCACGCTGGTGATCTCGTTCTTCGACTGGAACGCCCTCTACCCGAAGGCCCGTCACTTCACCGGCCTCGACAACTACCGGCAGGTCCTCACCGACGCCGACCTGCGCCACTCGGTGTGGACGACCGTCCTGCTGACCGTCACCGTGGTCCTGGTCAGCCTGGTCCTGGGCCTGCTGCTGGCCCTGCTCCTGGACCGCAGGTTCAAGGGCCGCGGGGTGGTCCGCACCCTGCTGATCGCCCCCTTCCTGGTGGTCCCGGTGGCCGCGGCCCTGCTGTGGAAGCACGTGCTCTACAACCCCGAATACGGCCTGTTCAACGGCCTGTTGCACTACGTCGGTGGCCCCCAGCCGGACTGGATCTCCCGTACCCCGCTGATGGCGGTGGAGGCCTCGCTCGTCTGGCAGTGGACGCCGTTCATGATGCTGATCCTGCTGGCCGGTCTGCAGAGCCGCGACCACCAGCAGATCGAGGCGGCCCGCGTCGACGGCGCGAGCGACTGGCAGATCTTCCGCCACCTGACACTGCCGCACCTGCGCCGCTACCTCGAACTCGGCGCGCTCCTCGGCTCGATCTACATCGTCCAGAACTTCGACGCCGTCTTCACGATCACCTCGGGCGGCCTGGGCACCGCCAACCTCCCCTACACCGTCTACCAGAGCTTCTACCAGGCCCACGAGAACGGCCTCGCCTCCGCCGCGGGCGTCCTGGTGGTCATCGGCTCGATCGTCATCGCCACCTTCGCGCTGCGCGTGGTGTCGTCCCTGTTCCAGGAGGTGTCCCGCGCATGAGCACCGTCGCCGTAAAAACCCGCCCGCGCCGCCGGGGAGCCGGCCTGGGCCTGCTGGCCTGGCTGGTCGGGATCGCGTTCTTCCTGCCCATCGCGTGGATGGCGCTGACCTCCTTCCACTCCGAGTCGGACGCGGCGACCAACCCGCCGTCCTTCGCGGCCGCCCTCACCCTGGACGGCTACCGCGAGTTCTTCGGCACCGGCGGCGGCGCGAGCCCCTGGCCGGCGCTGATCAACTCGACCGTGGCGTCGGTGGCGTCGACGCTGTGCGTGCTGTTCCTCGCCCTGCCGGCCGCGTACGCGCTGTCCGTGCGGCCGGTGAAGAAGTGGACGGACGTCCTGTTCTTCTTCCTGTCGACGAAGATGATGCCCGCGGTGGCCGGCCTGCTGCCGATCTACCTGTTCGCCAAGAACGCCGGACTTCTGGACAACATCTGGCTGCTGGTCCTGCTCTACACCGCCATGAACCTGCCGATCGCGGTGTGGATGATGCAGTCGTTCCTGGCCGAGGTGCCGGTGGCGGTGATCGAGGCCGCGCAGATCGACGGCGCCCGGCTGCCGACGATCCTCGCGCGCGTGGTCGCCCCGATCGCCCTTCCGGGCATCGCCGCGACCGCCCTGATCTGCTTCATCTTCAGCTGGAACGAACTGCTCTTCGCCCGGGTCCTGACCGGCGTGGTCGCCGAGACCGCCCCCGTGTTCCTGACCGGCTTCATCACCAGCCAAGGCCTGTTCCTGGCGAAGGTGTGCGCCGCGTCCCTCGTCATCTCCCTGCCGGTGCTCGCCGCGGGGTTCGCCGCCCAGGACAAGCTGGTCCAGGGCCTGTCGCTTGGAGCCGTCAAATGAAGGCCGCCGTCATCGAGTCCGTGGGCCGCGCCGTCGTCACCGAGGTCCCGGACCCGACCCCCGGCCCCCGCGAGGTCGTCGTCGAAGTGGCCGCCTGCGGCCTGTGCGGCACCGACCTGCACATCCTCCAGGGCGAGTTCGCCCCCAAGCTGCCGATCGTGCCGGGGCACGAGTTCGCGGGCGAGGTCGTCGGCGTCGGCACCCAGGTCACGGAGGTCGCGGTCGGCGACCGGGTGGCGGTCGATCCGTCGCTGTACTGCCACGAGTGCCGGTACTGCCGTACGGGTCACAGCAACCTCTGCGAGCGGTGGGCCGCCATCGGCGTCACCACCGGGGGCGGCGCCGCCCAGTACGCCGTCGCACCGGTCGCGAACTGCGTGAAGCTGCCCGAACACATACGCACCCAGGACGCCGCCCTGGTCGAGCCGCTGTCCTGCGCGATCCGCGGCTACGACGTCCTGCGCTCCCGCCTGGGCGCACACGTCCTGATCTACGGCTCGGGCACGATGGGCCTGATGATGCTGGAACTCGCCAAGCGGACCGGCGCGGCGAGCGTCGACGTGGTCGACCTGAACGCGGAGCGGCTGGAGACCGCGCGGCGCCTCGGGGTGTCGGCGTCCGCCGCGAACCCGGACGAGCTGGACCGTCCGCAGGGCTGGGACCTGGTGATCGACGCGACGGGCAACGCGGCGGCCATCCAGGACGGCCTGGAGCGGGTGGCCAAGGCCGGGACGTTCCTGCAGTTCGGGGTGGCGGACTACGCGACCCGGGTGACGATCGACCCGTACCGCATCTACAACCAGGAGATCACGATCACCGGCTCCATGGCGGTCCTGCACAGCTTCGAGCGGGCGGCGGAACTGTTCGGGAACGGCGTCCTCGACCCCGACGTCTTCATCAGCGACCGCATCCCGCTGGAGCGGTACCCGCAGGCGCTGGAGCAGTTCGCCGCCGGAGTCGGACGGAAGATCGTCGTGGTGCCGTAGAAGTTTAAGGGAACGGTAAAGCCGTTACGCTCGTTCACCGGTCATGACAGCTATGACCCCGGGCTCGAACATCCCTCTGTCCGTCTCACGCGTGGCGGTGGACGTCGCCGCCCCCGTGCGGCTCGACGTGTCGGGCCTGCTGCTCACCGGAGACGGCAAGGTGCGCTCCGACGACGACTTCATCTTCTACAACCAGCCGGCCGGACCGGGCGTGACGTACCGGTCCGGCGGCGGTACGTCCCCGGACGCGATCACCGTCGACACCGCCGCCGTCCCGCCCGGCATCGAGAAGATCGTCGTCACCGCGAGCCCCGACGCCGCGGGCCAGACCTTCCAGGGCATCGAGCCGACGGCCACGATCCGGGACGCCGACAGCGGCGCGGCCCTGGCCACGTTCACACCCCCGCAGCTCGGCGCCGAGACCGCCCTGGTGGTCGTCGAGATCTATCTGCGCAACGGCCAGTGGAAGGCCCGCGCCGTCGGCCAGGGATACGCCAACGGACTGGCGGGCATCGCCACCGACTTCGGCGTCACGGTGGAGGAACCGGCCGCTGCCACACCCACCGCTCCGCCCATGTCCACCCCGCAGCCGGCGGTGGCGGCCCCGCCTCCCCCGGCCGCCCCGCCCGCCCCGGCGCCGGGCGCGGGGAAGATCAACCTCGACAAGGGCCGCGTCAGCCTGCAGAAGAACCAGACCGTCTCCCTGGTCAAGGGCGGCCGGCCGCTGCTCTCGCAGGTCAAGATGGGCCTCGGCTGGGAGCCCGCGTACCGAGGCAAGAACATCGACCTGGACGCGTCGGTCATCGCCTACGGCCCGCAGCGCAACCACATCGACAGCTGCTACTTCGGCAAGCTGTCGATCCTGAACGGCGCGATCAAGCACTCCGGGGACAACCTCACCGGCGAGGGCGGCGGCGACGACGAGGTGATCGCGGTCGACCTCGGCCGCATCCCCCAGGAGGCCACCGGCCTGGTCTTCACGGTCAACTCCTTCTCCGGCCAGAAGTTCACCGAGGTCGCCAAGGCCTACTGCCGACTCCTGGACGCCACCACCGGCGAGGAACTGGTCCGCTTCGACCTCACCAACGCCGAACCCCAGACGGGCGTGATGATGGCCAAGCTCATCCGCCAGTACTCCGGCGAATGGGAAATGACGGCCATGGGCGACTTCGTGAAGGCCCGCACGGTGAGGGGGATGGTGAAGCCCTCGGCCGAGGCGCTGTAGACGGAGAAACCCTCCCCCGGGTCTTGATCGCGCGTAATCTGCACGAGGAAGGTGTGAACCCGGGGGGCAGGCGTATGGCCTTGTGCTTCATCAGTTATGCGCGCGACGACCAAGCCTGGGCCGAGTGGATCGGGTGGCAACTCCAGGACGCCGGGCAGGAGGTCTGGCTGGACGTATGGGAACTGCGCCCGGGAGACGACTGGCAGGCCGTGACGGCGGATGCGCTGGGCAGGGCCGAGTTGGTATTGGTGCTGATCTCGGCGTCATTCGCATACAGCGGTCATGCCCGTGAGGAACTGGCGGCTGCCTCCGCCGCAGGGACCAGTGTGATCCCCGTCCTGGTGAGCGGCGCCTCCCCTCCTCCCGGCCTGGACGACATCAGTGACCGGCAGTATCTCCAACTCGGTACTCTCGACGAGCTGGCCGCGCGTCAGGCCCTGCTGTCCGCTGTCGCCCCCGGGCCTCTGCAGACCCGAGGACGGCTGCGACGCTTCGGTGCGACCAGCCCCCGGTTGCCGGGCAGCCGGCCTCGGCTGTGGCGGGTGCCGGAGCGCGCCGCGCGTTTCGTGGGCCGCGTCGAGTTGCTGAAGGATCTCAGAGCGACGCTCACCGAGAGCTCCCGCGCCGTGCTGGTGGGGGAGCCGGGGGCGGGCAAGACGCAATTGGCCATCGAGTACGCCCAGCGATTCGCGGGCGAGTACGAACTCGTGTGGTGGATCGCGCCGGGCGGGCACGCTGCCGTGATTCAGCTCGCCGACCTCGCGGTACGTCTTGGGGCCGCCGAATCGGACGGGCCGCTCATGCACAAGGTCACGGACTTGATCGCCGAGCTGAGGACCCGCAACCGCTGGTTGCTGATCTTCGACGACGTGCACGAGGAGCCGGACGCCGCCCTCGCGGACCGACTGCTGCGGGACGCCGGCACCGGACAGATCCTGCTCATCTCCTCCGAGCGGCAGTGGGCCGCCTCCTGGCAGCCAATCGAGGTGGGCCCGCTAAGTTCCGAGGAATCCATGGCCCTGCTGCGCGATCTGGCGCCCACGGTGAGCGCGGAGGGCGCTCGCTCCGTGGCCGCCGGGGGCGACATCCCGTTGGCAGTGGGTGTGGTGGCCGGAGTCATCAACAGCGGTGGTTCCGTCGCCGCTTACAGTCGGGCTCTGCCGACGGACGGTCCTGTCGCAAGGCCACGCCACAGTCTCGCGAATACGGTGCGCATCGGCCTCTCCGAACTCTCGGAGCGCAACCCCAGAGCCGTCGCTCTTCTATCCGCGTGCTCTCTTCTCGCACCTGTGCCCTTCCGGCTGCGGGACTGCGTCCGCATCCCAGACTGGACTCCCGAACCCCTCGTCGAACTACTTGAAGACGGCAGGGCACGGACAGCGACCCTTTCCACTATCAACCGGCTCGGTCTCGCCTCGACAGCCGACAGCACAGTACGCGTCCACGCGGCCGTCCAGTCCCTGCTACGTGATCAGTTGACTCCAGCCGAACGCGCGGACGCCGCTCTCGGTGCTCAGGCCCTTCTGGTCTCGGCGCTGCCTTCTTTGCGTACGTCGCCGAAGACGACTGGCTTCCTGCTGCCCCACCTACTCACCATCGCTCCGCAGGATCTGACCCGCGCAGAGGGTCTGGAGGCCGCCTGTGAGGGGGGTGTCCGTCTGCTGGAAAACGGTGATGCCCCGGCCGCTGTGACCAGACTCAGGGAACTGCGCAACGCCGCGACCGCTCTGCTCGGGGCTGACGACCCGAGCACGATGGAGATCACGTCGTATCTGATCGACGGCTTGCGGAGGGCCGGAGAACCAGATGCCGCGCTTCCGCTGGCGCGGATCCGTCTTGCATGGCTGCGGTCCACAGCCAGCGCCGTCAAACCGGTGGCCCTCAACGCCGCGGCACAACTCACCGGGCTGCTCGTCGCATCGGAGAACTGGGACGAAGCCCTCGCGCTGGGCATGGACACCCGAGGTTTGCTGCGGGCGACCCTCGGGCCGGACCACCCCACCCAGCTCGAGTTGGCGTCCACCATGCTTACTGCGTTGCGCGCACTCGGCAGGATCGCGGAGGGACTGAGTCTGGGCGAGGATGTCCTCGCCCGACAGCGACGCACGCTCGGTCCGGACCATGTGGACACGCTCCGCACAGGCGCGCGCCTGATCGCCCTCTTGGTGGATCACGGCGCGCTGGAGCAGGCTTGCGATCTCGGCGAGGAGGTTTTCGAAAGGCTGGGGACGGAACTGGGCCCTGTCTCCCCCGCCAGATTCCGCGCCGCTGTCCTGTGGGCCGTTCCGCTCGTGCGTACGGGCCGCGAGGAAACCGCCCGGGACCTGCTGCGGCAAACCCTCCACCAACAGTGGCGAACGCTCGGCCCGGAACACATCGAGTCACTGCACACCTCAGCGCTTCTGACCGTCCTGGATCTCCGTGAGCGTACGGGCGGCATCCCCGATACGACGGCATTGGCCGCGTACGCCCGGAAAGCCGATGTACCGTCGCAAGTGCGGCGGCGTCTCCTGAAGGACCCGCCAGCACTCGAATTCGTCACCACACACCTCTTCGACGAAGCGCTCCGCGCCGCGGCCGACATCCTCAAGCCGGACCCTCAGGGGAGTTCGTCCCAGCCGTCCGAATCCCGGTCCTCCCGCCGACCAGCCTCCCTGTCGGACCGAGGTGCTGTGCTGATCAGCCACGTCGAAGTGGATCGCATCTGGGCGGACTGGATCGGGTTCGAGTTGGAGCGCATGGGATACGAGGTCCGGACCACCGCCGAAGACACCCGCCTAGGACGGCCGCCTTCCCAGGAGTTCGACCACGTCGTCACCCTGTTGTCCCCCGAATACTTGGCCGTGGTGGCTCCGTCAACCGACGACTCACCCAAGTGGGGCCGTCTGATCAGCGGCTATGGGCTCGACCCGCACCGTGTAATTCCGCTCTTCGTGAAGCCCGTTGACCCCGCCCAACTGCCGCGCTCCTTCACCGACACGGCTACTCCCGCCCTCTACGACCTCGATCCGGATGCGGCCCGCGACGTTCTCCAGGTGGCTCTGGAGGAACCGACCGGCCCGAGCGGCCCTCCGGTGTTCCCAGGAGCTCTGGACGCCGCGGAGAATGACGACGCCCTCCTGACTCACCGCCTCGTCAACGCCCTGAGCCGCTCGGCGGCTTTGCAGAACCGGAACAGCCGCGGTGACCTCTGGGATCTCGTCGGAGTACCGAACCGGGAGTCGGTATCGCCCCGAACGGCGCTGTTCGAACTCGTCCGTACTCTGCGGTCCAGGCCGGACGGACTCACCGATCTCGTGGACGCGCTGACCGTAGTGGAGGGAGACAGTCTTGCAACCACCGAGGTCCGCAACGTCGTAGCCGAGATCAAAAGCGTCCAGGAAGCGCGGTGAGCGCCCCACCACCGGCGGTCCAGCCCCCCGCAGGTCCGCCCGGCCCTCTCCCGCACCGCTTTTTCACCGGCTACTCAGACAGCGAGTCGAACTTCGCTCGAGTCAGACGCTTCCACGAGGACGTGGAGAAGGAGGTCCGGCTGATCCTCGGAGAAGGGGTACCAGGACAGGGTTTTGTGGACTTCCGGGACATCAGGCCAGGTGAACGCTGGGAGGACCGTGTCGTCGAGAACGGCGTCTGCACTGCCCGAGCAATGTTGGCCCTGTACTCACCAAGCTACTTTCAGAGCCACTGGTGTGCCCACGAGTGGACGGTTTTCACCGCCCGCCTCAGCCGGTATCGGCTGAACACCGGCGCCAAGATCCCTTATCTGATCGGTGTCCGTTGGCAGAAACCCAGGCAGCCGTGGCCGGAGGAAGTCACCGCGTACCAGTATGTCCGCCGTGATCCGGGATCGGTCTACGAGCGGCGCGGAATGATCAACCTCGTACCGCGTGAGGAGCAGGATCCCGGCTCGCCGGAGTACCAGGAGATCGTCCAGGAGATCGCCGACGTCATTGCCGACGCCCAGGACAATCCTCTGCCGCCCCTCCAGTTGGAGGAAACAGCCGGGCTGGGATCGGCGTTCGGCCCGGAGTCGTCACTGCCGGTCGATGTCGTCCTGACGTACTCCCCGGAGGACCGCGCCTGGGGCGAGTGGGTGCACGTCCATTTGGCCGAGCGACGTGATGTCGCCGTGCTGCCGCCGGAGTGCCTGAGCCGCGCGCCGACGCAACTGCTCAGGAACTCGCTGGCGCGTGCGCGCCGCGTGGTCATGCTCGTCTCCCGGCACAGCCTCGCCGAACCGGGTCCGAACAAGGAAGTCCTGGAGAAGATCTACGACGATGCCGACCTCGTCGACGATCTGCCCCGTCTTGTCCCACTGCTCGTGGAGGACGTTCCCGAAGAGGTCGTTCCCGAGCTGTTTCCCAAGGACTGCAGGGCCCTGCACGGCATCCCCGACTCGGACGCGGTACGGGAGATCATGCTCGCTGCCGTGGACTCTCCGCTGCCGGCCGCCACGCCCCTCAGACCCGAACCGGGGTTCCCGTCGGACGCGGTGAGCCCGTTCGAGAGAGAACTCGCCGACAAGCTCTCCCTGGCGACGTCGCTGCGCGATGACGACCTGCGGAACGTGTGGTTCCGAGCCACCGGACTAGAGGCATCCCAGCTCCCCAACCCCCGTTTCAAGACACGTACTTGGGTCCTCTCAGTCATCCTGGCCGCCAGGAGCCTGGACAACGGTTATGAACGCCTCGCCGTCGCTCTCGAAGCCCTCGACAACGGCGCCCCCGAAACCCTTGAGGTACGCAAGCTCATCAATACCCGCGTTGCGGAGATCACGTCCGGCTCCCTGCCTTCGACAGCACCGGACACCGCTGTAGCTCCCCCGAGTCATTCCACGTAGCCACTCCACTGGTCAGCGGCAGGCACTGAACGCCCAGAGTGCGAAACGGCCGGGGCGGACTGCATCTGTAGGGGTTCCTCGTCGTCTAGAACAGCGCGCTGTACGCGTTCAGGGCCGGCTGGCCGCCCAGGTGGGCGTAGAGGACCGTGGAGTCGGGGGTGATCTCGGACCGGGACACCAGGTCGATCATGCCTGCCATGGACTTGCCCTCGTAGACGGGGTCGGTGACCATTCCCTCCGTGCGGGCCGCCAGGCGCATCGCCTCCAGGGTGGTGTCGTCGGGGATGCCGTACGTCCCCGCGTGGTACCGCTCGTCGAGCTCCACGTCCACCTCGGTCAACTCTCGCTTGACGCCGATGAGTTGAGCGGTGTTGCGGGCGATCCGGGCGATCTGCTCGCGGGTGGTGGCGGGCTTCGCCGAGGCGTCGATGCCGATCACCCGGCGGGGGCGCTCCCCGGCTTCCTCCAGGGCGGCGAACCCGGCGGCCATGCCCGCCTGGGTCGAGCCGGTCACCGAGCAGACGACGACGGTGTCGAAGAAGACGCCCAGTTCGCGCTCCTGCTCGGCCACTTCGTGGGCCCAGCGGGCGAAGCCGAGGCCGCCGAGGGGATGGTCGGAGGCGCCGGCCGGGATGGCGTACGGCTTCCCACCGGACTCCTCGACCCCCCTGAGCGCCTGCTCCCAGCTCTCCTTGAAGCCGATGCCGAAGCCGGCCCGGACCAGGCGGACGTCGGCCCCGGCGAGGCGGCTGAGGAGGATGTTGCCGACCTTGTCGTAGACGGAGTCGGGCCAGTCCACCCAACTCTCCTGGATCAGCACGCACTTGAGCCCGGCCCGGGCGGCCACGGCGGCCACCTGGCGGGTGTGGTTGGACTGAACACCGCCGATCGACACCAGCGTGTCGCAGCCCTGGGCGAGCGCGTCGGCGACCAGGTACTCCAGCTTGCGGGTCTTGTTGCCGCCGTAGGCGATCCCGGAGTTGCAGTCCTCGCGCTTCGCCCAGAGGGCGGCGCCGCCGAGGTGGGCGGTGAGGCGCTCGAGGGGATGCACCGGGGAGGGGCCGAAGAGGAGGGGGTAGCGGTCGTACGAGGAGAGGGACGGGGACACGTGTCCTCCCGTAGGGGTCGGGATCAGTCGCCTTCGGTCAGGTCGACGAGGTCGGCGAGGCTGCGCCAGATCTCGGCGGTGACGCGCACCGCCGCCTCCGCGTCACCGGACGCGCAGGCCTCGATCAGTTGCTCGTGCAGTCCGGCCGAACGACAGGTGCTCTCGCCGAAGCGGCGGCGTTCGAGGCGGCGGACGAGAGGGGTGTAACGGACGATGGTGGCGGCGGCCGCCCGGTTGCCGGCGACCCGGACCAGGACGTCGTGCAGGGCGTCGTCGGCCGAAAGGGCTCCGTCGACGTCGCCCGCGCCGACGGCCGCGGCGAACCGTTCGTTGGCCGTGCGCATCGCCTGGACGTCGGCGGCGAAGAGACGGGGCACGGCCGTTCGGGTGACCAGCTCGTGCATGGCGCCGACCACGGCGGCCGCGTCCCGGACATCGGCGGCGACCAGCGGGGTGACCCGGGTGTAGCTCTGCGGCTTGCTCTCCAGCAGCCCCTCGTCCACCAGCCGCGAGAACGCCTCCCGCACCGGGGCCCGGGACAGCCCGAGCCGCTCGGCGAGCTCGGCGTCCCGCACGACGGCACCGGGCTCGATCTCCCCGGTCACGATGGCGTCCCGGATGGCCTCGTAGGCACGGTCCCTGAGGAGGGTGCGGCCGACCGGCCGAATGGCTTCCACAACTGAAATGTTAGATGTCAGTCGAGGGCGGGGCAAGGGCGGTCGGGGCAAGGGGCAGGGCGGGGCAAGCGTCAGGCCGGGGCAAAGGTGTGGCCCGCACCCCCCGTAGAAGTGCGGGCCACGATCGGGTGGCTCAGACGGCCCAGGGCCAGTCGGCGTCCCGGGCCGCCTCGAGCAGCGGCACCATACGGAAAGCCGCGTCGCTCAGGCCGCCGAAGGTGTGCCGGTTCGCCTTGCCCGACGAGCCGTGGCCCGCCCGGTACCCGGCCAGGTTCCAGGTGTAGACCGGCACGTTCGCCGGGACCTGCTCGGTCGGGTCGCCGTAGTGGCTGAAGGCGTACTGCTCGTCGGTGACGATCAGCACCCGGTCCTGGCCCCGGTAGTGGGCCCGGACCGCCCCGGTGGTGTCGGTACCGCCCAGGTCGCCGAAACGCTCCAGGATCTTCAGCACCGACTCCCCCTTGCGGAAGGACAGCCGCCGGCTCGTGGTGCCGAACTGGACCAGGTCCGCCTTCTGCGCCCGCAGCGCGAGCGCCGTACCGAAGATCGCCGCCGCGTCCGCCCGGTTGAGCTCCGAACGGTCCGACAGCCGCGCCCACATCGAACCCGAACGGTCGACCAGGACCAGCGTGCGTCCCGGCAGCGCGGGCACGTTGGCCAGCGAGTGACCGAGCGCCCGCTCCAGCGGGTACGCCCAGCGCAGCGACGGCGCGTGCTGGTACGCGGCGAGGTACCGGAACGGGAACTGCCGCGAGCGCGCGACCTCCGCCGGATCGCTGATCTTCGCCGCCACCTGGGCCGCGACCTCGTCGGACACACCGGCCTGGTCGAAGTTGCGCAGGTTGCGCACCAGCGCCATCGAGCCCATGGACGGGATCACAGCCTCCCAGGCCGCCTTGTCCATCGGACCCTGCAGCCAGCCCGCCAGCGCCTCCCACGTGATGCCGGCCGCGGCCAGCCGCTCGGCACCGTCGGGTGCGGTGACGACCGCACGCCGCTCGGCCACCGGCAGCGCCATCAGCTCGCGGTGCGCGGTCAGGAAACGGTCGGACGCGGGCGGCACCGCCGTGTCCGGGTTGTGCCGGCGGTCGAGGGCGTACTGGAACAGCGCGCCCTGCCACGGCTTGTCCGGGTCGGGCGCCGCGTGCACCAGGTTGAGGATGTCGCCGAAGCGGTATCCCTTGGACGCGGTGTCGTACTTCAGCAGCGACTTGCCGCTGTAGAGACGTCGTACGGCGTCAGCGACACCGCGCTTGACGGGCTTGGGCACGCTGCGGCCGTACATCGCCGTCCAGTAGCCGAGCAGCTCGCCGGGCTCGTCGGGACGGCGCAGTACGGAGGCCACGACCTGACGGTTGGACGGGCCGTCGGTGGCGCCCGCGTCCAGGCGCGCCTTCACGTACTCGGCGGCGCCCACGACGGAGGCGGTGCGGAGGTTGCCCTCGCCGCGCAGCCAGCCGAGCAGGCCGGCCGTCCACGCCGGGTCCTCGACGGCGAGCCGGCGGACGAGCCGCGCGAAGCGGTCGTCACGGCCGGCACCGGTCTCGTAGAAGGTCTGCTGCGACACGAAATTCGCGACGGCCAGCAGGAAGAGCTCGGAGCGCGCGTCCCGCTCCCGGCCGCGGCCGCCCTCGTAGGTGCGGAGCACTCGGCCCGTGGAGGTGACGCGCGAAGTGGGCTGCGCCTTCGCGCCCTTGGTGTTGAATCGCGCCATGGTGAATTCCCCCGAATTCTGGTTCCGTTCCGGAGGGAGGCGCGGCAGAAGGAGGGTGCCCGAGGTCAGAAACCGGCGACGGCCTTGTCCTGGCGCGTCTTCCATTTCCGCCACGCCGGCCCTGGGCCGGCGACGGGATTCGAACCCGCACGCTCACCTGGAGCACTAGGTCCCTGAAGTATCCGCTGCCTGCGCACCGGGCACCCACCATGAGCTGCGCCTCCCGAGATCAAGGTCGGCGGCGGCACTGATTCTCTGAGAAAGGGAAGTAGCCGCAGCCTGCGCACCGGGAGGTGCATGAAGTTGTGGTGTCCAGAGAACAAGGTCGGCGGAACCGACGTAGGTGCTCCAACCCCTGAGCTACACCGGCGCGTTGTGCCGGTGGCGGGACTCGAACCCGCGACCGCCCCATTATCAGTGGAAGTAGGTCCTGCCTTCGCACCTGGACGTTCATCACTTTAGGAGGCGGGCCGCGGGGCGAGCGAACGAATTAATTCGGGAAGGGATTTCAGCCGCGCTTCTGGCGCTTCCAGGGCCCCGTGATGGCGAGCATGATGCCCGGGTCCTGGATGTTGGCGAAGAGGGTGGCGCCGTCGGGTGAGAAGGTGACGCCGGTGAACTCGCTGTACTCCGGCTTCTCCTCGGTGCCGATGTTCAGTTCGTTGCGGGCGATGGGGTAGGTGCGGCCGCTGTCGGTGGCGCCGAACAGGTGCTGCAGGCCCTCGCCGTCCTCGGCGATGACGAGGCCGCCGTACGGGGAGACGGTGATGTTGTCGGGGCCGTCGAAGCGGCCTTCCTTCGACGGGTCGGGGTTGACGCCGAGCAGGACCTTGAGGGTGAGGGTGCGGCGCTTGGGGTCGTAGAACCAGACCGCGCCGTCGTGCTGGACGGGGCTCTCGTCACGGGCGTAGGAGGAGACGATGTAGGTGCCGCCGTCGCCCCACCACATACCCTCCAGCTTGCGGGCGCGGGTGACCTGTCCTTCGGTGAACTGCTTGCGGACCGAGGTGGTCCTCGCGTCACGGTCGGGTACGTCCACCCAGTCGACGCCGTAGACGGTGCCGATCTTCGTCGCGCGGGAGAGGTCGTCGACGAACCGGCCGCCGGAGTCGAAGCACTTGAAGGCCTGCAGGACGCCCGCGTCGTCGGCGAGGGTGCGCAGCCTGCCGCGGCCGTGGTGGAAGCCGGCGGGCGGGGTCCAGCGGTAGAGCAGGCCGTTGGGGCCGGAGGCGTCCTCGGTGAGGTAGAGGTGGCCGCGCCGGGGGTCCACGACGACGGCCTCGTGGGCGTAACGGCCCAGCGCCTTGATGGGCTTGGGGTCGCGGTTGGCCCGGCGGTCGGCGGGGTCGACCTCGAAGACGTAGCCGTGGTCCTTGGTCATGCCGTTCTGGCCGGCCTTGTCCTCGGTCTCCTCGCAGGTCAGCCAGGTGCCCCAAGGGGTGTTGCCGCCCGCGCAGTTGGTGGAGGTGCCGGCGATGCCGACCCATTCGGCGACGTGGTCGCGGCGGACCTCGACGACCGTGCAGCCACCGGAGGCGGCGGGGTCGTAGACCAGGCCCTCGGTGAGCGGGACGGGGTACTTCCAGTTCGAGCGCGGGCCCTTGAGTTCGTGGTTGTTGACGAGGAGGGTCGCGCCGCGGGGGCCGTCGAAGGTGGAGGTGCCGTCGTGGTTGGACGGGGTGGACTCTCCCGACTCCAGCTTGGTCCGGCCGCTGTAGGTGATGATCCGGTACTTGAAGCCGGCGGGCAGGGCGAGGATGCCGGCGGGGTCGGAGACGAGCGGCCCGTATCCGACGCCGCCGTGGCCGTGTGGCACCCCCTCCTCGGCGGTCTCGGTGTCGGTGGACGCGAGGGCGTTGGGGGCGGTGGCGAGGGCGCCGACGCTGCCCGCCAGCGCGACACCGGCACCGGTGATCGCGGATTTTCTGGCGAAGTCCCTGCGGGTGAGCGACATGGTGTCTCCTGTGACGGTGGGTGTGCCGTGGAGGGTGGCGGACCTCGGGTCGGCGACACCGTCCCGCCCACGCCTGAACGGCAGTTGAACACCGGGCGACGTCACCGCACGCAGTTCCATGAATCCGTACACGGCGGCCCGCGGGAAGCAAAAGTCCGCATCCGGACAGCCCGCCGCGGGAACCCTCGCAGGGGTCGGGGGTCGGCCCCGGGGTGGGGGGCCGACGCCGCTCAGCCGGCTTGCTGGGAGCGCGCCTTGAACGCCGCCTTCCGCGCTTCCTTCGCCACCCGCTTGTCCGGGTGCAGCCGGCCCATCGCCTCCAGTACGTCCGCGGTGGCCGGGTGGTCCACCCGCCAGGCCGTGGTGAAGAACTCGCCGTGCTGGGCGGCCAGCCCTTGTACCAGTTCGCGCAGTTCCTCGGAGTTGCCCTCGGCTGCCAGTTGGGCGGCGACCGTGTCGATGGTGAGCCAGAAGATCATCGCTTCGGAGGGGGCCGGCACGTCCGGCACGCCCCGCTCGGCCAGCCAGACGCGGGCCAGGCCACCGAGTTCGGCGTCGTCGAGGACCTCCCGGAGCGCGGGCTCGGCCTCGACGCCGACCAGGGACAGCGCCTGCTGGCAGCGCAGCCGCCGCAAGGGGGCGCCGGCGTCGCCGCCACGGGCGGCCGTCAGCAACTCGCGTGCGGCGGCCAGAGGTTCGCGTCGGGCGAGCCACTGCTCGGTCTCGGCCTGCGCGGCTGCCGCGGGGAAGGTCGCCGTGCCGTCCAGCAGTGCGTCGGCTCCCTTGTCGGCGAGGTCGCCCACGGCCGGCGCGGTGAACCCGGCCTCCAGCAGGCGGGCCCGCAGCCCGTACAGCCCGAGCGGGGTGAGCCGCACCATGCCGTAGCGGGAGACGTCCGTGTCGTCGACCGGTGCGGCGGGCTCCTCGTCGGCGTCGGCCATCAGCGCCTCGTCGACGGGCTGGTACTCGACGAGCCCGACCGGCTCCAGCAGCCGGAACTGGTCGTCGAGCCGCATCATCGCGTCGGAGACCTGTTCCAGGACGTCGTTGGTGGGCTCCCCCATGTCGGAGGGCACGATCATCGACGCGGCGAGCGCCGGCAGCGGCACGGGCGAGTCGCCGGGGCCGTCCTCGCTGACGCTGAGCAGGTAGAGGTTGCCGAGGACGCCGTCGAGGAACTCGGCCTCCGCCTCCGGGTCCCACTCCAGTTCGGAGAGGTCGAGTTCGCCGTCGGCGGCCAGGGCCTCCTCCAGGCCCTCGATGTCCGGGACGCTCGCGTCGGCGAGCACCGTCTCCAGTGCGCCCTGCCACACGGCGAGCACGTCGTGCGGGGAGCCGGTGGTGAGCAGTGCCAGCTCCTGCCCGGCCGTGACGGTGCCGGCGTCCTCGTCGGTGATCTCCACCAGCCCGGTGTCCACGGCGGCCCGCCAGGCCTCGCTCGCGTCGGCGGCGGCGTCGTCCCCGCTCAGGCCCAGCACCTCGGCGGCGGCCGGCACCTGCTCGTCGACGAGCTCTCCCCCGGCGTCGACCCGGGTGTCCGGGCCGGCCCAGCGAGCCAGCTTCGCGGCCCGGGACAGCAGGGGCGTGGACAGCGCGTCTCGCGCCAGCTCCGCTTCGGGGTGCAGCCGCACGGGCGGCAGGGGGGAGCTGTCTGACATCGGCTCGGTTCTCCTCGGGCGCCTCGAAGACCGTACGACCACCTGGACGACGTACGACTCAGTGGCTCAGCCTAGACGGATATCCACCTATGCCGCCCGGTTCATCTCCTCGTCGGGGCCCGTACATGGCCGAAACCTTGACAACTGGCCGGAGCAGGCAGGAGATTGACGCGCGTAGAAACTCGGGGGACAACTGTTCACTGTTTTCTACGCGCGTCACCCTCCCCCCACGACCCACCCTCGTCCCGGCACTCACGAACATCCCCGGAGGGATTCCGTTGCCGAGCAAGTCCTCCGCGCGTCTCGCCGCGCTCACCGTCGCCGCCGTGTGCTCCGCGGCGTCCGCCGTCGCCCTGACCTCGCCGGCGCACGCCGACTCCGTGCGCATCCACGACGTCCAGGGCACGACCCGAATATCCCCGTACGCAGGCCAGAAGGTGGCGGACGTGCCCGGCATCGTCACGGGCACGCGAACCTACGGCTCCTCGAAAGGCTTCTGGATCCAGGACGCCACCCCCGACGACGACCCGGCCACCAGCGAGGGCGTCTTCGTCTTCACCAGCTCCACCCCGAAGGTCGCGGTCGGCGACTCGGTGACGGTCTCCGGCACGGTCTCCGAGTACGTCCCGGGCGGCACCTCGTCCGGCAACCAGTCGGTCACCGAGATCACCAAGCCGACGGTCACCACCGTCTCCACCGGCAACGCGGTCCCCGCGCCCACGGTGATCGACGCGAACTCGGTACCGGACGAGTACACCGCCGCCGGGGACGGCGCCGCGAACGGCTCGATCAACGGCCTGCCGCTGCAGCCGTCGACGTACGCCCTGGACTACTACGAGTCCCTCGAGGGCATGAACGTCCAGGTCGCCGACGCCCGCGTGGTCACCGCCACCGACCCGTACAACGAGCTGTGGGTCACGGTGAAGCCGCACGAGAACCGCACCCGCCGCGGCGGCGCGCTGTACGGCTCCTACGACTCCCAGAACACCGGCCGGCTGCAGGTCCAGTCGCTGGGCGCGACCGCCGACTTCCCGGTGGCGAACGTCGACGACACCCTGACCGGCACCACGACCGGCCCGATGGACTACAACCAGTACGGCGGCTACACCCTGGTCGCGAGCCGGCTGGGCACGCTGAAGAGCGGCGGGCTGCAGCGCGAGACCACCCGCAAGCAGTCGCGGGGCGAGCTGGCGGTGGCGACGTACAACGTCGAGAACCTCGACCCGTCCGACACCACGTTCGCCGCGCACGCCGCCGCGATCGTGAACAACCTGCAGTCGCCGGACATCGTGTCCCTGGAGGAGATCCAGGACAACGACGGCGCGACGGACGACGGTGTCGTCGACGCGAGCGCGACCGTGAACAAGCTGATCGACGCGATCGTCGCCGCGGGCGGCCCGAAGTACGACTGGCGCTCGATCGACCCGGTCAACGACCAGGACGGCGGCGAGCCCGGCGGCAACATCCGCCAGGTGTTCCTGTTCAACCCGGAGCGGGTGTCCTTCACGGACCGTGCGGGCGGCGACTCCACGACGGCGGTCGGCGTCACCAAGGTGCACGGCAGGGCCCGGCTCACGGCATCCCCCGGCCGGATCGAGCCGGCGAACGACGCCTGGAAGTCCAGCCGCAAGCCGCTGGCCGGCGAGTTCGTCTTCCACGGCCGCACGGTCTTCGTGATCGCCAACCACCTCAACTCCAAGGGCGGCGACCAGGGTCTGACCTCGCAGTACCAGCCCCCGACGCGCAGCTCGGAGACCCAGCGCCACGCGCAGGCCACGCTGGTCAACGCGTTCGTCAAGAGCATCCTCGACGTCCAGAAGAACGCGGACGTCATCGCGCTCGGAGACATGAACGACTTCGACTTCTCCGGCACCGCGCAGATCCTCGAGGGTGACGGCGAGCTGTGGTCGGCGATCAAGTCGCTGCCGAAGAGCGAGCGTTACACCTACGACTACCAGGGCAACCAGCAGGTCCTGGACCAGATCATGGTCAGCCCGTCGATCCGGCGCGGCTGCGACCTGGACTACGACTCCGTGCACATCAACTCGGAGTTCCACGACCAGATCAGCGACCACGACCCGCAGGTGCTGCGTTTCCGTCCGTGATTCCCCCGCCCGGTCAGGGCTGGTCGAACACGCCGTTCAGCCAGCCCTGCCAGGCGCTCTCGCACTCCTTGATGTCGGTGCCCGGGGTGAAGTCGTGCAGCGAGATGCCGACCGGGTGGCCCCAGTGGTTGCGGCCGAAGACGCGGGTCAGGCCCCGGTCGGTGCGCAGCCCGATGAAGTACGGGTTGCGGAAGTCGACCACGGCGTCGAAGTCGTCCGGACCATGGACCGTCACCCGGGTGCCGGCCGTGACGTCCTCGCCGACACCGAGCGCCCGTCCCACGACGGCCAGGGCGTCGGCGGCCTTCGAGGCCTCGGGCCCGTCGAAGGTGGCGAACGCGGCCGGCCGGGGCGCGAAGTGGACCAGGTACTCGCGCAGGGTGTGCAGATAGAAGTCGGTGTGCTTGGCCGCGCCGTCGTACTGGTTGTCCCAGTCGTCGACGAAGATGCCGCTGTGCACGTACCGCACCCAGGCCCGGCGCCCCTCGTCGCGGGGTTCGACGGTGTAGTCGAGCTGGTTCATCGTCTGCTCGGCGATGCCGTCGACATCCGCGACGCGGTTGGTGTACCGGTGCGGCGGGTCCCAGGCGGTGACCGTGGACCCGAAGGGACCCGTGCCGCCCACCCTGGGCTCCGGCGGGTCCATCGGCCACAGATATCCTCCGGTGCCGGTGGTGATCGCCTCCCACACCTCCTCGGGAGTGGCGTCGACCTCGAACTCCCGGGCGATCTCGAACTCCTTGGACATGGCGGTCTCCTGACTACGGCAGAGCCTGCTGCGGCTCGGTCTGCTTGAGCGTGGGGTGGACGGCGACGACGATCCGGTGGTCACGACCGCCCTCGGCGTCCGGGGCGTCGTACTTGCGGATCAGCGCGGTGACCCCGGTCGTCAACTCCTCGATGAACGCGGCCCGTTCGGCGGCCGAGGCGAAGCGGACCTCGCCGTCCAGGGCGTAGGTGGCCAGCCGTTTGCGGGCCTTGGCGGCGCCGGTGATCAACGATCCGACGTCGCGTACCAGCCGGGCACCGAGGGCGAGCAGCCAGCGGGCGGAGAGCTGGTCGCGGAAGCGGTCCGGGTCCGGCTGTACGGCGGCGAGGGCGATCGGCGAGATGACGTACGACGCCGCGGTCGCCCGCATCAGCCGCTCGGTGACGTTTCCCTTGCGGCGCTCGCCGGCCAGCTCGACCAGGCCGTGCCGCTCCAGAGCCTTGAGGTGGTAGTTCACCTTCTGCCGCGGCAGCCCGACCTGTCCGGCGAGCATGGCCGCCGAGGCGGGCCCGGCGGCCAGCTCGGCGAGCAGCCGGGCCCGTATGGGGTCCAGGGAGACGGCGGCGGCCTCGGGGTCCTCGATCACGGTGACGTCCAGCATGCGTCCACCGTCTCACCGACGTACGGCACCCTGTCCGGGGCCATTGTGTTCCTGGTGTGGCTGTGGCTGTCGAACCTGGCGATCCTGCTGGGGCTGGAGTTCGACGCGGAGCTGTCCCGTGAGCGGGCGGTGATCCACGGGCGGTCGCCGGCCCAGGAGCCGTACGTCGAGCCTCGCGACACCCGGAAGTGGCCGCCGAAGCTGCGGGCGTCGTTGCGGGCCGCGGCACGGACCACCGCCGCCAAGCCACCGGTGCGGCCCTGAGGGTCACTCCCGCCCCTCGGCCGGCAGGGATGCCGCCTGCCGGCAGGGAAGCCGCCTGGAACAGCGGGACGCCGGACGGGTACGGTTCCCGTCCGGCGTCTGCGGCATCCCGCGGCGGCTGCCCGCTACTTCTTGGGGTACCTCCACGACACCACCACGACCGCCAGCACCGCCGCGCCGATGAGCAGCGCCGGCCGCGGGTTGCGCACCGCCGCCTTGACGACGGGCCTGGCCGGCCAGGGCATGCCGTGTTCCGCCCTGTCCTCCAGGGTGTGCCGGGTCCGAGCAGTCCTGTCCTGGGCGGTGTGGCCGGCCTTCAGAGCCCGGTCGTGGGCCTGGTGACCGGCCCTGGTGGCCGTGTCCTGGACCTTGTGGCCCGCCTTCGTGGCCCGTTCCTGCACCGTGTGACCCGCGTGGGCCGCCGTGCTGCGCAGCTGCACGGTCATCGCGCCGGCCTTGTCCCTGAGGTCCGCCGCGCGGGCCCGTGCGCGACCCTTGACGTCCATCTTGCCTGCCAACTCCTCGACCGTGTCGCCGAGTTCACTGCGGGTCTGCTCGATCTGCCGCCGCAGTTCCTCGGCTCCCTCGACGCCCGTCTCCCCGGCCGCCTTGTCCGTCATCGGTGTGCCCTTTCCTTGATCTCCTCGACATCGGCCTTGACGCTGCCGAGGGCCTCCTCCGGCGTGGGAGGCGTGGCCTTGCGCAGCTGGGCGCGGCCCGTCGCGCCGAGGACGGCGGCGATCACGAACAGCACCGCCGTGACGATGAGCGCCGCGGCCCACACGGACAGCACCAGCGAGAGAGCGGCGATCGCCGTCCCGGCCGCGGCGAGCAGGCCGGCGTAGGCGAACGCGCCCGCCGCCCCGAGCAGTCCGCCGCCGCGTCCGGCGCGCCGGCCCTTGGCGGCGAGCTCCTCCTTGGCGAGGGCCACTTCCTGTCGTAGGAGCCGGGAGAGCTGTTCGGTGGCCTGGTTGACGAGTTCGCCCACGGAGCGGTGCTCGTCGCGCACCGGCCCGGGCTGCATGGTCCCGGTCACGGTCGCCTCCTCTCGTGTTCCTGTCGTTCGATACGTTCGGAACACTGCGGGTACCCGTCCCGCCTCCGGCTACCCCTGCCGCCCTCCCCGGCCGCCGGGCTCGCCGAGCCTGGCCAGCTGGGTCTGGAACCAGTCGAGGCGGGCCTGCAACAGGGCCGCCTCCGCGACCAGTTCGGGCACTCCGAGGTGATCGGCGGGCGGACCGGTCCCGGCTGCCCGCGAGGCGCCTTCGGCCCGGGCCACGACGCGCAGGCCCTCCCCCGCCAGCCGGGCGAACGCGGCGAGCGAGACGGACGTACGGGCCCGGACGCAGCCCGCGCAGGAGGGGGCGAGGACGCGCCAGCCGGGGCGGCCCCGGCCCGCGTCGGCCAGGGCCGCGGCGACGGCGCCGCAGGCACAGGGGCCGACCGTGGCGGTGCGCACCCGCTGGCGGGCGTAGCGGAAGCCGCGCTCGAAGCGGATGTAGCGGCCGAGGACCACCACCTCGAGCAGGACGGCGTCCCGGTGCTCGGCCGTGCACAGCAGCGCCTCGGCCGCCGTACGGTCGTGAACGCAGTGGAAGCCGCAGTCGCAGCGGCGGTGCGGTGCGCCGTGCCGCAGGCCGTAGACGCAGGACGCGTCGGCCAGGACCCCGTACGGCAGCGCACCGCCCAGCGACACACCGGTGAACCCGGCCCGGCGCCCGTCGTGGGACAGCACCGGGTGGGCGATCTTGAATCCGGTCGGCGGCTCCGTAGGGCGTTCCTCCGGAAGCCGCAGCCTCATCGGGCCGCCGGGACCTCTTCGGGGGCCTTCAGTTCCTCGGTGATCTCCTCGGACAGTTCGGGCTCTTCCTCATGGATCTGCGGGCGTTCCTCCGCGACTCCGGTCGCCAGTGCCTTGCCGAGCTTCATGACGCCTCCCATGACCAGCGGTCTGTCACCGTTCTGCCATGGTGACGCAAGACGGCCGCGAGGGACATAGGGCCCAAAGCAGAACAGCGTAGGAAGCCTTACCCATATCTCGTAGAAGATTTAAGTGGAGCTTCACTGTCGTTCTGCCGAAGACTGCTGCCATGACGACGACCGCACGCTCCGCACCGCCCTTCGGCCGTGCCCTCTGCGCGATGATCACGCCGTTCGCCGACGGCGGCGGACTCGACCTCGGCGGGGCCCAGCGACTCGCCGACCGTCTGGTCTCCCTCGGCTGCGACGGCCTGGTGCTCTCCGGGACCACGGGAGAGTCGCCGACCACCACGGACGCCGAGAAGGCGGCGCTCGTCGAGGCGGTGCGGGAGGCGGTGGGCGGCCGGGCGTCGATCGTGGCGGGCGTCGGCACCTTCGACACGCGGCACACCGTGGAGCTCGCACTGGCCGCCGAGAAGGCGGGCGCCGACGGCGTGCTGGTGGTCAGCCCGTACTACAGCCTGCCTCCGCAGGACGCGCTGGAGGAGCACTTCCGGACGGTCGCCGACGCCTCGGGGCTGCCGGTCGTCCTCTACGACATCCCGGGCCGCACCGGCACCCGTATCGAGCCGGACACGATGCTCCGGCTCGCCGAGCACCCGCGGATCGTGGCGGTCAAGGACTGCTCCTACGACTTCCTCGCCGCCCAGAAGGTTCTCGCGCGCACGGACCTCGCGTACTACGCGGGCTGTGACGAGCACAACCTCGCGCTGTACGCGGTGGGCGGCGCCGGTTACATCAGCACGGTCGCCAACGTGGTCCCCGACCGGCTCCGCGCGGTCCTGGACGCGTTCGAGGCGGGCGACACCCCCGTGTCCGCCCGCCTCCAGCAACGCGCCACGCCGCTCATCGAGGCGATGATGTCGGCGGGCCTGCCCGGCGCGGTCACCGCCAAGGCCCTGCTGGGCGAACTCGGCCTGCCCGCCGGTCCGGTCCGCGCCCCGCTGCGGCCCGCCGGCCGCGAGGCGGTCGACGGGCTGCTCGCGGCGTACCGGGAGCTGACCGACGGCTGAAGCGGCGGCCGCTCAGCGGCGGGCGAAGACCGGATGCCAGGCCTTGAGGTCGTCGTACATCTGCTTCTGCACGCCGCTCAGCGGTACGACCTTGTCACTGCCGATCGTCACGACCACCAGCCGGGCACGGTACGGCTCGTCCAGGCCGCTCGCCCGCTCCCAGGCGACGAGCCGCCGGTCGTCGGCCCAGGCCAGCAGCTCACCGCCGCGGACCCTGGTGATCTCCTCGCCGCTTCGCGGGTCACGGATCGAGGAGTACGACTTGCCGGGGGCCACCTCCTTGGTGAGGCCGAGGGCGGCGAGCCGGCCGTTCGGGGACAGCCTGGCGGGAACGTCCGAGCGCAGGTACCTCTCGTCCGCCGGGGCCGCGACCTTGGCGCCCCGGTGGTCGTAGAACTGCTGCATGCCGTCCCGGCCGCCGATGACCTGCGCGTACATCAGGTCGCCGGCGCGGCTGAACGCGAAGTCCTGACGGGAGTTGGTGTTGCGGTCGAAGGCGACCGGCGTCCAGGCGCCCTCGCCGGAGGCCACGTCGAGGTCGTAGAAGCCGGACCGGCTGGAGTCACCGAACCCGGCTTCCCAGGCCCATACCTCCTTGTGCCGGCTGTCGCGCACCTTCACCTTGGTGCGCAGATCGGGATTCCCGTCGTACGTCGTGGCCACGAGCCTGCGGCCGTCGTCCGAGAACGCGAGCCCGCCGACGCCGTGCTCGACCTGGATCCACCGCTTCACCCTGCCCGTGGCCAGTTCGAGCAGACCGATCCGCTGGGCCGGCAGGTTCCGCTCCAGCACGGCGGCGGTCCTCAGGCCGGGGGCGACGGCGACGATCGACCACCGGGCGTCCTTCTCGTACGTGCCGGTCCTCGGGTCGAGCAGCCGGTAGGTGCGCTCCTGGACGGCCGTGTGCTCGGTCGTCGGCCGGTTGCGGACCGTGTAGTACGCGGCCAGTACCGCGTTCCCGGCCCCCACCAGCTCGCGCGGCGGCGACTGGTCCGGGTGAGCGGTGATGCCGTCCTTCCGCACGACGTCCGACGGACGCACGTCGCTCTTGCCTGACTCCAGCAGCGGTACCCCGACCGCGACGGCCACCACGGCGGCCGTGGCCGCGGCCATGGAGGCGAGCCTGCGGGCGCGGCGGCGCCGGCGGGTGGCCAGCACCCGGTCGGCGAACCCGCCCCCGGCCGACGGCTGTTCGGCGGCCAGTTCGCGCAGGGAGTCCCGCAGCAGTTCCTCGACGTTCACGGACGCACCTCCACGGGCGAGTAGTCACGGGACGGCGCGTCCGCGGCGTCCGGCCGGCCGAGCGCGCCCAGCTCCGGCGCGAGGGCGCGCAGCCGGGCGAGCGAGCGGTGGGTGGTGGACCGTACGGTGCCCACCGAGCAGCCGAGGATCCGCGCCACGTCGGCCTCCGGCAGGTCCTCGAAGTAGCGCAGCACCAGGACGGTGCGCTGCCGGGCGGTGAGACGGGCGAGCGCGCCGCGCATCAGCAGCCGCAGGTCGGCGTCGGCGGCGCCGTCCCGGCCGGCTCCGGTGTCCGGCGGTTCGGCGACCGTCAGCTCCCGTCTGCGCCACTTCAGCCGCCAGCGGCTGATCTGCTGCCGGTAGAGCACCTGCCGTACGTACGCCTCCGGTTCCTCGATCCGGCGCCACCGCCCCGCCGCCTTGATCAGGGCGTTCTGCAGCAGGTCCTCGGCGGCGTGCCGGTCGCCGCCGCTCAGCAGCACCGCCGTCCTCAGCAGCGCGGACGACCGGTGTTCCACGAACTCCCGGAAGCTGTCCTGCGCCTCGGCATCCATCGTCACCTTCGCCTTCCCCCGGGCGGACCGCTCGTCCGCCCCTGTGCCCCTTGTGACGCGCGCGGCCGCCGGGCGCTATGCCTGCGCCCCGGAAGATTCTCCGCCGGTCGCACCGGGATCTGCCGTAGGTTGTCCGTGTGCGCCGTCCGCTGCTCTTCCTCGACGTCGACGGTCCCCTCAACCCGTGGGCGGCCCAGCCGTACGGGCGTCCCGAGGGCTACACGACGATCGTCGTCGCCCTCCAGCCCGGCCGGGCCCTGCCCGTGTATCTGAACCCCGGGCACGGGGAGGCCCTCCTGACCCTCGACTACGACCTGTGCTGGGCCACCACGTGGATGGACGCGGCCAACCGCTGGATCGCCCCCGTCGTCGGGCTGCCCCCGCTGCCGTACGTCGACTTCGGCGCGGGCCTGTTCGCGCTGCGCCCCGACGGGGTGCACTGGAAGACGGAGGCGATCGTGGCGTACGCCGCGGGGCGTCCGTTCGCCTGGGTGGACGACGAACAGAGCCCGGCGGACGAGGAGTACGTGGGCCGCGCCCACCCGGGCGCCGCGCTGCTGCACCACGTCGACCCGCGCGTCGGCCTGCGCGAGGAGGACTTCACGGCACTGGCGGGGTTCGCGGCGGGGCTGCGGACCTGACGGCGGCCGTCGGCCCCGCTCGCACGAACGCCCTCCCGGGCCGGCCTCGGCCGCGGAAGGGCGTGGTCCACGTGGACGACCGCGGTGCGCGGTCGCCGGTGGTCAGTTGTGGCTGTGCAGGATCTCGTTCAGGCCGCCCCAGACCGCGTTGTTCGGGCGGGCCTCGACCGTGCCGGTGACCGAGTTGCGGCGGAAGAGGATGTTGGAGGCGCCGGAGAGTTCACGCGCCTTGACGATCTGGCCGTCGGGCATGGTGACGCGGGTGCCGGCGGTGATGTACAGCCCCGCCTCGACCACGCACTCGTCGCCGAGCGCGATGCCGACGCCGGCCTCGGCGCCGATGAGGCAGCGCTCGCCGACGGAGATGATGACGTTGCCGCCGCCGGAGAGGGTGCCCATGGTGGAGGCGCCGCCGCCGATGTCGGAGCCGTCGCCGATGACGACGCCCGCGGAGATCCGGCCCTCGACCATGGAGGTGCCGAGGGTGCCGGCGTTGAAGTTGACGAAGCCCTCGTGCATGACGGTGGTGCCCTCGGCGAGGTGCGCGCCGAGGCGGACGCGGTCGGCGTCGGCGATCCGGACGCCCTTGGGGGCCACGTAGTCGGTCATGCGCGGGAACTTGTCGATCGAGGTCACCTGCAGGTGCAGGCCCTCGGCACGGGCGTTGAGCCGTACCTTCTCCACGTCGTCGACGGCGACGGGACCGAGGGAGGTCCAGGCGACGTTGGCGAGGAAGCCGAAGATGCCGTCCAGGCTCTGGCCGTGCGGCCTGACCAGCCGGTGCGACAGCAGGTGGAGGCGCAGGTAGACGTCGTGCGCGTCGATCGGCTTCTCGTCCAGCGAGGAGATGACCGTACGGACCGCAACGACCTCGACGCCACGCCGGGCGTCCGGGCCGATCGCCTTCGCCGCGCCCTCGCCCAGCACTTCCACGGCCTGCTGCGCGGTCAGCCGCTCGGTACCGGACGGGCCGGGCTCGGCGGTCAGCTCGGGCGCGGGGAACCAGGTGTCGAGGACGGTGCCGTCGGCGGCGATCGTGGCGAGCCCGGCGGCCGCGGCGCCGGTCGTACGAGGAGCAGTCGTGTCGGTCATGAGGGCAACCTAACCGCCCGAAGGCCACCCAGGCCAACCAGCACCCCCGACATCTCAGGTGCCGAACGCCGCACCCCGCCGCCGTGACGCCCCACCGCTGCGCCGGGGCGGGCGGCGCGCACACCATCGGTCGGCCGACCGCCCCACCGCTGCGCCGGCGACGCCACACCCGTCCTCACGGCGGTCGGCGCGCGCTGTGCCGGGCCCACCGCACCACCCACTCGGCCTCCGCGCCCTCGCCCTCGCGCGGCCCGGTCCGCGTGGCATCCCGCGGCGCCGACAGCCCACCCCCGCGCCGACCGGTGTTCACGACGTGCTCACCCTCGACGGACCGGCCTTCCGGGGTTGTGGGGGCGTGCCGGGGGGTCGGGCGCGGAAGGCTCGTGGGCCCGCGGCCAGCAGGACCGCGCAGCCTGCCATCGCGCCCAGGCCGGCGCACAGCGGCCACAACACTCCCGGTGCCGCCTCGTACACCGCCCCGCCCAGCGGTGCCGCCAGCACCACCCCGCTGATCGACGCCCCCGCGTACAGCGACTGGAACCGCCCGAGCACATGCTCCGGCGCCTGGTCGGCGACGTACGCCGTGGCGGTGGTCTTGTACAGCGCCTCCCCGAGGGTCAGCGCGGCCATCATCACCACCGCCGTGCCGACGCCCGCGCCGAGCAGCAGTGCCGCGTACCCCGCGGCGACCAGCAGCAGGCCGGTCCCCACGATCCGCAGCGGCGACCTCCGCCGCAGCGTCAGCGCCACCGGCAGCTCCAGGCACAGCAGCAGGCCCCCGTTGACGGCGAGCAGCGCCCCGTACACCCGCGCGTCCATGCCGTGGTCGGCCAGGAAGACGGGGAAGGTGGAGTACTGCTGCCGGTAGACGACGTCGATGACGACGATCGCCGGCAACAGCACCAGCACCGCCGGCCGTGTCCGGAGCGCCGCCCACACCCCGCCCCGCCGTTCTGCGTGGGCGCGCGGCCGGCCGCCCGGCACGGCCGACGGCGGCGGCACCACCCGGGCCGTCCAGAGAGCCAGTCCCAGGCTGCCGAGCCCCTCCGCGAGGTACAGCCAGTCGTAGGAGAACCGGGTCGCGACCAGGGCGCCGAGCAGCGGGCCCAGCGTGAACCCCCCGTTGGACGCGGCCCGCATCACGGCGAACGCCTGCCGCCGCGCCCCCTCCGGCACGACGGCCGCGACCAGCGCGGACGCGGCGGCCCGCTGGACGCCGGACACGTACTGGGCCGTCGGCAGCGCGGCGAACAGCGCGGCCGTGGGCAGCAGTGGCACGGCGGCCAGCAGGAGACCGGAGGCCGCGGCCGCCGCGAGCAGGACCCGGTGATGGCCGAACCGGTCGCCGTACCAGCCGCCGGTGAAGTTGCCCGCGACGAGCCCGGTCCCGGCGATGCCGCTCAGCACTCCCGCCGCGCCCGCGTCCAGTCCGCGCGGCCCGGTCAGGTACAGGAACGTGAAGGCGAAGCTCACGCTCACGACCATGTTCACGAACGTCCCGCAGGCCAGCAGCCAGACCGGCCTCGGCACTTCTCGCAGACCTCGCACCCGTCTCCCCCGTCATCGGCCGACAGCCAAGTGAGTTCCTTTTGGGAACTTACTATGGACGCATGACAGCCTCGGGTCAACGACGACCCGTGCACGAAGGGACGGCACACCATGGCCCGCAGGACGAGCCTTGAGGACGCCACGTGCGCCATCGCCCAGGCCCTGGACGTCGTCGGCGACTGGTGGACGCTGCTGATCGTGCGGGACACGGCCCGCGGAGTGCATCGCTTCGACGCGTTGCAGGCCGAACTCGGCGTGTCCCGCAAGGTGTTGACCGAGCGGCTGCGCCTGCTGGTCGAAGCGGACGTACTGACCCGCGTGCCCTACCAGGAGCACCCGCCGCGCTACGAGTACCGCCTCACCCCGCGCGGACGCGCTCTGCTTCCCGTCCTGGTCGCGCTCCAGGACTGGGGCGACACCTGGGTCCTGGGCGACGGGAGTACCACGGCCACGGCCGCGGAGGCCTCGGCGGAGGCGCGGCGGGTGCACGATCTGGTGGGCACGCGGGTGCCCGAGCTCCGACTCCTGGACGACAGGGGCGAGTTGCGCGACCCGGTCGCCGCCGACAGCCCGTACACCGTGCTGTACTGCTTCCCCGGCGCCTACGCCCGCGCCGACTCCTATCCGCCGGGCTGGACGGACATCCCGGGCACGGCGGGCTGCACCCTGGAGTCGTGCACCTACCGCGACCGGCTGGAGGAGTTCACCGCGGCCGGCGCCGCGGTGCACGGGGTCTCCACCCAACGCCCGGACGAGCAACGGGCGTTCGCCGAGAAGGAGGGTCTGCGCTTCCCGCTCCTCTCGGACGCCGAGTTGTCGCTCGTCGCCGCCCTGCGCCTGCCGACGTTCCGTGCGGCGGGGGCCGGCCGGCTGAAGCGGCTCACGCTGGTCGTGGACCGCGAACGCGTGGTGCGCCAGGTGCTGTATCCGGTGACGGACATCGCGGGCAGCGTCACGACGGCCCTTGCGGCGGTACGCGGGTACGGGACGTGAACGGCTCGGGCGGCCCGCACTCCCCCGTGGTGCGGGCCGCCCGAACCGGGGATGTCAGCTCCGGTCGCCGGCCTTGTCCACCACGGCCGTCGCGACCAGCGAATCACCGCCGAGGATCTGGTCGCCGCTGACCATCCGCATGCCGACGATCCGGTACGTCCGCGGGTCGATGAGCCACTGATCCCGCATGCCCTGACCGCTCCGGAGGCCGGCGGTGCGGCCGTAGTCCAGTGCGACCGCCCGGCGTCCGGCCGCCGTCTGGACCAGATGGCCGGTCAGTTTCCCG
Organism: Streptomyces sp. SLBN-31; assembly: GCF_006715395.1. Classification (NCBI taxonomy): domain Bacteria; kingdom Bacillati; phylum Actinomycetota; class Actinomycetes; order Kitasatosporales; family Streptomycetaceae; genus Streptomyces; species Streptomyces sp. SLBN-31. Next base: position 2,283,332 of record NZ_VFNC01000002.1, read on the forward strand.
CCGGGCAGGGTGGCCAGGGCCCGGTAGAGCGAGGCGAGCCCCTTGGCCGGCATCACCTTGGCATTCAGCAGGACGCTGATCTCCTTGTAGTCCGCCTCGGCCTGCGACCCGCCCTTGGGGTCGGCGATGGCGTTCGTCTCGCGCAGGTACTCCAGAGTCCCCTGGGCGTCGGCGGGCAGGGCGGCCAGCACCCGGTACATCTCCCGCGGCGAGCGGTCGTCGCCCTCCGCGCCGTTCTCCAGGTGCATCGGGATGACGGCGACCTTGCCGGTGTCCTCACCCTTGGCATTCCACTGCGGGGTCGCCGTCGCAGTGCCGTCGTAGCGCAGCCACGACTCCTGTACGGCCCCCAGCATGCCCCTGGCCTTGGCGCGCTTCTCGTCCAGCGGCTCCCGCGCTTGCTTGGTGTAGATCCACTGCTTGGCCTCGGGTACGGCGCCGTCCGACTCCGCCGCGAGCACGTCGGCGGCCCGCTGGAGGAACTCGGCCGCGCTCACCCCCTTCAGCCGCGGGCCGGGCGTGGCCGACGGGGAGGCCGCGGGCTGCACCCGGTGCCCCGTGCCACCGCCCACCAGCAGGGAGACCGTGACGGCGACGGCGGTCACCGCGGCCACCACCCCGACGATCACGAACTCCCGCCGCCGCCACAGTTCCCGGCGCCGCTCCCCCGCCCGCGCCGCCTCGAGCAGTCGCGCGCGCCCCGGCGCGAGCCGCGCCCGGTCGGGCACCGGCGCGTCGGCACGCAGCTCACGCACCTTCGTCAGCTCGTCCATCGTCACGCCACCTCCGCCGTGTCGCTCACGAACGCGGGATCGGCGCCCAGCGCCGTACGGACCTTGCGCCGCGCCCGGTTGAGCCGGGAGCGGACCGTCCCGACCGGGATGCCGAGGGCCTCGGCGACCTCCTGATAGGTGAGTTCGGCCCACGCCACGAGCAGCAGGACGTGCCGGTCGCCTGCCGACAGCGCGGCGAGCGCGCCGGCCAGCGGCCCCTGTGCCGCGATCCGGCTGTCGGTGTCCTCGACCCAGGTGGCGTCCCAGGACTCGGAGACCGGGTCGTGCCCGGTGCGGGCCAGCGCCTTGAGCGCCCGCACCTCGGCGCGGCGCTGCTTGCCGATGAGGTTGCCCGCGATGCCGTACAGCCAGGGGCGGGCGTTGGGGCGCGTCCGGTCGTAGCGGGAGCGGATGCGGAAGGCGATCAGAAAGGTGTCGGCCGTGAGGTCGTCGGCGGCGCCGTCGCCGAGGCGCCGGGCCGCGTACCGGTGGATGTCGGGCGCGTAGCGGTCGTAGAGGCGGGCGAAGAGTTCGGGCTGCTCCAGCGACTGCGCGACGACCTCGGCGTCGTCCTCCGGCCGTGCCGTGGACGGCGGTGGTCCGCTCACGAGGCTCCCCCTGGGTTCGTCGGTGCGTGCGTGTCACCCCCTGTTCCCCGGTGGGCGGTGGAGAGTTCACGGTTTTCCGGAGGAAGCCCGCGGGTCAGGGAATCATCCGCGCCAGCACCTCACGCGCGTACCCCTCGTCGTACGGCGTCCCCGTCAGCAGCACCTGCAGGCAGATGCCGTCCAGGAGGGCGACGAGCGCCCGGGCCGTGACGGGGTCCGTGCGGTGGGCGAGGCGGTCGGCGAGGGCCGTCATCTGCTCGGCGACGACGGGGCGCAGGGCGGGGCGGCGCAGGGCGGCCAGGTAGAGCTCGTACTCCAGCTCGATGCCGGTGGGGTCGCCGGCGAGCCAGTCGCCGAGCAGGCCCGCGAGTTCGGCGGCCAGGTCTCCGCCCGGGTCCGTCAGGCCGCCGCGGGCGGCGACCGCCTTGGTGAAGCCCTCGTCGGCCTGGCGCAGAGCGGCGACCATCAGCTCGTCGAGGGTCTTGAAGTGGTACGTCGTCGAGCCGAGCGGGACGTCGGCCTCGGCGGCGACCGTGCGATGGGTCAGCCCGGCGAGACCCTTGGCGCCGACCACCCGGATCGCGGCGTCGATGATCCGCTGGCGCCGGTCGGGGTCGTAGCGGCGGGGCATCAGTGCGCGCCCCCCAGGTTGAGGACCACCACTCCGACGATGATCAGGGCGATCCCGGCCGCCTTGGTCATCGTCATCCCCTCACCGAAGAAGAGCAGGCCGATGGTGGCGATGGCGGCGGTGCCGATGCCCGACCAGATGGCGTAGGCGGTGCCGACGGAGAGGGTCTTCAGGGTCTGCGCGAGCAGGACGAAGGAGACGACGTATCCGACGACGGTCACCAGCGACGGCACCAGCCGGCTGAAGCCCTCGCTGAACTTCATGGCGGTCGTGGCGCCGACCTCGGCGGCGATGGCGACGCCGAGCAAGAGGTATCCCATGTGTACGAGCGTACACAGGGGGAGTCGAGGCGGGAAGGGAAAGGGACCGAGGAGGGGGTGTGAAGTCCCGTGCGCGACGGGTGGCGCTTCATCATCCCGTAAGCGAGTTTTTGCAAGGACGTTGGATATTCGCGGAAATCGCTTGCCGAAACATCTCCCCCAACTCGCCCCGGCTCCACTAGTGTTTCACCGCTCAATCACCCCACCCTCACACCCCCGGCCGCCGCCATGGGCGCCGCTGGAGGAACAGCGCATGCCAGAAATTACGCCCGAGCCCTCTCGCGAACCCTGGGAGAACGGCTGGGCACCCGACACGTCCCGCGCACCGGGCACCCGAAGACTGTGGCTGGCCGGCGGACTCGCCATGGCCACCGTCATCACCTGCGTGATGGCCGTGGCCGTGATGGACACGGGCGCCGACCGTGACTCCAAGGCGTCGCAGGATCCGTCGTCCGCCGAGACCGTGCCCGGTCTGATCTCCTTCGCCTCGCCCTCCGTCAAGAACGCGACGGCACCCCCGGGCGGCAAGAGCGGTATGTCGTCGACGCGTCCCAGCACCTCCGCCGAGCCCCAGGAGGACGGCTCGCCGTCCGCGGCGCGGAGCGCGAAACCCTCCAAGTCCTCCGGCTCGCATGCGGGTTCACCGTCCAAGCCGAAACCGTCGGCCACCTGGCGGTCCGTCGAATCGGTCAACTACCCCGACCGCTACTGGCACGTGAGCGGCGGCTACGTGAAGCTCGACCCCCTCGGCGGCTCCGAGTCCCGCCAGGACTCCACGTTCAAGGTGGTCAAGGGCCTGGCCGACGGCTCCTGTTACTCGTTCGCCACGCAGGACGGCACCTATCTGCGCCACCGCAACTTCCTGCTGCGCGACGAGCCGGACGACGGCTCGGCCCTCTTCCGGCAGGACGCGACCTTCTGCCCTCGCGCCTCCGCCTACTCGGGCGCGGTCATGCTGGAGTCGGTGAACTACCCGGGCCGCTTCCTGCGCCACCAGGACTTCCAGCTGAAGCTCGACCCGTTCCAGAACAGCTCGCTCTACCTGGCGGATTCCGCGTTCCGGCTGGTGGGCGGGGTGGCCTGACACCACGGAACGGCGGCACCACAGCACGAAGCGGCGGCACCCGCGAGGGGTGCCGCCGCTTTTTGTCCTGAGGAAGTCTCAGACGTTGAACCCGAGCGCCCGCAACTGCTCACGCCCGTCGTCCGTGATCTTGTCCGGGCCCCACGGCGGCATCCAGACCCAGTTGATGCGCAGTTCGTTGACGAGGCCGTCCGTCGCGGACTTGGCCTGGTCCTCGATGACGTCCGTCAGCGGACAGGCCGCGGACGTCAGGGTCATGTCGATCGTCGCGATGTTCGCGTCGTCGATGTGAATGCCGTAGATCAGGCCGAGGTTGACGACGTCGATGCCCAGCTCGGGGTCGACGACGTCGTACAGCGCCTCGCGGATCTCCTCCTCCGAGGCCGGCTTCATCTCAACGGTCTCGCTCATGCCGTCTTCCTTTCGGCGTCGGCGCCCAGCGCCTGGGCCGTCGCGTCCTTCCACGCCATCCAGCTGAGGAGGGCGCACTTGACCCGGGCCGGGTACTTGGAGACGCCGGCGAACGCGACCGCGTCCTCCAGCACCTCCTCCATCGCGTCGTCCGGCTCGATCCGGCCCTTGGACTGCATCAGCTCCAGGAAGGTCTCCTGGATCTTCTGCGCGTCCGACAGGTCCTTGCCGACCAGCAGTTCGTTCAGCACCGAGGCCGAGGCCTGGCTGATCGAGCAGCCCTGGCCCTCGTAACTGACGTCCTCGATCCGCTTGCCGTCGTACTTCACGCGGAGGGTGATCTCGTCGCCGCACGTCGGGTTCACGTGGTGCACCTCGGCGTCGCCGTCCCGGAGACCACGCCCGTGCGGGTGCTTGTAGTGGTCCAGGATGACTTCCTGGTACATCGAGTCCAGCTTCATGCGATCGCTCGTCCCATCAGCCGAAGAAGTTCCGTACGTGCTCCAGCCCCTCGACCAGTGCGTCGATCTCGGCCGGCGTGGAGTACAGATAGAACGACGCTCGCGTGGTCGCGGGAATTCCGTACCGGAGGCAGACGGGGCGGGCGCAGTGGTGGCCCACGCGGACCGCGATGCCCTGCTCGTCCAGTACCTGGCCCACGTCGTGCGGGTGGATGTCGCCGAGCGTGAAGGAGATCGCCGCGCCCCGGTCCTCGGCCGTCGTCGGGCCGATGATCCTGAGGTCCGGGACCTCCGACAGCCGCTTGACGGCGTACTCGGTCAGCGCGTGCTCATGGGCGAGGATCTTGTCCATGCCGATCGCGTCGAGGTAGTCGATCGCCGCGCCCAGGCCCACGGCCTGCGCGATCGGCGGGGTGCCCGCCTCGAACTTGTGCGGCGCGGGAGCGTAGGTCGAGGAGTGCATCGACACCGTCTCGATCATCTCGCCGCCGCCGAGGAACGGAGGCAGGTCCTCCAGCAGCTCCTGACGGCCCCAGAGCACGCCGATGCCGGTCGGGCCGCACATCTTGTGGCCGGTGAAGGCCACGAAGTCGGCCTGCAGGGCCTGCACGTCAACCGGCATGTGCGGGGCGGCCTGCGAGGCGTCGATGCAGACGAGGGCACCGACCTCCTGCGCGCGCCGGATGATCGTCTCGACCGGGTTGACCGTGCCCAGGATGTTCGACACCAGCACGAAGGAGACGATCTTCGTCTTCTCGGTGATGACCTCGTCGATGTTGGACAGGTCGAGACGGCCGTCGTCGGTCAGGCCGAACCACTTCAGCTTCGCGCCCGTGCGCTGCGCGAGCAGCTGCCACGGCACGATGTTGGAGTGGTGCTCCATCTCCGTGATGACGATCTCGGTCTCGTGGTCCACCCGGTAGGGCTCGTCGGCCCAGCCCAGCATGTTGGCCACGAGGTTGAGCGACTCGGAGGCGTTCTTGGTGAAGATCACCTCGTCGCGGCTCGGCGCGTTGATGAACGCCGCGACCTTGTCGCGCGCGCCCTCGTACAGCGCCGTGGCCTCCTCGGCGAGCACATGCACACCCCGGTGGACGTTGGCGTTGTAGCGCTCGTAGTACTCGGCGAGGGCGTCCAGCACCTGGCGCGGCTTCTGCGAGGTCGCCGCGTTGTCCAGGTACACGAGCTTCTGCCCGTCGTGGACCTGGCGGTCCAGGATGGGGAAGTCCTTGCGGATCGCCTCGGTGTCGAGGAGGCCCGGCAGCTGTGTCACGCGGATACGCCACCCTTCGTGTATGCCTCGTAGCCCTCGTTTTCCAGCTTGTCGGCGAGCTCGGCGCCGCCGGACTCGACGATGCGGCCGCCGGAGAAGACGTGGACGAAGTCGGGCTTGATGTAGCGCAGGATGCGCGTGTAGTGCGTGATCAGCAGGGTGCCGACCTCGCCGGACTCGCGGACGCGGTTGACGCCCTCGGAGACGACACGCAGCGCGTCGACGTCCAGGCCGGAATCCGTCTCGTCGAGGATCGCGATCTTCGGCTTGAGCAGTTCGAGCTGAAGGATCTCGTGGCGCTTCTTCTCACCGCCGGAGAAGCCCTCGTTGACGTTGCGCTCGGCGAAGGAGGAGTCCATGTGCAGGCGCTCCATGGCCTCCTTGACCTCCTTCACCCAGGTGCGCAGCTTGGGGGCCTCGCCGCGGATCGCGGTGGCGGAGGTGCGCAGGAAGTTGGAGACCGAGACGCCGGGGACCTCGACCGGGTACTGCATCGCCAGGAACAGGCCGGCACGGGCGCGCTCGTCGACGGACATCTCCAGGACGTCCTCGCCGTCGAGGGTGACGGTGCCGCCGGTGATCGTGTACTTCGGGTGGCCCGCGAGGGAGTAGGCGAGGGTCGACTTGCCGGAGCCGTTGGGGCCCATGATGGCGTGCGTCTCGCCCTGCTTCACGGTCAGGTCGACACCCTTGAGGATCTCCTTCGTGGCGTTGTCGGCCTCGACGGTGACGCGCAGGTCTCGGATTTCAAGCGTTGCCATGGGTGCCTCAGGACTCCTGGTTGAGGGAGACGAGAACGTCGTCCCCTTCGATCTTTACGGGGTATACGGGGACGGGGCGCGTCGCGGGGAGGCCGGACGGCTTGCCGGTGCGCAGGTCGAAGCTGGAGCCGTGCAGCCAGCACTCGATCTGGCAGTCCTCCACCTCGCCCTCGGAGAGGGAGACGTTCGCGTGCGAGCAGATGTCGTGGATCGCGAACACCTCGCCCTCGGTCTTGACGACCGAGACCGGCGTGCCGTCGAGTTCCACCCGCTTCGGGGTGTCCTCCTCCAGCTCGCTCAGCCCGCAGGCGCGTACGAACGCTGACATCAGACCGACGCCTCCAGCTCCTCGTCGATCTTCTCCAGCAGGCGCGCCTCGATGTCGTCGACGCCGATCTGCTGGACCAGCTCGGCGAAGAAGCCGCGGACCACCAGGCGACGGGCCTCGTCGGCGGGGATGCCGCGGGCCATCAGGTAGAAGAGCTGCTCGTCGTCGAAGCGGCCGGTGGCGGAGGCGTGGCCGGCGCCGATGATCTCGCCGGTCTCGATCTCGAGGTTCGGCACCGAGTCGACGCGGGCGCCGTCGGTCAGCACGAGGTTGCGGTTCATCTCGTAGGTGTCCGTGCCCTCGGCCTTGGCCTCGATGAGCACGTCGCCGATCCACACCGCGTGGGCGCTGTCGCCCTGGAGCGCGCCCTTGTAGACGACGTTGGACTTGCAGTGCGGGGCGTTGTGGTCGACCAGGAGGCGGTGCTCCTGGTGCTGGCCGGCGTCCGTGAAGTACAGCCCGAGCAGCTCGGCCTCGCCGCCGGGACCGGCGTAGGAGACGCGCGGGTGCAGGCGTACGAGGTCGCCGCCGAAGGTCACCACGACCGACTTGAAGCTCGCGTCCCGCCCGACGAGGGCGTTGTGCTGGGCCACGTGCACGGCCTTGTCGTCCCAGTCCTGGACGGAGACGACGGTGAGCTTGGCGCCGTCGCCCAGGATGTAGTCGACGTTGGCGGCGAGCACGGCGTCACCGGTGTGGTCGATGACGACGACGGCCTCGGCGAAGGCGCCCAGTTCGATCACCTGGTGGCCGAAGCGGGTTCCGCCCTCGCCGTGCACGGCGATCCGGATGGGCTCGGTGAGGACCGTCTCCTTGGGGACGGTGACCACGCCGGCCTTCTCGAACGCCGAGAACGCCTGGGCGGCGATGCGGTCCACGGGGGTGCCGGCCCTGCCGATCCGGGGGTCGCCGCGGTCGACGGTCTCGACGGTGACGCCCTCGGGGGCGTCCACCGCGACCTTGACCCCGTCGCCGCCGGCGACGGCGGTGCCGTCGTGCAGCCCGCGCAGGCGCTCCAGCGGGGTGAACCGCCACTCCTCCTCGCGGCCGTGCGGGACGGGGAAGTCCGCCACGTCGAAGGAGGGGGGCGCGCTCATGCGCGTGGCGACGGTCGACTCGGCGGCCACCGCGATCTGGCCGGCGGTCGTGCTGCCCACCGGGATGTTCTGAGCCTCAGCCATGGCTGTCGGTCTGCTCTCTTCCTACGTCAGAATTGCTGGCTGCTTAACCGGGGGGCCGGTCCTAACCGACCGCGCCCTCCATCTGCAGCTCGATCAGCCGGTTGAGCTCGAGGGCGTACTCCATGGGCAGCTCCTTCGCGATGGGCTCGACGAAGCCGCGCACGATCATCGCCATCGCCTCGAACTCGCTGAGGCCGCGGCTCATCAGGTAGAAGAGCTGGTCGTCGGAGACCTTGGAGACGGTGGCCTCGTGCCCCATGGACACGTCGTCCTCGCGGACGTCCACGTAGGGGTACGTGTCGGAGCGGGAGATGGTGTCGACGAGCAGCGCGTCGCACAGCACGTTCGACTTGGAGCCGTGGGCGCCCTCGCCGATCTCGACCAGACCGCGGTAGGAGGTACGGCCGCCGCCGCGCGCCACCGACTTGGAGACGATGTTGGAGGAGGTGTTCGGCGCCATGTGGACCATCTTGGAGCCGGCGTCCTGGTGCTGGCCCTCGCCCGCGAAGGCGATGGACAGGGTCTCGCCCTTGGCGTGCTCGCCCATCAGGTAGACGGCCGGGTACTTCATCGTCACCTTGGAGCCGATGTTGCCGTCGATCCACTCCATGGTGGCGCCCTCGTAGGCGACGGCGCGCTTGGTGACCAGGTTGTAGACGTTGTTCGACCAGTTCTGGATGGTCGTGTAGCGGCAGCGGGCGTTCTTCTTGACGATGATCTCGACGACCGCGGAGTGCAGCGAGTCCGACTTGTAGATCGGCGCGGTGCAGCCCTCGACGTAGTGCACGTAGGCACCCTCGTCGACGATGATCAGGGTCCGCTCGAACTGGCCCATGTTCTCCGTGTTGATACGGAAGTAGGCCTGGAGCGGGATCTCCACCTGGACGCCCGGCGGCACGTAGATGAAGGAGCCGCCCGACCACACCGCGGTGTTCAGCGACGCGAACTTGTTGTCGCCGACCGGGATGACCGTGCCGAAGTACTCCTTGAAGAGCTCCGGGTGCTCCTTCAGGGCGGTGTCGGTGTCCAGGAAGATGACGCCCTGCTCCTCCAGGTCCTCGCGGATCTGGTGGTAGACGACCTCGGACTCGTACTGGGCCGCGACACCGGCGATGAGGCGCTGCTTCTCCGCCTCGGGGATGCCGAGCTTGTCGTACGTGTTCTTGATGTCCTCGGGCAGGTCCTCCCAGGACTCCGCCTGCTTCTCCGTGGAGCGCACGAAGTACTTGATGTTGTCGAAGTCGATGCCCGACAGGTCCGAGCCCCAGTTCGGCATGGGCTTCTTGTCGAACAGGCGCAGGCCCTTGAGACGGAGCTTGGTCATCCACTCCGGCTCGTTCTTCTTGGCGGAGATGTCCCGGACGACTTCCTCGCTGAGACCGCGCTTCGCCGAGGCACCGGCTTCGTCGGAGTCCGCCCAGCCGTATTCGTACTTGCCCAGGCCCTCAAGCTCAGGGTGGGCAGTCTCCTCGATGGGGAGAGTCATGCGGGGTTCCTCCCGGCCGTGCTTGCAGATGCGTTGTGAGTGATCTCGGAAATCTTTGGGATGAACGTCGTGCAGACGCCGTCGCCGTGCGCGATGGTCGCCAGTCGCTGGACGTGGGTACCCAGCAGCTGGGAGAAGATCTCGGTCTCCGCCTCGCAGAGCTGGGGGAACTTTTCCGCGACATGGGCGACGGGGCAGTGGTGCTGGCACAGCTGCTCGCCGACCGGTGCGCTGCGCGCCGTAGCAGCGTACCCGTCCGCGCTCAGGGCCTTGGCCAGCGCTTCCGTGCGCTCTTCGGGGGCGGCGGCCTCGATCGCCCTGCGGTAGGCGTCGGCCTGCTCGGCGATCCTCGCGCGCGCGAAGGCGACGACCGCCTCGTCCCCGCCGAACCGCTCCTGGATGAAGCGCAGGGCGTCCGCGGCGAGCTTGTCGTACGACTGGTCGAAGGCGTCGCGGCCGCAGTCGGTGAGCGCGAACACCTTCGCGGGGCGGCCACGCGTACGCGTGCCGTACACCCGCTGCTCCCGCGCCTCGACGACGTCGTCGGCGACCAGCGCGTCCAGATGCCGTCGTACGGCGGCCGGGGTCAGGCCCAGCCGGCCGGCCAGCTCGGTGACGGTCGACGGCCCGTGGTCCAGGATGGACCGCGCGACCCGGTTGCGGGTGGACCGCTCCCCGGTCGCGAGCTCCTCGTGGGGGGTCCCCGTGGGGGTCTCCCGAGCCTCGCCGACGTTTTTCACAACGCCATTGTTGCGTAATTCCTCTGGACCGGGCAAGCGGCGTCCGGAGGACCGGACGGTGCCCTGCGTCACTTAGGTTCACCTAACTGACCTGCGCGAACGATCTTTGATCGATCAAACAGGTGGCACAGGGCAGACCCGTGGGTAAGACTCCCCACCATGGCAACACCCCCTCCGACCGGCCCACTCGTCACGCGGGACACACTGGCCGCAGAGCTGCGCGGGCTCCGCGTCCACAGCGGAGAGACCCTCCTGGTGCACTCCTCCCTCAGCAGTCTCGGCTGGGTCTGCGGCGGTGCCGTCGCGGTGGTCCAGGCCCTGCTGGAGGCGGTCGGCCCGGACGGCACGATCGTCGTTCCCACCCAGACCGGCGACATCTCCGACCCGGCGCTGTGGAACAGCCCGCCGGTGCCCGAGGAGTGGTGGGCGCGGATCCGGGCCTCGATGCCCGCGTACGACCCGCTGGTCACCCCCACGCGCGGGGTCGGCGTCGTCCCGGAGACCGTGCGCACCTGGCCGGGCGCCCTGCGCAGCGCGCACCCCCAGACGTCCTTCGCCGCGGTCGGCCCGGCCGCGGCGCGGATCGTCGACGGACACGCGACGGACTGCCGGCTGGGCGAGCACAGCCCGCTGGCCAGGCTGGAGGAGATGGGCGCCCGGGTGCTGCTCCTGGGCGCCGGCTACGGGTCGTGCACCAGCTTCCACCTGGCCGAGTACCGCATCCCCTCCCCGCTGGTCGGCGTGGGCCGTCCCGTGCCGGGCGGCGGCTGGGAGACGGTGATCGAGGTGTCGATCACCTCGGCCCGCTTCGACGAGCTGGGCCACGACTTCGAGCGGGACCGTCCCGTCGTACGGGGAAAGGCGGGCGCGGCCGACGTGCGGCTGTTCCCCGTGGCGGACGCGGTGGCCTACGCCGAGCGGTGGCTGCCGCTGCACCGCTCACGCGAGGAGGAGATGGCAACGGGTGCGGATCCGGCACCCGCCCGTCGGAGCCGGGCGCCGCGTACCTAGACTCGGGCCCATGCGAAGTGAGCCCGTGGTCCAGGTTCAGGCCCTGGTGAAGCGGTACGGCACGAAAACCGCCGTGGACGGCCTCGACCTGGTGGCCGAGGCGGGCGTGACCGCCGTACTCGGTCCGAACGGCGCGGGCAAGACGACGACCGTCGAGACCTGCGAGGGGTACCGCAGACCGGACTCTGGCGCGGTGCGCGTCCTCGGCCTCGACCCGGTGCGCCAGGCCCGTGACCTGCACCCCCGCATCGGCGTGATGCTCCAGTCCGGAGGCGTGTACTCCGGCGCGCGGGCCGACGAGATGCTCCGGCACGTGGCGAAGCTGCACGCGAACCCGCTGGACGTGGACGCCCTCATCGAGCGCCTCGGCCTCGGCTCCTGCGGCCGTACGACGTACCGCCGCCTCTCCGGCGGCCAGCAGCAGCGTCTGGCGCTGGCCATGGCCGTGGTCGGCCGCCCCGAGCTGGTCTTCCTGGACGAGCCGACCGCCGGCCTCGACCCGCAGGCCCGCCACGCCACCTGGGACCTGGTCCGTGACCTGCGCGCGGACGGCGTCTCGGTGATCCTCACCACGCACTACATGGAGGAGGCCGAGCAGCTCGCCGACGACGTCGCGATCATCGACGCGGGCCGGGTCATCGCACACGGCTCCCCGGAGGAGCTGTGCCGGGGCGGGGCCGAGAACACCCTGCGCTTCGTCGGCCGCCCCGGCCTGGACGTGGGGTCGCTGCTCAAGGCGCTCCCGGCCGACTGCTCGGCCGCCGAGCTGACGCCGGGCTCGTACCGGGTCGTCGGCAAGGTCGACCCGCAGCTGCTGGCGACGGTGGCGTCCTGGTGCGCGCAGCACGGCGTGATGCCGGACAGGATCTCGGTGGAACGGCACACCCTCGAAGACGTTTTTCTGGAGCTGACGGGCAAGGAGCTGCGCTCGTGACGACGGTCACCGGTACCTACGCGCCGAAGCCGGGCGCGGCCCCTCTGCCCCGCATGATCGCGGCCCAGACGGCGCTGGAGACGAAGATGCTGCTGCGCAACGGCGAGCAGCTGCTCCTGACGGTCGTGATCCCGACCCTGCTGCTGGTCCTGTTCAGCTCGGTGGACATCGTGGACACCGGCAAGGGCGATGCGGTGGACTTCCTCGCCCCCGGCATCCTCGCGCTCGCGGTCATGTCCACGGCCTTCACCGGCCAGGCCATCGCCACGGGCTTCGAACGCCGCTACGGCGTCCTCAAGCGCCTCGCCTCCTCCCCGCTGCCCCGCTGGGGCCTGATGACGGCGAAGACGGCGTCCGTGCTGGTCACGGAGGTCCTACAGGTGATCCTGCTGACGGTGATCGCCTTTGCCCTGGGCTGGTCCCCGCAGGGGAACCCGCTCGCCGCCGTCCTCCTGATCGTCCTTGGCACGGCGGCCTTCTCGGGCCTGGGCCTGCTCATGGCGGGCACCCTGAAGGCCGAGGCGACCCTGGCCGCCGCCAACCTGGTCTTCCTGCTGCTGCTCGTGGGCGGCGGGGTGATCGTGCCGCTCGACAAGTTCCCGCAGGCAGCGCAGGACGTCCTGGGCCTGTTGCCGATCTCGGCCCTGTCGGACGGCCTGCGGGACGTGCTGCAGCACGGCGCCGGCATGCCGTGGGGCGACCTGGGGATCCTGGCCGCGTGGGCGGTCGTGGGGCTGGCCGCGGCGGGGAAGTTCTTCCGCTGGGAGTAGCAGGGAAGTGAGCGGTCATGGACCCTCGTGAAAGCGTGCACAAGCGGCGGCCTACGATGGTGCCCGTGCCATACGTGACCCGCGCCGACGCCCTCGCGGCCGTGCGCAACCCGCTCGCCCTCATCGCCGCACGCTGGACCCCGACACCCCGGACGGTTCGGCGGGCGGCCCTTTCCGCGCTCGTGATGTCGGTGGTCATCGTGGTCACCGGCGGCGCGGTACGCCTCACCGGTTCCGGGCTCGGCTGCCCGACCTGGCCGAAGTGCACCGCCGACTCGCTCACCACGACCAGTGCGATGGGCTTCCACGGCGTGATCGAGTTCGGCAACCGCATGCTGACCTACGTGCTCTGCGCGGCCGTCGGCTGGGCGATCGTCGCCGCGCGCTCGGAGAAGCCGTACCGGCGCAGTCTGACCCGGCTGGGCTGGGCGCAGTTCTGGATCGTGATGGGCAACGCGATCCTGGGCGGCATCGTGGTGCTGGTCGGCCTCAACCCGTACACGGTCGCGGCGCACTTCCTGCTCTCGTCCGCGCTGATCGCCGTGGCCACCGTCATGTGGCAGCGCACCCGCGAGGGTGACGGGGCGCCCCGGCCGCTGGTCGGCAGGCCCGTGCAGCAGATGGTGTGGTTCCTGGTGCTGGCCGCCACGCTGCTCATCGCGGTCGGCACGGTGGTCACCGGCGCGGGCCCGCACGCCGGTGACTCCCGCGAGGTCGAGCGGATGCCGCTGGACTGGGAGACGGTCAGCAAGCTGCACGCCGTACTGGCCTGGATCGTGGTCACGCTGACGTTCGCCCTGTGGTTCGTCCTCAAGGCGGTCGACGCTCCCCCGGCCCCCCTCGCCCGCACCCGCGAGCTCTTCGTGATCCTGCTCGCCCAGGGCGTCATCGGTTACGTCCAGTACTTCACCAAGCTCCCCGAGGCCCTGGTGGGCCTGCACATGCTCGGCTCGTGCCTGGTGTGGATCGGTGTCCTGCGGGTGCTGCTGGCGCTGCGCGAACGGCCGGAGGTGGTGGCCGACCTGCCGGGGCCGTCGGCCGAGATGACGATCGGCACGCGCGCGTAGGCCGTACGGCTCACTCCAGCCCGTACACCCGCCGGGCGTTGCCCGCCGCCACCAGCCCCGCCACCCGCTGGGCGTCCGCCGGCGACCACGCCCCCTCGGCCACCCAGCGGCCCAGCACCCGTCCGAGCGCCTCCCGGAAGAGGCGGGCGCCCACCACGTGGAGCTCGGGCAGCCCGTGCGCCCCGCTGGAGAAGAGGATCTTGCCGAAGGGGGCCAGTTCCAGGATCTCGGCGAGCACGGTCGCGGCACGGGCGCCGGTACGCACCAGGGCGGCACCCGAGTCGGCGTAGACGTGCGGGAAGGCGCCTGCGAGGTGGGCGGCGTGCCGGTGGTACGGGTAGCCGTGCAGCAGGACCAGGTCCGTGCCGAGACCGGCCGTGGCGCGGACGAAGTCGGTGAGCAGCACGGGGTCGGTGCGGTCGATGCGCTGACCCGGTTCGCCGAGCCCCGCGTGCAGCTGGAGCGGCAGGCCGGAGCCGACCGCGACCCACAGCAGGTGCCGCAGCAGGACGGGGTCGGTCAGCCGGCCCCCGACCCGCCGGCCGGACAGCCAGCGGCCCGCCGCGCCCCGCACCTCCCCGGGCCCCGGCGGCTCGGGCGCCAGGGCAAGGCCGTGGCGGGTGCCGGCGACCGAGGTGAAGGCGACGGCGCCAGCGGCGGCGCCGTGCACCGACTCGGCGAGGTTGGCGAGGAAGGACTCGACGGTGCCGGAGGTGTCGGCGACCTGCTCGGCCAGTAATTCCAGGCGGACGATCTCACGGGCCTCGGCCGCGCTCGCGGAGGCCAGTTCGTCCGGCCCGGTCAGATCGCCGGGCAAACCCGTGTCGACGAGGTACGTCGTGATCCCGCTCCCGCGCAGCAGTCTGCGGCCCGCCTCCAGGACGCCGAGTTCACGACGGCGGGCGAGGTAACGGGCGGGATGACAGTGCGGTTCCATGCCCAGCAGGGGCGGGCACCAGCGCCGTACGGCGAAACCCGTCTGGGTGTCGAAGAGCGTGGTGCCCGGGGCGGGCGGACCCTCGGTGCGGGCCAGCTGGGCCTCGAAGGTGCCGAGGCCCAGCTCGGTTCTCAGTACGCCGTGGCAGTACTGGTCCACGAGGGACGGCGTTTCGATCATCCGGGCTCTCCGTCTATTACTGGACCGTTGCTCCTTAACAGGTCCTAACGGGTGAACCGGTCATGAGGTGTTGGTGTGACACACCCCGTGCGAAATCGCCGGAAGCGGTCAGCTGTTCGCCGGACCGCCGAGCTGGATGCCCGCCATCCGCGACCACTCGTACCGCCCGGTGCGCACCTTCGCCGCGAATTCGCCGTCGAAGTCCTCGTGGACCGTGATCCCGGCCTTCTGGACGGCCTTCTCGGCGAGTTCGTACGAGGGCGCCACGAGGTCGCCCCAGCCGCCGTCCTCGCCGACGAGGACGATGCGCGCGCCGCGCTCGCCGATGTGGGCCACCTGCCCCTCGGCTCCGCCGTGCGCCTTGGAGAAGGCGCTGATCCGCTTGGCGAGCCTCGCCACCTTGCGCTCGGCCTTCGCGTCAACCTGCTGCGTGTCTGCCATGGCCAGGATGCTACCGACGGGTAGATCAAACGGCGACGGGCGGGGTGCGTGGCTTTGACCACGCACCCCGCCCGTCGGGCGGTACCGGGGTGTCAGCGCAGGAAGGGGTCCACCGCGATCGCCACGAACAGCAGCGACACATAGGTGATGGACCAGTGGAACAGGCGCATCTCCTTCAGCTTCGCGCCGGTCGTCTCCGCCTTCGCGCGGGTCTGCAGCGCGTGCGCCTCCCACAGCCACCAGCCGCCCGCCGCCAGGGCGACCAGGGTGTAGAACCAGCCCGTGTAACCGAGGGGGGTGAGCAGCAGGGAGACGGCCACCATCACCCAGCTGTAGATCACGATCTGCCGGGCGACGACCTTGTTGGAGGCGATGACCGGCAGCATCGGCACGCCCACGCGCGCGTAGTCGTCCTTCACCTTCATCGACAGCGGCCAGTAGTGCGGCGGCGTCCAGAAGAAGATCACCAGGAACAGGATGACCGGGGCCCAGGAGAGGGAGTCGGTGACGGCCGACCAGCCGATCAGCACGGGCATGCAGCCCGCGATGCCGCCCCACACGATGTTCTGCGAGGTACGGCGCTTGAGGATCATCGTGTAGACGACGACGTAGAAGAGGAGCGCGCCGAGGGAGAGCCAGGCCGACAGCCAGTTGACTGTGAGGCCGAACAGGAGCGTGGAGACCACCGCCAGGGTGACACCGAAGGCCAGGCACTCGCGCGGGCTCACCATGCCGGTGACCAGCGGTCGCTGCGAGGTGCGGTCCATCAGCGCGTCGATGTCGCGGTCGATGTACATGTTCAGCGCGTTGGCGCCGCCCGCCGACAGGTAGCCGCCCACGCAGGTGAGCAGCACCAGCGTCAGGTCCGGTACACCCCGCTGGGCGAGGAACATCACCGGAACGGTGGTGATGAGCAGGAGCTCGATGATCCGCGGCTTGGTCAGCGCCACGAACGCCTTGACACGGGCCCCGAACGGCCGGTGACGCGGGCTCTCGCTCGCACCGATTACCCCCGCTGGACGGGATTCGACGGCCGTCACGCACACCCCTACAGAGACATCCCAGCGAGCCTCGCCCGTGTGAAGTACGGGTAAAGGCTCGCGCGTACCACGCCACTGTAGACGTTGCCCATACCCCGGCCTTCGCGGGGGTGGGGTCGTGTTGGCGAGGGCCCACAGAAGGTCGTACGCAAGCTCGATTGAGCAGTCGGATGAGCGGCTGCGTATTCAGTTGCCGAATGGGCTCCAGCCCAGTCGGGAGGCGGAGGCCGCGCAGTCCCGGCAGTCTGGAATGACTCGAAAAAATGCACGTTCTTACAGGGGTAGGCTCGACAACGGCCGGTGGGCGTCCAGTGCGCCGGCATTCGACATGCGTGACATGTGGAGAGGAGCCCTGACTCAGGGTGAGCACCAAGCCGACCACCACAGACCTCGAGTGGACCGAGTTGGACCAGCGGGCCGTGGACACCGCCCGCGTCCTGGCCGCCGACGCCGTACAGAAGGTCGGCAACGGCCATCCGGGTACGGCCATGAGCCTGGCGCCCGCCGCCTACACCCTCTTCCAGAAGGTGATGCGGCATGACCCGGCCGACCCGGACTGGGTTGCCCGCGACCGCTTCGTGCTGTCCGCCGGCCATTCGTCCCTGACCCTCTACACGCAGCTCTACCTGGCCGGCTTCGGCCTGGAGCTGGACGACCTGAAGGCCTTCCGTACCTGGGGCTCGAAGACCCCCGGCCACCCGGAGTACGGCCACACCAAGGGCGTCGAGACGACGACCGGCCCGCTCGGCCAGGGTGTCGCCAACGCCGTGGGCATGGCGATGGCCGCGCGCTACGAGCGCGGTCTGTTCGACCCGGAGGCCCCGCAGGGCGAGTCCCCGTTCGACCACTTCGTCTACTGCATCGCCGGTGACGGCTGCCTTCAGGAGGGCATCTCCGCCGAGGCGTCCTCGATGGCCGGCCACCAGAGGCTCGGCAACCTGATCCTGCTGTGGGACGACAACCACATCTCGATCGAGGGCGACACCGAGACGGCCGTCTCCGAGGACACCGTCAAGCGCTACGAGGCGTACGGCTGGCACGTGCAGCGGATCGCCCCGAAGCCGGACGGCGACCTGGACCCGCACGCCATCTACAACGCGATCGAGGCCGCCAAGCAGGTGACGGACCGGCCGTCCTTCATCGCGATGCGCTCGATCATCGCCTGGCCCGCCCCGAACGCCCAGAACACCGAGGCCGCCCACGGCTCCGCGCTCGGCGACGACGAGGTGGCCGCCACCAAGCGCGTGCTGGGCTTCGACCCGGAGAAGACCTTCGAGGTCTCCGACGACGTCATCAAGCACACCCGGCAGGCGCTGGAGCGGGGCCGCGAGGCGAAGGCCGAGTGGGAGAAGTCGTTCCAGCTGTGGCGCGAGAACAACGCCGAGCGGGCCGCCGACTTCGACCGCGTCAGCAAGGGCGAGCTGCCGGCCGGCTGGGAGGACAAGGTCCCGGTCTTCGAGCCCGGCAAGGGCGTCGCCACGCGCGCCGCGTCCGGCAAGGTGCTGCAGGCGCTCGGCGCGGTGATCCCGGAGCTGTGGGGCGGCTCGGCCGACCTGGCCGGCTCCAACAACACGACCATCGACAAGACGTCGTCGTTCCTGCCGGCGGACAACCCGCTGCCGGAGGCCAGCCCCTACGGCCGCACCCTGCACTTCGGCATCCGCGAGCACTCCATGGCCGCGGAGATGAACGGCATCACCCTGCACGGCAACACCCGTGTCTACGGCGGCACCTTCCTGGTGTTCTCCGACTACATGCGCAACGCCGTACGCCTGTCCGCGCTGATGCACCTGCCGGTGACGTACGTGTGGACGCACGACTCCATCGGCCTCGGCGAGGACGGCCCGACCCACCAGCCGGTCGAGCACCTCGCGTCGCTGCGCGCCATCCCCGGCCTCAACGTCGTGCGTCCGGCCGACGCCAACGAGACCGCGATCGCCTGGCGCGAGATCCTCAAGCGCTGGACCAAGGAGTACGGCAAGGGCGCCCCGCACGGGCTGGCTCTCACGCGTCAGGGCGTGCCGACGTACGAGCCCAACGACGACGCCGCCAAGGGCGGTTACGTCCTGTTCGAGGCGGAGGGCGGCGAGGCCCAGGTCGTTCTGATCGCCACCGGCTCCGAGGTGCACGTCGCCGTCGAGGCGCGCGAGGCGCTCCAGGCCGACGGGGTGCCGACGCGGGTCGTGTCCATGCCGTCCGTGGAGTGGTTCGAGGAGCAGGACCAGGGGTACCGGGACAGCGTTCTGCCGCCGCACGTGAAGGCGCGGGTCGCGGTCGAGGCCGGTATCGGTCTGACCTGGCACAAGTACGTGGGGGACGCCGGCCGCATCGTTTCCCTGGAGCACTTCGGTGCCTCCGCCGACGGCAAGGTGCTCTTCCAGGAGTACGGCTTCACCGCCGAGAACGTGGCCGCCCAGGCCCGGGAATCCCTCGCCGCCGCCCAGCGCTGACGCCCGTATACGACACGTAGGAGATGTAATTCCATGACAGACGCACTCAAGCGCCTCTCCGAAGAAGGCGTCGCGATCTGGCTGGACGACCTGTCGCGCAAGCGGATCACGTCCGGCAACCTCGCCGAACTGATCGACCAGCAGCACGTCGTGGGCGTCACCACCAACCCGACGATCTTCCAGAAGGCGATCTCCGAGGGCGACGGCTACGACCAGCAGCTGTCCGACCTCGCCGCCCGCAAGGTCACCGTCGAAGAGGCCATCCGCATGATCACGACGGCGGACGTCCGCGACGCCGCCGACATCCTGCGCCCGGTCTTCGACGCCACCGACGGCCAGGACGGCCGCGTGTCGATCGAGGTCGACCCGCGTCTCGCCCACAACACCAAGGCGACCGTGGCCGAGGCCAAGCAGCTTGCCTGGCTGGTGGACCGGCCGAACACGCTCATCAAGATCCCGGCCACCGAGGCGGGCCTCCCGGCGATCACCGAGACCATCGGCCTCGGCATCAGTGTCAACGTCACGCTGATCTTCTCCCTGGAGCGCTACCGCAAGGTCATGGACGCCTACCTCTCCGGCCTGGAGAAGGCCAAGGAGCGCGGCCTGGACCTGTCGAAGATCCACTCCGTGGCGTCCTTCTTCGTCTCCCGCGTGGACACCGAGATCGACAAGCGGCTCGACGAGCTGGGCACCGACGAGGCCAAGGCGGTACGCGGCAAGGCCGCCGTCGCCAACGCGCGGCTGGCGTACCAGGCCTATGAGGAGGTCTTCTCCTCCGACCGCTGGCAGGCGCTGGAGAGGGCGGGCGCCCGCAAGCAGCGCCCGCTGTGGGCCTCCACCGGCGTGAAGGACAAGGCCTACAAGCCGACCCTGTACGTCGACGACCTGGTGGCGCCGAACACGGTGAACACCATGCCGGAGGCCACCCTGCACGCCACCGAGGAGAGCGGCTCCATCACCGGCAACACGGTCGCCGGGACGTACGAGCAGGCCCGCGCCGACATCGACGCCGTCGAGAAGCTCGGGATCTCCTACGACGAGGTCGTGCAGGTGCTGGAGGACGAGGGCGTCGAGAAGTTCGAGGCGTCCTGGAACGACCTGCTGAAGTCGACCGAGGCGGAGCTGGAGCGCCTCGCCCCCGCGGAGGGCTGAGACCTTGGCTCCACTTTCCGGTTCCGGAGCGAACCCGCTTCGTGACCCCGCGGACCGACGGCTCCCGCGTATCGCGGGGCCGTCGGGCCTGGTCATCTTCGGCGTCACCGGCGACCTGTCGCGCAAGAAGCTGATGCCCGCCGTGTACGACCTCGCCAACCGGGGTCTGCTGCCGCCGGGCTTCTCGCTGGTGGGCTTCGCCCGCCGCGAGTGGGAGAACGAGGACTTCGCCGCCGAGGTCCACGACGCAGTCAAGGCCCACGCCCGCACGCCGTTCCGCGAGGAGGTCTGGCAGCAGCTCATCCAGGGGATGCGCTTCGTCCAGGGCACCTTCGACGACGACGACGCGTTCGAGCGGCTGCGCTCCACCATCGAGGAGCTGGACAAGGCACAGGGCACGGGCGGCAACTTCGCCTTCTACCTGTCGGTGCCGCCGCGCTCCTTCCCGGTGGTCATCCAGCAGCTGAAGAAGCACGGCCTGGCGGACCAGACCGGCGGCTCCTGGCGGCGTGCGGTCATCGAGAAGCCCTTCGGCCACGACCTGAAGTCGGCCGAGGAGCTCAACAAGGTCGTGCACGAGGTCTTCGCCCCGGACCAGGTCTTCCGCATCGACCACTACCTGGGCAAGGAGACCGTCCAGAACATCCTGGCGCTGCGCTTCGCCAACACGATGTTCGAGCCGATCTGGAACCGGTCCTTCGTGGACCATGTGCAGATCACGATGGCCGAGGACATCGGCATCGGCGGCCGCGCCGGCTACTACGACGGCATCGGCGCCGCCCGTGACGTCATCCAGAACCACCTGCTCCAGTTGATGGCCCTCACGGCCATGGAGGAGCCGGCCTCCTTCGACGCGGACGCGCTGGCCGCGGAGAAGACCAAGGTGCTCGGGGCCGTGCGGCTGCCGAAGGACCTGGGCCGGGACACCGTGCGCGGGCAGTACGCGGCGGGCTGGCAGGGCGGTGAGAAGGCCGTCGGTTACCTCCAGGAGGAGGGCATCGACGCCAACTCCAAGACCGACACCTACGCCGCCATCAAGCTGGGCATCGACAACCGCCGCTGGGCGGGCGTCCCCTTCTACCTGCGCACCGGCAAGCGCCTCGGCCGTCGCGTCACCGAGATCGCGGTCGTCTTCCAGCGGGCGCCGCACTCCCCCTTCGACCACACGGCGACGGAGGAGCTCGGCAAGAACGCGATCGTCATCCGCGTCCAGCCCGACGAGGGCGTGACGGTCCGCTTCGGCTCGAAGGTGCCGGGCACCTCCATGGAGATCCGGGACGTGTCGATGGACTTCGCCTACGGCGAGTCCTTCACCGAGTCCTCCCCGGAGGCGTACGAACGGCTGATCCTGGACGTGCTGCTGGGCGACTCGAACCTCTTCCCGCGCACCGAGGAGGTCGAGCTGTCCTGGAAGATCCTCGACCCGATCGAGCAGTACTGGGACAAGAACGGCAAGCCCGCGCAGTACGCGTCCGGCACCTGGGGTCCCGTCGAGGCGGACGAAATGCTCGAGCGAGACGGACGGAGCTGGCGCCGGCCATGAAGATAGACCTCACGGACACCACGGCCAGCAAGATCAACAAGGCGCTGGTGCAGGGGCGGCGGGCCATCGGCACGCCCGCCGTCGGCATGGTGCTGACGCTGGTCATCGTGACGGACGAGGAGAACGCGTACGACGCGCTGAAGGCCGCGAACGACGCCTCGCGCGAGCACCCCTCGCGCACGCTCGTGGTCATCAAGCGCGTCTCTCGCACCCCCCGCGACCGCACGTCGTCCCGGCTGGACGCCGAGGTACGGGTGGGCGCGGACGCGGGCACCGGCGAGACGGTCGTGCTGCGGATGTACGGCGAGACGGCCGAGCACGCGCAGTCCGTCGTCCTGCCGCTGCTGCTGCCGGACGCGCCCGTCGTCGTGTGGTGGCCGGTGAACGCGCCGCTCGACCCGGCCAGCGACCCGCTGGGCGCGCTCGGCCAGCGCCGGGTGACGGACACCTACGCCGCCGAGCAGCCGGTGCGGGAACTGACGGCCCGCGCCGACACCTACACGCCCGGCGACACCGACCTGTCCTGGACCCGCATCACGCCGTGGCGCTCGATGCTGGCCGCCGCTCTCGACCAGGTCACCTGTGAGGTGGAGGCCGTCGAGGTGGAGGGCGAGGAGTTCAACCCGAGCTGCGAGCTGCTGGCGATGTGGCTGGCGGACCGGCTGGACGTGCCCGTGAAGCGGTCGCTGTCCGGCGGGCCCGGTCTGACGGCGGTGCGTATGCACACGAACAGCGGACCGATCGTCCTGGACCGCGCGGACGGTTCGCTCGCCACCCTCTCCATCCAGGGCCAGCCGGACCGCGCGGTGGCGCTGAAGCGGCGGGAGACGGCCGAACTGATCGCCGAGGAGCTGCGGCGGCTCGACCCGGACGACACCTACGCGTCGGCACTGCGGTTCGGGGTGGAGCGGCTGAACGCGCCGGCGTCGGGGGCTCCCTTTCCGGAAGCGGCTGCCAAAGGAGAGCCGGCCACCGACGTCCCCGGAGGGGCCGAGTCCGGCACCGGAGAACCCCTCGCCGTCGAAACGCCTGTCGAGGACGCTGCGAAAGCTTCCGCACAGGAAGCGGCGGCGGCGGAGCCGGTGAAGCAGGAGTCGAAGAAGGCGGCGGCGAAGTGAGCACCCCGCAGCTGGTCGTGCACCACGACAAGGACCTGATGGCGCAGGCCGCCGCGGCCCGGCTGATCACGAAGATCGTGGACGCGCAGTCCTCCCGCGGCTCCGCGTCGGTGGTCCTCACGGGCGGCCGCAACGGCAACGGCCTGCTGGCCGCCCTCGCCGCCGCGCCGGCCCGGGACGCGATCGACTGGGGCCGGCTGGACCTGTGGTGGGGAGACGAGCGCTTCCTGCCCGAGGGCGACCCGGACCGCAATGTCACGCAGGCCCGTGAGGCTCTGCTGGACGCGGTCCCGCTGGACCCGAAGCGCGTGCACGCCATGCCCGCCTCCGACGGTCCGTTCGGTTCCGACGTCGACGCGGCGGCGGCCGCCTACGCGGAGGAACTGGCCCGTGCGGCGGGCCCGGAGAACCATGGCGCCGTACCCACCTTCGACGTGCTGATGCTGGGCGTCGGCCCGGACACGCACGTGGCGTCCCTGTTCCCGGAGCTGCCGGCCGTCCGCGAGACGGACCGCACGGTGGTGGGCGTCCACGGCTCCCCCAAGCCGCCGCCGACCCGGGTGACGCTGACGCTGCCCGCGATCCGGGCGGCCCGCGAGGTGTGGCTGCTGGCGGCCGGCGAGGACAAGGCGGAGGCGGCGGCGATCGCCCTGTCCGGCGCGGGCGAGATCCAGGCCCCGGCGGCGGGCGCACGCGGCAGGCAGCGCACCCTGTGGCTGCTGGACGCGGCGGCCGCCTCACAACTGCCGAGGTCGCTGTACCCACCGGCGTCGCCGTGAGCGCGCGGTGGGGGCTGCCGACGGGAGCCCCCACCGCCTCACTTCACGGATCCGGCCATCACGCCCTGCACGAAGTGCCGCTGGAAGGCGAAGAACACCACCAGCGGCACCACCAGGGACACGAACGCGCCCGGCGCCAGGACGTCGATGTTGCTGCCGAACTGCCGTATCTGGGACTGGAGTTCCACCGTCAACGGCTGTGACGAGGGGTCCGCGAACAGCAGGGCGACCAGCATGTCGTTCCACACCCACAGGAACTGGAAGATGGCCAGGGACGCGATCGCGGGGCGGCCGACCGGGAGGACCAGCCGGGTGAAGATGCGCCACTCGCTCCCGCCGTCCATCCGGGCCGCCTCCAGCATCTCCTTCGGCATCTCGGCGAAGTAGTTCCGCAGCAGGAACACCGCGAACGGCAGCCCGTACGCCACGTGGAAGAGCACCACGCCGGGGATCGTGCCGAACAGGCCCAGCTCCCCGAAGAGTTTGGCGACCGGCAGCAGGCCGATCTGCACCGGCACCACCAACAGGGCGACCACGACCAGGAAGACGGCCTCGCGCCCGGGGAAGTCCAGCCAGGCGAAGGCGTATCCGGCGAGCGCCGCGAGGACCACGACCAGGACGGTCGCCGGCACCGAGATCAGCACGGTGTTCCAGAACGCCTGCGTGATGCCCGCGTTCTTCAGCAGCGCCGAGTAGTTGTCGAAGGACAGCTGGCCCGGCCTGGTGAACGCCGTCCACCAGCCGCTGCTCGCCGAGTCCTCGGACGAGCGCAGCGAGGACATGAACAGTCCCGCGAGCGGTGTCAGCCACACCAGGCCGATCAGGACGAGGAAGGCCTGAACCAGACCGCTGGAAAGGGCGCGCCGCACAGCGTTCATCGCTGACTCCTTCGGAAGCGACGGACGTTGAAGACCATGGCGGGGACGACCAGGAGGAGGAGCAGGACGCCGAGCGCGCTGCCCAGGCCCTGGTTGTTGCCGCCGCCGAAGGACACCAGCCACATCTGCGTGGCGAGCACGGTCGCGTCCTCCGCGACGTCGCCGGGCGCGATGATGTAGACGAGGTCGAAGACCTTCATCACGTTGATCAGCAGCGTCACGAAGACCACGGTGAGGACGGGGGCGAGGAGCGGGACGGTGATGCGGCGGAAGATCTGCCACTCGTTGGCCCCGTCCATCCGCGCCGCCTCCAGCGCGTCCCGGGGAAGGGTGGCGAGCCCCGCCCCGATCAGTACCATCGCGAATCCCGTCCAGATCCACACGTACGCCCCGATGATCGCCGGCGTCACGAGCGCCGGTCCGAGCCAGGAGACGCCCTGGTACGGCTGCGCGAAGTTCGAGGCCGGCAACTTCACCGTGTACGCACCCGACTTGAGGCCGGTGAAGCGGAAGGAGCCGTCCGCCGCCGTCGTCGTACCGGCGACCGTCCTGCCGTCCCGCACAGCCTCGACCTTCATCTCGGGCAGCCCGCTCTCCCGCCGGTCGACCGTCCCCGGTCTGCCTCCTCCGCCGGGCGTGAAGTCCAGGTAGACGACGCCGCGCAGTTCACCGGCGGCCGCCGTGCGCTGGGCGGCCGGGTAGGCGGGACGGGCGCCGCCGGGCAGGTCCTTGGGGGCGACGCCGACCAGGCCGAGGGTGACCGAGTCGCCGGGCCTCGCGGTCGCGTTCGTGCGGTACGAGCCGTCCCTGCCCGCGGTCAGGCCCTGGTCCGGGCGGGCCCGTGCGGTCGGGTAGTGGGACGTGCCCGCGAAGGTGTCGTGCACGCCGACCACGGCGGCGTTCAGGACGCCCCTGTTCGGGTCCTGGTCGTAGGCGAGGCGGAAGATGATGCCGGCGGCCAGGAAGGAGACCGCCATCGGCATGAACAGCAGCAGCTTGAAGGCCGTGGCCCAGCGCACCTTCTCCACCAGCACGGCGAGGATCAGGCCGAGGCCGGTCAGCAGCGCCGGGGCGACCACGACCCAGATGGCCGTGTTGCGGACGGCCTTGAGGGTGGCCGGGTCGCGGAACATCTCGGTGTAGTTGTCGCCGCCCACGAAGCGGGTGCCGGAGGCGTCGAAGAAGCTGCGGCCGACCGAGAACAGCACGGGGTAGACGACCAGCGCGCCGAGCAGGAGCAGCGCCGGGAAGACGAAGAGCAGGGCGACGATCCGGGCCCGCCGCCGGGAGCGCCGGGCGCGCTCGACCAGGCCGGTGGCGGGTGGGCTCGTCTCTTTCACCAGGGTCGCGGTCATCGCGCGTCAGCCCTGGTACGCCTTGGCCGCCGCGGACTCCAGGCGGGCCGCGGTCCCCTTCGGGTCGGACGGGTCGCGCAGGAAGTCCTGCAGCAGCTTCCACTCGCCCGCGCCCTTGGTGCCGCCGAAGGCCGCCGGCGCCTGGTCGGACATGTCGAAGCGGACCGAGTCCCCGGCCTCGACGAGGGACTTGGCGGTGGCGCGGGTGACGTCGTCGCCGTAGGAGGAGAGGTCGAGCTTCTCGTTGGGGGACAGGAAGCCGCCGGCCTTCGCCCACACGGCGGCGGCCTCCGGGGTGGCCAGGTACTCCAGGAGCTTCATGCCGGCCTTGGCGTTCTTGCCGTCCTTCAGGACGACGGCCGCGTCACCGCCGCTGACGACGGGCGCCTTGCCGCCGTCGACCGCGGGGAAGGGGAAGAAGTTCGCGTCCGTGCCGATGGTCCTGCCGAACTGGTCGTGCGCGACCCCGGCGACGAAGTCGCCCTCGTAGACCATGCCGGCGTCGGGCTTGGGGCCGAACACCTTCGCCACCGAGCCGGGGAAGTCGGTGTTGAGGGCCTCCTTCTGGCCGCCAGCCACCAGCCGCTTGTCCTTGAACAGCTTGCCGAGCGTGTCCAGTGCCTTGACGACGCTGGTGTCGGTCCACTTCAGCTTGTGGGCGGCCAGGGCGTCGTACTTCTCGGGTCCGGCCTGGGAGAGGTAGATGTTCTCGAACCAGTCGGTGAGGGTCCAGCCGTCCTGGCCGGCCACCGAGAACGCGGCGAGCCCGGAGTCGGAGACGGTGCGGCCGGCCTTCAGCATCTCGTCGTACGTCTTCGGCGGCTTGACGCCGGCCTGGTTCAGGGCGTCGGGGCTGTACCAGACGGTCGACTTGTGGGCGGCCTTGAAGTAGAGGCCGTAGAGGCGGCCGTCGACGCTGCCGTACTTCTTCCAGACGGGGGCGTAGCCGGCGTCCACCGTCTTCTCGGTGGTGGCCGACAGCGGGGTGAGCCAGCCCTTCTTGGCGAACTGCTGCAACACGCCGACCTGCGGGACCATCACCACGTCGGGCGCGTTGCCGCCCTCGATCTTGCTGCCGACGACGGTGGAGACGTTGTCGCCGGTGGAGATGAACTGGGTCTTGGCCCCGGTCTTCGCGCTGAACGCGTCGAGGACCTTCTGGAAGTTCTTCTGCTCGCTGCCGGTCCACACTCCGGCCACGGTGACCGTCTGGCCGCCGAGGGCCTTGTCGCCGCCGCCCGCGGAGACCGGGCCGCCGCCTCCGCAGGCGGTCGCGCCCAGGGCCAGGGCGAGGGCGGTGCAGCCGGTGAGCAGGGTGGTACGTCGTCGCATCATCGTTGATGTCCCTTCAGGGGTGGGTAACTGACGAGTGGTCAGGTAAGGGGGGCCGTGCCCGGTCAGAGGTCGGCGAGCCACCAGGCGGCCGTGGAGCCGGGCAGTACCCCGGCCGGGCACGGGCCGCTGGACAGCAGCGGGGTGCCGGAGACCGGTGCGGGCGTGGGCGCCGTACCGAAGTTGACGGCGCAGACCAGGCCGTCGCCGCGCTCGAAGGCGAGGACGCCGGGCGGGGTGTCCAGCCAGCGCAGCGTGCCCTCGCCCAACTGGGGCAGGGACGCCCGCAGTTGCAGGCCGTCGCGGTACAGGTGCCAGAAGGAGCGGGTGTCGGCGAGGGCGCGGTCGGTGGCGTACTCGGCGAAGTAGGAGGGCTGCGGCAGCCACGGGCGGGCGCTCTCGGCGCCGGAGGTGAAGCCGAAGGGCGAGGCCTGCCCGGACCACGGCAGCGGCACGCGGCAGCCGTCGCGGATGCGGGCCCGGCTGCCCGTGCGCCGGAAGATCGGGTCGGTGAGCACGTCGTCGGGCAGGTCGACGACCTCGGGCAGACCCAGCTCCTCGCCCTGGTAGATGTACGCGGCTCCGGGCAGCGCCAGCATCAGCAGCGCGGCGGCGCGGGCACGGGCGGCGCCGAGGCCGCTGCCCTCGGTGGCGGGTTCGCCGTAACGGGTTACGGTGCGGACCTGGTCGTGGTTGTTGAGGACCCAGGTGACCGTGGAGCCGGTACCGGCGATGTCCTGCATGGCCTCGGAGATGACCTTGCGGAAGGCGCCCGGGTCCCAGGGGGCGCTGAGCAGGTCGAAGAAGAAGGCCTGGTGGAGCTCGTCCGGCCGGACGTACAGCGCGTGCTCGCGTGCCGTCGGCACCGACACCTCGCCGACCAGCAGCCGCTCGCGGCCGTCCCGCCCGGTGTACTCCTCGCACACCGACCGCCAGTGCCGCCACACCTCGTGCACCTCGGGCTGGTTCCAGGCCAGCGGGTTGACCGAGTCGCGGGTGCGGGCGTCGGCCTCGGGGTCGTCGGAGTCGGGCAGCTCGGGGTGCTTGAACAGGCCCGCGGCCACGTCGATGCGAAAGCCGTCGACGCCCCGGTCGAGCCAGAACCGCAGCACCCGGTCGAACTCGGCGCCGACCTCGGGGTTGCGCCAGTTCCAGTCGGGCTGCTCGGAGGCGAACATGTGCAGGTACCACTGGCCGTCGCCGACCCGGGTCCAGGCCGGGCCGCCGAACATGGAGTGCCAGTTGTTGGGCGGCTCGGCGCCCTCGGGCCCGCGGCCGTCGGCGAAGTGGAAGCGGGCGCGGGCCGCGCTGCCGGGCTCGGCCGCCAGCGCCTGGCGGAACCACGGGTGCTCGCTGGAGCAGTGGTTGGGGACGATGTCGAGCAGCACCTTGATGCCGAGCCGCCGGGCGTCCGCCATCAGCAGGTCGAACTCGGCGAGGTCGCCGAAGAGCGGGTCGACATCGCAGTAGTCGGCCACGTCGTAGCCGTGGTCGTGCTGCGGGGACGGGTAGAAGGGGCTCAGCCAGATCCCGTCGACGCCCAGCTTCTTCAGGTACGGCAGCCCCGCCCTGACTCCGGCGAGATCGCCGACGCCGTCGCCGGTGCTGTCCAGGAAGCTGCGGACGTACACCTGATAGATCACCGCGTCACGCCACCAGCGGTACTTACTCAACATGTATGCATGTTATGTAGGCGCTTCGCGCGGGTGTCAACGATGAGAACGGAAGCTACCGCCGAGTTGGCCTGTGAAATACGGATCAACTAGGACAGGATGAAGAGAGATGAGATGTGCGCGTTACCTAACAGGTAGCTATCGACCCGGGATCGCTGCCAGTTCTCGCGCCAGACGGCGCACCGCCGCGGCAGGGGTCTGGTGGCCCGTCAGGGCGTCCTGCACGACGGCCTGCACCACCAGGCTGACCTGGTCGTAGCGCGGGCTCTTGGGGCGTGGCATGGCGGACAGCACGCTCTTGCGCAGGGTGGGGAGGTAGGGGAAGCGCCGGATCAGCTCGGGATCCTCGTACAGCGCGGCGCGTACGGGCGGCAGCGCGCCGCGGGTGAGGACCTGGCGCTGCACGGGCTCGCTCGTGAGATAGGCGATCAGGCGCGCGGCCGAGTCGGGGTGCCGGGCGTGGGTGTTGACGGCCAGGTTGGAGCCGCCGAGGACGCTCGTGCCGGGGCCGTCCGGGCCGGGCAGCGGCACGGCGCCGATCTTCCCGGCGACCGGGGAGCCCTTGGCCGAGGCGAGGACGTAGGCGTAGGGCCAGTTGCGCAGGAAGAGCAGCCTGCCGCTCTTGAAGGCCTGCTTGGACTCCTCCTCCTTGTACGTCAGCGCGGCCTTCGGGATCCAGCCCTCGCGGACCCCGCGCGCGAGGAAACCGATCCCCTCCCTGGCCGCCGCGGAGTCCACGGTGACCCGCGCCCCCTCGTCGCCGAGGATCGTGCCGTGCGCCGAGTAGACGGCCTCGGCCGCGTTGACGGTGAGGCCCTCGTACGGCAGGAACTGGCCCGCGTAGCCGTCGAGCCCGTACTTGGGCGCGATGGTCTTCGCGTCGTGCTCCAGTTCGGCCCAGGTGCGCGGGGGCGGGACGCCCTCCTTGGCGAGGATGTCCTTGCGGTACAGGAGCAGGCCGGCGTTGGTGACGTAGGGGACGGCGTACAGGCGGCCGTCGTAGGTCGCCGTGCTCTTGACGGGCCTGAGGAAGGAGTCGAGCGGGAAGCGGTCGCGGGGCAGCGGACGGATCCAGCCCGCGGCCGCGAACTCCGAGGTCCAGTTGACGTCGATGTTGAGGACGTCGAACCGGCTGCGGTCGCCGCCGCGCAGGTCGGTGACCATCTGCGCGTGGGTCTCGTCGGCGGAGTCCGGGAGTTCCACGAGCCTGACCCGCTCGCCGGGGTGGGTGCGGTTCCAGCCCTGGAGGAGGGGGCGGAGATAGCCGGTCAGGTCGCCCGCGGTGGCCAGGGTCAGCGGCCCGCGACCGTCGGCCGGACCCGCGTCGTCCCGGGCGCCCGCGGCGACGTAACCGGCCATGACCACGACCAGAACGAGGAGGCCCCTACCCGCGGCACGCATCCACCGCATAGGTTCCTCCTTGCACACCCGGCGCCGGGCGTCTTCGCCCGGAGTCAGAGGCCATGTATACCTGTTAGGTATGGGCGATACTAGGGCCTGGAGCACATTGACCCGACAGGAGGACTGCACACGTGCGCCTGCCCCTCCTGGCTCTCCTGGCGCGCGGTCCGGCCCACGGCTACGAACTCAAGCAGCACCTTGAGCAGACGCTGGGCTCCGCGTACCCTCAGCCGAACGTCGGCCAGATCTACGTAACCCTCGGCCGCCTCGAGAAGCAAGGCCTGATCGAGGGCGAGGACGTCGAGCAGTCGAGCCGACCCAACAAAAAGGTCTACCACCTCACTGAAGCCGGGCGGCAGGCGCTGCGCGTCTGGTTCGAGGATCCCGAGGACGAGCCGCGGGTGCGGGACGAGTTCTTCATGAAGCTGGCACTCGCTCCGCAGACCGGTCTCGCCGACCGGATCGCGCTGATCAACAAACAGCGGCGCCAGTATCTGAACACCATGCGGCAGCTGTCGAAGCTGGCGGCCGCGGAAGACCGGGACAACCGCGTCGCCCATCTGCTGATCGAGGGCGCGATGCTGCACCTGCAGGCCGACCTCGACTGGCTGGAGCGGTGCCAGGAAGAGCTGGAGGAGCTGGAGTGAACGACGGTCCCGCTCCCGTGCTGCGCGCCGAGAGCCTGGTCAAGACGCATTACGGCGAGGGCGCCCCGGCGCACGCGGTGCGCGGGGTCGACCTGTGTGTACGCCCCGGCGAGTTCGTGGCCGTCACCGGCCCGTCCGGAGCCGGCAAGTCGACACTGCTGCATCTGCTGGGCGGTCTGCAACGACCCGACGGCGGCCGTATCTGGCTGGACGGCGAATGCGCGGACGCCTGGAGCGAGGCGCGCTGGGCGGTGGAGCGCCGCAAGCGGATCGGGATCGTCTTCCAGTTCTTCAACCTGGTCTCGAACCTGTCCGTCGCCGACAACGTGGAGCTGCCCGCACTGCTCGCCGGGGTGTCGCCGAAGCGGGCCCGGGCCGAGCGGGAGGAGCTGCTGGCCGAGCTCGGCCTCGACGGCAAGGAACGCAGCCTGCCCGGCGAGCTGTCCGGCGGTGAGCAGCAGCGGGTCGCGCTGGCCCGCGCCCTGGTCAACCACCCCCCGCTGCTGCTCGCCGACGAGCCCGCCGGCAGTCTCGACAGCAAGGGCACCCGCGAGGTGATGCGGCTGCTGTCCCGCTTCCACGGACGCGGCCAGACGATCGTGCTGGTCACCCATGACGCGCGGCTGGCCAGCGCCGCGGACCGGGTGATCTCCTTCTTCGACGGCCGCATAGCCGACGACGCGGAACTGGACGGCGCCCCGAAGTCCCGCAGGAGCGGCATATCCGGGGTGCTGGAGCTCAGGGACTGAGATGCGGACGTACCACGCTCTCCGGAGGCACTGATCCGCATGCGAGCCACCCTGCGCTGGGCGCACTCCGATCTGCGCACGCACCGCGGCGAGGCGCTGTTCCTGGTCCTGGCCACCGCCGGGATCGTGGTGTCGCTGCTGCTGGCCACCGCCCTGTTCGGCTACGCCACCAACCCCTGGCAGCGGGTCTTCGCCGAGTCGCGCGGCGCCCACGTCTGGATCCACACCAGCCAGTCCGCCAAGGTCGGCCGGCTCACGGGGCTGGACGGCGTCGATTCCGTCGCCGGCCCCTACCCCACCGCCTCCGCGACCCTCGCCTCCCGCGGCGCCCGGGCCGCCGTCGAACTGCGCGCGACACCCGACCGTCCCGCCGTCGGCCGGCCCCTCGTCGCCTCCGGCCGCTGGCTGAACGCCCGGACCCCGGACGGCGTGGTCCTGGAGAGCAGCCTGGCCCGCGCCCTGCTCGCCGAACCGGGCGACACGCTCACCCTGCCGGGCACCGGGCGGAGGGTGACCGTCCTGGGCGTGGCCGACGCGGCCGAGCCGCGCTACCACGCGGGCGAGCGGCCGGGCCTGGTCTGGGCGCTGCCGTCCGCCGTGCCCCACCCGACCGGCCGGGTCATCGGCCTGCGCCTGACCGACCCCGAGGACACCGACTACGTCGTCCAGCGCGCCGTCACCGTCCTCGGCGCCGGAGCCGTGGGCGAGGTCTCCACCTGGCAGCAGGCGCGCGCCGAGGCCCAGGGCGACTACCGGCTGCTCGGTCAGGTGCTGGGCCTGTTCGGGCTCGGCGCGCTGATCGCCGCCGGTCTGGCGGTCCACGGCGCGATCGCCACCCGTATCCGCGGCCACCTGCGGGACATCTCGGTCCTGAAGGCGATCGGCTTCACACCGGGCCAGGTCGTACGGGTCTTCCTCTCACAGCACCTCGCCTACGCGCTGCTCGGCGCCGTGGCCGCGGCGGCGCTGACGGAAACACTGGGCAGCCGCTTCCCGGGCCGCCTCGGGGACGCGGTCGCCGTCTGGCAGGGGCTGCCCGGCTACACCGCGGCGCTGTTCGCGGTCCCGGTGGGCGCGGTGCTGTTCATCGGCGCGACGACGGGCCTGGCGGCCTGGCGCGCGGGGCGGGTGCCGCCGGTGCCGGGAGTACGGCCCGTCGGAGCCCGGGGAGAGCGTGTCCCGGGCGGAGTACGGACGACGCCGGGCGTGCGTGCCGTGTCCCTGCCGGCCGGGCAGCTCTCCGCGCTCTCCCGGCGCGCGCTCGGCACCCGGCTGTCGCCCGCGCTGGTGCTGGGCTGGCACACGGTCGTCAGCCGTCGTCTGCGGTCGGTGACGACCGTGGCCCGGCTGGCTCTGCCCCTGCTGCTGATCGTCGTCGCGATGTCCGCCTGGACCACCATCGACCGCTTCCACAGCAGCCCGGAGCGGATCGGTCTGCCGGCCGCCCTCACCGTCCACGCCAACGACGGCCTGGGCGAGCACGGCACCCGTGCCCTGCTGGACCGTGACCCGCAGGTCGCCGCGGCCTACCCCGGCCTGGAGGTGGCCGCCCTGGTCCCCGGCCAGACCGCCACCATCGCCCTGCGCGGCCTGGGCACCCGCCAGGACCCCTACCCGTACGCCCTCGCCGAGGGCCGCCCCGCGCGCGGGGACGACGAGGCGGTGGCCGGGCAGGGCCTCCTCGACCTGCTGGACGTACGGATCGGCGACTGGGTCCGCCTCACCGTCGGCGACCAGCCGCAGATCCTGCACATCGTCGGCCGCAGCATCGAACCGGAGAACGCCGGCCGGGTCGTCTCCACCTCCCTCGACACCCTCCACCAGAACGACCCCCGCCTGACCCCGACCCTCTACCAGGTACGGCTGCGCCCAGGCGCCGAGCCCCGCGCGGTGGCGGCCCGCCTGACCGCCGCCGGGCACGGACGGCTGGACGTGCACGCCGTGACCAACCCGGCCGACGGGCTCTCACCGCTGCGCGGAGTCGTGGCCGGACTGATCGCCGTCCTCGCCCTGATCGGCCTGATCGAGCTGCTCACCGCCATCGGCGGCACCGTCCGCGAGGGCGAACGCGATCTCCTCGCCCTCAAGGCCATCGGCCTCTCCCCCCGCCAGATCACCGCGATCACCGTCACCGCCAGCGGCTGCACGGCCCTGGCCGCCGCCCTCGTCGGCACCGCCCTGGGCACGCCCCTCGCGCACTGGCTGATCAACTCCCAGGGCAGGTCGAGCGGTATCGGCTCGGGGATCGCCCAGGCCCCGTCGCCGGCGCTGCTGGTGCTGCTCGGG
Source organism: Streptomyces sp. SLBN-31 (assembly GCF_006715395.1). Lineage (NCBI taxonomy): Bacteria > Bacillati > Actinomycetota > Actinomycetes > Kitasatosporales > Streptomycetaceae > Streptomyces > Streptomyces sp. SLBN-31. Next base: position 2,317,132 of record NZ_VFNC01000002.1, read on the forward strand.
GTGGCGGCGGTGCTGGGCGCCACGGGACTCGCCGCCCTCCCGGCGGCACGAGCGGCCCGCCGGCGCCTGGCGGACACCCTGAGCGCGGTGGCGTGAGAGCGGTGGCCTGAGCGGGCCGGTCATCCACCACCCGCTCAGGCGCAAAGATGGTCAGGCGCGTCCGCGCAGTTCCCGGTACTTGGCCACCAGCGCCTTGCTGGAGGCGTCCAGACCCGGCACGTCCGCGCCCTCCGTCAGCGCGGGCTCGACCCGCTTGGCCAGCACCTTGCCCAGCTCCACGCCCCACTGGTCGAAGGAGTCGATGTTCCACACGGCACCCTGGACGAACACCTTGTGCTCGTAGAGGGCGATCAGCTGCCCCAGCACGGACGGCGTCAGCTCACGCGCGAGGATCGTGGTCGTCGGGTGGTTGCCCTTGAACGTCTTGTGCGCCACCAGCTCCTCCGGCACACCCTCCGCACGCACCTCGTCCGGCGTCTTGCCGAAGGCCAACGCCTGCGTCTGCGCGAAGAAGTTGGCCATCAGCAGGTCGTGCTGCGCCTTCAGCGCCTCGCTCAGCTCCGCGACCGGCTCGGCGAACCCGATGAAGTCCGCGGGGATCAGCTTCGTGCCCTGGTGGATCAACTGGTAGTAGGCGTGCTGGCCGTTGGTGCCGGGCGTGCCCCACACCACCGGTCCGGTCTGCCAGTCGACCTCCTGCCCGTCCCGGCCCACGTACTTGCCGTTGGACTCCATGTCCAGCTGCTGCAGGTACGCCGTGAACTTGGAGAGGTAGTGGCTGTACGGCAGCACCGCGTGCGACTGGGCGTCGAAGAAGTTGCCGTACCAGATGCCCAGCAGACCGAGCAGCAGCGGCACGTTGGACTCGGCGGGCGCGGTCCTGAAGTGCTCGTCGACCAGCCGGAACCCGTCGAGCATCTCCCGGAAGCGGTCCGGGCCGACGGCGATCATCAGGGACAGGCCGATCGCGGAGTCGTAGGAGTAGCGGCCGCCGACCCAGTCCCAGAACTCGAACATGTTCGCCGTGTCGATGCCGAAGTCGGCCACCTTCTCGGCGTTCGTCGACAGGGCCACGAAGTGCTTGGCGACCGCCTCCTGACCGGCCTTCAGCTCACCGAGCAGCCACTCGCGCGCCGAGGTCGCGTTGGTGATCGTCTCGATGGTGGTGAACGTCTTGGACGCGATGACGAACAGCGTCTCGGCGGCGTCCAGGTCGCGGGTGGCCTCGTGCAGATCGGCGCCGTCGACGTTCGACACGAAGCGGACCGTGAGGTCGCGGTCCGTGTAGGCGCGCAGCACCTCGTAGGCCATCGCGGGGCCGAGGTCCGAGCCGCCGATGCCCACGTTGACGACGTTCTTGATGCGCTTGCCGGTGTGGCCGGTCCAGGCGCCGGAGCGGACGCGGTCGGCGAAGCCGGCCATCTTGTCGAGGACCGCGTGCACGCGCGGGACCACGTTCTCGCCGTCGACCTCGATCACCGCGTCGGGTGCGGCGCGCAGGGCGGTGTGCAGGACCGCGCGGTCCTCCGTCGTGTTGATCTTCTCACCGCGGAACATGGCGTCGCGCAGCCCGAACACGTCGGTGGCGGCGGCGAGTTCACGCAGCAGGCGGAGGGTCTCGTCGGTGACCAGGTGCTTGGAGCAGTCGACGTACAGGTCTCCCACCTCGAGCGTGTGTCCGCTGCCGCGGCCCGGGTCGGCGGCGAACAGCTCCCGCAGATGGGTGCCGGAGAGCTCCTCGCGGTGCTTGGCCAGCGCGGTCCACTCGGGCATCTGGTTGAGCCTGGTACGGCCGTCTGCGTTCATGTGCGACTTCAGCCTTCTTTCGTGCCTGTCCCAGCTGTTCCAACCTAGTTGATCAGCGCGGCGCGTGAGCCGTGGTGGCGTCGTCGTGCGGCGCAACAACAGGTACGTTCACCTTGAGCGCGGGTATCAGCGCGATGACGGCGAGGACGAAGAAGGCCGCTGTCAGCAGGGGCGGGGTGTTGAGGCCCCAGGCGGTGGCGACGGCGCCGCCGAGGAGGGCACCCAGCGGGACTCCGGCGTAGGACAGGGTGCGGAAGGCTGAGCTGACGCGGCCGAGCATGTCGGCGGGGCTGCATTCCTGCATCAGGGTCGTGGTGTTGACGTTCCACACCATGCCCATCAGTCCGAAGACCGCGATCGCCACCACCAGGACGAGCAGGCTGCGCACGCTGCCCATGACGACCAGAGCCGCGGTCTGCGCGGTGCCGGCGGTCAGCACGGCCCGCAGCCGGCCGAGACGGGCGACGAACCGACCGTTCACCACTCCCCCGACCAGGCTGCCCAGGGTGACCGCGGTGCCGGCCGCGGCGTATCCGGCGGTGCCGCCGTGCAGCCAGCCGGTCACGAGGACCACCAGAGTGGCGAGCTGGGCGCCCATGCCGATGTTGCACAGGGCCGTGGCGGCGCACAGTCCGCGCAGGGCACGGTCCCGGGCGAGGGTGCGCAGTCCCTCAGCGATCTCCCGGCGCAGGGTGCTCCCAGCCACCGCCGCTCTGCGCTGCGGGGCGGCAGTCCGCAGCGAGGCGACCAGGGCCGCGGCCACCAGGAAGGTCGCCGCGTCGACCGCGAACGGCGCGGCGGCACCGGCCGCCAGCAGCAGGGGGACGGCCGGGGCGCCCAGCAGTCCGCCGGCGATGCGCTGCCCCGTCAGCAGCCGGGCGTTCGCACTGCCGAGGACCTCACGGTCCACCAGGACCGGCAGCAGGGCCGTGGACGCGTTGTCGAACAGGGTCTGGAGCGTGGTCAGGGTGAAGGCCAGGGCGATCAGCAGCCCGATGGAGGCGTGTCCGAGGGCGACGGCGACCGCGAAGGAGGCGACCAGCAGCCCTCGTAACGCGTCCACCGTCCACATCGCCCGCCGCTGGTCCACCCGGTCGGCCACCGCACCGCCGAGCAGCCCGAAGGCGAGCCAGGGCAGATAGCCGCAGGCGGTCACCGTCGCGACCAGCAGCGGCCGGTCCGTGAGCCGCACGGCGAGCAGGGGCAGCGCCGCACCGCGCAGGGCGTCCCCGAAGCTGGAGAGCACGGCGGCGCTCCACAACCGCCCGAACCCCCCGCGCCACGCCGGCGCGCGCACCCCCGCGGACTCGACCGTCGCCACAGCTCCCCCTCACGATTCGTCCGTATCGAGACGATGCACAAACCGTAGAGGGTGCCACTGACAATCGATGCGGGAGCGGGCGGGCAGCCGCTGTGGGTGCAGGAGGGCAGCCGATGCCCGCGGGCGGGCAGCCGGTGCGAAACAGCTCCGGCCAGGCGCCCTCTCGGTGCCCGGCCGGCTTTCAACTCCTAGATCTCGCCCCGCAGTTTGGCGAGTGCCTCGGCGAGGATGGCCTCGCCGTCCGCGTCGCTGCGCCGCTCCCGGACGTACGCGAGGTGCGTCTTGTAGGGCTCGGTGCGCGGCGGGTCCGGCGGGTTGTCCCGGTCCTGTCCGGCGGGGAAGCCGCAGCGCGGGCAGTCCCAGGTCTCGGGAACCTGCGCGTCGCTGGCGAAGCTGGGCTGCGTCTCGTGCCCGTTGGAGCACCAGAAGGAGATGCGCAGACGCGGCGCGGACTCGCCGCGCTCGGCCTCGCCCATCGGCCCCGCCCCGACCCGGCTTCCTCGGATCGCGTTGCCACTTGCCACGGTCGTAACTCCCTGCGTGATGGTGCCGCGAAGCGAGTCGGCGTTTCGCTTCGTTGCGAGCGCCTCAGTCTACGTAAGGCCCAACGCACGTCCAGTGGTTGGAGTTACCGCCCCCACACCTAGACGCAAGCCCCATGATAGGCCGCGCTCAGCTGCGCGTACCGAACATGGGGCCTTACGTATGGAATGAAGGTGCTGTGTGTGCGTTGCCGCTCAGCCGTTCGACGTCAGGACGTCTTCATGATGAGGCCGAGTACGACAATGCACGCGAACCACAGCAGACCGATCACCAGGGTGATGCGGTCGAGGTTGCGCTCGGCGACCGAGGAGCCGCCGACGGACGACTGCATACCGCCACCGAACATGTCGGAGAGGCCGCCGCCCTTCCCCTTGTGCATCAGCACCAGCAGCATCAGCAGCAGGCTGAAGACGATCAGGGCGATCGAGAACCCCAAAACCACGGCTGGACCAACTTCCTCGGATTCGGACGGACGACGCGGGGTCCGGCACAGTGCCGGACCCCGCAAGGGTACGACGGATCGGGCCTAGCGCATACTCACTGGTCGCGGAAGCGCACGATCTTGACGAACTCGTCGGCGTCCAGGGACGCGCCGCCCACCAGGGCGCCGTCGATGTCGGCCTGGGACATGATCTCGGCGACGTTGCCCGCCTTGACCGAGCCGCCGTACTGGATGCGGACCTTGTCGGCCAGCTCCTGCGTGTACAGCTCGGCGATCTTGCCGCGGACGGCCGCGCAGACCTCCTGGGCGTCCTCGGCGCCGCAGACCTTGCCGGTGCCGATGGCCCAGACGGGCTCGTAGGCGATCACGACGGTCTCGGCCTGCTCGGCCGGGAGGTCCTTCAGACCGCCCTCGACCTGGGCGAGGGTGTGGGTGACGTGGTTGCCCGCCTCGCGGACGTCCAGCTCCTCGCCGACGCACAGGATCGGGGTCAGACCGTGCTTGTAGGCGGCCTTGACCTTGGCGTTGACGATCTCGTCCGTCTCGGCGTGGTACTGACGGCGCTCGGAGTGGCCGACGGCCACGTACGTGCACTTCAGCTTGGCCAGCATGGCGCCGGAGATCTCGCCGGTGTAGGCGCCGGAGTCATGGGCCGAGATGTCCTGGGCGCCGTACTTGATCTTGAGTTTGTCGCCGTCGACCAGGGTCTGCACGGAGCGCAGGTCGGTGAAGGGCGGCAGGACGGCGACCTCGACGGCCTCGTAGTCCTTGTCCGCGAGGGCGAAGGCGAGCTTCTGGACGTGTGCGATGGCCTCGAGGTGGTTGAGGTTCATCTTCCAGTTGCCCGCCATCAGCGGCGTGCGCGTGCTCATGCTTGGTCAGTCCTCCAGTGCGGCGAGGCCGGGGAGCGTCTTGCCCTCGAGGTATTCGAGGGAGGCGCCGCCACCGGTCGAGATGTGGCCGAATGCGGTCTCGTCGAAGCCCAGGAGGCGCACGGCCGCGGCGGAGTCGCCGCCGCCGACGACCGTGAAGGCCGGGGAGTCGATGAGGGCCTGGGCGACCGCCTTGGTGCCCTCGGCGTAGTCGGGGTGCTCGAAGACGCCCATGGGGCCGTTCCAGAAGACGGTGGCGGCGTCGGCGAGCTTCGAGGCGTACAGCTTGCGGGTCTCCGGACCGATGTCCAGGCCCTGCTGGTCGGCCGGGATGGCGTCCGCGGCGACGGTCGTGGGATTGGCCGGGGCCTTGGTCTTCAGGTCCGGGAACCCGGTGGCGACCAGCGCGTCGACCGGCAGGACCAGTTCGACGCCGGTCTTCTCGGCGCGCTCGATGTACTCCTTGACGGCCGGGATCTGGTCCTCCTGAAGGAGGGAGTTGCCGATCTCGTGGCCCTGGGCCTTGAGGAAGGTGTAGGCCATGCCGCCGCCGATGAGGAGGCGGTCGGCCTTGCCGAGGAGCTCGTCGATGACGGCCAGCTTGTCGGAGACCTTGGCGCCGCCGAGCGCGACGACGTACGGCCGCCGGACCTCGTCGGTGAGCTTCTTCAGGACGCCGACCTCGTTCGCGATGAGGTAGCCGGCGTAGTGCGGCAGGCGGGCCGGGAGGTCGTAGACGGAGGCGTGCTTGCGGTGCACCGCGCCGAAGCCGTCGCCGACGTAGACGTCCGCGAGGGCGGCGAGGCGGTCGGCGAACTCGCCGCGCTCGGTGTCGTCCTTGGAGGTCTCACCGGCGTTGAAGCGGAGATTCTCGATCACCGCGACCTGGCCGGGCTGCAGGCCGTTCACCGCGTCGTGGGCGGCGGGGCCGACGGTGTCCTGGGCGAACGCCACGGGCGCGTCGAGGAGTTCACCGAGCCGCTCGGCGGCGGGCAGCAGGGAGAAGGCGGGGTCCGGGGCGCCCTTGGGGCGGCCCAGGTGCGAGGCGACGACCACCTTGGCGCCCGCCTCGGCGAGGGCCCTGACGGTGGGCAGTACGGCGCGGATGCGGCCGTCGTCGGTGATCAGGCCGTCGGCGAGCGGCACGTTGAGGTCGGCGCGGACGAAGACCCGCTTGCCGTCCACGCCTTCGGCGAGAAGTTCGTCGATCGTCTTCATGAAGGGGCTCCTAGAAAGGGCTCGGGAGGCTCGGAGGTCCGAGTGGGCTGCTCCTGTCCGTGAGGCTGCTACCTGTGCGGGGCGGGCGCGAGGGCCGGTCGGGCCCCAGCCACGCGACACAGGGCTCGGACAGCGCGGCCGTGCGCTGCCCGAGCCCTGCACTCACACCGAGGTGCTGCCTGCTGCGGCTATCAGAGCTGGTTGCCGACGAAGACCGTGAGGTCGACGAGGCGGTTGGAGTAGCCCCACTCGTTGTCGTACCAGCCGAGGATCTTCACCGTCGTGCCCTCCTGGACCATGGTCAGGGAGGAGTCGAAGGTGCAGGACGACGGGTCGCTGACGATGTCCGAGGAGACGATCTCGTCCTCGGTGTAGGTCAGGTAGCCCTGCAGCTCGCCCTCGGAGGCCTTCTTGAAGGCGGCGTTGACCTCGTCCTTGGTGACCTCGCGCGACAGCTCCACGACGAGGTCGGTGGCCGAGCCGGTCGGGACCGGGACGCGCATCGCGATGCCGTCCAGCTTGCCCTTGAGCTGCGGCAGGACCAGGGCGGTGGCCTTCGCGGCACCGGTCGTGGTCGGAATGATGTTCTCGGCGGCGGCACGAGCGCGGCGCAGGTCCTTGTGCGGGAAGTCCAGGATGCGCTGGTCGTTCGTGTACGCGTGCACCGTCGTCATCAGACCCTTGACGATGCCGAAGTTCTCGTCGAGGACCTTCGCCATCGGCGCCACACAGTTGGTGGTGCAGGAGGCGTTGGAGATGACGTGGTGGTTCGCCGGGTCGTACTTGTCCTGGTTGACGCCCATCACGATGGTGATGTCCTCGTCCTTGGCCGGAGCCGAGATGAGGACCTTCTTCGCGCCACCGGCGATGTGCTTCTCGGCGTCGGCCTTCTTCGTGAAGATGCCGGTCGACTCGATGACGATGTCGACGCCCAGCTCGCCCCACGGGATGTCGGCGGGGTTGCGCTCGGACAGGACCTTGATGGTCTTGCCGTCGACGGTGATGGTGTCGGCGGTGTGCGAGACCTCGGCCTTGAGGCGGCCCAGGATGGTGTCGTACTTCAGCAGGTGGGCGGTGGTCGCGGTGTCACCCAGGTCGTTGACAGCCACGATCTCGATGTCAGCACCCTGCTCCAGCAGCGCGCGGAAGTAGTTGCGACCGATACGACCGAAGCCGTTGATGCCTACGCGGATCGTCACGAACCGATCTCCTCGTTGGTACGCCGGCCATGCGGTGCCGGCGAGCTCTGTTTGGGATGTCCCCGACCACCCCCGACCCTACCTCCCTGAGGCCCCCGGAGTGACATCGAGACGCCCCATACATGGGCAGGCGGTCCGTACCGGCCAGTAGGGGTACGGACCGCCCGGCCCGAAATTCCGATCACTCCTTTTGACTACGGTGACCTAGTCATCGTTGACCAGGCAGTTCACCCTTCCAGGGCCGCGAATGCCTTCTTGAGGAGCGCGGCACGGTCCGTCGCCGCGGTGACGTGCTCCAGGCCGAAGCCCAACAGCACGGTGCGGTCGGTGGTGACGGCGCCGTAGGTCTTGAAGAGCGCTCCGGTGCGCGTCCAGTCCTTCAGCACCGCCGGGCTGCCCGCGGGCGGTCCGGACACGCTCCAGGCGCCGAGCGAGGTCTCGAAGCCCTCGGGCTGGGTGGCCGTGCCGCCGAGGACGAGCGCGGTGTCGTCGGCGAGGACGCCGCGGCCGCCGGAGCCGGGGTCGGTGACGTAGGCGATCGACACCTGCACCGACTTGCCGGCGTAGGCGCTCAGGTCGTAGTCGACCTGCTGCCAGCCGCTGGAGGAGCCGGTGAGGCTGTTCCAGGAGCCGCTGGTGCCGGTCGCGGTGCAGCCGGAGGAGGCGACGGTCAGGTAGTGCTTGAGCCACGGGTGCTCGTTGACCAGGAAGCCCGCCTCGCACTCCGCCGGTACGGCCGTGCTGGTCGCACCGCCCGCCTCCGGAAGAGTCGTCCAGTCGTCGGCGCCGTTGTGGGCCTCGACGATGACGTGGTCGTAGCCCGGCTCGGTGTCCCACAGCAACTGGCTGCGCAGGGTCGGCTTGTCGGCCGCCGCGACACCGGTGAGGTCGATGGTGCCGGTGAGGCGCTTGTAGGAGTCGTCGGTGTGGACGGCGGCCGCCATGTACGAACCCGAGTAGGGCCCGTACGGGTTGACGGTCCCCGCGAACTGGCCGGCTCCGGCGCTCGCGAACTGCGGGTACTTGTCGACCGGCAGCGAGTCGGAGGTGACGGCGTAGGTGCCCGCCTTGTCGAGCGGGTTGCCGGGGGCCGCACCGAGCGCCCCGCTGAAGCCCGCGAGTTCACCGGAACCGGTGAAGCCGGTGGCGCCCGGGGTCGACGTACGCGAGTAGGCGCCCAGGTAGTACTGGCTGAAGTCGTTGGACAGGGTGCCGCCGCCGAGGTCGACGCTGCCGCCGGCCTGCTCCCCCGCCTCGATCAGCTTGCCGCCCTCGTTGAGGTAGGCCCGCAACTGGAGCTGGGTGGCGTTGCCGGGGGCGCTCGCGCCCGTGTAGTGCACGACGGTCCTGAAGTGCTTCAGCACGCCGAGCGCGTCGGGCGCGCCCTGGCCGGCGACGTCCCAGACGACCGCCTTGCGGCCGTTCGCCTTCAGCGCGTCCACGTAGGTCTGCGCCTGCGTGGCCGTCGCGCCCTCCTCGGCGACGACGAGCGTGTCGGCCTTGGCCCGCTGGGCGACGGTGTAGGTGAAGTGTTCGCTGGAGACCTTCTTGCCGCTCCTGGACCGGCCGGTGAACCACACCTCGACCTTGTCGCCCGGGTCGCCGTCGCGGACCTTGGCGCGGTACTCGTCGAAGTGCAGGTTGTCATCGCCGCCGTAGATCTCGCCGCCCTTCCACGCCTTCAGCGGCCGGTCCTTCGTACGGCCGCCGTTGACGCGGTAACGGAGTTCCTTGTCGCGGACCGCCTTGCGGACGACGACCGAGACCTCCTGGTCGGCGCCGCGCGAGTACGAGGTGGCGAACTTCGCCGGGGTGAAGTCGGCGGCCTTCAGGCCCAGGGACGAGGACGGCGTGTCGGGGTGCCGGGCGGTCTCGGCGACCGACAGCGCGAAGGGGACGTTCTTCGCGAACTCCTGCTGGATCAGCTTCTCGTCGTCCGGGAAGTTGAACACGGACTGGCAGTCGGCGGCGTTCCACTGGTCACCGGGGTCGAGGTTCGAGGCGGTCTGACAGGTCGACATCTCCGGGGTGAACATCGACATGCCGTTGACGTTGGCCGCGTGGCCGTCCGCCTCGCCGTTGGTGGTGTACAGCTCCGAGGAGACCTGCGGGCGGTAGCCGGGGATCGCGGAGTTGCCCGGGGTACCGGCGAGGGCCTTGTAGAGCACGTCGTCCGGGGTCGGGGTGGCGACCTGCCAGCCGACGCCGTAGAGCAGGAGCTCGGCGGCGGAGTGGTAGTTGATGCCGTACGAGAACCCGATCCGCTTCTCGAAGCGGTCCAGCGCCTTGGTCTCGGGCTCGGATCCGGGGCTCGCGCCGCGGTAGGTCTCGCTGGTGGGGTTGGGGGACGAACCCTCGTCGTCGTAACCCCACTTGTAGGCGAAGTTGCGGTTGAGGTCGACGCCGTCACCGGTGGAGATGACGCCGTCGCCGTTGACGTCCCGCAGGTTCTTGCGCCACAGGCGGGTGTCGGAGTCCTTGAAGGTGTAGTCGTAACCGTCGGGGTTGGCCGAGATGACGAACCACAGTTCGGTGCTGTCGACGATCCGCTTGACGCGCTTGTCCGTCCTGTAGTTGTCCAGGTAGTAGTGCATCAGCCGGCGGGTCATCTCCGGCGTGATCCACTCGCGGGCGTGCTGGTTGGACATGTAGAGCACGGAGGGCCTGGAGCCGTCCTTGGTCTTCTTCGCGTCCCTGGTCAGTTTGAGCGCGAGGATGTCCTGCCCGTTGACGGTCTTTCCGATGGAGACGACCTTGGTGAGACCGGGATTGAGCTGACCGGTCCGGACGATCTCCTCCTTCAGGCCACCGCTGCCGCTGTACGGGCGGAACACGCCCTGCGCGGCGGTGTCCACCCGTTTCTCGGCATTGGCCGAAAGTGTGTGCTCGGTGAGGTCGACGCCCTGCTTCCGCAGCTTCCCGGCCTGCCGGCCGGTGAGATAGACCTCGACGGTGGCCTTCCCCTTCGCGGGGACCTGCTCGCCGAGTTCCTGGCCGTCCTGCCCGGCGGCCAGCAGCAGGGGTACCTGCTTGGCCGTGGCCTCGGCGCGATAGACGTTGACCTCGTTCGGATCGGAACCCTGTGAGGTCCCGTTCTGTGCCTGGGCGATGGGCGCAAGGCTCGCTCCGCCGAGCAGGAGCGCGCCGACAGCGAGGATCGATCTCGCTCTGGGTCTCATGAACCCCCCTAGCAGACCTTCGTCACGGTGACGAAGTGCTGCCAGGCTCATGTCAGTTCACAACCGAGTCAAGGGCGACACAAAGACAGTAAAAGACCGCTGCCGGCGCCCAAATGGACGCCGGCAGCGGGAGGTTGTCGGTAGGTCAGCCGACGAGGTTGTCCGCCAGCTCCTCGGTGATGCTGGACTCCGTGCCCGGGATGCCGAGGTCGGAGGCACGCTTGTCGGCCATCGCCAGCAGGCGGCGGATACGGCCGGCCACGGCGTCCTTGGTCAGCGGCGGGTCGGCGAGCGCGCCCAGCTCCTCCAGGGAGGCCTGCTTGTGCTCCATGCGCAGGCGCCCGGCGGCCGCGAGGTGCTCGGGGACCTCCTCGCCGAGGATCTCCAGCGCGCGCTGGACCCGGGCTCCGGCGGCGACGGCCGCGCGGGCGGAGCGGCGGAGGTTGGCGTCGTCGAAGTTGGCGAGACGGTTCGCCGTGGCCCGGACCTCCCGGCGCATCCGGCGCTCCTCCCAGGCCAGCACCGACTCGTGGGCGCCGAGCCGGGTGAGCAGGGCGCCGATCGCGTCGCCGTCCCGGACGACGACCCGGTCCACCCCCCGTACCTCGCGCGCCTTCGCGGCGATCGACAGCCGGCGGGCCGCGCCGACCAGGGCGAGCGCCGCCTCGGGCCCCGGGGAGGTCACCTCCAGGGAGGAGGAGCGGCCGGGCTCGGTGAGCGAGCCGTGCGCCAGGAACGCACCGCGCCAGGCGGCCTCCGCGTCGCAGGTGGCCCCCGAGACCACCTGCGGGGGCAGACCGCGGATCGGGCGGCCGCGCCCGTCCACCAGGCCGGTCTGGCGGGCCAGCTGGTCACCGCCGGCGACGACCCGGACGACGTAACGCGAGCCGCGGCGCAGTCCGCCGGGCGCCATCACGATCAGCTCCGAGGAGTGGCCGAAGATCTCCAGAATGTCTCTCTTCAGGCGCCGGGCCGCCATCGCGGTGTCCAGCTCCGCCTCGATCACGATGCGGCCGCTCACCAGGTGGAGGCCGCCGGCGAACCGCAGAATGGCGGAGACCTCCGCCTTCCTGCAGCAGGTCCGGGTGACGGGGAGCCGGGAGATCTCGTCCTTCACCGCTGCCGTCATCGCCATGGGCCGATCCTTCCATGCATCCGAAAAATACGGTCGTACGCGGCGGCCAGCAGCTCCGGGTCGTGCCGCGGAGTTCCGTCTCTCCGTGCCACCGGGGCGAGCTCGACCGCGGCCCCGAGCCGCTTGGCGGCCTCGGTGAGCACGTCGCGGTCGGGCACGGCGGCCTCGTCGGCCAGCACCACGTCCAGGGCGAGTTTAGGGGCGTGTCGTCCCAAAACCTCCAAATGACGCTGCGGGGAGAAGCCCTCGGTTTCTCCGGGCTGCGGGGCGAGGTTCAGCGAGAGTACCCGGCGTGCCTTGGTCTGGGTGAGGGCGTCCAGCAGTTCCGGTACGAGCAGGTGCGGGATCACCGAGGAGAACCAGGAGCCGGGGCCGAGCACGACCCAGTCCGCGTCCAGGACCGCCTCGACGGCCTCGGGGACGGCCGGCGGGTCGTGCGGCACGAGGTGCACGGACTGCACCTCGCCGGGTGTGAGGGCGACCGTGGCCTGGCCCCGGACCGTGTCCACGTCCTCCGGCCGGTCCGGGTCGTGCCCCTTGACCAGGGCCTGCAGCTCCAGTGGTACGGCGGACATGGGCAGCACGCGCCCGTGCGCGCCCAGCAGCCTGCCGACCAGGTCGAGGGCCTGGACGTGGTCCCCCAGCTGCTCCCACAGGGCGACGATCAGCAGGTTGCCCACCGCGTGGTCGTGCAGGTCGCCCTTGGAGTGGAAGCGGTGCTGGATGACCCGGGCCCAGGTCTGGCCCCACTCGTCGTCGCCGCACAGCGCGGCCAGCGCCTTGCGCAGGTCGCCGGGCGGCAGCACGCCCAGCTCGTCACGCAGGCGCCCGCTGGAGCCGCCGTCGTCGGCCACGGTGACGACGGCGGTGAGGTCGCCGGTGATCCGGCGCAGCGCGGCGAGTGAGGCGGACAGGCCCATGCCGCCGCCGAGGGCGACGACCTTGGGCTGTGCACCGCGCCGGCGCGGCCTGGCTCCGCGGGTCTCGACCGTCCGGCCCGCGCGTGACTCGGGCACCATCCGGCGCAGCCTGCTCAGCCGCACAGAGCGTTCCGTCATTCGCGTCCCATGTCCCGGTGCACGACCACCGTCTCCACGCCCTCGGCCGCGAGGCGGGCGGCGAGCTTCTCCGACATGGCCACCGAGCGGTGCTTGCCGCCCGTGCAGCCGATGGCGACGGTCACGTACCGCTTGCCCTCGCGGCGGTAGCCGGCCGCGATGAGGCGCAGCAGCTCGGCGTAGCGGTCCAGGAAATCCTTGGCGCCGGGCTGGTTGAAGACGTAGGCCGCCACCTCCTCGTTGAGGCCGGTGAAGGGGCGCAGCTCCGGGACCCAGTGGGGGTTGGGCAGGAAGCGCATGTCCGCGACCAGGTCGGCGTCGACCGGTAGGCCGTACTTGAAGCCGAAGGACATGACGGTGGCCCGCAGCTCGGGCTCCTCCTCGCCGGCGAACTGGGCGTCCATCTTGGCGCGCAGCTCGTGCACGTTCAGGCTGGAGGTGTCGATCACCAGGTCGGCGTCACCGCGCAGCTCGCGCAGCAGCTCGCGCTCCGCGGCGATGCCGTCGACGATGCGGCCGTCGCCCTGGAGGGGGTGCGGGCGGCGCACCGACTCGAAGCGGCGGACCAGGGCCTCGTCGGAGGACTCCAGGAAGACGATGCGGCGGGTGACGTGCCGGGTCTCCAGGTCGGCCAGGGACTCGCGCAGATTGTCGAAGAAGCGCCGGCCGCGTACGTCGACGACGACCGCGATCCGGGCCACGTTGCCCTGCGAGCGGGCGCCGAGCTCCACCATGGTGGGGATCAGCGCGGGCGGGAGGTTGTCGACGACGAACCAGCCCAGGTCCTCCAGGCACTTCGCGGCCGTCGACCTTCCGGCGCCGGACATGCCGGAGATGATCACCAGCTCGGGGATGGCGACTTCGGGAAGCCCACCCGTCTCGCCGGTCGTGCCCGTACTCACCTGTGCTCCGTCTCCGCCTCGGCCCGTTTGTTCGTGCTGCTCGTCGTGGTTGTTCACATTCATGTCTCCTGCCCCCGTCGTTCGTCCGGGGCTCCCGTCGTCACGGGCTCCCCACCGGAACCCATGGTGCCGGGTTCCTCCTCCATGATCTCTCCAGTGGCCGTGTTCACGGCGGGTGCGGCCGGAGCCGCCTGGGCGAGGGCCACGGCGATCGTCTCGGCCGTCTTGCGACCTATGCCGGGTACCTCGCAGATCTGGTCGATGGTGGCGGATCGCAGTCTCTTCAACGAACCGAAGTGCTTCAGAAGTGCCTGCTTGCGGGTGTCGCCGAGGCCGGGCACCTCGTCCAGCGGGCTGGAGCGGAAGCGCTTGGCCCGCTTGGTGCGCTGGTAGGTGATCGCGAAGCGGTGTGCCTCGTCGCGGACGCGCTGCAGCAGGTAGAGGCCCTCGCTGGTGCGGGGCAGGACCACGGGGTCGTCCTCGTCCGGCAGCCAGACCTCTTCCAGCCGCTTGGCGAGACCGCAGACGGCGACGTCGTCGATGCCGAGCTCGTCCAGGGCTCTCTTCGCCGCCGCGACCTGCGGCTGTCCGCCGTCGACGACGACGAGCTGGGGCGGGTAGGCGAACTTCTTGGGCCGGCCGTCCTCGTTCTTCAGGCCGTCGGTCTGGAATCCGTCGTCCTGCAGGTCCGCCTGGAGACCTGCCTGCGTACCGTCCACCTGGAGGGCGTCCGTCGCCTCACCCACGAGACCGTCCCCCTGGCCGTCGTCCCCCCACTCGCCGGTCTTCTCCTTCTCGGCGAGGTAGCGCCGGAAGCGGCGGGTGATCACCTCGTGCATGGAGCGGACGTCGTCCTGGCCCTCGAAGCCCTTGATCTGGAAGCGGCGGTACTCGCTCTTGCGCTGCAGGCCGTCCTCGAAGACGACCATGGACGCGACGACGTCGTCGCCCTGGAGGTGCGAGATGTCGTAGCACTCGATGCGCAGCGGGGCGCTGTCCAGGTCGAGGGCCTCGGCGATCTCCTCCAGGGCACGCGAACGCGTGGTGAGGTCGGAGGCGCGCTTGGTCTTGTGCAAAACGAGCGCCTGCTGCGCGTTGCGCTGCACAGTCTCCATCAGCGCCTTCTTGTCGCCGCGCTGCGGGATGCGCAGCGAGACGCCCGAGCCGCGCCGGTCGGCGAGCCACTCCTGAACGGGTTCGACCGGGTCGGGCAGGGCGGGGACGAGGACCTCCTTGGGGACGGAGTCGCCCTTCTCCTCGCCGTAGAGCTGCTGCAACGCGTGCTCGACGAGGGCGCCGGTGGTGATCTCCTCGACCTTGTCGGTGACCCAGCCGCGCTGGCCGCGCACGCGCCCGCCGCGGACGTGGAAGATCTGGACGGCCGCCTCCAGCTCGTCCTCGGCGACCGCGATCAGGTCGGCGTCGGTCGCGTCGGCGAGCACGACCGCGTTCTTCTCCATGGCCTTCCGCAGGGCCTCGATGTCGTCGCGCAGGCGGGCGGCCCGCTCGTACTCCATCTCCTCGGCCGCCTCCGTCATCCGCTTCTCCAGGCGGCGGAGGTAGGTGCCGGTGCGGCCGGCCATGAAGTCGCAGAACTCCTCGGCGAGTTCGCGGTGCTCCTCGGGGTCGACACGGCCCACGCAGGGTGCCGAGCACTTGCCGATGTAGCCGAGCAGGCAGGGGCGGCCGGTACGGGTGGCGTTCTTGAAGACGCCTGCCGAGCAGGTGCGTACGGGGAAGACGCGCAGCAGGAGGTCGACGGTGTCGCGGATCGCCCACGCGTGCGCGTACGGGCCGAAGTACCGGACTCCCTTCCTCTTGTGACCGCGCATCACCTGCACGCGCGGGAACTCCTCGTTCATCGTCACCGCGAGGTACGGGTAGCTCTTGTCGTCGCGGTACTTGACGTTGAACCGGGGGTTGAACTCCTTGATCCAGGAGTACTCCAGCTGCAGCGCCTCGACCTCTGTGGACACCACGGTCCACTCCACGGACGCGGCGGTGGTGACCATCGACCGGGTGCGGGGGTGCAGGTTCGTCAGGTCCTGGAAATAGTTCGCCAGGCGCTGACGCAGGCTTTTCGCCTTTCCGACGTAGATCACCCGGCGGTGCTCGTCACGGAACCTGTACACCCCGGGAGAGTCGGGGATCTGTCCCGGCTTGGGGCGGTAGCTGGAGGGGTCGGCCATGTCTCACACCCTACTGGCGGGGGGTGACAGTACGGCGAGGCTGTGGACAACGCCTATCGAGCCTACGCGCCTCGGGGAAGGCCGGCACGCTCGGCAGGTGGGCGCCCCCGCGGCGCCGGGCGACGGCCCCGGTGCGCGCCGCGTCGACGATCATGAGACCGGAGGATCGACGGCGACCGGACAGGTGGCGGGCTGTGACGGGGCGGCCACGCGGGCGTGCGGCCACCGATCGGGTCTCGGCCAGGTGTCCGCGCCTGTCGGGCATCAGGTGTTGTCGGGACTTGGTCAACACGCTTCAATGCGGGGGAACTCGGGGCCGTGAACGACGGCGTACGGATGTGAAGACGCCCCCGACGCCGACGGGGTGGCCCCGACCTTCGCACCAACCGGCCCGACCAGCCGTAGCGAGCATTCACAGAAAGGCCCCCTGCATGCCGCACGCCACACAGCACGCGGACGTCGCCGCCGTCGTCGGCGCGGAACTGGAATCGGCCCTGCGGGGCGGGCCCTTCCACGTCGCGTTGCGCGCCGCCATCGCCGCCCGCGGGCTGCCGCTGCAGCGCGTGCAGCACCATCTGTCGCGCCACGGGGTGAAGGTGGGCGTGACCAGCCTGAGTTACTGGCAGCAGGGCGCCCGGCGGCCACAGCGGCCGGAGTCGCTGCGGGCCGTGCGGGCCCTGGAGGAGATACTCCAGCTGCCGGAGGAGTCACTGATACGGCTGCTCGCCGAGACCGACGAACGGACCTGTGCCGAACGGCCCGCCGCCCGCTCGTACCGCTCCCTGGTCGCCGCCTCGGACGTCCTGGACCGGATGCTGACCGAGCTGCGCCTGCCGCCGGACGGCGGGCTGCACACCCTCGGGCACCACGAGCGGGTGCGCATCGGCCCGCGGCGCGAGCTGTCGGGGCGCGAGTCGCAGCACATCGTGCGCGCCCACAAGGACGGCATCGACCGTTTCGTCGCCGTCCACCACGGCGACCCGGGGTGCGCGCCGGAGCGCATGCGGGTGCACGCCCTGGAGAACTGCCGTACAGGACGCGTGCGCGCACACCACGACACCGGGGTCCTCGTGGCCGAACTGCTCTTCGACACCCGGCTGCGGGCCGGGGACACCTTCCTCTTCCGCTACTGCGTCGAGGACGGCACGGCCGGCGTCTGCCGCGAGTACGTCCGCGGGTTCGGGCCGGCCGGCGGGCAGTACGCCCTGCAGGTGCGCTTCGACGAACACGCGCTGCCGGTGCGCTGCCATCGCTTCGCCCAGCACTCCGCGGCCGCTCCGCGAGGCGGCCGCCAGGAACTCGTCCTCAGCGGCCACCACCACTCGGTCCACCTCGTCGAGCCCCGGGTGCGCACGGGGATCGTGGGCATCGGCTGGGACTGGGAGTGAGCTCTGGCCGAGAGCTGTCCCTCGACGCTCCGGGTGCGCGCTGCCTCAGGTGAGCGGGCCCGCGACGATCTTGCCGTTCGCCGTCCGCACCGAGAGTTCGCGCAGCGGCTCCGTGGCCGGGGAGCGCAGCACCTTGCCGGTCCTGGCGTCGAACTCGCTGCCGTGGCAGGGGCAGATCAGCGTCGTCCCCTCCAGCTTGTTGATCGGGCACCCCGCGTGCGTGCAGATCGTGCTGTACGCCTTCAGCGAGCCGTCCCCGGCACGGCTGACCACGACATTGTGGTCCCGGTAGAGCTCGGCACCGCCCGTGGCGACGTCCGATCCCGGGCCGAGTTCGACGGGCGCCGTCGGTGTGGTGGGTGCCCCTTCCGCCCCGGCCCCCGTCGCACAGGCGGCGAGTCCTGGACCGGCCACGGTCGTGAGGGCCGCGCCCCGCAGGACGGTACGACGGCTCGGGGAAGGGCGGGCAGGCATACGGTTCTCCGCTGGTGAGGGGCTGGTGCACGGCGACGATACTCCCGGGCGACCGCCGAACCGCTGGTCGGGGGTGGTGTGAGTTAAACGCTTGCGTAAGCGTTTACGTCGCGCGGGGAATGAGATACGTTCCGCCCTGGAGCGCGTGGTACGGACAGCCGGCCTCAAGCGCTCGGTACGGAGAGGAGGACGCGGTGCCGACCATGGCCGATGTCGCGCGGAGCGCCGGGGTGTCCGTGGCGACCGTCTCGCACGTCCTCAACGGCACCCGGCCGGTCCTGCCGCACACCCGGCAGTCCGTCCTGGACGCGATCGAGCGGCTGGGCTACACACCGAACAACCTGGCCCGTTCCCTGGTGACCTCCCGCACCCGGTCGATCGGTCTCGCGGTCTCGGCCATCAGAAACCCGTACTTCACGGAGATCCTCCAAGGCGTGGAAGCGGCCGCCCTGGACGCGGGCCACGGCCTGCTCATCGCCGACCCGCACGACGATCCCGCCCACGAGCGCACGGTCGTCCAGCTGCTGCACGAACGGCGCGTGGACGGCATGATCGTCGCTCCCTCGGCCGACCCACGCGAACTCATCGCCTACCTCGCGCGCCATGACGTACCGACCGTTTTCCTCGACCGGCTGGTCGACACGGCCGCGGCTTCGCCCGAAGGGGCTCCGGGGTCGGGTGACGGCGGCCTGCGCTTCGACCAGGTCTGTGCCGAGAGCGCGGAACCGACCGCACGGCTCGTCGCCCACCTCGCCGGACGCGGCCACCGCCGCATCGCCCTGATCGCCGGGCTGCCCGGCCTCAGCACCACCCGCGAGCGCATCGCCGGCTACCGGGAGGGGATCGCGGCCGCCGGCCTCCCCCACGACGAGCGTCTGCTGGCGCACGGCGACTCCGAGTCGGCCGGTGCCGAACGGGCCACGGCCGCCCTGCTGTCCCTCGCCGCCCCGCCCACCGCGCTCGTGACGGCCAACAACGCGATGACCCTCGGTGCCCTGCGCGCCCTGCGCGACCGCGGTCTGTCCGTGCCCGACGACATCGCGCTGTGCTGCTTCGACGACTTCCCCTGGGCCGATCTCTTCTCCCCGCGGCTCACCGCGATCGCCCAGCCCGGCAGGGAGATCGGCACCCAGGCGGTACGGCTTCTGCTGGACCGCCTCGCCGCACCGGACCGGCCCGCCCGCACCGTGCGGCTGCCCTGCGCCTTCGTCCACCGGACCTCGTGCGGGTGCCCGGAACCCGGTCCGGCGGCACCAGCCGACCGATCCGCGGAATCCGGGGAGTCCGGGGAGTCCGGGGAGGACGGACGGTCCGGGGAGGACGGACGGTCCGGGGAGTCGGAGCGGTCCGCCGAGTCCGAGCGGACCGGTGAGTCGGCGCGACCCGCTCACGCCGGCAGGTCCACGCAGTACCCGCAGTCCGCGCAGTTCGAGAGAGGAACCGTCTCGTGATCGTCGTCGCCGGTGAGGCCCTGATCGATCTGGTACCGCAGGGCACGGGTGCCCTCGCCGGGCTGAAGCCGGCGCTCGGCGGCGGCCCGTACAACACCGCCGTGGCCCTCGGCCGCCTCGGCTCGCCCACCGCGTTCTGCTCGCGTACCTCGCTGGACGCCTTCGGCGAGGCCCTCCTCGACGGGCTCCGGGAAGCCGGCGTGGACGTGTCGGCCGTGCAGCGCGGCCCCGAGCCGACCACGCTCGCGGTCGCGACGATCGACGGAAACGGCTCGGCCGCCTACTCCTTCTACGTCGAGGGCACCGCCGACCGGCTGTTCACCGCGCCTGCGACGCTCCCCGCCGGGACGCGCGCCGTGTCCTTCGGGACGTGCTCGCTCGTCCTGGAGCCCGGCGCGAGCGCCTACGAGGAGCTGATGCGAACGGCGGCCGAACAGGGCGTGTTCACCGCGCTCGACCCCAACATCCGGGCCGGGCTGATCCCGGACGCGGACGCCTACCGGGCGCGCTTCAAGAGCTGGCTGCCGTCGGTGTCCCTGCTGAAGCTCTCCGAGGAGGACGCCCTGTGGCTGGGCGGCACCCCGCGTGAGTGGCTGGCCGCGGGACCTTCGGCAGTGGTGATCACCCAGGGCGGTGACGGGCTGAGCGTCTTCACGGCGGACGGCGCGGTGCATTCCGTGCCGGGCGAGAAGGTCGAGGTCGTGGACACGATCGGTGCCGGAGACACCGTGAACGCGGCTCTGCTGCACGGTCTGGCCGCCCAGGACGCCCTGTCCGCCGAGGCACTCCTGGGGCTGGGCGCCGACGGGTGGACGAGGCTGCTGCGATTCGCGGCGCGGGCGGCCGCCGTCACGTGTTCCCGGGCGGGCGCGGAGCCGCCGTACGCCTCCGAACTCGGAGACCTGTGACGAACGGCGCCCCGCGGGGAACTCCCGCGGGGCGCCGTGCCTTCTCCGTCGTTCGGTGACCTCAGGCCTTGCGCGCCCGTGTTGTCTTCTTCGCGGGCGTCGCCTTCTTCGCGGCCGTGTTGTCGGCGGTCTTGGCCGTCGTGCTCCTGGTCGCCGCGGCCTTGGCCGTCGCCGTCCTCTTCGCCGTCGACTTGGCCGCGACCGTCTTCTTCGCCGCCGTCCTGCGCGGAGCCTTCACGGGGGCAGCGTCGCTGATCCGGTCGGCTCCGAGGACCTCGCGCAGGAACTTGCCGGTGTGGCTGGCCGGGACTCCGGCGACCTCCTCGGGCGTGCCCTCGGCGACGACGAGTCCGCCGCCGGCACCGCCCTCGGGACCCATGTCGACGATCCAGTCGGCGGTCTTGATGACGTCGAGGTTGTGCTCGATGACGATGACCGTGTTGCCCTTGTCGACCAGGCCGGACAGCACCTTGAGCAGCTTGCTGATGTCCTCGAAGTGCAGGCCGGTGGTCGGCTCGTCGAGGACGTAGACGGTGCGTCCCGTGGAGCGCTTCTGCAGCTCGCTGGCGAGCTTCACGCGCTGCGCCTCACCACCGGAAAGGGTGGTCGCGGACTGGCCGAGGCGGACGTAGCCCAGACCGACGTCGTTCAGCGTCGAGAGGTGACGGTTGATCGCCGGGACGGCCTCGAAGAAGTTCATCGCCTCCTCGATGGGCATGTTCAGGACCTCGGCGATGGACTTGCCCTTGTAGTGGACCTCCAGCGTCTCCCGGTTGTACCGGGCGCCGTGGCAGACCTCGCACGGGACGTAGACGTCCGGGAGGAAGTTCATCTCGATCTTGATCGTGCCGTCGCCCGCGCAGTTCTCGCAGCGGCCACCCTTGACGTTGAAGGAGAACCGGCCGGGCAGGTAGCCGCGGACCTTCGCCTCGGTGGTCTCGGCGAACAGCCTGCGGATGTGGTCGAAGACGCCGGTGTAGGTCGCCGGGTTGGACCGCGGGGTGCGGCCGATGGGCGACTGGTCGACGTGCACGACCTTGTCGACGAGATCGTCGCCGTCCACGCGCGTGTGCCTGCCGGGGACGTTGCGCGCGCCGTTCAGCTCGCGGGCCAGGTGCGTGTACAGGATGTCGTTGACCAGCGTGGACTTGCCGGAACCGGACACCCCCGTGACGGCCGTGAAGACGCCCAGCGGGAACGAGACGTCGATGTCCTGCAGGTTGTTCTCGCGGGCCCCGTGCACCGTGAGCCGGCGGGACGGGTCCTGCGGGCGGCGGATGTCGGGCAGCGGGATCGCCTTCTTGCCGGACAGGTACTGACCGGTCTGCGACTCGGCGTTGGCGAGCAGCTCCTTCAGTGAGCCGCTGTGCACGACCTTGCCGCCGTGCTCGCCCGCGCCGGGGCCGATGTCGACGACCCAGTCGGCGACCTTGATGGTGTCCTCGTCGTGCTCGACGACGATGAGCGTGTTGCCCATGTCGCGCAGCCGGACCAGGGTCTCGATCAGCCGGTGGTTGTCGCGCTGGTGCAGGCCGATGGACGGCTCGTCGAGGACGTACAGGACGCCCACGAGGCCGGAGCCGATCTGGGTGGCCAGGCGGATGCGCTGGGCCTCGCCGCCGGAGAGGGTGCCGGCCGCGCGGTTGAGGGAGAGGTAGTCCAGGCCGACGTCGACCAGGAAGCGCAGCCGCTCGTTGACCTCCTTCAGCACGCGCTCGGCGATCTTCTTGTCGCGGGCGGTCAGCTTCAGCTCGCCAAGGAAGTCCGCGCAGTCGCTGATGGACATCGCCGAGACCTCGGCGATCGACTTCCCCATGATCGTGACCGCGAGGACGATCGGCTTCAGGCGGGTGCCCTCACAGGTGGGGCAGGGCACCTCGCGCATGTAGCCCTCGAAGCGCTCCCGGCTGGAGTCGCTCTCGGCCTCGCTGTGCCGGCGCTTGACGAAGGGGACGGCTCCTTCGAAGGGCGTCGTGTACACGCGCTCGCGGCCGTACCGGTTGCGGTAGCGGACCTCGATCTGGGTCTTGTGGCCGTGGAGCAGGGCCTTCTTGGCCCGCTGCGGCAGGCCGGCGAAGGGGATGTCCGTCCGGAAGCCCAGCGCGTCCGCCAGGGCACCGATCAGGCGGCCGAAGTAGTCCTTGGTGTGACCGTGCGACCAGGGGTGGATGGCGCCCTCGTCGAGGGACTTGTCCTCGTCCGGGACGATCAGTTCCGGGTCGACCTCCATGCGCGTGCCGATGCCGGTGCACTCGGGGCAGGCGCCGAAGGGCGAGTTGAAGGAGAAGGAGCGGGGTTCCAGCTCCTCGAAGGACAGGTCGTCGTACGGGCAGTACAGGTGCTCCGAGTACATGCGCTCGCGCTCGGGGTCGTCCTCGGGGAGGTCGACGAAGTCGAGGACGACCATGCCGCCGGACAGGCCGAGGGCGGTCTCCACGGAGTCGGTGAGGCGGCGCTTGGCGGAGTCCTTCACCGTGAGGCGGTCGACGACCACCTCGATGGTGTGCTTCTCCTGCTTCTTCAGCGTCGGCGGGTTGGAGAGCTGGACGGTCTCGCCGTCCACGCGCGCCCGGCTGTAGCCCTTGGTCTGCAGGTCGGCGAAGAGGTCGACGAACTCGCCCTTGCGCTCCCGCACCAGCGGCGACAGCACCTGGAAGCGGCTCCCCTCCGGCAGCTCCAGGACCCTGTCCACGATGGCCTGCGGCGACTGGCGCGAGATCGGGCGGCCGCACTCGGGACAGTGCGGCTTGCCGATGCGCGCGAAGAGCAGCCGGAGGTAGTCGTAGACCTCGGTGATCGTGCCGACCGTCGAGCGCGGGTTGCGCGAGGTCGACTTCTGGTCGATGGAGACCGCCGGCGACAGACCTTCGATGAAGTCGACGTCCGGCTTGTCCATCTGGCCGAGGAACTGACGGGCGTACGAGGAGAGCGACTCCACGTAGCGCCGCTGCCCCTCGGCGAAAATGGTGTCGAAGGCCAGCGAGGACTTGCCCGACCCCGACAGGCCCGTGAAGACGATGAGCGAGTCGCGCGGCAGGTCGAGCGAGACATTCTTCAGGTTGTGCTCGCGCGCGCCACGGACGATGAGACGGTCGGCCACGCCGGTCCGCACCTTTCTTGAGAGAAGTGACAGGGGCGAGGCCCCCGTGTCTTCTCACACTAGGGGGAGCCACTGACAACGCCGGTCGGATTCCGGGTTGCATAACAATCCCCGGCCATCCAGCATGCCCGACGCCACTCCCGACCATATAGCACGTGCTTTCGATTTACGGCACTGCTTCACCACCTTCACCCAAAGGTGTGGCGAGGCTAGGGTCAGCACCATGATTGATCACGGTCATGACCTGGCGTCTGTACATGACGCGACGAACCGGCTGCTCACCGCAGCCGCCGAACTGGACAACGCGTCGGTGACCGAGCCGTCACGGCTGCCGGGCTGGACCCGTGGCCACGTTCTCGCGCACCTCGCCCGCAACGCCGACGCCCTCGTGAACGTCCTGGAGGGCCGCCCCATGTACGTTTCCGGCAAGGCCCGCGACGCCGACATCGAGCGTGACGCGCCGCGCCCCCTTCAGACACAGCTCGCCGATCTGCGCGAGAGCGCAGCCCGCTTCCAGGCGGCGGGGGCGGCACCCGCGGACTGGTCGCGGACTGTGGAGCTGCGCAACGGGGTCACCGACTCGGCGTCCCGGGTGCCGTTCCGGCGTTGGGCTGAGGTGGAGCTGCATCACGTGGACCTCGGCATCGGATACGAGCTGGAGGACGTGCCGGAGCAGTTCACGGAGCGGGAGATCGCCTTCCTGGCCGACCGCTTCTCGGGCCACCCGGACGTGCCGCCGACCCGCCTCATGGACGGCACGCGCGCGTGGCGGACCGGCCGGGAGGCGGCGGACGTGGAGATCACGGTGACGGGGCCGGCGCCCGAGCTGCTGGGCTGGCTCGCGGGGCGCCGGGACGGCTCCGGGCTGACGGTGCGGGGCGGCTCGCTTCCCGGACTGCCGCCGCTGTAGGGCGCGGGCCCCACTCGGCCGCGGGCGCGACCTTCGGCGGGGACTCCTGCGCCCTCCCCCGCTATAGGCTGACCGCCATGACGTACAGCGGACAGGTGACGGTCGGCGGCCCGGCGGACGTGCACGAGCTCAAGGACCTGATGATCACCAAGATCGCGGTCGGCCCGATGGACAACAACGCCTATCTGCTGCGCTGCCGGGCCACGGACGAGCAGTTGCTGATCGACGCGGCCAACGACGCGGACATCCTGCTCGGCATGATCGGTGACGACGGCATCGCCTCCGTCGTCACCACGCACCAGCACGGGGACCACTGGCAGGCGCTCGCCCGGGTCGTCGCGGCCACCGGGGCGCGCACGTACGCGGGCCGGGACGACGCCTCGGGCATCCCGGTGCCGACCGACGTCCTGGTCGACGACGGCGACACCATCCGGGTGGGGCAGGTGGAGCTCACCGCGCGCCACCTGGTCGGGCACACGCCGGGCTCGATCGCGCTCGTCTACGACGACCCGCACGGGCATCCCCATGTGTTCACGGGCGACTGCCTCTTCCCCGGCGGGGTCGGCAACACCCGGAAGGATCCGAAGGCGTTCGCGAGCCTGATCCGCGACGTGGAGACGAAGATCTTCGACGTGCTGCCGGACGAGACCTGGGTCTATCCGGGGCACGGCAACGACACGTCGCTGGGCGCGGAGCGACCCCACCTGCCGGAGTGGCACGCGCGCGGGTGGTGACGGTCTCCGGACGGCGCACAGGGGCGGAGGGTCGATCGATCCTCCGCCCCTGTGCGCCTCGGCCCGCTTGCCGCCTCGAGAGGACGGGCCCGTGACCCATGGGAGTCATGCCGTACAGCGCACGGAACGGCGAATGCGTCACGCACCCCTGGGCCGAAGTCCCGCACGCCTTGGGCCGAAGTCCCGCACCGCGTGGGCCGAAGACCCGCACCCCACCGTCGAAGTTCCGTACGCCCGCGCCGAGTCGGTGCGCGCCCCGTGTGAACCGTTCGCACGCGCCGGGGCCATGCGCGCGCTCCCGGCGCACTTGGTTGCGCGGTCAACTGGAAATCGCCCCGCTCAGGATGACGGCTCCTGCGCGGTACGGGCCGCCGGTCCACCCAACCCCGCCCTCGACCGGCGGCCCCGGCGTTCCACCGCGTGCGGCCGGAGCGCGTTCACAGGAATGCAACACCCGTTCCCAGTATGCGGACAGTTGCCGACGTGACCTCGACAAACGAGACGTCGGGCTGTCAATCTCCCGCCATGCATCTCGCCCCTCGCGCAATGCGCCGCGCCGTCGCCGCGGCAACCATCGTCCTGCTCGCCACAGCCGTCGGCTGCGCGCCGCAGCCGGAGGACAAGGCGAGCGACAACGCCTCGGGATCGACCGGAAGCACCTGCGCCAAGGGCAAGTTGGCCACCAAGACCTCCGGCAGGCTGACGATCGCCACCGACGAGCCCGCGTACGAGCCCTGGTTCAAGGACGACAAGCCGGCCAACGGCAAGGGCTTCGAGTCGGCGGTCGCGTACGCCGTCGCCCAGCAGCTCGGATACGCCAGGAGCGCGGTCGTCTGGCAGAGCGTTCCCTTCAACAAGGCCTTCGCTCCCGGCGAGAAGACCTTCGACTTCGACATCAACCAGGTGTCGGTCAGCGCCGAGCGCAAGAAGGCCGTGGACTTCTCGTCCGGCTACTACGACGTGCGTCAGGCCGTCATCGCGCTCAAGGGCAGCAAGGCCGCCAAGGCGACCGGCATCGCGGACCTCAAGGGCCTCAAGCTGGGCGCCCAGGTCGGCACGACAAGCCTGAACTACATCAGCGACGTGGTGAAGCCGTCGCAGCAGGCGGCCGTGTACTCCATGAACGACCAGGCCATCTCCGCTCTCAAGAACGGCCAGGTCGACGCGATCGTCACCGATCTGCCGACCGCGTTCTACGTCACCGCGGCCCAGGTGACCAACGCCAGGATCGTCGGCCAGTTCGAGAACCAGGGCACCACGCCCGAGCAGTTCGGGCTCGTCCTCGACAAGGGCAGCGCTCTCACGTCGTGCGTGTCGTCGGCGGTGGACGCCCTCCGCGAGGACGGCACGCTGGCGAAGCTTGAGAAGCAGTGGCTGTCCGACGCCGTCGACGCTCCGGTGCTCAAGTGACGCTCCTCAAGGACGACTCGGGCCGGGAAGGCGCGGACGGCGGGGGCGGCGCGCCGGGCGCGGACGAAGCGTACGTCCCCTCGGAGCGGCGTCTGGACCGGGAGCGTCACAAGCGTGCCCGCGCCCGCCGTGCGACCGCCATCGCCGCACTGTCCACCCTCCTCACGGCCGTCGTGCTGTACGTGGTCGTCGTCAACGCGCCCGGCTGGCCGCGCACCAAGGAGACCTTCTTCGACGCGCACTACGCGCGCGAGGCCTTGCCCAAGGTCCTCGAAGGGCTCTGGCTCAACGTCCGGTTGCTGCTCGTCTGCGGCGTGCTGGTGCTGGTCCTCGGCATGCTGATCGCCATCGCGCGCACTCTGCCCGGGCCGGTGTTCTTCCCGCTGCGGGCGCTCGCGGCCGCATACACGGACTTCTTCCGCGGCCTGCCGCTGATCATCAACCTGATGATCGTGATCTTCGGCGTACCCGCGCTGCGTCTGCAGGGCGTGACGGTCGATCCGGTGCTGCTCGGCGGTACGGCGCTGACGCTGACGTACTCCGCTTACGTGGCCGAGGTGTTCCGCGCGGGCATCGAGTCCGTCCATCCCTCGCAGCGGGCCGCGGCCCGCTCGCTGGGCCTGACCAACCGGCAGGCGCTGCGGTACGTGGTCCTCCCCCAGGCCGTACGCCGTCAGGTGCCACCTCTGCTCAACGACCTTGTGTCCCTCCAGAAGGACACCGGTCTGGTGTCGATCGGCGGCGCGATCGACGCCGTGCGGGCGGCCGACATCATCGCGCAGCGCAGCATGAACTACACGTCGTACATCGTCGCGGGACTGGTCTTCGTGGCGCTGACGATCCCCATGACGCGCTTCACGGACTGGGTGACGGCGCGGATGGACCGGCAGCGCGCTCAAGGAGGAGCGATATGAGCGACGCCCCCGTGCTGCGCATGGAGTCCGTGCGCAAGACGTTCGGCGGCTCCGTGGTTCTGCGGGACGTCGACCTGGAGGTCGCCCCCCACACGGTGACCGCTCTGATCGGTGCCTCGGGTTCGGGCAAGTCGACGCTGCTGCGGTGCGCGAACCTGCTGGAGGAGATCGACGACGGCGCCATCTGGCTCGACGGCGAGGAGATCACGGATCCGCGCGTCGACCAGGACGCCGTACGGCGCCGTATCGGCGTGGTCTTCCAGGCGTACAACCTGTTTCCGCACATGACCGTGCTGGACAACATCACCCTCGCCCCGCGGCGCGTCCACGGCGTGTCCCGCGAGGAGGCCGAGGAGCGCGCCGGAGAGCTGCTGGAGCGGCTCGGGCTCAGCGAGAAGGCCCACGCCTACCCGGACCGGCTGAGCGGCGGCCAGCAGCAGCGTGTGGCCATCGTGCGTGCCCTCGCCGTGCGGCCCCGGCTGCTGCTGCTCGACGAGATCACCGCCGCGCTCGACCCGGAGCTCGTCGGCGAGGTGCTCACCGTCGTGCGCGACCTGAAGGGCGACGGGATGACCATGGTGCTGGCGACGCACGAGATGGGCTTCGCCCGGGACGTCGCCGACCAGGTCTGTTTTCTGGACGGAGGTGTCGTCCTGGAACGAGGTACGGCCGAGCAGATCTTCGGCGACCCGCAGCAGGAACGCACACGGCGTTTCCTGCGACGCATCGTCGAGGCGGGGCGGCTGTAAGCGGCCTGGTAAGGGGCGCCCTCCTGGCGAGCGGGAGTTACGCCGGGCGCGATGCCTGCGCCGCGAGCGGGAGTTACGCCGCGCGCGATGGCTATGCCTCGGCCTGCGCGGGACCCGCCAGTGCCGCCACCCGCTCCACTCCGAAGACATATCCCTGGACACCGCAGCCGGCGATGACGCCGTCGGCGCGCAGCGACACGTAGGAGTGGTGCCGGAAGGACTCCCGCTTGTGGATGTTGGAGATGTGGACCTCCAGCACGGGCAGTCCGTCGCAGGTGTTGAGCGCGTCCAGGATCGCCACGGACGTGTGCGAGTAGGCGCCGGGGTTGATGACGATCCCGCAGTGGTTCAGCCGTGCCTCGTGGATCCAGTCGACCAGCTCGCCCTCGTGGTTGGACTGCCGGAAGTCCACTCGGCCGCCATGCGCGGCCGCGGCCTTGGCGCACAGGGCCTCCACGTCGGCCAGGGTGTCCTTGCCGTAGATCTCGGGCTGCCGCTGGCCGAGCAGGTTCAGGTTCGGCCCGTTGAGGATCATGATCGGGGCGTTGGCCAGGGTGCGGGGCACGGTTCCTCCGGTCCGGTCGGATAGAGCGATCCACGGGGACCACTGTTCGGACCCGGTCTATCACGGCGCCCCGGCAGCGGGTCTGCGGGGACGTTTCTACGGGTTGATCGCCAGCTCCAAGTAGGCCGCGAACAGCACGAGATGGACGCCTCCCTGCAACGGGGTGGCCCGTCCGGGCACCACCGTCAGGGAGGCCACCACCACGGTCAGGGCGAGCAGCACCATGTGGGTGGCGCCGAGTCCGAGCACCAGTGGGCCGGAGAGCCACACCGAAGCCAGGGCGACGGCGGGGATGGTCAGGCCGATGCTGGCCATGGCCGAGCCGAGCGCGAGGTTCAGGCTGGTCTGCACCCGGTCGCGGCGGGCGGAGCGCAGGGCGGCGATGGTCTCGGGCAGCAGCACCAGCAGGGCGATGATCACGCCGACGACGGCATGGGGCAGCCCGGCGGCCTCCACACCGGACTCGATCGTCGGGGACACGCCCTTGGCCAGGCCGACCACGCCGATCAGCGCGAGGCCGAGGAAACTCAGGCTGATCCACGCGGTGCGGGCGGTGGGTGCGTCGGCGTGGTCGTCGGCGGTGATCACGTCGCCCTGGCGGGGGATGGGCAGGAAGTAGTCACGGTGGCGCACCGTCTGGGTCGCGACGAACAGGCCGTAGAGGATCAGGGAGGAGATCGCGGCGAAGGTGAGCTGGATGGCGGAGAACTCCGGGCCGGGCCGGCTGGTGGTGAACGTCGGCAGGACCAGGCTGAGCGTGGCCAGGGTCGCGACGGTCGCGAGGGCGGCGCCGGTGCCCTCGGGGTTGAACACCGCGGTGCCGTGCCGGAGCGAGGCGACGAGCAGACTGATGCCGACGATGCCGTTGCAGGTGATCATCACGGCCGCGAAGACCGTGTCCCTGGCCAGGGTCGAGCCCTTGTCGCCGCCGTCTGCCATCAGGGTGACGATGAGGGCGACCTCGATGATCGTGACGGCGACCGCGAGGACGAGGGAGCCGAAAGGTTCCCCGACCCGGTGGGCGACCACCTCGGCGTGATGGACGGCGGCCAGCACGGCCCCCGCGAGGACCAGCGTCACCAGCGCGACGACCACGCCGGGGAGGTCACGCCCCCAGGTGAAGATCAGCAGGACGACCGCCAGAACCGGCACGAGAGACGTCCACTGGCTGGTGAGCGACCCGAGCCGAGCGATCATGGAGCGATCCTCGCAGAGGGGCACGGGCCCCGCATTCCGGTGGTACGGGGCCCGGATCGTGTCATGTGAGCTGTGTCATCTCCTGGACGTCGCAGTCGGTGAAGGACGGCGGCCGGGTGCACAACGCGGCCATCCGCTCGGCGAACTTGGAGGTCTCGGGGTCGTCGCTGTTGGCCATCGCCTGCTCGTACGAGTCGAACTCGATCACCACGAGGTAGCGGCCCGGCCGGTTCCTGTCCTTGAGGACGAGGCGGTGCGTGGGACCGCCGCTGCGGCCCGCGAAGCGTTGGTCCATCTCCTCGCCCAGCTTCCGCAGTTCCTCGATGCGGTCGGTCTCGAAGTCGATGATCTGTACGAACTTCTCCGGTGCGTCCACGGGTTCCTCCACCGGGCCATGGCTCTCCCGGGGTGGGATCGCCTGGCAACCAACGAAGCACCGGGAGCGATATGTTGCAATTCATCCCGTCTCGCTCCCGGTGCTGGTTGTTCCTACGCCGGTCGTCCTCAGACCTGGACGCCGTCCTTCGGAGCGCCTTCGCTCCCGGCCTGCGCCGCCTCGACCGCCGCCTGCTTCTTCGAGGCACGCAGGCTGGTGATCGTGGTGACGATCAGGACCGTGCAGATCACACCCAGGGAGACCGGTATGGAGATCTCCGGGACGTGCACGCCGGACTCGTGCAGGGCGTGCAGCACCAGCTTGACGCCGATGAAGCCGAGGATGATCGACAGGCCGTAGCTGAGGTGGACCAGCTTCCTGAGCAAGCCACCTATGAGGAAGTACAGCTGCCTGAGGCCCATCAGGGCGAAGGCGTTGGCGGTGAAGACGATGTACGGGTCCTGGGTCAGGCCGAAGATCGCGGGGATCGAGTCGAGGGCGAAGAGGACGTCCGTGGTGCCGATCGCCAGCATCACGACCAGCATCGGGGTCATGACCCGCTTGCCGTTCTGCTGGATCAACAGCTTGGTGCCGTGGTAGCGGTCGGCCACGCCGAAGCGACGCTCGGCGGCCTTGAGGAGCTTGTTCTCCTCGAACTCCTCTTCCTCCTCGCCGGCCCGGGCCTCCTGGATGAGCTTCCAGGCGGTCCAGATCAGGAAGGCGCCGAAGAGGTAGAACACCCACGAGAAGCTGGCGAGGATCGCGGCACCCGCGGCGATGAAGATCGCCCGCAGGACCAGGGCTATGAGGACGCCGATCAGCAGGACCCGCTGCTGGTACTGCGAGGGCACGGCGAACTTCGCCATGATCAGGACGAAGACGAAGAGGTTGTCGACGCTCAGGGACTTCTCGGTGATGAAGCCCGCGAAGAACTCGCCGGCGGGCTGTCCGCCCGCGAAGACGAACAGACCGAGTCCGAAGAGCCCGGCGAGGGCGATCCAGACGATCGTCCAGATCCCCGCTTCCTTGATCGACACGTCGTGCGGTTTGCGGCCGATGAAGAAGTCGACCGCGATCAGGGCGGCAAGGCCCACGATGGTCAGAACCCACAGGTTCACGGAAACATCCACTGCGCCTCCGGCAGGACGGAACGGCCAATTACCAGCGTCGTCGCGCTGCCGGAGGTCTCTTCCACCCACGGTGGGCCGACGCCCCGGGATCCGATCGGATCCGTATTGACGGGTACGCCGCAGTCGACAGGGAGTACTCCCCTCCGTGGGAACAACCGTACCCCAATCACCAAGGAAAGGTAAAGTGATTGGCAAAAGAAAGGTCAAAGCAGCAGCTCAGAGTCGCTTTACGTGTACTTGGTACGGGCTGCCGCCACCAAAGTGAGCACCTGCTGCAGGACCTGGCTCCCGGGCGGTACGAGCGCGGGCTCGAACGTCCAGGCGTGGCCGACCCAGGGGTCGGCGAGGTGGTCGTCGGGCACCGGCGTCAGTCGCAGCAGCGAACGCCACAAGGGGTCGAGCAGGGGCCCGTAGCTCGAGGCCTCCTCCCGGTCCGCGACCATCATCAGGTGGACACCGACGGCGGGGCCCTCGTCCGCGAGGTAGCGCAACTGGTTCACGGCCCTGTCGTCGAAGCCGTGCGGGAAGTCGTTGACGATCAGCAGCTGCTCCGCCGTGTCGAAGCCGGGCGGCAGCGCGTCGGGGGCGCCGCCGCGCACCGCCATCTGCACCAGGTCGACGCGCTCGGTGAGACGGCCGAGGACGTCCGCCACGCCGGCGGCACCCAGCGCGGGCGGGGCCCCGAGCACACCGGTGCGCACCAGCGGTGCGAGAGCCCGCGCGCCCGAGCCCGCCGGGTCCACGACGTGCACGGCGAACTCGCCGGCGGGATAGACGGCCAGCAGACGGGCCGCGAGCGCGACCGCCGTCTCCATGGCGAGGTGCCCCAGTCCCGCGGCGTCGGCGAACGACTCGTCAAACAGCTCGGAGCGTCCGCTGTCGATCCAAAGACCCCGCTCCAACGGCAGCCGCACCAGCATCGGGATGCGCAGCAGCCCGCTCTCCGGTAGATGGAGATCGCCCACGCGGACGGCCATCGGGAGCTCCATCGGCACCCGGTAGCCGTGCCAGACGGGGTTGTCCCAGCGCGCGTACGCGGGCGGCAGCGCGGGCTCGACGACGTCGGCCTCGGCGGAGAGCTGGGCGAGGTCGCGGTCCAGGGCCGCCCGTGCCTGGTCGACGAGGTGCGCGTGCTTGGCCTGCGCCGCTTCCCGCGCGGCGTCGCCCTGTCCGCCGATCCTGCTGCGCGGGTCGGAAAGGGCCTGGTCGAGTTCCTTCTCCATCCGGGAGTCGGCGAAGTCGACGGCGCTGCGGTAGGCGGCGGTCGTGCGGGCCAGGTCCTCGAACATGCCCCAGACCTGGTTGTACAGCCGCTCGTCCATGGACCAGCCGGTCGCGTCGCCGGCGACGGGCTGCGCCGGTTGTCCCGGCGAGGCCGGGGGCGCCGTCGGGACGGGCGGCGGGGGTGCGGCGGGCCTGCGGCCCGGGTGGCTGTAGTCGATGGGGCCGGAGACGGTGGGCGCGGACGGCTGGGTGAGCGCCGAGGAATCCGGGGGCGTGAGGCCCTGCGGCACCGTGGGCTGCGCGGCGCCGGACGCGGGCGTGCTCTGCGGGCCGTAGGGAGAGGCGTGCGGTCCCGCTGCCTGCCGCGTACGGTCGCCGTCCGCGGTCCGCTGCGGGGGTGCCTGGACCGAGCGGGCCAGACTCTGGGCGACCGCCTCGTCGATGTGGCCCGCGAGGTGGTGGGCCTCGGGCAGGCCCTGGTCGGTGAGGAGTTCGGCGAGACCGCCGGCATATCCCTGCCCGACGGCGCGCACCTTCCAGGCGCCCTGCCGGCGGTAGAGCTCCAGGGCCACGACGGCCGACTCGGCGTCCAGACCGGTGATCGTGTAGGTGGCGACCTCGGTGCCGTCGAGCCCGGTGACGGCGACGAAGGGGGCGGCCACGGCGCCGAAGCGGGCCGGGCCCGCACCGCCCGCCGTGGGCAGCGCGAGCAGCACGTTGACCCGGTGGACGGCCTCCGGCATGGCGTCCAGGTCCACCGCGAGACGGTGGTCCGCGGCCGCCTGCCGGGAGACCTCAAGGCCCGGCAGGGTCGGCGCACCCGGGTGGGCCACCCATTCGGTGCTCCGCGCCTTGCCGTTTTCGTCGCCGAGCGTGGCCGAGGCCACGACCGGCGCGCCGGCCGAGACCCGGATCTCGAGTCGGGCCTGGGAGAGCGGGTGGTTCTGCCCCCGCACCAGCTCGGCCGCCATCGCCCTCGTCCCCCTGTGTCGCCGGTGTGCCGTGTGTAGCTCTTCGGGTGGTCCTACAGGACCGGCAGGATCGTCGGCATCAGGTCCTGGAAGGTGCGGCCGTTGGCCGGGGCGCCGATGGCCGTCATCGTCCAGCCCGTGCCCGAGCGGTGCACCTTCGCCATGATCTGGGCCGTGTAGGCACCGCCGCCCGCGAGCGTGTAGCGGGCCAGTTCCTGGCCGTTGGTCTCGTCGACGAGACGGCAGAAGGCGTTCTGCACCTCCTGGAAGGTCTGTCCCGTGAAGGAGTTCACGGTGAAGACGATCTGGTCGATGTGGACCGGGACGCGCGCGAGGTCGACGAGGATCGCCTCGTCGTCGCCGCCCTGGCCGACACCGCCGACGAGGTTGTCGCCGGTGTGGCGCACGGAGCCGTCGTCGCTCACGAGGTGGCGGAAGAAGACGACGTCCACGGGCTGCTTGTCGGCGAACAGGACGGCCGAGGCGTCCAGGTCGATCTCCCGCGTACGCGAACCGAACAGGCCGCGCCGGGGAGCCGCCTGCCAGCCGAGACCCATGCGCACCGCGGTCAGGCTGCCCCCGTCGTTCTTCTGCAGACTGATGGCCTGACCCTTGGTCATGTTGACGGTCACGCGCTGATTCCCCTCTCGAGCTGTCCCCTGTTGCCGCGGAGTCCGCGGTTGAGCAGAACCCTACGCAGGGGGACCGACGGTGCCGTACCCCGGCTCCCGCTTTGTGTCGGTCTTGCAACACAGTCGGCGGGCCGGGGCACGGGGTGGACCGGCGAGGTCAGGCCAGTCCCGCCTCCTTCATCTGGCGCAGTTCCTTCTTCATCTCGGAGACCTCGTCGCGCAGTCGGGCGGCGATCTCGAACTGCAGGTCCGCAGCGGCGGCGCGCATACGCGCCGTCATCTCCTCGATCTGCGCGGCGAGATCGGCCGCGGGACGGTCGGTCGGGACCGTCTCCCCGGCCTTGCCCTTGGCGGTCTTGGCACCGCCGGCCGCCTTGCCGCCGAGGGCGGGCACGGGTGCCTTGGCGGCCTTGCCGTCCTTGGACTTGCGGTAGCCGGAGCCGAGCAGCTGCTCCGTGTCGATGTCCTCGCGGGCGATCTGCGCCACGATGTCGTTGATCTTCTTGCGGAGCGGCTGGGGGTCGATGCCGCGCTCCGTGTTGTAGGCGACCTGCTTCTCCCGGCGGCGGTTGGTCTCGTCGATGGCCTTCTCCATCGCCGGGGTGATCTTGTCGGCGTACATGTGGACCTGGCCGGAGACGTTGCGCGCCGCGCGGCCGATGGTCTGGATCAGGGAGGTGCCGGACCGCAGGAAGCCCTCCTTGTCGGCGTCGAGGATCGCCACCAGGGACACCTCGGGCAGGTCGAGTCCCTCACGGAGGAGGTTGATGCCGACCAGGACGTCGAACTCGCCGGAGCGCAGCTCGCGCAGCAGCTCGACACGGCGCAGGGTGTCGACGTCGCTGTGCAGGTAGCGCACCTGGATGCCGAGCTCCAGGAAGTAGTCCGTGAGGTCCTCGGCCATCTTCTTGGTGAGGGTGGTGACCAGGACGCGTTCGTCCTTCTCCGTGCGCGTGCGGATCTCGTGCACCAGGTCGTCGATCTGCCCCTCGGTGGGCTTGACGACGACCTCCGGGTCGACCAGGCCGGTGGGGCGGATGATCTGCTCGACGACGCCGTCCCCGCGCGAGAGCTCGTACTTTCCGGGGGTCGCCGACAGGTACACGGTCTGTCCGATGCGCTCCTGGAACTCCTCCCACTTCAGCGGGCGGTTGTCCAGGGCCGAGGGCAGCCGGAAGCCGTGGTCGACGAGGGTGCGCTTGCGGGAGGCGTCGCCCTCGTACATGGCGCCGATCTGCGGGACGGTGACGTGCGACTCGTCGATGACCAGGAGGAAGTCGTCGGGGAAGTAGTCCAGCAGGGTGTTGGGCGGGGAGCCGGGCGAGCGTCCGTCGAAGTGCATCGAGTAGTTCTCGACGCCGGAGCAGGAGCCGATCTGGCGGAGCATCTCGATGTCGTACGTGGTGCGCATCCGCAGGCGCTGGGCCTCCAGGAGCTTGCCCTGCTTCTCCAGCTCGGCGAGGCGCTCGCCGAGCTCCTTCTCGATGTCGTTGACGGCCCGCTCCAGGCGCTCGGGGCCCGCGACGTAGTGGGAGGCCGGGAAGACGTACAGCTGCCGGTCGTCGCTGATGATCTCGCCGGTGAGCGGGTGGAGCGTGGAGAGGGCCTCGATCTCGTCGCCGAACATCTCGATGCGGACCGCGAGCTCCTCGTAGACCGGGAAGATCTCGATGGTGTCGCCGCGGACCCGGAAGGTGCCGCGGGTGAACGCCAGGTCGTTGCGCGTGTACTGGATGTCCACGAAGCGGCGCAGCAGCTCGTCGCGGTCGATCTCGTCGCCGACCCTGAGGGGGACCATGCGGTCCACGTACTCCTGCGGTGTACCGAGGCCGTAGATGCAGGACACCGAGGCGACCACGACGACGTCGCGGCGGGTGAGCAGCGAGTTCGTGGCGGAGTGACGCAGGCGCTCGACCTCCTCGTTGATCGAGGAGTCCTTCTCGATGTAGGTGTCCGACTGGGGGACGTACGCCTCGGGCTGGTAGTAGTCGTAGTACGAGACGAAGTACTCGACGGCGTTGTTCGGGAGCAGCTCGCGGAACTCGTTCGCCAGCTGGGCGGCCAGCGTCTTGTTCGGCGCCATCACCAGGGTGGGACGCTGGAGCTTCTCGATCATCCACGCGGTGGTGGCGGACTTGCCGGTGCCGGTCGCGCCGAGCAGGACGACGTCCTTCTCACCGGCCTCGATGCGCTTGGCCAGGTCGGCGATGGCCGCCGGCTGGTCGCCGCTGGGCTGGTAGGGGCTGACGACCTCGAAGGGCGCCACCGTGCGTTCGATGTTGGAAACGGGCCGCATGGCATCCACCGTACGACCCCCCACTGACAATGCGGTCCGATCAGCGGTTCTGTGGGGTGCGGGAGGCGCGGCGGCCCAGAGGCCGGACCGGTCGGTGGGGGTGGTGGGCCGGGTGGTGGACGGAGGGGTGGGCCGGCACGCCCGGCTTGTGCTCGACGGGACTCCAGTCGGGCTTGCCCATGACCATCAGCGGGTCGAACATCACCACCACGGCGGCGATCAGGAGGAAGGCGAGCGGTCCGATCAGCATCGGCCACAGCAGGGCCGCGGGCGACTCGCCGGACGTGGGGGCGGACGTGCCGTGGAGGTGGACGGTGAGGGCGGCCATGCCCGTGTAGTGCATGCCGCTGACGGCGAGACCCATGACGAGGCTCGCGCCCACGCTCCACAGGAACCCCCGGACCTGTCCCGCGGCCCACAGGGCGGCGGTGGCGGCGCACATCGCGATGACGACGGAGACGGCGACCGTGAACGTGTTGTACCCCAGCCTTCCGTTCAGGCGCATCGCGGCCATGCCCAGGTAGTGCATCGACGCGATGCCCAGGCCGGTGATCGTTCCGCCTGTGAACAGGGCGGTCCCCCTGGCGCCGCGGTATCCGACGATGAAGATCCCGACGCCCACCATCACGATGGCGACGCCCAGGCTGGCGAACGTCATCGCCTTGTCGTAGTGGAGGGGCGCCTGTCTGACCGTGAACCCCATCATCGCGACGAAGTGCATGGTCCATATGCCGGACCCGATCGCCGCCGAGCCCAGGGCGAGCCAGGCCGGGCGCGAGGAATGTGTAACGAGCATGGATCTGGTGGTGCAGCGCAGGCCGAGGGCGCCACCGAGGCAGGCCATGAGGTAGGCCACCAGCGGTGTGACGAGTCCGTAGCTGAATCCGTCGACCGTGCCTTGCATGCGCGGCTGCCCTTCCCGCCCTTTGCGTACCGGAACTACATGATTGCGCCCCCTCCCCCGACCGGCCGAGCGGTCAGGGCTGAGGCAGAGAGTATGACCCCCACCGGAACGGTCGAACGATTTTCCGGCAAAGAAACACGTCGTTGCCCCAGTTGTGCGGCACCAGTGAGCGGACTTGGGCAACTCCATTCAATGTGTGGTCATTGTGTACCCCGTCGGCGTTGACTCACTGCTGTCACAGTTGAGCTGTTCGTGATCGCTCGACGCGAGGAGTGCGTATGTACGCGCGCGCAGTTGTCGCCATCGTCACCGCGTTGCTGGGGGCCGCCGCCTTCCTGCTGCCCGGTTCCGACGCCCGGGCGGGCGACGGCGAGCCGCCCCTGGTCATCGCGCACCGGGGCGCCTCCGCCCGTGCGCCGGAGAACACCCTGGCCGCCATCGACAAGGCGGCCCGGATGGGCTTCTCCTGGGTCGAGAACGACGTTCAGCGCACCAAGGACGGTGAGCTCGTCGTCCTCCACGACGACAGCCTGCGGCGGACGACCGATGTGGAGGAGGTCTTCCCCGACCGCGCGCCCTGGAAGGTGAAGGACTTCACCGCGGCCGAGATCGCTCGCCTGGACGCGGGCGCCTGGTTCGCGCCCCGCTACGCGGGCACGCGCGTGCCGACGCTGGAGCAGTACATGCGCCGGGTCGAGCGCAATCACGAGAAGCTGCTGCTCGAGATCAAGAACCCGGAGCTGTACCCGGGCATCGAACGGCAGATCCTGAAGCTGCTGGGCAACGACGGCTGGCTCGACCATCGGCACCTGGCCGGCCGGCTGGTCGTGCAGAGCTTCAGTGCGGCCAGCCTGAAGATCGTCCACCACCTGAAGCCCGCGGTCACGACGGCCTACCTCGGTGCGCCGACCGTGGCCCACCTGCCCGAGTACGCGGCGTTCACCGACGGGATCAACCCCTCCCTCGGTGCGGTCTCGACGGGCTACGTCTCCACGGTGCACGCGTTCACGGGGCCGCACGGCAAGCCGCTGTCGGTCTTCGCGTGGACCGTCGACGACGCGGACGCCGCCCGTCGGGCGGCGCGGTACGGCGTCGACGGCGTCATCACCAACAAGCCCGACTTCGTCCAGGCGGCCCTCCAGTCGCCCTGAACGGCGGCCGGACGGGCGTTGTCAGTGCCGGGCCGTACCGTGGGCGCATGGACAGCGATGGGCGGTACGAACAGCAGGTCGTGTGGACGGTGGTCGGCACCGGGGTCGGTCCGCTGCTGCTCGCCGCGACCCGCGAGGGTCTGGTCAACGTCGTGTTCCACGCCACGGACGCGGTGCGCGACAAGGCGCTCGAGCGGCTCCGGTCGCGGCTGGGCGGCGAGCCCGTCGAGGCACCCGACTCCCCCCTGCTGGCCGAGGCGATACGACAGGTGGAGATGTACTTCGCGGGCGAGCGGCACGACTTCGACCTGCCGCTGGACTGGTCGCTGATCTCCGGCTTCAACCGGCAGGTGTTCCGCGAACTGGCGTCCGGCGTGCCCTACGGAGCCGTCGTCGGCTACGGCGACCTGGCCGGGCGAGTGCGGCAGCCCAGTGCGGCCCAGGCCGTCGGCGTGGCGATGGGTTCCAATCCGCTGCCGGTCGTGGTGCCCTGCCACCGGGTCGTGGAGAGCGACGGGGGCATCGGCGGGTTCGGCGGCGGGCTGGAGACCAAGCGGAAACTGCTCGCCCTGGAGGGCGTGCTGCCCGAGCCGCTGTTCTGATCCGCCCCGTCCCTCAAGCGACCGGTTCGGCGGCCCGAAAGGGGCACGTTCAGGGTGGCCGGGAAGGCTAGGCCGTAGCAGACTCGAACATGCGCACAGCCACTGGCATCCGAGGGCTCGGAAGCCGAAGGGACGGCGATCACGCATGAGCGGAAACAGGGCAGTCGCGTATCTCAAGCCGGGCGCGGTGGAAGTCCAGTCCATCGACTACCCGACGCTTGAAGTGAAGGACGGGCCGGGGGTCGCGCCCGACAACGTCGGCCGGAAGTGCCGGCACGGGGTGATCCTCAAGGTGCTCGCCAGCAACATCTGTGGCAGCGACCAGCACATGGTGCGCGGGCGGACGACCGCGCCCGAAGGGCTGGTCCTCGGACACGAGATCACCGGAGAGGTCGTCGAACGGGGTCCCGACGTCGAGTTCATCGATGTCGGCGACATCGTCTCCGTACCGTTCAACATCGCCTGCGGGCGGTGCCGCAACTGCAAGGAGCGCAAGACCGGCATCTGTCTGAACGTCAACCCGTCCCGCCCGGGAGCGGCCTACGGCTATGTCGACAT
Source organism: Streptomyces sp. SLBN-31 (assembly GCF_006715395.1). NCBI lineage: Bacteria > Bacillati > Actinomycetota > Actinomycetes > Kitasatosporales > Streptomycetaceae > Streptomyces > Streptomyces sp. SLBN-31. Next base: position 2,356,640 of record NZ_VFNC01000002.1, read on the forward strand.
GGGCGGCTGGGTCGGCGGTCAGGCGGAGTACGCCATGGTCCCGTACGCGGACTTCAACCTGCTGAAGTTCCCGGACCCGGACCAGGCCCGCGAGAAGCTGCTCGACCTCACCATGCTGTCGGACATCTTCCCGACCGGGTTCCACGGCGCGGTGACCGCGGGCGCGGGCGTCGGCTCGACGGTGTACGTCGCCGGGGCCGGCCCGGTCGGTCTGGCGGCGGCCGCGTCGGCGCAGCTGCTGGGTGCGGCCGTGGTCATCGTCGGCGACCTCAACACCGAACGCCTCGCCCAGGCGAGGAGCTTCGGCTGCGAGACCGTCGACGTGTCGCAGGGTGACATCGGGGAGCAGATCGAGCAGATCCTCGGCGAGCCCGAGGTGGACGCGGCGGTCGACGCCGTCGGCTTCGAGGCCCGGGCCCACGGCCCGGACGCCCAGGAGGCGCCCGCCACGGTCCTCAACTCACTGATGTCGATCACCCAGGCGGGCGGCGCCCTGGGCATCCCGGGGCTCTACGTCACGGACGACCCCGGCGGGGTCGACGAGGACGCGAAGTCTGGGACGCTGAAGGTGCGGCTGGGCCTGGGCTGGGCCAAGAGCCACCGCTTCACGACCGGGCAGTGCCCGGTGATGAAGTACCACCGCAACCTGATGCGGGCGATCCTGCACGAGCGTGTGCACATCGCCAAGGCGGTCAACGCGACCGTCATCGGCATCGAGGACGCGCCGCGCGGCTACGCCGAGTTCGACCAGGGCGCCAGCCGCAAGTACGTGCTGAATCCGCATGGGGTGCTGGACAGCCTGCAGCCCGTCTGAGGGCCGGTGAGAAGTACGGTGCCCATGCCACGGCCACGCGCGCGTGGGCACCGCCCTCCGCTCCCCGGTCTCGATCCGCTAGTCGTAGTGCCGGGCCTCGAAGACGTTCCCGTCGGGGTCACGGAAGTAGAAGCTGCGCCTGGCCTTTCCGCGGGCGCCGAACGAGTCGTGGTCGATGTCCGACACGGGCACCGAGCCCTCCTGGAGTCGGCTCCGCAGTTCCTCGAAGTGCTCGGCGGGCATGGCCAGGCAGACGTGGTTGACCGGGTGCCCCGAGCTCTCGGCGGCTCCCGGGAGCATCCGCATCCGCTCCGCCATGGTGAGCGGCATGAGATCGAGGATGGTCTCCTCGTTGAGCCGTACTGAGGGGAAGGGCGCTGTGCCCTCGGCGAATTCGGTGAGCCGCAGCGTTTCCAAGCCGACGGTCTTCTCGTAGAAGCCGGCCGAGGCCTCGGGGTCGCGTACCCAGAGGACGACGTGGTCGAGGCGTGCCGTGTTGTCGGTCATGCACCCAAGGCTCGTGTCGTCCTCGACCGACCGCAAGGGTTTGACCGGGCACGCCGCTTGCCAGAGATGAGGGGAGAAACGAACGACAGGAGGCGGGCTCGTGGTGCTGGTGGTGTCGGAGGAAGTACGCGAGGCGGTCGACGCGCGTCGACCCGTGGTGGCCCTGGAGTCCACGATCATCGCGCACGGGCTGCCACGTCCGCGGAATCTGCAGGTGGCGCTGGAGCTGGAGGACGTCGTACGACGGGAGGGCGCCGTTCCGGCGACGATCGCCGTGCTGGACGGGCGGCCCCACGTCGGCCTCGACAAGAAGCAGTTGGAGCGGGTCGCGAACGAGGACGGCATCCGCAAGCTGGGCCATCGCGATCTGCCGCTCGCGGTGGCTTCGGGGGCCAGCGGGGCGACCACGGTGTCGGCCACCGCTCTGCTGGCGGCGCTGGCGGGGGTGCGGGTGTTCGCCACGGGCGGCCTCGGCGGCGTGCACCGGGAGTGGACGGTCACGCAGGACGAGTCGGCCGACCTGGGACTGCTGGCGCGGACGCGGATCACCGTGGTGTGCGCGGGTGTGAAGTCGATCCTGGACGTGCCGGCGACCCTGCAGCGTCTGGAGACGCTGGGCGTCGCGGTGGCCGGATACGGCACGGACCGCTTCCCCGGCTTCTATCTGTCCGACTCGGGACATCCGGTGGAGTGGACGCTGGAGAACCCCGGGCAGGTGGCGGACGTCATGCGGGCGCAGGACGCGCTCGACGGGCCGGAGTCGGCGCTGATCGTCGCCAATCCCGTGCCCGAGGAGGAGCAGCTCGACCCCGAGTTGCACGCGCGTGTGCTGACCGAGGCACTGCACGCGTGCGAGGCCGAGGGGGTCGCCGGGCAGGCCGTCACGCCGTTCCTGCTCGACTATCTGGTGCGGCACACAGACGGCGCCTCGCTCAGCGCCAATCTGGCGGCGGTACGCGGCAACGTAAGGCTCGCGGCACGGATCGCGGCGGCCTGGGCCGGAGCGTGACGACGACGCCGGAGGGGGCCGGATCCGAGGGTGTGCGGGCGGCGGTCACCTCGGCGGGCGGTGCCCTGCTGGTCGTCGGCGACGTGATCACGGATGTCGTCGCCCGGCACCGCGGGCCGCTGGCACCGGGGACCGACACCGCTGCCGCGATCCGCACGGTGCCGGGTGGGGCCGGCGCCAATGTGGCCTGCTGGGCGGCACACTGGGGCTGCCCGGAGGTGCGGCTGCTCGGTCGGGTCGGCGCGGACGCGGCGGACTGGCACGAGCGGGAACTGACCGCTTGCGGGGTGCGGCCGCGGCTCGTCGTCGATCCGCAGGCGGCCACGGGAACGGTGATCTGCCTGGTGGACGCGGGTGACGCGGCCGAGCGGACATTCCTGACCGACAGCGGGGCGTCGCTGCGCCTGGACCCCGACGACTGGTCGGACACGCTGCTGGACGGCGTGGCCCGGCTGCACCTGTCGGGCTATCTGCTGTTCTCCGATCCCAGCCGAGCGCTGGTCACGGTCGCGCTGGAGGCGGCACGCGCGCGTGGTGTGCCGGTGAGCCTGGACCCCGCGTCGGCGGGATTCCTCGCGCGGCTGGGGGTGGAACGCTTCCTGGGCCTCGTCGACGGACTGGACCTGCTGCTGCCGAGCCGGGACGAGGCGTGCCTGCTCACCGGGCTCCCCGACCCGTCGGACGCGGCCGCGAAGCTGAGCCGGCACGTGCCGCTGGTGGTGACCAAGCAGGGCCGGGACGGTGCTCTGGTGGCCCACTCCGGTGCGGTCTCCGCCCACGTCCCCGCCGTACCGGCGACTCCCACGGACACCACGGGAGCCGGTGACGCGTTCACGGGCGCCTTCCTCGCCGCGCTGGTCGCGGGCGCGGAGCCGGAGGACGCGGCGCGGGAAGGATGCAGGGCCGGGGCACAGGCGGTCGAGCGAGTGGGTGGGAGACCGCCGGGGAGGGGCTGAGCGGACGTCACGGTCGGGGAGGGGCTCAGCGGACGCCACGGCCGGGGAGGGACTGAGCGGACGCCACGCCGGGCAGGGACTGAGCGGACGCCACGGTCGGGCTTCCCGTGACCGGTCCCGCGGATCTCCCAGCACCTCCCCGCACGTCTACGCCCTGCGCCCCCAAGCGGAGATCATCGGGGCAGTGGCCAGGTCCATTCCCCCGGCGGCCACCTTGGCGAGATGGGTCTCGATGTCCTCGTCCGTGGCGAGTCCGGCGTCGACGAGCCGGCCGCGGATCTGGCGGATCGTGGCGGATTCCAGGGCCGCGCAGGCGGGTGAGGCGAGCGGGAAGTAGGCGTCGGCCTCCACTTGGCGCAGACCCGCCTCGCGCAGCAGTCGGGGCAGGCGGCGGCCGTAGGAGAGGTCGGCGCCGCGGTCGGCGAGGAGTTGGCGGAATCCGTGCCGCAGGCGGTTGGCGAGGCGCTGCTCGGGACCGTGTTCGTCGGGGCAGGCGAGGGGCTGCAGGGCAGGGTCGGCGTCCTCGATCAGGAGGCGGCCGCCGGGGCGCAGGGCCGCGATCATCGACCGCAACGCCCGTTCGTGGTCGGGGACGTGGACGAGGACGAGCCGGGCGTGCACCAGGTCGAACCCCTCCCCCGGTGGTTCCTCGGTGCCGACGTCGTGGACGCGGACGTCCACCGGCGGGCGTGCGGCGGCGGCCAGGAGGGAGGTGTCGATGTCGGTGGCGACGACCTTCCCGGTCGGTCCGACCTTCTTGGCCAGCCAGGACACCACGGAGGTGCCGCCGGCGCCGACCTCCCAGCAGCGCCAGCCGGGGCCGACGCCGAACCCTTCGAGGTGCCGGAAGGTCGTGGGGTCGAAGAGCCTGGCGAAGGCGTCGAAACGCTCGGCCGCCTCGCTCTGCCGGTTGTCGAGGAGATACCCGTCGGATCGCGTCATGCCGCGATCATCCCAGTTGCCCCGGTTGCGGCGAGCGGTCGACGCGACCGCACCTTCCTGCGCCGTCCTTCGGCGAACCGTCCGAGAACCAGTCGTCGAGCCCTGGCGTCCACATGCGCAAACCCCCTCGTCCACAGGCGGGAACAAAGCGGAATCCTCTGTTCCCACAGGCTCGCCCGGCGCTTACGAAGACCTGGCAGACTGGCGCGCCACGACGCAGGAATGCGGCGCAGCGCGAACGAGCAGAAGGAGCTGAGGGCTCCTGACGCGAACGGCAAGTCACGCACGAGGAGATCCACGCGAGGAGATCCAGATGTCCATGGCAGGGAATCTGCGGAAGGTCACGAGCCTTGGCAGGGTCGGCGGCCTCCGCAGGGTGGCACGGCTGACTCGACGGCGCCCGCGCGTCGACCTGAGCCACCCGGCCCGGTCCCCCCTGGGCTCCTCGGTGGTGAACTGCGTGAGCTATCGGGACGGTGTGCGGGTGCCGGGTGGCAGCGATCTGGTCGACACGGTGGAACGTGTGCGCAAGAACCGGGACGGCTTCGTCTGGCTCGGTCTGCACGAGCCGACGGACGACGAGTTCGCGGGCATCGCCGAGCTGTTCGACCTGCACCCGCTGGCGGTGGAGGACGCGGTCGAGGCACATCAGCGTCCGAAGCTGGAGCGGTACGGCGAGACGCTGTTCGCGGTGTTCAAGACGGTCTGCTACGTCGAGCACGAGCAGCTGACGGCGACCAGCGAGGTGGTGAACACCGGCGAGATCATGGTGTTCGTCGGCGAGGACTTCGTGATCACCGTCAGGCACGGCATGCACGGCTCCCTCGGCCCCCTGCGCGAGGAACTGGAGGCCGACGCGCAGCAACTGGGCAAGGGTCCGGCCGCGGTGCTGCACGCGATCGCGGACCACGTGGTAGACGACTATCTGAACGTCACGGACGCGGTGCAGGCGGACATCGACCAGGTGGAGACGGACGTGTTCGCGGAGAGCGGCGCACGGACCGACCCCGGGCGCATCTATCAGCTGAAGCGTGAACTCCTCGAACTGAAGCGGGCGGTGGTGCCGCTCGCCCGCCCGGTCGAGGACCTCGCGACACGGCCGATCCGGGTGGTCGACCCGGAGATACAGGCGTACTTCCGTGACGTACTCGACCACCTCATGCGGGCGAAGGAGCAGATCGCCTCCTTCGACGAGCTGCTCAACTCGATCCTGCAGGCGCATCTCGCGCAGGTCACCGTCGCGCAGAACGAGGACATGCGGAAGATAACCGCCTGGGCCGCCGTGATCGCCGTACCGACGATGGTCTGCGGGGTGTACGGCATGAACTTCCAGTACATGCCGGAGCTGCACTGGAAGTTCGGCTACCCCCTGGTCATAGCCGTGATTTCGGCGGCCTGCCTGGTCCTCTACCGCGGGTTCAGGCGCAACGGCTGGCTGTGAGTTCCAGGTCGGCGGTCAGCCGGTCGTCGTCCTGGCGTAGACGCCGTGGGCGAAGTCGGCGATCTGGTCCCCCGTCAGGTGCTGGGCCAGGTCGGCCTCGCTGATCATGCCGACCAGCCGCTTGTTGTCGATGACGGGGAGCCGGCGGATCTGGTGGTCGCGCATCTCCCGCAGCACGTCTGCGACATCGGCGTCCGCGTCGATCCAGCGCGGGGTGCCCTTGGCCATCTCGCCGGCGGTCACCCTGGCCGGGTCGTGGCCCATGGCCACACAGCCGATGACGATGTCGCGGTCGGTCAGGATGCCGCACAGCCGCTCGCCCTCGTCGCTGATGGGCAGGGCTCCGACGTTCAGCTCGCGCATGAGCTGGGCGGCGCGGTCCAGGGTCTCGTGGGCGGGGATCCACTGGGCGCCCCGGTGCATGATGTCTCCGGCGGTGGTCATGGAGTACCTCCCGGTGCCGGGCGGCCGGCGCGGCACAGGACGCACCGCGGGAACCGGCGCCCTACATTCTCGCCGCGCGACATGACGGCCGCATCCGCAGCGGGACGGGCACCGCTCAGACGTTGAAGCCGACGATCCTGCGCGGGGTGACACGGATGATCACGCGGACCTCGTCGTCCTTCTCCGCGGGCGGGTCGATGCCGAGGTACTTGTGCGAGAGCTCGTACGGCAGGCGCTTGGCCTCGTCGGGGAGGATCTCGGCGGTGCCGCGGATCTCGACCGAGGTGTAGGGGTCGGCGAGGTCGAAGACAGTGAGGCTGACGCGGGGGTCGCGGCGGAGGTTGCGGACCTTCTGGCGGCCGTCGGTCGAGGAGAAGAGCACGGTGTCGCCTTCCCGCTTGATCCACACCACCGAGTTGTGCGGAGCCCCGTCGGGGCCGAGCGTGGCGACGCCGGCGAAGTTCTTGCCGTCGAGGAGGGCGCGGACGGGATCGTCGAAGGTGACGGGGCCCGCGGAGGAGATCGTCATGCGGCCAGGATAATTAAATGCACGCGCATAGAAAAGAGGTTTGCCGAACCACCTGTTCCAGGGTCACCCGCTCCACGCCGGATGGCGAGGATCGTCCGCACGAACGAGCACGTCGGCCGTGCCGGCCGGGTCGGTCTCGGCTTCGTAGCGCTCGTAGGCGGGGAGTGTCCAGTGGTCGGTCTCAGGGGTGCGGCGGCGCAGGGCACCGGGCGACAGGAGGACGTGGACGGTCAGATCGAAGGGGAACCAGTGACGCAGCAGGAGGGGGCCGTGGAGCAACAGAAAGCCGCTCGGCGGGAGTTGGACGTAGTCGCTGCGGGTGGCCCGGTCGGTGGCCGGGTCCCGCAGGTCGGGCAGGACGCGTCCGTCGGCACCGGGTTCGAGGGGGCCGAACACCTCGCGCCACAGGGCGCCGGTGTCGAACCAGCCGTTGTAGTAGGCCTCGACGTCCTGGCGACCGTACTCGAGGCGGACCGAGGCCGGACGCAGGAAGCCCTGGGCGCCGACGACCAGCGAGGGGCGACCGCGTGTACGCAGCGACTCGGCGACGCGTTCGGCGAGGTCTCCCGGGCGGGCCGCCGGGGCGCCGTCGAAGGCGACGCGGGGCCAGGGGCTGCCGTCGGCGGGCTTCAGGCCGAGCAGTCGCTCGGCCAGGAGGTCGCCGAGCCGGTCCCAGGTGATCGCTTCGAGTCGCACACGGCCCATGATGCGTCAGGCACCGGTCGCCGGCGTCGTCGGTGTGGCGCGAAGGGCGGGATCGCGAAGGGCGGGATTCGGAGTGGTCCGCGGATGAGGCGGGGGAAGGAAACACGTATGGCGCACCTCGCGACTCCCCCGCCCCGCACCGGACTTCTCGTGATCCAGCCGCTCAAGAGACGCCGTTGCGCGGACTGCCAGGCGGGGCCGCTTGGGATGCTCGTGCTCGAAGAGGGAACGCCGCGCTGTCTGGACTGCGCCGACCTGGGACATCTGGTGTTCCTGCCGCGCGGCGACACGGCGTTGACGCGGCGGTCGCGGGAGGAGAGCACGCTGTCGGCGGTCGTCGTGCGGTTCAACCGTCGGAAGTCGCGCTACGAGCGGCAGGGCGTTCTGGTCGAGGAGGCGGGGCTGGCCCGGGCCGAGGAGCGCTGCCTGGCGGACGCGGAGGCGCGGCGCCGGCGTCGGGCCCGGGACGCGCGGCGGCGGGCCGCCGAGGACGTGCGGTTCGCGGAGGCGTTCGCGGCCGAGATACGGCGGCTGTTCCCCGGTTGTCCTCAGGAGCGGGCGCGGGCCGTCGCGGGTCACGCGTCGGCGCGGGGCAGCGGGCGGGTCGGCCGGAGCGCGGCCGGGCGGGCGTTGTCGGAGGGGGCGGTGGTCGCGGCGGTGGCGGCGTCCGTGCGGCATCTGGAGACGCCGTACGACCAGCTGCTGATGAGCGGGGTGCCGCGGCACGAGGCCAGACGGCGGATCAGGGCGGGGGTGGAGACGGTGCTGCGGAGCTGGCGGTCGGCGGGGACGGGTGCGGAGGCGGGCTGAGGGATCGGGAGCGGGGCCGGTGGTCGTGCCGTCGGCCTGGACGCTCGCGCATGGGCCCGCGTTCCTCGGCCATGGTCCCGGTGCTCGGACGGGGTTCGACTTGTGGTGACGGGGGCGCCGGGCGAGATACCGGCCGACACGGGGAGTTGAGGTTGTGGTGATCGATGGACCGTACTTCTGGCTGACGGTGCTGGGGGTGCTCGGGACCGGTGTGGTGGCCGGGGTGTTCTGCGGGTTCTCGACGTTCGTGATGAGGGCACTGGCCACGCTGCCGCCGGCACAGGGGGTGGCCGCGATGAACGCGATCAACACCACGGCGGTGATGCCGGCGTTCATGATCGTGTTCGTGGGGTCGGCGGTGCTGTGCGCGGTGATCGGCGTGGTGACGTTCGTGCTGTGGCCCGAGAGCGGCACGGCGGAGCTGCTGGTGGGCAGTGCGCTGTATCTGTTCGGGTGCTTCGGGGTGACCATGGTGGCGAACGTGCCCCGCAACGAGATATTGGGCAGGCTGGATCCGGGCACCCCCGAGGCTGCGGCGTACTGGCCGTCGTACCTGCGCGAGTGGACGTTCTGGAACCACGTCCGGACGGTGGCCTCGGCCGGGGCGGCGCTGGCGTACGTGCTGGCGATCACCTGAAGGTGTCCTGAGACGTTCCGATTTCGGGCTCAGGGTGTCCTGAGACGTTCCGATGGCGGGCTGAGAGTGCCCTGAGAGGTTTCCGGGGCGGGCTGGGCGGCCTCTGAGAAGGCCGGTCCGAAAGCGCTGTCCGCCCACTCTGCGCCCGTGCCCGACCCGTCGTATCGTGGCCGGAAGAGTGCCGCCCTATTACGCACGGCCGTCGTACCCGCAGCAAGGAAACCGGCCATGGCCGATCCCAAGGGTTTCATGACCACGCCCCGGCAGGACTGGCCCCGGCGGCCGGTCGAGGAGCGGGTGCGGGACTGGAACGAGGTCTACGTCCCCGGGGCGTTGCTGCCGATCGTCAACCGGCAGGCAGACCGTTGCATGGACTGCGGCGTGCCGTTCTGCCACGACGCCTGTCCGCTCGGCAACCTGATCCCGGAATGGAACGACCTGGTCAGCCGGGACGACTGGCGGCAGGCGGCCGACCGGCTGCACGCCACCAACAACTTCCCGGAATTCACCGGACGGTTGTGTCCGGCGCCCTGCGAGGCGGGGTGCGTGCTGGCGATCAACCAGCCCGCGGTCACCATCAAGAACGTCGAGGCGGCCATCGCCGACCGGGCCTGGGAACTGGGGCTGGCGCCGCCGCGGCCGCCGGAGCGGCTCTCCGGACGGACCGTCGCGGTGGTCGGCTCGGGGCCGACCGGGCTGGCGGCGGCACAGCAGCTGACGCGGGCCGGGCACACGGTCGCGGTGTACGAGCGGGACGACCGGCTCGGCGGGCTGATGCGGTACGGCATCCCGGAGTTCAAGATGGAGAAGCACCATCTGGAGCGGCGGATCGAGCAGATGCGGGCCGAGGGGACGAAGTTCCGCACGTCGATGGTGGTCGGCCGGGATGTCGGGGCGTCCGAGCTGCGCACGCGCTACGACGCCGTGGTGATCGCCACCGGGGCGACGGCGTGGCGCGAACTGCCCGTCCCGGGGCGCGAGCTGGACGGCATACATCAGGCCATGGAGTACCTTCCGCTGGCCAACCGGGTGTGCGAGGGGGACCTCGAGAGCTCCCCGGTGTCCGCCGCCGGGAAGCACGTCGTCATCGTCGGCGGCGGTGACACCGGCGCCGACTGCCTGGGTACGGCGGTGCGCCAACGGGCCGCCTCGGTCACCCAGTTGGACATCTACGCGCAGCCGGGCACCGAGCGGGACGAGGACGCCGAGCCGTGGCCGACGTACCCGAAGATCTACCGGTTGTCGGCCGCCCACGAAGAAGCGCGTGAGCTGCGGACGGCGCCGGCGGCGAGGGCGGACGCGCGGCTGTTCGCGGCGTCCACGCTCCGCTTCACCGGGGACGGGGGCGGGCATGTGCGATCGCTGCATCTGGTCGAGGTCGACGCGGCCCGGCGCCCGTTGCCGGGCACCGGGCGAACACTGCCCGCCGACCTCGTGCTGCTGGCGCTCGGCTTCTCCGGGCCGGACCGGGGCGACGGGCTGATCGACCAGCTGGGGCTTCAGATGGAGCCGCGCGGGACGATCAGGCGGGACGCCGGGTTCGTGACGAGTGTGCCGGGCGTGTTCGCCGCCGGGGACGCCGCTCGCGGGCAGTCGTTGATCGTGTGGGCGATCGCGGAGGGGCGGGCGGTGGCGGCGGCCGTGGACCGTCACCTGACGGGGAGCTCACAACTGCCGGCACCGATCGGCCCGTTCGACCGGCCGATGATGGTGTAGCCGTACGGCGAACGGAGGTGCCTCAGCGGCGCCGCTCGTCCGTCCCCGCCACCTTGCCCGTCGACAGCGCCACCCTGTTCCACGTGTTGATCGTGAGGATCAGGGCCAGCACGTGGGCGAGTTCCTCTTCGTCGAAGTGGGCAGCGGCCTCGGCGTAGACGTCGTCGGGGACGCCGCCGTCGGACACCAGGGTCACCGCCTCCGTCAGGGCGAGGGCGGCCTGCTCCTTCTCGGTGAAGAAGTGGCGGGCCTCGCGCCAGACGGCGACCATGTGCAGCCGGTCCTCGCTCTCCCCCGCCCTGCGGGCGTCGTTGGTGTGCATGTGCAGGCAGTACGCGCAGTGGTTGAGGAGCGAGGAACGGATCTGGACCAGTTCGACGAGCGTCGGGTCGAGGCCCTCGCGGGCGGCGGCGTCGAAGCCGACGAGGGCGCGGAAGACCTTCGGGGCGGACTTCGCGAAGTCGAGGCGCGTGCGGGGCGAAGCGGCCGCGGCGGCGGGGCCGGCGGGGTTCGTGAGGGAGGTCGTGTGCGTCATGTGATCGACCCTACGGACCCGATAGACCGGTTGTAGGGTGCATTTCCATGGCGAAATCGTGGGTCAATTCCGCGGAGCGGGTCGGGACCGACCTGCATCTGGAGCTGTCCGGGACGGGCGGGCGGCGGGCCGCGCTCATCGCCGCGCTGCGCGAGGCCGTACGCGACGGGCGGCTCGCTCCCGGCACCCGGTTGCCGCCCTACCGCTCGCTCGCCGCCGACCTGGGCGTCGCCCGCAACACGGTGGCCGACGCGTACGCGGAGCTGGTCGCGGAGGGATGGCTGACCGCCCGGCAGGGATCGGGCACCCGTGTCGCGGACCGCGCCACCCCCTCATCGCCGACCGCCCCCACCCCCGTCCGCGCGCCCGCGCCCACACCCCCGCGCCCCCCGCTGCACGACCTGCGCCAGGGCACGCCGGACGCCTCCGCGTTCCCCCGCGCGGCCTGGCTGGCCTCCTACCGGCGGGCCCTCCAGCAGGCGCCCAACGAGGTGTTCGGACCCGGCGATCCGGCCGGGCGCGTCGAGCTGCGGGAGGCGCTCGCGGAGTATCTGGCACGCGCGCGTGGGGTGCGGACGGATGCGGACCGGATCGTGGTCTGCTCCGGGTTCGCGCACGCCCTGCGGCTGCTGTTCGGCGGCGGAGTGCTGCGCGGGCCGCTGGCCGTGGAGGCGTACGGGCTGCCCTTCCACCGGGAGCTGCTCACGGCGGCGGGTGTGCGGACCGTACCGCTGCCCCTGGACGAACACGGGGCGCGGGTGGACCGGTTGGGGCGGGAGCGGGCCGTACTGCTCACGCCCGCACACCAGTTCCCGACGGGCGGGCCGCTGCACGCCGAGCGACGGGCGGCCGTGATCGGCTGGGCACGCGCGCGTGGCAGTGTGGTGCTGGAGGACGACTACGACGGGGAGTTCCGCTACGACCGCAAGCCCGTCGGCGCCGTCCAGGGGCTCGACCCCGAGCGGGTGGTCCTGCTGGGCTCGGTCAGCAAGAGCCTGTCACCGGCCGTGCGGCTGGGCTGGATGGTGCTTCCGGAGCGGTACGTCGAGGGGGTGCTGGCGGCCAAGGGCGAACGCGAGGCGTGGGCGAGCGTCCTCGACCAGCTGAGCCTCGCCGACTTCCTCGCGAGTGGCTCCTACGACCGTCATGTGCGGCGGATGCGGCAGCGGTACCGGAGCCGCCGCGACCGGCTCGTGGCCGCCCTCGCCGCGCAGGCGCCGCACGTCGGGGTGACCGGGGTGGCCGCCGGTCTGCACGCGGTGCTGCGGCTGCCGCCCGGCACCGAGCGGTCCGCCGTGAAGGCCGCGGCCTGGCAGGGCGTCGCGCTGGACGGGCTGGCCGGGTTCCGCCATCCGGAGACGGACATGGAGGCTGCCGACGGCCTGGTCGTGGGGTACGCGACACCGGCGGAGCACGCGTACGAGGCGGCGTTGGAGGCGCTGTGCCGGGGGCTGCCCGGCGCGCTCTGAGGGGGGTGGCGCGCCGTGCGGACCGACTCCCGGTGTCGGGGCGTCGGCCAGCACGACCTGCGTGGACTGCGTGGACTGCGTGGACTGCGTCAGATCCCTGTGCGGGACCGTCCGGTTGACACGTGCCACGAACGGCACGCGGAGGTCCGGGGCCGGCGTCTGCCGGCCTTCCCCCACGTCCTGCCGTCGATCTCGACCATCGGCTGATTACCCATCAATTCATAACCATGGAAAGGAAAACGGGAAGAAAAGTCGCTGGAGCGCCGGACCATCGCGTCACGACAGCAGAAAGTCGGCCTCCCCCGCCTTGGCGCCCTCGATGAACGCCGTCATCTCGTCGGTGGTGTAGATCAGCGCCGGGCCGTCCGGGTCGGTGGACTGGCGGACGGCGATGCGGCCGTCGGCGAGTTTCATCGCTTCCAGGCAGTTGCCGCCGTTGCCGCCGCTCCAGGGCTTGTGCCAGCCCTCGCTGCCCAACTCCCGCGCGGGCATGCCGTTGTAGACGTGTTTGCGCGGCTTGATGCGATCCATTCACAGCTCCTTGCGGAGATCCCGGAGGATCTCCTTCGTGCGATGTGCCGTAGCGGCCTGCGCCGCCATGCGGTCCATGACCTCGAGGTGGGTCGCCACCTCGGCGCGCGCGTCCAGGTAGACGGCGCCGGTCAGGTACTCGCTGTAGACCATGTCCGGCAGTTCTGACATGGCAAATCGGAACAGCACGAAGGGGCCGAACGTGCCGGGGTGCGGGCCGCTCAGGAACGGCGCGACCTGCAGCGTGACGTTGGGCAGCTTCGTGGCGTCGAGCAGCTTGTCGATCTGGGCACGCATCACCTCCGGGTCGCCGACGGGGCGGCGCAGCGCGGTCTCGTCGAACACGGCCCAGAAACGGGGCGCGTCCGGGCGGGTGAGCAGTTCCTGGCGTTGTATGCGCAGCGCGACATGACGCTCGATGTCCTCGGGCCGGGTCTGGCCGATGGCGCCCGATCTCAGCACACCGCGCGCGTAGTCCTCGGTCTGCAACAGGCCGGGGACGAAGTGCGGATCGTAGGAGCGGATGAGGGAGGCCGCGCCCTCCAGGCTGACGTACATGGAGAACCAGCCGGGCAGGATGTCGTGGAACCGCTGCCACCAGCCCGGTTTGTTGGCCTCCTCGGCCAGCTGCACGAAGGTCTCGGCCTCCTCGTCGGAGACGCCGTAGGACTTCAGCAGCAGTTGCAGGTACGGGATTTTCAGGCCGACCTCGGCCATCTCCATACGGCGGACCGTGGCGGGGGCGACGCGCAGGACCTTGGCGGCCTCCTCGCGCTTGAGTCCGGCGCGTTCCCGCAGGTCCAGCAGGCGTCGGCCGAGGACGACCTGACCGACCGTCGGCGCGGACCGCGGCTCGCTCACCCTCCACCTCCCTCGACCCCTGGGAATCCACCAGCATGCTGACAGCCATACGGCGCCATTCGAAGACCTATTCGAAGATCTGTACGGTTCGGTACCGATCCACGCTGATCTCAACTGGCGCCGTTCGACGTGCTGTTGCGAGCAGTGTGCCACGCCGTTCCACAACGTCACACAGCACTCTGCAATTTTCAGAGTGACACTTGCCAAGTGTTCACGCCGGGGCGATAGTGGCAAGCGTGATTCCGTCCGCGCCCTTAGGAACAGACGCCGCCGAAGGCCACCCCCACAGCCTCGGTGCCGCCCCGGGAGCAGACCCCGCAGGGGTCGCCGCCGAGCGCCGGTTCCGATTCGAGCTGGCCGCCCATCCGGGCTCTCCCGCGCAGGCCAGACGCATGACCCGGGCGCGACTGAACGGCTGGTCGGTGTGCGAGGACGTCTGCGACACCGCCGCCCTGGTGGTCACCGAGCTGGTCACCAACGCCCTCGTCCACACCGCGAGCAGCCTCATCGTCTGCGAGCTGCACGACGGCGAGGACCTGGTGCGGATAGCCGTGCGTGACGAGGGCTGTGCGCCGGGTGCGCCCCATCCGTCGCGGGCTCGGCCCGAGGAGGAGCACGGGAGGGGACTGCTTCTTATCGACGCCCTCTGTCACGCGTGGGGAGCCCATGAACACGGCCCCGGTCTGCTGGTCTGGGCGGAGCTGCCGCGCAAGTCCGAGGAGCCGTGGCACGACTGCGGACCCTGCAACGACCTGGGCTGGGGAGCCCGCCCCAAGCCCGGCCCGGCCGGCGGCGACGGGGACGGCGACGAGGCGGACGCGCAGCACGGGACGGGGGCCGTGGGGGCCGCTCCGACCGCGCGGCTCCGAGAGGGGGGACGGGAGTGAGGGCCGCATCCGGCGGTCAGGTGCTGAGCCTGGACACGTTGGTCCGCCTCAAGCGCGGACTGCACGGCTCGGGCAGGCCCCGGCGGCTGCCCGTGCCCGAGGGGATGACGGCCCCCCTGGGCTGCGACGCGGTGGCGGTGCCCGCCTGCCTCGGCCCGCTGCTGATGCCCCGGCTGCCACGGGTGGGGTGCGTCTACGCCGATGAGGCGCACTGGTGGTGGCTGGTCCCGTCCGACTCCGACTACGCCCTGGAGTGGCCGGCCCCCGCCCTGTACGCCGCCGGGGCGGTTGTTCCGGACGCCCCGGCGGTCCCCGGCCTGATCCACAAGCCGGACGGCACGCTCCCGTACACCCCGCCGATACCGCTGTACCTGGCCCTGTGCCGGGTCACGGGCACGACGCCGACGTGGTCCCGCCCGGTGATCGCCTGACGGGCTGTGGCCCGTGGTTGCGTAAACACCGGCGCGGGGAGCCGGGGTCCGGAGTCCGGGGTCACCCGGCACAGGGCCCGCGCTGCCCGTGCATCGCTCGGCACTGGACCCGCGCGGCCCGTGCATCGCTCGGCACCGAACCCGCGCGGCCCGTGCATCGCCATGGGGCGTACGCCCGCGCGCTCGTCCTTCTCCCACCCGCGCCCTGCCCTCGCGGACGCCGTCCCGCGATAGTGGCCGTCCGGCGAGGTGAAGGGGGAAGCCGGCGGTGGGAAAGACGCGGGACTCGGACGGGCTGGGCGACGCGCGGCGCGCGGAGGAACGGGACGGCACACGGGACGCGGACCCCGGGGAGGAAGCCCGGGGCGCGGCAGACGGCGCGGGGACACGGGGACGCGACGCGCCACGGCAGCGGGACGCGACGCGGAAACCGGACGCGGCCCAGGAGCCGGATGCGACACGGCACCCAGACGCGCCGCAGGAATCTGACGGCACACGGGTGCCAGGCCGGACACGGAAACCAGACACGACAGAGACACCGAACCCGCAGCAGAAGCCCCGCCTCAGGGACCGCCGCCGTGGGAGGCGTGTGCTCGGGCGGAGGAAGAAGCGTGCCGGTGACGCGCAGCCCGGGGTGTCGGAGTCGGAGCAGTTGCTGTTCGGCGGGCCGCTGCGTTACGACATGGGCTGGAACCGGCACACCGACGCGTTCCTGGAGCTGAATCTGCGGGCGATGGTGACGCGGCTGCCGGAGCTGCTGGGGGCGAGCTGTCGGCTGGCCTGGCAGGCCGACCCGCGGGCGGCGCGCGCCGTGCTCGCGGCCGAGGTGGGCCGGGGCGTGGCGCAGGCGGTGGGCCTGCTCGCGATGAACAGCGTGCTGGGGCGGCTGATCGCCGGGGGCGCGATCGGGGACCGGCTGCGCGACGCCGTACCGGTACTGGCCGTGATGGCCGCCGTGGCCCTGGTCGGGGCGCTGCTGCGGGCCGCCTCCACATGGGCGACCGGGCGCCTGGAGCCCAAGGTGGAGCGGGTGGCCACCGAGTTGTACCTGGAGCGGGCGGCCGCCGTGGAGCTGGCCGCGATCGAGGACCACGCCTTCCACAAACTGCTGGACACCGCCCAGTACGGCGCCGGATCGGCGCGGCGGATGATCTCGTACGCCACGCGCGTGGTGAGCGCCCTGATCTCGCTCGTCGCGGCGGCGAGCGTGCTGACCGTGCTGCACCCGGTGCTGCTGCCCCTGCTGGCGACGATGACGCTGCCGACCGCCTGGGGCGCGCTGACGAACGCCCGGCGCCGCTACGAGTCCTGGCACACCTGGGTGCAGCACGCGCGGGCGAGCCGCCTGGTCAGCGGTCTGCTCACCGAACCGGAAGCGGCGCCCGAGATTCGGGTGCACGGGGTCGGCCCCTTCCTGCTGCGGCACTACCGGACCATGGCGGAGACGGCCGAGGCCGAGCAGGCACGGCTCGCCCGGCTCGCGGCGCGCACCGGGGTGATCGCGTCGGCCTGGACGGGCATCACGACGGTGGCGACGTACGCGACGCTCGCCGGGCTGCTGCTGGCCGGGGCGATGGCGCTGTCGGTGGCGGGTACGGCGGTGATCGCGATCCGGACGGGCTCGTCGAGTCTGGACAACCTGGTCGTGGCGGTCAATTCGCTGCACGAGGACGCGCTGTTCGTGGGCGACCTGCAGAGGCTGTACGTCGAGGCGGCCGAGCGGGCGATCCCGGTGGGCGGCGACGCCCTGCCCGAGGACCCGCGGGAGATCCGCTTCGAGCACGTCAGCTTCAGCTACCCCGGCGAGCCCGCGCGCCCGGCCCTCGACGACGTCACCCTCAGCCTCCCGCTCGGCCGGATCGTGGCCCTGGTCGGCGAGAACGGCTCCGGCAAGACCACCCTGGTCAAGCTGCTGGCGGGCCTGTACCGGCCGGACAGCGGCCGCATCCTGTGGGACGGCGTGGACGCGGCGACGGCCGACCGGTACCAGCTGGCCGAGCGGGTCGCGATGGTGGCCCAGGACTTCAAGCGCTGGCCGTTCACGGCCCGCGTCAACGTGGCGATCGGCCGTTCCTCGGCGCCGCTGACGGAGGACCGCATGGCGTCCGCGCTCGCCGAGGCCGGTGCAGAGGACGTGGTGGCCGGTCTGCCGCGCGGCCTGGACACTCTGCTCGCCCGCCAGTTCAGCGGAGGGCACGAGCTGTCCGGCGGTCAGTGGCAACGGCTGGGCATCTCGCGGGCGGCCTACCGGCGCGGCCGGATCCTGGTCGTGGACGAGCCGACGGCGGCCCTGGACGCCCGGGCCGAGCTGGAGGTCTTCGAGAAGATCCGCGCGCTGGCCTCGACCGGCCAGACGGTGGTCCTCATCACCCACCGGCTGGCGTCCGTACGGCACGCCGATCTGGTGCACGTGCTCGACCGGGGGCGGCTGGCGGAGTCCGGCACCCCGGAGGAGCTGCTGGCCGGTGGCGGTATCTACGCGGAGCTGTACTCGCTCCAGGCGGAACAGTTCACTGCGCCGGTGCCCGCCCCCGAGGCGGGATGACGCGCCTCAGGCGACCGCGTCCGCGGCCGCGTCACCACGCACGATCACCAGGAACATGTCCGTCGCGAGGTCCATGACGACCTCGGCGGCCAGTCCTTCCAGTCGTCGCGCGTGCGCGAACTCCTCCGCCGGCCACGAGCCTCGCGGCCCACCTGCGGGAAAGCGTTCGAGCACCATTCGCCCGTTCACCATCTCGCACCTCCAGAAAGCGTTGTGCTTGTAGGAGTTAACGCCTTCGGGGGCCGAAAGGCCTCGCTCAGTTGCGGGACTGAGACGTAGTTGACACTTGTTCAGCGCGGAGTGTGAGGATCCCGTAACTTTGCGATCATATTGGTCGCTTTCCGTATCAGTCCTCGTACTCATCGTGACAGCGGACGCGGGCGCTGTTCACAGGCGCCCCAGGAGACGACGCACGTCCCTTCGGTTCCTCCCAGTCCTCCTGTCGGCCCAGCGCGGTCAGGTCGAGCAGGCTCGTCGTGGACCCGAGCCCGTCGAGCCCGCGCCCGTACGTCGAGTACGTGTGACAGATGCGCTCCCCGTCGCGCAGGAAGCAGCTGACACCGGCTCGCTCGACGAGCTCGCCGTCCCGCTCCACAGTCGCCTCGAAGTCGTGATTGAAGTCACTGCCGAAGGACGAGTACCAGGGCAGCGTCCAGCCCATCCGCGCCTGGAACGGCAGGATTTTGGTGTACGTCGCCCGGGACGACCGCGAACGTCGTACCGCGCGCCGCCAGATGCGCCAGGTGCCCGATCTGGTCCAGGAACGCGGCGCAGTCGCGGCAGCCGGCGTCCCACTCCCCGCTCTGCGTTGAGCGCGCCGTGCGCGCGCGTGGCGGCCTTCTCCTTGACGAGCAGGTCGGCGCGCGCCGCGCGCCACTGCTCACGCGAGACGATCTCCGGAAGCGACATGGCCCCTCCTGTGCAGCGGTCCCTTCGGTGTGGTGAGCGGCGGGAGAGGCCGAACTCATCGGCGCCGCACGGGCTTTGCCGAAAGCCGGGGTTGGGCGGCACGTCCGGGGAGCCGTCCGGTACGACGACGGCCGCGGCCTCCTCGATGCCGATCCGTCCTTGATCGTCGTGCGCGCGGGCGGTGCATCCGGTGATGATGAGATCGGCGGGAGTCTCGGTCATACCGTCGACGTATGCCGCGGTTGTCGGAACGCCTGAGCCGAACCGCGCATCCTGTCGTCGCTCTACCGCGGAATCGGCCGGACGGGGATCCTTGGCTCACCCGGCCGGCCCGACGGCTCTGGAAAGGGGCCCGTCATGCTCCTCGGCACCTGGAACCTGGAGAATTTCTTCCGTCCCGGCGATCCCGGTGGGCCGCCGGACGATGCGACGTACCGGACGAAGCTCGCCGCGCTCGCCGCCGTCGTCACGGAGCTCGATCCGACGCTGCTCGGCGTGCAGGAGGTCGGTGACCCGGAAGCGTTGCAGGACCTGCTGGACCTGGTCGGCGGTGACTGGCACAGCGCGCTCTCCAAGCACGAGGACGGCCGGCACATCCGGGTGGGCGTCATCAGCCGCGCGCCGCTGCGGGTGCTGGCCGACACCAACGCCTTCCCGCCGGGGCTCCACCCCGTGCAGGTGAACGACTCCGGCACGGAACTCTCGGCCGCGGGGCGCGGCTTCCTGGCCGTCGAGGTCACGACGGACGCCGGTCCGCTGCGGGTGGCCGTGGCCCACCTGAAGTCGAAGCTCCTGGAGTATCCGGGGAACCGATTCTTCCCCCATGACGAGGGTGAACGCGCCCGCTACGGCGCCTACGCCCTGTACCGGCGCGCCGCCGAGGCGGCCACCCTGCGCGCCCTCGCCGACGAACTGCTGGCCGGGGACGGCCGCGCGCGGGATGTCGCCGTGCTGGGCGACATGAACGACGAGGTGCAGGCGGCGACCACGCAGATACTGCTCGGACCGCCCGGTTCCGAGATGGGCACCCCCGGCTACGACCGCCCGGACCAGGGCGACGCCGAGCGGCTGTGGGACGTGGCCCCGCTGATCCCGCCCGAACAGCGCTACTCCCGGGTCAACTCGGGGCGTCGGGAGCTCATCGACCACATCCTGCTGAGCCACCGCCTGGTCCACCGGGTGACGGCGGCCGGCACGGGCCTGCCCGGCGACGGCGCCGCGCACCTGCCGTCGGTGGGCCAGGACCCCTCCGAGCGACGCGGGAAGCCCGGTTCGGACCACGCGCCGGTGTGGGCACGGGTGGGTCAGTAGCGGCGGCGGCCGGCCCCCGTGGGTCAGTCCTCCGTCACCCTCAACTTCGACTGCCCGTGCGGCAGGGCCTCCCAGTCGTCCATGAACCGTGCCCGCAGCCCGTGCTTCTCGGCCAGGGCCACCAGCGTCTGCGTCCGGTAGTAGAAGTCCTCCCGCAGTACGTGGTGTTCCTCCCCCTCGGTGCGGTCGAAGGTGAAGTCGAACCAGCCGCCGGGCGCCAGCACCCGCCCGACGTGGGCCAGGCACTCCTCGATGACGTGCAGGGGCGAGTGCGAGAAGACGCTGTGGGCGTGTACGACGTCGAAGTGCGCGTCCGGCAGGAAGCGGAAGGTGAGGTCGCGGACGGGGGTCAGCGTGGGCAGCCGCTTCTCCAGGCCCATCTCCACGACCGTGTCCTGGGCGGCGAAGAGGATGTCGGGCGAGATGTCGATGCCGTAGTAGTGCCCGGGCTCCAGGTGCCGGATGAACCGCCAGCCGCCGCGCAGGTTGCCGCAGCCGATCTCCAGCATCCGGTGCTCGGGGCGCAGTCCGTGGCCGACGAGGTAGTCGAACTGCATCGCGCCGAGTGCCAGCCAGCGCTCGCGGGTTCGGCTGCCGACGGCCGCGTCCGGGCTGTCGCGGGTGTCCGACCGCATCACGGCCCGGTAGTAGTCGACGTGGTCGGGGTGGCGGTGGCTCAGCCACAAGTCCCTTGCCGCACGGGCGAGATGGCGGGGCACCCGGTCGGGGTGACGCAGCGCGTAGCCGAGGCGGTGGCCGAGGGCGGCGCGGTTGGCGGTGAGGTTCCTGGCGGGCATGGTCCGGCCTTTCCGAGACGGAGGAGCGGGGTACTGCCGCAAGCCTCGGGGCGGGGACGGGGTCTGCGGATCGGCCGACTGCAGCCGTCCGCCGGGCGGTTCGGGCGAGCACGATGTCAGCCGATCGGTTGATGCGGGACGGGGCGGGCCACGTTAGACACGGAACATGGAGAACACCGAGGGCCCGGGCACGGGGAGCGTCGAGGGCCCGGGGGCGGATCGTGACGCCGTTGCGGACCCGGGGGCGGATCGTGACGCCGTTGCGGACCCGGGGGCGGATCGTGGCGCCGTTGCGGACCCGGGGGCGGATCGTGACGCCGTTGCGGACCCGGGGGCGGATCGTGACGCCGTTGCGGACCCGGGGGCGGATCGTGGCGCCGTTGCGGATCCGGACGAGCGTCGTCTGGCCGCCGTCGTGCACGGCGCGTTTCTGCTGCTGCTGGGGTCCTCCTTCGCGCGCTTCCTCGGCCGCGACCAGGGAGAGGCCCGTACCGCCTGGGTGGCGGGGCTCTTCGCGGGCTTCGCGCTGCTGTACGCCCTGGGCCACCTGCTCGCCCCGCCACCGCGCGCCGGCACCCCGCCCACGGCACGTCATCTGGTCTGGCTGGCCTCGGTGTCGGCGGTCTGGGTGGCGCTGCTGGCCCTCGCGCCGAGCGCCACCTGGTGTGCGATGCCGTTGCTGTTCGCCGGCCTGTACGCGCTGCCGCCCCGGATCGCGGTGCCGTTGGCCGCCGTACTCACGGCGTTGGTAGTGGTGTCCGAAGTCCGGGCGTCGCAGGGCCGGTTGAACCCCAACATGGTCGTGGCACCGATCGCCGTCGCCGCGGTCGCCACGGCCGTCTTCGTCCATCTCCAGCGACAGGGGGCACGTCAGCGGGCGCTGATCGACGACCTGGTCCGCACGCGCCGCGACCTGGCGGCGACGGAGCGGCGCGCGGGCGTCCTGGCGGAGCGGCAGCGGCTGTCGGCGGAGATCCACGACACGCTCGCACAGGGGTTGTCCAGTCAGGGGATGCTGTTGCAGGCCGCGCAGCGCGTATGGGCGACGGACCCGGAGACCGCCCGTACGCATGTGCGCGAGGCGGCCGCCGTCACCGCGCGCAGCCTCGCCGAGGCCCGCCGGTTCGTCCACGACCTCGCGCCCGCCGACCTGGCCGGGCAGTCCCTGCCCGCGGCCCTCGCCGCCCTCGCCGAACGGGAGAGCGGCCCGGGCCTGACCGTCGGCTTCCGCCTCGACGGCGAGCTTCCCGGCCCGCTGCCCGAGCGCACCGAGGCGGCGCTCCTGCGCATCGCCCAGGGCGCCCTGGCCAACGTACGGGAACACGCCGCCGCGACCCGGGCCGCGCTGACCCTGACCTGCCTGGACGAGCAGATCTCCCTCGACGTCGCCGACAACGGACGGGGCTTCGAGCCGGCCCCGACCGCCCTGCCGCCCCCTACCGCCCGGCCGGCTGCCGACCCCGGCCGGGCCCGCGGCCACGGGCTGCCGGCCATGCGCATCCGGGCACGGCAGTCGGGCGGCACCCTCACGGTGGAGTCGGCACCGGGCGAGGGGACGGTCGTGACGGCGGCGATCCCGCTGGCCCCGAAGGAGGCGGCCGTATGAGCACGGTGCACGGCTCGACGCCCCGCGTCTCGACGCCGGAGCCGGCCGCGTGAGCGGGCCCGTCCGGCTGCTGCTCTGCGACGACCACGCGGTGGTCCGCGCCGGGTTGCGCGCGCTGGTGGCCAGCGCCGAGGGGATCGAGGTGGTCGGGGAGGCGGGCAGCGGGGAGGAGGCGCTCGTCATGACCGCCCGGCTGCGCCCCGACGTGGTCCTGATGGACCTGCAACTCGGCGACGGCATGGACGGGGTGGCCGCCATCCGGGAGTTGACGGCTGGTCAGTCGCCGCCGCGCGTTTTGGTGTTGACGATGTTCGACACCGACGCCGACATCACCCGGGCCATCGAGGCGGGCGCCACCGGCTACCTGCTGAAGGCCGAGCGCCCCGAGGAACTCTTCGCGGCCGTCCACAGCGCGGCCCGCGGCCATACGGCTCTGTCGGCCCCCGTCGCCGACCGCCTCCTCGCCCGGATGCGCAGCCCGCACCCGGTGCTGTCCGCCCGGGAACGGGAGATCCTCGGCCAGCTGGCCCGCGGCCTCGGCAACCGGGAGATCGCCCGTGCGCTGTTCATCAGCGAGGCGACGGTGAAGACCCATCTGGGTCGGATCTACGGCAAGTTGGGGGTGGAGACCCGGGCGGGCGCGGTGGCGGTGGCGAAGGAGCGACGGCTGCTGGGCTGACGCCTCTACCGGGCGGTGTCAGCTCGGGCGCCGTCGCACGGCTGCCGGGGTGATCGCCCCTACCTTGCCGGAGGCAGCTCGGGCGCCGTAGCACAGCTGCCGGACCCACCGCTCCTGCCCGGCCGGGTCACCTCGGGCGCCGTAGCACAGCTGCCGGACCCACCGCTCCTGCCCGGCCGGGTCACCTCGGGCGCCGTAGCACAGCTGCCGGACCCACCGCCCCGCCCCTACCCGGCCAGGGGCAGCTCGGGCAGTCGTAGCCGGGCACGTTCGCCGTCCTTGGCCAGCTCGGCCAGCAGGGCGGCGATCTGCTCCCGGTCGCGGGCCGAGAGGTGCCCCGAGTCGTCGAGGTGGACGGCGCAGGCGGTGGTGGCGTCCGCGAGCCGTTCGAGCGAGGCGACGACCTCGTCGGCGCCCTCCGAGTGCCGGGCGAGTGGGGGCAGTTCGGCGGCTGTGAGGGCGATGGCGGTACGGGCCTCGGCGAGCGCCCGGTAGGCCTCGCGGCGCAGCGTCCATCGTGTGGCGCGGTCGGCCGACTCGCTCAGCACGTGGGCGAGATAGGCCTGCGTGGCTTCGCCGGCCGCCGCCAGCCGGGCCCGCACTCCCCCGCCGCGCTGCCCCGGCATCGGCAGATGGCCGACGACCAGCACGATCGCGCAGGCCAGCAGCGTCTCGCCGATCCGGCTGACGGAGGCCTGTGGCTCGCCGCCGACCATCACCAGGGCCAGCACCAGGACGGTGACGACGGTGGTCTGCGCGGCGAAGTGCCGGGTGGCGACGGGGATGAGGGCGCCGCAGAGGGTGACGAGGACGACGAGCCCCTCCGGTCGGGGCAGCACGGCGGCGAACCCGGCGAACAGCAGCGCCCCCAGCACGGTTCCGGCGGCCCGGCTCAGCACCCGGGAGGCGAGCGGCCCGAGGTCGGGCTTGACGAGGAAGACTGCGGTGGCGGGCAGCCAGTACCAGTGGGTGTGCTGCCCGTACCAGCGGGCGTGGTGCAGTGCCTGCGCGACGGCGGCACTGGCCCCGAAGCACAGTCCGACCCGTAGGCCGTACTCGCGTCCGCCGGCCCCGAAGGCGACTCGAAGCAAGTCCCGCACGGACCGGCTGCGTGTGTGCAGATCGCCGCCGCTGCCCCGGTCGAAGGCGTCGGCGGCGTGCAGCAGGGCGTCGTCGAGGGCGCGCAGGGCGGGCACGGACCGGTGCGGTGCGGGCAGGGGCCCGGTGTGCGTGTTCTCCCGTACGGCGCCGGCGAGTCGGCGGGGGCCTTCGGAGATACGCCCGGCGACGGGCTCCCCGGCCCAGGCGAGCGCCGTCGCCGCCTCGGCGAGCGGCAGCGCGGCGGCGTACTGCGCGTGCAGCCGCCGCTCCGCCGAGGAGCTGGCGTACCGCCGCAGCCGGGGTCCGGTGAGGGCGTCCTGCGCGTGGTCGAGGGCGGCGGTCAGCGCGACGCGGCGCGCGACGGCCGCCTCGGTGCCGGCGGCGTCGAGCAGGTCGGCGACGGCGTCGTACACCGCCGCCACGGCGGCCCGTTCCCCGTCGAACCGGAAGTCGCCGGCGGTGGCGCCGGGGGTGGGCAGGAGCAGCCGCAGACCGAGCAGCCAGCCGGCGCCGAGGACGAAGGCGAGCGCCCGCGCCCAGCCGGCCTCGGACGCCGGCATCCCGGCCCCGACGGCCGAGGCGACGAGCAACTGCGTCCCGGCGCCGGAGGCCACGGGCCCCACGGCGCTGACGCCGCCGGCGAGGAGCCCGATACCGGTGAACAAGACGGTGAGGGCGACGGGTCCGGCGTGCACCCCGGCGTACGTCCCGACGAGCATCCCCCCGGCCCCGGCGAGCGCGGGCATCCCGATCCGCTTCACCGACGCCCGCCGGCTGCCCGGGCGGTCGTTGATCCCGGCGAGCATGGCGGCGATGGCGGCGATGACGCCGAGCGCGGTGCGGTCGAGGAGGACGGCGGTGAGGAGCAGTGGCCCGGCCGACAGCGCACCGCGCGTGACGGCACTGAAGGAGACGGGACCGCGCTGGGCACGCAGGGCGTGGGCGAGCCAGGGCGGCGGACGGAACGTGACGGCGGGGCGGGACACGGGGCTCCTGTCCGGACGAGGGCGGGGTGTGCCTTCGGGCGACGGTGGCCGGGCTGGGGGTGTGATGTCCACGGTAAGGGGCGTTGCCGTGACGGACGGGGCGATTGTGTTTCGGGGGTGTGACGGTCGGGCCGGAAGCCGGGTTCTTTATGAACGCAATCAGGTGCGGCTGCGATGCCGTCGGCCGGAAGCGGCTGGAGAACGAGGCGACGATCCGGCGGCCCATGGATTCCAAAACGAAGGCCTGGGCATTTGCACCGCTGGTGTCGCCATCCCAACGTCCCTCGCAACTCGCTTGCCTCAACGGCAATTGACTGCATAGCATCATGTTCACTATCGCGAATCGATGTTCGTTCCGGCGCGACGGGGGCCTGGTATGACGTTGGTGATGGCGGTGGCGGTCTTCTGGGGAGTGCTGCAACTGTTCGCCGTCTCCTGGCCGACCCGTTCGGTGCGCTTGTCGACCGTGCTGCTGGCGCTCGCGGTCGGGGTGTACGGCTGCGGTGTGGCGACCGCATTGGTGCAGCTCGCATACACCCGTCTGTATGCGGACCAGTCGGGGCAGTCGCTGGTGACGGTGGTGAACACCACCGGCTACACGGTGGCTCCGTGGGTGGAGGAACTGATCAAGGTTGCCCCGCTGCTGCTGGCCGAAGGGAGCCTGAAGGTTCGCCGTCAGTGGGGGCTGACCGACTTCGTGGTGGTGGGCGCGGCACTGGGAGCGGGGTTCGGGCTGCTGGAAGCGGTACTGCGGTTCGGTCTGGACGCGGACCGGGCGATGGCCCGCGACGGGGGCTGGATCATCCCCGACAGCTTGTCTCCTCCTTATGTCCCGGGCCTGAAGCAGGTGTTGACGACCTGGCTCCCGGCTCCGTTCAGCCAGCTGAAGCTGGGCGGTCCGGCAGTCACGGAGACCTTCTCTCATCTGGTGTTGACGGCGATGGCCGGCTTGGGAGCAGGGCTGCTGTGGCGCGCGCGGGGCTGGGTGCGCCTCGTGTCGGCGCTCCCGGTCGCGGCGGCTGTCGCGTATCACACGGTGAACAACTACGCCGTGCAGGAACCCGCCAGCCGAGCCGCGCACTGGCTCGAATCCCTGGACGGAAGGGCGTGGGCGGCGCCCCTCGTGTGCCTGGCCATCGCCGGGGTCGTCGACCTGCGTCAGATCCACCGCGGTAAGCGCACCGTGCCCGGTGTGCTGCTCACCTCCGAACGCGCCGACGGCGACAGCCTGGGAGCACTGCTGCGGTACGCGGCCTGGCGTCCGCCTTGGAGTCTGGTGATCGCCCTGCGCTATGTCAGGCTGCGACGATCCTTGCTGTACGCCGCCGCGTCGGCGCCGACCGACGACGCCGGAGAACTGCACCAGGCGGTAGCTCGGATCACCACTCGGATCGAGGCATCCGACAACCAGGACGCCTGGCGGGCGCTGGACATCCGCGCCCTGCTGAAGGCGGCGCGCACGGCCCGCGGCAACCGGCGGCGATGGCTCCTCGTGATCCCGTGCGTGCTGGTGCTCCCCTCCTTATTGTTCCTCGGCGTCGGCTCGTTCACCTCGACTGCTGGTCTCCAGAGGTTCTTCAGTACCGGTTCCGGGCCGAAGGTCCTCATGGGCTTCGGCATCGCCGCCCTGGCCTGGATCGCCTACCAGCTCGCCGTGCTTCTGCGCATGTGGCGGACGGCATCGGCGCAGCCCCTGGGCGAGCTGCTCGCGATCCACCGTTTCCGTCTCGGCACCGCGCTGGGGTCGGCCACCACCGGCGTGCTCCTGCTCTGGCGCGGGTTGGGGGAATGCTCGCGTGATACTCAAGGCGGACCCCTCAACTGCGTCTGGATATCGCGTCCTCACATCGTTCCCCGCACCCTGACATGCATTGCTTGGAGTTGTTGATGAGTCAGGCACTTCCGCCGGAACCGCGGTTCTACGAACTCAGCGAACGGCTGGAGGCCTATGCGAACACCGGTTACACGTTCTCTGACACGGCCGAGAGTCCAGGGCCCGGTCTGGCCTCTTACCTGAGAATCGCGGCACGGGATCCCGCGCGTGCTGCCACGGCGGTCCGGCAGATCGACCAACTGCTCTCGGTCGGACTCTTCTCGGATGAGGTCGCCGAGGACGTGGAGGACCTCCCACACATTCGTCCTCCGGCGGGAACGAGTGTGGAGGACTGTCTGCGCGTCGCCAGGGAGCACCTGAACCGCTTCCTGCAAGCTCCGTCCCAGGTCCCGCTGATGAACCCGCAGAACAACTGGGAATGGAACGAGCGATTCCCCGAATTGAGCCAGCTGCTCGGTGCCTATTTTCACCAGGATTTCTTTTCCTTCTACGATTCCCGCGACGATGCTCTCGACGAATACGTCGCCGAGGTCCTGCCGGAGAATCGCGCACAGGCAGCGCAGGAACTCGGTGAACTCATGGCCATGGTGACCTCGGACCAGGAACTCCACACCGCAGCGGATGCGCTGGGGCTCAGCCTCTTGCCTCCGGAAGGGATGTCGCTCCGGCAGTGGCTGGAGCTGCTCCGCCACAGGATCACCGCACCATAGAGGCGGCGCGTCGGCACGCCTTGCTCACCGGCTGGTCGGAGTCGACGACACGCTCGAGCAGCGCCTGGGCGTCGGAGAGGGCGGCGTCCAGGGACGCGGGATACCGCTCCATTCCGGCCACGAGGTCGTCCACGCCGCGCAGTCCTGCCCGCTCCAGTAGCCGCTTTTCATTGGTGACCCATGCGCCGCGCCCCGCCAGCACCGCGTGCGCCATCTGTACGGCGGCGGTGGCGACCGCTCCGGCGACCTCCGTGAGACGGCCTGCCGGAGCGTGGTTGACCTTCGCGTAGGACAGGGTGGCGCGCGCGGTGTCGCGCCAGCGAGCTGTGGCGGAGGCCCGCAGTTTCGCCGGGTAGGAGGCCACGCGTGGCAGGTCGCCGCGGAGGACGTGGTTGATCGCGAGTTCCGCCACCACCAGGTAGCTCGGGATCCCCGCGAGATGGAAGAGCAACGGCTCCACCCGGAACCGCCCCTCCTCGGCCTCCCCCATCTCCCGCTCCACGACGTCCAGGTCGCGGTAGTGCACGTCGACGCGTCGGCCGTCGATCGTCAGCCACGCGCCGCCGTTGAAGACGCCGCCGCCCCAACCGCCGACCTCGGAGATCTCGCCCTCCCAGCCGATGGCGCGGAGGTCGTCGGGGTCGAAGGGGCCGCGGTAGTAGACGGCCAGGTCCCAGTCGCTGTCCGGCCTGTGGGTGCCCTGGGCACGGGATCCGCCGAGGGCCACGGCGCGGACGGTGGGGAGGGCGGCCAGGCGGTCGGCGGTGGCGTCGAGGAAGGCGCGGTCGGTGAGAGAGGGCACGGTGCGGTTCCCGTCGGTGGGCGTCCACGGGAGTCTCGTCGCCCGTGGCGGGCGGTGTCGAACGGTTATCCGCCGGTCGACGGGCGCGGAAATTCGGGTGCGCACCCGGGCCTCGGGACCGACCATCTATGGGTTGCGCATGACCTGCTTGCCCCTCCCCTCGTCCAAGGAGCCGCCCCCCGTGATCCGTCGCGTCACCTCACCCGCGCTCTTCCCACCGCCCCGCTACTCCCACGCATCCGTCGTCGAGGCCGGGACGAGGCTCGCGTTCCTCGCCGGGGCCGTGCCGCTCGACGCCACCGGCACGCTGGTCGGGGAGGGGGACGCCGTGCGGCAGGCCGAGCAGGTGCTGGAGAATCTCGGGGAGCAACTGCGCGCCGTGGGCAGCGACTTCGCGCAGGTCGTGGCGACCGACGTGTACGTGGTGAGCGATGACACCTCCGTGCTGTCCGCCGTCTGGGAGGTCGTGGAGGCGTCCGGGCTCAGCGTCGGACCGCACTCCTCGACGCTGCTCGGGGTGAACTGCCTCGGCTACAGCGGCCAGTTGGTGGAGATCACCGCCACCGCGGTCGTGCCCGAGGCGGTGTCGTCGTGAGTGCATCCGAGGCGCCTGCCGTCCTCCGCCGGGCCACCGCTCCCGATGCCCTCGCCGCCGCCGACGTCTGGCTGGAGTCCTTCGCCGCCGCGCTGCCGACCGTGGTCGGTCCGCGTTCCGCCGACGAGGTGCGGGAGTACTTCCGAAACGTGGTGGTGCCGTCGCGCGAGACCTGGCTGGCCGAGGCCGCCGACCGGATCGTGGGAGTCATGGTGCTCTCGGGTGACGAGCTCTCCCAGCTCTACCTCTCCCCGGACTGGCGGGGGCGCGGCATCGGCGACCGTTTCGTGGCGTTGGCCAAGGAGCGCAGCCCGCGGGGCCTGGAGCTGTGGACCTTCCAGGTCAACGAGCCCGCCCACCGGTTCTACGAGCGGCACGGCTTCGTCGCCGTCGAGTACACGGACGGCAGTGGCAACGAGGAGCGGGAGCCGGACGTGCGGTACGCCTGGCGGCCGTGAGTCAGGGGGCGATCTCCCGTCGCCCGAACGCCCAGCCCGCGGCCTGTGCCGCCAGGCCGACGAGGTCCGGTTCGCCGGTCTCGCCGTTCAGGTGCCGGTACTCGACCGCGGTGAGGATGACGATCCGTTCGCGCAGGCCGAGGTGGTCGTAGAAGCCGGTGTCCAGGATGTCGGCGGCCGCCTCGCCCGCCGGGACGCCTGCCGCGTGGCGGGTGTGGACGAGGGCTTCGAGCCGCAGGAGGTACGTGATGTGGTTCCGGACCTCCTGGGGGCTCATCACCGGCCCGTGCCCGGGGACGACGGTCTCCGGCTCCAGCGCGAGGATCGTCTCGCAGGCCGCGGTGATCCGGGCGAGCGGGCCGTCCCAGTGCACGGGGTGGTCGTCCGCGAACAGGACGTCCCCGGCGCAGACCACCCGCTGCGCGGGCAGGTGGACGATGAGGTCGCCCGCGGAGTGCGCGGGGCCCACCTCGATGAGCTCGGCCTCGATGTCGCCGACCCGGAGGTCGTAGCGGCCGCTGAAGGTGACCGTCGGCGGCACGGCCTCGACGTCCTCGTACCGATAGCGGCCGAAGTGTTCGCGGGCGTACCAGCCGAGCGGCTGGTCGGCCGGCGTTCCGGTGGTGAGGAAGTGCATCTGCTGGGGCGAGGGCTCCCGGCACAGGTGCTCCGCGCTCGCCTTGGTGGCGATGATCCCGGCGCCCGGGAAGAGGCCGTTGCCGAAGGTGTGGTCGCCGTTGACGTGGGTGTTGACGATCGTCCCCACCCCCGCCGCGCCGGCCGGCAGGACCGGGCGGGCGGCGGCGATCAGCGCTTCGGTCATCGGCCGGTCGTAGGGCGTGTCGACCAGCACCGCCTGCTCGCCGGAGGTGATGAGCAGGCAGTTGGCGAAGCCCCAGGTACCCGTGTGGGGCGGGGCCCACAGGTGGAGGCCCTCGGCCACCGGGGTGAGAGCGTCGGGAAGGTTCATGGCGCTCATTGTGGGCGAGGACGATCATCCTCGGGGATCCGCCCCCACACCCGCCGCTTCGGCACCGGCTTCGCCCAACTGCCCGCGCGGCTGGTCGTCAGCCCCAGCCCCACCAGCGACTCCGCCAGCTTCACCGCCGCGCCGACCCCGTCCACCACCGGCAGCCCGAGTTTCTCCCCGACCGCCCGCTGCAGTCCGGTCATCCCCGCACACCCGAGCACAAGCACCTCGGCGCCCGCCTCCCTCGCCCGCTCGGCGGCCGTCAGGAACGCGGCCTGCGCGCGGTCGGCGTCGCCGAGGTCGAGCACGCCCAGGCCGGTGCCGACGACCGCCGCGCAGTTGCGTCCCACGCCCGCCAGTTCGAGGCTGTCCTCGATCTGCCCGCAGGACCGCTCCAGCGTCGTGACGACCCCGTAGCGCCGCCCGAGCAGGCAGGCCAGGTGGGCCGCGGCCTCGGTGATGTCCACGACGGGTACGTCCACCAACTCCCGGACGCCTTCCCGCCCGTGCTCCCCGAAGCCGGCCAGCACGACGGCGTCGTAGGCCGGGCCCTCGTAGGTCCGCAGTAGGTCGATGACGGCCGCGGCCGAGAGGTGACTGTCCAGCCAGCCCTCGGCGGACTCCGGTCCCCAGGCGGGGGTGAGTCCGAGCACGGTGGTGCCCGGGCCTGCGGCGGCCCGGGCACCTCGTACGATCTCCTCGGTCATCTCCTGCGTGGTGTTGCAGTTGGTGACGACGATCCGCACGTCCGTCAGACCTCCACGGCTTCGGGCTCGGACGCGCGCTCGGCCCGGCAGATCAGCAGGTACAGTCCGGCCGCGAGGGCCGTGCCGATGAACCACGAGTACGGGGCGACGTCGCTGAAGGTCTTCACCAGCGCGAGCACCGCCGCGACCCCGGCCGAGGGCAGGAACGCCCACAGCGCCTTGGGGTTGACGCCCTTCCTGTAGTAGTAGCGGGAGCCGGGGCGGGCGTCGAAGAGCTCGTCCACGTTCACACGGCCGCGCTTGACCAGGTAGTAGTCGACCATGATGACGCCGAACAGCGGGCCCAGGAAGGCGCCGAGGCCGCCGAGGAAGTAGTTGACGACGGTCGGGTTGGAGAAGAGGTTCCAGGGTGTGACGACCAGCGCGGCGACCGTACTGATCATGCCGCCGACCTTGAACGTGATCTTCTGCGGCCAGACGTTGGCCAGGTCGTACGCCGGTGAGACGAAGTTGGCGACGATGTTGACGCCCATGGTGGCCACGGCGAAGGTGAAGGCCGCGACGACCAGCACCCAGGTGTTGCCGATCTTGGCGACGAGTTCGGCCGGGTCGGTGATGGCCGTACCGAACACCTTCAGGGAGCCGGCCGTGACGATCACCGAGACGACCACGAAGGCGGTCGAGTTGACGGGCAGCCCCCAGAAGTTGCCGCGGCGCACGGTCGGGTAGTCCGGCGCGAAGCGGGAGAAGTCGCAGAAGTTGAGCATCAGCGTGCCGTAGGTCGCGAGGATCAGGCCGATCGCGCCGAACCACTGCCGCCACTGCTCGCCGACCGGCACCGGGTGCGGGGTGGAGGTGAGCGAGATGCTCCAGTCGGCCTTCCACAGCACCCACACCGCCAGCGCGATCATCACCAGCCAGATCGCGGGACCGCAGAAGTCCTGGAACTTCCGTACGGACTCCATTCCCTGACTGATGATCAGCGCCTGGATCAGCCACAGGGAGACGAAGGAACACCAGCCCAGGGCGTCGAGTCCCAGGAAGGAGTGGTGGGTCCAGGACACCAGGCCCGGCCACGCCGCCAGCAGCATGACGTTCACGGCGACGGAGGCAAGGTAGGTCTGGATGCCGTACCACATGATGGCGATCACGGCGCGGATCAGGGCCGGGATGTTGGCGCCCCAGACGCCGAAGCTGATGCGGCTGACGACCGGGAAGGGCACGCCGTGCCGCTGGCCGATCCGGCCCATCCAGTTCATGCCGACGTAGATGAGCACGAAGCCGATGAGCAGGGCGGTGAAGACCTGCCACACGTTCATGCCGAGGACCAGCAGGCCGGCGGCGAAGGTGTAGTTGCCGAGGTTGTGGACGTCGGACATCCACATGGCGAACAGGTCGAAGACCTTCCAGTTCCTCTTCCCGGCGGGCGCGAGGTCTTCGTTGGTGAGGCGGGGATCGGGGACGAACGCTGGGGCGCCGGTGGCTGCGGCGCGGTCGGCGAGGGACACGGGGCCTCCAGAACGGGGGAGGGAGGAACGGGTGCGGCCGTTTGGTATACCAAACTGCGGTCATGGTCCCCCCGTCAAGGGTTCCGACCGATGTCGTCGTCGTTAACGCTCCGTAAAACACCCCATGGCCCGGAGCGGGCGCCCCCACGGGGACAATGGCTCCATGAGCTCCCCCACGAAGATCGAACCCCTGGGCGCGGTCCGTGAACGCGTCCTGGCGAACCTGCGGCAGGAGATCATCGCGGGCCGCCTCCTGCCCGGCGACCGACTGGTCGAGCGGGAGCTCGCGGACCGCTACGGCGTCTCCCGGGTGCCGGTCCGCGAGGCGATCCGGGCGCTGGTCGCCGAGGGGTTCGTGCACTTCGAGACCCCGCGCCGCACGGTCGTACGGCGGCTCACGCCGAACGACGTCCGGGAGCTGTTCGAACTGCGCGAGGCGCTCGAGGTCTACGCGGCCGGGCTCGCCGCGTCGAACGCCACCCCGGAGGATCTGGCGGAGGTGCAGGAGCTCCTGGAGCGCGCGGCCGCCGCGACCGAGGCCGGGGACGCCGAGCTGATCACGGACATCAACAGCCGTCTGCACGACCGCATCGTGGCTATGGCGGGCAACAGCCTGCTGACCGCCGCCCTGGAACCGGTCGCCGGCCGGCTGCGCTGGATGACCCGGCGGAACGAGGAGTGGCCTCAACTCCTCTTGGAACACCGCGAGTTGTACGAGGCGATCGCCTCCGGCGACCCCGAACGCGCCCGCACGCACGCGCTGGCCCACGTGCGCACCAACTACCGCTCCACGGTGCGGCATCTGTTCGGCGACGCCGAGAGCTGAGCCGGACTCCCGGGATCAGCGGCGGGCGTACTTGTCCGTCGCCGCCACCAGCGCCTCGGCCATGCCGGGGCCGCCCACGCTGTGGCCCACGTCGTCCACGATCACCAACTCGCTGCCGGGCCAGGCGTGGTGGAGCCGCCACGAGATGCCGAGCAGGTTGCCGAAGTCGAGGCTGCCCTGGACGAGGGTGCCCGGCACGTCCTTCAGCAGGCCGGCGTCCCGCAGGACGACGCCCTCGTCGTTGCCCTCGCCGAGGAAGTGGTCGTGGCCCCAGTAGTGCGTGACGGTGCGGGCGAAGCCGTAGCGGAACTCCGGGTCCTCGAACCGCGGGACGGACCTGGGCGGCGCGGGAATCGTCGCCGTCTCCCAGTCGGTCCAGGTCCGCGCCGCCCTCGCCCGCACCTCCGGATCGTGCGACTCCAGCAGCCGGTTGCAGGCGGCGGCGAGGTTGCCGTCCCG
Source organism: Streptomyces sp. SLBN-31 (assembly GCF_006715395.1). Classification (NCBI taxonomy): domain Bacteria; kingdom Bacillati; phylum Actinomycetota; class Actinomycetes; order Kitasatosporales; family Streptomycetaceae; genus Streptomyces; species Streptomyces sp. SLBN-31. Next base: position 2,390,667 of record NZ_VFNC01000002.1, read on the forward strand.
TTCCGCGGCGGGCAGAGCGGCCAGGAACCTTTCGAAGGCCTCCGGGAAGAACCGGCCGACTCCCCTGGTCAGCAGGGCCACTTCGGCGTCGGAACCGGTCGCGACCCCGGTCACCACCACCTCCGACACCGCGGCCGGATGCGTCTGCGCGTACCGCAGCCCCAGCGCCGAACCGAACGACACCCCCCACACCAGCCACCGCCCGATCCCCAAGTGCCGCCGCAGCAGCTCCAGATCGGCGATGAGGTGAGCGGTCGTGTTGACGCTCATGTCGGTGTCGTAGGCGCTCGCGCTCGGTGTGGAGCGTCCGCTGCCACGCTGGTCGAGCAGGACGATCCGGTAGACGGCCGGGTCGAACAGGCGCCGGTAGTAGGGGCTGGAGCCGGAACCCGGTCCGCCGTGCAGGACGAGGGCCGGCTTGCCCCGCGGGTTTCCGCAGGTCTCCCAGTACACGCGATTGCCGTCGCCGACGTCGAGCAGGCCGTGCTCGTACGGTTCGATCTCCGGGTAGGGGGGCATCCGGGCACGGTAACGCCCCCCGGTCGGGACCGCCTCCTCATTTCACGGGCAGGCCCGCCGCCTCCCCCGCCGTGCGCAGCACGTCCCGCAGCATGTCCGGGGTGAGCCTGCCGGTGAAGGTGTTGCGCTGGCTGACGTGGAAGCAGCCGAAGAGGTCGAGGCCGTCCAGCGGCACGCGCGCCCCGTGCGCGAACACGGGCCGCGGCCGCGGAACCGCCCAGCCCGCCTCGGCGAACGCGGGCAGCGCCGCCTGCCAGCCGAACGCGCCGAGCACGACCACCGCGCGGAGCGTCGGCCGCAGCAGCCGCAGCTCCTGCACCAGCCAGGACCGGCAGGTGTTCCGTTCCGCGGGCGTGGGCTTGTTCTCGGGCGGGGCGCAGTGCACCGGCGAGGTGACACGGACGCCGTGGAGCTCGAGGCCGTCGTCGGCGGCGACGGAGGTGGGCTGGGAGGCCAGCCCCACGTCGTACAGCGCCCGGTACAGCACGTCCCCGGAGCGGTCCCCGGTGAACATGCGGCCGGTGCGGTTGCCGCCGTGCGCGGCGGGAGCCAGGCCGACGATCAGCAGCGAGGCGTCGGAGGGACCGAACCCGGGCACCGGCCGCGCCCAGTACGTCCAGTCCCGGAAGGCCGCCCGCTTGGTCCGCCCGACCTTCTCCCGCCACTCCACGAGCCGAGGACACGCGGCACATCCGGCGATCCGGGAGTCGAGCTCGACCAGGCTGTCCATGGATCAACGGTACGTCGCCCGTCCCGTCGGAAAACCGCGCGGAATACCCGGCCCGAGCGAGCTAAGGTCGGGGACATGGCTCCGCACGCTGACGAGGACGGCACCGCCGATCCGCACAACACCGTCCAGAGGGCCGACGCCGAGCAGGCCGTCGATCCGAAGGTCGCCGCCGCGATCGCCGCCGCGGAAGCGGCCGGGCCGGCGAACGGCGAGAGCGTCCGCGTCGACAGCTGGATCTGGGCCGTCCGCCTGATCAAGACCCGTTCGCTCGGTGCCACCGCCTGCAAGGGCGGGCATGTGCGGGTGAACGGCCAGAACGTGAAGCCCTCACACAGCCTCCGCGTCGGCGACGAGGTGCGGCTGCGCCACGAGGGCCGGGAACGGATCGTGATCGTCAAGCGGCTGATCCGCAAGCGGGTCGGCGCGCCCGTGGCGGTCCAGTGCTACGTCGACAACTCGCCGCCTCCGCCGCCGCGCGAGGCCGTCGCCCCGATCGGCATCCGCGACCGCGGCACCGGGCGACCGACCAAGCGCGACCGCCGTGAGCTGGAACGACTGCGCGGGATCATGGGCGGCGGCACGGGACGAACGGGCGGGCACTGACTCCGGGCACACGGAGGGGGCGTCCGGCGCGAACCGGACGCCCCCTCCGCCGCCGGGGCTCACCCCCGTCGTCGTACGAGATCCAGCAGATCCCTGTTCGAGCCGCGCCGCGCCCAGGCGATCACGGCCAGCGGCACGATCAGGATCAGCGGCGTCGCGGCGTTCTCCCCTCCGAAGACGATCATCTGGACGAAGAACGCGCCGACCATCAGCGCGCTCAGCGCGACCGCGGCCACGGACTGCAGCACCGGGATCAACAGGGCCACGGCACCGGCGAGTTCGAGCGCGCCGATGGTGTACATCCCCACGCCGCCCCAGCCGATCTCGTCGAAGGCGTCGACGGCGTACTGGTTGCCGATCAACTTCGGCAGGGCGCTCGCGACACCGTAGAAGAGGGCGAGCAGGACCTGCACGGTGCGCAGGGCGACCCGGGCGCGGCGGCCGCGGACGGAGACGGAAGCGGCGGAGGCGGAGGCGGAGGGGACGGTGGTCTCGGACATGGGGTTCTCCTGCGGTAAGCGGTCGGTGTCGGTGTCGCTGTCACAGGGGAAGACCCCGGCGCCCGCCCGAACTCATCGCCGTCCGCGCCCCTTTCACAGCTCGAACCAGCCGTGCCCGTGGTACCAGTGGCCGCCCGCCCGCAGATGGTCGCCGACGGCCCGTTCCAGGGCGCTGCGCCGGGGCAGGGTCTCCACCGGCAGGTCCGGGTCGCCGAAGACGAACTCCACCGGGTCGGTGTCCGCCGGTTCCTTGTCCTCGCGGGCGAGCCGGAAGCGCTGCTGGAAGCGGACGATGTTGGAGCCGGCCGGCAGGTAGCGCGTCAACTGCCGGTCCAGCAGCCAGGAGTGGCAGGTCGCGACCCGGTACTTCTCCTCGGGGAAGCAGCGGGCGAAGAAGTCCGCGGCGAGCGCCAGCGAGCGGTCGCAGGCGGCCGGGGTGAGCGGGCCGAGGAAGTCGGGGATGTGCAGGTTCAGGCACGGCGTGCCCGGACCGACGTCGAGTCCCGCCGCCGCGAGCGCGGTGCCCGTGCGCCGGCCCAGTCGTGCCCGCTCGAACTGCAGCCGGCCCAGCTGGTACAGCTCGCCGCGGAAGTGGTGGCCGAACCACCAGACGGCGTGCACGCCCGCCACGCCGTACCGCCGCCGGTGCACCGCCATGTGCCGCCCGAGGTCGGCCAGGGTCCGCCGGGACACCTCGTCCGGGACGCCCCGCTCGCGGTGCTGGGCGCGCGTGTACGGCAGTGCCGCCACGAACACGAACACGGGGAAGCAGCGCTGCAGCGGGCCCGAGGCCCAGTCGAGGTCGGGCAGGTCGAGGCCGGTGCCGATCTCGCCCATCCCCCGGACGAGCTCCGCCACGGAACGCTCCAGCGCCTGCCGCAGCTCCGGGTCGTCGATCACCCGTCGGCTCATCCGTACGAGTTCCCCGATGTCCTCATGGGGTACCGCGAGATCGAGCAGCACCTCGGCCAGTTCGTCCGCAGCCGGCAGCACAGGAACCCCCTTTGGTGAACGTCCGCATCGAAGAGTACGTTGCAGGAAGGAACGGTGATCAGGCGATGCGTACCGGCAGTGAACCCACGACCGCGCGCAGTGCCCTGCGGGCGCGGTTCTGGCTGAGCGTGTGGGGGCTGGTCTGGGCGGTCTTCGGCACGGCCGCGTTCGCGCTCGTGGGACGGCCCGGATGGGCGGCGGCCTGCGGAGTGCTGTGGCTGGTGATCACCATCGACCTGACGTTCATCCTCAGGCACATGCGCCAGGGCCCGCACTACCAGCCGGGCCCGGACATCCCGCCGTACCGGCCGCCGGGCAGGCGTTAGCTCAGGCCGACTCGTCGAAGCGGGCCGCCCTCAGGTACTGCGGGTTGGGGTCCAGCGCGGCCGCGAGGCGGAAGTGGCGCTTGGCCTGGTCGCCGCGGCCCTGGCGTTCGTAGGTGCGGGCGAGCGCGAAGTGCGCGAACGAGTTGTCCGGCTCGCGCTCCAGGACGATCGTGAACTCCAGCTCCGCGGGCCGCAGTTGCGCGGCGGCGAAGAAGGCACGCGCGCGCAGCAGACGGGCGGCGGTGTTCTCGGGGTGCGCGGCGATGACACCGTCGAGCAGCTTCACCGCGCCCCGCGGGTCCCGTGCGTTGAGCAGTTGCTCGGCGGCACGGAAGTCGATGACGTGCGTCTCCGGAGTACGTCCGGTCGAACCGCTGGTCTCGGGCACGGCAGAGTCCTTCCCTCACTGGAGGGGTTCAACGCGCCAGGACAGGCGTGCTATTCCCGGGGCTGCCGTGACGAGTGGCCCTCAGCGTGCGCCCGACGCTCGAGATCGGCCCATACGTCCCGCACCCGGCGCCGCAGCTCCTCCAGCGGTACGTCGTTGTCGATCACGACGTCCGCGATCTCCCGGCGCTTCTCCCGCGTCGCCTGGGCGGCCATCCGGGCGCGGGCGTCCTCCTCGGTCATGCCGCGCAGCCGCACCAGCCGGTCGAGCTGGGTCTCGGGGCTCGCGTCGACGACGATCACGACGTCGTACAGCCCGGCCAGGCCGTTCTCGGCGAGGAGCGGCACGTCGTGGACGACGACGGCGTCCTCGGCGGCGGCCTCCTCCAGTTCCCGGGACCGCACGCCCACCAGGGGGTGCACGACCGAGTTGAGCACGGCCAGCTTCTCCGGGTCCGCGAAGACGATCGAACCGAGCTTGGGACGGTCCAGGGTGCCGTCCGCGGTGAGCACGTCCGGTCCGAAGGCGTCCACGACGGCGGCCAGTCCTGGCGTGCCCGGCTCGACGACCTCGCGCGCGATGCGGTCCGCGTCGATCAGCACGGCCCCGCACGCCACGAGAAGCCGCGACACCTCGCTCTTACCGGCACCGATGCCCCCGGTCAGGCCCACCTTCAGCATGCCCCGAAGCTTACGGCCCGCCTCCGGCCGCGCGTGCCGGACCCTCGGGAGTCAGTTGTCGCCCTCCCGCTCCGCCAGGAAGCGCTCGAACTCCTGCCCGATCTCGTCGGCGGAGGGGATGTCCACCGGCTCGGCCAGCATGTTGCCGCGGCTCGCGGCGCCGGCGACGGCGTCGTACTGGTTCTCCAGGCCCTGCACCAGGGTGGTGAGCTCCTCGTCGCCCTCGCGGATCTGCCGCTCGATCTCCGTCTGGGTGCGGTGGGCGTCGGTACGCAGGCCGTGCGCGATGCCCGGGAGGACCAGGCCGGTGGCGGCCGTGATGGCCTCCAGCACGGTCAGGGCCGCGTCCGGGTACGGGGAGCGGGCGATGTAGTGCGGGACGTGCGCGGCGACGCCGAGGACGTCGTGCCCGGCCTCCATCAGGCGGTACTCCACGAGGGACTCCGCGCTGCCGGGGACCTGCGCCTCGTCGAAGGGGCTGCGGTGCCCGGGCACCAGGTCGCCGCGGTTGCCGTGCGGGGTCAGGCCGACGGGGCGGGTGTGCGGGACGCCCATCGGGATGCCGTGGAAGTTCACGGCCAGGCGTACGCCGAGCCGCTCCACGATCTGCTCGACGGCCTTGGCGAAGCGCTCCCACTCCACGTCCGGCTCGGGGCCGGAGAGCAGCAGGAAGGGCGCCCCGGTGGCGTCCTGGACGAGCCGCACGTCGATGCTCGGCTCCTCGTAGTCGGTCCACCGGTCGCGCTCGAAGGTCAGCAGCGGACGGCGGGCGCGGTAGTCCACGAGCCGGTCGTGGTCGAAGCGGGCCACGACCTGGTGGGGCAGCGAGTCGAGCAGCCGGTCGACGATCTGGTCGCCGGTCTCGCCCGCGTCGATGTATCCGTCGAAGTGGTAGAGCATGACAAGGCCGGCCGACTCCTGGGCGAGCGCCATGTCGACGACTGCCAGGCCCTTCGGCTCCCATGCGTACAAACCCTGCGGATCAAGCACAGTGACCGCTCCTCCTCGTGTTCGTACACATCAACACGCCCTGGAGCAGGGTCATTCCCACCGGGGCCCCTGATCAGCCACATCTCAGTCGCTTTTCATGGCAGGGCTGATTGGAGCGCGCCCCAAAGGGGTGCGGGGAACTGCGCGACAAGCCCCCACCGGCCGGCAGCCGAAAACACCGAGGGGCCGCACCTCGAAAGGTACGGCCCCTCAGTCAGGAGCTACTGCTCAGTGAGCGTCAGCTCAGCTCTGGCCACCGGCCAGCTTCTCGCGAAGCGCGGCAAGCGCCTCGTCCGAAGCCAGCGCACCGGAGGTGTCCGCACCCTCGGAGGAGTACGAACCGCCGCCACCCGCGGCCGGAGCCGCACCGGCGGCGTCGCCGCCCTCGGCGGCAGCGGCAGCGTCGGCCTCGCGGCTCTTGATGACCTGCTGCTGGTGCTGCTCGAAGCGGGTCTGCGCCTCGGCGTACTGGCGCTCCCACTCCTCGCGCTGCTTCTCGTAGCCCTCGAGCCAGTCGTTGGTCTCGGGATCGAAGCCCTCGGGGTAGATGTAGTTGCCCTGGTCGTCGTACGACGCGGCCATGCCGTACAGCGTCGGGTCGAACTCGACCGAGGCCGGGTCCGAACCGAAGGACTCGTTGGCCTGCTTCAGCGAGAGGCTGATGCGACGGCGCTCGAGGTCGATGTCGATGACCTTGACGAAGATCTCGTCGTTGACCTGGACGACCTGCTCCGGGATCTCCACGTGGCGCTCGGCCAGCTCGGAGATGTGGACCAGACCCTCGATGCCCTCGTCCACGCGGACGAACGCACCGAACGGAACCAGCTTCGTGACCTTGCCGGGCACGACCTGGCCGATCTGGTGGGTACGGGCGAACTGCTGCCACGGGTCTTCCTGGGTCGCCTTCAGCGACAGGGAGACGCGCTCGCGGTCCATGTCGACGTCGAGGACCTCGACCGTGACCTCCTGGCCGACCTCGACGACCTCGGAGGGGTGGTCGATGTGCTTCCAGGACAGCTCGGAGACGTGGACCAGACCGTCGACGCCACCCAGGTCCACGAAGGCACCGAAGTTGACGATCGAGGAGACCACACCGGAGCGGACCTGACCCTTCTGCAGGGTCGTGAGGAACGTCTGGCGGACCTCGGACTGGGTCTGCTCCAGCCAGGCACGGCGGGACAGGACCACGTTGTTGCGGTTCTTGTCCAGCTCGATGATCTTGGCCTCGAGCTCCTTGCCCACGTAGGGCTGGAGGTCGCGGACGCGGCGCATCTCGACCAGGGAGGCCGGGAGGAAGCCACGGAGGCCGATGTCGAGGATGAGACCACCCTTGACGACCTCGATGACGGTACCGGTGACGATCCCGTCCTCTTCCTTGATCTTCTCGATGGTGCCCCAGGCACGCTCGTACTGGGCGCGCTTCTTCGAGAGGATCAGGCGGCCTTCCTTGTCCTCCTTCTGGAGAACAAGGGCCTCGATCTCGTCACCGACGGCGACGACCTCGTTCGGGTCGACGTCGTGCTTGATGGAGAGCTCGCGGCTCGGGATAACGCCTTCGGTCTTGTAACCGATGTCGAGCAGGACCTCGTCCCGGTCGACCTTCACGATGACGCCGTCGACGATGTCGCCGTCGTTGAAGTACTTGATCGTCTCGTCGATCGCGGCGAGGAAGGCTTCCTCGTTACCGATGTCGTTGACCGCTACCTGCGGGGTGGTGGCGGTGGTCTCGGTGCTGCTCGTCATGTGGGAAAGGGCTCCGGTACGGACATTGAAGTCGTAGGTACTGCTTACGCCGGGAGCCCGTTTCGCTCTGAAGAAGCCGGACAGCCAAGGAAGCGCCCCACCGAAATCGGTGATGGCGCCTCGACAACCGAGGGGACATACAACAGATGCGAGCGCAGCCTGCTACGTCTGAGGTGCGCAGGCCCGCAGCGCAACTTGTAGCATACGGGGGCAGCCAGGCAGGGTCAATGCGCGAAGGCGCACACCCGGGGCGGATCGCCCCATACCCGGCACAAGAACTGTCTCGCGAGGCCACGCAGGCCTGCGACACGCCCTCCGTGACACCCGTGGGCGTCGGGTTGGAGGGAAGAGTACGACGAGGGAGCCGATCATCCAAGAGTCCGTTTCTTCCGAGCGCGAGTACGACCCCGAGTCCGGGCCCGGCCCCGAGTCCCGGCACGACTCGGAGCACGAGGTCGAGCCCGAGGCCACCCGGCGCACGGCCGGTGTCGCGGAGAGCTCCCGGGCCAACCGGGGCTGGTGGGACCGGAACGCCGACGAGTACCAGGTCGAGCACGGCACGTTCCTCGGGGACGACCGCTTCGTGTGGGGCCCGGAGGGCCTCGACGAGGTGGAGGCCGAGCTGCTGGGTCCGCCGGAGGACCTCAAGGGCCGGGACGTCCTGGAGATCGGCGCGGGCGCCGCCCAGTGCTCGCGCTGGCTGGCCGCGCAGGGCGCCCGCCCGGTGGCCCTGGACATCTCGCACCGCCAGCTGCAGCACGCCCTGCGCATCGGCGGCGCGTTCCCCCTGGTCTGCGCGGACGCCGGCGAGCTGCCCTTCGCGGACGCGTCCTTCGACCTGGCCTGCTCGGCGTACGGGGCGCTGCCCTTCGTCGCCGAGCCGGTACGGGTACTGAAGGAGGTGCGGCGGGTGCTGCGTCCCGGCGGGCGTTTCGTCTTCTCGGTGACCCACCCGATCCGCTGGGCCTTCCCGGACGAGCCGGGACCCGAGGGGCTGAGCGTGTCGGCCTCCTACTTCGACCGCACGCCGTACGTCGAGCAGGACGAGGAGGGCCACGCGGTCTACGTGGAGCACCACCGGACGATCGGCGACCGGGTCCGGGACGTGGTGGCGGGCGGCTTCCGGCTCGTCGACCTGGTCGAGCCGGAGTGGCCGGCCTGGAACACCGCCGAGTGGGGCGGCTGGTCGCCGCTGCGCGGGAACCTGATCCCGGGGACGGCGATCTTCGTCTGCGTACGAGACTGAGCGTGTGATCCGTTACGACGCCCTGGACGCACTGCCCGTACGCGCGGCGCTGCCCGCTCTCGACGACGCCCTGGAGGGGCACGGTACTGCCGTTCTCGTGGCGCCTCCGGGCACCGGCAAGACGACGCTGGTGCCGCTGGAGCTTGCCGGACTGCTCGGGCGGGGCGCGGCCCGTCGCGTGGTGGTGGCGGAGCCGCGCCGCATCGCCGTCCGGGCCGCGGCGCGGCGGATGGCGTGGCTGCTGGGCGAGCGGACGGGCGAGAGCGTCGGCTACACGGTGCGCGGCGAGCGGGTGGTCGGGCGGCACACGCGCGTGGAGGTCGTCACGACCGGCGTGCTGCTGCAACGGCTGCAGCGGGACCAGGAGCTGACCGGGGTGGACGTGGTGGTGCTCGACGAGTGCCACGAGCGGCATCTGGACGCCGACACCGCGGCGGCCTTCCTGTGGGACGTCCGGGAGGCGCTGCGGCCCGAGCTGCGGCTGGTGGCGGCGTCGGCGACCACGGACGCGCAGGGGTGGGCGCGGCTGCTGGGCGGGGCGCCGGTGATCGAGGCGGAGAGCGTCTCGTACCCGGTCGAGGTGATCTGGTCGCCGCCGGTCCGCCCCGTACGTCCGCCGCACGGCACGCGCGTGGACCCGGCGCTGCTGGCGCACGTGGCGTCGACGGTACGGCGGGCGCTGGCCGAGCGGGACGGGGACGTGCTGTGCTTCCTGCCGGGCGTGGGCGAGATCGCGCGCGTGGCCGGGCAGTTGGGGGATGTGGGCGGCGCCGAGGTGCTCCAGGTGCACGGGCGCGCGCCGGCGGCCGTGCAGGACGCGGTGCTCTCCCCCGGCACCCGGCGCCGGGTGGTGCTGGCGACGTCGGTGGCGGAGTCGTCGCTGACGGTCCCCGGCGTACGGGTGGTCGTGGACTCGGGGCTGTCGCGTGAGCCGCGCGTCGACCACGCGCGCGGGCTGAGCGCGCTGACGACGGTACGGGCCTCGCAGGCCGCCGGGCGGCAGCGGGCGGGCCGGGCCGGGCGTGAGGCGCCGGGTGCGGTGTACCGCTGCTGGGCGGAGGCCGAGGACGCGCGGCTGCCGCGCTTCCCGGCGCCGGAGATCAAAGTGGCCGACCTGACGGCGTTCGCGCTGCAGACAGCGTGCTGGGGCGACCCGGACGCGTCCGGGCTGGCGCTGCTGGACCCGCCCCCGGGCGGGGCGATGGCGGCGGCGCGGGCCGTCCTGACGGCGGTGGGCGCGGTGGACGCCGACGGCCGCGCCACGCGGCGGGGAGCCGCCCTGGCCCGCCTGGGCCTGCACCCACGACTGGGCCGAGCACTGCTCGACACCTCCGGACAGGGCGCAGAGGCGGTGGCACTCCTGTCGGAGGAACCGCCCCGCGAGTACGGCGACGACCTCACGGCCGCCCTGCGAACCGCCCGCCGCGGCAACGACCCGTACGCCGCCCGCTGGCGCACGGAGGTACGACGGCTCCGGGCGAGCACGCGGACACCCGCAGGGGAGGACCCGTCGCGGGCGGCGAGCGAGGCCACACCGACGACGCATGTGACGGACGACAGCCCGCGGATGGCCGGCAGCACCACATCCACGCCCGGCGCGGACGACCGAACACGGGCAGTCGGCGGGTCGGCGACGGGTACGGAAGACAACACGCGGGCAGGCGGTCCGGGCGCGTCGACGCCGAACACGGACGACCACACGCCGACGACCGGGGCGCGCGCGGCGCGGATGGACGCGGACGACCACACGCCGGCAGCCGGGGCGCACGCGGCGACGGCGGACGCGGACGACCACACGCCGACGACCGGGGCGCGCGCGGCGCGGATGGACGCGGACGACCACACGCCGGCAGCCGGGGCGCACGCGGCGACGGCGGACGCGGACGGCCGCGCGCCGACAGGCAGGGCGCGCGCGGCGCGGATGGACGCGGACGACCACACGCCGGCAGCCGGGCCGGGCGCGGCGACGGCGGGCGCGGACGGCCGCGCGTCGGCAGGCGGGGGCGATGAGCGGATCGTGGGGCTTGTGGCCGCGCTTGCTTTTCCCGAGCGGGTCGCAAGGGCCGACGGGGGTTCCTATCTCATGGCCTCCGGCACCAGGGCCGAGTTCGCCGACGGCAGTCCGCTGCGGGGGGCGCCCTGGATCGCGGTCGCCGTGGCGGATCGGCCCGTCGGCAAGGGGCACGCGCGCGTGCGGCTCGCGGCCGTGATCGACGAGGACCTGGCCCGGCGCGCCGCCGCCCCCCTGTACTCCGAGGCGCAGGAGGTCCACTGGGCCGACGGGGACGTCGTGGCACGGAGTGTGCGGCGGCTGGGGGCGATCGAGCTCGCGGTGCGGCCGTTGCCGGACGCCGACCCGGGCCTCGTACGGGATGCGCTCCTGGAGGGGCTGCGGGAGGAGGGGTTCGGGCTGCTGCGGTGGTCGCCCGAGGCCGTCGTACTGCGTCAACGGCTCGCCTTTCTGCGGCTGCGTCTCGGGGAGCCGTGGCCCGACGTCGGCGACGACGCGCTGCATGCGCGCGTGGACGAGTGGCTGGAGCCCGAGCTGGGGCGGGCCCGGCGGCGGGCGGAACTGGGGCGGATCGACGCGGGGCAGGCGCTCGCCCGTCTGCTGCCCTGGGCCTCCGGGGAGGCCGGGCGGCTCGACGAGCTGGCGCCGGAGCGCATCACCGTACCGAGTGGGTCCAGGATCCGGATCGACTACGGCGATCCCGAACAGCCCGTTCTCGCCGTGAAGTTGCAGGAGATGTTCGGTCTGCACAAGTCGCCCGCGGTGGCGGGCGTGCCGTTGCTCGTGCACCTCCTCTCCCCCGCCGGGCGGCCCGTCGCCGTCACCGCCGACCTCGCCTCCTTCTGGAAGGACGGCTACAAGGGCGTGCGCGCCGAACTGCGCGGCCGGTATCCGAAGCATCCGTGGCCCGAGGACCCGGCGGCCGCCGAGCCGACGCGGCACACCAAAGCGCGGCTCAGGCGCTGACGGGTTCGGGCGCCGCGGACTCGGCGCGTGCCGGGTCGGCCGGGCGGCGGCCGCGGGCCTCCAGCCACAGGGAGAGGGCGAGCAGCAGAGTGCCGAGGATCAGGAAGCCCCACGGCAGGTACGAGGTCATCAGCAGGACGAGGGTGCGGTTGGACTTGACCAGCGCGACCGTGTGCTCGATGTAGTCCTCGCGCATCTTCACGTGGCCGGCGAAGGCCGTCACCTTGTCCCGGCCGCCGAGCAGGGTGCCGCCGCGCAGCTCCTCCTTGTGGATCTCCTCGCCGTAGACCGGTGCGCCGGTGACGGGCTCGACCCAGAACCTGCGGACGGTGGTGTACCAGCGGGTGGTGCCGGTCTTGGCGACCGACTCGGGGGTGATGCCCTTGACGGGCATGGTCCTGGGGAAGGCGACCTTGGTCCAGGGGATGGTCTGCTCGAAGTAGTAGACCTTGACGCCACGGAAGTCCTGGGTGCCCTTGTAGTGGATGGGGTTGGTGGTGCGGGTCTGCGCGTCGAAGTACTCGTAGTCCCGTTGCTGCGTCAGGAAGGGCCACTTGAACTCGATGCCGGTCCGCTTCACCGGGTCGCCGTCGACCATCTCGCCGGTGGCGTGGACCGGGGCCTGGCTGTGGGCGTCGAAGATGTAGCGCTCGGGGATCTCGGAGACCATCTTGCCGTCGGGCCCCTGGACGTAGGACAGGCCGTCCCAGACGACGACGTCCCGGCCGGCCGCCTTCCCGATCTTCTTCGCGGCCTCCACGTCGCCCTTGAGGGTCTGAACGATGGTGACCTTGGAGACCTTCCTCGCCTTCATCGTGCCGTAGTCGAGGAGGGTCGCGTCCTTCGCCTCCAGGACCATGTCCTGGTACTGGCCGGCCGGGATCTTGGCCAGACGCGGGAAGGCGTACCAGCGCAGCAACGGGGACAGGGCCGCGAAGAACACGGCGAAGGCGAGCAGGACCAGACTGGCCTTGCGGCGCATCTCGGCCTCCCGGGCGGACGGCTACGGGTGTGCGGGCACCGTCGTCAGCAGCGGCTTCGGCGACGTCTTCCCCGTCGGGGTCCCCATCGCGGTGATCGTGAGGACCAGCGCGAACGCGACGGCGAGACCGGTCGCGGCGGCGATCAGGGCGCGCATGCCTGCCTCCCGACGGACTGGAGAGGAACCTGGAACTGATACCTCGTCAGATCCGGCACCGTAGCAACGGGCGGGCGAGATGAGAACAGGTCGCACACGACTACGGCGCCCCTGCGCAGAGGGACGCCGTGGTCGTCGTGGAGGAACGGGCCGGTACGCGGCTTACGAACTCGCGCTCGCCGACGGGCTGGGCGACGGGGTCGCGGAGGTGTCGGCCGCCGCCACCGTCAGCTGGACGTCGAGCGTGGCGCCGCCCGCGGTGGTGACGCGCAGGACGAAGGTGCCGGTGGTGTCGTCCGCGTACATCTTGGGCAGCTGGAGCTTGCCGTCGGCGTCAGTCGTCAGACCCGTGAGGGTGCGTACGGTCTTGCCGTCCGCGTCCTTGAAGTAGGGGCCCTTGTCGTTCGCGGTCGCGTCGTCCTTGGACTTGATCAGCATGGCGGTGACCGCGACCTTGTCCGCGACGGCGCTCTTGTAGGTGGCCTTCACCTCGACCTGGTCGGCGAACTCGCCGCCCGGCGTGCAGGTGAGCGCCGTGTCGCCGGTGCGGACGAGCGTGTCGGCGACGCGCTCGGTGACGGTGGCCTTGTAGTCGAGGGCGGCGACGGCGCGGCCGACGACCGTCGCGCGGACGGTGAAGTCACCGGTCTTCTCGCCGGCCTGCAGCGCGGGCGCCACGGCAACGCCGGAGGCGTTGGTGACGGTGCTGGCCACGCTCTCGCCGCCGGCGAAGGTGGTGTCGGTGTCGCCGATGATCGTGAAGCGGACCCGGACCTTGGCGACGGCCTTGCCCGCCTTGGTGACGGCCTTGGTGCTGATCTTCTTGGTGAACTCGTCGCCCGCCGTCGCGGTTAGCTTCGCGGTGCCCGCGTCCGCCAGGTGGTCCACCGTGTCGGTGGGCGTTGCGGGCGGGGACGGCGGGGTGGACGGGCTCGGGCTGCCGCCGCCGCTGCTGCCGCCCGGCTTCGGGCTGGGGCTGGTGCCCGGCTTGGAGGGCTTGCCCGTCGGCGGCTTCGACGTCGTCGGCTTGGAGGTGTTCCCGCTGCCGCCGCTGTCGCTGCGGTTCGACGGGACCGTACCGGTGCCGTCCGGGATGGAGTGCGTGCCCTTGCGGTAGTACTCCAGCCACGACAGGACGGTGTTCAGGTAGTCCTGCGAGTTGTTGTAGCTGAGGATCGCGCTGTTGAGGTCCGTCTGGTTCGACAGGTCCCAGTTGTCGCGGCACAGGTAGTGGGCGGCGGCGAGAGCGGCGTCGTAGACGTTGTTGGGGTCCTTCTTGCCGTCCCCGTTGCCGTCGCGGCCCGCCCACGCCCAGGTGGACGGGATGAACTGCATGGGCCCGACGGCCTGGTCGTAGGAGCTGTTGCCGTCGTACTTGCCGCCGTCGGTGTCCTTGATCAGCGCGAAGCCGTCGCCGTCGAGCTGCGGACCGAGGATCGGGGAGAGCGTGGTGCCGTCCGCGCTGACGCGGCCGCCGCGGGCCTGTCCCGACTCCACCTTGCCGATGGCGGCGAGGAGTTGCCAGGGCAGGTTGCAGCCCGGCTTGGCCGCGCGCATGGCCGTCTCCGCCTTCTTGTAGGCGTCGAGGACGGTCGCGGGGATGCCCGCCTCACCGCTGCCCTGGACCACCGGAGTACCGGACGCGGACGGTGAGGGGCTGGGGTTGGGGCTGTTGAGCGGCGGGAGGTCCGTGTAGTACGGCGAGTTGCCGGTCGCCGAACCGGCGTCGGCGGTCGCGTCGGGTGACGGCGTGGCGTCCGAGGCGGTCTGTCTGCCGTGGCCGTCGACCGTGACTCCTGGCGCCTGCGACGCGGACAGGGCCGCGACCGCCAGCGCCGCCACGGCGGTGGTCGCCGCTCCCTTGGCCAGCCTCCTGCCGAATTGCGCCGCCATAGAGTGAACCCTCCCGTGGACGCCCGAGCGCCCTTCTCTGTCTGCCTGCTCGCCTTGATGTGACGATCGACCCACGGGGCTGGTTGCCCTTGTGGGGCGATTGCTTGTTCTTTTTTCGTCCGCTCGGTGCTGGTGTTCTGTGCTTCTGTTGTGTTTTGCGGTTCTTCGGTCTGCCGAGCAGCCCGGTGCCCCGTGCTGTGACCCAGGCGACCCTACGACAACTTGCTTGCCATGGGCACCCGTTCGTGCCCGTCATTCACCAGATGGCCATCTACAGCCGGTGGCAGACCGGTCGACGTCTTCTCCTAGGAGCCCTGTTGCCGTTCACCCTGAGCCATGCGGCGGCCGTACTGCCCGGTGTGCGCGGCGACGGAAGCGGGCGGGGGCGGCTGGTTCCGGCCGTGCTCGTGGCCGGATCCTTCTCCCCCGACATGACCTACTTCGCGGCGAGTGCCGTGCCCGGTGCGATGGAGTTCGGCGACTTCACCCACTCGTTCGCCGGCGTGTTCACGGTCGACGTGGTCGTGGCCTGGGTGTTGGTCGGGCTGTGGCTGTTGGTGCGCGAGCCGGTGGTGGCGTTGCTTCCGCGGGCCTGGCAGGCGCGGCCGGCCGTGCTGTTGCGGTGCGGGGTGGCGCGCTCGCGGGCCGGGGCGGGGGTGGCGGTGCGGTGGTACGCGTCGGCGGTGCTGGGGGCGCTGACGCATGTGGTGTGGGATGCGTTCACGCATGCCGACCGGTGGGGGATGCGCTGGTTTCCCGTGCTGGGGACGGAGATCGCGGGGTCGCCGCTGTACTGGTACCTGCAGTACGGGGGGTCGGTGGTGGCGGCTGTCGTGATCGCGGTGTGGGTGGCTCGGGCTCTGCGGCGGGTGCGGCCGGCTGTTCCGGGGCCGTTCGGGGTGCCTGTGCTGGCGGGGCGGGATCGGTGGTGGGCCGGGGGATTTATCGCGGGGTGCGCGGTGGTGGCGGGGGTGCGGCGGGCCACCGTGTGGTGGGGGGAATGGGGGGCGCGGGCTCGGCCGTGGGAGCTGGTTCCGACGCTGTGCTTCGGGATGGGGGCCGGGCTGGTGCTGGGGGTACTGCTGTACGCGGTCGGTGTGCGGGTGTGGCGTCCGGTCCCGGACGGGGACAGCGGCCCGGAGCCGGTCAGCGTGGGGCGGAGCGGTGCCGAAGGCGGCCGGTGAGGTGGGCCGCGGTGCGGTGCAGGGTTGTCGCGAGGCCTGAGGGGAGGCGGTGCAGGGTTGCCGCGAGGTCCGTGGGGATGCGTGCGGTGCTCGCGTCGGCCGCGAAGACCGGGACCGGCGTGGACCCGGGCCCCGGCTTGGCATCTGCCTGCGCTTTCGCCGTGCGGCGGTTGAGCATGCGTATACCCATGCCCGCATCCTGACGGCGGGGGTGGCGGAGGGCGTGTTCGCGGGGGCCACGTGGGTGACGGGCGGGTCGGCGCGGCGGTCCGGTGGTGGGCCGGGGTCGTGGGGGTGCGGCGAGCCCGCCGCCGACGGGGCGTCTGCCTGCTGAGACGCGGAACGTGTGCAGGAAGCGCACGCGGCGGGCTGCGCCGCACCCCCACGACCCGCTCCCGTGCGTGCGCGGGTGCGGACCGTGGGGGGACTGCCCCGGTGGTCCTGTCAGTGGGCCGCCGATTCCCAGTCCGGTCCCGCGCCGACCGAGACGCCCAGGGGGACCCTGAGGTGGACCGCGTCGGACATCTCGCGGCGGACCAGTTCTTCGACCTGGGTGCGCTCGCCGGGGGCGATCTCCAGGACGATTTCGTCGTGGACCTGCAGGAGCATGCGGGACTTGAGGTCGGCCTCGCGCAGGGCGCCGTCCACGCGGAGCATGGCGATCTTGACGATGTCGGCCGCCGTGCCCTGGATGGGGGCGTTGAGGGCCATGCGCTCGGCCGCCTCGCGGCGCTGGCGGTTGTCGCTGTTGAGGTCGGGCAGATAGCGGCGGCGGCCGAACAGGGTGGCCGTGTAGCCGGTGGCCCGCGCCTCGTCGACGACCCGGCGCAGATAGTCCCGTACACCGCCGAAGCGCTCGAAGTAGGCGTCCATCAGGGCCCGCGCCTCGCCGGCCTCGATGTTCAGCTGCTGGGAGAGGCCGAAGGCCGACAGGCCGTAGGCGAGGCCGTAGGACATCGCCTTGATCTTGCGGCGCATCTCCGCGTCGACCGCGGTCTGCTCGACCGCGAAGACCTGGGAGGCGGCCGTGGTGTGCAGGTCCTCGCCCGAGGTGAAGGCCTCGATGAGGCCCGCGTCCTCGGAGAGGTGGGCCATCACCCGCAGTTCGATCTGGCTGTAGTCGGCCGTCATGAGGGACTCGAAGCCCTCGCCGACGACGAAGCCCCGGCGGATGGCCCGGCCCTCGTCCGTGCGGACGGGGATGTTCTGCAGGTTCGGGTCGGTGGAGGAGAGGCGGCCGGTCGCGGCGACGGTCTGGTTGAAGGTGGTGTGGATGCGGCCGTCGGCGGCGATGGTCTTGATCAGGCCCTCGACCGTGACGCGGAGCTTCGCCTGCTCGCGGTGGCGGAGCATGATCACCGGGAGTTCGTTGTCCGTCTGGGTGGCGAGCCAGGCGAGGGCGTCCGCGTCGGTGGTGTAGCCGGTCTTCGTCTTCTTGGTCTTGGGCAGGGCCAGTTCGCCGAAGAGGACTTCCTGGAGCTGCTTGGGCGAGCCCAGGTTGAACTCGTGTCCGGCCGCCGCGTGCGCCTCCTTCACCGCCTGCTGGACGGCGCCCGCGAACATCTGCTCCATCGCCTCCAGGTGCGCGCGGTCGGCCGCGATGCCGTGCCGCTCCATGCGGGCCAGCAGCGCGGAGGTGGGCAGCTCCATGTCCTGGAGGAGATCCGCGGCGCCGACCTCCTGCAGGCGGCCGGCGAAGGCCTGGCCGAGGTCCAGGACGGCGCGGGCCTGGATCATCAGTGCCTCGGCCTCGGCGCCGTCGTCCGCGCCGAAGGCCAGCTGGCCGTCGGCGGCCGCGGCCGGGGCCAGCTCGCGGCCCAGGTACTCCAGGGACAGCGCGTCCAGGTCGAAGGAGCGGCGGCCCGGCTTGACCAGGTAGGCGGCGAGCGCGGTGTCCATGGAGACGCCGGCGACGCTCCAGCCGTGCTCGGCGAACACGCGCATGGCGCCCTTGACGTTGTGCAGGACCTTGGGGCTCGTGTCGCTCGCGAGCCAGGCCGTGAACGCCCGCTCGTCGGCCTCGTCCAGCTGGGACGGGTCGAACCAGGCGGCCGGGCCGTCGGCCGTCGCGAGGGCGACCTCGGCGACCGAGCCGGTGCCCAGCGCCCAGGTGTCGACGGTGGCCACGCCGAGGGGGCCGTCCGCGTGCCCGGCGAGCCAGGGGGCGAGCTCACCGGTGCCGAGGACCGTGCCGTCCAGCTCCACGCCGTCGGCGATCACCGGCGTCTCCTCCGCCTGGGCGGCGCCCGGGTCGACGGCCAGCAGCCGCTCGCGCAGGGAGGGATTCCTGATCTCCAGGGTGTCCAGGACCAACGCGAGGGCCTTGCGGTCGTACGGGGCCCGCTCCAGGTCGGTGACCGCCTTGGGCAGCTCCACCGTGCGCACCATCTCGGTCAGGCGGCGGTTGAGCTTGACGGCCTCCAGGTGGTCGCGGAGGTTCTGGCCGGCCTTGCCCTTGACCTCGTCGACGCGCTCGACCAGATCGGCGAAGGAGCCGAACTGGTTGATCCACTTCGCGGCCGTCTTCTCGCCGACCCCGGGGATGCCCGGCAGGTTGTCGGACGGGTCGCCGCGCAGGGCCGCGAAGTCCGGGTACTGCGCCGGCGTCAGGCCGTACTTCTCGAAGACCTTCTCCGGAGTGAACCGGGTCAGCTCCGAGACGCCCTTCGTCGGGTACAGCACGGTGGTGTGCTCGGTGACCAGCTGGAAGGAGTCGCGGTCGCCGGTGACGATCAGCACCTCGAAGCCCTCGGCCTCGGCCTGGGTGGCGAGGGTGGCGATGACGTCGTCCGCCTCGAAGCCGTCGATCGCGAAGCGCGAGACGTGCATGGTGTCCAGCAGCTCGCCGATCAGCTCGACCTGGCCCCTGAACTCGTCCGGCGTCTTGGAGCGGTTCGCCTTGTACTCGGTGAACTCCTCGGAGCGCCAGGTCTTGCGGGAGACGTCGAAGGCCACCGCGAAGTGCGTGGGCTCCTCGTCACGCAGGGTGTTGGCCAGCATCGACGCGAAGCCGTAGATCGCGTTCGTCGGCTGGCCCGTCGCCGTCGTGAAGTTCTCCGCGGGCAGCGCGAAGAACGCGCGGTACGCCAGCGAGTGCCCGTCCATGAGCATGAGGCGGGGCCGCTTGCCGCCGGGGGTCGTCTCGGTCTTCTTCGATGCTGTCTCTGCCACGGACCCGATCCTGCCACGTGCCACTGACAGTCGGCCGCCATCGGGGGCGGCCGCACCTTCGGCGGCAGTGTCGGCGGCGCGTGCGAGGATCGAAGGCGTACCCACATGCGCAGCTGAAGGAGATGGCGCCATGGCCACCAAGCCGCCCAAGAGCGATCCGGTTCAGGACGCGCCGCAGGTCGCCGAGCCGCAGCACGCGGCGGCGGGCCTTCCGGCCATCGGGCACACCTTGCGCATCGCACAGCGGCAGATGGGTGTGCGGCGCACGATGCTGACGCTGCTGAACGTCAACCAGAAGGACGGCTTCGACTGCCCGGGCTGCGCCTGGCCGGAGCCGGAGCACCGGCACACGGCGGAGTTCTGCGAGAACGGCGCGAAGGCGGTGGCCGAGGAGGCCACCCTGCGCCGGGTCACCCCGGAGTTCTTCGCCGCGCACACCGTGGCCGACCTCGCGGGCAGGAGCGGGTACTGGCTGGGCCAGCAGGGGCGGCTGACACATCCCGTGTACCTGCCCGAGGGCGGGGACCGCTACGAGCCCGTGAGCTGGGAGCGGGCCTTCGACATCGTCGCCGAGGAGATCGCCGCGCTCGGCTCCCCGGACGAGGCCGTCTTCTACACCTCGGGGCGTACCAGCAACGAAGCGGCGTTCCTCTACCAGCTGTTCGCGCGCGAGCTCGGTACCAACAACCTGCCGGACTGCTCCAACATGTGCCACGAGTCGTCCGGGTCGGCGCTGTCGGAGACGATCGGCATCGGCAAGGGCAGCGTCCTGCTGGAGGACCTCTACAAGGCGGACCTGATCATCGTGGCGGGGCAGAACCCGGGCACGAACCATCCGCGCATGCTCACCGCCCTGGAGAAGGCCAAGGCGGGCGGTGCCCGGATCATCACCGTCAACCCGCTGCCCGAGGCCGGGCTGGAGCGGTTCAAGAATCCGCAGACGCCGCAGGGCATGCTCAAGGGGGCCGCCCTCACCGATCTGTTCCTGCAGATCCGCATCGGTGGAGACCAGGCCCTCTTCCGGCTCCTGAACAAGCTGATCCTCAAGACCGAGGGCGCGGTCGACGAGGAGTTCGTCCGCGAACACACGCACGGCTTCGAGGAGTTCGCGGCCGCGGCCGAGGCCGCCGACTGGGACGAGACGCTGGCCGCAACCGGTCTCACGCGCGAGGAGATCGAGCGGGCCCTCGGCATGGTGCTCGCCTCGAAGCGCACCATCGTGTGCTGGGCGATGGGGCTGACCCAGCACAAGCACTCGGTGCCGACCATCCGCGAGGTGGTCAACTTCCTGCTGCTGCGCGGCAACATCGGCCGCCCGGGCGCGGGCGTGTGCCCGGTGCGCGGTCACTCGAACGTGCAGGGCGACCGGACCATGGGCATCTTCGAGCGGCCCGCACCCGCCTTCCTGGACGCGCTGGAGAAGGAGTTCGGCTTCGCGCCGCCGCGCGAGCACGGCTTCGACGTCGTCGAGGCCATCCGGGCACTGCGCGACGGCCGGGCGAAGGTCTTCTTCGCCATGGGCGGCAACTTCGTCTCCGCCTCCCCCGACACGGAGGTCACGGAGGCCGCCATGCGGCGCGCCCGCCTCACGGTGCACGTGTCGACGAAGCTGAACCGCTCGCACGTGGTCACGGGCGCGCGTGCCCTGATCCTGCCGACCCTGGGCCGTACCGAGCGGGATCTGCAGGGCGGCGGCGAGCAGTTCGTGACCGTGGAGGACTCCATGGGCATGGTGCACGCCTCCCGCGGCCGTCTGGAGCCGGCGAGCGGGCATCTGCTGTCCGAGCCCGCCATCGTGTGCCGGCTGGCCCGCCGTGTCCTGGGCGAGGGCAGCACGGTGCCGTGGGAGGAGTTCGAGAAGGACTACGCGACCATCCGCGACCGCATCGCGCGCGTGGTCCCCGGTTTCCAGGACTTCAACGCGCGCGTGTCGCATCCGGGCGGCTTCGCGCTTCCGCACGCCCCGCGCGACGAGCGCCGCTTCCCCACGGAGACCGGGAAGGCGAACTTCACGGCGGCCCCCGTGGAGTACCCCGGGCTGCCCGAGGGCCGGCTGCTGCTGCAGACGCTGCGCTCGCACGACCAGTACAACACCACGATCTACGGCCTCGACGACCGCTACCGGGGCATCCGCAACGGCCGCCGGGTGGTCCTGGTCAACCCGGAGGACGCCCGGAGGCTGGGGGTCGCCGACGGTTCGTACGTCGATCTCGTCAGTGAGTGGCGGGACGGAGTGGAGCGGCGGGCGCCGGGCTTCCGGGTGGTGCACTACCCGACGGCGCGGGGATGTGCGGCCGCCTACTACCCGGAGACCAATGTCCTGGTCCCGCTGGACCACACCGCCGACACCAGTAACACCCCGGCCAGCAAGTCCGTGGTGGTGCGTCTGGAACAATCGTCGACCGACTGAGCGTTTGCTCAGTCAGGCCGCACGACTGATCACGGACGAACGGAGCACGGCCCATGGGCGAGCAGCAGCACGTGAGGTTCCCGCAGGAGGTCATCGACGAGTACGCCGCCCTCGGCGTGGACCTGCCGGCCCTGTTCTCCGCGGGACATCTCGGGACGCGCATGGGCGTGGAGATCCTGGAGGCCTCCGCCGACCGTGTCGTCGGCACCATGCCGGTGGAGGGCAACACCCAGCCGTACGGGCTGCTGCACGGCGGCGCCTCCGCCGTGCTCGCCGAGACGCTCGGTTCCGTCGGCTCGATGCTGCACGGCGGCAGCTCCAAGATCGCGGTCGGCGTCGACCTGAACTGCACGCACCACCGGGGCGTGCGTTCCGGGATGGTGACCGGGGTGGCCACGCCCGTGCACCAGGGGCGTTCGACGGCGACGTACGAGATCGTGATCAGCGACGAGGAGGGGCGGCGCGTGTGCACCGCGCGGCTGACCTGTCTGCTGCGGGACGTGCGGCAGGGCGACGGGGTGCCGACGGGCACCGCGGGCTGACGGCGGCCCCCCTCTGGCCGCATCCGGCGATCAGGCCATAGCGTCGTGCCATGAGAACGGGAGGAGCCACCCGGCCGGGTCTCGTGTTCGGCTTCGGGCTGGCACTGGCAGTGGTGACGGCCGGGCTGTGCGCCGGGTGCGGGGATCCGGGCTCCGCGGGAGGCTCGACCGCCGGGCGCACGACCGCGTCCACGCCGGCCGCGGCGACCACCTCGCCCGAGGACCTGTGCACCCGCGTCGTCGCCCACTGGTCCCGCGAGGTGCTCGACAGCCACAGCTACGGCGATTACCAGACGATGGGCCTGTCCAACGGGCAGTACGACATCCTGCGCGAGGTGGTCGACGCCGCCCGGGTGGAGAAGAAGAAGCACGGCGCCCGCGCGGCCGACGAGCTGATCGGCCGCGAGGCGCGCGCCGGCTGCCGCGACTGGTACCGCACCGGCGGCCCGAGCAACGGACCCTGGTCATGAGCGGCGTCGGCCCCGTCGAGCCCGGTGAGGGCACCCGGGCCCGCGACCTCACGGACGACGACTCCCCCTCCCCTCCCCGCCCGCGCGGCCGGTTCGGGCAGTGGTACGACCGGCACCGCCGTGGGGCCCTCGCCGCGGCCGCGGCGGCCGTCCTGCTCGCGGCCGGCGGCTATCTGTATCTGACCCGGCCGCACGCACCGGCGCCCGCCGCACCGCCGTACCCGTCCCAGGTCGTCGACGTCACCTATCTGGAACCGGTGGCCACCCCAAAGGGGGTACGCCCCCGCAGCTTCAGCTTCGCGGTCGCTCTGAGTGTCGAGTCCGGCCCACCGGTGACGGTGCGTTCCATCAGTCAGCCCTACCCCGGCATCTCACTGACGTCGGAACCGCTTGCTCCCTTTCGCGCCCGGGCGGGCGGCACACGGAACGTCGTGATCACCATGCACGTCACGGATTGCCGGAAAGCGCCAGAAAGCGCCGGACTGCCTTTCCTGGACGTAACTCTGCGTAATAAGCGTGCAATAGAAGTCCACAGCTACATCCTCGGACAGCGCTATGCGCAACACCTCTCCACCGCCCTGCAAGGCATCTGCAGGCACCGTTCCCGGTAATTACCAAAAGCCTCGAAGCACATGACAGATCCCGTCGGGTCCTGCAGGTTCTCAGAATGCGGACTGGGCGAATCGGCCGGAATTCTGCTGTACTGCCCACAGAGCACCGCTCTGCATTACCTCGTGTCATAACGAAGGAGTCACAGCCTCCCCCAGACCCTCCTCCCGGGTTCCTCCACCCGCTTAGAGTCACGGCCAGTCACCGTGCAGCCGAAAAAGCACTTCGGCACGGCGCAGGGACTCGGCCACTTCCAGAGGGAAGGGCCGTGCCAGGGAAAGGACTGATCGTGCGTCAACGTTCGCTCATCGCCATCACCGCCGCGCTGGCGGCGGGAGCACTCACCCTCACCGCCTGCGGCTCGCGCGACAGCGGCGACAAGAGCAGCTCCGGCAGCGGCGGCACCACCGTCACCATCGGAGTCGACGCCCCGCTGACCGGCGACCTGTCCGCGCTGGGCCTGGGTATCAAGAACTCCGCCGACCTCGCGGTCAAGACGGCCAACAAGGACAAGACCGTCGACGGGGTCACCTTCAAGCTCGTCGCCAAGGACGACCAGGCTCAGGCGTCGTCCGGCCAGCAGAACGCCTCGGCCTTCGTCGCCGACAAGAGCGTCCTGGGCGTCGTCGGCCCGCTGAACTCCTCCGTGGCGCAGTCCATGCAGAAGGTGTTCGACGACGCGAAGCTGGTCGAGGTCTCCCCGGCCAACACCAACCCGGCGCTCACCCAGGGCGACGCCTGGCAGAGCAAGAAGGTCCGCCCGTTCAAGTCGTACTTCCGCACCGCGACCACGGACGCCATCCAGGGCCCGTTCGCCGCCGAGTACATCTACAACACGGCCAAGAAGAAGAAGGTCTTCGTCATCGACGACAAGAAGACCTACGGCGCCGGCCTCGCCGCGACCTTCACGCAGGAGTTCAAGAAGCTCGGCGGTACGGTCGTCGGCACGCAGCACATCAACCCCGACACCAAGGACTTCTCCTCGGTCGCCACCCAGGTGAAGAACTCCGGTGCCGAGGCCGTCTACTACGGCGGTGAGTACCCGCAGGCCGGCCCGCTCAGCAAGCAGATCAAGGCCGCCGGTGCCAACATCCCGCTGGCCGGCGGTGACGGCATCTTCGACCCGACCTTCATCAAGCTGGCCGGGGCCAAGGCCACCGGCGACCTCGCCACCTCGGTCGGTGCCCCGGTCGAGACCCTGCCTTCCGCGAAGAAGTTCGTCGCGGACTACAAGGCGGGCGGCTACTCGGAGGAGTACGGCGCCTACGGCGGTTACTCCTTCGACTCGACCTGGGCGATCATCCAGGCCGTGAAGAAGGTCGTCGACGACAACAACGGCAAGCTGCCCTCGGACGCCCGTGCCAAGGTCACCGCCGCCATGCAGAACGTCTCCTTCGACGGAGTGACCGGCAAGGTCTCCTTCGACGAGTTCGGTGACGCCACCAACAAGCAGCTCACCGTCTACGCCGTGAAGAACGGTGCCTGGGCGGCCGTCAAGTCCGGTACCTTCACCGGCTGACCCACTCCCGCACCACTCACGAGCCGCGCGGGGCGCTGTTCCACTGGCGCCCCGCGCGTTCTCGCATCCGGCTCCATCCGTCGAAAATCATCCGAATAGTCTCGGAGGACATGCGGTGAACGAACTGCCGCAGCAGCTGGTCAACGGCCTGCTACTGGGATCCATGTACGGGCTGGTCGCCATCGGCTACACGATGGTCTATGGCATCGTCCAGCTCATCAACTTCGCCCACGGCGAGATCTTCATGACCGGAGCGTTCGGCGCTCTGACGGTCTACTTGTACGTCCTGCCGGACGGCACCTCCATGGCGATCGCCCTGCCCCTGATGATCGTCGGCGCCATCATCGTGGCCGTCACGGTCGCGGTGGGGGCGGAACGGTTCGCCTACCGTCCCCTGCGCAACGCGCCACGTCTCGCCCCGCTCATCACCGCCATCGGCCTCTCGCTCGCCCTGCAGCAGGCGGTCTGGGCCTGGTACCCCGACGCGAAGTCCTCCGTGACGTTCCCGCAGATCGACGGCGGGCCGTTCCACATCGGTGACGTCACCATCCAGACCGGCGACGTCTTCCTGCTGGTCGCCGCGCCCATCAGCATGGCCGTCCTCGCGTACTTCGTCATGAAGACCCGCACCGGACGTGGCATGCAGGCCACCGCCCAGGACCCCGACACCGCCAAGCTGATGGGTGTCAACACCGACCGCATCATCGTGATCGCCTTCGCCCTCGGCGCCACCTTCGCCGCCATCGGCGGCGTCGCGTACGGCCTGAAGTACGGCGAGGTCAACTTCCGTATGGGCTTCATCCTGGGCCTCAAGGCGTTCACCGCGGCCGTGCTCGGCGGCATCGGCAACATCTACGGAGCCATGATCGGCGGTGTCGTCCTCGGTATCGCCGAGACGCTGGCCTCCGCCTACATCTCCAACATCCCGGGCATGGAAAAGTTCGGCAGCCAGTCCTGGGCCGACGTCTGGGCCTTCGTACTCCTCATCCTCGTGCTCCTCTTCAGGCCACAGGGTCTGCTCGGCGAGCGCGTCGCGGACAGGGCGTGACACCGATGACCACACAGACCACCGCGCCCGAGACCCCGGGCACCCCCGCCGCTCCCGCCCCGGCCGGCCTCATCGGCATCCCGCCGCACATCGGCCGCGCACTCGCCGTCGGCGGCGGCGCACTCACGATCATCTCCACCTTCATGTCGTGGACCTGGACCTCCGCCTTCCCCGGCGATCTCACGGTCTACGGCTACCCGGGCGGCCTGCAGGTCCTCGTCCTCATCGGCGGCGTGCTGACCACCCTCTTCGCGCTGGCCGGCCACGGCGTCAAGGGACTGCGGTACATCGTCCCCTCCGGCGGTGACGCGGCGCTGAAGTTCGCCGCCCTGGCCGCCTTCGCCACCGCCTGGTACACGGTCATCGCGATCAGCGTCGAGCTCGGCGGCGTCGCCAACCTCGACCCGGGCGGCTACGTGGTGGCGATCGCCACGCTCGCCGCGTTCGTCGGCGCCCTGGCGCTGCCGTTCGAGCACCCCGCGCCCGACCCGATCGACCCCGACGACGACTCCTGGGAGCAGTTCAAGAACCGGTCCTCGCACAAGTGGGAGACCGTCAAGACCGCCTTCTCCGCGCGTTCCCCGCGGCCCGTCGGCAAGCTCCCGACCTATGTCGAGATCCTGGTCATCGCCGTCGTGATGGCGCTCGGCCTGCTGGTCTTCACGTACGGCATCGGCACCCAGTACGACGAGCTCTTCGTCGGCTTCCTGATCACGGCCGGCTTCGGCTTCACCGCCCTGAACAAGTCCGGTCTCGTCGCCCAGGCCACCGAGATCACCTCGCGGCACCAGACGATCACCGTCTGGGGCGCCTTCATCGCGGCGGCGCTGTTCCCGTTCACCCAGACCGACGACCAGTACGCGACCATCGGCGTCTACATCCTGATCTTCGCCACCGTCGCCCTGGGCCTGAACATCGTCGTCGGCCTCGCCGGCCTCCTCGACCTCGGTTACGTCGCTTTCCTCGGTGTCGGCGCCTACGCCGCGGCCCTGGTCTCCGGCTCTCCCAGCTCGCCGTTCGGGGTGCACTTCCCGTTCTGGGCGGCCGTCCTCGTCGGCGCCGCGGCCTCGCTGGTCTTCGGTGTCCTGATCGGCGCCCCGACCCTGCGACTGCGCGGCGACTACCTGGCCATCGTGACGCTCGGCTTCGGTGAGATCTTCCGCATCACGGCCAACAACCTCGACGGGACCTCCGGACCGAGCCTGACCAACGGCTCCAACGGCATCTCCTCGATCCCGAACCTCACCATCCTCGGGTTCGACCTCGGCGCGCCGCACACCATCGCGGGCTTCACCATCGGCCGGTTCGCCAACTACTTCCTGCTGATGCTGCTCATCACGGCCGTCGTGGTCCTCGTCTTCCGGCGCAGCGGCGACTCCCGTATCGGCCGCGCCTGGGTCGCCATCCGCGAGGACGAGACCGCCGCGCTGGCCATGGGCATCAACGGCTTCCGCGTGAAGCTGATCGCGTTCGCCGTCGGCGCCTCCCTCGCGGGTCTCGCCGGTACGGTCCAGGCCCACGTGACCTACACCGTCACCCCCGAGCAGTACCAGTTCGCCGGGCCCATCCCGCCGAACTCCGCCTTCCTGCTCGCCGCGGTCGTCCTCGGCGGCATGGGCACCATCGGCGGTCCGCTGATCGGCGCCTCCCTGCTCTACCTGATCCCGAACAAACTCCAGTTCCTCGGCGACTACCAGCTCTTCGCCTTCGGTGTCGCGCTCATCCTGCTGATGCGCTTCCGCCCGGAGGGCCTCGTCGCCAACCGGCGCCGTCAGCTGGAGTTCCACGAAGAGGCCGAAGCGCCCACAGTCCTCAGCAAGACAGGGGCCTGACCACACATGACCACCGACACCACCACCCAGGGCACCACCCCGGGCGCCACCGCCCCCGGTCAGGCCGTCCTCGACGCCCGCGGCGTCACGATGCGCTTCGGCGGTCTGACCGCCGTACGCAACGTCGACCTGACCGTCAACAGCGGCGAGATCGTCGGCCTCATCGGCCCCAACGGCGCCGGCAAGACGACCTTCTTCAACTGCCTGACCGGCCTCTACATCCCCACCGAGGGCGAGGTCCGCTACAAGGACGAGGTCCTGCCTCCGAAGTCCTTCAAGGTCACCGCGGCCGGTATCGCGCGCACCTTCCAGAACATTCGTCTGTTCGCCAACATGACGGTGCTGGAGAACGTGCTCGTCGGCCGCCACACCCGGACGAAGGAAGGATTCTGGTCCGCGGTCCTGCGCCTCCCCGGCTTCCACCGGGCGGAGAACGCCTCCCGGGCACGGGCCATGGAGCTGCTGGAGTTCGTCGGCCTCGCGAGCAAGGCGGACCACCTCGCCCGCAACCTCCCCTACGGTGAGCAGCGCAAGCTGGAGATCGCCCGCGCCCTCGCGAGCGAGCCGGGACTGCTGCTGCTCGACGAGCCCACCGCCGGCATGAACCCGCAGGAGACGCGGGCCACGGAGGAACTCGTCTTCGCCATCCGTGACATGGGCATCGCCGTCCTGGTCATCGAGCACGACATGCGGTTCATCTTCAACCTCTGCGACCGCGTCGCCGTCCTCGTCCAGGGCGAGAAGCTCGTCGAGGGCGACAGCGCGACGGTGCAGGGCGACGAGCGCGTGATCGCCGCCTACCTCGGGGAGCCCTTCGACGGCTCCCCCGGCGACGACGAGGCCGCCGAGGTCGACGCCGCCGAAGTACACGCCGACGCCCCGAGGGACGCCGCGCCCGGCAAGGAGAACGACCGATGACCGCACTCCTGGAGGTCGAGGACCTCCGCGTCGCCTACGGCAAGATCGAGGCCGTGAAGGGCATCTCCTTCAAGGTCGACGCGGGCGAGGTCGTCACCCTGATCGGCACCAACGGCGCCGGCAAGACCACCACCCTGCGCACCCTGTCCGGGCTGCTCAAGCCGGTGGGCGGTCAGATCAGGTTCGACGGCAAGTCGCTCAAGAAGACCCCCGCCCACCAGATCGTCTCCCTCGGCCTCGCGCACTCCCCCGAGGGGCGGCACATCTTCCCCCGCATGACGATCGAGGACAACCTGCGCCTCGGCGCGTTCCTGCGCAGCGACCGGGCGGGCATCGAGAAGGACATCCAGCGCGCCTACGAGCTCTTCCCGATCCTGGGAGAGCGTCGCCGGCAGGCCGCGGGCACCCTCTCCGGTGGTGAGCAGCAGATGCTCGCCATGGGCAGGGCCCTGATGTCCCAGCCGAAGCTGCTGATGCTCGACGAGCCCTCCATGGGTCTGTCGCCGATCATGATGCAGAAGATCATGGCGACGATCGCCGAGCTGAAGTCCCAGGGCACGACCATCCTGCTGGTCGAGCAGAACGCCCAGGCGGCGCTCTCGCTCGCCGACCACGGTCATGTCATGGAGGTCGGCAACATCGTCCTGTCCGGCACCGGTCAGGACCTGCTGCACGACGAGTCGGTGCGCAAGGCCTACCTCGGCGAGGACTGAGGCCTTCGGGCGGTACGACGAGGCCCGCGCCCCCGGTTTCCGGGGACGCGGGCCTCACCGCTGTCGGTGACGAGGTCAGCCCTTGCCGGCCTTCTTCTCGTCGGCGTCCTGGATGACCGCCTCGGCGACCTGCTGCATGGACATGCGGCGGTCCATGGAGGTCTTCTGGATCCACCGGAACGCGGCCGGCTCGGTCAGGCCGTACTCGGTCTGCAGGATGGACTTGGCGCGGTCGACGAGCTTGCGGGTCTCCAGGCGCTGGGTGAGGTCGGCGACCTCGTTCTCCAGCTCCTTCAGCTCGGTGAACCGGGACACGGCCATCTCGATCGCCGGTACGACGTCGCTCTTGCTGAAGGGCTTGACAAGGTAGGCCATGGCGCCGGCGTCCCGGGCCCGCTCGACCAGGTCCCGCTGCGAGAAGGCCGTGAGCATCAGGACCGGGGCGATCCGCTCCTCGGCGATCTTCTCGGCGGCGGAGATGCCGTCGAGCTTGGGCATCTTCACGTCCAGGATGACGAGGTCGGGCTGGTGCTCTCGGGCGAGTTCGATGGCCTGCTCGCCGTCGCCGGCCTCGCCGACGACGCTGTATCCCTCTTCCTCCAGCATCTCTTTGAGGTCGAGCCGGATGAGGGCCTCGTCCTCGGCGATGACGACACGGGTCGTCAGCGGAGGCACGTGCGACTTGTCGTCGTCGGGCGCGTCTACGGGCTGGGGCGACTCGGGGGAGGTCACGGGGGCTCCTTGTTCAGGGCAGGGGTACTGCTGACAAGAGCGTACCCAGCTGCGGTAAGGTGGGGGCACGGCGGGTGACCGCCGACCTTTGTTTCACAGGGAGCCCCGGTAGCCCAGCGGTAGAGGCAATGGTCTCAAACACCATCCAGCGTCGGTTCGAATCCGACCCGGGGTACTTTTCCTTCTATTTCAAGGTCGCGTTCTGAGGTGCCTTTTTTCGGGCGCCTTTTCTATTTGGGGCTGTCGTCCTCTCCGATGTGGTGAACCCGCACCATGTTCGTCGCGCCCGAAACACCGGGCGGTGAGCCCGCGGTGATGACCACGATGTCGCCCTTTTCGCAGCGGCCGTATTTCAGCAGGAGTTCGTCCACCTGGTCGACCATGGCGTCCGTCGAGTCCGCGTGCGGGCCCAGGAAGGTCTCCGCGCCCCAGGTCAGACTGAGCTGGGAGCGGGTGGCCTGTTCCGGGGTGAAGGCCAGCAGCGGGATCGGCGAGCGGTAGCGGGAGAGGCGGCGGGCCGTGTCGCCCGACTGGGTGAAGGCGACCAGGAAACGGGCGCCCAGGAAGTCCCCCATCTCGGCGGCCGCGCGGGCCACCGCGCCGCCCTGGGTGCGGGGCTTGTTGCTCTCGGTCAGCGGCGGCAGGCCCTTGGCGAGGACGTCCTCCTCCGCGGCCTCGACGATCTTCGCCATGGTCCGGACCGTCTCGACGGCGTACTTGCCGACACTGGTCTCGCCGGAGAGCATCACCGCGTCCGTGCCGTCAATGACCGCGTTGGCGACGTCCGAGGCCTCCGCACGCGTCGGGCGGGAGTTGTCGATCATGGAGTCCAGCATCTGCGTCGCCACGATCACCGGCTTGGCGTTGCGCCTGGCGAGCTTGATGGCACGCTTCTGGACCATCGGGACCTGCTCCAGGGGCATTTCGACGCCCAGGTCGCCGCGCGCGACCATGACCCCGTCGAAGGCGGCCACGATGTCGTCGATGGCCTCCACCGCCTGCGGTTTCTCCACCTTGGCGATGACGGGCAGCCGGCGCCCCTCGTCGTCCATGATGCGGTGCACGTCCTCGACGTCGCGGCCGCTGCGCACGAAGGACAGGGCGATGACGTCGGCACCGGTGCGCAGGGCCCAGCGCAGGTCGTCCTCGTCCTTCTCGGACAGGGCGGGCACGGACACGGCGACGCCGGGGAGGTTGAGGCCCTTGTGGTCGGAGACCATCCCGCCCTCGACGACCCGGGTGCGGACGCGGGGGCCGTCGACGGAGGTCACCTCCAGGCAGACCTTGCCGTCGTCGACGAGGATGCGCTCACCCGCGGTGACATCGGCGGCGAGGCCGGCGTAGGTGGTCCCGCAGGAGTGGCGGTCGCCCTCGGCGCCCTCCTCCACGGTGATGGTGAAGGTGTCGCCGCGTTCAAGGAGTACGGGACCTTCGGCGAAACGGCCGAGCCGGATCTTCGGGCCCTGAAGGTCGGCGAGGATGCCGACGCTGCGGCCGGTCTCGTCGGCGGCCTTGCGGACGCGCCGGTACCGCTCCTCGTGCTCGGCGTGCGTGCCGTGGCTGAG
Organism: Streptomyces sp. SLBN-31; assembly: GCF_006715395.1. NCBI lineage: Bacteria > Bacillati > Actinomycetota > Actinomycetes > Kitasatosporales > Streptomycetaceae > Streptomyces > Streptomyces sp. SLBN-31. The sequence goes on from NZ_VFNC01000002.1 coordinate 2,422,106, forward strand.
GTTGAGTCGGGCGACGTCCATTCCGGCTTCGACCAGGGCTTTGATCTGGTCGTACGAGTCGGTTGCGGGTCCCAGAGTACAAACGATCTTTGCTCGGCGCATGATTCGACCCTAGGCCTTACCGGCGGGTAGGGAATTGGTCGTGGATGACTACTCAACAACCTCTGAGTGAAAGGCCGTTGACAAGTATTGAATTGTGCGCTGGGGTGCTCCGATGAGCATTCCGCGGCTTACTGGAATGTGGGCGGAGCCATGGTGAAGCGGGCGTTGACCGCGGCCTGCACGGTCTGCCGCTGGGGTTCGAGGTCGAGCGCGGCCGGGGCGTCCTCGGCGCCCGCCGCGTAGGCCATGGAGCGCATCCGGCCGCGGTAGGGCTGGGCGTCCTCGGCGCCGATGTCCGCCAGCTCCACGAGGGCGACGAGCGACGTGCCGAGCGCCTCGGCGTACTCCCTCGCCCGCTGCACCGCCTCCCGCACCGCCTGCTGCCGGGCCTCCCGGTGGGCCGGGGAGCCGGGGCGCAGCGCCCACCACGGACCGTCCACCCGGGTCAGTTCCAAGTCGGCCAGTCGGGTGGTGACTTCACCGAGGGCGGTGAAGTCGGTGAGCTCGGCGGTGATGTGCACGCGGCCGTGGTAGGCGTGGACGCGCTCCCCGCGCCCCTTGTCCTTCAGTTCGGGGCTGATGGAGAAGGCCCCTGTCTCGACGCGCTCCACGGCCTCGCCGTAGGACTTGATCAGGTCCAGGGCCGTGGCGTTGCGGCGGGTGAGGTCGTCGAGGGCGGCCCGGCGGTCCTTGCCGCGGGAGGCGACGGTGACGCCGATGCGGGCGATCTCGGGGTCGACTTCGAGGTGGGCCTCGCCGCGGACGGCGATGCGGGGGGCGTCCGGGGTGCCATAGGGGGCGGGGCGCGGGTCGTCCGGTGCGGGCGTGGTCATACGCCCCACTGTGTCACTCTCCGGTCCGTCGCCGGGGCCGGTCGGCGCGCGAGAGGTCACCGGATCGAAACCTGGCGGGTCTGTTGCCGGTTGCCATGCTCGGGTCAGAATCTACGCGCGTTGTTGACCGTTTCCCGAGGAGATCGAGACATGCCCTTGAACCGGCGGAAGTTCCTGAAGAAGTCGGCCGCGACCGGAGCGGGGGTGGCGATCGCGAGCGCGGCGGCGGCTCCGGCGGCGCAGGCGGCGCCCGGCACGCCGGCGAAGAAGCCCGCCAAGCGGTACTCGCTGACCGTCATGGGCACCACCGACCTGCACGGGCACGTCTTCAACTGGGACTACTTCAAGGACGCGGAGTACGCCGACAAGGCCGGCAACGCGCAGGGCCTGGCCCGGATCTCGACGCTGGTGAACCAGGTGCGCGAGGAGAAGGGCCGCTGCAACACCCTGCTGCTGGACGCGGGCGACACGATTCAGGGCACCCCGCTGACGTACTACTACGCGAAGGTGGACCCGATCACCGCCGAGGGCGGGCCGGTGCACCCGATGGCGCAGGCCATGAACGCGATCGGGTACGACGCGGCAGCACTGGGCAACCACGAGTTCAACTACGGCATCGAGACCCTGCGGAAGTTCGAGGAGCAGTTGCGCTTCCCGCTGCTCGGGGCGAACGCGGTGGACGCGAAGACGCAGAAGCCCGCCTTCCCGCCGTACTTCATCAAGAAGTTCCGGGTGCCGGGGGCACCGCCGGTCAAGGTCGCGGTGCTCGGTCTGACGAACCCGGGCATCGCGATCTGGGACAAGGCGTATGTCCAGGGGAAGCTTCAGTTCCCGGGCCTCGAGGAGCAGGCCGCGAAGTGGGTGCCGAAGCTCAGGTCGATGGGCGCCGACGTGGTGATCGTGTCCGCGCACAGCGGCTCGTCCGGCACGTCCTCGTACGGCGACCAGGTGCCGTACGTCGAGAACTCGGCCGCGCTGGTCGCCCAGCAGGTGCCGGACATCGACGCGATCCTGGTGGGCCACGCGCACGTGGAGATCCCGGAGTTGAAGGTCACCAACACAAGGACCGGGAAGTCCGTGGTGCTGTCGGAGCCGCTGGCCTACGCGGAGCGGCTGTCCGTGTTCGACGTCGAGCTGGTCTTCGCCAAGGGCCGGTGGACCGTGGAGTCGGTGTCGTCGAAGGTGCTGAACTCCAACACGGTCGCCGACGACCCGAAGATCACCAAGCTGCTGACGGACGAGCACGCGAAGGTCGTCGAGTACGTCAACCAGGTCGTCGGGCGGGCCACCGAGACGCTGACGACGGTGGAGGCACGCTACAAGGACGCGCCGATCATCGACCTGATCACCAAGGTGCAGGAGGACGTGGTGAAGGCGGCGCTGGCGGGCACGCAGCACGCCTCGCTGCCGGTGATCGCACAGGCCTCGCCGTTCTCGCGGACCTCGGAGATCCCGGCCGGCGCCGTCACCATCCGGGACCTGTCGTCCCTCTACGTGTACGACAACACGCTGGTCGCCAAGTTGCTGACGGGCGCGCAGATCCGGGCGTACCTGGAGTACTCGGCGGAGTACTTCGTGCAGACCGCGCCGGACGCGGTCGTCGACGTGGAGAAGCTGACCAACGCCGGCAACCGCCCGGACTACAACTACGACTACGTGTCGGGGCTGTCGTACGACATCGACATCGCGCAGGCGGCCGGTTCGCGGATCAAGAACCTCACGTACGGCGGCGCCGCGCTGGACGACGCGCAGCAGTTCGTGTTCGCGGTCAACAACTACCGCGCCAACGGCGGCGGGGCCTTCCCGCACGTGGCGTCCGCGCAGGAGCTGTGGTCGGAGTCGACGGAGATCCGTACGCGGATCGCGGAGTGGGTGACGGCGAAGGGCGTGCTGGACCCGAAGGACTTCGCGTCGGTGGACTGGAAGCTGACCAGGAACGGCACGCCGGTCTTCTAGATCGTCGTCCGGAACGTCTCCTGCCTGCCGTCCACGAGCGGGGTGAGGACCTGCGCCTGCCGGGCCTGCGGGACGACGGGCGCGGGCGGCCGCTGTTCGTCGAGTCCGAAGGTGGTGAACGCCGTCCGCGCGGGCAGCGGGTAGGCCTCCTCGCCGCTCAGGGTGTTGAGGATGGCGGCGCTGCGCCAGGCGGCGAGGCCGAGGTCGGGGGTGCCCACGCCGTGGGTGTGGCGTCCGGCGTTCTGGACGTACACCGAGCCGGTGACCGAGGGGTCGCAGACCAGACGGAAGGACTCGTCGACCCCGGGACGATCGCGGCTGTCACGGCGCAGGTAGGGGTCGAGGCCGGCGAGGATGCGGTCGAGGGGGCGTTCGCGGTAGCCGGTGGCGAGGACGACGGCGTCGGTGGTGAGGCGGGATCGCGTGTTCTGCTGGGTGTGCTCCAGGTGGAGTTCGACCTTGGTGGTCGCGATCCTGCCCGCCGTGCGGACGCGGACGCCCGGGGTGAGGACGGCGTCGGGCCAGCCGCCGTGCAGGGTGCGGCGGTAGAGCTCGTCGTGGATGGCGGCGAGGGTGTCGGCGTCGATGCCCTTGTGCAGCTGCCACTGGGTGGTGACCAGGCGGTCGCGGACGCCTTCGGGGAGGGCGTGGAAGTAGCTGGTGTAGTCGGGTGTGAAGTGTTCGAGGCCCAGCTTGGAGTACTCCATCGGCGCGAAGGCCTCGGTACGGCCGAGCCAGTGCAGCCGTTCGCGGCCGGCGGGGCGGGTGCGCAGCAGGTCGAGGAAGATCTCGGCGCCGGACTGGCCCGCACCGATCACCGTGACGTGACCGGCGGCGAGGATCGTGTCGCGGTGGGCGAGGTAGTCGGCGGCGTGGAACACCGGGACGGCCGGGGCCTCGACGAGCGGCTTGAGGGGGTCGGGCACGTACGGTTCGGTGCCGATGCCCAGGACGACGTTCCGCGTGTAGGTACGGCCGAGGGCCTCGGCCTCCCCGTCGCTGTCGAGCTGGGTGAAGTCGACCTCGAACAGGTCGCGTTCGGGGTTCCAGCGGACGGCGTCGACCTGGTGGCCGAAGCGCAGGCCCGGCAGGTGGTCGCTGACCCAGCGGCAGTAGGCGTCGTACTCGGTGCGCTGGATGTGGAAGCGCTCGGCGAAGTAGAAGGGGAACAGGCGGCCGCGGTCCTTGAGGTAGTTGAGGAAGGTCCACGGGCTGGTGGGGTCGGCGAGGGTCACCAGGTCGGCGAGGAAGGGGACTTGGATGCGGGCGCCGTCGATGAGCAGGCCCGGGTGCCAGTCGAAGGCGGGACGCTGGTCGTAGAAGACCGTGTCGAGTCCGGTGAGCGGGTGGGCGAGGGCGGCCAGGGAGAGGTTGAAGGGGCCGATGCCGATGCCGACCAGGTCGCGGGGGGCGTCGGGCTCGTGGTGCGGGGGGTGGGGGTTGGGGGTGGTGCTCATCGGGGGGTGCTTCCTTCCGCGAGGTCCTTCGCGCGTTCTTGGCTTGCTTCTCCTGCTCGGAGGGCTTGCGCGACGGCGGTGAGCAGGCTGGTGAGGTCGGCCGGTCGGGTGTGGGGGTTGAGGATCGTCGCCTTGAGCCAGAGGCGACCGTCGAGCCGGGCCCGGCCGAGGACGGCGCGGCCCTGTTCCAGGAGGTGCCTGCGGACCGCGGCCACCGCGTCGTCGGGGGCGTGGGCGGGCCCGAACAGGACCGTGCTGACGGTGGGGCGGTCGTAGAGCTCGAAGCCGGGGTCGTTCCGGACGAGCTCCGCGAACTCCTCTGCCTGCTCGCAGACTTGGTCGACCAGGGCGCCGAGGCCCGTCCGCCCGAGGGCCTTGAGGGTGACGGCGGTCTTCAGGACGTCCGGGCGTCGGGAGGTGCGCAGGGAGCGGCCGAGGAGGTCGGGGAGGCCGGCCTCGGTGTCGTCGGGGGCGTTGAGGTAGTCGGCGCGCTGGCGCAGGGCGTCGAGGTCGCGGGCGTCGCGGACGGCGAGGAAGCCGGCGGGGACCGGCTGCCAGCCGAGCTTGTGCAGGTCGAGGGTGACGGTGTGGGCGTCCGCCAGGCCGGTGAGCAGCCCGCGGCGGCGGGCACTGAACAGCAGGCCTCCGCCGTAGGCGGCGTCGACGTGCAGTCGGGCGTGGTGCGCCCGGCACAGGCCGGCGATCTCGGGGAGGGGGTCGATGAGGCCGGCGTCGGTGGTGCCGGCGGTGACGGCGACGAGCCACGGTCCGGGAACGGCGGTGAGGGCCTCGTCCAGGGCGGCCGGGTCGAGGGTGCCGGCGGGGGCGGGCACGGTCACCGGCTCGGGCAGGCCGAGCAGCCGGGCGGCGCGGGGCAGCGAGTGGTGGGCGTTGGCCCCGCAGACGAGCCGGACGCCGGCGCCGAGGGTCTCGCGGGCCAGGAGCAGGGCGAGCTGGTTGGACTCGGTGCCGCCGGTGGTGACGAGGGTGTCGGCGTCCCGCGCGTCGGGCGGGCCCGGGTAGACCTCCCGCGCGAGTGCCCGGGTCACGAGGGATTCCAGTTCCGAGGCCGCCGGCGCCTGGTCCCAGGAGTCCAGGGAGGGGTTGAGCGCGCTCGCGGCGAGGTCGGCGGCCACGGCGACGGCCAGCGGCGGACAGTGCAGATGGGCGGCGCACAGCGGGTCGGCCGGGTCGGCGGCGCCCTCGGCGAGGGCGTGCACGAGGGTGCGCAGGGCGTCCGGATCGCCGTCCCCCGGCAGTACGTCGCCCACGGCGGCCCGCACCCGCGCGGCGACGGCGTCGGGCCCCCCGGCCGGCAGCGGGCCGCCGCGTGCGCGGGCGCCGAGGGCGAGTGCGTCGAGCACGGTGTCGAGGAGGGGGCGCAGGGCGTCCGGGCCTCCGGGGCCCGAGGCGAGGCTCGGTGTGCTCATGGGTTCCTCCGGGACGCGCGAACAGGGGGAGTTCCAGCTTGTACGTGGATGGGCGCGCGTGCCCGAAAAGTTCAACGATCGGAACCCGAAGGGGGGTACTCCCGTGCGGGGAAAAGGTGTTGGACCGCCGGCGGGAGGTGGGGCGGGTCGCCGCCCTCCCGCCGGCGTGCGCGGGCGGCTATCCCTCCCTCACCCGCAGTGCGCGGCGCAGGTCGTCGAGTTGGTCGACGAGCTTGCGGCGCAGTGCGGGGATGGGGTCGGCGTCGCGCAGGCACGCCTCGCCCAGGCGCAGCGTCTCGGCGTCCACCGCGTGCACCGGGAAGGCCGAGCGGCCGGCGGCGTCGGCGATGGCGGGGCCGCGGCGGGCGGAGACGGCGACGGCGTCCTCGTAGTAGCGAGGGACGTACGCGCCGACCAGGTCGGCCTGTTCGGGCTGCCAGAAGCCCTGGGCGGTGGCGGTGAAGAGGTAGTTGGACAGGTCGTCGCCGCCGAACATCGCCTCCCAGGCCTTGGCCTTGCCCGCCTCGTCCGGCAGCGCGGCCCGGCAGCGGGCGGCGCCCTCCTGGCCGGTGGCCGACAGGTCGCGGTCGAGTTCGAGGGCGATCTCCGCCTCGTCGACGGCGCCGAGGACGGCGAGGCGGGCGAGGACCCGCCAGCGCAGCTCGGGGTCGAGTTCCGGGCCGCCGGGGACGGTGCCGTCGGCGAGCCATGCGGCGATCGTGTCGGGCTGGGCGGCGACGTCGATGAAGTGGCGCACGGCGATCAGGCGCAGACCGGGGTTGTCGCCGTCCTCGGTGCGGCGGATGAGGTCGCGGCACAGGGAGGAGAGGGTGGCCAGGGCGGAGGGGCGGCCCTCGGGGGTGACGTAGCGGCCGGCGACCTGGGCGGTGGCGAAGGCGAGGACGCCCTGGACGAGGGCGAGGTCGGTCTCGTGCGGGAGGTGGGCGCGGGCCGCCTCCAGGTAGGCGGTGGGCGCGAGTTCGCCGTCGCGGACGCTGTCGCGCAGGGCGTTCCAGACGACCGCGCGGGTGAGCGGGTCGGGCAGGCCGCACAGGTTGGCCCGCACCGTCTCGAAGGACTCCGCGTCGAAGCGGATCTTGGCGTAGGTGAGGTCGCCGTCGTTGAGCACGAGCAGGGCGGGGCGCTTGCCGAGGGGCTGGGGCTCGGTCTGCGGGACGTCGAGGTCGAGGCGTCGGCGCAGCACCAGGTGGCGGCTCTCGTCGGCGACGTCCTGGTCGTAGAGGCCGACTGCGACGCGGTGCGGGCGGCTGCCCGTGTGCTCGATCCGCAGGGTGTAGGTGCCCTCTTCGCCGCGGGTCACCACCGGCCTGAGGGTGTCGACGCCGGTGGTGCGCAGCCAGGCGTCGGCCCAGGCGTGGACGTCGCGCTCGGTGGCGGAGGCGAGGGAGTCGATGAAGTCGGCGAGGCCGGCGTTGGCGAACCGGTGGCGGGCGAAGTGGGTGTTGATGCCGGCCAGGAAGTCCTTCTCGCCGAGCCAGGCGACGAGTTGGCGCAGCGCGGAGGCGCCCTTGGCGTAGGAGATGCCGTCGAAGTTCAGGAGGGCGGCGGCCGTGTCGTCGACGTTCTCGGGGGCGACGGGGTGGGTGGAGGGGCGCTGGTCGGCGTCGTAGCCCCAGGCCTTGCGGGCGACGCCGAAGTCGGTCCAGGTGTCCGTGAAGCGGGTGGCCTCGGTGAGGGTCTGGTAGCCCATGTATTCGGCGAAGGACTCGTTCAGCCAGATGTCGTCCCACCAGCGCAGGGTGACCAGGTCGCCGAACCACATGTGGGCCATCTCGTGGGCGACGACCATGGCGCGGGTCTGGCGCTCGGTGTCGGTGACCGCGGAGCGGTAGACGAACTCGTCGCGGAAGGTCACCAGGCCCGGGTTCTCCATGGCGCCGGCGTTGAACTCGGGGACGAACGCCTGGTCGTAGGAGTCGAAGGGGTAGGGCTCCTCGAACTTCTCGTGGTAGCGGTCGAAGCACCGCCGGGTGATGTCGAACAGCTCCTCGGTGTCCGTGTCGAGGTAGGGGGCGAGCGAGCGGCGGCAGTGCAGGCCGAAGGGCAGCCCGCGGTGCTCGGTGCGCACGGAGTGCCAGGGGCCGGCGATGACGGCGACGAGGTAGGTGGAGATCAGGGGGGTGGGGGCGGCCCGCCAGCGGCCGTCGTCGAGGCGCTCGGTGATGCCGTTGGCGAGGACCGTCCAGCCGTCGGGGGCCGTCACGGTCAGCTCGAAGACGGACTTGAGGTCGGGCTGGTCGAAGGCGGCGAAGACGCGCTGGACGTCGTCCATGAAGAGCTGGGTGTAGACGTAGGTCTCGCCGTCGGTGGGGTCGGTGAAGCGGTGCATGCCCTCGCCGGTGCGGGAGTAGCGCATGCGCGCCTCGACGCGCAGCTCGTGCTCGCCGGCGGTGAGGCCGGCCAGGGGCAGGCGGTTGCCGTCCAGGCTCTCCGGGTCCAGGGGCTGTCCGTCGAGGGTGGCGGCGCGCAGCTCGGCGGGCTTGAGCTCGACGAAGGTGGCGGCGTCCGTGCGGGCGGTGAAGCGGATGACGGTGCGGGAGTCGAAGGTCTCGTCGCCGGTCGTCAGATCGAGCTCGATCGAGTAGCGGTGGACGTCGAGGAGCCTGGCACGGGTCTGCGCTTCGTCGCGCGTCAGTACGGACATGCGGGTAATGCTGCCCGATGGCGCTGACAGGGCACAGAGGCGGATCGGTACGCGGCCTATGTCCGGTCCTGCTCGAGCTCCCCGTCGTGCGCCTCGGACGCCCGTTGCGGGGGCACCCGGGCGTCCGGGTGGGGCAGGGCGGCGCCGGACGCGGGCTCCGTTCCGCTGGTGCCGGGGTGCTCCTTGACGAGGGCGCGCAGCTCGCGGATCTCCTGTTCGAGGGCGAGCCTGGCGCGGTGGGCGTCGTAGAGGTAGCGGACCTTGGTGCGCAGGGCCCAGGGGTCCACGGGTTTCATGACGAGGTCGGCGACGCCGAGGCCGAAGGCGGCGGCGGTCAGTTCGTGGTCCGGGCCGAAGCCGGTGACCAGGATGACCGGGATGTGCTGGGTCTGTTCCACGCGGCGCATGTAGCGCACCACCTCCAGGCCGCTGACCCGGGGCATGCGGACGTCGAGGACGAGGAGGCCGACCTGCCCGCGCAGCACCTGCTTGAGCGCCTCGTCACCGCTGGTGGCGCGGCCGAGCTGGTAGCCCAGCGGGGCCAGGGCGCTCTCCAGCGCGTACAGCGTGTCCTCGTGGTCGTCGACGATGAGGATCTTGGCATCCGGCATGGCCCGACGTCCCTCCCGCGTGGGACAACCAGCTTAGGACCGAACCCCTGACGGGGCGTGTCCGTCAGCTGACATGCAGTGCACAGCGCAGCATGCCCCCCGGCGGCCCGCCTGTCACCTCCTTTGCCGCATCGACCGAGGTCAATTCGCCGTTTTTGCGCTGCCGTTGACGGCGTCCTCCGCGATGCGCTCGTGGTGGCGGATGACTTCGGCGATGATGAAATTCAGGAACTTCTCAGCGAAGGCCGGGTCGAGCTTGGCGCTTTCGGCCAGGCCGCGCAGGCGCTCGATCTGGCGGGCCTCGCGGGCCGGGTCGGCGGGCGGCAGCTGGTGGGCGGCCTTGAGGTGGCCGACCTGCTGGGTGGCCTTGAAGCGTTCGGCGAGCATGTGGACGACGGCCGCGTCGATGTTGTCGATGCTGTCGCGCAGCCGGGCCAGTTCGGCGAGGACGGCCGGGTCGACGTCGCCGGCCGCGTTGTTGCTGGTGGTCATGGGCGCACAGCCTACGGGGCGGGGGTGTGTTCGATCATGGGCGGATCGTCGGGATCGGGCACCTGGTCGCTCCGGCCGCCGGGGACGGCGCGGTACTGCTGCGCGCGGAAGCGGCACGAGGTGCCACCCGCTCCCCCGGTGCCGGGCGCGCCGGCCGAGGTGCGGCTGACCGGTCGGGCGTCCCTCGACGCCGTACTGGAGGCCCGAGGCGGCCCGGAGACGGCGGCGCCCGTGCCGCCGATGTTCGAGGAGCTGGACGTGGACCGGGGCCTGGTGCGGTACGCGGTGACGGTGCCCGGGCCAGGGCAGCCCTACCCGCTGATCGCGCGCGGTCTGCGGGACCTGGCCGTGGTGTACGTCGACGGGGAGCGGGCCGGGGTGCTCGCCGAGGGCGACGAGCAGCTCAAGGAGCCCGTCGCCGGGCACGCGCACGTGGAGCTGCGGGGGGAGTCGCTGGGCCGGGTCGACTACGGGCCCCGCAGCGGTGAGCCCAAGGGCATCGCCGGGGGCCTGCTGCACGAGCGCGGCAGTACCCGCACGGGGTACGTGCGCGTGGGCTGCGCCTGGACGCCCTGGAGGACATCGGGGACGTGCCCTTCGAGCCGTACGCCGGGGACGGCGCCCCCGGCCTGTACGGGGGCACCGTCACGGTGCGCGGCGCCGGGGACGCGCACCGCTGGAACTGCCGGGCCTCACCCGGGCTTCGCGTGGATCAACGGCTTCGGCCTGGGCCGCTACTGGTCGGCAGGCCCGCGGCGGTCGCTGTACGTGCCGGGGCCGGTGCTGCGCGAGGCGAGAACGAGGTGTGGCTGCTGGAGCTGGAGGAGGCGTCCGCGGAGGCTCCGCGGCTGCGTCCCGTCCCGCCTCCCGGCGCCGGGAACGCGACCAGCGAAAATCCGCTCTCCTCCCCGTAGAGTGGAGTCGGGTTCAGGGCGTCTTGGGGGTTCAGGCGTGGCGAACGGCGGACCGGTCGAGCACGGCTACCCACACCTGGAGACGGTGCGGGCCGCCATCACCGCGCTCTACAAACGGTTGTCCTACGACACCGTCCAGACGTTCTCGGCCAGCGTGCTCCCGGCCGACGTGGCCTTCTGCGACACCGACGACCTCCATCTGGGCACCCAGCGCGTGGCCCGCGAGCTGGTGCGCCACTACCACCTCCCGGATGCCCGGATGATCGTCGGTTTCCGCGAGATGACGCACGCGGCGAACGTCGAACTGGCCGCGGGTCCGGAGTACTTCGTGGAACTGAACGATCGTTTCCGCACCCACCGCCGTGACATCGGCGCCGCCCTGGCCCACGAGATCATGCACGTCTATCTGCACCGCCTGGACCTGTCCTTCCCCGGCACGCGCGAGAACGAGATCCTCACGGACACGGCGACGACCTACCTGGGCGCGGGCTGGCTGCTGCTGGACGCCTACCGCGAGGACGCGGCCTCCTCGCAGAAGCTGGGCTATCTGACCCCGGAGGAGTTCGGCTACGTCCTGGCGAAACGGGCCCTGGTCTTCCACGAGGACCCGTCCGTGTGGTTCACCAGCCCCCAGGCCTACGAGGCCTACACCCGGGGCATGGCCCTGGCCCGCCGCGACGAGCAGCAGCCCCCGCTGACGGGGGCCGGCTGGGCGGGCCGCCGCCGCTACGCCCGGGACCGCCGCCACGCCCAGGACCGGGCCGACGGTTCCCCGCATCCGGAGGTCCCCTACAGCTTCACCCCCGACGGCCACGGCCCCCTGCGGGTGTCGTTCCCCTGCCCGACCTGCCACCAGCGGATCAGGGTGCCGGTGAAGGGACGGGTCCGGGCGCGCTGCGGGCTGTGCAGGACCGTACTGGAGTGCGACACCTAGGGCCCCGCCGGGCCGTGACGAAGATCCCCGACGCCCGGCCCGCCGGCTCGCCGGGCACCGCGCACAGCACCGCGTGCGCGGCACCACCAGGGCCTCGGCCCGCCCCCGGTGTGCGGGTCCGGCGCGCGGCCGACGGCCGCGCGCCGGGCCGCCACCCGGACGCCTGCCTCAGCGCGCTCAGGCGCCGTACACCGTCCCCGGGGGCTCGGCCAGCGCGAGGAGCTTCAGGGCCTCCTCCCCCGCCTCGGCGGGACTTCGGCGCGCCCCCTTGTCGGCGCTCGGTCCCGGCCGCCAGCCCTCCATGACGGTGATCCGGCCGCCCTCCGCCTCGAAGACCCGGCCCGTCACGCCGGCGCTCGCGGCGGAGCCGAGCCAGACGACGAGCGGTGAGACGTTCTCGGGGGCCATGGCGTCGAAACCGGTCTCGGGGGCGGTCATCGTCCCGGCGAACGTGCGTTCCGTCATCCGGGTGCGGGCGGCGGGGGCGATCGCGTTGGCCTGGACGCCGTAGCGGGCCAGTTCGGCCGCGGCGACCAGCGTCAGACCGACGATGCCGGCCTTCGCGGCGCTGTAGTTGCCCTGCCCGACCGACCCCAACAGGCCTGCTCCGCTGCTGGTGTTGACGACCCTGGCCACCGGCGTCCGGCCCGCCTTGGCCTCCGCCCGCCAGTGCGCGGCGGCGTGCCTGAGCGGCAGGAAGTGCCCCTTGAGGTGTACGCGCATCACGGCGTCCCAGTCGTCCTCGTCGAGGTTCACCAGCATCCGGTCGCGCAGGAACCCGGCGTTGTTGACGAGGGTGTCGAGACGGCCGTAGGCCTCCAGGGCGGTCGTGACGAGCGAGGCCGCGCCCTCGGTGGTCGCGATGTCGCCGCCGTGGGCGACCGCCTCGCCGCCCGCCGCGCGGATCTCGTCGACGACCCGCCCCGCCGGACTGTCGGGGCCCGGCGTGCCGTCCAGGCCGACCCCCAGGTCGTTGACGACGACCCGCGCGCCCTGCGCCGCGAACGCCAGCGCGTGCGCCCGCCCGAGCCCGCGCCCGGCACCGGTGACGGCGACGACCCTGCCCTGACAGATTCCGCTCATCTCACGTCTCCTTGTTGGCGGTCGCGGCATCGAGGAAGGCGGGCCGCTCCCCGCCCCCGTGCACCAGCAGGCTCGCGCCGGTGATGTAGGCGGCGGCGTCGGAGGCGAGGAAGACGGCGGCCGCGCCCACGTCGGCGGGTGTCGCCAGCCGGCCCAGCGGCACCGTGCGGGAGACCGCCTCGACGCCCTCCTCGCCGCCGTAGTGCAGATGGGAGAGCTCGGTGCGGACCATGCCGACGACGAGGGTGTTGACGCGCACCTCGGGCGCGAACTCCACGGCCATCGAGCGGGCCAGGTTCTCCAGCCCCGCCTTGGCCGCCCCGTAGGCGGCCGAGCCGGGCGAGGGCCGGCCGCCGCTCACACTGCCGATCATCACCACGGACCCACGGCTGCGCCGCAGGTGCCCGTAGGCGGCGAGGGACGCGGTCAGCGGGGCGACGAGGTTCAGCTCGATCACCCGGGCGTGCCGCCGGGCGTCCGTCTCCGTCAGCCGCCGGTAGGGCGTGCCGCCCGCGTTGTTGACGAGGACGTCCACGCGGGCGAGCGCGGCGAAGAAGTCGTGCACGGCGTCCGCGTCGCGCAGGTCCAGGGGCACGAACTCCGCGCCCTTGAGGGGCACTTCGGGAGGTCTGCGGGCACAGACCACGACCTGGGCGCCGGCCTCGGCGAAGGCCCGTGCGATCCCGGCGCCGACGCCGCGCGTGCCGCCGGTGACGACCGCGACCTTCCCGTCCCACTCCATTCGCCGCTACCCTTCACCTAACAAACGTTTGGTGGAAAGGTAGCTGATGCTTCCATGGGTGTCTCCACCTCGTCCCCGGAAAAGGGGCCGGAAGGTTCGCAGGGACCGGCAGACGACGCGATCGCCGTCGTCACGGTCGACTTCCCGCCGGTGAACGCCCTTCCGGTACAGGGCTGGTTCGCCCTGGCCGACGCCGTGCGCACGGCCGGGCGCGATCCGCGGGTGCGGTGCGTGGTGCTCGCGGCCGAGGGACGGGGTTTCAACGCGGGCGTGGACATCAAGGAGATCCAGGCCCGGGGCGCGGGCGCGCTGGCGGGCGCGAACCGGGGCTGCTTCGAGGCGTTCGCGGCGGTCTACGAGTGCGAGGTCCCGGTGGTGGCGGCCGTGCAGGGGTTCTGCCTGGGCGGCGGCATCGGACTCGTGGGGAACGCGGACGCGATCGTGGCGAGCGAGGACGCCACCTTCGGGCTGCCCGAGCTTGAGCGGGGCGCCCTGGGCGCCGCCACGCACCTGGCCCGGCTGGTCCCGCAGCACCTGATGCGCGCCCTGTACTACACCTCGCGCACGGCGACCGCCGCGGAGCTGCACGCGCACGGCTCGGTGTGGCGGGTGGTGCCCCCCGGTGAACTCCGCGACGCGGCACTTGAGTTGGCGCGCGAAATCGCCGCCAAGGACGGGGAGCTGCTGCGTCTGGCGAAGGCCGCCATCAACGGCATCGACCCCGTCGACGTGCGCCGCAGCTACCGCTTCGAGCAGGGCTTCACGTACGAGGCGAGCACGGTCGGGGTCGCCGACCGGGTCCGGGACGGGTTCGGCAGGGAGGGCGGCTGAGTGGGCGACAAGACCATGACCGCGGACGAGGCCGTCGCGCGGCTGCGTAGCGGCATGACCCTCGGCATCGGCGGCTGGGGTTCGCGCCGCAAACCGATGGCCCTGGTCAGGGCGTTGCTGCGATCCGACGTCAGGGATCTGACGGTCGTCTCCTACGGCGGCCCCGATGTCGGCATGCTGGCGGCCGCCGGGCGGATACGCAAGCTGGTCGCCGCCTTCGTCACCCTCGACTCCATCCCCCTCGAACCGCACTACCGCGCGGCCCGCGAGCGCGGTGCGATCGAACTCATGGAGATCGACGAGGCGATGTTCATGTGGGGGCTGCGCGCGGCGGCGAACCGGCTGCCCTTCCTGCCGGTGCGGGCCGGACTCGGCTCGGACGTGACGCGGGTCAACCCCGGCCTGCGTACGGTCACTTCGCCCTACGACGACGGGGAGACGTTCGTGGCGATGCCCGCCCTGCGGCTGGACGCGGCCCTGGTGCACGTCAACCGCGCCGACCGGCTGGGCAACGGACAGTACCTGGGCCCGGACCCGTACTTCGACGACCTGTTCTGCGAGGCGGCGGACGAGGCGTACGTGTCGTGCGAGCGAATCGTCGACACCACCGAGCTGACCAAGGAGGCGGCCCTCCAGACGCTGCTGATCCGGCGGCACGCGGTCACCGGGGTCGTCGAGGCCCCGGGCGGCGCGCACTTCACGTCCTGCGTGCCCGACTACGGCCGGGACGAGGCCGCGCAACGGGAGTACGCCACCACATCCTGGCCGGAGTACGCCGACCGCCTGCTCGACCCGCCCGCGAAGGAGGGGTCATGACCGTCACCCGTGCCGAGTACTGCGTCATCGCGTGCGCCGAGGCCTGGCGGGGCGACGGCGAGGTGCTGGCCAGTCCGATGGGCCTGATCCCCGCCCTCGGCGCCCGGCTGGCCCGGCTCATCTTCGCGCCGGACCTGCTGCTGACCGACGGCGAGGCGACGCTGGTCCGCCCGGACGGGACGCCGGAGGGCTGGCTGCCGTACCGGCGGCATCTGGAGTTCGTCACCGGCGGCCGGCGGCACGTGATGATGGGCGCGAGCCAGATCGACCGGTTCGGCAACCAGAACATCTCCTGCATCGGCGACTGGGAGCGGCCCAAGCGGCAGCTGCTGGGGGTACGGGGAGCGCCGGTGAACACCCTGAACAACCCGACCAGTTACTGGATCCCCCGGCATTCGCGCCGGGTCTTCGTCGAGAGGGTCGACATGGTGTGCGGGGTCGGGTACGACCGCGCGGGCGGCGCGCGTTTCCACCGGATCCCGCGTGTCGTGTCCGACCTGGGCGTCTTCGACTTCGCGACCCCGGACCACTCGATGCGGCTGGCCTCGCTGCACCCGGGGGTCACGGTGGCGGAGGTCAGGGAGGCGACCTCGTTCGACCTGGCCGTCCCGGACGATGTGCCGCCCACGCGCGAGCCCACCGCGGAGGAACTGCGGCTGGTCCGCGAGGTGCTCGACCCGGCGAACGCCCGTGCCAGGGAGGTCGCCCAGCCATGGACACGGCGCTGACCCGGCTGGTCGGAATCCGGCATCCGATCGTGCAGACCGGCATGGGCTGGGTGGCCGGCCCCCGGCTGGTCGCCGCGACGGCGAACGCGGGCGCGCTGGGCATCCTGGCCTCCGCGACCAT
This sequence comes from Streptomyces sp. SLBN-31, assembly GCF_006715395.1. Taxonomy (NCBI): domain Bacteria; kingdom Bacillati; phylum Actinomycetota; class Actinomycetes; order Kitasatosporales; family Streptomycetaceae; genus Streptomyces; species Streptomyces sp. SLBN-31. The sequence goes on from NZ_VFNC01000002.1 coordinate 2,437,821, forward strand.
GACCGTCGACCGGCTGCGAGAGGCGGTGCGCGAGGTCCGCTCCCGGACCGACGCGCCGTTCGGGGTCAACCTGCGCGCCGACGCGGCGGACGCGGGCGACCGGGTCCGCGTCATGATCGAGGAGGGCGTCCGGGTCGCCTCCTTCGCGCTCGCGCCCTCCCCCGGACTGATCGCCGAGCTCAAGGAGGCGGGCGTCGTCGTCATCCCCTCCATCGGTGCCCGGCGGCACGCGGAGAAGGTCGCCGCCTGGGGCGCGGACGCCGTCATCGTGCAGGGCGGCGAGGGCGGCGGGCACACCGGCGAGGTGGCGACGACGGTGCTGCTGCCGCAAGTGGTGGACGCGGTGCGGATACCGGTCGTGGCCGCGGGGGGCTTCTTCGACGGGCGGGGGCTGGTCGCGGCACTGGCGTACGGGGCGGCGGGGGTCGCGATGGGCACGCGGTTCCTGCTCACCTCCGACTCGACCGTCCCCGACGGGGTGAAGGCGCGGTATCTGGCGGCGGACGTCAGGGACGTCACCGTGACCAGGGCCGTGGACGGGCTGCCGCACCGGATGCTGCGCACGGACCTGGTAGGCGCGCTGGAGGACGCCGGGCGCGCGCGGGCGCTGTTCCACGCCGTGCGCCGGGCGGCCGGCTTCCGGAAGCTGTCCGGGCTGACCTGGCGGCACATGGTGCGCGACGGGCTCGCCCTGAAGCACGGCAAGGAACTGTCCTGGAGTCAGGTGCTGCTCGCCGCGAACACACCGATGCTGCTGAAGGCGGCGATGGTGGACGGCCGTACGGACCTGGGGGTGATGGCGGCCGGGCAGGTCGCCGGGGTGATCGACGACCTGCCGTCGTGCGCCGAGCTGGTGGAGCGGATCATGAAGGAGGCGGAGGAGGTACGGGAGCGGCTCACAGCCTCTCGATGATCGTCACGTTGGCCTGCCCGCCGCCCTCGCACATGGTCTGCAGCCCGAACCGGCCGCCGGTGCGCTCCAGTTCGTGCAGCAGGGTCGTCATGAGCCGGGTGCCGGTCGCGCCGAGGGGGTGACCGAGGGAGATCGCGCCGCCGTTGACGTTGACCTTGTCCGGGTCGGCTCCGGTCTCCTTCAGCCAGGCCAGGACGACCGGGGCGAAAGCCTCGTTGATCTCGACGAGGTCGATGTCGTCGATGGTCATGCCGCTCTTCTTCAGGGCGTGGGCGGTCGCCGGTATCGGCGCGGAGAGCATGCGGATCGGGTCCTCGCCGCGCACGGAGAGGTGGTGCACGCGCGCGCGTGGCGTGAGTCCGTGCTCGCGCACCGCCCGCTCCGAGGCCAGCAGCATGGCCGCGGCCCCGTCGGAGACCTGGGAGGAGCAGGCGGCGGTGATGGTGCCGCCGTCGAGGACCGGTTTCAGCCCGGCCATCTTCTCCAGCGAGGTGTCCCGGCGCGGCCCCTCGTCGACGGCGGTCTCGCCGTAGGGGACGATCTCCCGCTCGAACCTCCCCTCGTCGATGGCGCGCAGCGCCCGCCGGTGCGAGCGCAGGGCGAACTCCTCCTGGTCACGCCGGGTGATCCCCCACTTCCCGGCGATCATCTCGGCGCCCACGAACTGGTTGACGGGCTGGTCCCCGTACCGCGCCCGCCAGCCCTCGCTGCCGGCGAAGGGGCCCTGCGTGAGCCCGAGCGGCTCGGCGGCCTGCCGGGTGGCGAAGGCGATGGGGATCATCGACATGTTCTGCACCCCGCCCGCGACCACCAGGTCCTGGGTGCCGGACAGCACGCCCTGCGCGGCGAAGTGCACGGCCTGCTGCGAGGAGCCGCACTGCCGGTCGACGGTCACGCCCGGCACCTCCTCGGGCAGCCCGGCCGCCAGCCAGCAGGTCCGCGCGATGTCCCCGGCCTGCGGCCCGACCGCGTCCAGACAGCCGAGGACGACGTCCTCGACGGCGGCCGGGTCCACGCCCGCCCGTGTCACCAGTTCCTTGAGCACGTGCGCGCCGAGATCGGCCGGGTGGACCCCGCTCAGCCCACCTCCGCGCCGCCCCACGGGCGTTCGGACCGCTTCGACGATGTAGGCCTCGGCCATGGCGACTCCCCACTCGGTCAAGTGCGTACGGCGATCCCGTCCAGCACCATCGACAGGTACTGCCGGGCGATCTCCTCCGGGCTGTGCTGTCCGCCCGGCCGGTACCAGGACGCGGCCACCCACACGGTGTCGCGCACGAACCGGTAGGTCAGGCGGACGTCCAGGTCGGCCCGGAACACCCGGGCGGCGACTCCGCGTTCCAGCGTGGACAGCCACGCCTTCTCGAACCTGCGCTGCGACTCGGCGAGGAACGCGAACCGCTCCTGCGCCACCAGCTGCCGGCTCTCCTTCTGGTAGATCGCGACCGCGGCGCGATGCCGGTCGATCTCCCGGAACGACTCCGTGACCAGGGCCTCCAGCGTCTCCCGCGGCCCCGACCCGGCTTCGAGGACGGCGTCGTAGCCGGCCCACAGCTCGTCGAGGAAGGTGCGCAGGATCTCCTCCAGCATCGATTCCTTGGAGTCGAAGTGGTAGTAGAGGCTGCCCGCGAGCATGCCCGCGTGGTCGGCGATCTTGCGTACGGTCGTGGCGTTGTACCCCTGTTCGGCGAACACCTCGGCGGCGGTGACGAGGAGTTCGCGGCGCCGCTCGGGGGCGGCGGTCACCTGGGGCTTCTTCTTGGTCGGCACGGGTACATTCTCGTCCTAGGCGTGCTGGCTGCTGACGGCGACGACCTCGCCGGTCATGTACGAGGAGTAGCCGGACGCCAGGAACACGATCACGTTGGCCACCTCCCAGGGCTCGGCGTACCGCCCGAAGGCCTCGCGTGCGGTCAGCTCCCCCAGCAGCTCGGGCGTCGTCACCTTCACCAGGTGCGGGTGCATGGCGAGGCTCGGCGAGACCGCGTTGACCCGTACCCCGTACTCGGCGGCCTCGATCGCCGCGCACCGGGTCAGCGCCATCACCCCGGCCTTCGCGGCGGCGTAGTGCGCCTGACCGGCCTGGGCGCGCCAGCCCACGACGGAGGCGTTGTTGACGACGACCCCGCCCGCGCCCTGCTCGCGCAGGATCCGCAATGCGGCCCGGGTGCACCGGAAGGTGCCGTTCAGGGTCACGTCCAGCACCCTCGACCACTGCTCGTCGGTCATGTCGACGAGGCTCGAAGTGCCGCCCAGACCGGCGTTGTTGACGAGGACGTCCAGCCGTCCGTGCCGGCGCACGGCGGTGTCGAACAGCGCTCTTACCTGCGTCTCGTCGGTCACGTCGCACACCGCCGCGTCGACCGCCCGCGCCCCGAACTCCCCGGCCAGCTCGGCCTCGTACTCCTTCAGCCGGCGTCCGTGCGCGTCGCTGATCAGCACGCGCGCGCCCTCCTCCAGGAAGCGCCGCGCGGTCGCGCCGCCGATGCCCGCGCCCGCCGCGGCGGTGATGACGGCGGTGCGGCCCGTCAGCAGCCCGTGCCCGGGCACGTAGGCCGGAGTCTCGACCGTTGTCATGGGGCCACGCTAATCTACCAAATGCTTGTTAGGGAAGGAGCGTGACGACCGTGGACCTCACCGCTTCGCCTGCCGAGGAGGCCTTCCGCGCCGAGGCCCGGGGCTGGCTCGCGGCCCATGTGCCGCGCGAGCCGCTGCCGTCCCTGGAGACGGCGGAGGGCTTCGCGGCCCATCGCGCCTGGGAGGCCGAACTGGCCGCGGACCGCTGGTCGGTAGTCCACTGGCCGGTGGAGTACGGCGGACGGGACGCGGGCCTGATGCGCTGGCTGGCCTTCGAGGAGGAGTACTGGGCCTCGGGCGCGCCCGGACGGGTCGGCCAGAACGGCGTCAGCCTGCTCGCGCCCACCCTCTTCGACCACGGCACACCCGAGCAGCGGGCCCGGGTGCTGCCGCCGATGGCCACCGGTGAGGTGGTGTGGGCGCAGGCGTGGTCGGAGCCGGAGGCGGGCTCGGACCTGGCCTCCTTGAGGTCCCGGGCCGTGCGGGTGGACGGCGGGTGGCGCCTGAGCGGGCAGAAGACGTGGTCCTCGCGGGCCGCCTTCGCCGACCGTGCCTTCGGGCTGTTCCGCAGCGCCCCGGACGCCCCGAAGCCGCACCAGGGCCTGACGTACCTGATGTTCGACCTGCGGGCCCCCGGGGTCACCGTCCGCCCGATCGGACGGCTCGACGGGAAACCGGCCTTCGCGGAGCTGTTCCTGGACGGGGTGTTCGTGCCCGACGAGGACGTGATCGGGGCGCCCGGCGAGGGCTGGCGGATCGCGATGTCGACGGCGGGCAACGAACGGGGGCTGATGCTGCGCTCCCCCGGCCGCTTCCTCGCCGCGGCGCACCGGCTGCACACGCTCTGGAAGGAGCGGGGCAGCCCGGAGGAGACCCGCGCGCGCGTGGCCGACGCCCTGATCGGCGCCCGCGCCTACCAGCTCTTCACCCACGCGGCGGCCACCCACTTCCTGGAGGGCGCCTCCCTCGGGGCGGAGTCCAGCATGAACAAGGTGTTCTGGTCCGAGTACGACATCGCGCTGCACGAGACGGCGCTCGATCTGCTGGGCGAGGAGGGCGAGTCGGCGGACACCGCCTGGTCCGAGGGGTACGTCTTCGCCCTCGCCGGCCCGATCTACGCGGGCACGAACGAGATCCAGCGCGACATCGTCGCCGAACGCCTGCTGGGCCTGCCGAAGGGACGCCGGTGATGCGCTTCCTCCTCGACGCCGAGCAACGCGCCTTCGCCGGGTCCCTGGACGCCATACTGTCGGCGGCGGACACGCCGTCGGTGGTACGGCACTGGAGCCGCGGCGAGCACGGAAGCGGACGCGCGCTGTGGCGCCGGGTCGCCGACGCGGGCGTGTTCGGGCTCGCGGTTCCCGAGGAGCACGGCGGGCTCGGCCTGCGGCCCGTCGAACTGGTCGTCGCCTTCGTGGAGTTGGGCCGGCACGCGGTGCCGGGCCCGCTGGTGGAGACCGTCGCGGCGGCCGTGCTGCTGGCCGGTCCGGAGGACACCGGTCCCGTCAAGCGTCTGCTCCCCGCGCTGGCCTCCGGGGAGGCGATGGCGACGGTGGCACAGGAGGGGTCGTACGCCCTGGACGGTGACGTGGCGGACACCCGCCTGGTCCTGGCGTCCGACGGTCTGCGTCTCGCCCCCGGTCACGGCCCGGTCCGCCGCTCCCTCGACCCCGCCCGCCGCCTCACCCCTCTGACGACGGGCGGTGAACTCCTCACCGACGGTCCTCCGCTCGGCCCGGCCCTCGTCCACGCCCGCCTGGCCACCGCCGCCCAGGCCCTCGGGGTCGGTCTCGCCCTCCTCGACCGGACCGTGGCATACGTCCGGCAGCGCACCCAGTTCGGCGTCCCCGTCGGCTCCTTCCAGGCCGTCAAGCACCGGCTGGCGGACGCGAAGATCGCGCTGGAGTTCGCGCGCCCCCTGCTGTTCGGGGCCGCGCTCACCCTGGAGCCGGCCGACGTCGCCGCCGCCAAGGTCGGCGCGTGCGAGGCGGCGTACGCCACCGCCCGGACGGCCCTCCAGCTGCACGGCGCGATCGGGTACACCGCCGAGTACGACCTGTCCCTGTGGCTGACCAAGGCCCGCGCACTGCGCACCGCATGGGGCGGCCCGCGGGAGTGCCGGGACCTGGTCGTCAGTGGTGGTGGTCGCCGCTGGTGAGCTCCCGGTACTCCTCCCGCGTCGGCTTCTCCACATGCGTCCCGGGCCCGAACATGGCGCGGGCCAGCTGGGCCCGGACCCGCTGGGAGACGGTCACCGGCCTGCGCACCCCGTTGGCGTCCACGCGCGGCCCGATCTCATAGGGCGGGTTCTGCTCGTGCTGGGTGAGGGTGAACAGCTGGTCCTGCGGGAGCGGCTCGTGCACCTCGACGAACTCGCCGTTCGGCAGCCGGGTGATGGTGCCGGTCTCCCTGCCGTGCAGCACCTTGTCCCGGTCCCGGTGCTGCAGACCCATGCAGACCCGTTGGGTGACGACGAAGGCGACGACCGGCGCAACGAAGAAGGCGATCCGCACGAACCAGGTGATCGCGTTGATGGACAGATGCAGATGCGTGGCCACGATGTCGTTGCCGCCGCCGATCAGCAGCACCACGTACAGCGCCAGCCAGGCCACGCCCAGCCCGGTGCGCACGGGCACGTTGCGCGGCCGGTCCAGGATGTGGTGCTCACGTCTGTCACCGGTGATCCACGCCTCGACGAAGGGATACAGCCCCAGGACGAGCAGGAGCAGCGGGAAGAGGGAGAAGGGGATGAGGACGCCCAGCACCAGGGTGTGGCCCCAGGCGTTGATCTCCCATCCCGGCATCACCCGGATCAGGCCCTCGGAGAAGCCGAGGTACCAGTCGGGCTGGGCGCCCGTGGTGACGAGATCCGGGCGGTAGGGCCCGAAGGCCCACACGGGGTTGATGCTCGCGATGCCGCCCATGACCGCCAGCACGCCGAAGACGAGGAAGAAGAAGCCGCCCGCCTTGGCCATGTAGACCGGCAGGAAGGGCATGCCGACCACGGTCTTCTGGTCGCGTCCGGGCCCCGGGTACTGGGTGTGCTTGTGGTAGAAGACCAGGATCAGGTGGGCGACCACGAGTCCCAGCATCAGCCCGGGCAGCAGCAGGACGTGCACCGGGAAGAGCCGCGAGATGATGTCGTGGCCCGGGAACTCGCCGCCGAACAGGAACATCGACAGGTATGTCCCGACGATCGGGATCGACAGGATCGCGCCGTCGGCGAAGCGGATGCCGGTGCCGGAGAGCAGGTCGTCGGGGAGCGAGTAGCCGGTCAGGCCGGTGATGATGCCGAGCATCAGCAGGGTCCAGCCGAACAGCCAGTTGACCTCGCGGGGCTTGCGGAAGGCGCCGGTGAAGAACACCCGCATCATGTGCACCAGCATGCCGGTGACGAAGACCAGCGCCGCCCAGTGGTGGATCTGCCGGATCAGCAGTCCGCCGCGCACGTCGAAGCTGATGTCGAGCGTGGACTCGTACGCCCGGGTCATGCTGACGCCGTTCAGCGGCACGTACGAGCCGTGGTAGACGACCTCGACGCCGCTGGGCTCGAAGAACAGGGTCAGGTAGATGCCGGTGAGGATCAGGATGATGAAGCTGTACAGGCAGACCTCGCCGAGCATGAAGGACCAGTGGTCCGGAAAGACCTTGCGCATGTTGGCCTTGGCCAGCGCGTAGAGGCCCAGCCGCCCGTCGGCCCAGTCGGCGACCTTCTCGCCCTTGCCCGCGGGCTCCCTGCCCACGAAAGCCCTGTCGTTCTCCGCACGTGCGCCGTCCATACGTTCGTCGCCTCCCCGTCGGATCATCCTCAGGGTGGCACGCCCGGCCCCGCCGAGCCAACGGTGCGGTCAGGCAGACGGCAGTATCCCCAGGTCCCGGGCGGCCACCAGCCACTTGGGGAACTCGGCCACGAGACGGTCGTACAGCTCCGCGTCCGACACCTTCCGCGGATCCGCGCCCGCGTGGAAGAACCCGGCGTTGTCCACCACCCGCTTGTGCGGCACCGCCAGCTCGTCCAGCCTGCGCAGGAAGTCGAACTGCTTGCTGCCCGGGTCCCCGAAGCCCACGAACTGCCAGAACAGCGGCAGCCGGGCCGCCTTGCACAGATACCGCTCGGCGGCGAGCTTGTTGATCGGTCCGCCGTCGGTCTGGAAGACGACCAGCGCGGGGTGGGTGGAGCCGCTGCCGAGGTAGTGGTCGATGACCGCGTCCATGGCCAGGTGGTAGCTGGTCTTGCCCATGTGCCCGAGCCCGGCCACGATCTCGTCGATCCGACCCTGGTGGCCGGCGAGCGCGATGTCGGTCTCGGCGTCGACGTCCGTCGAGAAGAAGACCACCGGCACGCGCCCGTCGTCGTCGAGGTGCGCGGACAGGCCGAGCACCCGGTCGGCGAGGGCCTGCACGCTGCCGTCCTTGTAGTACGGCTTCATCGACCCCGAGTAGTCGACGACGAGGTACACCGCGGCCCGCAGCCCGCCCAGCCCGTGCTTCTCGAGCGACACCCCGGCGCTCTTGTAGAGGCTGACCAGGGCGGGGGCGGTCTCCTCGACCTTCTTCAGACTGATCGCAACCATGGCCCCTACTCTCCCATCCCTCACATCCGTTCGTTATTTTGTTCGCCGCCGACCCCACCGGCTCACCATCCCGTCCCATTGCGCTTTCCGAGGAGCCGGCCGTGGAGTCCGAGTCCACCGTCACCACCTGCTACCGCCATCCCCGGGTGGAGTCCCACGTCCGCTGCACCCGCTGCGACCGTTACATCTGCCCCGACTGCATGCGGGAGGCGGCCGTCGGCCACCAGTGCCCGGAGTGCGTGCGGGAGGGGGCGCGGTCGGTACGGCAGGCGCGTACGGCGTTCGGCGGTCGCGTCACCGCGGCGCCGACGGTGACGTACGTGCTCATCGCGTTGAACGTGCTGGCCTACCTGGGCGAGATGGTGCGGCCCTCGATCGTGGACCGGTTCGACATGCTGGGCACCGTGCCCGTCGGCTACCTTCCCGAGGGTGTCGCCCACGGCGAGTGGTACCGCCTGCTGACCGGGGCGTTCCTGCATCTGCCGCCCACCGACGGCACGTTCGGGATCCTGCACATCGTGATGAACATGGTGTCGCTGTGGAACATCGGCCGGGTCGTCGAGATGCAGCTCGGCCGGGTCCGCTACCTCGCCCTGTACCTGCTGTCGGCGCTGGGCGGTTCGGTCCTCGTCCTGCTGATCGCGCCGACCACGCCCACGCTGGGGGCGTCCGGCGCGATCTTCGGGCTCGGGGCCGCGTACTACGTCATGGCCCGGCGCCTGGGCGCCGACATGAACGCCGTCAACCGCTTCATGGCGGGCCTGCTGCTGTGGCTGGTGATATCGGCGTGGATCACCTCCTGGCAGGGCCACCTCGGCGGTCTGCTGGCGGGCGGCCTGGTGACACTGGCGTACGCCTATGCCCCGCGCGACAGCCGCCGCACCCTCGTCCAGGTGGGCGCCTGCCTCGCCCTGCTGGCGCTGCTGGTGATCCTGGCGATGGCGAAGGTCGCGGAGCTGACGATCTGAACGCCCCGCTCAGGGCCCCCACTCCTCCCGCAGCACCTCCTCGGCCGGCTTTCCGCGGGGCGTGTAGGCGAGCTTCACCGGTGTCTCACCGCTGTCCGGCCAGTCGTCCCAGCAAGCGGGACCCCGCCTATCCGGGCGGTCAGCGGTTCCTGGCGACCGGCCGGACACCGTATCCGGTCGGCCGGTGGTACGACGTGACGGTCGAGCAGCGGGGCGGGGTGCTGTCGGTGTCGGTGGGCGGCAAGCCGCTGGTGACGTTCACGGACGCCGAACCCCTACAGCCGGGGCAGGGCGGGGGCGTACACCGAGGACGCGACCGTGAAGTTCGAGGTTCTGAAGGCGAGTTCGGGCCGATAAAGGCGATGGCGCCTGCCCTCAGTCCGGTCGGGGACTGGGCAGACGCCATCTGTGTTCCGTACGCCTTTGTACGGGACGCTTTATGACAGGCCGTCAGACCATCAGGGAGCGGTCCGTCGGCCGGATCGGGGCCGGCAGGTCGCTGGCACCGGTCAGGAAGCGGTCGCAGCCGCGGGCGGCGGAGCGGCCCTCGGCGATCGCCCACACGATGAGCGACTGGCCGCGGCCGGCGTCACCGGCGACGAAGACGCCCGGCACGTTGGTCTGGAAGTCGGCGTCGCGGGCGATGTTGCCGCGCTCGTCGAGCTCCAGGCCGAACTGCTCGACCAGACCGTTCTCCCGGTCGGTGCCGGTGAAGCCCATGGCCAGGGTCACCAGCTGGGCCGGGATCTTGCGCTCGGTGCCCGGCTTCGGGGTCAGCCGGCCCTCGATGAACTCCACCTCGGTGAGGTGCAGCCACTGGACGTTGCCGTCCTCGTCGCCCTCGAAGTGGGTCGTGGAGACGGAGTAGACCCGCTCGCCGCCCTCCTCGTGCGCGGAGGTGACCTTGTACAGCATCGGGAAGGTCGGCCACGGCTGGTTCGGGTTCCGCTCCTCGCCCGGGCGGGGCATGATCTCCAGCTGCGTGACGGAGGCCGCGCCCTGGCGGTGGGCGGTGCCCACGCAGTCGGCGCCGGTGTCGCCACCGCCGATGACCACGACGTGCTTGCCCTCGGCCGAGATCGGGGAGGTGACGTAGTCGCCCTCCTGGACCTTGTTGGCCAGCGGCAGGTACTCCATCGCCTGGTAGATGCCCTTCAGCTCCCGCCCGGGGACGGGGAGATCACGGGCGGTGGTGGCACCGGCGGCGATGACGACCGCGTCGTACCGCTTCTTCAGGTCGGTCGCCTTGAGATCGCGGCCGATCTCCACGCCGGTACGGAAGCGGGTGCCCTCCGCGCGCATCTGCTCGATACGGCGGTTGATGTGCCGCTTCTCCATCTTGAACTCGGGGATGCCGTAGCGCAGCAGACCGCCGATGCGGTCGGCCCGCTCGTACACGGCGACGGTGTGGCCCGCCCGGGTCAGCTGCTGGGCGGCGGCCAGGCCGGCCGGGCCCGAGCCGATGACGGCGACCGTCTTGCCCGACAGGCGCTCGGGGATCTGCGCGTCGACGGTGCCGGCGTCCCACGCCTTGTCGATGATCGAGACCTCGACGTTCTTGATGGTGACGGCCGGCTGGTTGATGCCGAGCACGCACGCCGACTCGCACGGAGCCGGGCACAGACGGCCGGTGAACTCCGGGAAGTTGTTCGTGGCGTGCAGGCGCTCGGAGGCCGCCGTCCAGTCCTCGCGGTAGGCGTAGTCGTTCCACTCGGGGATCAGGTTCCCCAGCGGACAGCCGTTGTGGCAGAACGGGATGCCGCAGTCCATGCACCGGCCGGCCTGCTTGCTGATGATCGGCAGCAGGGAGCCGGGGACGTAGACCTCGTTCCAGTCCTTGACGCGCTCCTCGACGGGACGGGACTTGGCGACCTCGCGGCCGTGGTTCAGAAAGCCCTTCGGGTCAGCCATTGATCGCCGCCTCCATCATCTTCTCGGTGATCTCGGACTCGGAGAGTCCCGCCTGCTCGGCGGCGTCCTTGGCGGCGAGCACTGCCTTGTACGTGCTGGGGATGATCTTGCTGAAGCGGTCCACGGCGGTGTCCCACTCGGCCAGCAGCTTCTCGGCGACCCTGGAGCCGGTCTCCTCCTGGTGCCGGCGCACGACGTCGTGCAGCCACTGCTTGTCGATGTCGTCCAGCGCCTCGACGGCGTCGACGTTGCCGACGTTGACGTTGTCGCGGTCGAGGTCGATCACGTAGGCGATGCCGCCGGACATGCCGGCCGCGAAGTTGCGGCCCGTCGGGCCGAGCACCACCGCGTGACCGCCGGTCATGTACTCGCAGCCGTGGTCGCCCACGCCCTCGGAGACCACCAGTGCACCGGAGTTGCGGACACAGAACCGCTCACCGCTACGACCGCGCAGGTACAGCTCGCCGCCGGTCGCGCCGTAGGCGATGGTGTTGCCCGCAATCGTCGAGTACTCGGCGAGGTGGTCGGCGGCCCGGTCGGGACGCACGACCACGCGGCCGCCGGAGAGTCCCTTGCCGACGTAGTCGTTGGCGTCGCCCTCCAGGCGCAGCGTGACACCTCGCGGGAGGAAGGCGCCGAAGGACTGGCCGGCGGAACCGGTGAAGGTGATGTCGATGGTGTCGTCGGGCAGGCCCGCGCCACCGAACTTCTTCGTCACCTCGTGGCCGAGCATGGTGCCGACCGTGCGGTTGATGTTGCGGATCGCGACCTGGGCGCGCACCGGCTGGGCGTCGGTCGCGGAGTCCGCGGCCAGCGCGTCGGCGGCGAGCCTGATGAGCTCGTTGTCGAGCGCCTTCGCCAGGCCGTGGTCCTGCTCGATCAGCTGGTGGCGCACCGCGCCCTCGGGCAGCTCGGGCACGTGGAACAGCGGCTCCAGGTCCAGGCCCTGCGCCTTCCAGTGGTTCACCGCGCGGGTCACGTCGAGCGCCTCGGCGTGGCCGACGGCCTCCTCGATGGTGCGGAAGCCGAGCTCGGCGAGGATCTCGCGGACCTCCTGGGCGATGTACTGGAAGAAGTTGACGACGTACTCGGCCTTGCCGGAGAAGCGGTCGCGCAGGACCGGGTTCTGGGTGGCGATGCCGACCGGGCAGGTGTCCAGGTGGCAGACGCGCATCATGACGCAGCCGGAGACGACGAGCGGCGCGGTCGCGAAGCCGAACTCCTCGGCGCCGAGCAGCGCGGCGATGACGACGTCACGGCCGGTCTTGAGCTGACCGTCGGTCTGGACCACGATCCGGTCGCGCAGGCCGTTGAGCAGCAGCGTCTGCTGGGTCTCGGCGAGACCGAGCTCCCAGGGGCCGCCCGCGTGCTTGAGCGAGGTCAGCGGGGAGGCGCCGGTGCCGCCGTCGTGACCGGAGATCAGCACGACGTCCGCGTGCGCCTTGGAGACACCCGCGGCGACCGTGCCGACGCCGACCTCGGAGACCAGCTTGACGTGAATCCGCGCCTGCGGGTTCGCGTTCTTCAGGTCGTGGATCAGCTGGGCCAGGTCCTCGATGGAGTAGATGTCGTGGTGCGGCGGCGGGGAGATCAGGCCGACACCCGGCGTGGAGTGACGCGTCTTGGCGACCCACGGGTAGACCTTGTGGCCGGGCAGCTGGCCGCCCTCGCCGGGCTTGGCACCCTGGGCCATCTTGATCTGGATGTCGTCCGCGTTGACCAGGTACTCGCTGGTGACGCCGAAGCGGCCGGAGGCGACCTGCTTGATGGCGGACCGGCGGGCCGGGTCGTACAGGCGGTCCGGGTCCTCGCCGCCCTCACCGGTGTTGGACTTGCCGCCCAGCTGGTTCATGGCGATGGCGAGGGTCTCGTGCGCCTCGCGCGAGATGGAGCCGTAGGACATGGCGCCGGTGGAGAAGCGCTTGACGATCTCGGAGACCGGCTCGACCTCGTCGATGGAGATCGGCTGCCGGTCCGACTTGAAGCCGAACAGGCCGCGCAGCGTCATCAGGCGCTCGGACTGCTCGTTCACGCGCTCGGTGTACTTCTTGAAGATGTCGTAGCGGCCGGAGCGCGTGGAGTGCTGGAGGCGGAAGACCGTCTCCGGGTCGAACAGGTGCGGCTCGCCCTCGCGGCGCCACTGGTACTCGCCGCCGATGTCCAGCGCGCGGTGCGCGGGAGCGATTCCGGAGGCCGGGTAGGCCTTGGCGTGGCGGGCGGCGACCTCCTTGGCGATGACGTCGAGGCCGACGCCGCCGATCTTGGTGGCCGTGCCGTTGAAGTACTTCTCGACGAAGGCGTCGTCGAGGCCGACGGCCTCGAAGACCTGGGCGCCGCGGTAGGAGGCGACGGTCGAGATGCCCATCTTGGACATGACCTTCAAAACGCCCTTGCCGAGGGCGTAGATCAGGTTGCGGATGGCCTGCTCGGCCTCGATGTCCGACAGGAAGGTGCCGGCGCGGACCAGGTCCTCGACCGACTCCATCGCCAGGTAGGGGTTCACGGCCGCGGCGCCGTAGCCGATGAGCAGGGCCACGTGGTGGACCTCGCGGACGTCGCCGGCCTCGACCAGCAGGCCAACGTGGGTGCGCTGCTTGGTGCGGATGAGGTGGTGGTGGACGGCCGCGGTCAGCAGCAGCGAGGGGATCGGCGCGTGCTCGGCGTCGGAGTGGCGGTCCGACAGCACGATCAGGCGGGCGCCGTTGTCTATGGCCGCGTCGGCCTCGGCGCAGATCTCCTCGATGCGGGCGGCGAGGGCGTCGCCGCCGCCGGAGACCCGGTACAGGCCGGAGAGCGTCGCGGCCTTGAAGCCGGGCATGTCGCCGTCGGCGTTGATGTGGATGAGCTTGGCCAGCTCGTCGTTGTCGATCACCGGGAAGGGCAGGGTGACCGAGCGGCAGGAGGCGGCCGTCGGGTCGAGCAGGTTGCCCTGCGGACCCAGGGAGGAGCGCAGCGAGGTCACGAGCTCCTCGCGGATCGCGTCCAGCGGCGGGTTGGTGACCTGCGCGAACAGCTGGGTGAAGTAGTCGAAGAGCAGGCGCGGGCGCGAGGACAGCGCGGCGATCGGCGAGTCCGTGCCCATCGAACCGATGGGCTCGGCACCGGCCTTGGCCATCGGTGCCAGGATGACGCGCAGCTCTTCCTCGGTGTAGCCGAAGGTCTGCTGGCGGCGGGTGACCGAGGCGTGCGTGTGCACGATGTGCTCGCGCTCGGGCAGGTCGGAGAGCTCGATCTCCCCGGCCTCCAGCCACTCGGCGTACGGGTGCTCGGCGGCGAGGCCGGCCTTGATCTCGTCGTCCTCGATGATGCGGTGCTCGGCGGTGTCGACGAGGAACATGCGGCCGGGCTGCAGGCGGCCCTTGCGGACGACCTTGGCGGGGTCGATGTCGAGGACGCCGACCTCGGAGCCGAGGACGACGAGGCCGTCCTCGGTGACCCAGTAGCGGCCGGGGCGCAGGCCGTTGCGGTCGAGGACCGCGCCGACCTGGGTGCCGTCGGTGAAGGTGACACAGGCCGGGCCGTCCCAGGGCTCCATCATCGTGGAGTGGAACTGGTAGAAGGCGCGCCGGGTCGGGTCCATGGAGTCGTGGTTCTCCCACGCCTCCGGGATCATCATCAGCACGGAGTGCGGCAGCGAACGGCCGCCCAGGTGCAGGAGTTCGAGCACCTCGTCGAAGGACGCGGAGTCGGAGGCGTCCGGCGTGCACACCGGGAAGACGCGCTCCAGGCCCTTGTCGCCGAACAGGTCGGAGACCAGCTGGGACTCGCGGGCGCGCATCCAGTTCCGGTTGCCCTGGACGGTGTTGATCTCACCGTTGTGCGCGACGAAGCGGTAGGGGTGCGCGAGCGGCCACGACGGGAAGGTGTTCGTGGAGAAGCGCGAGTGGACCAGCGCGATGGCCGAGGCGAAACGGCGGTCGGACAGGTCCGGGAAGAAGGGCTCCAGCTGGCCGGTGGTCAGCATGCCCTTGTAGACGATGGTGCGGGCCGACAGCGACGGGAAGTAGACGCCGACCTCGCGCTCGGCGCGCTTGCGCAGCGCGAACGCCTTGCGGTCGAGGGTGATGCCCTGCGACGCGCCGTCCGTGACGAATATCTGCCGGAAGGCGGGCATCGTCGAACGGGCGGTGGCACCCAGCAGTTCGGGGGCGACCGGGACCTGGCGCCAGCCGAGCACCGTGAGGCCCTCGTCGGCGGCGATCGTCTCGATGTGTGAGACGGCTTCGGCGGTCCCGTCCTCGGGGAGGAAGGCGACGCCGACGGCGTAGCCGCCCGCCTCGGGCAGGTCGAATCCGGCCACATCGCGGAAGAAGGCGTCGGGCACCTGGGAGAGGATGCCGGCGCCGTCCCCGGAGTCCGGCTCCGAGCCGGTGGCACCGCGGTGCTCCAGGTTGCGCAGGACCGTCAGGGCCTGTTCGACCAGGGTGTGGGACGCCTCGCCGGTGAGGGTGGCCACGAAGCCGACGCCGCACGCGTCGCGCTCGAAGCGGGGGTCGTACATACCCTGCGCAGCAGGGCGAGCATCCATGAAGGACCAGTTCTGGCCATTCGCGGAATGCTGGGACGGCTGGCGCGGCGTACGCATCGGCTCTCCCGTCGTCGTCTCAAGTGGCATGCAGATTGCCGAGGGACGACGTTGGCCCTCTGCGGAGTGCAAAATTTCGTGCAGGTTACATGATGGAGCGATTCTCGGGAACCGGGATATCCCGTTCCAACATGCGGACACCGCACGGCTGCGGCGCGGGTACCGCGCCTGCGGTGGAGGCTATGGGGGCCGAACGGGACAGATCGGTGTCCGTCGACCCGAAAGGCGGGGAGGGCTGCGTCACCCTTCCCGCGAGTGCGCGGCAGGCCTCATTGCCCACAGCGCTTACGGCTCATGCCCGGTGGTCAACCATTCGAAACCAGCGAGTAACGGCTACTTATGCGGTCCAACGCATAAGTACCAGCCGCACTATCCTACGGCCGTTCCGAAGAAGCTGCCCAGGGCGTACGTCACACCCGCCGCGGCACCACCGAGAGCGAGCTGACGCAGCCCGCTGTACCACCAGCTCCGGGCGGTCACCCGAGCCACCACCGCACCGCAGGCGAACAGCCCGAAGAGCGCGAGCAGCAGGGCCGGCCACAGCGCGGTCGCACCGAGCAGATACGGCAGCACGGGCAGCAGGGCGCCCAGCGCGAAGGAACCGAACGAGGAGACGGCGGCGACGAGCGGCGAGGGCAGGTCGCTCGGGTCGATCCCGAGCTCCTCGCGGGCGTGGATCTCCAGGGCCTGCTCGGGGTCCTTCGACAGCTGCCGGGCGACCTCGCGGGCCAGCGCGGGCTCGACGCCCCGGGCCTCGTACAGGGCCGCCAGCTCGGCCTCCTCGTCGGCCGGGTGCTTGCGCAGCTCGGCACGCTCCACGGCCAGCTCGGCCTCGACGAGCTCGCGCTGAGAGGCGACGGAGGTGTACTCTCCGGCGGCCATCGAGAAGGCGCCCGCGGCGAGTCCGGCCAGCCCGGTCAGCACGAGGGTGCTCGGGCTCACGGCCCCGCCCGCCACACCGGTCATCAGCGCGAGGTTGGACACCAGCCCGTCCATGGCCCCGAACACCGCCGGCCGCAGCCAGCCCCCGTTGACGTCCCGGTGCGTGTGGTTGTCGCGGTGCGCCTCGTGGAGCGTGGCCTCGGTCTCGATGATCGCCATAGCGGGGGTCCCCCAAGGAAGCTAAGCCAAAGCTAACTTTGGACAATGTCTACTCTTCGACAACACGGAACCTACGCCTTCGCATTCCCGTCCGCCAGCAAGGAAAGGCTGAGCTAACCTGCGCTTTTGCGATGTCGACCGGGTGACATGAGCCCTCTGGAGGCTGGGGTCAACCGCCGATGGTGGGACTTATCCGCAAAGGGTTCCGCGTCCCTGTGCGGACGAAGGGTTCCGCGCCCTGTACGGACCCCCCTCCCGGAGAGGCCCCGTATGGCATCGATCCGCGAACGCGCACGCGGCGCACTGCTCGGTCTGGCGGTCGGGGACGCCCTCGGGGCACCCGCCGAGAACCTGAAACCGTCGGAGATCCGGGCCCGTTGGGGCCGTATCACCGGCTACGTAGCGGAAGAACCGGCCGGCACGGACGACACGGAGTACGCGATCTTCTCCGGTCTGCTCCTGGCCCGCCACGGCTCGGCCCTCACGCCGGCCCATGTGGAGGCGGCCTGGCACGAGTGGATCGCGGACCGCGCGGAGGGGCCCTTCCGCGGAGCGGGCTTCAGCGAACGCGGCACGCTGCAGAACCTCCGCCGCGGCCTCGCGGCCCCCATCTCGGCCCAGCACCGGCACGCCTGGAGCGACGGCCTGGCCATGCGCGCGGCCCCCTTCGGCGTCTTCGCGGCGGGCCGCCCGGCCGAGGCGGCCCGGCTGGCGGCGATCGACGGCTCGGTGAGTCACGAGGGCGAGGGCATCTACGGCGGCCAGGCGGTGGCGGCCGGGGTGGCCGCGGCGATGGCGGGAGCCCCGCCGACCGCCGTGGTGGCCTCGGCCCTGGCGGTCGTCCCCGACGACTCCTGGACGGCCCGCTCCCTGCGCCGCGCGGTCACGGTGGCCCACCGCGGCGAACGGGCCGTCCGCTCGGCGGTCGTCATCGGCGGCTACCCCTGGACCGACCTGGCCCCGGAAGCCGTGGCCCTGGCGTTCGGCGCGTACGCGGCGGCCGACGGCGACTTCCGCGACGCGGTCCTCACCGCGGTGAACATGGGCCGCGACGCCGACACCACGGCCGCGGTCGCGGGCGCGCTGGCGGGGGCGACGCGGGGTGAGGCGGAGATCCCGCGTGAGTGGGCGGCGGCGATCGGCCCGGCACGGGGAAGCTGCCTGCCGGCGATGGCGGGCCACCACGTCCTGGAGGTGGCCGACCTGCTGACGGCGGCCTTGACGGAGGCAACACCATGACGCCACCGAGCCCTTGGGACGAGGGCACGATCACAGAACCCGCGATCACCGCAAGGTGCCTCGAACCCGCGGTCGCCGACGGTGGGGACGCCCCACAGGGCCCACCCGCACCCGACGACGAAACCAGCACGGGTGGTGCGGCTGGGTACCGATCCGCCGAAGGCGAAGCCGAGACCCGCGCCGGCACCCCGCCCCACAGAACCGTCGGCCTCCTCCTCGGCCTGGCCGCAGGCGACGCCGCCGGATGGCCCGCCGCCCGCCACAGAGCCGCCCGTATGCCCGACTGGACCCGCCGCCTCACCCGCGAACTCGACACCTTCGCCGAGACCAACGCCACGACCACCCTCCCCGTCCCCCTCGCCCTCAACCAACCCCCGGAGCCCCTCCACCTCGGCCCCTCCGACGACGCGGAGTGGGCGGCCTTCGCCGCGGAGGCCCTGCTGCGCGCCGGCGACGACACCGTCCTCGCCGACCTAGGCCGGGAACGCCGTACGAGAGCCGCCATCGACCTCACCTGGAACGCCCTGGCGAGCGAGGTGGCCGCGGCGGCGCAACGCGCCCCCGAGGTCGAGTCCGCCGTCCTCCCCCTCCGCGCCCGCATCTCCGTCCGCGCGGGCCTCGGCAACCTCGCCGCCGGCCTGCGCCCACCCGCCACCGGCCACGACAACCCCCACTACTTCGACGACGCGGCCTGCGTCAGGGCCTGTGTCCTCGCCGTCGCCCACCCCGGCGACCCCCGACTCGCCGCGGACCTGGCCGAGTTCGACGCCCGCTACACCCAGGACGGCGACGGGGTGCACGGCGCCCGCGCGATGGCAGCCGCCGTCTCCCTCGCCCTGACCGGGGCGGACGCGGCGACCTGTGTCTCGGCGGCCCTGGCCCAGCTCCCCGAGGGCACCGAGATCGGCCGCAATGCCCACCACGCCCTGAAGCTGGCCCACGACACCGAATCCGCCTTCGCCCTGGTCCCCCTCCTGGAACACCAGATCGTCGACCACGTCTACAGCTACGGCATCGCGGCGGCCGAGACGGTGCCGGTGGCCCTGGCCCTGACCGTGGCCGCCCGGGGCCGCATCACCGAAGCCGTGCCGGCCGCGGCCTGTCTGTCCAGGGTCGCCGACTCCGCCCCGGCCCTGGCGGGCGCCCTGACCGGCGCGCTGGGCGGCGGCGCGTCGATCCCTGCCGCCTGGCGGGACGCCTGCCGCACGCTCTCCGGCTGCGCGCTCCCCCGCCTCACCGGTACCGACCTCGTGGAACTCGCCGAACTCCTGGAAGCCGCACAACCGGCCCCGCCGGGTGGATGATTCGGGGCATGACGCCCAAACACCCAGAAACGAATCTAGAGGACCGCATCACCGGAGCCCTCGTGGGCGCCGCGGTCGGCGACGCGTTGGGCGGCCCGGTCGAGGGCTACTCCCCCGCCCAGATCCTCGAACGCCACGGCGGCCGCGTGCACGGCGTCGTCGGTCCCTGGAACGGGGACGCCTGGCGCACGGCCCGCCCCCTCGCGCCGTACCACAAGGGCGACGGTCACGTCACCGACGACACCTTGATGACCCACGCCCTGGTACGGGTCTACGCGACCGTCCGCGATCACCTGGACGCGTACGCGGTCGCCGACCACCTGGTCCCGGACCTGATGACGAACCCCCGCTGGATTCCGGAACTCGAGCAGGAGGCCCTCCCCCTGCACCGCCTCTTCCTCGCCGAGAAGTGGCTGGTCACCCGCCTCCACTACGCCCACGCGGACCCGCGCGAGGCCGGCGTCGGCAACATCGTCAACTGCGGCGCGGCGATGTACATGGCTCCCGTCGGCCTGGTCAACGCGGCCAACCCGCAGGGCGCCTACGCCGAGGCGATCGACATCACGGGCGCCCACCAGTCGTCGTACGGCCGAGAGGCGGCGGGTGTCTTCGCGGCGGCGGTGGCGGCCGCCTGCGCCCCGGACGCGAGCCCGGACTCGATCGTCGCCGCGGCGCTCTCCCTGGCGAAGGACGGCACCCGCGCGGCGATCGAGCAGGTCTGCGAAGTGGCGTCCCGGTACAACGACTTCGAGTCCGCCCTGGTCCCCCTCCGCGAGGCGGTCACCCCGTACGACACCGTGGGCCCCGACTACCGCCGCCCCTCCCTCGGCGCGCGCCGCCCCTCCCGCCTCCACGCCATCGAGGAACTCCCTGTCGCACTGGGCATGTTGGTCATGTCCGGCGGCGACCACCACCACGCGGTCCTCGGCGCCGTCAACTACGGCCGTGACTGCGACTCCATCGCGACGATGGCGGGCGCGCTGGCCGGCGCCCTCGGGTCCCCGGTCCCGGAGGCCTGGTCGAAGACGGTGGCGGAGGCGAGCCGGCTGGACCTGTGGGAGCCGGCCGCGGCCCTGACCGACGTCACCCGGGAGATCTTCGAACGGGACGTGCGCCGCCGCAGGGCCCACGAGTCGGCCTTCACCGAGGTCGGGGGCCTGAGATGCTCCGACTGACCTGGGTCCAGCCGGAGGACCTGCTCGGTCACGAACTCCGCCAGGCACGACTGGACGGCCGGGAGCCCGCGGCCATCGCGGCGCGCTGGAGGGCGGCGGGTGGTCCGGAC
Source organism: Streptomyces sp. SLBN-31 (assembly GCF_006715395.1). Lineage (NCBI taxonomy): Bacteria > Bacillati > Actinomycetota > Actinomycetes > Kitasatosporales > Streptomycetaceae > Streptomyces > Streptomyces sp. SLBN-31. The sequence goes on from NZ_VFNC01000002.1 coordinate 2,458,278, forward strand.
GCCCCGGCCGCGGCGGGCGCCTCGGCCGACCGGCCCTCGCGCTACCTGAGACAACTCGCGGAGGACCTGCTGGACGAACTCGCCGATCTCCCGGACCGGTTGGCGGAAGCCGAGCCGACGGATCTGGCGGGGATCAGGGCCCTGTGCCCGGACTGGCCGGCACCGGTGAGCGACCTGACCCCGACAGCGACGGGGTTCGAAGCCGCCTGGCTCGGCCGGGCGGTCGGCTGTCTCCTGGGCAAGCCCGTGGAGAAACTCCCCCTCGAAGCCATCCGCAGCCTGGCCCGGTCCACCGGCAACTGGCCGCTGGGCACCTACTTCACGGCCAAGGGCGTCCCCGAGGACCTCCTGCGCGCCCATCCCTGGAACCGCCGCTCCGCCCCCACCTCACTCGCCGAGAACATCGACGGCATGCCGGAGGACGACGACCTCAACTACCCCCTTCTCAACCTTCTGTTGCTGCAACGCCACGGCCGCCGCTTCACCCTCGACGACGTGGCGCGACTCTGGCTCGACGAGCTTCCGGCGGGCCGCACCTTCACGGCCGAGCGCATCGCCTACCGCAACCTCCTGGGCGGCATCGAACCCCCGCACACCGCCCGCCACCGCAACCCCTTCCGGGAGTGGATCGGCGCCCTCATCCGCGCCGATGTCCACGGCTGGACCAACCCCGGCGACCCGGCCGCCGCGGCGGAACAGGCGCACACCGACGCCACCCTCACCCATACCGCCAACGGCGTCTACGCCGCGATGTTCACGGCGGCCACCATCGCGTGCGCGGCGACCGGCACCCTCGACGTCCACACCTGTCTGCGCACCGGCCTCACCGTGATCCCACCCCGCTCACGGCTGTCCGAGGCGATCCGCCACGCCGTCCGACTCGCCCACGAACACACCGACTTCGACACCGTCGTGGACGAACTCCACGCCACCTACGGCGACACCCACCACTGGGTCCACGCCGTCCCCAACACCGCCCTGATCGCCGCCGCCCTCACCCACGCCGACGGCGACTTCACCGGCACCGTCTCACGCGCGGTCGGCGGAGGCTGGGACACGGACAGCAACGGCGCCACCGCCGGCGGCATCGCCGCCCTCCTCGCCGGCACCCCCACCGCACTTTCCCACCACTGGACGGCCCCCCTCAAGAACCGGCTCGCCACCTCCGTCGGCGACTTCAACGGCATCGGCTTCGACACCCTGGCCCACCTCACCCACCGGGAGGCATCCCGCCCATGACCCACATCGTCGTGCTGGGCAGCACGAACATGGACCTCGTCACCTACGTCGAGAAGCCGCCGCAGCGCGGAGAGACCGTGACGGGACGGGAGTTCCGCACGGTCCCCGGCGGCAAGGGCGCCAACCAGGCGATCGCCGCGGCCCACGCGGGCGCCACCGTCTCGATGATCGGCGCGGTCGGCACCGACGTGTACGGCCCCCGGCTGCGCGCCACCCTCGAAGGCTCGGGTGTCGACACCGATCTGCTGCGCACCATCGAGGGCCCCTCCGGCACCGCCCACATCGTCGTCGACGACGAGGGCGGCAACGCGATCGTCGTGATTCCCGGCGCGAACGGCACCGTCGACCACCTCGCCCCCGGCGACGAGGCCCTGATCGCCTCCGCCGACACCCTGCTCCTCCAACTGGAGGTCCCGATGCCGGCGGTCGTCGCGGGCGCGCGGGCCGCCCGCGCCCACGGCGTCCGCACCGTCCTGACCCCCGCCCCCGCCCAGCCCCTGCCGGCCGAACTCCTCGCCGCCACGGACCTGTTGGTGCCCAACGAGTACGAGGCGATCACCCTCACCGGCCGTACCGACGCCGTCGAGGCGGCCATCGCCCTGCTGGACAGCGTCCCGGCAGTGGTCGTCACGCTCGGCGCTGCGGGCAGCCTGTACGTCGCGCGCGGCGCCCAACCCCTCGCCGTTCCCGCGCCGCAGGTGACCGCCGTGGACTCCACGGGCGCGGGCGACACCTTCGTCGGCGCTCTCGCCACGGCCCTCGGCGAGGAGCGGCCGATCCGCGAGGCCCTGAGGTGGGCCGCCGCCGCGGCGGCACTCTCCGTCCAGCGCCCGGGCGCCTCCGCGTCGATGCCGTACCGCTCAGAGATCGAGGCCCAGTACACGTCATGACCACGACCCCCGCCCCCCGCACCGCCCCGCTCACCGGTCTGCGCGTCCTCGACCTCGCCACCCTCTTCGCCGGTCCCCTCGCCGCCACCATGCTCGGCGACTTCGGCGCGGAGGTGATCAAGGTCGAGCACCCCAAAAAGCCCGACCCCTCACGAGGGCACGGCCCGTCGAAGGACGGCATCGGCCTGTGGTGGAAGATCCTCGGCCGCAACAAGCGCACGATCACCCTCGACCTGTCCAAGAAGGGCGGCCGGGCCACCCTGCTGCGGCTCGCGGCCGAGGCAGACGTGATGATCGAGAACTTCCGCCCCGGCACCCTGGAGAAATGGGACCTCGGCTGGCCGGAGCTCTCCGCCGCCAACCCCCGTCTGGTCCTCACCCGCGTCACCGCATTCGGCCAGTTCGGCCCCTACGCCCACCGTCCCGGCTTCGGCACCCTCGCCGAGGCGATGAGCGGCTTCGCCGCGATCACCGGCGAGCCCGACGCCCCGCCGACGCTGCCGCCCTTCGGCCTCGCCGACTCCATCACCGGCCTGGCGACGGCGTACGCCGTCATGACGGCCCTCGCCGCCCGCGACCGTACCGGTGAGGGCCAGGTCGTCGACATGGCGATCATCGAACCGATCCTCACCGTCCTCGGCCCCCAGCCGACCTGGTACGACCAGCTCGGCTACGTCCAGCGGCGCACCGGCAACCGCTCCGCCAACAACGCCCCGCGCAACGCCTACCGCACGGCCGACGGCACCTGGGTCGCCGTCTCCACCTCGGCCCAGTCGATCGCGGAACGGCTGATGCGTCTGGTGGGCAGGCCCGACCTGATCGACGAGCCCTGGTTCGCGACGGGCGCCGACCGCGCCGCACACGCCGACGTCCTCGACGAGGCGGTCGGCAGCTGGATCGCCGCCTGCACCCGCACCGAGGTGCTGGCCGCCTTCGAGAAGGCGGAGGCGGCGGTCGCCCCCATCCAGGACGTACGGGACGTGCTGACCGACCCGCAATACCAGGCCCTCGACACCGTCACCACCCTCGACGACCCCGACCTGGGCCCGCTGCGCATGCAGAACGTCCTCTTCCGGCTCTCCGACACACCCGGCGCGATCCGCTGGGCGGGCCGCGCGCACGGCGCTGACACGACGGAGGTCCTCACCGAACTGGGCCTGACGACGGCCGAGTTGACGGCCCTGCGCGAGGAGGGCGCCGTATGACGTCACCGACCCCGCTCACCTGGCTGTACGTGCCCGGCGACCGCCCCCGCGTGGTCGCCAAGGCGCTGGTCTGCGGCGCCGACGTCGTCATCGTCGACCTGGAGGACGCGGTCGCCCCGGACCGCAAGGCCTACGCCCGGGAGGCGACGGCCGACCTGCTGTCCTGCCGCCAGCCCGTCCCGGTCCACGTCCGCGTGAACGCCCTGGACGGGCCCCTGGCGGCCCGGGACCTGGAGGCGATCGCGCCGCTCCCGGGCCTGGCCGGTGTACGACTGCCCAAGGTGACGTCCCCGCTCCAGGTGACCCGCATCGCCGCGGCCACCGCCCGCGCCTCGGTCTCCGGGGCGGCCCTCGCCCTGTACGCCCTGCTGGAGACGGCCCTGGGCGTGGAGCACGCCTACGCCATCGCCGCCTCCCACCCGTCCCTGCGCGGCATCTCCCTCGGCGAGTCGGATCTCCGCGCCGACCTGGGCGTACGCGGGGACGCGGGTCTCGACTGGTCCCGGTCCCGGGTGATCGTCGCGGCGAGGGCGGCGCGGCTGCCCCCGCCGCCCCAGTCGGTCCACCCCGACATCCGTGACCTGGAGGGCCTGGCCGCCTCCTGCACCCACGGCCGCACCCTCGGCTTCCTCGGCCGCGCCGCCATCCACCCCCGCCAGCTCCCGATCATCGAACGCGCCTACCTCCCCACCGAGCGGGAGATCGAGGAGGCGGAGACGATCGTGAAGGCGGCAAGCCGCGAGAAGGGCGCCCAGGCCCTGCCGGACGGCCGCTTCATCGACGCGGCGGTGGTGGCGGCGGCCCAACGCACCCTGTCCCTGACGAACCGCCGCTGACTTGTTCCCGCCGCAACGGCGAGAACGACGACGGCGGGTCTGGGGGTCCCCCACGCCCTCAAGGCAGTGGGGGAGGTACCAAACCCGCCGTGGACCCGCCGTCGAACAATCAGGTCAGCCCTTCTTGGCCGACTCGGCGTCGTCCTTGACCTCGTCCTTTACCTCGTCCTTGTCACCGTCGGACGCCTCGTCCTTCACCTCGACGTCGGCCTCACCGCCGGAGGCTTCCTCACCGCCGGAGGCATCGGACGCACCGTCGGTCGCACCCGGCTCGACCACCGCTTCCCGGCCCGGCCGCTTCTTCGCCGAGAGGACGATGTACGTCACCGCCAGCAGGAACACGATCCCCGCTGTCCAGTCGTTCAGCCGCAGCCCGAGGATGTGGTGCGCGTCGTCGACCCGCATGTACTCGATCCACGCGCGCCCCACGCAGTACGCCGCGACGTACAGCGCGAACGCCCGCCCGTGTCCCATGTTGAAGCGCTTGTCGGCCCAGATGACCAGCACCGCGACGCCGATGCACCACAGGGACTCGTAGAGGAAGGTGGGGTGGTAGTACCCGGGCACCCGGCCGTCCGTCGAGGACGTGATGTGCAGCGCCCAGGGAACGTGCGTCTCCTTGCCGTACAGCTCCTGGTTGAACCAGTTGCCCCAGCGGCCGAAGGCCTGCGCGAGGGCGATGCCGGGTGCGACCGCGTCGGCGTACGCGGGCATCGGGATGCCCCGGCGGCGGCAGCCGATCCAGGCACCCAGCGCACCGAGGGCGATCGCGCCCCAGATGCCGAGGCCGCCCTGCCACACCTTGAAGGCGTCCACCCAGTCACGGCCCTGGCTGAAGTACAGCTCGTAGTCCGTGATCACGTGGTAGAGCCGGCCGCCGACGAGGCCGAAGGGCACCGCCCAGACAGCGATGTCGGCCACCGTTCCGGCCCGCCCGCCGCGGGCGATCCAGCGCTTGTTGCCGAGCCAGACCGCGACGAAGACGCCGATGATGATGCAGAAGGCATAGCCGCGCAGCGGAATGGGGCCGAGATACAGCACCCCGCGTGACGGGCTCGGAATGTAGGCAAGTTCTTCCATGGCAGGGTCGACGCTACCGTGCCGGACCGGGCCCACGGCAGGCAGCCCGGCTACGGGTCCATAACGGGCGGGTGTGAATGCGCCCGCCGCGCCTTACCCCTTGTCGGCCTGCTGCACCAACTGCTTCAGCTTCGCCGGGGTCATCGACTGGTCCTGGTAGATGTTCTTGCCGTTCAGCAGCACGGTCGGGGTGCCGGTGAAGCCGCTCGACTTGAAGGCCGCGTTCGACTTGTCCACCCAGCCGTCGTGCGTGCCCTTGTCGACGCAGGCACGGAAGGCCGCCGTGTCGAGCCCGCCCACCTTGCCGGCCAGCTCGATCAGCTTGGCGTTGCCGCCGAAGGCGTCGTTGGTCTCCTCGGGCTGGTTGCCGTAGAGCACGTCGTGGTAGTCGCGGAACTTCCCCGCGTCCTGGGCGCAGGCGGCGGCGTTGCCCGCGCGCAGGGAGCCGGTGCCTCCGAGGTTGCCGTCGATCAGCCTGACCAGGTGGTACTCGATCCTCAGTCGGCCGGAGTCCGCCAGTTCGTGGAGCGTGGGGCGGTACGTCGTCTCGAAGGCCTTGCAGGCCGGGCAGCGGAAGTCCTCCCAGACGGTGAGCGTGGACTTGGCGCCGTCCTTGCCGACGGGGATCGCGAGACCGTCCTTGCCCTGTGCCCCGGACGGCGCCGTGGCCGGGCCGGAGGCCTTGGAGCCCTTGTCCTTCCCGGCGTTCGCGGCGATCACGCCGATCACCGCCGCCAGCCCGAGCACGCCGACCACGCTCACGCCGACGATCAGGGCCCGCCGCCGCTTCTCGGCGGCCTTCTGCTTCTCACGCTCGGCCGCCAGCCGCTCCCGGGCGGTGCGCTTTCCCTCTTTGTTCTTCTCGCTCACACCCCAGGAACGAACCGGGGAGGCGCAGCGCGCCTCCCCGGTCCCAGGTCCACCCGTTCGAGTGACCGAATGATCCCTTGTGTTCTGTTCCGGACGGATCACGCCTGTCGGCGCACGCCCTTCGCCAGCTCGCCCGCGAGTTCGCGGACGGCCTCCAGACCCGCCGCATCGTCCGGCGCGTCGAGCATCCGCTTCACGAAGGCGGACCCGACGATCACGCCGTCGGCGAAGCCGGCCACCTCGGCGGCCTGCTCGGCGTTGGAGACGCCGAGCCCGACGCAGACGGGCAGGCCGCTGCCGGTGGCGCGGGTGCGCTCGACCAGGTCGTGGGCCTGCGCGCCCACGGACTCGCGGGTTCCGGTGACGCCCATGAGCGAGGCGGCGTACACGAAGCCGCTGCCGGCGGCGGTGATCTCGGCGAGCCGCGCGTCCTTGCTGCTGGGCGCGACCACGAAGACCGTGGCGAGCCCGTGCTTCTCGGCGTGCTCCCTCCACAGCGCCGACTCCTGGACGGGCAGGTCGGGCAGGATGCACCCGGCGCCGCCCGCTTCCGCGAGTTCGGCGGTGAAGCGCTCGACACCGTAACGGTCGATGGGGTTCCAGTACGTCATGACCAGGATCGGCTTGCCGGTGGCCCGGTGGGCTTCCCTGACCGTGCGCATGACGTGCGCGATCTTGACGCCGCCGCGCAGGGCGATGTCGTCGGCGGTCTGGATGACGGGACCGTCGAGGACGGGGTCGCTGTGCGGCAGGCCGACCTCGACCACGTCCGCCCCGCCGTCGAGGGCGGCCTTGATCGCCTCGATGCCGCCGTCCACGGTCGGAAAGCCGGCCGGGAGGTAGGCGATGAGCGCCGCGCGTCCCTCGGCCTTGGCGGCCGCGAGGGTGTCGGACAGCAGCTGAATGTTCCCGCTCACTTGGCGTCCCCCTCGATCTCGGCGGTGTCGGCGGCGTTGGCCGCAACCTCGGCGTCGGTGTCGTACAGGCCGAAGTAGCGCGCGGCGGTGTCCATGTCCTTGTCGCCGCGGCCGGACAGGTTGACGACGATCAGGCCGTCCTCGCCCAGCTCCCTGCCGACCTCCAGGGCGCCCGCGAGGGCGTGCGCGCTCTCGATCGCCGGGATGATGCCCTCGGTGCGCGACAGCAGGCGCAGGGCCTGCATCGCGGCGTCGTCGGTGACCGCGCGGTACTCACCGCGACCGCTGTCCTTGAGGTACGAGTGCTCCGGGCCGATGCCGGGGTAGTCCAGGCCGGCCGAGATCGAGTACGGCTCGGTGATCTGGCCCTCCTCGTCCTGCAGGACGTAGGACCGGGAGCCGTGCAGGATGCCGGGCTCGCCCGCGGTGAGGGTGGCCGCGTGCTCGCCGGTCTCGACGCCGTGGCCGGCCGGCTCGCAGCCGATGAGGCGGACGCCCTCGTCCGGGATGAAGGCGTGGAAGAGGCCGATGGCGTTGGAGCCGCCGCCGACGCAGGCGATGGCTGCGTCGGGGAGGCGGCCGGCGCGCTCCAGGAGCTGGCGTCGGGCCTCCACGCCGATGACCCGGTGGAAGTCGCGGACCATGGCCGGGAAGGGGTGCGGGCCTGCGACCGTACCGAAGAGGTAGTGGGTGCGGTCGACGTTGGCGACCCAGTCGCGGAACGCCTCGTTGATGGCGTCCTTGAGGGTGCGCGAGCCCGACTTCACGGCGATGACCTCGGCGCCCAGCATGCGCATGCGGGCCACGTTCAGGGCCTGGCGCCGGGTGTCGATCTCGCCCATGTAGATGGTGCAGTCGAGGCCGAAGAGGGCGCACGCGGTGGCGGTGGCCACGCCGTGCTGGCCGGCGCCGGTCTCGGCGATGACCCGGGTCTTGCCCATGCGCTTGGTGAGCAGGGCCTGGCCGAGGACGTTGTTGATCTTGTGGGAGCCGGTGTGGTTGAGGTCCTCCCGCTTGAGGAAGATCCGGGCACCACCGGCGTGTTCGGCGAACCTCGGCACCTCGGTGAGGGAGCTGGGGCGGCCGGTGTAGTTGACCAGCAGGTCGTCGAGTTCGCGGGCGAACTCGGGGTCGTGCTTGGCCTTGTCGTACTCGACGGCCACCTCGTCGACGGCGGCGACGAGGGCCTCCGGGATGAACTTGCCGCCGAACGCGCCGAAGTAGCCTTCGGCGGTGGGGACTTGACCCTCCGGGTCTGGGATGAAGAACTCGCTGGGCATGTGGATACCTCACGGTGAGTGCGTGTTGATGACACTGAGCGCCGTGGGGCGAAGGGTTGTGTGTGTTCTGCGGGCCGTCAGTGGCTGATCGCGCAGTTCCCCGCGCCCCTGAAGGGCGCGCTGCCATCGACGGCCGTTCACCTGGCCGGGTTCGTCTCCGATGACGTATCGCACTCGACGGCCGTGCACCCTGCGGGCGGGCGCACGGCAGCCCCGGGGGCGGCAGCCGCGCGCGAGGCGGGCGTACCGGTCCAGGGTCGTCGCAGTGAGAGTCATCGGAATCAGCCTACCGAAAGATCAACTGCGCCCGTGCCGCAGAGCCGGGTGCTCGCCCGCCGCCACCAGGTCCGACACCGCGGTCTTCGGGTCCTTGCCGGTGACCAGGGACTCGCCGACCAGGACGGCGTCGGCTCCGGCGTTGGCGTAGGCGATGAGGTCGTGGGGTCCGCGGACGCCGGACTCGGCGACCTTGACGAGGTGGTCGGGGATCTCGGGGGCGACGCGCTCGAAGGTGGTGCGGTCCACCTCCAGGGTCTTGAGGTTGCGCGCGTTGACACCGATGATCTTGGCGCCCGCGTCCACCGCCCGCTCGACCTCGTCCTCGTCGTGCACCTCGACGATCGGGGTGAGACCGATGGAGACGGCGCGCTCGATGAGGGACTCCAGGGCGGGCTGTTCGAGGGCCGCGACGATCAGCAGCGCGAGGTCGGCGCCGTACGCGCGGGCCTCCCACAGCTGGTACGAGGTGACGATGAAGTCCTTGCGCAGGACCGGGATGTCCACACGCGCGCGGACGGCCTCCAGGTCGGCCAGCGAGCCGCCGAAGCGGCGCTGTTCGGTGAGGACGGAGATGACGGCCGCGCCGCCCGCCTCGTAGTCCGCCGCGAGGCCGGCCGGGTCGGCGATGGCGGCCAGCGCGCCCTTGGACGGGCTGGAGCGCTTGACCTCGCAGATCACCTTGACGCCGTCGCCCCGCAGGGCGGCCACCCCGTCCTTGGCCGCGGGTGCCTTCGCCGCGCGCTCCTTGAGCTCGTCGAGGCTGACGCGCGCCTGCCGTTCCGCGAGGTCGGCACGGACTCCGTCGATGATCTCGTCGAGCACACTCACGCGAGCGGCCCCCTTCCAGACGGTTGACAGTTAAAGCTTTCGACCCGGCGGAAAGCCGGTGGTCACTGCGATGGTATCCGCAGGAGGGCGAAGGCCTCGCATCCGGTTGACGCCCGTCCCTCTATCCGGACGTCCGCAGGTCGATCAAGGGCGCAGCCAGCCACCCGACGGCAGGTTCCGGACAATGCTGAAGACCAGCAGCAACGCCCCCAGCGCCCACATGTGCGCCGGGCCGAGAGTCAGCCGCGCGGGGCGCCCGCGCGCGGCGCGCACCACCCATACGGTCCACAGCACCGCGAAGAGCGGATAGCCGACGGTGGCCAGGGCGTTGTCGTGCAGCGCCGCCACGAAGTCCCCGTGGACGAAGGCGTGGGCGCTGCGCAGGCCGCCGCAGCCCGGGCAGTAGAGGCCGGTGACGCGGTAGAGGGGGCAGACGGGGTAGTGGCCGGGCTCATTCGGGTTGACGGCGCCCACGTACGCGAAGGCCCCGGCGACGGCCGCCATGATGCCGGCGGGCACGGCGAGGCGCGCGGCCGCGGAGCCGGTGCTGGTCGGTGTCACGGTCTGGGTCTCGGCGTTCACGTCTCGCATTCTCCCCCTGGAAGGCCGCCACGCACGCGTGAGGGGCGATCCGGATGCGGATCGCCCCTATGCCGGTCCGGTGCGCGGACCCGTGCGCGCGTCAGCCCTTGGCGGCCGCGGTGGCCTGATTGTCGGCCAGCGCCTCCTGGAACTTCTCGTGCGTGTCCTTGGGCTGGCCGAGGCCCATGGCACTCATGACCCAGCCGACGATGCCGCCGATCACCACGAGCGCCATGCCGGCCCAGAAGCCCACGGGCTGAGCCATCACCATGAAGGCACCCGAAACGCAGAAACCGATGAAGGCGATGATGACACCGGTCCAGGCGGCCGGGGTGTGACCGTGGCTGCTGCCCGCCATGACTTGCTCCTCGTTGCTGTTTACGTGTCTGAGCCGGATGCTCGACCACATTGTCCCGCACGCGCACACGTGCGCTCCTCGGGGGTGGCCCCAGCGCGTCCGCCGACGGCGGCGCGGCCTGTCCGGCGGGGCACCGCTTCCGCCGAACGCTACGCCCCCGTGGGGTCCTCGCCGCGGTCCAGTGCCTTCCACAGCTCCTCGGGCCGGTCGGGGTCGACGCCCGCGGCCGTCCGGCGCGGGCGGGGCGCGCCGCCCCGCTCGTAGCGGCCGGACATCGCCGGCCAATACCGCCCGTAGCGCAGCGCCAGCAGCCCGGCCAGCAGGATCAGCGCGCCGCCGGCGGCCGCCACGTAGGGCCAGGCGGTGTGACCGAGGGCGTGCACGGTCGCCGAGGTGTCGCCCGCGGCCCGTGCGGCCTTGTCGTCGAGGGCGGAGCTGTCGGAGACGCCCAGCAGCGCGGCGGCGACGGTGCCCGCGCCGCAGAGCGCGAGCAGGGCGGCGACCAGGGTGCGGCCGGCGCCGCGGACGGCGAAGACGGCGACGAGCGCGGCGAGGCCCACTATGGCGAGGGCCGCGGGGACGCCCGTGACGTCGCTGCCCTTGGCGGTCAGCGAGAAGGGGGCGCCGGCCACGGTCGCGGTGCCCTCCGCCCAGCGCTGCCGGGTGGCCAGCAGGGCCACGGCCGCGCCGAGCGCGCCGGCCGACAGGGCCACGGCGAGGGAGACGCGGCCGGCCCGAGCGGGTCCTGCGGCTTGGGAACGGGGGTGCGGTACGGCAGTCACGTACTCCACTATCGCCTGCCTCCGGCCGAACGCGTCACCCGGGGCTGTCAACCCATGGCCAGGCCATGGTTCCGCCATGCACACCTCAGGCGGATCACACGGCACGCCCAGGTAAGGCAAAGGAAGGTCACGGCTTCAACGATCTTCTTGTTGACGTGTTCCAGCCACATTTAGGTTCACGGCGGTCCGCGGGCAAACCCGCCTCCGGGCCGATCGGCGCACCCGCATGTCTCCCCATGGTTCACCAGCCTCTCGGAGGAAGTACGTTGCGCAGAACCGTTTCCGCAATGGTTGTGGCCACCCTGTCCACGACCGCGCTCGCCCTGGCCGCCCCCGCCGGCCTGGCCGCGACACCGGCGTCCCACGGCGTCACCGTCGCCCACGCGTGCGCGACTCCCAGCCAGAAGAACATGATGGCCTGCAATGCCCTGAAGGTCACCGCGGGCACCCCGAAGTCCGCCCACGCGGAGAGCGACCTGACCGCGGCCGCGGCGCCCTCCGGCTACGGCCCCGCGTCGCTGCAGGCGGCGTACAACCTGCCGTCGGCAAGCGGCGGTTCGGGCCAGACCGTGGCGATCGTCGACGCCTACGACGACCCGAACGCCGAGGCGGACCTCGCCACCTACCGCTCGCAGTACGGGCTTTCGGCCTGCACCACGGCCAACGGCTGCTTCAAGAAGGTCGACCAGAACGGCGGCACGAGCTATCCGCGCGGCGACTCCGGCTGGGCCGAGGAGGAGTCCCTCGACCTCGACATGGTCAGCGCGGCCTGCCCCAACTGCAAGATCCTGCTGGTGGAGGCCAGTTCGGCGTCCATGGCCAACCTCGGCACGGCCGTGAACACCGCGGTCCGGCTCGGCGCCAAGTTCGTCTCCAACAGCTACGGCGGCTCCGAGTCCGCCAGCGACTCGACGTACGACTCCAGCTACTTCAACCACCCGGGCGTCGCCATCACCGTCTCCTCCGGCGACAACGGCTACGGCGTCGAGTACCCGGCCGCCTCCAAGTACGTGACGGCGGTGGGCGGCACCTCCCTGAAGACCGCGTCGAACTCCCGCGGCTGGACGGACACGGTGTGGAGCGGGGCCGGCTCCGGCTGCTCCGGCTACGACGCCAAGCCGACCTGGCAGACCGACGGCGGCTGCGCCAAGCGGACCGTCGCCGACGTCTCCGCGGTCGCCGACCCGAACACCGGCGTCGCGGTGTACGACAGCTACCGGCAGGCCACCGGCTGGATGGTCTTCGGCGGCACCAGCGCCTCGGCCCCGCTGATCGCGGCGACCTACGCGCTGGCGGGCGCCCCGTCCGCCGGCTCCTACCCCGCGTCGTTCCCCTACGCGCACACCTCGGCGCTGTACGACGTGACCAGCGGCTCCAACGGCAGCTGCGGCGGCACCTACCTGTGCACCGGCACCACCGGCTACGACGGGCCGTCCGGCCTCGGCGTGCCGAACGGGACCGCCGCCTTCACCGGCTGAACCGCCCTAGGGATTCAGCCTGTTCGCGGTGTGCACCGCGCGGAGGACCGCGGCCGCCTTGTTGCGGCACTCCTGGTCCTCCGCGACCGGGTCGGAGTCGGCCACGATGCCGGCTCCGGCCTGCACATACGCGGTGCCGTCCCGCAGCAGGGCCGTACGGATGGCGATGGCGGTGTCGGAGTCGCCCGCGAAGTCCAGGTAGCCGACGCAGCCGCCGTACAACCCGCGCCGGGACGGCTCCAGTTCGTCGATGATCTGCATCGCGCGCGGCTTGGGCGCGCCGGAGAGGGTGCCCGCCGGGAAGCACGCCGTCAGGACGTCGAAGGCGGTGCGGCCCGCGGCGACCTTGCCGGTGACGGTCGAGACGATGTGCATTACGTGCGAGTACCGCTCGACGGACATGAAGTCCACGACCTCGACGGAGCCCGGCTCGCAGACCCGCCCCAGGTCGTTGCGGCCGAGGTCGACCAGCATCAGGTGCTCGGCGCGCTCCTTGGGGTCGGCGAGCAGCTCGTCGGCGAGGGCCTGGTCCTCCTGCGGGGTGGCCCCGCGGTGCCGGGTGCCGGCGATCGGGTGGACCATGGCGCGTCCGTCCTCGACCTTGACCAGTGCCTCGGGGGACGAACCGACGACGTCGAAGCCGTCGGAGCGGAGCAGGTACATGTACGGGGAGGGGTTGGTCGCCCTCAGGACCCGGTAGACGTCCAGCGCGCTCGCCGTGCACGGCGTTTCGAAGCGCTGCGAGGGGACGACCTGGAAGGCCTCGCCGGCGCGGATGCGCTCCTTGACGTCCTCGACCGCCCGCTGGAAGTCGGGGCCGCCCCACAGCGCCGTGTACGCGGGCAGCTCCGAGGGCGGGAGGTGGGCCGGGGGCTGGGCGACCGGACGCGAGAGGTCGGCCTCCATGGCGTCGAGGCGGGCCATCGCGTCCGCGTGGGCCTCGTCCACGCCCGTGTCGAGGTCGTTGTGGTTGATCGCGTTGGCGATCAGCAGGACCGAACCCTCCCAGTGGTCCATCACGGCGAGGTCGCTGGTGAGCAGCATGGTCAGCTCGGGCAGCTTCAGGTCGTCCCGCTCGCCGGGGCCGATCTTCTCCAGGCGGCGCACGATGTCGTAGCCGAGGTAGCCGACCATGCCGCCGGTGAAGGGCGGCAGGTCCTCCTGGTGCGGGGTGTGCAGCGCCTCGATGGTGGCGCGCAGGGCGGCGAGCGGGTCGCCGTCGACGGGGACGCCGACGGGCGGGGTGCCGAGCCAGTGGGCCTCGCCGTCACGGGCCGTCAGGGTGGCCGCGGAACGCACGCCGACGAAGGAGTAGCGGGACCAGGAGCGGCCGTTCTCCGCGGACTCCAGCAGGAAGGTGCCGGGCCGCTCGGCGGCGAGCTTGCGGTAGAGCGCGACCGGGGTGTCGCCGTCGGCGAGGAGCTTGCGCGTGACCGGGATGACACGGCGGTCGGTGGCGAGCTTGCGGAAGGTCTCGAGGTCCATGGCGGATGACCTTACTGAGCCGGGCCGGGGACACCGGAGTCGGCGTCCTTCAGGAGTACGTCCGCGTCGAAGCAGGTGCGTGCGCCGGTGTGGCAGGCGGCGCCGACCTGGTCGACCTTGACCAGCACGGTGTCGGCGTCGCAGTCCAGGGCGACCGACTTGACCCACTGGAAGTGCCCCGAGGTGTCGCCCTTCACCCAGTACTCCTGGCGGCTGCGCGACCAGTAGGTGCAGCGGCCGGTGGTGAGGGTGCGGTGCAGCGCCTCGTCGTCCATCCAGCCGAGCATCAGCACCTCACCGGTGTCGTACTGCTGGGCGATGGCGGGGACGAGCCCGTCGGGGCTGCGCTTCAGGCGGGCGGCGAGCGCCGGGTCGAGAGGGCCGGGCGGGGGCGTACTGGTCATGGGGCCATTGTGCCGTGCGCAACTGACAGTGACCGTGCCGTGTCCACTACGCGGACCCGTCGTCCGGTCGTAGGCTGGCTGCATGTCGACATTCGCCAAGCGTGAACGACTTCTTCTGGCCGACCTGTTGGAGGCGGAGGGCCCGGACGCCCCCACCCTGTGCGAGGGCTGGCGGACCCGTGAACTCGCCGCGCACGTGGTGGTGCGCGAGCGCCGCCCCGATGCCGCCGGCGGCATCCTGATCAAGCAGCTCGCGCCCCGCCTGGAGCGGGTGATGGCGGAGTTCGCGGCCAAGCCGTACGAGGAGCTGATCCAACTCATCCGCACCGGGCCGCCGCGCTTCTCGCCGTTCCAGCTCAAGCAGGTCGACGAGATGTCGAACACGGTCGAGTTCTACGTCCACACCGAGGACGTCCGCCGGGCCCGGCCGGACTGGACGCCGCGGGAACTCGACCAGGTCTTCCAGGACGCCCTGTGGTCGCGGCTGGAGCGGACCGCCCGGTTGATCGGCCGCAACATCCCCACGGGGCTGGTGCTGCGCCGGCCCGACGGGCAGACGGTGGTCGCCCACCGCGGCACGCCCGTGGTGACGGCGACCGGGGAGCCGTCGGAGCTGCTGCTGTTCTCCATGGGGCGGCAGAGCACCGCCACGGTGGAGCTGGACGGCGACAAGGACGCCATCAGCAAGCTGCACGAGGCCAAACAGCTGGGCATCTGAGCCGACGGCTCACCGGGGCAGCTCGGCCCGGCGCAGGGAGCCCGAGCACAGGGCGACGACTCCACCCAGGGCGCTGACCGCGGCGCACACAGCGAAGACGGGCCCGATGCCGCACAGGTCGGCCGCCCAGCCGACCACCGGGAAGGTGAGCGGCGCGACGCCGAAGCCGACGAGCGTGGAGGCGGCGGTGACCCGGCCGACGTAGGCCGGGCCCGCCGCGCTTTGTATGAGCGCCCCGGTAACGGCTCCCGCCAGGCCGGCGAGCAGCCCGACGCACACGGCCACGAAGGTCGCCGCGGCGACGGTCGAAGTCTGGGCGAGCGAACCGATGGCCACGGCGCTCAGGAGGTTCGTGACCGCGGCGACGAGGCCGGCCCGGGGCACCCGGCCGCGCCAGGTGAGCAGCAGCGAGGCGGTCCCGGTGCCGAAGCCGGCCGGCACCCAGCCCATGCCGGAGGAGCCCCAGCCGCGGTCCTGGGCGAGCAGGGTGAGGCCGAGGTTCATGGGACCGACGAAGCCCAGGTCGCTGAGCCTCAGCGCACGGGGTGGCCCGCGGCCTTCAGTGTCTGCTTCACCTCTCCGATCCGCAGATCCCCGAAGTGGAACACCGACGCGGCCAGGACCGCGTCCGCGCCCGCCGCGATGGCCGGCGGGAAGTCGGACAGCCTGCCGGCGCCGCCCGAGGCGATCAGCGGGACCGTGACGTGCTTGCGGACCGCGGCGATCATCTCCAGGTCGTAGCCGTCCTTGGTGCCGTCCGCGTCCATCGAGTTCAGCAGGATCTCGCCGGCGCCCAGCTCGGCCGCCCGGTGCGCCCACTCGACGGCGTCGATGCCGGTGCCGCGCCGGCCGCCGTGGGTGGTGACCTCGAAAGTGCCCTCCGGGGTGCGGCGCGCGTCGACGGAGAGCACCAGCACCTGCCGGCCGAACCGCTCGGCGATCTCACGGATGAGGTCGGGACGGGCGATCGCGGCCGTGTTGACGCCCACCTTGTCGGCACCGGCGCGCAGCAGCCTGTCCACGTCCTCGGCGGTGCGCACGCCGCCGCCCACGGTCAGCGGGATGAAGACCTGCTCGGCCGTGCGGCGCACCACGTCGTACGTGGTCTCGCGGTTGCCGGACGACGCGGTGATGTCCAGGAACGTCAGCTCGTCGGCGCCCTCGGCGTCGTACACCTTGGCCATCTCGACCGGGTCGCCCGCGTCACGCAGGTTCTGGAAGTTGACACCCTTGACGACCCGGCCGTTGTCCACGTCCAGGCAGGGGATGACTCGGACCGCCAGGGTCATGAATCCACGGCTCCTTAAAAACAACCAGCTGTTCTAGCCCCGGAAGGCTTCCAGTTCCACTTCGACCAGGATGCGCGGGTCGACGAAGCCCTCCACGACCAACAGGGTGGACACCGGCCGCACCGCGTCGAAGAACTCCTTGTGGGCGCGGCCGGCCGCTTCCACATCCCGCGCGTGGGTGAGGTACATCCTGGTGCGGATCACGGACTCGACGTCGAGCCCGAACTCGCCGATCGCCTCGATCGCGCTGGTGAAGGCCACCTTGGCCTGCTCGTACGGGTCGCCCTCCCCGTACAGCACGTCGCCCTTGAAGGACGTCGTGCCCGCCACCAGCACCCGGTCGCCGGCCGCCACGGCACGGGCGAAACCGAAGGACTCCTCCCAGGGACTTTCGCTCTGCACGCGCCGTACGGCATCGCTCATGACACTGTGTCCGATCTCAAGACGTGGCCTCCAAGGCCTCTTCCAGGGTGAACGCCTTCGCGTACAGGGCCTTCCCGACGATGGAGCCCTCGACACCGAGGGGCACCAGTTCGGCGATGGCGCGCAGGTCGTCGAGCGACGACACGCCGCCGGACGCCACGACCGGGCGGTCGGTGGCGGCGCAGACGTTCCTCAGCAGCTCCAGGTTCGGGCCCTGCAGCGTGCCGTCCTTGGCGATGTCCGTCACCACGTACCGCGCGCAGCCCTCCTTGTTGAGGCGCTCCAGCGTCTCGTAGAGGTCGCCGCCGTCGCGGGTCCAGCCGCGGCCGCGCAGGGTCGTACCGCGGACGTCCAGGCCCACCGCGATCTTGTCGCCGTGCTCGGCGATGACCCTGGCGACCCACTCCGGGGTCTCCAGGGCGGCCGTGCCGAGGTTGACCCGGGTGCAGCCGGTGGCGAGGGCGGCGGCGAGGGTGTCGTCGTCGCGGATGCCGCCGGACAGCTCCACCTTGATGTCCATGGCCCCGGTCACCTCGGCGATCAGCGCCCGGTTGTCGCCCGTGCCGAACGCGGCGTCCAGGTCGACCAGGTGCAGCCACTCGGCGCCCGAGCTCTGCCAGGCGAGGGCGGCCTCCAGCGGGGAGCCGTACGAGGTCTCCGTGCCGGACTCGCCGTGCACCAGGCGGACGGCCTGGCCGTCGCGCACGTCGACGGCGGGGAGGAGTTCGAGCTTGCTCACAGTGTTCCGATCCAGTTGGTGAGGAGCTGGGCTCCGGCGTCGCCGGACTTCTCGGGGTGGAACTGGGTGGCCCACAGGGCGCCGTTCTCGACGGCGGCCACGAAAGGCTTGCCGTGCGTCGACCAGGTCACCTTGGGGGCGTGCATGGTCGGGTTGTGCGTCTGAAGCGCCCAGTCGTGGACGGCGTAGGAGTGCACGAAGTAGAAGCGGGCGTCCGCGTCCAGGCCGGCGAACAGCTCGGAGTCCGCCGGCGTCTCGACGGTGTTCCAGCCCATGTGCGGCACGATCTCGGCCTGCAGCGGCTCGACGGAGCCGGGCCACTCGTCGAGGCCCTCGGTCTCCACGCCGTGCTCGATGCCGCGCGCGAAGAGGATCTGCATGCCGACGCAGATGCCCATCACCGGGCGCCCGCCGGACAGCCGCCGGTCGATGATCCAGTCACCGCGGGCCTCCTTGAGGCCCTTCATGCAGGCGGCGAAGGCGCCGACGCCGGGCACCAGCAGACCGTCGGCGTTCATGGCCCGGTCGAAGTCACGCGTGATCTCGACGTCGGCTCCCGCGCGCGCGAGGGCGCGCTCGGCGGAGCGGACGTTACCGAAGCCGTAGTCGAAGACCACGACCTTCCTGGATGCGCTCAATTCCACACCTCCAGCCTCATGACCCCCGCGACCAGGCACATCGCGGCGCCGATCGACAGCAGCACGACGAGCTGCCTGGGCATGCCCTGCTTGACGAAGGAGATGATGCCGCCGACCAGGAAGAGGCCGACGACGATCAGGAGGGTCGACAGGCCGTTCACAGCGCGCCCTTCGTGGAGGGGAGGATGCCGGCCGCGCGCGGGTCGCGCTCGGAGGCGTATCGCAGGGCCCGTGCGAGCGCCTTGAACTGGCACTCCACGATGTGGTGCGCGTTGCGACCGTACGGCACGTGCACGTGCAGCGCGATCTGGGCCTGGGCCACGAAGGACTCCAGGATGTGCCGGGTCATGGTGGTGTCGTACTCGCCGATCATCGGCGCCATGTTCTCGGGCTCGGTGTGCACGAGGTAGGGGCGGCCGGAGAGGTCGACGGTGACCTGGGCGAGGGACTCGTCCAGCGGGACCGTGCAGTTGCCGAAGCGGTAGATGCCCACCTTGTCGCCGAGCGCCTGCTTGAAGGCGGCGCCGAGCGCGAGGGCGGTGTCCTCGATGGTGTGGTGGGAGTCGATGTGCAGGTCGCCCTCGGTCTTCACGGTGAGGTCGAACAGACCGTGCCGGCCGAGCTGGTCGAGCATGTGGTCGTAGAAGCCGACGCCCGTCGACACGTCGACCTTGCCGGACCCGTCGAGGTCGATCTCGACGAGCACCGAGGTTTCCTTGGTGACTCGCTCCACGCGTCCAACGCGGCTCATGAACTCTGCTCCTTCTTCATTGCACGGACCGCGTCGAGGAACGCGTCGTTCTCCTGCGGGGTTCCCGCGGACACCCGCAGCCACCCCGGGATGCCGTTGTCGCGGACCAGCACACCCCGGTCGAGGATCCGCTGCCAGGCGGTGTGGGAGTCCTCGAACCGCCCGAACTGCACGAAGTTGGCGTCGGACTCCACGACGTCGTAGCCGGCCGCGCGCAGCTCGTCGACCAGCCGGTCCCGCTCCGCCTTCAGCTGCTCGACGTACTTCAGCAGCGTGTCGGTGTGCTCCAGGGCGGCCAGGGCGGTCGCCTGGGTGACCGCGGACAGGTGGTAGGGCAGCCGTACGAGCTGGACGGCGTCCACGACCGCCGGGTGCGCGGCGAGGTAGCCGAGGCGCAGGCCCGCCGCGCCGAAGGCCTTCGACATCGTCCGGGACACGACCAGGTTCGGCCGGCCCTCGATGAGCGGCAGCAGAGAGCGGCCGTGGCTGAACTCGATGTACGCCTCGTCGACGATCACCATGGACGGCTTGGCCGCCTGCGCCGCCTCGTACAGGGCGAGGACCGTCTCGGGCGGGACCGCGTTGCCGGTGGGGTTGTTGGGGGTGGTGACGAAGACGACGTCCGGCCGGTGCTCGGCGATGGCCTTCTCGGCCGCCGCGAGGTCGATGGTGAAGTCCTCGTTGCGCGGACCGGAGATCCAGCCCGTGCCGGTGCCGCGCGCGATGAGCGCGTGCATCGAGTACGACGGCTCGAAGCCGATCGCCGTGCGGCCCGGTCCGCCGAAGGTCTGCAGCAACTGCTGGATGACCTCGTTGGAGCCGTTCGCCGCCCACACGTTGGCGAGGCCGACGTCGTGGCCGGAGGTGTCCGTCAGGTACTTGGCGAGCTGTGTGCGCAGCTCGACGGCGTCCCGGTCCGGGTAGCGGTTGAGGTTCCGGGCGGCCTCCCGGACGCGCTCGGCGATGCGCTCGACCAGCGGCTCGGGCAGCGGATAGGGGTTCTCGTTGGTGTTCAGCCGTACGGGGACGTCCAACTGGGGCGCGCCGTAGGGGGACTTGCCGCGCAGCTCGTCCCGTACGGGGAGATCGTCGATGCCGGTCACTTGCTCTGGGGAACCTTCCATCCGAACCGGGCCTTGATCGCCGCGCCGTGCGCCGGGAGGTCCTCCGCCTCCGCCAGCGTGACCGCGTGGTGCGCGACCTCGGCCAGCGCGTCCTCGGTGTAGTCGACGATGTGGATGCCGCGCAGGAAGGACTGCACGGACAGGCCGGAGGAGTGGCAGGCGCAACCGCCGGTCGGCAGCACGTGGTTGGAGCCGGCCGCGTAGTCGCCGAGCGAGACCGGGGCCCAGGGGCCGATGAAGATCGCGCCCGCGTTCTTCACCCGGTCGGCCACCGCGGTGGCGTCGGCCGTCTGGATCTCCAGGTGCTCGGCGCCGTAGGCGTCGACCACCCGCAGGCCCTCGTCGATCCCGTCGACGAGCACGATCGCGGACTGCCGGCCGGCGAGCGCCGGGCGGATGCGGTCCTCGATGTGCTTGGTGGCGGCGACCTGGGGCTCGAGCTCCTTCTCGACGGCGTCCGCGAGCGCGAGGGAGTCGGTGACGAGGACGGCGGCGGCGAGCGGGTCGTGCTCGGCCTGGCTGATCAGGTCGGAGGCGACGTGCACCGGGTCGGCCGTGTCGTCGGCGAGGATCGCGATCTCGGTCGGGCCGGCCTCGGCGTCGATGCCGATCCGGCCGGTGAAGTAGCGCTTGGCGGCGGCGACCCAGATGTTGCCGGGGCCGGTGACCATGTTGGCGGGCGGGCAGGACTCGGTGCCGTGCGCGAACATCGCGACCGCGGTGGCGCCGCCGGCCGCGTACACCTCGTCGACGCCGAGCAGCGCGCAGGCGGCGAGGATCGTCGGGTGCGGCAGGCCACCGAACTCGGCCTGCGCCGGGGAGGCGAGGGCGATCGACTCGACGCCGGCCTCCTGGGCCGGGACGGCGTTCATGATCACGGAGGACGGGTAGACCGACCGGCCGCCCGGCGCGTACAGGCCGACGCGCTCGACCGGCACCCACTTCTCGGTCACGGAGCCGCCGGGCACGACCTGGATCGTGTGGGACGTGCGGCGCTGCTCGCGGTGGACTAGGCGGGCACGCCGGATGGACTCCTCCAGGGCCGCGCGCACTGCCGGGTCGAGTTCGTCGAGGGCCTTCGCCAGGGCCTCGGCGGGCACCCGCACCTGCTCGAGCCGGACGCCGTCGAACTTCTCGGCGAAGTCGATCAGCGCCGCGTCGCCCCGATGATGCACGGCCTCGCAGATCGGACGCACCTTCTCCAGGGCGGCCGAGACGTCGAAGTCGGCTCGGGGCAGCAGGTCGCGCAGGGCGGGGCCTTCGGGAAGGGCGTCGCCGCGCAGATCGATTCGGGAGATCACGGGGTCAATTCTCTCAGACCCGGGTCAGCCGTCGTCCGCGCGTATCAATGGCTGATACAGAACCACCGCATCGTCCCGCACGGCACAGTACGTCCAGTGATTCGGGTGTGACGCAACGGGCATGAACAGTTGTGCGAACACAGGACAGGAGGAGCTGTGACCGAGGGGGCCGGCATCCACGCCGGAGACCTGCCCGACGACCTGACCGCGGCCGAGGCCGGCATGTGGCAGGCCTTCCGCAATGGCAGCCCGTACGACCTGAGCAGCGGCGACGCGGCCGTCGACGATCCGCACGGCGGCCACCGCTGGGGACCGGAGCGGACCGTGCGGGCACGCATCGTGGCGTGGCTGCTGCTGGACGGCCCGCCGGCGCTCGCGGGCCGCGTCTCCGCACTGAAACTGCGCGGCGTGCAGGTCAGCGGCACCCTGGAGCTCTCCGGCGGGATAGTGGTGCCGTACGTGGAGATGCGCGGCTGCCGCTTCGAGCGGGAGCTGCTGCTGCCGGAGGCCCGTTTCACCACCGTGCGGCTGGTGGACTGCGCGGTGCCGCGCCTGGAGGCGGCCCGGGTGCACACCGAGGGCGATCTGCACCTGCCGCGCTGCCGGTTCCCGGGTGGCGTACGGCTCACCGACGCCCACATCGGCACCGACCTGATGCTCAACCAGGCGATCGTCCACCCCGACCGCGCCGGCCGCTCGATCGCCGCGGACGGCATGACGGTCGGCCAGGACCTGCAGGCCGAGCTGCTGGAGGCGGAGGGCGAGGTGAGCCTGCGCAGCGCCAAGGTGGGCGTCAGCCTGAGCCTGCGCGGCGCCCGGCTGAGCAGCTCGTACACCCGGCACGCGCTGAACGCGCCCCAGCTGACGGTCGGGCGCACCCTGTACCTGACCCCGGCGGGCGTCGGCTCGTCGACGCCCGCCGGGGCGACTCCCGCACGCGGGACCCGGATCCAGCGGTTCGAGTGCCGGGGCGGGGTGCGGCTGGACGACGGGCGCTTCGGGGACGCCGTGGACCTGGAGCGGGCGCGGTTCGCCTTCACCGACGACCAGGAGCTGTCGCTGCGCCGGGTGCAGACGCCGGAGCTGCGCTTCCTCGGCGAGCGACCGCAGCGCGGCAAGGTCGCCCTGTCGGGGGCGCGGGTGGTCAACCTCGTCGACCGGGCGAGCGCCTGGCCGGCCCCGGGCAACCTGCACATGGGCGGTTTCCAGTACGAGAACCTCGTACCGCTGGGGCCCTTCCCGCTGGCGGAGCGGCTGGACTGGGTGGCCGCGGCGACCGCCGAGTACAACCCGGAGCCGTACGAGCGCCTGGCCGCCGTGCTGCGGGCCGGCGGCGAGGACGAGGACGCGCGCGAGGTGCTGCTGGCCAAACAGCGCCGGCGCCGCGAGAGCCTGCCGCTCGCCGCGAAGCTGTGGGGGTACGCGCAGGACTGGACGGTGGCCTACGGGTACCGGCCGGGGCGGGCCGCGGTGTGGATGGCGGTGCTGTGGGCGGCGGGCTCGCTGGCCTTCGCGCACGCGAGCCATCCGCCGCTGCAGCCCGGGGCTGCGCATCCGCCGTGGAACCCGGCCCTGTTCGCCTTGGACCTGCTACTGCCGGTCATCGACCTGGGTCAGGTCGGCGTCTGGCAGCTCAGCGGCGGCTGGCAGTGGCTGGCCGCGGTGATGGTCCTCCTGGGCTGGGTGCTGGCGACGACGGTGGCCGCCGGGGCGACGCGCATGCTGCGCCGCAACTGATCATCACAGGTCCTGCACACGTCGGTCATTTGTTCAACATTCGACCTTTACCGGCTCTTGACCGCCGGGCGTACAACTTTCCGTGAGTTGTCCCCTCCGGCTGGCGCACGCCTGACCTGCGGCCTTTCAATGGTCGACACCATGGCACTGCTGCACCCGTTCAGCCGCGCGGCCCGGACCGCCCACTCCGCGACGCGCCCCCGCTCCGCGCCGCCCGCGGACGCGTCCGGGCTGCCCGCCGACGACGAGGTGCTCCTCGACGCGCCCGACGACCGCCTCGGACCGACGCTCGTCGCGGCGGCGGACGGCGAGTACGCGCCCGTGGCCGGGCTGCTCGCGGGCACACGCGCGCGTGCCGAGTGGGAGTACCGCGACCGGTACGCCAGACGGCTGTCGGCCTTCGCCCGGGCCCGGGTCGAGTGGCTGGAGCGGTGGTACGCCGACGCGCCGCAGGACCCGGACGTGCTGCTGCTGCGGGCCCAGCTCGCGGTGGACCGCGCCTGGGACTCCCCGGCCCGCGCCGAGCTGCTGCGCGAGGTGAGCTCCCTGATCACGGCCGCCGCGCGGGCCACCGACCGCGACCCGGTGCCCTGGCGGATCGCGCTGGACCACGCGCGCGGCACGGGCGCCGGCCACAAGTACTTCGGGGAACTGTGGGAGGCGGCGCTGCGCCGCACCCCGCACCACTACGGCTGCCATGTGGCCGCCCTGCGCTATCTGGCCACCTCCTGGCAGGGCTCGTACCGCGAGTGCTTCGACTTCGCCGACCGGGCCGCGCAGGACGCCCCCGACGACTCGCTCCTCCAGGCGCTGCCGTCGAGGGCGGCCCTGGCGTGCTTCACCGGTGGCGCCGGCCCGGCGGTGCCGCGGGAGCGGCTGCACGCGGCCGCCGACCGGGCGATCGCGTTCTCGGCCCGCTTCCCGGCGGCCACGCCGTGGCCGGCCGAGATCCGCAACAAGCTGGCCTACGTCCTCGTGGGCCTGGAGCGCTGGCAGGACGCCCTCGGCCAGCTGCGGCTCATCGGCCCGTACGCCACCTCCTTCCCCTGGGGCCAGCTGTCGGACGACCCGCTGGCCCTGTTCCTGAAGGTGCGTGCCGACGTCGTCGGCCGGTGTCCGGCGGGGGCCGGCCCGGTGCCGCACGATCCACGAAGTGAGCGCGGCGGACGCGTCGGCTCCGGCGACCATTAGGCTCTTGCGCCGTGACCACCGTCCGTCTTCCGCTCTTCCCCCTGAACTCGGTGCTGTTCCCCGGGCTGGTACTGCCGCTCAACGTCTTCGAGGAGCGCTATCGCGCCATGATGCGTGAGCTGCTGAAGACCCCCGAGGAGGAGTCGCGCCGGTTCGCCGTCGTGGCGATCCGCGACGGCCACGAGGTGGCCCCGAGCGCCCCCGGCATGCCGGATCCCACGTCCGTGCCCGACCTCGGCCCGGCGGCCGGCTTCGGCGCCGACCCGGCGATCTCCTTCCACGACGTGGGCTGCGTGGCGGACGCCGCGACGATCCGGGAACGGGAGGACGGCACCTTCGAGGTGCTGGCCACCGGGACGTCCCGGGTGCGCCTGCTCTCGGTGGACGCCTCGGGCCCGTTCCTGACGGCCGAGCTGGAGGGGCTCGACGAGGAGCAGGGCGAGGAGGCCGGCGCGCTCGCGGAGGGTGTGCTGCGGGCCTTCCGCCAGTACCAGAAGCGGCTGGCGGGCGCGCGCGAACGCTCCCTGTCGACCGGCGCGGAACTCCCGGACGAGCCCTCCGTGGTCTCCTACCTCGTCGCGGCGGCGATGATGCTGGACACCCCCACCAAGCAGCGTCTGCTCCAGGCCCCGGACACCGCGTCCCGGCTGCGCGACGAACTGAAACTCCTTCGCTCCGAGACGGCCATCATCCGTAACCTGCCCTCACTGCCGGCGGCGGACCTGACCCGCGGCCGCACGAGCCTCAACTGACGTCACTGTGAAGGCCGGGATGGCGAAGAAGTCGAAGAAGCAACAGCAGGGCGGCACGCCCGCGACGGTGGCCCTTACCGCCGCGGGCGTCGCGTTCACGATCCACGCCTACGACCACGACCCCTCCCACCCGTCCTACGGCGAGGAGGCGGCCGAGGCCATGGGCGTCTCCCCGGACCGCGTCTTCAAGACGCTGGTGGCCGACGTGGACGGGACCCTCACGGTGGCGGTCGTCCCGGTGGCGGGCAGCCTGGACCTCAAGGCGCTGGCCTCCGCGGTGGGCGGCAAGCGGGCGGCGATGGCGGACCCGGCCCTCGCCGAGCGCACCACGGGCTACGTCCGGGGCGGCATCTCCCCGCTCGGCCAGCGCAAGAGGCTGCCCACGGTCCTGGACTCCTCCGCCTCGGCCCACGAAACGATCTGCGTGTCGGCAGGGCGCCGCGGCCTGGAGGTCGAACTGTCCCCCGGTGACCTCGCGAAGCTCACCGAAGCGGTGGTGGCCCCCGTCGGACGTGCGTGACCCCTCGACGGCCGTCCCTCGCTCGGTTAAGAACGAGGGACATGTCGAAGAGAACCCGCAAACGCAAGTGGCGCGTCAAGAAGGCCCGCTCCAACCACGGCCACCGTCCGGCGTAAGTCCCTACGGCAGCGGGGTCCCGGCATCTTCTACGGCAGCGGGGCCCCGTACGGGTCGGTCTGGACGGGGTGGTGCTGGTATGGCTCCGGGTCCCGGGGGCCGAACAGCGCGGTCAGGCCGAGGTGCACGATCAGGGCGGCCAGCGGCCAGGTCAGCAGCGCCCCCTTGGCGCCCAGCTTGAGCGGCGCCGAGAAGGTGATGCCCTTGCCCACCTGCCGGGCGTGGGCGATGACGTCCTGCTCTGGGCCGAGCCACACGCCGAGCCGCCAGGCCAGCAGGGACGCGAGCAGTCCGCCGACGCCCAGGGCCACGACCAGCGGCACTCCGCCGCGCCGGCGCCACAGGAAGACCGCCAGGGCGCTGACGACCCCGAAGGCGAGCGCGAGCAGCGTGAACGTTCCGTCCACCCCGATGGCCTGCTCCCCCTCGCTGTCCGAGAGGTAGACCACCCAGCTCTTGTCGACGATGTCGCCGACCAGCGGCACGTGCGGCGCCAGCCACCACCACAGCAGCCCGAGCAGCACACCGCCCACCGCCACCGCCACCGTGACGACGGCGGCCTCCCGCACTTCCGTCTTCATTCCGGGCCCGTCCTGTCCGTACGTACCGTGCCAGGCGGCGTCATGCGGCGCGGGAGCCGAATGCCCGGCAGCCGGGGGCTGCCACGCGTTCTGCGCGGACTGTTCATGCGGCGGTGGAGGCGGCGTCAACGGTGCGGTCACCCTGACATCGTGCCAGGCCCGCCTGTGCGGCGCGTCACCGGACGGCCGCCCGACGGTACGCCCAGGTGGCCACGGCCAGCGAAGCGACGCCCACGCCCGCGCACACGGCGAGGTCACCGGCCACGAACGCCCAGTCGGGATGCGGCCCGAAGGTCCGCCCGAAGGCCTCGACACCGTACGTCGACGGCAGCAGGTCCCGCGTGAACCGTACGGCCCCCGGCATCCGGTCGGCCGGCAGCACCCCCAGCAGCAGCGCGGCCGACATCCCCAGCTGGCCCAGCAGTGTGGCCAGTTCGGGGCGGGGCGCGAGCAGCCCGAGGGCCGCGCCCAGCCCGGACAGGGCGGCGCCCGCGAGCGGGATCACCGCCGCCAGCACCCACAGATGCGACAGCGGCAGCCCGAACAGCACCCCGCCGAAGACGGCGGTCACCACGGTCCCGGGCACCGTGAAGGAGGCGTAGGCCCCCGCCGCCCCCAGCACGACCGCCGCCGGCGGCACCGGCAGCGTCGCGTAGTGGTCGAGCCCGCCGCTGCCCCGCAGCTGCCCGAAGTACTGCGCGAGCAGGTTCAGCCCGACGTAGGCCACGACCAGCACGGACGACCCGGCGACCACGAACCGGGCGTCGTGGCCGCCCGCGTCCACGACCCCGCGCATCATGACCAGGATGCCGACCGACTGGAAGGTCGCCACGAACAGCAGCGGAATCCGC
Source organism: Streptomyces sp. SLBN-31 (assembly GCF_006715395.1). Taxonomy (NCBI): domain Bacteria; kingdom Bacillati; phylum Actinomycetota; class Actinomycetes; order Kitasatosporales; family Streptomycetaceae; genus Streptomyces; species Streptomyces sp. SLBN-31. The sequence continues at coordinate 2,485,523 of NZ_VFNC01000002.1, forward strand.
GCGACCCGGGCCCGCGACAGCTGCGCACGGTAGACGGCGACGAGCGACGGCCACATCCGCGCGCGCGGTCCGAGCTCGGCGGCCCCGCGCGCGGAGTCGTCCTCGTCGGCGACGGCGCCGGGCAGAATCTCGGCGGGTACGACACTCACGACGAGCTGCGCTCCTTCCCTGCGGCGCGCACGCCGTCCCCCACGGACGCGCTCCTACGTACCTGTACGGACACGCTCTGTCCCCCGCTCACGCCTTCACCAGCCCTCGGGCGGCGCCGCCCAGCGCCAGGTACACGTCCTCCAGGCTGGGCGTCGCGAGCGTGAAGTCGTCCAGGGCGGCGAAGGCCGCCCCGCCGGTGACCGTGGCGACGACCGCGCGGGCCTCCTCGGGAGCGAGCCGCAGCGTCCAGCGCCGCCCGGCCTCGACGGCCCGCTCGCGCAGCGCGGCGACCTCGGGGACGTGCAGCGGCGCCGTCTCGCGCCACACCAGCTCCACCCGGACCTCGTCGGCGACCTGTTCCTTCAGTCCGGCGGGGGTGTCGCAGGCGATCACCCGCCCCTGGTCGAGCACGGCGACCCGGTCCAGGACCGTCTCCGCCTCGATGACGTTGTGGGTGACCAGCAGGACGGTCGTCCCGCGCTCGGCCCGCCGCCGGTCGACGGCCGCCCACACGGCCCGCCGCGCGACGGGGTCCATCCCGGTGGTCGGCTCGTCCAATACCAGCAGCGGCCGCTCGCCGACCAGGGCGGCGGCGAAGCACGCCAGTCGGCGCTGCCCGCCGGACAGCTTCTTCAGGGCCCGCCCGGCGATGGCGGTGAGCCCGAGCTCCTCCAGGACGGCGTCCCGCTCGGCCCGTGCCCGCCGTGCCTCCAGGCCGCGCAGCCGCCCGGTCGTCTCGGCGGCCAGCGACACCGTCAGCTCGTCGAGGGCGGACGACTCCTGGCCGAGGTAGGCGAGGATCCGGGAGGCCCGCTCGGGGTGCCGCACGATGTCGTGCCCGAGGATCTCGACGCTGCCCGCGTCGGGCCGCATCAGCCCGGTCAGCTGCCGCACCAGGGTGGACTTCCCGGCCCCGTTCGGTCCGAGCAGTCCGAAGATCTCACCGCGTCGCACGTCCAGCCGTACGTCGTCGGTGGCCCGCACCGCGGGCGCGCCGGGAACGCCCCTGCGTCCTCGGACGGCCGGATAGGTCTTGGTCAGCCCGCGCACCGCGCACACGACATCACGACCGTGCCGATGTGCCTGTGCCGCGCGCGTACTCACAAAGGACGAGGGTACGGGGTCGGAGGCCTTTACCCGCCCTTGGGGCCGCTCGTCACCCCCCGGGCCGCCGCCCGGGGTTCACTCGCCGACGGGCGCGTGCTCGGCCGCCGTCCGTACGTCGATCTCCCGCCAGAACCCCGCCCGGATGGCGTAACGGTCGTGCTCGTCGATCTGGTCGTCCTTGTGGGCCAGCAGTCCGAAGCGGGCCGCGTACCGCAGCAGCTCGCCGTCGATGCGGTGCGGAATCCGCGGGTACATGCCCGACAGCTTCTGCAGATGGCTCTGGTCCCCCAACCGCTCCATCCAGCGCCGCGCGAACACCTGACCGACCTCGAACGGGTCTCCGCCGACGGTCGTGATGTCCTCCTCCCGGTCGGCCCACCGCTGCTCCGCCGAGGTCAGCTGGGCCAGCGTCGGCATCGAGGCGGCCTCCGGGGGCTCGGCGACGGGCCGGTCGACCCATCCTTTGTCGGAGGACCAGCGCAGGGTCGCGTTGGCCGGTTGCGGGCTCGGCTGGACGCCGGGCGCCCGCAGGGCGGCGAGGTCCTTGGGGGTGGGCACGCCCTTGGGCGCGGGCACCCGCTCCTGCGTGCCGTTGTCCGCGACGGCGGCCGCCGATGCGTGCTCCCGCTCCTCGGCGGGCCGCTCGGCGGTGAGCGCGGAGTCCGGCAGCGGCGCGGAGAGGATCGCGGCGATCTCGGGCCGGGGCACGGGCGGCGGCGCGCAGATCCCACCGAGCTCCTTGGCCCGTACGGCTTTGGTGATCCACGTCCGGTCGAGCACCCGCCGCTCGTCCGCCTCGGCGACCAGGTCTTCCGACTGGTTGTAGTCCCCGTCGGCGGCCTGCACCGCCCACAGGTGTACGGCGACCCCGTGCTCCTTGGCCGCCATCATGCCCGGCAGCAGATCGCCGTCGCCGGTGACCAGGACGACGTCGGAGCAGGCGCGGTTGCGGGCCAGCTCGGTGAGCTCGGCGTGCATGGCCGCGTCCACGCCCTTCTGGGCCCAGCGTCCGTCGCTGCGGGTCAGAGCACCGAGCCGCACGGTGACGCGGGGCATCACCCGCAGTCGGCGGTGCTCGGGCTGGGGCACCCGGTCGGGGGCGCCGTCGAACCAGTAGATGCGCAGCAGGGGCCGTTCGGTGTCGGACTCGGCGCGTTCACGCAGGCCCTGGATGAGGGCGGTGTGGTCGACGGTGATCCGGGATCGGGAGGGCTCTCCGGCAAGGAGACTGGCGGCGGCCCCCAGCAGATACCCGGCGTCCACCAGGACGATGCAGCGGTCCACGCGATCCACCCTCTTTCCGGGAGGTTTGCTTCGGGCTTCCTTCGAGTCTGCCCGACTACGCAGGTGTTAACGGCCCGAACTCGATCTTCGGCGTGGCGTTTCGGAGTGCGGGCCCCTCCCTCGCTCCCCGACAAGCCTGTCACAGACGGTAATTATCCGACATGCGCTTGTTGTCAGCCTATGTGAATCTGGTCCCGGCCCTGGCCCCTAGATCCCCCACAGGAGGCAGATCACCATGGCCAAGAACAAGAAGCAGAACCGTAAGCAGCCGCAGACCGGGCGTGGTCAGCAGGCGGCCGAGCAGATCTCGATGGAGTCGTCGGCCGAGCAGGACGTCCAGCAGGTCACCCCGGGTCACATGGCCCGCAAGGGGCGGCAGAAGAGCTTCGGTCACAACTGATATCTGCGTAACGGGTTGTTGAGACCCAGGCACACGTCGAGGGGCGCACTCCGTGCGGAGTGCGCCCCTCGCGCGTCCATGGCGTGCTCAGCCGGCCAGGCAGGACGGGCCGAGCAGCACCTTCAGGTCGCCGAAGAGCGCGGGGTCGGGCTTCACCCGGTGCCGGTCCAGCCGCAGTACGGTCGTCTTCGTCGGGCCCTGGAGCTTGATGCGGACCTCGCTCTCGCCCTTGTGGTGGGTGAGGATCTCACCGAGGCGGCTGACCATCGGCGGGGTGACCCGGGTGGCCGGGATGGTGAGGATCACGGGCGCGTTGGTACCCGCGTTGGACAGGTCGGGGACCTGCAGCTCCATCGCCACGAGCCGGGGCACGTCCTCGCGCTTGTCGAGACGGCCCTTGACGAACACCACGGCGTCCTCGACGAGTTGGGTCGACACCAGCTGGTAGGTCGCCGGGAAGAACATGCACTCGATGGAACCGGCGAGGTCCTCGACGGTGGCGATCGCCCAGGCGTTGCCCTGCTTGGTCATCTTGCGCTGCAGACCGGAGATGATGCCGCCGATGGTGACGACCGCGCCGTCCGCGTGCTCGCCGCCGGTGAGCTGGGCGATGCCCGCGTCGGCCTTGTCGGACAGCACGTGCTCCAGGCCGAAGAGCGGGTGGTCGGAGACGTACAGGCCGAGCATCTCGCGCTCCTGGGCGAGCAGATAGGTCTTGTCCCACTCCTCGTCGGTGAACTGCACGTCGAGGCCGAAGCCAGGCTCGCTGGTCTCCTCCTCGCCCATCCCGCCGAAGAGGTCGAACTGGCCCTCTGCCTCCTTGCGCTTGACCGCGACCACGTTGTCGATCATCGGCTCGTACTGGGCGGTGAGTCCCTTGCGGGTGTGACCGAGGGTGTCGAAGGCACCGGCCTTGATCAGTGATTCCGTGGTGCGCTTGTTGCAGGCGGTGGCGTCGACCTTGTCGAGGTAGTCCGGGAAGGACGCGTACTTCCCCTTCGCCTTACGGGCCTTGATGATCGACTCGACGACGTTGGTGCCGACGTTGCGCACGGCCTCCAGGCCGAAGAGGATCACGTCGTCGCCCTGCGCGGCGAAGTTGTGCACCGACTCGTTGACGTTCGGCGGGAGCACCCTGATGCCCATGCGGCGGCACTCGTTGAGGTAGATCGCCGACTTGTCCTTGTCGTCCTTGACGGACGTCAGCAGGGCGGCCATGTACTCGGCGGGGTGGTTGGCCTTCAGATAGGCGGTCCAGTACGAGACCAGGCCGTACGCGGCCGAGTGCGCCTTGTTGAAGGCGTAGCCGGCGAACGGCACCAGCACGTCCCACAGGGCCTGGATCGCCTCGTCGCTGTAGCCGTTCTTCTGGGCGCCGGCCTGGAAGATGGTGAAGTTCTTGGCCAGTTCGTCGGGCTTCTTCTTGCCCATCACGCGGCGGAGGATGTCGGCCTCGCCGAGCGAGTAGCCGGCGATGATCTGGGCGGCCTTCTGCACCTGCTCCTGGTAGACGATCAGGCCGTAGGTGACGTCCAGGACCTCCCTGAGCGGCTCCTCCAGCTCGGGGTGGATCGGGGTGATCTCCTGGAGCTTGTTCTTGCGCAGGGCGTAGTTGGTGTGCGAGTCCATGCCCATCGGGCCGGGACGGTAGAGCGCGGAGACGGCGGAGATGTCTTCGAAGTTGTCCGGCTTCATCAGACGCAGCAGCGAGCGCATGGGGCCGCCGTCGAACTGGAAGACGCCGAGGGTCTCGCCCCGCTGGAGCAGTTCGAAGGTCCTGGGGTCGTCCAGCGGGAGACTCAGCAGCTCGAGGTCGATGCCCTTGTTGGACTTCACCATCTTGACGGCGTCGTCCATGATCGTCAGGTTGCGCAGGCCGAGGAAGTCCATCTTCAGCAGGCCGAGCGACTCGCAGCTCGGGTAGTCCCACTGCGTGATGGTCACGCCGTCGGTGTGCCGCACCCAGACCGGCACGTGCTCGGTGATGGTCTCGCTGGACATGATCACGCCGGCGGCGTGCACGCCCATCTGTCGGACCAGGCCCTCGACGCCCTTGGCGGTGTCGATGACCTTCTTCACGTCCGGTTCGTTCTCGTACATCGCCCGGACCTCGCCCGCCTCCGAGTAGCGGGGGTGCGAGGGGTCGGTGATGCCGTTGAGGTCGATGCCCTTGCCGAGCACGTCGGCGGGCATGGCCTTGGTGATGCGGTCGCCCATTGCGTACGGATAGCCCAGCACGCGCGCGGAGTCCTTGATCGCGTTCTTGGCCTTGATCTTGCCGTAGGTGCCGATCATGGCGACCTTGTCGGCGCCGTACTTCTCCGTCACGTACCTGATCACCTCGACGCGCCGACGCTCGTCGAAGTCGATGTCGACGTCGGGCATGGAGATGCGCTCGGGGTTGAGGAAGCGCTCGAAGATCAGGCCGTGCGGGATGGGGTCGAGGTCGGTGATGCCCATGGCGTAGGCGACGATCGAGCCGGCCGCGGAGCCTCGGCCGGGGCCGACCGCGATGCCGTTGTTCTTGGCCCACATGATGAAGTCGGCGACGACGAGGAAGTAGCCGGGGAAGCCCATCGAGATGATGACGTCCATCTCGTAGTCGGCCTGCTTCTGGCGGTCCTCGGGGATGCCGCCGGGGAAGCGGCGCTCCATGCCGCGGCGGACCTCCTCCTTGAACCAGGTGACCTCGGTGTACCCCTCGGGGATGTCGAACTTCGGCATGAGGTTCTTGGCCTCGAACATGCCGGCGGTGTCGACCATCTCGGCGATCAGGAGGGTGTTGCGGCAGCCCTCCTGCCAGGCGTCCGAGGAGTCGATGGCGTACATCTCGTCCGTGGACTTCAGGTAGTAGCCGGTGCCGTCGAACTTGAAGCGGTCGGGGTCGGAGAGGTTCTTGCCGGTCTGGATGCACAGCAGGGCGTCGTGGGCGGTCGCCTCGTGCGCGTACGTGTAGTGCGAGTCGTTGGTGACCAGCGGGGGGATGCCGAGCTTGCGGCCGATCTCCAGCAGACCGTCGCGGACCCGGTGCTCGATGTCGATGCCGTGGTCCATCAGTTCCAGGAAGTAGCGGTCCTTGCCGAAGATGTCCTGGTAGTCGGCCGCCGCCTTGAGGGCCTCCTCCTCCTGGCCCAGGCGCAGCCGCGTCTGCACCTCGCCGGAGGGGCAGCCGGTGGAGGCGACGATCCCCTCGGACCACTGGGAGATGGTCTCCTTGTCCATGCGGGGCCACTTCTGCAGCCAGCCCTCGGCGTAGGCGTCGGAGGAGAGGCGGAAGAGGTTGTGCAGACCCGTCGAGTTCACGGCCCACATGGTCTTGTGGGTGTAACCACCGGAACCGGAGACGTCGTCCCGCTTCTGGTGCGGCTGGCCCCACTGGATCTTGCGCTTGTTGCGCCGGGACTCCGGGGCGACATAGGCCTCGATGCCGATGATCGGGGTGACCCCGGCATTCTTCGCGGAGTGGAAGAAGTCGTACGCCCCATGGAGGTTGCCGTGGTCGGACATGGCGATGTGCGTCATGCCCATCTCGTTGCAGGCGTTGAACATGTCCTTGAGCCGCGCGGCACCGTCCAGCAGCGAGTACTGGGTGTGGACGTGCAGGTGCGTGAACGGCGGCTTTGACACGGTGTGGCCTCCATGGAAAACAGTCGGTGACGGGCGCTGGGACAGTTCCGGGGTCAGCGTCGAAGTCTATGCCTCGGCACTGACACTGGAGGGGCTCCCCCGCGTACCTTCACAGCGAGGGCCGCGGGCACTTCCGCGCACCCTCGACCGTTGGACACGACAGAAACGCTGTCGTACACATCCATGCACCAGGAGGCACCTCGCGATGTCGGTACCCCAGCTCAACGACGAGCAGCGCGGCGACGAGATCCTTGCCGTCTTCGACACCGCCTTCGGCGAGCTCCTGGCCGCCGACCCGGCAGCGTTCCGTGTGAAGTTCCGCAAGATGGCGGCGTCCGCCTTCGCGTTCTACCGGGGCACGGCGTGCCTCTTCTACCACGACCTCGACGCCGAGAAGCGGGGCGGACCGTACCTCGACGAGCGCACCTCGCGCGTGTGGATCCACGGTGATCTGCACGCGGAGAACTTCGGCACGTACATGGACTCCAACGGCCGCCTGGTCTTCAACGTCAACGACTTCGACGAGGCCTACGTCGGGCCCTTCACCTGGGACCTGAAGCGCTTCTCCGCCTCCGTCGCGCTGATCGGGTACGCGAAGGCCCTCAGCGACGACCAGATCACCGAGCTGGTGCGGGTGTACGCGGGCGCGTACCGCGAGCGCGTCCACGCGCTGGCGACCGGCGCCAAGCGCGACGAGGTGCCGCCCTTCACGCTGGACACCGCCGAGGGGCCGCTGCTGGGCGCCCTGCGCGCCGCCCGCTCGCTGACCCGCTTCGAGCTGCTGGACTCCATGACGGAGATCCGCGACTTCGAGCGCCGCTTCGCCCCGGGCGGCGGTTCCATCGAGCTGGACGCGGCCACCCGCTACAAGGTCCTCGCGGCCTTCGACGGCTACCTGGAGACGCTGCCGGACTCCTCGCTGGCCCGCCCCGACTCCTACCGCGTCAAGGACGTGGTCGGGCGCCGCGGCATCGGCATCGGGTCGGCCGGACTGCCGTCGTACAACATCCTTCTCGAAGGGCACAGCGACGCCCTGGAGAACGACGTGGTGATCTACATCAAGCAGGCCCAGACCCCGGCCGTCTCCCGGCACATCACCGACCCGGCGATCCGCGACTACTTCCAGCACGAGGGCCACCGCACGGTGATCTCGCAGCGCGCCCTGCAGGCGCACGCCGACCCGTGGCTGGGCTGGACCGAGCTGGACGGTGCGGGGCAGCTGGTGGCCGAGGTGTCGCCGTACGCGGTCGACCTGGACTGGGGCGACATCGACGACCCGGAGGAGATCGCGGCCGTCGTCGCCGACCTCGGCCGGGCCACCGCGACGATGCACGCGGCGGCCGACGACACCTCCGGCGAGTCCCTGGTGCCGTTCTCCACTGAGCGGGCCATCGACGCGGCGATCGCCGCCGACGAGGCGGGCTTCGCGGACCTCCTGGTCGACTTCGCGCACGACTACGGCGCACGCGCGCGTGCGGACCACCAGATCTTCGTGGACCTGTTCCGCAACGGCAGGATTCCGGGTCTCTAACGGTCCGTAATCTCACAGCCCGTTTTTAGGGGTCCCTTACAGGACCGCGTGACAGACTCTCCACACCATGGACATATCCGGGATCCGGCTCAGGGCGCTGCGCGCGGCGGTGTTCACGACACTGGTCGTGACACTCGGCACCGCGTCGCACGTGCTGCTGTCCCGGGTCCCGTTGCCGCTGAACACGGTGGCCGCCGTCGCCGTCGCCGTGTTCGCGGTCTCCTACGCGCTGGCCGGCCGCGAGCGCGGATTCGGGCCGATCGCCGCCCTGCTGATCCCGCTGGAGCTGGCCGCAGACACGGTCTTCACCACCGGCCAGCACGTCTGCTACGGCCGGGCCGGCGGCCCGGTCGCCGGGCCCCTGCGCTCCGTCGGCTGGGATCTGCTGTGCGGCAGCAACACCCAGGTCGGCACCCCGCTGACCCGCGTCACCGGCACGGGCACGGACCGTCTGACGGTGCTGATGGCGCACGCCGCCCCGGGGACGGCCTGGCTGCTGCTCGGCGCGCACGTCTGCGTCGGGCTGCTGGCCGCCGCCTGGCTGGGCCGCGGCGAGCGGGCCCTGGCGGAGCTGGTGCGGGCCGTGACCGCGACGACGTTCCGGCCGCTGCTGCTGGCGGTCGCCGCGGTGACCGTCCGGCCGACGACGGCGGTCCCGCGCGTACGGCGCCCCCGGCTCCGTACGGCCGTCGTCCGCGACCGGCTTCTCGTGCACTCCCTGGGACGACGGGGACCACCCTGCTCGACCGCTCTCGCCTGATCCACGGCTCCGAAGAGCACTGAGCACGTCACCTCTCACCCACGTATCACGCGTACGGCATGTGCGCGTCCCCCATGGAGATCACCGATATGAGCAAGCGGAACAGCGCGGCGGCGAAGACGGCGGCCCGGGAGCGGCTGCGTCAGGAGCGCGAGCGCCAGGCCAAGCGGGCCAAGGCCAAGCGCCAGATCATCGTCGCCGCCTCGGTCGTCGCCGTCCTCGCGGCGGCCGGCGGCATAGGCTACGCCGTCGTCCAGGCCAACAAGCCCGGCCACTGGGAGGCCGTCAAGAGCGACAAGGTCGTCGCGCCGGCCAACACCACCGGCACCAACGGCACGACCGTCGTCATCGGCAAGGCGAACGCCAAGAAGACCCTCAAGGTCTACGAGGACCCGCGCTGCCCGATCTGCGCCACCTTCGAGCAGACCGTCGGTTCCACGGTCAAGAAGGACCTCGACGACGGCAAGTTCAAGATCCAGTACATCGGCGGCACCTTCCTCGACGGCGACTCCCTGGGCAAGGGCAAGATCGGCTCGCGCGGCGAGGGCTCCAAGAACGCGATGAGCGCCATGGGCGCCGCGCTGAACGTCAGCGACGAGGCCTTCCTCGAGTACAAGACGGCGCTGTACTCGAAGAAGTGGCACCCGGACGAGTCCACCGACAAGTTCAAGAGCGACGACTACCTCATCAAGGTCGCCCAGACCGTCCCGGCCCTGAAAGACAACAAGACGTTCCAGAACGACGTCAAGAGCGGCAAGTACGACGCCTGGGCGCTCGCCATGTCGAAGACCTGGGACACCAACAAGGACGGCGTGACCGGCACCCCGAGCTTCGTCATGAACGGCAAGATCCTCACGGCCGACAGCCAGGGCAACCCGCCCATGACGGTTGCGCAGTTCAACCAGGTGGTCGGCGCGGCTCTCAAGGCCTGACCGACCTCCGGGAGAAGAGCGGGCGAACTTTCGCGAGTTCGCCCGCTCGGGCGTCTACCGATCAGTAACCTGATCGCTCGTGACCAGTCGATACAGAACCGACGAGAGCTCCAACCCGCTTTCCCCGCGCCGTCGTACGGTCGTCAAGGCCGCGGCGGCGACCGCTGTCCTGGCCGGCCCGCTCGCGGCCGCCCTGCCCGCCCGGGCCGCCGCGGAGACCCCGCAGTTCCTGCACGGCGTCGCCTCCGGCGACCCGCTGCCCGACGGCATCCTGCTGTGGACCCGCGTCACGCCCACCTCGGAGGCGACGCCCGGCTCCGGCCTCGGCCCGGACACCGAGGTCGGCTGGGTCGTCGCCACGGACCGGGCGCTGACGAACATCGTCACCAAGGGCTCCACCACGGCCACCGCCGCCTCCGACCACACCGTCAAGGCGGACATACGGGGCCTGCAGCCGGCCACCGACTACTACTTCCGCTTCTCGGCCGGCGGCACGGACTCCCCGGTGGCGCGCACCCGCACCGCGCCGGCGGCGGACGCGGCCGTGACCTCCCTGCGCTTCGGCGTGGTCTCCTGCGCCAACTGGGAGGGCGGCTACTTCGCCTCGTACCGCCATCTCGCGGACCGGGGCGACCTCGACGCCTGGCTGCACCTCGGTGACTACATCTACGAGTACAAGTCCGGCGAGTACGCGGCCCGTGGCACGGTGGTCCGTCCGCACGCGCCGGCCAACGAGATCCTCACGCTCGCCGACTACCGCACCCGGCACGGCAAGTACAAGACCGACCCGGACCTGCAGGCCCTGCACCTCAAGGCGCCGGTCGTCGCGATCTGGGACGACCACGAGTTCGCCGACAACGCCTGGTCGGGCGGCGCGGTCAACCACACCGAGGGCGCCGAGGGCGCCTGGACCGACCGCAAGGCGGCCGCCAAGCAGGCCTACTTCGAGTGGATGCCGGTGCGCCCGGCGATCGCGGGCACGACCTACCGCCGGCTGCGCTTCGGCAAGCTGGCCGACCTGTCGCTGCTCGACCTGCGCTCCTTCCGCTCCCAGCAGGCGGCCTCCGGCTCCGGCACGGTGGACGACCCGGACCGCACCCTCACCGGCCGCGCCCAACTCGACTGGCTGAAGGCCGGGTTGAAGGCCTCCGACACCACCTGGCGGCTGGTCGGCAACTCGGTGATGATCGCGCCGTTCGTCGTCGGCTCGCTCTCCGCGGACCTGCTCAAGCCGCTGGCCAAGTTGCTCGGCCTGCCCCAGGAGGGGCTCGCCGTCAACACCGACCAGTGGGACGGCTACACCGACGACCGGCGCGAACTCCTCGCCCATCTGCGGTCCAACGCCATCCGCAACACCGTGTTCCTCACCGGCGACATCCACATGGCGTGGGCCAACGACGTGCCGGTGGACGCCGGCACCTACCCGCTGTCGGCCTCGGCCGCCACGGAGTTCGTCGTCACCTCGGTGACCTCCGACAACCTCGACGACATCGTGAAGGTCCCCGAGGGCACCGTCTCCGCGATCGCCGCGCCGGTCATCAGGGCCGCCAACCGGCACGTCCACTGGGTCGACACCGACCGCCACGGCTACGGCGTCCTGGACATCACCGCCGACCGCGCGCAGATGGACTACTACGTCCTGTCCGACCGCACGGACCGGAACGCGACCTCGACCTGGGTGCGTTCGTACCGCACCCGCAGCGGCACGCAGAAGGTCGAGCGGACGTACGACCCGGTCTGATCAGAGCGTTTCGAGGAAGCCGAGCGCCACCCGCCAGGTGGCCTCGGCGGCCTCCTCGTCCCAGTCGGGCAGTGCGGGGTCGGTGTAGAGGTGGCCGGCGCCCGCGTACCGGTAGATCTCCACGTCCGCGCCCGCTCTGCCCATCTGCAGGTACCAGGCGCTCAGCCAGTCGTCCGTCTCGAACGGATCCGGCTCGGCCACGTGCAGCTGGACCGGCAGCTCGTCCACCGAGGCGTTCGGCGCGATGTCCGACGTGCCGTGCAGGAGCAGCAGCCCGCGGGCCTTGTCGTCGCCGAGCGCGAGGGTCTGCGCGATGGAGGCGCCGAGCGAGAAGCCGGCGTACACCAGGCCCCGCTCCGAGTAGGGCGCGGCGGCCAGCACGGCACGCTTGAGCAGTTCGTCCTTGCCGATCTCGTCCTTGAACGCCATGCCCTCCTCGACCGTCTCGAACGTGCGTCCGTCGAAGAGGTCCGGGGTCCACACCTCGTGTCCGGCGCCGCGCAGCCGGTCCGCGGCCTCGCGCACCGCGGGCCGCAGGCCGTAGGTCGAGTGAAAGAGCATGATGTTCATGAGGCCATGGTGCCAGCCGGGACCGACGGCGCCGTCCGGCGGCCGTACCCGTTTCCCGCCCGAAGTCACATGTTCATGACCCCGCCACGCCGGTTAGGTTCGCAGGCATGGAGAACGTACTCCGCCCTCTGATCGTGATCGGCGGGTCGGTCGTGCTCACGCTGCTCATCGGCTGGGCCACCGACCTGCTGCTGCGCAAGGCCGACGAACGCGACAGCGAGACACAACTGTGGGGACTGCTGCGGCGCGGCCGGTTCCCCTACCAGCTCGTACTGTGCGCCGCCCTGCTCAGAGGCTCCTACGACCAGGCCCGGCTGACGAGGGAACACCGCGTGGCCGTCGGCCAGTTCCTGACCCTGGTGCTGATCGGGGCCGCGGCCTGGCTGGTGATCCGGATCGCGGCGGCCATCGTCGAGACCTCGTACACCCGTTACGCCCGCGCCCACCACGACGCAGCCCGGGTCCGCCGGGTGCGCACCCAGGTGTCCCTGATCATGCGGGTGGTGACGGCGGTCGTCGGCGTGGTGGCCGTGGCCGCGATGCTGCTGACCTTCCCCGCGATGCGCGCGGCCGGCGCCTCCCTGCTGGCCTCGGCCGGCATCCTCGGCATCGTCGCCGGTGTCGCCGCCCAGTCGACGCTGAGCAACATGTTCGCCGGGCTGCAGATCGCCTTCGGCGACATGGTGCGCCTGGGCGACACGGTCGTGGTGGACGGCGAGTGGGGCACCGTCGAGGAGATCACGCTGACCTTCCTGACCGTGCGGACCTGGGACGAGCGGCGGATCACCATGCCGGTGTCGTACTTCACGTCGAAGCCGTTCGAGAACTGGTCGCGCGGCACCCCGCAGATGACCGGCATCGTCTACTGGCACCTGGACCACTCGGCGCCGGTCGAGGAGATGCGCGACAGGCTGCGCGACATCCTGCGGCAGTGCCCGGCCTGGGACGGCCGCGACTACGGTCTCGCGGTCACCGACTCGACGCCGAACACCATCCAGGTCCGCGCCCTGGTGACGGCCAAGGACGCGGACGACATCTGGACGGTGCGGGTCACGGTCCGCGAGCAGATGATCCGCTGGCTGAACGAACACCACCCGCACGCCCTGCCCCGCGTCAACACCGCGGAGGCGGTGCTGCCCCCGGGTCTGCTGCCGCACCAGGACCGCGCCGGCCACCGCCACCGCGCCTACGAGACACCGCGCACAGGGCGCGGCTGAGGCAGCGCGGCGCATGGGGGCGCCGTTCAGTGACCGCGCTCGGCGCCCCCGTTGACCTGGACGACCTGCGAGGTGACATGCCCGGCGCCCGGTGACGCCAGCCAGTGCAGGGTCGCGGCCACGTCACCGGGGGTGCCGGCGCGCTTGTTCGAGGTCTCGGCGACGAGCCGCTCGCGCCGGGCCGGGTCGATCCGCGGCCCGAAGAACTCGGTGTCCTCGATGTACCCCGGCGCGACCACGTTCGCGGTGATCCCGCGCGGCCCCAACTCCCGCGCCAGATCATGGGCGTACGGATGCAACGCCGCCTTGGCTCCGCCGTACGCCCCGCTGCCCGAACCCCGGTAGGCGGCGATGGAGCTGACGAACAGCACCCGCCCGCCGGGAGAGGCGAGCCGGTCCTTGAGTGCCTCGGTCAGGAGCGCGGCGGTCAGGGTGTTGATGCGGAAGTTGACGGTCCAGTCGTGGGCGACCCGGTCGAGCGGATCGCCGCTCTCGGCCGGCGGCTCCAGCCGCCCACTGCCTCCGGCGCCGTTGACCAGGACGTCCACCGTCCCGAACTCCCGTGCCACGAAGTCCGCGACACCGCGCACGGCGGCCGGGTCACCGAGGTCGGCGGCGTACGTCGAGGCGCCGGGCACGTCGGCCCGCTTCAGCACCTCGTCGCGCCGCCCGAGCAGCAGCACCCGGTCCCCGTCCGCCGCGAACAGCCGGGCCGCCGCGAGCCCGATCCCCGTACCACCACCGCTGATCACCACGTTACGAGCCATGATCCGACCCTACGACAGGGCCCAAGCCCAGAACGCCCCCGACCCTCAACCGCCTTGCGGTCACCGCAGGCTGCGTACGTCGAGATGGCGCAGCACCCGGTCCACGACCTCCGGATCGGCGCCCGGCTCGTTCCGCGCCGCCAGCACCTCGTGCCGCGCGGCGCTCAGCAGCTCGCCCTGGATCCGCCGCATCCGCTTGAGCCTGCGCACCCGCATCTCGTGCGCCTCGCGCCGCTCCTCCTCGCCCATGTCCGGGCTGATGCGCACCCCGATCTCGAAGGCCCGCCGCAGCATCTGCTCGGACAGTTCCTCCGGCAGCTCCTCGACCTCCTCGATCTCGCGCAGCCTGCGCTTGGCCGCCTTGGCCGCCCGCACGGCAAGCTCCCGCTCGAACTTCTTCTCGCGCTCGGTGTCGGACTGCACGCCGAGCCTCTTCACCAGCCACGGCAGGGTCAGCCCCTGCAGCACCAGCGTCCCCATGATCACGCCGAAGGCGATGAACACGATCTCGTCCCGGTCGGGGAAGGCCGAACCGTCGTCCGTTTTCAACGGGATCGCCAGGGCCAGGGCGACGGAGGCCACGCCCCGCATGCCGGACCACCACATGACGACGGTCTCCCGCCAGCCCGTCGGAATGTCCTCGTCGTGGTCCCGCTTGGCGTGCAGCCGCTGGGTGAGCCACGTCGCCGGCAGCAGGTACACCAGGCGTACGAGAACGACCACGCCGAGGATCGCCGCCGACCAGGCCAGCAGCTCGCCCCACCGCCCGGACGCGGTGCGGATGGCGTTGTGCAGCTCCAGGCCGATCAGCCCGAAGGCGACGCCCGTGACCAGGGTGTCGACGATGTCCCAGAAGGTGTGCCCGGCGAGCCGGGTCATCACGTCGTCGGGGTCGGTGGCGTACTCGGCGAGGAACAGCGCGGTGGTGAGCACGGCGAGCACACCGGACCCGTGCATCTCCTCGGCCAGGACGTACGAGGCGTACGGCACGAGCAGCGTCAGGCCGACCTGCAGGGTCGCGTCGCCCAGCAGGTCCAGGAGCCTGTTGGCGCCCCAGCCCAGGGCGACGCCCACCGCGACCGCGACCACGGCGGACAGGACGAGGTCGAGCGCGGCCCGCCCCGCGTGGAACTCCCCGCTGACAGCGGCGGTCACCGCCACGTGGTAGAGCACGATCGCCGTCACGTCGTTGAACAGGCCCTCACCCTCCAGGATGGACACCAGCCGGCGCGGCAGCCCGAGCTGGCCCGCGACCGCCGTGGCGGCGACCGGGTCGGGCGGCGCGACCAGGGCACCGAGGGCGACGGCGGCGGCGACGGGCAGCCCCGGCACGACGGCGTGCGCGACCGCGGCCACACACACGGTGGTGACGAAGACCAGCGCCACCGCCAGCAGGAAGATCGGCCGGATGTTCGCCGCGAACTGCCGCCACGAGGTCCGCCGTACCGCCGCGTACAGCAGCGGAGGCAGCAGCAGGGGCAGGATGAGATCCGGCGGGACATTGACGTCGGGGACGAAGTCGGCGACGGCCAGGACCATCCCGAGCAGGGTCATCAGGACCGGCGCGGGCAGCCCGAACCGGTCCCCCACCGGCACGCTCAGCACGGCCCCGAGCAACAGCACGAACAACAGGGCCAACTGATCCACGGTCAGCACTCCGGAAGATCGACGTCCGACGGGCAGACCTCCAGCCTGCCACGACACCGACGCGACCTGGGCTTTCGGCTCCCTGCTACAGAGCGCGGCGCATCGCCCGGTGCGGGATGCCCGCCTCCTGGTACTCCGGTCCGTACGCCTCGTACCCCAGCCGTTCGTAGAACCCCAGGGCGTGCGTCTGCGCGTGCAGGTCCACGGCCGTCAGCCCGCGCGCGCGTGCCGCGTCCTCGATGGCCCGGACCAGCGCGACACCGACCCCCGTCCCGCGCGCCTCCCTGGCGACCGCGAGCCGCCCGAGCGATCCCACGGACAGGTCGCCGCCGACCTTGGCCGCGGCCGCCTCCCCGTGCAGCAGCCGCCCGGTGCCGAGCGTGAAGCCGTCCTCCCGCACGGCCAGCACGTGCGTGGCCACGGCGTCGTACTCGTCGTACTCGATGTCCTCGGGCACGCCCTGCTCGCCGACGAAGACCTCCTTGCGTACGGCGAAGCAGGCCTCCAGGTCGGCCGGGTCCTCGGCAACGTGCACCCGGTACGCGGGGGTGCCGCTCATCCGTAGGTCTCCTCGCGGACCAGGTCCAGCGCCTTCTGCAGGTCGGCCGGGTAGTCGCAGGCGAACTCCACCCACTGTCCGTCGCCCGGGTGCTCGAAGCCGAGCCGGACTGCGTGCAGCCACTGCCGGGTCAGGTGCAGCCGCTTCGCCAGCGTCGGGTCGGCGCCGTAGGTGAGGTCGCCGACGCAGGGGTGGCGGTGGGCGGACATGTGGACGCGGATCTGGTGGGTGCGGCCGGTCTCCAGCTTCACGTCGAGCAGGGAGGCGGAGCGGAAGGCCTCGATGAGGTCGTAGTGCGTCACGGAGGGCTTGCCGTCGGCCGTGACCGCCCACTTGTAGTCGTGGTTGGGGTGGCGGCCGATGGGCGCGTCGATGGTGCCGCTGGTCGGGTCCGGGTGGCCCTGCACGAGCGTGTGGTAACGCTTGTCGACCGTGCGCTCCTTGAACTGGCGCTTGAGCGAGGTGTACGCGTACTCGGACTTGGCGACGACCATCAGGCCGGAGGTGCCGACGTCGAGGCGGTGCACGATGCCCTGGCGCTCGGCGGCGCCCGAGGTGGAGATGCGGTAGCCGGCGGCGGCCAGGCCCCCGATGACCGTCGGTCCGGTCCAGCCCGGCGACGGGTGCGCGGCCACGCCCACCGGCTTGACGATCACCACCACGTCATCGTCGTCGTGCACGATCTCCATGCCCTCGACGGGCTCCGCGACGACCTGTACGGGCGCGGGTGCCTGCGGCATCTCGACCTCGAGCCAGGCGCCGCCGTGGACACGCTCCGACTTCCCGACCACCGATCCGTCGACCATGACCTTTCCCGCCGCGGCGAGCTCGGCCGCCTTGGTCCGGGAGAAGCCGAACATGCGGGAGATGGCGGCGTCGACGCGCTCGCCCTCCAGGCCGTCGGGCACGGGCAGGGTACGGATCTCGGGAATCGTGCTCACCCGTCGAGTATGCCGGACACCGCCGGGCGCCCCGACCGGGCCTGTGGAAAACCGGGGCTCAGTCCCTGTGGACGGTGCCGTCCGGGTCGAGCCCCCGGAAGGACAACAGCACGATCAGCACACCGCCGCAGACGATCGCCGAGTCGGCCAGGTTGAAGACGGCGAAGCCCTTGGGCGCGATGAAGTCGACGACCGCGCCCTCGAAGACGCCCGGTGAGCGGAAGATCCGGTCGGTGAGGTTGCCGAGCGCACCGCCGAGCAGCAGGCCAAGCGCGATCGCCCAGGGCAGGCTGTAGAGCTTGCGGGCGAGCCGGACGATCACCACGATCACCGCCGCCGCGATCACCGTGAAGATGATGGTGAACGCCTCCCCGAACCCGAAGGCCGCGCCCGCGTTGCGGATCGCCTCCAGCTTCAGCCAGTCCCCCACGACCTCGATCGGGGCGTGGTGCTCCAGCTTGGCGACCACGAGCAGCTTGCTGCCGAGGTCGAGGAGGTACGCGAAGGCGGCGACCGCGAACAGCACGGCGATCCGGCGCTTGCCCTCGGGGCGCGCGACCGTGTCCTGCCGCGATTCGGACCCCGCCGCCTCTGGGGTATCCGGCGTACCGATGATGCGCTCCGCCTCTGCCACGTGAGTCCCTCAACCTAGGTACCTGACTGAGGACGAGGGTACGGCACGCGTGCGTACGCCCTCAGTACCGGCGTTCCTGCTTCTGCTTGCACTCCACGCACAGGGTGGCGCGCGGGAAGGCCTGCATACGGGCCTTGCCGATCGGGTCGCCGCAGTTCTCGCACAGACCGTAGGTGCCCGCGTCCAGCCGCTGCAGGGCGTGCTCGGTCTGGGTGAGCATCTCGCGCGCGTTGGCGGCGAGCGCCATCTCGTGCTCGCGCGTGATGTTCTTGGTGCCGGTGTCCGCCTGGTCGTCGCCCGCGCCGTCCCCGGAGTCCCGCATGAGGCCCTGCAGGGCGGCCTCGGAGGACGCGATCTCGTCGGCCAGCCGCTGCTGCTCGGACTGCAGCTCGGCGCGCGCCTCCTCGACCTCCTCCGTCGTCCAGGGGTCCTCTCCGGGGCGCACCGCCAGCTCGCCCGGCTCCACCGCCGCGGCGAGGCGTGCCTTGGGTACGGCGGTCTTCGCCGCCGTGGCCGTGCCAGGAGTCTTCTTCGCAACCACTGTCGTGGCTCCCGTCTGCTCCGCGGCCTGCGCCGCGCCCGCCTTCTTGGCCGTGCTGTCGTTCTTCTCGCCCGCACTCACAGAGGCCGCCGCCTTCCCGGCGCCCCCTCCCCCACGCACCGCCTTCTTGACAGCACGCTTCCCACCCGACGCCTCTTTGACGACGCCCTTTTCGGCAACCGCCTCCTTGGCGACGGCCTCCCCACCCGGCGCCTTCTTGACGGCACCCTTGGCCGAGGCGGCCTTCTTGGCGGCGCTCTTCCCGGCCGCCTCCTTGGCCACCGTCTTCTTCGCCACCGCCTTCTCCACCGCTGCTTCCTTGGCCGCCGTCTTCTTCACGGCGGCCTTCTTGACCACCGCCGCCTTACCGGCCGCCGCTTCCGCAGCCCCCACAGCCTTCCCCGCAGCCGCCTCGCCGACCGCCGCCTTCCCGGCGCCCGCAGCCTTCCCCGCGGCGGCCTTCCCCGCACTCGCCTTTCCGGCCGCCGCCCCCGCGGCCCGCTTGCCCGGAGTCCTCGCCGCGGACGTCCGCTCGGTACTCGCAGACCGCCCGGAACCCTCCGCCTCGACGGCCTTCCTCAGCGGGGCCGCCCTGGACGCCGCGCCCTTCGCCGAAGCGGCCACCCCGGGCTCCGCGGCCTTCCGGGCGGCCTTCGCGGCACCCGCATCCCCCGCGCCCTTCGCCGCAGCGGCCGCCCCCCGCACCCGCTTCACCGGCTCCGCGCTCTGCTCCGCCTTCGACGCCCCGCCCGCGCGCCCGCCGGACCCGCCCCGTGCGCTCTTCTTCCCGCTCACATCCTTGGCCGCACCGCCCGAGGCCTGTGTGGACCTGCCGGACGCCGACTGCTGTACGGCGGTCTTCTTCGCCACCATGGCCGCGGCCCCTTCACATATTGTGATCTTGCACGCGAATCGTGCTGGGACGATAAATCGACTTGAGTCCCGCGGCAACGGGGCACACCGCCCGATTCGCCCGGCTCGCGCACGCCGCTCCGCGAGCCTGCATCCGTTGTGCCCACCTCCTCGCGGCATAATCCGCCGGACCGTGCCTCCCGGAATCCGAACACGCGTATCGCTCCATTCGGGTCACCTCCGCTCCTCCGGCACCCCGGCCACGGGAGCACCGAAAACCGGTCGGCCGCTGTCCGCGCGGCGCCGTACACTGGGCGGAGCGAAAAGCGTGGATGGGGACGAGTAGCGGCGTACGCAGCCCAGAGCGACCCGGGGACGGTGGAAGCCCGGGGGCGAGCGCGACGTGAAGATCACCCCGGAGCCGCCGGAAGAAAGCCGCAGCCGAGCAGCCGCGGCCGGTAGAACCGGCATCGCGACCCCAATGAGGGGGCTCATCGGCGCACACCCCGCGCCGGCGGGCCAAGGAGGGTGGTACCGCGGGAGCGCGCCGAAACCGGCGCAGGGAAGACTCGGCTCTCGTCCCTCCGGACGGAAGGCAGCAAGTCCGCCGGAGGAAGCTCGCTGATGACAACGCCGACGTACCGCCAGGTGCCCGCCCAGGTCGACCTGCCCGCCCTCGAGCACGCCGTGCTCGACTTCTGGCGCGAGCAGAAGATCTTCGCCAAGACCCTGGAGCAGTCCGAGGGCCGCCCCGAGTGGGTCTTCTACGAGGGCCCGCCCACCGCCAACGGCATGCCCGGCGCCCACCACATCGAGGCCCGCGTCTTCAAGGACGTCTTCCCCCGCTTCCGCACCATGCGCGGCTACCACGTCGCCCGCAAGGCCGGCTGGGACTGCCACGGCCTGCCGGTGGAGCTCGCGGTCGAGAAGGAGCTCGGCTTCAGCGGCAAGCCGGACATCGAGAAGTACGGCATCGCCGAGTTCAACGCCAAGTGCCGCGAGTCGGTGACCCGCCACACCGACGCCTTCACCGAGCTGACGACCCGCATGGGCTACTGGGTCGATCTGGACGACGCCTACCGCACGATGGACCCCGAGTACATCGAGTCGGTCTGGTGGTCGCTGAAGACGATCTTCGACAAGGGTCTGCTGGTCCAGGACCACCGCGTCGCCCCCTGGTGCCCGCGCTGCGGCACCGGCCTGTCGGACCACGAGCTGGCACAGGGCTACGAGACGGTCGTCGACCCGTCCGTCTACGTCCGTTTCCCGCTCACCTCCGGTCCACTCGCCGGCGAGGCGGCACTCCTGGTCTGGACGACGACCCCATGGACGCTGGTGTCCAACACGGCCGTCGCCGCCCACCCCGACGTCACCTACGTCGTCGCCACGAACGGCGATGAGAAGCTCGTCGTCGCCGAACCGCTCGTCGGCAAGGCGCTCGGCGAAGGCTGGGAGACGACCGGCCAGTCCTTCACGGGTACCGAGATGGAGCGCTGGACGTATCAACGTCCGTTCGAGCTCGTGGAGTTCCCGGAGCCGGCGCACTACGTGGTCAACGCGGAGTACGTCACGACCGAGGACGGTACGGGCCTGGTCCACCAGTCCCCCGCCTTCGGTGAGGACGACCTCAAGGTCTGCCGCGCGTACGGCCTGCCCGTGGTGAACCCGGTCCTGCCCGACGGCACCTTCGAGAAGGACGTCCCGCTGGTCGGCGGCGTCTTCTTCAAGAAGGCGGACGAAAAGCTCACCGAGGACCTCCAGCAGCGCGGCCTCCTCTTCAAGCACATCCCGTACGAGCACAGCTACCCGCACTGCTGGCGCTGCCACACCGCGCTCCTCTACTACGCGCAGCCGTCCTGGTACATCCGCACCACGGCCATCAAGGACCGTCTGCTGCAGGAGAACGAGAACACCAACTGGTTCCCGGACACCGTCAAGCACGGCCGGTACGGCGACTGGCTGAACAACAACATCGACTGGGCGCTGTCCCGCAACCGCTACTGGGGCACCCCGCTGCCGATCTGGCGCTGCGAGGACGACCACCTCACCGTCGTCGGCTCCCGCGCCGAGCTCACCGAGCTGACCGGCACCGACCAGTCCGATCTGGACCCGCACCGCCCGTACATCGACGACGTCACCTTCGCCTGCCCGAAGTGCCGCAAGACGGCCACGCGCGTGCCGGAGGTCATCGACGCCTGGTACGACTCGGGCTCGATGCCGTTCGCGCAGTGGGGCTACCCGTACAAGAACAAGGAGCTGTTCGAGAGCCGGTACCCGGCGCAGTTCATCTCCGAGGCCATCGACCAGACCCGCGGGTGGTTCTACACCCTCATGGCCGTGGGCACGCTGGTGTTCGACAAGTCGTCGTACGAGAACGTCGTCTGCCTGGGGCACATCCTGGCCGAGGACGGCCGCAAGATGTCCAAGCACCTGGGCAACATCCTGCAGCCGATCCCGCTGATGGACCAGCACGGTGCGGACGCCGTGCGCTGGTTCATGGCGGCGGGCGGCTCGCCGTGGGCCGCGCGGCGCGTGGGCCACGGCACGATCCAGGAGGTCGTCCGCAAGACGCTCCTCACCTACTGGAACACGGTCGCCTTCCAGGCCCTGTACGCCCGCACCTCCGGCTGGGCGCCCAGCAAGGCGGACCCGGCCCCGGCCGACCGCCCCGTCCTGGACCGCTGGCTGCTGTCCGAACTGCACGCCCTGACGGACCAGGTGACACAGGCGCTGGAGGCCTACGACACCCAGCGCGCCGGCAAGCTCCTGTCGGCGTTCGTCGACGACCTGTCCAACTGGTACGTCCGCCGCTCGCGCCGCCGCTTCTGGCAGGGCGACAAGGCCGCGCTGCGCACCCTGCACGAGGTCGTGGAGACGGTCACCAAGCTGATGGCCCCGCTGACGCCGTTCATCACCGAGCGGGTCTGGCAGGACCTGATCGTGCCGGTGGCCCCGGGCGCGCCGGAGTCGGTGCACCTGGCCTCCTGGCCCGAGGCGGACCTGACGGCGATCGACCCCGAGCTGTCGAAGCAGATGCTCCTGGTACGGCGGCTGGTGGAGCTCGGCCGCGCCACGCGCGCGGAGTCGGGCGTGAAGACGCGTCAGCCGCTGTCGCGGGCGCTGGTCGCGGCGGCCGGGTTCGAGTCCCTCGACGCCGAGCTGCACGCCCAGATCACCGAGGAGCTGAACGTCTCCTCGCTGGCTTCGCTGTCCGAGGTCGGCGGTTCCCTGGTGGACACCACCGCGAAGGCCAACTTCCGGGCGCTGGGCAAGCGGTTCGGCAAGCGGGTGCAGGACGTCGCCAAGGCCGTCGCGAGCGCCGACGCGGCCGCGCTGTCGCTGGCCCTGCGCGAGGGCACGGCGTCGGTGGAGGTCGACGGGGAGACCATCTCCCTCGCACCGGACGAGGTGATCATCACGGAGACCCCGCGCGAGGGCTGGTCGGTGGCGTCCGACTCCGGCGCGACGGTGGCCCTGGACCTGGAGATCACGGAGGAGCTGCGGCAGGCCGGTCTGGCCCGTGACGCGATCCGGCTGATCCAGGAGGCCCGGAAGAACAGCGGGCTGGACGTGGCCGACCGGATCGCGCTGCGCTGGACGTCCACGGACCCCGCGGTCATCGCGGCGCTGAGCGAGCACTCCGGTCTGATCTCGGACGAGGTGCTCGCGACGGACTTCGCCCAGGGCGAGGCGGACGACTCCTACGGCGAGGCGTTCACCGACGAAGGACTGTCGCTGACGTTCCGCCTTCGGAAGGCGTAGTCCTCAACCGTTCGCGGCCCGCGGGTCGCGGGGAGCGGTCGCACAGCTCGCGCCCCGGGGCCGGCGCGATCAACCCGCGTAAAAGGGGCGAGCCCCGGACCTGAGTCCGGGGCTCGCCCCTTTGAACGCCGCCGACGACTACGGCGTACTACTCACCGTGCCGCGGCCGTCAGTTGTCGTCCTCGTCGATCAGGAAGCCACGCATCGGCGACGGCGCCTGCCCCATCGGGGACGGGCCCTGCGGGCGGACCGGAGCCATCGGCTGGGTCATCGCCGGGGACATCTGCTGCTGGCCGCCGTAGGACGGGGCAGCGGGGCTCGGCGCACCGCCCATGGGCTGGTTGCCGCCGTAGGACGGGGCGCTCGCGCCGGCCGGTGCCATGGAGGGCGCCGGGGACGGCGGGAGGGAGGCCGCGGCCGGGGTGCGGGGCGGGGCGAGGGAGTCGTCGGCCTGGGTCTCCAGCTGGCGCAGCTGCGACTCCAGGTAGGACTTCAGACGCGTGCGGTACTCGCGCTCGAAGCCGCGCAGATCCTCGACCTTGCGCTCCAGCGTGGCGCGGGCGGACTCCAGGGAGCCCATCGCGACGCGGTGCTTCTCCTGCGCGTCCCGCTCCAGCGCGTCGGCCTTGGCACGGGCGTCACGCTCGAGACCCTCGGCACGCGAACGCGCCTCGCCGACGATCTTGTTGGCCTCGGAACGGGCCTCGGCGATCGCCTGGTCGGCGGTCTGCTGGGCCAGCGAGAGGACTCGGGCGGCGCTGTCGCCACCGGGGCCCTGACCGGGGCCGCCCATCGGACCGCCCATGGGGCCGCCCATCGGGCCACCCATCTGCTGCTGCATGGGGGGCTGCCCCATGGGGCCGCCCATCTGGCCCTGGCCCATGGGGCCCTGACCCATCGGACCCTGGCCCATGGGGCCGGGACCCTGCGGGCCGCCCTGTCCACCGGGACCGGCGGGCAGCTGCGGCGCACCGCTCGGCAGCTGGGGCGGGCCACCCATGGGGCCACCCATCTGCTGCTGCGGCGGGCCCGATATGCCGGCCGGTACCGGGGCGCCAGGCCCTCGCATGCCCTGCTGGGGCATACCGCCCTGCTGAGGCATGCCACCCTGCTGGGGCATTCCACCCTGCTGCGGCATACCGCCCTGCTGGTCCTGCGGACCGCCGGGACCCTCCGGGGGCTTGCGCATGTTCTGCTGGTTCTGGGCAGCAGCACGCGTCGCCGCGGCCAGTTTGGCGCGCAGGTCCTCGTTCTCGCGGAGCAGGCGGGTCAGTTCGGCTTCGACCTCGTCGAGGAAGGCATCGACCTCGTCCTCGTCATAGCCTTCTCGGAGGCGGACGGTCGTGAACTGCTTGTTCCGCACGTCCTCGGGGGTCAACGGCATCTCTTCACCTCAACGTAGTCGTCGGCATTCGGCAAGACGGTAGGTCACATCGCTCACAGCCGGCTCACGATCGAGATCAGGATGTAGACGATGATCATCAGTACGAAGAAGGACAGGTCGAGCGCCACGCCCCCGAGACGCAGCGGCGGAATGAACCGCCGCAGAAGCTTGAGCGGTGGATCAGTGACAGTGTAGGTGGCCTCCAGAACGACCACCATCGCCTTGCCGGGTTGCCATGAGCGGGCGAACTGGAAGACGTAGTCCATGACCAACCGGAAGATGAGCACGATCAGGAAGCACATCAGCGCGATGTAAATGACCTGCCAAACCACGCTCATTGCTGGTGCTTCCCTCTCCCCTGTTTCCGTGCTGCTGGGTCCTACTTGTACTGCTGTTTCCGGTCGTGCGTCTCAGCTCTGGTTGAAGAACCCGCCCTCTGCGATGCGGGCCTTGTCCTCCGCCGTGACATCGACGTTAGCAGGCGACAACAGGAACACCTTCTGCGTCACCCGCTCGATGCTGCCGTGAAGACCAAACACCAAACCGGCCGCAAAGTCGACAAGTCGCTTCGCGTCTGTGTCATCCATCTCAGTCAGATTCATGATCACCGGGGTGCCCTCACGGAAGTGTTCCCCGATAGTACGGGCCTCGTTGTAGGTCCGCGGGTGAAGCGTGGTGATCCGGTAAGGCTCTCGTTCGGACACGACCTTGGGCATGATCACCGGTGCGTTCTTCTCCAGACTTGCGCGTTCTTGTGTGATGGACGCCACGGGCGCGATGCGCGCCGGACGGCCGGATTCCGCGGGTAGCGAAGCGGAACGGGCGACCGGTTCGCGCGGCACGGAGGGCTGCACGATTCGCACCTCTTCGTCCCTTTGGGACTGATGTGCGGCGTGAGACTGGTGCGACGGTTCGTGCCGTCGGTGGTCCCGCTCCGGCTCGGGGTCGAGTTCGGGCTCGAAGTCGTCATCGGGGTCGAATCCCCTGCCGTCGTACCCATCGTCCTCCACGAGGCCGAGGTAGACCGCCATCTTGCGCATCGCGCCGGCCATGCTCTGAGTCCTCCGCTCTGTGGTGGATCGACTGACGACTGCCAAGTGCCCGCGATCCACGAGGCCGTTGTGCCCGCCTTTCGGCGGCATTGACCATATTTTCTGCTGTGGTCCGACTTCCTGGCGACGTTACCCGAGCCGTGCGCGGAGTCCGAGTACCGCAGTGCCGACGCGTACATGTGTCGCTCCGGCCGCCACGGCCTGTTCGAGGTCCGCACTCATTCCTGCCGAGACCATGTTCGCAGCCGGATGGGCCCGGCGCAGGTCGGTCGACAAATCCATCAACCGCTCGAACGCCGCCTGTTCGCGTCCCGCGTAGGGTCCGGTGAGCGGCGCGACGGTCATCAGACCCGCCAGCCGCAGTCCGGGCGCGCCTGCCACGAGTTCGCCCAGCTCTTCGATTCCGTCCGGTCCGACACCCCCGCGCTCCCCGCGCCCGTTCTCCCCCGCGTCGAGCGCGACCTGGATCAGACAGCCCAGCTCGCGCCCCTGCCGCTCCGCCTCCCTGGAGAGGGCGGTGACCAGCCGGGCACGGTCGACGGACTGCACCATATCGGCATAACCGACCACGGATCGAACCTTGTTGGTCTGCAACTGACCAACAAAGTGCCAAGTCAACGGCAGGTCCGAGCAAGCGGCAGCCTTGGGCGCGGCGTCCTGGTCCCGGTTCTCGGCAACGTGCCGCACGCCGAGCTCCGACAGGATCCGCACATCGCTCGCCGGGTAGGTCTTGGTGACCACGATCAGGGTCACCTCGTCCCGCCCCCGGCCGACGGCCGCGCACGCGTCGGCGATACGACGCTCCACCTTCGCCAGGTTCGCGGCGAGTTCGTCCTTACGGTCCGTCATGTCCCTCAGTCCAGCCAGACATATCCCGCGAGTCGCCCCGTGGTGCGGTCGCGTCGGTACGAGAAGTGATCGGCCGACTCCAGCGTGCACGCCGGGGACTGCCACCGGTCGCGCACCCCGAGCCGGTCGAGCTGCGCGTGCACTCCGGCGGTCACGTCGACCGCGGGCGTGCCCCAGCTCGTCTCGGCGTACGCCGCCGGTTCGACCGCGGCCACGTCGGCGCGCATCTCCTCGGGCACCTCGTAGCACCGGCCGCAGACGGCCGGTCCGGTGCGGGCGACGATCCGGGCGGGGTCGGCGCCCAGCTCGGTCATCGCGCGTAGCGCGGCCGGCACGACGCCGGCGACCATACCGGGCCGGCCCGCGTGCGCCGCGGCGACGACTCCGGCGACCGGGTCGGCGAGCAGGACCGGCGTGCAGTCGGCGGTGAGCACGGCGAGGGCGAGTCCGCGCCGCGTGGTGACGATCGCGTCGACCTCGGGCACGGGACTCTCGCCCCACGGTCCGTCGACCACGGCCACCTCCGCTCCGTGCACCTGGTTCATCCAGACCACGTTCGCCGGGTCGAGGCCGAGGGACTTGGCGGCCAGCTCCCGATTGGTGCGTACGGCGTCGGGGTCGTCGCCGACCGCTCCGCCGAGGTTGAGCTCCTCGTACGGAACGGCGCTCACCCCGCCCCACCGGTCGGTGAAGGCGAAGTGCGCGCCGCTCACGGTGTCGCGCTGCTTTATCACGTCAGAAGGATCACTTGAGGAAGTCCGGTACGTCCAGCTCCTCGGCGGCGCTGTCGGTGTAGGACCGCGACGGCGGGACCGGAGGGGCGACCGGGAGGTCGGCGACCGGCTCGGGAGCGGGCTCCGGGTCCTCCTTCGGCGTCACGCTGCCGAGCGAGCCGAAGGACGGGCGGGACTCGGGCTGCCGTACCGGAGTGGGCTCGTCGCGGCGGGCCGAGGCCGAGGACGAGCCCATGACGGTCTCTCGGCGGGCCGGCGGCTGACCGCCGTCGAAGCCGGCCGCGATCACCGTGACCCGGACCTCGTCGCCGAGCGCGTCGTCGATGACCGCGCCGAAGATGATGTTGGCCTCGGGGTGGGCGGCCTCGCTCACCAGC
Source organism: Streptomyces sp. SLBN-31 (assembly GCF_006715395.1). Classification (NCBI taxonomy): domain Bacteria; kingdom Bacillati; phylum Actinomycetota; class Actinomycetes; order Kitasatosporales; family Streptomycetaceae; genus Streptomyces; species Streptomyces sp. SLBN-31. The sequence goes on from NZ_VFNC01000002.1 coordinate 2,512,941, forward strand.
TGGGCCGCCTCGTTGATCTCGAACAGGCCGAGGTCGGAGCCGCCGGAGATGGAGAGCAGCACACCGCGGGCGCCGTCGATGGACGCCTCGAGCAGCGGCGAGGAGATCGCCATCTCGGCCGCGGCCACCGCGCGGTCGTCGCCGCGGGCCGAGCCGATGCCCATGAGGGCCGAACCGGCCTCGGACATGACCGACTTGACGTCGGCGAAGTCGAGGTTGATGAGGCCGGGGGTGGTGATGAGGTCGGTGATGCCCTGGACACCGGAGAGCAGGACCTGGTCGGCCGACTTGAAGGCGTCGAGCACCGAGACCTGGCGGTCCGAGATGGACAGCAGCCGGTCGTTCGGGATGACGATGAGGGTGTCGACCTCTTCGCGGAGTTCGGCGATGCCGTCCTCTGCCTGGTTGGCGCGGCGCCGGCCCTCGAAGGTGAAGGGGCGGGTGACCACGCCGATGGTGAGGGCGCCCAGGGAGCGGGCGATGTTGGCCACGACGGGCGCGCCGCCGGTGCCGGTGCCGCCGCCTTCACCGGCCGTCACGAAGACCATGTCGGCCCCCTTGAGGACCTCCTCGATCTCCTCGCGGTGGTCCTCGGCGGCCTTGCGGCCGACGGCCGGGTTGGCTCCGGCGCCGAGTCCGCGGGTGAGTTCGCGGCCGACGTCGAGCTTGACGTCGGCGTCGCTCATCAACAGCGCCTGCGCGTCGGTGTTGATGGCGATGAACTCGACGCCCTTGAGACCGACCTCGATCATCCGGTTGATGGCATTGACACCACCGCCGCCGACACCGATGACTTTGATGACTGCGAGGTAGTTCTGCGGTGCTGCCACGTCGAAGGCCTCTCGCCTCGAGTTACGTGTCGCCGTTTCGCGGGTGAGTGCGATCCGGCGACTGATGCCGATTGGGACGGTCCGTAGCGCCGACCCGAACCCTAACGTTGAAGTTTAGGGTTACCAGTGTGACTGTTCGCTGGAGTCTTCCGAACAGGACACTAAGTCGACAAGTGGCGCACGTTCAACGAACACGCCGAACCTCCCGTTTTTCTTTTCACCCTATGTGATCAGGCATAGCAGTGCCCAACCAGGGTGCTGGCCTGCGCGGATGTGCGTCAACTCCCCGATGACGCCGGAGCGGTGGGAACCGAGACGTCGAAGTGCCGCGCATCGGGCGCCGCTTTCATGAGAGCGGTGAGCGTACGGGCCTTCAGCGCGCCCCTCTCGGAACTCCCCCACGCCACGGTCCGGCCCCCGCTCAGCAGCAGCAGGATGTCGTCGTAGGAACGCACTTTGACGGTCGCGGTCTCGCCCGCGACGGCCGCCGGAATGGCGTCGGCGACGCGCACCGCCTCGCGCACCAGACGGGCCTCGCCGAAGCGCCGCAGGCTCGCCGCGGCGGAACCCCGGGAGAGCCGCAATTCCAGTGCCGGCACGCCCTTCGGAGCCCGGGAAACCGTGGCGAAACGGACACCTTCATCGTCCACTTCGACGAAGTTTCCGCCCTTTTGGACAATCAGAACCGGAGTGCGTTCAACCACTTTCAGGTCGATTCCGTGCGGCCAGGAACGGACCACGTCAACGGTGTCGATTCGGGGCAGTTTCGCGCGCAGCCTCGCCTCGATCTCGTCGGTGTCGACGGAAATCAGCGGTGCCCCGACGGGAACCTCGGCGGCCGCCCGCACCTGCGTGGGCGTCAGGACCCTGGTGCCGGAGACGGACACCCGCTCCACACGGGTCCACGAGGAGCCGTACAGCACCCACACGGTGCCCGCGCCGAGGAGGACCAGCACCACGGCGAGAATGATGATCGTACGAACGCGTGGCGGCTTCAGCCGCCTCAACCGCCGGGCGAGAGGCGGGCCGGACGACTCCTGCTGACGTTCACCACGCTCGGCGGTGGTCGGTCCGGCCACGCTCCCTGCCCTTCGCTCATGCGGTCCTAGTGCTGTGCACGGTGGGCGGCGATCGCCTCGTACACCATGCCGACGAGGAGTTCGTCGGCGTCCCGGCGGCCGAACTCGGCGGCGGCGCGGGACATCTCGTACAGCCGGTGCGGGTCGGCGAGCACGGGCAGGACGTTCGCCCGCACCCAGTCGGGCGTCAGTTCCGCGTCGTCGACCAGCAGTCCGCCGCCGGCCTTGACCACCGGCTGGGCGTTCAGCCGCTGTTCGCCGTTGCCGATGGGCAGCGGGACGTAGGCGGCCGGGAGCCCGACGGCGGAGAGTTCGGCGACGGTCATCGCGCCCGCGCGGCAGAGCATCATGTCGGCCGCCGCGTACGCGAGATCCATCCGGTCCAGGTAACTTACCGGGATGTAGGGGGGCATCCCCGGCATCTGCTGCACGTGCGGCAGTTCGTTCTTCGGGCCGACCGCGTGCAGGATCTGGATGCCGGCCTGCTGCAACCACGGCGCGACCTGCTGGACCACCTCGTTGAGGCGGCGGGCGCCCTGCGAGCCGCCGGAGACCAGCAGCGTGGGCAGGTTGGGGTCGAGACCGAACATGTGCCGGGCCTCGGGGCGGGCGGCGGCCCGGTCCAGGGTGGCGATGGTGTGCCGCAGCGGGATCCCGATGTAGCGGGAGTTCCGCAGCTTGCTGTCCGGGGTGGCGACGGCCACCTGGGCGGCGTACCGGGACCCGATCTTGTTGGCGAGGCCGGGGCGCGCGTTGGCCTCGTGGATGACGATCGGCACGCCGAGGCGCTTGGCGGCGAGATAGCCGGGCAGCGCGACGTAACCGCCGAAGCCGACCACCGCGTCCGCCTTGGTGCGCTCCAGGATCTGCTCGGTCGCCTTGATCGTGCCGCGCAGCCGGCCCGGAACGGTGATCAGCTCGGGGGTGGGCTTGCGCGGCAGGGGTACGGCGGGGATCAGCGCGAGCTCGTAGCCCCGCTGCGGAACGAGCTTGGTCTCCAGGCCGCGCTCCGTGCCCAGGGCCGTGATCCCCACGGTCGGGTCCTGCCTGCGCAGGGCGTCCGCGAGGGCGAGCGCGGGCTCGATGTGGCCGGCGGTCCCCCCACCGGCGAGTACGACATGCACCGAAATTCACCGCTCTCCGGACGAGCGCGCCGCCGAGGCACGCCGTCGCATCGTGTTCCATCTCCGAGGCCCCCGGTCCCGCACGGCGCCTCCCGCCCGCTTTCTACCAAAGCGGGGTTGCCGCATGGAAAGCGCCGCCCGCGCTGCGGGCTCGTCACGCGCGAACGCGATCAGCAGCCCGATGGCGAACATGGTCGGCAGCAGGGCGGATCCCCCGTAGGAGAACAGCGGGAGGGGGACTCCGGCGATCGGCAGCAGGCCGAGCACTGCACCGATGTTGATCACCGCCTGAGCGGTGATCCAGGTGGTCACACCTCCCGCGGCATACCTGACGAAGGGGTCCTCCGTGCGTCCGGCCACGCGGATACCCGCATAGCCTAGAGCCGCGAAGAGGGCGAGTACCGACAGCGTGCCCGCCAGGCCCAGTTCCTCACCGGTGACGGCGAAGATGAAGTCCGTGTGCGCTTCGGGGAGTTGCCCCCATTTTTCCACACTCGCACCGAGCCCGGATCCGAAGATTCCGCCGGATGCGAGCGCGTAGATCCCGTGCACGGCCTGCCAGCAGTCGGCGACGCCGGACTTGGGCTCCGTGGCGCCGATGCAGGCGAGGCGGGCCATGCGGTTCGGGCTGGTCTTGATCAGGATCACACCGAGAGTGGCGGCGATCGACAGCACGCCGACGAAGAGGCGGGTGGGCGCCCCGGCCAGCCACAACAGGCCGAACAGGATCGCCGTGAGGATGATCGCCGTGCCCATGTCGCCGCCGAGCATGATCAGCCCGAGCAGCAGGAAGGCGACCGGCACGAGCGGCACCAGCATGTGCTTCCACTGGTTGAGCAGGTTCTTGTCCTGCTTGCGGGCCAGCAGGTCGGCGCTCCACAGGACCAGGGCGAGCTTGCCGAACTCGCTGGGCTGGATCTGGAAGGAGCCGCCGAGCGAGATCCAGTTCTGGTTGCCGTTGACCGACATCCCTATCCCCGGCACCTGCACCAGCGCCATCAGGAAGACGGCGCCCGCGAGGATCGGATAGGCCAGCGCGCGGTGCAGCTTGACCGGCATCCGGGAGGCGACCAGCAGCAGGACGGCGCCGATGACGGCCGCGAGCAGCTGCTTGCGGAAGAAGTAGGAGCCCGGCAGGGACATCTGCAGCGCGGTGACCTGGGAGGCCGAGTAGACCATCACCAGACCGAGCAGGGTGATCAGGAAACTGCCGCCGGCGATCAGGTAGTAGGCGGTCAGCGGCCGGTCCCAGGCGCGCTTGGCGTTCAGGTAGGCGCGCAGCACCGGGTTGTCGCGGGGCGGCCTGGGGCCGGCGGGACGTCCGACGGCCCGCTGAACGGGCGGCCGTCCGGTACGGCTACTGGGCATCAGACGCCTCCGCTACGTCGGTCAGGCGCCGAGTTCGCGAACCGCCTCCGCGAACGCGTCACCGCGCTTGTTGTAGTTGGCGAACATGTCCATCGAGGCACAGGCGGGGGCCAGCAGCACCGTGTCGCCTTCGACCGCGAGCCGCTGGGCCTCCTGGACAGCCGCGAGCATCGCCCCAGTGTCGGTCCGGTCGAGGTCGACGACGGGTACTTCCGGCGCGTGTCGCGCGAGCGCTTGGCGGATGAGAGCGCGGTCGGCGCCGATGAGCACGGCGCCACGAAGTCGCTTTGCCGACTTGGCGACCAGCTCGTCGAAGGTGGCGCCCTTGGCGAGGCCGCCCGCGATCCAGACGATGGACTCGTACGCCGCCAACGAGGCTTCCGCGGCGTGGGTGTTGGTGGCCTTGGAGTCGTCGACGTAGGCGACCCCGTCCACATGGGCCACGTGCGCGATGCGGTGCGCGTCGGGCGTGAAGTTCCGCAGACCGTCGCGTACGGCCTTGGGGGGCACCCCGAAGGCGCGCGCGAGAGCCGCCGCGGCAAGGGCGTTGGCGATGTTGTGCGGAGCCGGCGGGTGGACGTCGGCGACCTCGGCGAGCTCCTGGGCGTTCTTGTGCCGGTTCTCCACGAAGGCGCGGTCGACCAGGATGCCCTCGACGACGCCGAGTTGGGAGGGCCCCGGGGTGCCGAGGGTGAAGCCGATGGCCCGGCAGCCCTCCTCGACGTCGGCCTCGCGGACCAGGTCCTCGGTGGCCTTGTCGGCGACGTTGTAGACGCAGGCGACCCGATTGCCCTCGTAGATGCGACCCTTGTCCCTGGCGTACGCCTCCATGGAGCCGTGCCAGTCGAGGTGGTCGGGAGCGAGGTTGAGCACCGCCGCCGAATGGGCGCGCAGCGAGGGCGCCCAGTGGAGCTGGTAGCTCGACAACTCCACTGCCAGGACGTCGTAGTGCTCCTCGCCGAGCACCGCGTCCAGCAGCGAGACGCCGATGTTGCCGACGGCGGCCGTGCGCAGGCCGGCCGCCTTCAGGATCGACGCCAGCATCTGCACGGTGGTGGTCTTGCCGTTGGTGCCGGTGACGGCGAGCCAGGGGGCCGCGTCGGGGCCCCTGAGCCGCCAGGCGAGTTCGACGTCGCCCCAGATCTCCAGGCCGGCTTCGCGGGCGGCCTCGAACAGCGGCTTGTCCGGCTTCCAGCCGGGCGCGGTGACGACGAGTTCGGTGCCGTTCGGCAGGGTCGCGCCGTCGCCTAGGCGCACGGTGATGCCGAGCGCCTCCAACTCCGCGGCCTGTTCACGCGCGCGTGCGTCGTCGCCGTCGTTGACGACCGTGACGATCGCCCCGCGCGCGTGCAGGACCTTGGCCGCCGGGATGCCGGAGACGCCGAGCCCGGCGACGGTGACGTGCTTGCCCTGGAACTCCGAGAATCCCTCAGGCACCGAGGAGGTCACTTGTCCGCTGCCCATCCCGCGTAGAAGAGGCCCAGTCCGACGATCACGCAGATGCCCTGGATGATCCAGAAGCGGACCACGACCAGGACCTCGGACCAGCCCTTGAGTTCGAAGTGGTGCTGCAGTGGCGCCATCCGGAAGACGCGCTTGCCGGTGAGCCGGAAGGAGCCGACCTGGATGACGACCGACATGGTGATGAGGACGAACAGACCGCCCATGATGGCCACCAGCAGCTCCGTGCGGGAGCAGATGGCGAGGCCGGTCAGGACACCGCCGAGGGCGAGCGAACCGGTGTCGCCCATGAAGATCTTGGCCGGCGAGGTGTTCCACCACAGGAAGCCGAGGCAGGCGCCCATCAGCGCGGAGGCGATGACCGCGAGGTCCAGCGGGTCGCGCACCTCGTAGCAGGCGCCCGGGTTGGTGAGGGTCTGCGCGTTGGCGCAGGACTCCTGGAACTGCCAGACGCCGATGAAGGTGTAGGCGCCGAAGACGAGCACGGAGGCGCCGGTGGCCAGGCCGTCCAGACCGTCCGTCAGGTTCACGCCGTTCGACATCGCGAGGATCATGAACAGCGCCCAGACCACGAACAGCACCGGGCCGATGGTCCAGCCGAAGTCCGTGATGAACGACAGCTTGGTGGAGGCAGGGGTGTTGCCGCGGGCATCGGAGAACTGCAGCGCGAGCACCGCGAAGCTGATGCCGACGATCAGCTGGCCGGCCATCTTCGCCTTGGCCCGCAGGCCCAGCGAACGCCGCTTGACGATCTTGATGTAGTCGTCCAGGAAGCCGACCAGGCCCATGCCGCACATCAGGCCGAGGACCAACAGGCCCGAGTAGGTGGGCGGCTGACCGGTGATCACCTTCGACAGGAAGTACGCGGCGACGGTGGCCAGGATGAAGGCGATACCGCCCATCGTCGGCGTACCGCGCTTGCTGGCGTGCTCGCGCGGGCCGTCGTCACGGATGTACTGGCCGTAGCCCTTGCGCGCCAGCAGCTTGATCAGCAGCGGGGTGCCGACCAGCGTCAGGAAGAGACCGATGACGCCGGAGAACAGGATCTGCTTCATCATCGGGCATCAGCCCCACCCGCGGCACCGGTCTCGAGCAGCGCCTGCGCCACGCTTTCGAGCCCCACCGACCGGGACGCCTTCACGAGCACGACGTCCCCCGGGCGCAACTGGCTGCGCAACAGGTCGACCGCCGCCTGTGCGTCGGACACGTGCACCGACTCCTCACCCCACGAACCCTCGTTATATGCGCCCAGTTGCAGCCAGGACGCTTCCCTGCCCCCGACCGCGACGAGCTTGCCGACATTGAGCCGGACGGCGAGCCGTCCGACCGCGTCGTGCTCGGCGAGCGCCTCGTCCCCGAGCTCGGCCATCTTGCCGAGCACCGCCCAGGTCCGACGTCCCTTGCCCATGGCCGCGAGCGCGCGCAGGGCGGCTCGCATGGACTCGGGGTTCGCGTTGTAGGCGTCGTTGACGATGGTCACGCCGTCCGGTCGCTCGGTGACCTCCATGCGCCAGCGGGAGAGGGAGTCCGCCTCGGAGAGCGCGGTGGCGATCTCACTTGCGGACATGCCCAGCTCATGGGCGACGGCGGCCGCGGCGAGCGCGTTCGACACGTGGTGCTCACCGTACAGGCGCATGGTCACGTCGCTTGCACCGGAGGGTGTGTGGAGCCTGAACGCGGGCTGTCCCGTGTCCGTGAGTCGCACGTTCTCGGCCCGTACGTCCGCTTCGTCGGTCTCGCCGAAGAGGACCACCTTGGCCTTCGTACGGGACGCCATGGCGCGTACGAGGGGGTCGTCCGCGTTGAGGATCGCGGCACCGTCCTCCGGAAGGGACTCCACGAGCTCGCCCTTGGCCTGCGCGATCTGCTCGCGTCCGCCGAACTCGCCGATGTGGGCGCTGCCGACGTTGAGCACGAGGCCGATCCGCGGCGGGGTCAGCTCGGTGAGGTAGCGGATGTGGCCGATGCCGCGGGCGCCCATCTCCAGCACGAGGAACTTCGTCTCCTCGGTGGCGGACAGGGCGGTGAGCGGCAGGCCGATCTCGTTGTTGAGCGAGCCGGGCGTGAACACCGTCGGCGCCTTGCGCTGCAGGACCTGGGCGATCAGGTCCTTGGTGCTGGTCTTGCCCGCGGAGCCGGTCAGGGCCACGAGGGTGGCGCCGAGCCGTCGTACGACGTGCCGGGCGAGGGCGCCGAGGGCGCTCTGGACGTCGTCGACGACGATCGCGGGGACACCGACGGGCCGGGACGCGAGGACGGCGACCGCGCCCGCCTCCACGACCTGCCGGGCGAAGTCGTGGCCGTCGACGCGCTCGCCGACGAAGGCGACGAACAGGCTGCCGGGCCGCACCTCGCGGGAGTCCCTGACGACCGTGGCGGTGACCTGGACGGACGGATCCGGTATGTCGTGCGTCTGCCCGCCGACGACTGCTGCGATCTCGGCGAGAGAGAGGGCGATCACAAGTTCATCCCTGGGTCTGCTGGATGGCTTCTCGAAGCACCTGGCGGTCGTCGAAGGGACGGACCACACCGGCGATGTCCTGGCCCTGCTCGTGGCCCTTGCCCGCGACGAGCACGGTGTCACCGGGCTGCGCGCGGGCGACGGCTGCGGCGATCGCGGCGGCCCGGTCCTCGAAGACCTGCACCTCACCGCGTTCGTGTGCTGGTACGGACGCGGCGCCCTCGAGCATGGTTGCAAGGATCGAGAGGGGGTCCTCGGAGCGGGGGTTGTCGGAGGTCAGTACGGCGGTGTCGGCGAGGCGGGCCGCGGCGGCGCCCATCGGCGCCCGCTTGGTCCTGTCGCGGTCGCCGCCGCAGCCGAGCACGACGTGCAGCCGGCCCTCGGTGACCTTGCGCAGGGCGCGCAGGACCGACTCGACGGCGTCCGTCTTGTGGGCGTAGTCGACGACCGCGAGATACGGCTGTCCGGCGTCCACGCGCTCCAGCCGGCCCGGTACGCCCGGCACGGCGGCGACGCCGTCGGCTGCCGCCTGCGGGTCGAGTCCGGCCGTGGCGAGGGCGGTGATCGCGGCGAGGGTGTTGGCCACGTTGAAGCCGCCCGGCAGGGGCGAGGTGGCCTCGATCCGCTGGCCCTCGGGGCCGACGACGGTGAACGTCGAGTCCATCGGGCCGACCCGGACGTCCTCGGCCCGCCAGTCGGCGTCCGGGTGGCCCTCGGCGGAGTAGGTGACGACCGGGACGGTGGCCTCCCTGGCCAGCCTGCGGCCGTACTCGTCGTCGACGTTGACCACGCCGAGCCTGCTGCGGCGGGGCGTGAACAGCTGCGCCTTGGCCCGGAAGTAGTCCTCCATGTCGGAGTGGAACTCCATGTGTTCCGGGCTGAGGTTGGTGAACACGCCGATGTCGAAGACGCAGCCGTCGACCCGGCCGAGGACCAGGGCGTGGCTGGAGACCTCCATGGCGACCGCCTCGACCCCGCGCTCGCGCATCACGGCGAACAGGGCCTGCAGGTCGGTGGCTTCGGGGGTGGTGCGCTCGGACTTGATGCGCTCGTCGCCGATGCGCATCTCGACCGTGCCGATGAGGCCGGTGTTGTTCTTGGTCTTCAGACCGCCCTCGACGAGGTAGGCGGTGGTGGTCTTGCCGGAGGTGCCGGTGATGCCGATCTGGAGCAGGTCGCGGCCCGGGTGGCCGTAGATCGTGGCCGCCAGCTCGCCCATCCGTGCCCGCGGGTCGTCGACGACCAGGACCGGCAGGCCCGTCGCGGCGGCGCGCTCGGCTCCGGTCGGGTCCGTCAGCACCGCGACGGCGCCGAGGCCGGCGGCCTGTTTCACGAAGTCGGCGCCGTGCAGGCGGGCGCCCGGCAGGGCGGCGTACAGGTCGCTGGGGCGGACGGCGCGCGAGTCATGGGTGATGCCCGTGACCTCGGCGGCGCTCTCCGGCGCGGTGGCACCCAGCTGATCGGCGAGCTCCGTCAGGGGTGTGGCGGAGACCTGAACCGGTCGCGGCGGCCCCGGATATGTCACGGAAACGCCCTTCTGGGTGGTTTGGGACTGATCAGCGTGTGGCACGGCGGTGAGCGTACCGGGCGCACCCGCCTGCGGGCGAAGCGAGGGGCGGGGGGTGTCCGGGTTGCCGGAGTCGGGAGTGATCATGGTCACGGAGCGTTCCTGGCTGGTTGCGCTGATCAGGGAGTGAAGGTGACGGGAAGTCGCGCGGGCTGGGCGCCCGTCGGCGGGACCTGGAGGGTCTTCAGTGCGAACTCCATCACCTCCTTGAAGATGGGCCCGCAGATCTGGCCGCCGAAGTAGTTGCCCTTCGTGGCGTTCTGGATGGCGCAGTAGACGGTCACGCGCGGGTTGTCCGCGGGGGCGAACCCGGCGAACGAGGACGTGTATCCGCGGTACTTGCCGGTGGCCGGATCCACGCGGTTGGCCGTACCCGTCTTGCCCGCCACCCGGTAGCCGGGGATGCGCGCCTTGGCGCCCGTGCCCTCCTGGTCGTCCACGACCGACTCCAGCATCTGGGCGAGCGTCTTCGCCGTCTTCGCGCTCACGACCCTTGTCTTCTTGGGCTTCGCGGCCGGCACGAACCGTCCGTCGGGCCCCTTCGTGCCGCGTACGAGGGTGGGTGCGACGCGGACGCCGCCGTTGGCGATCGTCGAGTAGACCGACGCCGCCTGGAGCGCGTTGAGCGACATGCCCTGGCCGAAAGGAATCGTGTACTGCTGGGAGGTCGACCACTTGTCGGGCGGGGCGAGGATGCCCTTGGTCTCGCCGGGGAAGCCCAGTCCGCTGTAGCTGCCGAGGCCGAAACCGCGCAGGTACTTGTAGAGGACCTGGTTGGCCTGCCCTTGCGTCCTGCCGAGCTGGCCGGTGGCCAGGATGGTGCCGATGTTGCTGGACTTGGCGAGGACGCCGTTGAGCGTGAGGTCCCAGGTCTTGTGGTCGATGTCGTCCTTGAAGAGACGGTCGCCGCGGTGCAGCCGGTTGGGCACGACGACGTGCGTCAGCGGCGTGGCAACGTTCTCCTGCAGGACGGCGGCCATCGACATGATCTTGGCGGTGGAGCCGGGCTCGTAGGCGTCCTCGACGGCCCAGTTGTGCAGGGCGTTCGGGTTCGCCTTGGACAGGTCGTTCGGGTCGAAGCCGGGCGAGTTGGCCATCGCGAGGATCTCGCCGGTGCGGGTGTCCTGCACTATCACGTAGCCGCGGTCCGCCCCGGACTTCTTCACCTGCTCGCTGATCGCGCTCTGGGCGGCCCACTGGATGTCGCGGTCGATGGTGAGCTCGACGTCGCTGCCGGGCACCGCGGGGGTCTCCGTGGAGCCCGCGGTGGGTACCAGCCGGCCGCCGGACTGGGCGTAGCGGATCTTGCCGTCCTTGCCGGACAGTTCCTTGTTCAGCTCCTGCTCGATGCCGCCGCCGCCCTTGCCGTCGGCGTTGACCCAGCCCAGTATCCCGGCGGCGAGGGCGCCGTTGGGGTAGACCCGCTTGCTGCTGGGGGTGGAGAAGACGCCGGCCAGGACGTCGGCGGTGTCCGACTTCTTCGCCAGCGCGGCCTTCAGGTCCTTGATCTGCGTCCACACCTGCGGCGTCTGCCGCTGGGCGAGCAGGGTGTAGCGCAGCGCCTTGTTCTTCGGCCGGAGCTTTTTCACCAGGGCGTCCTGGTCCACGCCGAGGATGGGCGCGAGCAGTGCCGCCGCCTGCTCGGGCCCGTCGTCGATCTTCAGCTGCTCACGGGTGAACATCGTGGGGTCGGCGGTGATGTCGTAGGCGTCCACGCTGGTCGCGAGTGCCACGCCGGCGCGGTCGGTGATGCCGCCGCGCTCGGCGGGCAGCACCTGGCCGACGTAGCGGTTCTGGTCGGCCTTGGCGGCGTAGGTGCTCGCGTCGACGGCCTGGACCTGCAGCAGTCGTACGACGAAGGCGATCAGGACGAGGGCCAGGGCGAGGCCCACCAGGCGCAGTCGGGGGCGCGGGCTGCCCAGACGCAGCGGCTTGGGGGCGGCCGGGCGGGCCGGTGCCGGGCGGCGGGCCGCCGGGCGGGCGCCGGGGCGCTGCCGGCCGGCGGCGGGACGGACGGGACGCGCGGGGCCGGGCACGCGGCGGCGCGGCGGTTCCCTGTCGGACACTTCCGTCACCTGCCGGGGGTCGTGGTGGGGGTGAGCGCGGGCGTGGGAACCGCGGTGGGCGTGTCGGCCTGCGGGAGGGTGTCGGCCGGTGACTGGGCGAGGGTCTCCGGCGGGCGCAGGACCAGCGGGATCTGTGCGGCGGACTGCTGGGCGGCGGCCGAGGGGACCCCCTTGACCGTGCCGTCGGGGCCGAGGAAGGCGGGGTCGCCGCCGGGCAGCATGCCGAGCTCCCGGGCGCGGCGCTGGAGGGCGTCCGGCGCGGAGTAGGCGTCGATGTCCCGCTGGAGCGCCTGTTCCTCGTCGGTGAGGTTCTTGGTGTCCTTCTGCAGGTCGTCCAGCTTGAACGAGCCCTCGCTGAGTGCGGAGTTCAGCACCAGCAGACCGATCAGACCGCCGCCGAGGAGGAGCACGACGAGAAGCACGAACGGGGTGCGGGCCGCCTGCCCGGAGCTTCCCGGGCCGGGGAAGAGCCGGGCGAGACGAGCGGCCCGCCCCCTCAGTTCGGGTTTCCTACTCACACGGCCTCCAGTGAGTGCGGTTTCCCAACTCACTCACGCCCCTCATTGTTCGGCGTCCTCCCTGATGCGCTCGGCCCCGCGCAGCCGCGCCGGTGCCGCCCGCCGGTTCTCGGCGACCTCTTCCTCGGTGGGAAGTTCGGCACCGCGCGTGAGCAGCTTGAGGCGGGGCTGGTACCGCTCGGGGACGACCGGCAGCCCGGGAGGCGCGGTGGTGGCCGCACCCGCCGCGAACACCTGCTTGACCAGCCGGTCCTCCAGCGAGTGGTACGACAGGACGGCGATCCGTCCGCCCACGGCGAGCGCCTTCACGGCCGCCGGGATCGCCCGCTCCAGCACGGAGAGCTCACCGTTGACCTCGATGCGCAGGGCCTGGAAGGTGCGCTTGGCCGGGTTGCCGCCGGTGCGCTTGGCGGCCTGCGGCAGGGCGTCCCGGATGAGTTCGACGAGCCGCGCGCTGTTGTCGAACGGCTCCTTCGCGCGCTCGCGCACGATTGCGGACACGATCCGCTTGGCCTGCTTCTCCTCGCCGTAGGCGCGCAGGATCCGGACCAGTTCGCCCGGCGGATAGGTGTTGAGGACCTCGGCGGCGCTGATCCCGGTCGTCTGGTCCATGCGCATGTCGAGCGGGGCGTCCTGGGCGTAGGCGAAGCCGCGGTCGGCCTCGTCGAGCTGCATGGAGGAGACACCGAGGTCGAACAGGACGCCCTGCACGCGCGCGATGCCGAGCCGGTCCAGTACGCCGGGGAGCTCGTCGTAGACGGCGTGCACCAGGGTGGCGCGCTCACCGAAGGGGGCGAGCCGCTCGCCGGACAGGCGCAGCGCCTCCTTGTCGCGGTCGAGGGCGACGAGCCGGGCCTCGGGGAAGCGCTGGAGGAGGGCCTCGCTGTGACCGCCGAGTCCGAGGGTGCAGTCGACGACCACCGCTCCCGGCCGCTCCAGCGCGGGCGCCAGCAGATCCAGGCACCGCTGGAGCATCACCGGGACGTGTCGACTCTGGCTCAAGGGGCCCTCTCAGGTCCGGCTGGGCCGTACGCACCGCCGGGTCCCCGCCCGCTCGTGAAGGGGAGGCCTGCCGCGCCGGAAGCGTCAGCCGGCCGTGAGCGGGAGGAGGCCGAGCCGTACGTACGCGCCGCGCACGTGGGGAGAGCCCGGAAAATCGCCGGGTCTCCGGGGATGTCAGTCCAGCAGGGAGAGCCTCGCCTCCCGCTTCGCGCCACTTTAGTCCACGGTGTCTCGCGGTCAATCAACCGGCCTGCGCGTCGTGCCCCGAGGTGCGTGCGAAGCGGCATACCGGGGAAAATCACCCGTACGGCTTTCCGTCCGCCACCTATGTGGGTTACCTCACAAGAGGACCGTGATGACGCTCTTTTCCCGCTCTCACACGAAGACCGGACCGACGGTGACCAGTAACGTCATGACTATGACGACTTCCGCATCAGTTTCCACCGAATCCGAAGGCGCCATACGAGGCGGCACGGTCACCGACCGCCTGGTCGAGGCGAACGAACGCTACGCCGAGGCGTTCACCGACCCCGGGATGGACGCCCGCCCCGTGCTGCACGTGGCGGTCGTGGCCTGCATGGACGCCCGTATCGACCTGCACAAGGCGCTCGGTCTGCAGCTCGGCGACTGCCACACCATCCGCAACGCGGGCGGCGTGGTCACCGACGACGTGATCCGCTCCCTCACCATCAGCCAGCGCAAGCTCGGCACCCGCAGCATCGTCCTCATCCACCACACCGGCTGCGGCATGGAGACCATCACCGAGGACTTCCGCACCGAGCTGGAGGAGGAGGTCGGCCAGCGCCCCGCCTGGGCGGCGGAGGCCTTCGCGGACGTCGACCAGGACGTCCGCCAGTCCATGCAGCGGGTGCGCACCTCGCCGTTCCTGCTGCACACGGACGACGTGCGCGGCTTCGTCTTCGACGTGAAGACCGGCCTGATGCGCGAGATCGACCCCGCGTGATCGGTCCCCGGCCCTTCTCGTTCCTCGCGGAACGCGCGCATGCTGGAGCCCAAGCACCGTAAAACCCGACATATCGCGGCCACTTGTCCACAGTCGAGTGACACGAAACGGTAACGGCAGCAAGAATGCGGGGTGTGGCGCCGCGCGGGACGTTTCCCGCGTGGTGTCCGTGATTCGGGGTGGGCCGGGGCGTACAGCTGTGCATCGGCCCATGAAAGAACGGGCCGAGGAGGGCCGGGTGACGACCTATGACGATCGAGCGAGCCTTAGTGATCTGACTGCCACTGTGGAGCGGGTCCGCAGTTCGGTGGAAGGAGTGATCGAGGGCAAGCCCGAGGTCGTACGGCTTTCGCTGACCGTACTGCTCGCCGAGGGACATCTTCTGATCGAGGACGTCCCCGGCGTGGGCAAGACCATGCTCGCCAAAGCTCTGGCGAGGTCCATCGACTGTTCGGTGCGACGCATCCAGTTCACCCCGGACCTGCTGCCCTCGGACATCACGGGCGTGTCGATCTGGGACCAGCAGCGCCGCGACTTCGAGTTCAAGCCCGGAGCGATCTTCGCGCAGATCGTGATCGGCGACGAGATCAACCGCGCCTCGCCCAAGACCCAGTCCGCGCTGCTGGAGTCGATGGAGGAGCGCCAGGTCACCATCGACGGGCAGACGTACGAGCTGCCGAGCCCCTTCATGGTGGTGGCCACGCAGAACCCGGTGGAGATGGAGGGCACCTACCCGCTGCCCGAGGCCCAGCGCGACCGCTTCATGGCCCGGGTCTCGGTGGGCTACCCGAGCGTGGAGGCCGAGCTGCAGATGCTCGACGTGCACGGCGGTGTCTCCCCGCTGGAGGACCTGCAGCCGGTGGCGCACGCGCACGACATGGTCAAGCTGATCGAGGCCGTCCGCTCGGTGCACGTCGCCGAAACGGTCCGGCGCTACGCGGTCGACCTGGTCACGGCCACCCGTACCCACCCCGACCTCAGACTCGGCGCCTCCCCGCGCGCGACGCTGCACCTGCTGCGCGCGGCGAAGGCCTCCGCGGCCCTGAGCGGCCGGGAGTACGCCCTGCCGGACGACATCCAGGCGCTCGCCGTCGCCGTCCTGGCCCACCGGCTGCTGCCCACCGCCCAGGCCCAGCTCAACCGCCGCACCTCCGAGCAGGTCGTCCAGGAGATCCTGCAGCGCACGCCGGTGCCCGCCACGCCCCAGCAGGGCGGCTTCGGCGGACTCGGGCACGGCACCCCGGCCTACGGCCAGCAGCCGCCGCGGAGGCTGTGATGACCACCGGGGCGAGCGGGCCCGCGGACGCCGACCGCGGTGAGAAGGGCGGCATCCGCACCGCCCTGGCGGGTCTGACCACCCGTGGGCGCTCCTTCCTGGCGGCCGGCATCGCGGCCGCGATCTGCGCCTACGTCCTCGGCCAGAGCGATCTGTTGCGGGTCGGCCTGCTGCTCGCCGTGCTGCCCCTGGTCTGCGCGGTCTTCCTCTACCGCACGCGTTACCGGGTCGCCGGCAGCCGCCGCCTCTCCCCCGCGCGCGTGCCCGCCGGCAGCGAGGCCCGGGTCCACCTGCGGATGGACAACGTCTCCCGGCTCCCCACGGGCCTGCTGATGCTCCAGGACCGGGTGCCCTACGTCCTCGGCCCGCGCCCGCGCTTCGTGCTGGACCGCGTCGAGCCGGGCGGGCGCCGCGAGGTGTCCTACCGCGTCCGCTCCGACCTGCGCGGCCGCTATCCCCTGGGCCCGCTCCAACTGCGCCTGACCGACCCGTTCGGCATGTGCGAGCTGACCCGCTCCTTCTCCTCCTACGACACCCTGACGGTGATCCCGCGCGTGGAGGCGCTGCCTCCGGTGCGCCTCAGCGGCGAGTCCAAGGGGTACGGCGACGGGCGGCAGCGCTCGCTCGCGCTGGCCGGCGAGGACGACGTCATTCCCCGCGGCTACCGCTACGGCGACGATCTGCGCCGTGTGCACTGGCGCTCCACCGCCCGCTACGGCGAGCTGATGGTGCGCCGGGAGGAGCAGCCCCAGCGCGCCCGGTGCACCGTGCTGCTGGACACCCGGGGCATCGGTTTCCGGGGCGCGGGACCCGACTCGGCCTTCGAGTGGGCCGTCTCGGGCGCCGCGTCCGTCCTGGTGCACATGCTGGAACGGGGCTTCTCCGTGCGGCTGTTGACCGACACGGGCAACTCGGTGCCCGGCGAGGGCGCCGACGGGTTCGCGGGGGCGAGCCAGGAGACGGCCGACGCGGCCGGGCTGATGATGGACACCCTCGCGGTCGTCGACCACTCGGACGGCGCGGGCCTGTCCCGGGCGTACGACGTGCTGCGCGGCGGCAACGAGGGGCTGCTGGTGGCCTTCTTCGGCGACCTCGACGAGGAACAGGCCACGATCGCCGCCAAGATGCGCCAGCGCAGCGGGGGCGCGGTCGCCTTCCTGCTGGACAGTGACGCGTGGGTGCGGGAACCCACCGACGTGCCCGGGCCGTTGAACGGGCGTGCGGAGCGGCTGCGGATGCTGCGGGAGGCGGGCTGGACGGCCCTGAGCGTGCCGCGCGGCACCGCGCTGAGCGAACTGTGGCGGCAGGCCGACCGCGAACGCGCGGGGCTGGGTGTGGCCGCGGCGAGCGGGGCGAACGGTGAGGGGGCGGGCTCATGAGCGGGCGGGGACGACTGGCACTGTGCGCCTGGGCGGCCACGCTGATGGCGTCCTGCGCCCTGCTGCCCCTGGTCACACCCGCCACCTGGATCCTGCAGGCGGCCCTCATGCTGGGCGTGCAGACCGGCGTGGGCGCGGCGACCCGGCGGGTGCCGCTGGCCCGGCCGCTGACGGTGGCGGCGCAGGCGCTCGTGACCCTGCTGATGCTCACCCTGGTCTTCGCCCGGCAGCAGGCGTTCATCGGGATCGTGCCCGGCCCCGAGGCCTTCCGGCACTTCGCCGATCTGCTGCAGCAGGGCGGCGACGACATCGCGCGGTACGCGATACCGGCGCCGCTTGAGTCGCACGGCATCCGGCTGATGCTGCTCGGCGGTGTCATGATCATCGGGCTCGCGGTGGACACCCTCGCGGTGACTTTCCGCGCCGCGGCCCCCGCGGGGCTGCCGCTGCTCGCGCTGTACTCCGTCGCCGCGGGACTGTCCGAAGGCGGTACCGACTGGCTGTGGTTCCTGGTGGCGGCGGCCGGCTATCTGATGCTGCTCCTCGCGGAGGGCCGGGACCGGCTCTCGCAGTGGGGGCGGGTTTTCGGCGGGGCTGCGCGCACCCCGGGCGGGGAGCCGGGCGCGATGGCGCCGGTGCGTACCGGACGGCGCATCGGGGTGCTCGCCCTCGGGCTCGCCCTCGTGGTGCCGGTCGTTCTGCCCTCGATGAGCGGCGGTCTGCTGGACGGCGCCGGGGCGGGCGTGGGACCGGGCAACGGCAGCGGGGGCACGATCTCCGCGGTCAACCCCCTGGTGTCGCTGCGCGACAGCCTGAACGTGGACGAGGACCGCCAGGTCCTGTCCCTGAAGACCAACGGCGACGTCGCCGACCTGTACTTGCGGATCGTGTCCCTGGACGACTTCGACGGCAGCACCTGGAAGCCGTCCAAGCGGCATGTCACCGGCGTGCCGGACAAGCTCCCCACCCCGACGGGCCTCGGCCCGGACGTCAAGCGCGCGGAGATCGACACCCGTGTCTCGGCCGCCGACTGGTACGCCCAGGACTGGCTGCCGATGCCCTACCCGCCCAGCGGCGTTCAGGTCGGCGGCAAGTGGCGCTACGAACCGGTGGGCATGACGCTCGTCGGCGACCACGGCGAGACCACCCGCGGCAAGACGTACCTGGTCAAGAGCCTCGACGTGCAGCCGACGGCGGAGCAGCTGGCCGAGGCGCCGGAGCCGCCCAAGGCACTGAAGAACGAGTACACCAAGCTGCCGAAGTCGCTGCCCGACGTTGTGCGAACGACCGCCCGCAAGGTCACCGAGGGCTCGACGAGCCACTACGAGCAGGCGGTCAAGCTCCAGGACTGGTTCGCGGTCAACGGCGGCTTCCAGTACAGCACCCAGGTGCAGGTCGGCACCGGCCCGCAGGCGATAGCGAAGTTCCTCAAGGACAAGGAGGGCTTCTGCGTCCACTTCTCCTTCGCGATGGCGGCGATGGCCCGCAGCCTGGGCATCCCGGCCCGGGTCGCGGTCGGCTTCGCGCCCGGAACCCCGCAGTCGGACCGTTCGGTGTCGGTGGGCCTGAAGGACGCCCACGCCTGGCCCGAGCTGTACTTCGAGGGTGTGGGCTGGACCCGCTTCGAGCCGACCCCCAACCGGGGCGTGACGCCCTCGTACACGCAGACGGACACGCCGGGCAGCAGCCTTCCCGACATCCCGCACGCCTCGCAGTCGGCGGGCGCGTCCGCGTCGGCGGCGCCGTCGGCGACCACGAGCTGCGGTGTGCAGCAGAAGAAGCTCCAGGAGTGCGGCAACGCCCTCCCGGTGGACACGGCCACGCCGGGGGGTGGCGGTCCGGCCTGGTACGAGATCGCCGGGTGGACGCTCCTCGGCCTGCTCGCGGTCGTGGTGCCGCTGCTGCCCATGCTGTGGCGCATTCGCCGGCGCACGGTGCGGCTGGCCTCGGCCCAGCACTCCGCGTCCGGCGCGGTGTCGGCGCGCGGCCGCGGTGAGCGGGCCGCGGACGGCCTCGCCGCCGGTGAGGTCACGCTGACAGGTTCCTCCACGACGGTCGAGGCGGAGGCGCGGTACGCCGCCGAGGTCGCCGCCGGGCATGTGCTGGCCGTCTGGCGCGAGCTCACCGACACCGCGTGGGACTACGGCATCGTTCCGGACGACGCGCTGACCCCACGGAAGGCGGCGGCGCGGATCGTGCGGCTCGGGGAACTGGAACCGGCCGCCGCGGAGTCGGTGCACCGGGTTGCGAGCGCGGTGGAACAGGTGCTGTTCGCGCCACGGCCGCACGCGGCGCCCGGGCTGGCCGACGACGTCCGCAGCCTGCGGACGGCGCTGCGCTCCCGGGCGAGCTGGACGACCCGGGTGCGCGCGGTACTCGCCCCACGGTCGGCGGTCCGCGCCCTCTGGGACACCTCGGACCGCTGGAGCGCCTTCAAGAACCGCACGACGGAACGCTGGACCACACTGCTACGACGCCCGTCCGGACAGCAGAGCGGCTGAGGGCCGGGCACAAGCCGGTCGCGCGCGGCGGGCACAGGTGCCTGCCTCGCGGGCCGGCACGAGATGGCAGGCGAGCACCCTGCCGATGGTTCCCGGGGCGTAGGGCAGCGCCGTGCAGACCCGCCCCCGGGCACGGGCAAGCGCCCGGGGGCCGGCCGCAGGCACGGGGCGACGCCCAGACGGCCGCCCGCAGGCGCAGGGCCGGGTGCGTGACGGCCAACCTGAGGACACGGGGCAACGCCCAGACAGCCAGCCCACAGGCGCAAGGCAGCGCCTGACGGCCGGCCCGTGGACACGGCGCGACGCCCTGACCGTCAGCCCGCAGGCGCAAGGCAGCGCCTGCCGACCGCCCCCGGGCACGGGCGAGCGCCCTGACAGCCAGCCCATAGCGCAGGGCAACTACCTGACAGCCAGCCCGCAGGCGCAGGGCAACTACCTGACGGTCGGGCGTCGGTCGCGGAGGGGTTGGGCCTCGGCGCTGGGCACGGGTGGTGCCGGGGCGTCGGGCACCGGACCGACGCGAGGCCTCGCCGCTGGGCATGCGTGAGGGGGTGACCACCCGTGGGTGGTCACCCCCTCATCGGTATGGGGAGCGCTAGTGGCCCTGCTCGTCGCGGCGCCGCTGCCAGCGCTCTTCGATGCGGTCCATCACGGAGCGCTTCGGCCGTCCCTGGCGGCGCGCGTGCGGGGTGCCCGCCGCCGGCTGTTCACCCGGCTTGGGAGCCTTGCGCCAGCCGGTCACGGCCAGTACGGCACAGCCCAGCATCACGAGGAAGCCCACCACGCTGAGCCAGACCTGCTTGGCGACCATTCCAGCCATGAGGAGCGCGATACCGACGAGGAAGCCCGCGACCGCCTGGTAGACCCGCCGCCGGGTGTACGTACGCAGCCCGCTTCCCTCGAGCGCCGACGCGAACTTGGGATCTTCGGCGTACAGCGCTCGCTCCATCTGCTCGAGCATGCGCTGCTCGTGCTCCGAGAGCGGCACGGAGTCCTCCTCATCGTGCAGTCGCCGGGGCGACCCGGGGGTCCCTTCAGGATAGGCAGGGAATCGCCCCCGTGAAACCCGCCCCTCTGCGCCAATTGGCCAACCGGATTCCGCCATCGACGTCCCGGCTCGCTGAATCTTCCATTCCCCAGCGACCGACCCGTCATGCCGGGTGATCTCCTTCGATCATACGGCTCCGTGCCCCCGAACGGGGGGCCTGTGGCGTACTCCATGCGCAGCCAACGCGCTGATCAGCGGCGCGTCTCGGGAGGAGACTCAGGCCCCGTCGGCCCCTCGCGTTTCACCGAGCACATGAAGCTGGGTCGCCACGGAGTGGAAGGCGGGGAGTTCGGCCGCCGCCTCCTCCAGCTTCAGCAGCGCCTCCAGGGCACCGGGCTCGGTGTCGACGAGCACGCCCGGGACGAGGTCGGCGAAGACCCGTACGCCGTGCACGGCGCCGACCCTGAGACCCGCGCCCTCGACCAGGGCGGTGAGCTGCTCTGCGGTGAACCGGCGCGGCACGGGGTCGCCCTCGCCCCACCGGCCGTTCGGGTCGCCGAGCGCCTGCCGGGCCTCCTTGAAGTGGCCGGCCAGGGCCCGCGCGAGCACGGCGCCGCCGAGGCCGGCCGCGAGCAGGCTGAGGACGCCCTCGGGGCGCAGGGCGGCGACCGCGTTGCGCACGCCCTCCGCGGGGTCGTCGACGTACTCCAGGACGCCGTGGCACAGCACCACGTCGTGACTGCCGCGCTCGACCACGTCGAAGAGGCCGTGCGCGTCGCCCTGGACGCCCCGCACCCGGTCGGCGACGCCGGCCTCGGCGACGCGGCGCTCCAGCGCGAACAGAGCGTTCGGACTGGGGTCGACGACGGTCACGCGGTGGCCGAGGCGGGCGAGGGGCACCGCGAAGTTGCCGCTGCCGCCCCCGGTGTCGAGGACGTCCAGCGCGTCGCGGCCCGTGGCCTTGACCCGCCGGTCGAGGGCGTCCTGGAGGACTTCCCAGACCACGGCGGTACGGAGAGAGGCGCGAGGTCGTAGCGGGTCCGACACGGCAGTTGACTCCTCGGCGCGGCACCGCCTGTCGAAGGGCGGAGCGAACGGGCTGTCTTCCCGGCCCCAAGGCGCGGCGGGGAAGACTTCAGGCGTTCTCCACCCTATTGCCTCGGACGCCCTGCCTGGTCACCGTGCGGGTGCCCTGCGGAACGTTTCGCACGGCGGGCTCGGTCACCCCTGGCGGTCACCCGGTGTCGGGGAAGTCCCGGCCGGTGTCGGGGTCCGACCTCGGGTGGTCCGCGTCCTGACGGGGCTGCGGCAGGACCGGCTGGAGGACGAGCATCCGCTCGACGAGGCGCAGGAACATCGCCACGTCACGTATGAGGTCGTCGGCGTCCCGGCGACTGGCCGCGCCCTGGATGCCGGCCTCGGCCCGGGCGCGGCGCCGGGCCCCGGAGGCGAACAGCGCGCTCCACTCGGTGAGTTCGGGCGCGATCTCGGGGAGCACTTCCCAAGCGCTCCGGATGCGGGCCCGGCGCCTAGGTGTGAGCTCCGGGCGGCCTCGCGCGGCGAGGACCGCGGCGGCCGTGCGCAGGGCGGCGAGGTGGGCCGTGGCGTAGCGCTCGTTGGGCGTCTCGAGGACCCCCGCCTCGTCCAGTCCGGCGCGGGCCTGGGCGAGCAGGTCGAGGGCGGCGGGCGGGGCGGCGGCCCGGCGGAGCACCGGGTGCACGTCGCTGGCCGGTCCGGTCAGTGAGGGGGCAGGGCCGGTGGCGCGGCGCCGACGGGCGGCTGCTGCGTGGTAACTGGCCATGACGAACCTCCTGTCGTCTGCGTGACGGCATGCCCACATACGGGATGTCGTATGTGCCCATCGTGGGGTATGGCACTGACAATCCGTTCCGACCTGGGCTTTTGCCTCGATCGAAGGTTCGGAGTAGTTTTTGCACTGACCAGTCAGTTCAATTGCAGTTCACATCCAGGGATGGGGGAAACCGTGCCCGGAATCGGTGTCACGGCCCGCGGCATCGGGCTCAGGGGCCCGCGCGGCTGGGCCTTCCGCGACGTCACGTTCGACGCGGAGCCCGGCTCGCTGGTCGCGATCGAGGGCTCGTCCGGGTCCGGTCGCACCTGCCTGCTGCTGGCGCTCACGGGCCGGATGAGGCTCACCGAGGGAGTGGCCACGATCGGCGACTGCAAACTGCCCAAACACCTGGCGGCCGTACGCCGCGTCGGCGCGGTGGCCAACGTCGCCGGGGTGACCGACCTCGACCCGGCCCTGACCGTCGGCGAGCACCTGCGTGAACGGGCCTTGCTGCAGCGCCGGTTCGGCGACTCGCTGCGGGAGCTGCTGCGCCCGCGCGCCGAATGCCTGCTGGAGGCGCGGCTGCGGATCGACGCCGCCCTCGCCGCCGCCGGGCTGGACACGGAAACCCTGCCCAAGGGCTCGCGTACCGCCGTACGCGACCTGGAGCGGCTGGAGGCGCTGCGGCTGTCCGTCGCCCTGGCGCTCATCGGCAGCCCGCGGCTGCTCGGCGTCGACGACACCGACCTCAAGCTCTCGGACGCCGAACAGGCCGAGGTCTGGGCGCTGCTGCGGTCCGTCGCCGCGGCCGGGACCACGGTGCTGGCCGTCTGCAGCCAGGCCCCGCAGGACATCACGACCGTGAGCACGTCGGGGAAGGAGAAGGCCGATGCGCTCGCCGAGACTGGCCGCTCTTGAGCTGCGGCGCTTCGGCAGGGGGAAACTGCCGCGCGCCGCGCTCGTCGCCCTGCTGGTGCTGCCGCTGCTCTACGGCGCCCTGTACCTGTGGTCGTTCTGGGACCCCTACGGCAAGCTCGACCGCATCCCGGTGGCGCTCGTCAACGACGACAAGGGGGCCACCGCCGACGGGAAGCGGATCACGGCGGGCGACGACCTCACCAAGGGGCTGCGCGACAGCGAGGTCTTCGACTGGCACGAGGTGAGCGACGCGCAGGCACGCGCGGGCGTGGAGAACGGCACCTACTACCTGTCGCTGACCATGCCGGCCGACTTCAGCAGGCAAATCGCCTCCAGCGCGGGCGACTCCCCCGAGACGGGCGCGCTCCGGGTGCGCACCAACGACGCCAACAACTACATCGTCGGACAGATCTCCAAGACGGTCTTCAACGAGGTGCGCACGGCCGCGTCCACGAAGGCCTCGCGTTCCTTCCTGGACCGGATCTTCATCTCCTTCTCCGACATCCACGGGGCGACCGTGAAGGCCGCGAAGGGCGCCGACCAGCTCAACGGGGGCATAGGGAAGGCGAAGAAGGGCTCCAAGGACCTCGCCGACGGGCTGAAGGACGCCGAGAGCGGCAGCGGAAAGCTGGTCAAGGGGCTGACGAAGCTCCACAAGGGCGCCGGCGACCTCGCGGACGGCTCGCAGCAGGTCGCGGCCGGCACGCAGACGCTCGCGGACAAGGTGAACGCGGTCGACAAGAAGGTGGGCCCGTTCCTGAAGGACAACGAGCAGACCATCGGGGACACCGCCCGGCTGGTCGCCCACTCCGCCAAGGCCATCCGCGACAACCTCGACGTCCTCGTGCGCACGGCCCCGGCCGCCGCCAAGGGCGCCCACACCGCCTCCGACGCGCTCGACGCCGTCTACCGGGCGCGCTGCGAGGACCCCGTCCTGCCGGATCCGGCCTGCTCGGACCTGAAGAAGGCCAAGGTCGCCGCCGCCGACGTGGCGAAGATCGCCGACGACCTGAACACGCTGATCGGCGACCAGGACGGCGACCTGAAGAAGCTCGACGCCGACCTCGCCACCCTCCAGACGCAGGCCCAGGCGCTCGCCGACCGCGCTCCGCACCTGTCGCAGGACCTCACCGACGCCGTATCAAAGATCAACAAGCTGAACGAGGGCGCCGGGAAGGTGGCAGCGGGCGCGAAGAAGCTGCACCGGGGGCTGGGCACGGCGGGCTCCGGCGCCTCCGCCCTGGACAAGGGCATCGGCCGGCTCGAGACCGGTGCCCAGACCCTCAACGGCGGCATGTACAAGCTCGCCGACGGTTCCGGGAAGCTCGCGGGCGGCCTGCACGACGGCGCCGGCAAGATCCCCGACTACGACAAGAAGGACCGCGACCGGCGCACCGAGGTCATGGCCGATCCGGTCGGCCTGGTCTCCAGGGACCTGCACAAGGCGCCCAACTACGGCACCGGGTTCGCCCCGTACTTCATCCCGCTCTCGCTGTGGGTGGGCGCGATGGTGGCGTACATGCTGATCCCTCCGATGAACCGGCGCGCGCTCGCCACGGGCGCCCCGGCCTGGCGGATAGCGCTGGCCGGCTGGCTGCCGGTGGTGGCCGTCGGTGTGCTGCAGACGGTGGCCCTGATGTCCGTCCTGCACTGGGCGATCGGGCTGGAGATGGCACGGGCGGCCGGCACGGTGGGCTTCCTGTTCCTGGTGACGGCGTGCTTCGCGGCGATCGTGCAGTGGCTGAACGCGCGCTTCGGGGCGGCGGGCCGGATCCTCGTACTGGCCCTGCTGATGCTGCAGTTGACGTCCGCGGGCGGCACCTATCCGGTGCAGACCAGCCCCTGGTTCTTCAACGCGATCCACCCCTTCCTGCCGATGAGCTACATCGTGGAGGCCCTCCGCAGGCTCATCACGGGCGGCGGCCTGGTGCCCGTCTGGCACGCGTGCGTGGTGCTCGTCGCCTTCACGGCCGGCTCCCTCGCGCTGACGGCGCTGTCGGCGCGCCGCCGGCAGGTGTGGACGCTGGACCGGCTGCACCCGGAGCTGACCCTGTGATCCCGAAGAAGGCCCTGCACACGCGCGTACCTGTGACAATCGGGGCCATGGAAAGCAGCAGTCCCACGACGGGCGGCAGCACGCGCCGCGAGGCCACCCGGCAAAAGCTCTACGAGGCGGCCGTCACGCTCATCGCCGAGCAGGGGTTCTCCGCCACCACCGTGGACGAGATCGCGGAACGGGCGGGGGTCGCCAAAGGCACCGTCTACTACAACTTCGCGAGCAAGTCCGTCCTCTTCGAAGAACTGCTGCGGCACGGCGTCGGACTGCTGACCGCCTCCCTGCGCGAGGCGGCCGAGCAGACGGCACGGGACGGCGGCAGCAAGGTCGACGCCCTGGACGCGATGATCCGGGCGGGCCTGGTCTTCATCGAGCGCTATCCGGCCTTCACCCAGCTCTACGTGGCCGAGCTGTGGCGCACCAACCGGGCCTGGCAGTCCACGCTGATGGTGGTGCGCCAGCAGGCGGTGGCCGTCGTGGAGGACGTGCTCCGGGACGGCGTGGAGGGCGGCGAGTTCAGCGACGAGATCGATGTGCCGCTGACCGCGTCCGCGCTGGTCGGCATGGTCCTGGTGGCCGCCCTGGACTGGCAGTCCTTCCAGCCCGAGCGCTCCCTGGACGACGTCCACGCCGCGCTGTCCCGGCTGCTGCAGGGCCGCGTCAGCGGACGCGCCCGGGACTGATCACGACGGAAAGCGCCGGTCCGTTGTGGCCGCGTCCCCCGCGGGCCACCTCGAACCGGCGCTTCCCCGTACTCCCCCGTGTCCCCCTTGGGACCCCCGTTGCGGTCGTTCCCCCGGGTTCCCCCGTGCCTCGCTCCCGCCGACCTCGGCCGGCGGAAGGAGCGGATCGCGGGCCGCTCCGTTCCGGCGCCCCGTGTCGCCGGTGCCGGAGCCGCGCCCCTTTCCGTGTCTCCACCTTCTCGTTCGCGCGGGTCGGCCCCCATCCGCGCGCGTACTCATCTCGCCCACTAGGTACGGATACTCAGCTCTGCGTGCTCATCCCCAGGACGCCGCGTCGCTCACTGGTTACGATCGCGTCCGTGTCCGTACTCCCTCTCGTCTTCACCAGCGGCTGGGCCAGCGGCATCAACGCCTACGCCGTGGTGCTGCTGCTCGGCGTGTTCGGTGCCACCGGGGTGAGCGACGACGTCCCCGAGGCGCTCCAGCGGCCCGAGGTCCTCGTCGCGGCGGGCGCGCTGTTCCTGTGCGAGGCCGTCGCCGACAAGATCCCCTACGTCGACTCGGTGTGGGACTCGGTGCACACCGTGGTCCGGCCGGTCGCGGGCGCCTGGGTCGGTGCGCTGCTCGCCGGACAGAGCGGTTCACTGAACGACGTGGTCGCGGGCCTGATCGGCGGCTCCACCGCTCTGGCCAGCCACACCGTCAAGGCCGGGACGCGGATGGCGGTCAACACCTCGCCGGAACCGTTCAGCAACATCGTCCTCAGCGTCGCCGAGGACCTCGGGGTCGCCGGGATCGTGACGTTCGCGATGTTCCATCCGCTCGCTGCGGCGTCGATCGCGGGCGCGCTGCTGCTGACCGGGCTGGTGGTGCTGGTCTTCCTGGTCTCCCGGATCCGGCGGTTCCTACGGCGCAGGGCCCAGCGGCGGGAGGAACGGCGGCTCGCCGCCGAGCCGGGACCACCTCCCGTTCCGTGACTGTCGGTGGCGGTCGATAAGGTCGCGGGCATGGGACGGATTGCGGTGATCGGCGCCGGGACGGGCGCGATGGCGGCCGCCGCCCGGCTGGCCGTCGCGGGCCACCGGGTGACGGTGTACGAGCGTACGGAGACGTACGGCGGCGCGGTGCGCCGGTTCGAGCGCGAGGGCTTCGCCTTCGACACCGGCCCCGGGCTGCTGACCCTGCCCGCCGTCTGGCGCGATCTGTTCGTCAAGACCGGCAAGGAGCCGCTGGAGGACCGCGTCGAGCTGGTCCAGGTCGACCCGTCCTCGCGGCACGTCTTCGCGGACGGCACGCGCGTGTCCCTGCCGAACGCCTCGCGCGCGGGCGTCGTCGCCGCCCTGGACGAGGCGCTCGGGGCGGCCGCGGGCGAGCGCTGGGGCGACTTCCTGGTGCGGGCCCGGGAGGCCTGGGACCGCACCCGGCGGCCGCTGCTGGAGGAGCCGCTGTGGCCCAACTGGTCGGTGCTGGCCGAACGCGAGCCCTATCCGGCGCTGGCGCACAAACGGCTGCTGCGCACCCGGCGGGCGAGCACCCTCGCCGAGGTCGGCGCCTGGGAGCTGCGGGACCCCCGGCTCGCGGCGCTGCTGGAGAGCCACGCCCTCGCGTACGGCCTGGACCCGCGCGTCACGCCGGCGAGCGCGGCCGTCCTGCCCTACATGGAGCACGCCTTCGGCGTCTGGTCCGTGCGGGGCGGCATGCGGGAGTTGGCGCGCGCCGTGTACGAGCGGTGCGTGGCGCGCAGGGTCGAGTTCCGCTTCGGCGCCGAGGTGACGGGCGTGCTGGAGAAGGACGGCCGGGCGACCGGGGTGGAACTCGCGGACGGCACGGTCGCGGAGGCGGACTTCGTGGTCGCCGGTGTCGCGCCCGGGACGCTGAGCCGTTGTGTACGGGGTTCGGCCGTCCGGGGCGAAGGCGAGGTCCCCCCGCGGCACGGGCTGCCGAGCCGTGTCACGGTGCTGCTGGCCCTGCGCGGCGGCCGCCCGGAGGGGACGGCCCACCGGACCGTGGTGCACGCGCCCGACCGGGAGGCCGAGCTGGACGCCCTGTTCGGCACACCGTCCGGGGTGACGAGCCGCCCCACGCTCACCGTCCTGCGCCCCGACGACCCGCGGCTGGTCCCGGACGCCGACCACGAGGCGATCACGCTCACCTCGGTCGTCCCGGCCCGAAGCGGGGGAAGCCGCGAGGACTACGCGGACCTGGCCGAGAAGCTGATCGCCGTGGCCGAGCGGGCCGTACCGGATCTGCGTGAGCGCCTGCTGTGGCACGAGGTGCGCACCCCGGCCGACATCGCCGAGGCGACCGGCGCCGAGGGAGGTGCGGTCCCGCCGCCGGCGCTCGCCGCGGGCGAGGGAGCCCTGCTGCACCCGGCGAACACCACCGCGCTTCCCGGCCTGTTCACGGTCGGCGGCTGGTCGCACCCCGGCGGCGGCCTTCCGCACGCGGGCATGTCGGGCGCGCTGGTGGCCGGTCTGATCGTGGAGGGACCCGGGTTCCGGGGTTCGCAGTGAGCGTCCGGCGCTGAGGAGCTGTCAGAAGCGGTACTGCTGCTCGTCGTACCCGGCGCCGCCCTGCTGCTGGCCGTTGCCCTGGTACGGGTACTGCTGCTCCGGCGGGAGTTCGCCGCCGTAGGTCTCGTCGGTGCGCTGCTGCGGGACCCAGACCCCGCCGGACGGCGTCTCGCCGTACCCGCCGGTGCCGTACTGCTCCTGACCGTAGCCCTGCTGGCCGTACTGGTCGTAGCTCGCGTCGTAGCCGCCGCCGTAGGTCTGGGTGCCGATGTACGGGTCGGAGTAGGCGGCGTACTGCTGCTGGCCGGTGGTGTCGTAGCCGTACTGCTGCTGGCCGTAGCCGGAGTAGTCGTACCCGTAGGTCTGGTCGGCGCCCTGGGCGGCCGTGGCGTACTGGTCCTGGGCCTGGGCGGCGTTGGCGTACGACGGGTCGGCGGCTGCGTACGAGGCGTCGCTGTATATGCCGTACGAGCCGGTGTCGTCGGGCAGGGGCTGCGGCTCGTAGACCGCGGTGCTCTCGGCGGCCGTGGGGCGAGCGGAGGTGAAGACGTCGTCGCGGTCGTAGTCGTCGTCCGCGCCGTAGGAGGCGCCGTCCTGCGTGTAGGCGGCGCGCTCCGGGCCGTAGTCCGTGTCGGCCTCCGGCTCCAGCTCGGACACCTCCAGGGTCGGGTCCCGGCGCTCCGCCTTGCCGCGGCGGCCCTTGAGGCCGGCGCCGAGGCCGTCGCCCTCGGGGCGCTTGACCGCCCAGCCCGCCGAGAAGCCGCGGCGGAACGACAGGGTGACGTAGGTCTGGCCGACCGCGAACGCCGCGGCGCCCAGGCCGATGACGATCACCGAGGGGATCAGGACACCGAGTACGACGCCGAGGAAGCCGGCGAAGGCGAGCAGCCGCCAGCGCAGCCGCGCCTTGTACTGCAGCAGCACCTCGCCCAGCAGCCACAGCGCGACGATGCCGAACGCGATGTAGAGGACCGTCCAGCCCATGTACGCCCCTCTCCCAGTCGCCGCTACGCAGTGTGTCGTATACCCGTGCGGCCGGTCTAGGCCTGCGGGGGGTGATGCAGGCCCAGGTTCTCGTAGATTTCCAGCGTCGCCGTGGAGTTGTTGAGCGTGATGAAGTGCAGTCCCGGCACTCCCTCGTCGAGGAGTCGCGCGCAGAACTCCGTGGCGAATTCGATCCCAATGGAGCGTACAGCGGCCGGATCGTCTTTTGCCGTGAGGATCCGCTCTTTCAGGGCGGAAGGGATGTGAGCGTTGCTGAGCTGCGGCAACCGCTGCAGCATCTTCACACTCGTGACCGGCATCACTTCGGGGATGACGGGCGTCTCGCAGCCCGCCGACGCCACGCGGTCGCGCAGCCGCAGGTACGACTCCGGCTGGAAGAACATCTGTGTGATGGCGTAGTCGGCGCCGGCCCGGCACTTGTCGACGAAGCGGGTGACGTCCGTGTCCCAGTCGGCGGAGCGCGGGTGCATCTCCGGGAAGGCCGCCACGCCGACGCAGAAGTCGCCCGACTCCTTGATGAGCTGGACGAGTTCGGCGGCGTAGGTCAGGCCCTGCGGGTGCGGCACCCAGTCGCCCATGGGGTCGCCGGGCGGGTCGCCGCGCACCGCGAGCATGTTGCGGATACCGGCGTCCGCGTACTGGCCGATGATGTTGCGCAGTTCGGCGATGGAGTGGTTGACGGCGGTGAGGTGGGCGACCGGTGTGAGGGTCGTGTCGACGACGATCTGCTGGGTCTCCCTGACCGTGCCCGCGCGGGTGGAGCCGCCCGCGCCGTAGGTCACCGAGACGAAGTCGGGGGCGACCGCCTCGACCCTCCTGAGCGCGCTCCACAGGTTCCGCTCGCCCTTGGGTGTCTTGGGCGCCGAGAACTCGAAGGAGTACGTCGTCTTGCCCGTCGCGAGCATGTCGCGCACCGTACGTGCGCGATCAGTCCTGGTGGATGCGGTTCCGAGGGCCATACTGGCAGGTTAACCAGGGGCGCCCGGTCCCCCAACCGAAGACCGGGTATTTGCCCGTTTTGTCGAGCTGTTGTCCACCCCTTGGACACCAGGGTCGGTCAGGGTCCGGTCAGGGCTGCCGCAGCCGCTTCGCGAACTCCGCGGCGGCCGCGCCGGGGTCGTCCGCCTCGGTGATGGCCCGGACGACCACGACCCGGCGGGCTCCGGCCTCGATCACCTCGTCGAGGTTGCCGAGGTCGATGCCGCCGATGGCGAACCACGGGCGGTCGGTGCCCAGGGCGGCGGTGTGCCGGACCAGGTCGAGGCCCGGGGCGTGGCGGCCGGGCTTGGTGGGGGTCGGCCAGCAGGGGCCGGTGCAGAAGTAGTCGACGCCCTCCTGGACGGCGGCCGCCTCGGCCTCCGCCTCCGCGTGCGTGGAGCGGCCGATGAGCACGTCCTCGCCGAGGATCGCGCGGGCCGCGGGAACCGGGAGGTCGCCCTGGCCCAGATGGAGGACGTCGGCGGCGGCCGCGTGGGCGACGTCCGCGCGGTCGTTGACCGCCAGCAGCCTGCCGTGGCGGGCGCAGGCCTGGGCGAGGACCTCCAGGTGCTCCAGTTCCTCGGCCGCCTCCATGCCCTTGTCGCGCAGTTGCACGATGTCGACCCCGCCCGCCAGCACGGCGTCCAGGAACTCGGGCAGGTCGCCCTGGGTCCTGCGGGCGTCCGTGCAGAGGTAGAGCCGGGCGTCGGAGAGCCGGGCGCGGGCGTCGGCGCCGGACGTGACGGGCATGCGGGTGTCCCCCGGGGGTGGATGGCGTGCGGGCCGTGGCCGGTGGTGCGGCAGGCCGCGGTGTCCCGCGGCCGTGGCACCACCGGCCACGGCCCGCACTCCGGACGGTGTTCGGGTCGTTCTGGCTGGTTCAGACGGCGAGCGCCTGGGCCCGGCGCTTCACCTCCGTGCCGCGATTCTCGCTCAGGGCCTGCGCGGGGGTGCCGGGCAGGCTGTCGTCGGGGGTGAAGAGCCACTCGAGCATCTCTTCGTCGGTGAAGCCGTCGTCCCGCAGGAGCGTCAGGGTGCCGGTCAGGCCCTTGACGACCTTGTCCCCGTCGATGAAGGCGGCGGGAACGTGCAGCGCGCGGTTCTCCCCACGGCGTACGGCGATGAGCTGGCCCTCCTTGACCAGCTGCCGCACCCGCGTCACCTCCACGTCGAGCATTTCGGCGATGTCGGGCAGGGTGAGCCAGGCGGGGACGAGAGCATCGATCTTTGCGTCAATCTCGGTCACGGAATCAAGCCTGCCATCCGGGACCGACAGTCGGAAGTCGGGCCCGCCCGACAAGTGGCGTACGGACTACGCCGTGGCCGCCTTCAGGGGCTTCGCCGGGTCCGCCAGCAGCCCGGCGTCCATCGGGGTGGCCGCCTCGATCAGCCGCCGCCCCTGGGCCAGGTCGCGCGGCCTGCCGACCGCGAGCAGCGCCACCAGGCGGTCCTCGCGCAGCCAGCAGACGGACCAGGCCGGACCGGAGGGGTCGCCCCGCCACACGGTCGTGTCGGCGGACGCGTGATGCCCGGCGTACTGCACGAACCGGCCGAACTGCTCCGACCAGAAGTACGGGACCGGGTCGTAGACCGCCGGGGGCTCGCCGGTGGCCTCGCCGACGATGTTCGCGGCGACCGTGCGCGGACCCTGGAGGGCGTTGTCCCAGTGGTGGACGAGCAGCCGGTCGCCGTACCGGGCCGAGGGGAAGGAGGCGCAGTCGCCGACGGCGTAGACGTCCGGCACCGAGGTGCGCAGGCGGTCGTCGGCCAGGACCTCGCGGTGCGGGCCGAGCTCGACGCCGGAGCCGGCGAGCCAGCCGGTGGCGGGGCGGGCGCCGATGCCGACCACGACGGCGCCCGCGGGCACGTGTGTGCCGTCGTCGAGGACGACCGCGCCGGGCTCGACGCGCGCCACGCGCGCGTGTGTGCGCAGCTCGACGCCGGCGTCGCCGTACCAGGCGGCCATGGGCTCGGCCACCTCGGCGGGCAGCGCGCCCGCGAGGGGCCGGTCCGCGGCCTCGACGACGGTCACGGCGCAGCCCGCCTCGCGCGCGGCCGTGGCGAACTCGGCGCCGATCCAGCCCGCGCCGACGACCACGATGTCGTGCTGCCGGGCGAGCACGGGCCGCAGTCGCTCGGCGTCGTCCAGGGTGCGCAGCAGGTGCACGCCGGGCACGCCCTCGGCGCCCGGCAGCATGACGGGTTCGGCTCCGGTGGCGAGGACCAGGACGTCGTACGGGACGGGCCCGGTCTCGGTGTCCAGCCGGTGCTCCTCGGGGCGCACGCCCAGCACCTCGCGCCCCAGCCGCAGTTCGATGCCGAGTGCCTCGAAGTCGACGTCGAAGGCGGAGCCCTCGGACTTGCCGAGCAGGACGGCCTTGGACAGCGGCGGCCGGTCGTACGGCTGGTGGGGCTCGGCGCCGATCAGCGTGACGGTGCCGGTGAAGCCCTGTTCGCGCAGTGCGACCGCGGTCTGCACACCGGCCATGCCGGCGCCGACCACGACCACCCGCCGCTGCGACTGCGTCGTCTGCTCGCTCACCTGATCACCATAGACACTGACTACTCGTCAGTCAGGGGTCGTGCTCCGTGAGCTGTTCCACACCGTCGGTGAGCGACGGCGGCGGCCGGAGGCTCCCTTACCGAGGCGTGAGGGGTCGGGCTAGGGTGGCCCCCGTACACGCACTCGCGGGAGCCCGGACGCACCGGGCTGAGAGGGAGGCTGGCGGCCTCCGACCGTACGAACCTGATCCGGGTCATGCCGGCGAAGGGAGGGGCTGGACGCCCATGTCGTCACGTACGTCAGACGTCCTCGTCATCGGGGGCGGGATCATCGGCCTGGTCACGGCCTGGCGGGCCGCGCAGCGCGGTCTCGCGACAGCCGTGGTCGATCCGGAGCCGGGCGGCGGCGCCGCCCAGGTGGCCGCCGGGATGCTGGCCGCCGTCACGGAGCTGCACTACGGCGAGCAGACCCTGCTGGGCCTCAACCTGGCCTCGGCCCGCCGCTACCCGGACTTCGCGGCCGAGCTCACCGAGACCACCGGTCACGACCTCGGCTACCGCCGGTGCGGCACGCTCGCCGTCGCGCTCGACGCCGACGACCGCGCCCATCTGCGCGAACTGCACGTTCTGCAGCGGCAGTCGGGCCTGGAGTCCGAGTGGTTGTCCGGGCGCGACTGCCGGCGCCTGGAGCCGATGCTCGCGCCGGGCGTGCGCGGGGGGCTCCGGGTCGACGGCGACCACCAGATCGATCCGCGGCGGCTGGCGCGGGCGCTGGTGGCCGCGTGCGAGCGGGCCGGCGTGGTCTTCCACCGGGTGTGGGCCGAGAGCTTCCGGGTCGTGCGGGACCGGGCCGCCGGCGTCGTCACGGCCGACGGCAGCGAGCTGTCCGCCGGGCAGGTGGTGCTGGCGGCCGGCAGCCTCAGCGGGCGGCTGCCGGGCGTGCCGGACGACGTGCTGCCGCCGGTACGGCCGGTGAAGGGGCAGGTGCTGAGGCTGACCGTGCCGAAGCGGTACGCGCCGTTCCTGAGCCGTACCGTGCGCGCGATGGTGCGCGGCAGCCATGTCTACCTGGTGCCCCGCGAGAACGGCGAGCTGGTCGTCGGCGCCACCAGCGAGGAGCTGGGCTGGGACACGACGGTCACCGCCGGCGGGGTGTACGAGCTGCTGCGCGACGCGCACGAGCTGGTCCCCGGGATCACCGAACTGCCGCTGACGGAGACGCGGGCGGGTCTGCGCCCGGGCTCCCCCGACAACGCGCCGCTGCTCGGCCCGACCGAGCTGCCCGGCCTCCTGCTGGCCACCGGCCACTACCGCAACGGCGTGCTGCTGACGCCGGTCACCGGCGACGCCATGGCGCATGTCCTGGCCACCGGTGAACTCCCCGAAGAGGCCCTCCCGTTCACCCCGAAGCGCTTCGCGCGCGTGGAGCAGCACGCATGAACGTCTCCGTCAACGGGGAGCGGCGCGAGTTCGCTCCCGGTACGGCCCTGGACGCCGTCGTACGCACTCTGACCCCGGCCCCCTCCGGGGTGGCCGCCGCCCTGAACGAGACCGTCGTCCCGCGCGCGCAGTGGCCGTCGACGCCCCTCTCCGAGGGGGACCGCGTCGAGGTCCTCACCGCCGTCCAAGGAGGCTGACCCATGGCCGACGACCCCTTTGTCCTCGGCGGTACGTCCTTCACGTCCCGCCTGATCATGGGCACCGGAGGTGCCCCCAGCCTGGAGGTCCTCGAGCGCGCGCTGGTGGCGTCCGGCACGGAGCTGACGACGGTCGCGATGCGGCGGGTGGACCCGTCGGTGCACGGCTCGGTTCTGTCGGTGCTGAACCGGCTGGGCATCCGCGTCCTGCCGAACACGGCCGGCTGTTTCACGGCGCAGGAGGCCGTGCTGACCGCCCGCCTGGCGCGCGAGGCGCTCGGCACCGACCTGGTCAAGCTCGAGGTGATCGCCGACGAGCGCACTCTCCTGCCCGACCCGATCGAACTGCTGGACGCCGCAGAGACGCTGGTCGACGACGGCTTCACCGTGCTGCCGTACACCAACGACGACCCGGTTCTCGCGCGTCGGCTGGAGGACGTCGGATGCGCGGCGATCATGCCGCTCGGCTCGCCCATCGGCTCCGGGCTCGGCATCCGCAATCCGCACAACTTCCAGCTGATTACCGAGCACGCGCGCGTGCCGGTGATCCTGGACGCGGGCGCCGGTACGGCGTCGGACGCGGCGCTCGCGATGGAGCTGGGGTGCGCGGGCGTGATGCTCGCCTCGGCGGTGACGCGGGCGCAGGAGCCGCAGCTGATGGCCGAGGCGATGCGGCACGCGGTGGAGGCGGGCCGGCTGGCGTTCCGGGCGGGGCGCATTCCGCGCCGGCACTTCGCGGAGGCGTCCTCGCCGCAGGAGGGGCGCGCGCGCCTCGATCCGGAGCGCCCCGCGTTCTGAACGCCTGTTCGATCAGATCCGGACGGCGGTGCGAGGTCCGTCACAGCTCGGCTGCAGTACCGCCCCGATCTCACCCGAACCCACGGCCCTGTCAGTCTCGGCTCGTACACTCACCTGCGTGGATACGACCCTTCAGGACCCTCTGGTCGGGCAGGTGCTCGACGGCCGCTATCGCGTGGACGCGCGGATCGCGGTCGGCGGGATGGCCACGGTCTACCGGGCCCTGGACACCCGCCTCGACCGTGTGCTCGCGCTGAAGGTGATGCACCCCTCGCTCGCGGCCGACGGCTCCTTCGTCGAGCGGTTCATCCGTGAGGCGAAGTCGGTCGCCCGCCTCGCCCACCCGAACGTGGTGCAGGTCTTCGACCAGGGCACCGACGGGTCGTACGTCTACCTCGCCATGGAGTACGTCGCCGGGTGCACCCTGCGCGATGTGCTGCGCGAGCGCGGGGCGCTGCAGCCGCGCGCCGCCCTGGACATCCTGGAACCGGTGCTCGCCGCGCTCGGCGCCGCGCACCGGGCCGGGTTCGTGCACCGGGACATGAAGCCGGAGAACGTCCTGATAGGGGACGACGGCCGGGTGAAGGTGGCGGACTTCGGGCTCGTGCGCTCCGTGGACACGGTCACCAACACCACCGGGACCGTGCTCGGCACCGTCTCCTACCTCGCGCCTGAGCAGATCGAGCTCGGCACGGCCGACCCCCGGGTCGACGTGTACGCGTGCGGTGTCGTCCTGTACGAGATGCTCACCGGCGACCGTCCGCACGAGGGGGACTCCCCCGCCACGGTCCTCTACAAGCACCTCCACGAGGACGTCCCGCCCCCGTCGGCGGTCGTCCCGGGGCTGCCGTACGAGCTGGACGAACTGGTCGCGTCGGCGACCGCCCGGACCCCCGACATCCGCCCGTACGACGCGGTGGCGCTGCTCGCACAGACGCGTCAGGTGCGTGCCGCGCTCGGCGAGGACCAGCTGGACGCGGTGCCGCCGCGGGCGGTCGCGGCGGAGCACCGGGACATCTCCGAGGACCGTACGAGCGTCATCCCGCGCGCGCTGACCACGCCCCGGCCGCTGCCGGTGAACGACGAGCCCGCGCTGCACCGTACCAGCCGGCTGGAGTCTCCCCCGCCGCTGCCGCCGCGCCCGCGCGACGGGCGCTCCCGGCGCGGGCCGCTGGCGATCGTCGTCGCGGTGCTGCTGATCCTCGGTGTCGGCACGGGCGTGTGGTACATCAACTCCGGCCAGTTCACCAAGGTCCCGCCCGTGCTGGCGAAGACCCGGACGCAGGCCGAGAAGCAGCTGAGCGACGCGGGGCTGGACCTGGGGTCGGTCAGGCACGCCTACAGCGACACGGTGGCCCGGGGCACGATCATCAGCTCCGACCCCGAGCCCGGCACCCGGGTCCGGGACAACGCCTCCGTGTCGATCACCCTCTCCGACGGCCCCGAGACCGTGAAGGTGCCCGACGTGCAGGGGGGGACCCTGGCCGAGGCCAGGGCGCAGCTGAAGAAGAGCGGGCTCGAGGCGGGCATGGTGACCCGGGAGTTCTCCGACAGCGTCGAGCGGGGCTCGGTGATCTCCACGGAACCGGGGACGGGCGTGCGGCGGCACGCGGGCTCGGCGGTCGCGCTGACCGTCAGCAAGGGCAGCCCGGTGGACGTCCCGGACGTCACCGGCGAGGATCTCGACTCCGCGAGGTCCGACCTGGAGGACGCCGGCCTCACGGTGAAGGTCGCCGCCGAGCGGATCAACTCCGACTTCGACAAGGGGCAGGTCGCCGCCCAGACCCCGCGGGGCGACGGCCAGGCCGCCGAGGGCGACACGGTGACGCTGACGCTGTCCAAAGGCCCGGTGATGGTCGAGGTGCCGGACGTCACCGGCGACAGCGTCGACGACGCGCACACGGCCCTGGAGGGCGCCGGATTCAAGGTCGACGAGGACCGCGGTCTGCTCGGTCTGTTCGGCGACACGGTCAAGGCGCAGTCCGTGAAGGGCGGCCGGACGGCGCCGAAGGGCTCGACGATCACCATCAAGATCCGGTGACGGAGGGCCGCCACGGGCATGACACCCTGAACGGGTGAAAAGCCGGTACCCCTCCCTCCCCCGCAACCCCGTCGGCGGCCACGTCCCCGTGGCCGGCGGCCTGAACTCCGTCGGTCTGACCTACGCCCGCGACCTCGGGGCCGAGACCGTGCAGGTCTTCGTCGCCAACCCGCGTGGCTGGGCCACGCCCTTCGGCAATCCGCGGCAGGACGAGGAGTTCCGCGCCGCCTGCGCGGCCGAGGCGATTCCGGCGTACGTCCACGCTCCTTACCTGATCAACTTCGGCTCGCACACCGAGGCGACGGTCGAGAGGTCGGTGGAGTCGCTGCGGCATTCGCTGCGGCGCGGGCGGGAGATCGGGGCGCTCGGCGTGGTCGTCCACACGGGCAGCGCGACCGGCGGCCGGGAGCGGTCCGTTGCCCTCAAGCAGGTGCGCGAGCACCTGCTTCCGCTGCTCGACGAGCTGACCGCCGACGACCCGTTCCTGCTCCTGGAGTCGACCGCCGGCCAGGGCGCCTCCCTCTGCTCGCGCACCTGGGACTTCGGCCCGTACTTCGAGGCGCTGGACGCCCATCCGAAGCTCGGGGTCTGCCTGGACACCTGCCACATCTTCGCCGCCGGGCACGACCTGACCGGGCCCAGCGGCATGCACCAGACGCTCGACCTGCTGGTGGACACGGTCGGCGAGGGCCGGCTGAAGCTGATCCACGCCAACGACTCCAAGGACGTCGTCGGCGCCCACAAGGACCGGCACGAGAACATCGGCGCCGGCCACATCGGCGAGGACCCGTTCCGCGCCCTGATGACCCACCCCGCCACCGACGGCGTCCCGCTGATCATCGAGACCCCCGGCGGCAAGGAGGGGCATGCGGCGGACGTGGAGCGGCTGAAGAAACTCCGGGATTCCTGACCCGTTCCGGAATACCCCCAGGGGGTATACGGTTCCTGTCCGGTACAGGAACCGTCATCCGGCATTGGGGGCACTCATGCAGCACGAGGCGCACACCGAACACATCCACCGGCACGAGGGCCACGCCACCGACGGACACGGCCCCGCGAGCTGGTCCATGGCCGCGCAGGCCACCCTCCACTGCCTCACTGGCTGCGCCATCGGCGAGGTGCTGGGCATGGTGATCGGCACCGCGCTCGGCTGGGGCAACCTCCCGACGATGATCCTGGCGATCGCCCTCGCCTTCTTCTTCGGCTACTCGCTCACCCTGCGCGGGGTCCTGAAGGCCGGCGTCGGCTTCCGCACCGCCTTCCGGGTGGCGCTGGCCGCGGACACCCTGTCGATCGCCGTGATGGAGCTCATCGACAACGGCGTGATCGTGCTGTGGCCGGACGCGATGGACGCCGGGCTCGGCGACACGCTCTTCTGGATCTCGCTGGCGATCTCCCTGGTGATCGCGTTCCTGGTCACCACACCCGTCAACAAGTGGATGATCGGGCGGGGCAAGGGGCACGCGGTGGTGCACCAGCACCACTGAGGGGTACCGGGAGTCAGAGCTCGGGGCCCTCCCCGGGCTCCTCCTGGTAGGAGTAGCGCTGCTCCTTCCACGGATCGCCGATGTTGTGGTAGCCGCGCTCCTCCCAGAAGCCGCGGCGGTCGGCGGTCATGTACTCGACGCCGCGCACCCACTTCGGGCCCTTCCAGGCGTACAGGTGCGGGACGACCAGGCGCAGCGGGAAACCGTGTTCCGCCGTCAGCAGCTCGCCGTCCTTGTGGGTGGCGAAGAGGGTGCGGTCGGACGCGAAGTCGTCGAGGCGGAGGTTGGAGCTGAAGCCGTACTCGGCCCAGACCATCACATGGGTGACGGCGGGGGCGGGCGGGGCGATCTCCAGGATCGCGGAGGCGGGGATGCCGCCCCACTCGGCGCCGAGCATGCTGAACTTCGTCACGCAGTGCAGATCGGCGACGACCGAGGTGTAGGGCAGCGCCGTGAACTCCTCGTGGCTCCAGCAGTGCTTCTCACCGTTCGCGGTGGCGCCGAAGACCCTGAACTCCCAGCGCTCGGGCCGGAACTTGGGAACTGGCCCGTAGTGCGTGACCGGCCAGCCGCGCTGCAGGCGCTGGCCGGGGGGAAGCCCCGGGTGCACGGAATCTCCGGTTTCTCCTGATGCGCGTTCCACCGGTTGACCCATGCCTCCATCCTGACAGACCCGCGGCGATGCCCATGACCGGCCTCCGCCCGATTCGGGCAACTCCTACTAAGCGTGAACTTACTGGACGGCCTCGCACGCCGGTGCAATCATGCGGCGCAACCTGCCCGTTCCCCCCGGTCGGAAGGAGCCTCTGCGATGCAGGGCGACCCCGAGGTCATCGAATTCCTCAACGAGCAGCTCACCGGCGAGCTGACCGCGATCAACCAGTACTTCCTGCACGCGAAGATGCAGGAGAACTTCGGCTGGACGAAACTCGCGAAGTACACCCGGCACGAGTCGTTCGACGAGATGAAGCACGCCGAAGTGCTCACCGACCGGATTCTCTTCCTGGAAGGGCTGCCCAACTATCAGCGGCTCTTCCACGTACGGGTGGGCCAGACCGTCCAGGAGATGTTCGAGGCCGACCGGCAGATCGAGGTCGAGGCGATCGACCGTCTCAGGCGCGGGATCAAGGTGATGCGCGACAAGGGCGACATCACGTCCGCGAACATCTTCGAGTCGATCCTCGAGGACGAGGAGCACCACATCGACTACCTCGACACCCAGCTGGAACTGGTGGAGAAGCTCGGCGAGGCGCTGTACATCGCCCAGCTGATCGAACAGCCGGAGAGCTGACTAGGCCGCTTCGTCGAGGTCGGCGATCTCGGCGAGGACCGGTCGGCCCTGGTCCGCCGCCTCCCGCCGCGGGCAGGCGCCCCGGCCGAGGATCGCCTGGATGCGGCGCACGCACCCGCCGCAGTCCGTGCCCGCCTTGCAGGCGGAGGCTATCTGGCGGGGAGTGCAGGCACCGTCGTCCGCATGCTGCTGGACCTGCGCCTCGGTCACGCCGAAGCAGCTGCACACGTACACGCGGACTCACCTCCCACCTAGATC
The DNA here is from genome assembly GCF_006715395.1 of Streptomyces sp. SLBN-31. Classification (NCBI taxonomy): domain Bacteria; kingdom Bacillati; phylum Actinomycetota; class Actinomycetes; order Kitasatosporales; family Streptomycetaceae; genus Streptomyces; species Streptomyces sp. SLBN-31. Next base: position 2,553,484 of record NZ_VFNC01000002.1, read on the forward strand.
GATAAGGCTAACCTAACCTTACCCGGCGCCCGAAGACCGCAAAAGTGGGATGGGGCGCGGATCGTATGTGATCCGCGCCCCACTTCATGCCCTGGTGACAGGTGCCGCCGTCACTGATCCCGGTACATCTCGGCGACGAGGAAGGCCAGGTCCAGCGACTGGCTGCGGTTCAGCCGCGGGTCGCAGGCCGTCTCGTAGCGCTGGTGCAGGTCGTCGACGAAGATCTCGTCGCCGCCGCCCACGCACTCGGTGACGTCGTCGCCGGTGAGCTCGACGTGGATGCCGCCCGGGTGGGTGCCGAGGGCCTTGTGGACCTCGAAGAAGCCCTTGACCTCGTCGAGCACGTCGTCGAAGCGGCGGGTCTTGTGACCGGAGGCCGCCTCGTAGGTGTTGCCGTGCATCGGGTCGGTGATCCAGGCGACGGTCGCGCCGGAGGCGGTGACCTTCTCGACCAGCTCGGGCAGCTTGTCGCGGACCTTGTCGGCACCCATGCGCACGATGAAGGTCAGCCGGCCCGGCTCACGGTCCGGGTCGAGGCGCTCGATGTACTGCAGCGCCTCCTCGGCCGTGGTCGTCGGGCCCAGCTTGATGCCGATCGGGTTGCGGATCTTCGAGGCGAACTCGATGTGCGCGTGGTCCAGCTGCCGGGTGCGCTCGCCGATCCACACCATGTGCGCGGAGACGTCGTACAGCCGGCCGGTGCGCGAGTCGACGCGGGTCAGCGCCGACTCGTAGTCGAGCAGCAGCGCCTCGTGCGAGGAGTAGAACTCGACGGTCTTGAACTCCTCCGGGTCGGTGCCGCAGGCCCGCATGAAGTTCAGCGCGTTGTCGATCTCCCGCGCGAGCTGCTCGTAGCGCTGACCGGAGGGGGACGACTTCACGAAGTCCTGGTTCCAGGCGTGCACCTGGCGCAGGTCGGCGTAGCCGCCGGTGGTGAAGGCGCGCACCAGGTTCAGCGTCGAGGCCGACGCGTGGTACATCCGCTTCAGCCGCTCGGGGTCCGGGATGCGGGCGGCCTCGGTGAAGTCGAAGCCGTTGACGGAGTCGCCGCGGTAGGTCGGCAGGGTCGCGCCGTCGCGGGTCTCGGTCGGCTTGGAGCGCGGCTTGGAGTACTGGCCGGCGATGCGGCCGACCTTGACGACCGGCACCGAGGCGGCGTACGTCAGGACGGCGCCCATCTGCAGCAGCGTCTTGAGCTTGTTGCGGATGTGGTCCGCGGACACGGCGTCGAAGGCCTCGGCGCAGTCGCCGCCCTGGAGGAGGAACGCCTCTCCCTTGGCGACGGCCGCCATTCGGGCACGCAGCTGATCGCACTCGCCCGCGAAGACGAGCGGCGGATACGACTCGAGGTCCGCAACGACTGCGCGCAGAGCCTCAAGGTCGGGGTACTCGGGCTGCTGCGCCGCGGGCAGATCTCGCCAGGTGTTGCCAGCGCTCGCGCTGGTCTTAGCGTTCACGGTCACCCCCCAAACATTACGGGGTCGTGTCGGGGCTCCAGGACCATGCCCAACAAATGAGACACCCCGTACGCGGTACGGACATGGGGTAGGGTGCGTCGCATGTTCGCGCACTCGATCCAGAACTGGTGGTGGACCGCTCATCCGGCGGCCCACTGACTGCGCGTACGCAAGACTTCGCGAAGGCCGCCCGAGGGGCGGCCTTCGGCGTTTCCCGGGGGTCCGTTCCTCTCCAGCGAGAAGGAAAACGGACTCATGCATCTGGTCGACCTGCTCGACGATCCCCGACCGTTCGCCCTGCTGCGCCGCCGCACGCCGGGCCACGACGAGAACACCGTGGAGGTGCTGCTCGGCCCGGTCCACACGTGCGACCGGCTCGCCGACCTCCCGGACGAGGGCCTCGCGCTCGTCCCCTTCCGGCAGATCCGCGAGCGCGGCTTCGACGTGCGGGACGACGGCACACCGCTGCTGGTGCTGACGCCCGAGGTGGTGTGTGACATGCCACTGGACGAGGCGCTCGCCGCCCTCCCCTCCCACGACGTCCGCGTCGACCGCGGCGGCTTCGACGTGGACGACGAGGAGTACGCCGAGATCGTCGGGCGCGTGCTGCGCGAGGAGATCGGACAGGGCGAGGGCGCCAACTTCGTCGTCCGGCGGACGTACGAGGGGGAGATCGCGGGGTTCTCCCGCGCCGACGCCCTGGCGCTGTTCCGGCGACTGCTGGAGGGCGAGCGGGGCGCGTACTGGACGTTCGTCGTGCACACCGGGGAGCGCACCCTGGTGGGGGCCAGCCCGGAGGTGCACGTCCGGATGTCCGGCGGCACGGTCGTGATGAACCCGATCAGCGGGACGTACCGCTATCCCGCCGAGGGCCCCACCCCGGAGCACCTGCTCGGCTTCCTCGCCGACTCCAAGGAGATCGAGGAGCTGTCGATGGTCGTCGACGAGGAACTCAAGATGATGTGCACCGTCGGTGACATGGGCGGGGTCGTGATCGGGCCGCGGCTGAAGGAGATGGCTCACCTCGCCCACACGGAGTACGAGTTGCGCGGGAAGTCCACGCTGGACGTGCGCGAGGTGCTCAGGGAGACCATGTTCGCGGCGACCGTGACCGGCTCGCCCGTGCAGAACGCATGCCGGGTCATCGAACGGCACGAGGTCGGGGGGCGCGGCTACTACGCGGGCGCGCTGGCCCTGCTCGGCCGTGACTCCGGCGGCGCCCAGACCCTCGACTCCCCCATCCTCATCCGTACCGCCGACATCGGCGCCGACGGCCGGCTGCGGGTGCCGGTCGGCGCCACCCTCGTACGGGGTTCGGACCCGGCGGGCGAGGTGGCGGAGACCCACGCGAAGGCGGCGGGAGTGCTGGCGGCGCTGGGCGTACGTCCCTCCCGGCCGCGTGCGGAGCACACGCGCGTACGTCTCGCCGACGACCCACGCGTGCGTGCCGCGCTCGACGGGCGCCGGGCCTCGCTCGCCCCCTTCTGGCTGCGGATGCAGCAGCAGGCCGACGAGCCGGCCGGGCACGCCCTGGTCGTCGACGCCGAGGACACCTTCACGGCGATGCTCGCGCACATGCTGCGCGCCGGCGGGTTGGACGTGACGGTCCGGCGCTACGACGAGCCGGGGCTGAGGGAGGCCGCTCTCGGGCACGCGGGGCCCGTCGTACTCGGGCCCGGCCCCGGCGACCCCCGCGACCTGGACGACCCGAAGATGCGGTTCCTGCGCGGGCTGACCGCCGAGGTGATCCGCACCCACCCGCACGGTGTGCTCGGCGTCTGCCTCGGGCACGAGCTGATCGCGGCCGAACTGGGGCTGGAGATCGTCCGCAAGGAGGTGCCGTACCAGGGCGCGCAGACGGCGATCGACCTGTTCGGGCGGGAGGAGACGGTCGGCTTCTACAACAGCTTCGTGGCGCACTGTGCCGACGAGGCGGCCGAGGAGCTGGCCGCGCACGGCGTCGAGGTGGCCCGGGCCGGCAACGGCGAGGTGCACGCCCTGCGCGGGCCGGGCTTCGCGGGCGTGCAGTTCCACCCGGAGTCGGTGCTGACGCTGAGCGGCGCCTCGGTCGTGCGTGACCTCGTCGCTCAGGTGCGCGGCACGAGCACGTTCTCCGAGCGGCGGCCCGCCCGGTAGTCGAGGACGTTCTGCACGGTCGCCTCGATGATCTGGCCGACGGCGTCCCGGGTGTAGTACGCCTGGTGCGAGGTGACCAGGACGTTGGGGAAGGTGACCAGGCGGGCCAGGGTGTCGTCCTCGATCGCCTCCAGGGAGCGGTCGACGAAGAACAGGCCCGCCTCCGCCTCGTACACGTCGAGGCCGACGCCCGTGAAGCGGCCCTCGCGCAGTTCGGCGACGAGGGCCGCGGTGTCGATGAGGCCGCCGCGGCTGGAGTTGACCAGGATCGCGTCGTCCTTCATCCCCTTGAGCGCGTCGGCGTCGATGAGGTGCTGCGTCTGCGGCATCAGCGGCACGTGCAGGGTGATCAGGTCCGATTCGGCGAGGAGTTGCTCCTTGGGGACGTACTCCATGCCGAGTGCCACGCAGGCGGGGTTCTCGGCGACGTCCCAGCCCAGCAGCCGCATGCCGAAGCCGTGGGCGATCCGGGCGAACGCCTCGCCGATCTTGCCGGTGCCGAGGACGCCCGCGGTGCGGCCGTGCATGTCGCGGCCCATCAGCCCGTCGAGGCGGAAGTCGAAGTCACGCGTGCGCGTGGAGGCGCGCACGATGCGGCGGTTGACCGCCATGGCGAGCGTCCAGGCGAACTCGGCGACGGCGTAGGGCGAGTAGTAAGAGACGCGGGCCACGGTCATGCCGAGCCGCTCGGCGACCTTGAGGTCGATGTTGTTGAAGCCGGTGGAGCGCTGGGCGATCATCTGCGTGCCGCCGACCGTGAGGGTCTGCAGGACGCGGTTGCCCAGGCCGCAGTTGACGCTGGTGCAGACGATCTCGTAGCCGGCCGCGATCGGGGCGGTGTCCTCGTTGAGGAAGACGTCGAGACACCGGACCTCGTGATGCCCCTCGAAGGCCCGCTCGATCAGGGGCTTCTCGTCCGCCTGGACACCGAAGGCAAGAATCTCCACGATCCGCTCCCGTTTGCGATGGGTTATGGGCCGAATATACGGCCCACAACCCCAGGGTGCCGGTTCAGCCGAAGAAGACGCCGACCTCCTCGTACAGCTTCGGGTCCACCGTCTTCAGCCTGGCCGTGGCGTCCCCGATCGGCACGCGGACGATGTCGGTGCCGCGCAGCGCGACCATCTTGCCGAAGTCGCCGTCGCGGACCGCGTCGATGGCGTGCAGACCGAAGCGGGTGGCGAGCCAGCGGTCGAAGGCGCTCGGGGTGCCGCCGCGCTGGATGTGCCCGAGGACCGTCGTGCGGGCCTCCTTGCCGGTGCGCTTCTCGATCTCCTTGGCGAGCCACTCGCCGACGCCGGACAGCCGGACGTGCCCGAAGGAGTCCAGTGACTCGTCCTTGAGCACCAGGTGGCCGTCCTTGGGCATGGCGCCCTCGGCGACGACCACGATCGGGGCGTAGGAGGACTTGAAGCGGGAGGTGATCCAGGCGCAGACCTGGTCGAGGTCGAAGCGCTGCTCGGGGATGAGGATGACGTTGGCGCCGCCGGCGAGGCCGGAGTGCAGGGCGATCCAGCCGGCGTGACGGCCCATCACCTCGCAGACCAGCACGCGCATGTGGGACTCGGCGGTGGTGTGCAGACGGTCGATGGCCTCCGTGGCGATGCCGACCGCGGTGTCGAAGCCGAAGGTGTAGTCGGTGGCGGACAGATCGTTGTCGATGGTCTTCGGCACGCCGACGCACGGCACGCCGTACTCGTCGGACAGCTTCGCGGCGACACCGAGGGTGTCCTCGCCGCCGATGGTGATGAGCGCCTCGACCTCCTGCTTGGCGAGGTTCTCCTTGATCCGCCGGATGCCGTTGTCCTGCTTGAGCGGATTGGTGCGCGAGGAGCCGAGGACGGTGCCGCCGCGGGGCAGGATGCCGCGCACCGCGGGGATGTCGAGGGGAACGGTGTCGCCTTCGAGCGGACCGCGCCAGCCGTCCCGGTAGCCGACGAAGTCGTAGCCGTACTCCTGTACGCCCTTGCGAACGATGCCCCGGATGACGGCGTTGAGCCCGGGGCAGTCGCCGCCTCCGGTCAGTACTCCGATACGCATGGAAATGTCCCTTCGCCGCGGTTGCCTGGTGCAGCCACGCTAATGGTGATCCAGGTCACACAGGGATGGGTCGGAGCGGCAATTCCGGTGAATCACCGGGCGGTTGGTTTACTCGTCGTCAAGTCCGCGTTCTATGGCGTACCGGACGAGTTCCACCCGGTTGTGCAGTTGCAGCTTGCCGAGGGTGTTCTGCACGTGGTTCTGGACCGTGCGGTGGGAGATCACCAGGCGCTCGGCGACCTGCTTGTAGCTCAGGCCCTTGGCGACCAGGCGCAGCACCTCGGTCTCGCGGTCGGTGAGCTGCGGGGCCCCCGGCTCGTCGGTGCCCGGGGCCGGGCCGGGCTCGGAGGCGAGGCGGCGGTACTCGCCGAGGACGAGTCCGGCCAGGCCCGGTGTGAAGACCGGGTCGCCGACGGCCGTACGCCGGACCGCGTCCAGCAGTTCCTCCGTGGACGCCGACTTCAGCAGATAGCCGGTCGCGCCCGACTTCACGGCCTCCAGCACGTCGGCGTGCTCACCGCTCGCGGACAGGACCAGGACACGCAGGGCGGGGTTGTGGCCGACGAGTTCCTTGCAGACCTGGACGCCGGGCTTGAGCGGCAGGTTGAGGTCCAGGACGAGGACGTCGGGGCCGGCGGCCCTGGCGCGGCGCACGGCCTGCTCGCCGTCGCCCGCGGTGGCGACCACGTCGAAGCCGGACTCGGTCAGGTCGCGGGCGACGGCGTCGCGCCACATGGGGTGGTCGTCGACCACCATGACCCTGATCGGGCCCTGCTGCTCACTCATCTGTGCCCTGCCTTCGCGTTCTTGGGTACCTTCAGCTCGACCTCCGTGCCCTGCCCCGGAGTCGAGATCAGCTCGGCGCTGCCGCCGAGGTCGCGCAGCCGGCCCCGGATCGACAGGGCGACCCCGAGCCGCCCCTCCCCCTCGGCCTGGGCGAGCCGCCCTTCGGGGATGCCGGGCCCGTCGTCCCGTACGGTCACCACGACCTCGTCGGGTTCGTCCTCCACGAGGATCCACGCGCGCGCGTCCTCGCCGGCGTGCCTGCCGACGTTGTCCAGGGCGGCACCGACGGCCGCGGCCAGCTCCTTCGCGGCGGGCGCCGGCAGCAGCACCGGAGCGCCGGGTTCGACGAGGGCGACCTTCGCGGCGGCGTGCGGGGCGAGCAGCGCCCGCAGGTCGACCGGGCCCTCCTCGTCGTACGACGGCTCGTCGACGGCCCGTACGACCGCGCCCTCGGCCGCGTCCTCCGAGACCCGCGACACCGGCAGCAGGCCGCCGGAGACCAGGGTGCGCAGGGCGACCTCCTGCTCGCCGGCCATCCGGCCGAGCTCGGCCGCCTCGCCGCCGAGGACCGCGCCGCGGCGCTGCACCATGGCCAGCACCTGAAGGACGCCGTCGTGGATGTCCCGGGCGAGCCGCTCCCGCTCGCGCGTGGCGGCCTCGATCTCCAGGGCGCGGGCGAGGGTGCGCTCGGAGGCGCGGGCGACCTCGACGACGTAGCCGATGGCGATGGAGGCGACCCAGACGAGGATCACGTTGTGGACGGTGTCGCGGGCCGGGGCGCCGCGCTCGACGAGGTTGGCGACGGCGACCGGCGTGGAGGCGAAGGCCGCCCAGCGCCAGCCGCCCTTGATGGCGTAGGCGAGGACCGACCCGGCGGTCCATATCGACGGCAGGGTGGGGCCGCCGTTGTGGATGTGGTGGTCGTTGACGGCGATCGGGGTCAGCAGGATGCCGGTGAGGGCGATGGCGAGGTCGACGGCGAGGAAACGCTTGGTGCAGGCGGCCGCGTTCTGCACGCGGGGCAGGGTCGCGAGCGTCCAGACGAACAGCACGGCGTAGTAGCCGACGGCGACGCCCGCGTGGTCGTACTCGTCGTAGGCGGTGGCGAACAGGCCGACCGCGTACAGCATCGTCAGCACCCGGTACGCGGTGAGCGCACGCCACAGCGGCTGCTCGACCGACATGCGCATGACGCGCACACGCTTGGTCACGTCCCCACCCCCCTGTAACGACCGAAAGCCTAGGCCCCGGGCTTCTCCTCGTCGGCCGATTCCTTGGGCTGCTCCTTGGCCTGTTCCTTCTCGGCCTTCGCCGCCTCCGCGATCTGCCGCTTGGCGGCCGTCGCGTACATGTCGACGTACTCCTGGCCGGAGAGCTTCATGATCTCGTACATGACCTCGTCGGTCACCGCGCGCAGCACGAACCGGTCGTGCTCCATGCCCTGGTAGCGGCTGAAGTCCAGGGCCTTGCCGATGCGGATGCCGGGCCGCATGAGCTTGGGCATGACCTTGCCCGGCGGCTGGATCTTCTCCGTGTCGATCATGGCGACCGGGATGACCGGGGCGCCGGAGGCGAGCGCCACGCGCGCGAGGCCGCCGGGCTTGCCGCGGTAGAGCCGGCCGTCGGGCGAGCGCGTGCCCTCGGGGTAGATCCCGAACAGCTCACCGCGCTCCAGGACCTCCAGGCCGCTGCGGATCGCCGCCTCGCCCGCGCCGCGCGCGCCGGAGCGGTCCACCGGCAGCTGGCCGACGCCCTTGAAGAAGGCGGCCGTCAGGCGGCCCTTCACACCGGGCGTGGTGAAGTACTCGGCCTTGGCGATGAAGGTGACCTTGCGGTCGAGCACCGCCGGCAGGAAGAACGAGTCCGAGAAGGACAGGTGGTTGCTCGCCAGGATCGCGGCCCCCTCGGCGGGGATGTTCTCCAGGCCTTCCACCCAGGGCCTGAAGGTGACCTTGAGCGGTCCCCCGATAGCGACCTTCATCGCGCCGTACAACACCCGTGTGCCTCCAGTTTCCGTCGATCAGACCTTAACCCGGCCCGCCGTCAAAGGCGCCGACGGCCCTGGTCGGTGTCAGTGCGGTCGCGTACGGTGAAGCACAACCTGGACTTCACGCCACTTCCCTGAACCGTCCCTCTCATGAACAGGAGACCGATGGTGCCGGTCCTTCCTGGAGCCGAGCCGTTCCGCCACGAAGGCGGCGAGGTCGGTGTCCTCCTCTGCCACGGCTTCACCGGTTCACCCCAGTCGCTGCGCCCCTGGGCGGAGTATCTGGCCGAGCGCGGCCTGACGGTCTCGCTGCCTCTGCTGCCGGGCCACGGCACCCGCTGGGAGGACATGCAGCTCACCGGCTGGCAGGACTGGTACGCGGAGGTGGACCGCGAGCTGCGCGCCCTCGTCGAGCGCTGCGAGCAGGTCTTCGTGGCCGGCCTGTCCATGGGCGGCGCGCTGGCGCTGCGGCTGGCCGCGAAGCACGGGGACGCCGTCAGCGGCGTCGTGGTCGTCAACCCGGCGAACAAGGTGCACGGCCTGTCCGCGTACGCCCTTCCGGTGGCCCGGCACCTCGTGCGGACGACGAAGGGGATCGCCAGCGACATCGCCAAGGAGGGCAGCACCGAGCTGGGTTACGACAAGGTGCCCCTGCACGCGGCCCACTCCCTGCGCAACTTCTTCCGGCTGGTCGACTCCGAGCTGCCGCAGGTCACCCAGCCGCTGCTGCTCCTGCACAGCCCGCAGGACCACGTGGTGCCGCCGGCCGACTCCGCGCGCATCCTCGGCCGGGTCTCCTCCCGGGACGTGCGCGAGATCCTGCTGGAACAGAGCTACCACGTCGCGACGTTGGACCATGACGCGGACCGGATCTTCGAGGAGAGCCTCGCGTTCATCGGCCGGCTCGCAACCGGTGTCGGCAAGGAAGGGACGGCCGCAGGTGGCTGAGCACGACTCGGACCGCGAGGACCGCGAGCCGGAGGAGCAGGGCGTCCCCTTCGACGAGGAAGCGGCCTGGGCGGCGATCGTCGCGGGGTACGGCGAGGAGCCGAAGGACCCGCCGGGCACGAAGCCGTTCAAGTCGGTGGAGGACCTGGCGCTGCTGGAGCCCGAGCCGAACGACTCCGGGGCCGCGGCGGCTCCGAAGCCGGAGAAGCCCGTGAAGCCGCTCGGCGGCTCGGTGTCCTTCGCGCCCGGCGTCGGCCCGCGGGACCACTCGGCGCCCGAGCCGTCCGAGGACGACTTCGACGAGGACGACGAGGGCCACTTCGAGCCGCCGGAGCCGCCGCCGCTGCCGACGGCCGACGCGACCGCCAAGTTCGCCTGGCTCGGTGTGGTCGGCGGGCCGGTGCTGCTCCTGCTGGCGGTGGTCCTCGGCTGGGACATGACGTGGTGGCTGGCCACGCTCGGCGTCGGCGGCTTCCTCGGTGGTTTCGCCACGCTGGTGATGAGGATGCGCACGGACGAGGAGGACGACGGCGACCCGGGGCGGGGAGCCGTCGTCTGACGCGGTCCGCACAGGAGGCGACAGGGCCCGTCCGGAGATGCTCCGGACGGGCCCTTTCACGTCCGGACGAGCCACGGGCGCCGAAAGGGAACTCGACCGCGCCGATCGGCGAAGGAGGGGTGAACACCCTGAACGAGCCCAAGCCTTCGAGACGTTCGGACGAACGAAAGGAGCCCCGATGGCCGTCGGACCACCGGGCACCGGCACCCGCGAGAAGGATCGCGAGGACAGCGACGCCCGCGTGATCGCGCGGTCCCGGGACGAGCCCGAGCAGTTCGCCGCGCTCTACGACCGGCACGCCCACGCCGTACACCGTTACGCGGCGCGGCGGCTCGGTCCCGAGGCGGCGGAGGATCTGATGGCGGACACCTTCGTGACCGCCTTCCAGCGACGCCATACGTACGACCTCACGCGTGCCGACGCCCGCCCGTGGCTGTTCGGCATCGCGACCAACCTCGTGGGCCGGCACCGCCGGGCCGAGGCACGCCGCTACAAGGCGCTCGCCCGGCTGCCGGAGCCGGTGGAGCACGAGGAGCCGGTCGCGGATCGCGCGGTCGCCAGGGCCGGTGCCACGGGGGTGCGCCGGGAACTGGCGGCCGCGCTGGCCGGGCTGTCCGCCCGGCACCGCGACGTCGTACTGCTGGTGGCCTGGGCCGGCCTCGACTACGAGGAGGCCGCCGAGGCCCTCGGCGTCCCGGTCGGCACGATCAGATCCCGGCTGCACCGGGCTCGCAGCAGATTGCGCGAAGCACTGGGCGGAACCGATCCCACGGCTTTCCGAGAGGCAGACGCCCATGCGTGACACCGACGAACTGCGCGAACTGCGCGACTTCGACGCGGGGACTCCCCCGCTCGACGAGGAGACCCGGCGCCGGGTGCGCTCGCGCCTGGCCGCCGCGATGAGCGACCCCGCTCCGGCCGTCCGGCCGCGCCGCCGGCCCGTCCTGCGCATCGCCCTGACCGGCGCGCTCGCCATCGCGGTGGCCGCCGGTGTCCTGGTGGCGGTGCGCCACGACGACGGCACCGGCGCGCACCGCACGGCCAACCCGCCGGCCACCAGCGCGCCCGCCACCGACGCGCCGCCCATGCGGAACGTGAGCGCGCAGCTGGTGCTCAACAAGGCCGCCGCGTACGAGCGCGAGCACGAGCGGACGGTCACCCCGCGCGACGACCAGTTCATCTACACCAAGGAGATCATCAAGGAGACGAACCAGAAGACCGGCGCCACGAAGAGCTACGTCGACGAGAACTGGCGCTCGGTGGACGGCTCCCAGCGGTCCTGGATCATGGAGATCGGCAAGGGCTGGTGGTCGCCGCCGCTGAAGGCGGACGAGAGCGTCTGGCCGCCGCAGGACTGGGGCACGCTGCGCAAGCTGCCGACGGACCCGGAGAAGCTGATCCTCGCGATCGAGAACAGGTTCTTCGGCGGACGCGTCAAGTCCCTGGATGACATCGGCGACCAGGAGTGGTCGGAGATCCACTTCAGTCTCGCCGGGCTGCTCAAGCTCGTCCCGGTGATGCCGGAAGGGCTGCGGCCGGCGGCCTATGAGGCGCTCGGCATGGTGCCCGGGGTGAAGGCCGTCCCGCACCAGAAGGACGCCAAGGGCCGCGTCGGCGTGGCCATCACCTACGACGACCCGACACGGCCGAAGGGCGCCGCCGGCTTCGGCGGCTACTTCATCTTCGACCCGGACACCTATCGCTTCCTCGGCTTCCGCGACACCCGTACGTCGGGTGACGGGCCGGCCATGAAGACGTACACCCAGCTGTCGTACCTGGACAGCTGGGCCGTCGTGGACAGGGCGAAGCAGCGGCCGTGACTAGGCGGCGGGGACCCTGAGGGCGGCCAGGACCGGGAGGTGGTCCGTGGCCGCCCTCAGGTCCGTCTCCGTCACGCCGGGGACGCCCAGGGGGACGCCGCAGCCGAGGACCTCGACGCCCTTGGTCGCGAAGATCGCGTCGATGCGCTGGAAGGGCGCGGCGGGCGCGAAGGTGAACTCGCCGCCCCAGGGGGCGGTGGCCCAGCAGTCCTGCAGGCCCTCGGTGAGGCGGGTGAAGGCGCGTCCGGTGGGCCGGTCGTTCACGTCGCCCCCGGCGATCGCGTGGTCGACGCCCAGGCCCGCGAGCCGGTCCAGGAGCATGCCGGCCTGCTCGTGGCGCTCGTCCTGCTGCAGGGAGAGGTGGCAGCTCAGTACGCCGACGCGGGCCGCGCCGAACCGGACGACGGCGGTGGCGAAGCCCCGGCGGTGCTGGCCCGGGGTGAGGGGCAGGAGCACGTCCTCGGTGCGCTCGACAGTGGCGCGCAGATGGCACAGGATCGCCGGTCCCGCGGCCGTGGCACCCCCGGTGAGGACGACCTGCCCGGAGGCGGCCGCGAGGCGGGCCAGCTTCTTGCGCCAGCGGAAGAACCGCGGGGCCTCCTGGACGAGGACCAGGTCGGGGGCGCAGGCGCCGATCACCCGGGCGAGGGCGTCGGTGTCGTCGCGCATCGAGCGGATGTTGTAGCTCAGGACCCTGATGACGGCCGAACCGTCCGGCTCGGTGTGGGAGTTGGGCAGCTGCTCGCTCGTCTCCATGAGATCAACATACGACGATGCCCGCCGTCCCGAGGCGGGGCGCGGCGGGCTCATCACATACGTGGTCCGGTCGGCTACATGATCGGGTCGGGTTCCCGGGCCAGGTCCGCCGCACCCACCAGGCCCGCCTCGTTGCCGAGCCGGGCCGCGATGACGTCGGCCACCGGGCGCCAGTTGCCGCCCACCAGCCAGCGCTTGTAGGACTTGCGGATCGGGTCGAGGACCAGTTCGCCCTCGTCGGAGAGGCCGCCGCCGACGATGAACGCGGAGGGGTCGAACAGGGAGGCGAGGTCGGCGAGGCCGGCGCCGACCCAGCGGGCCAGCTCGCGGTAGGAGTCGACGGCGACCGGGTCGCCCTGGCGGGCGGCGATGGAGATGTGCTTGCCCTCGATGCCGTCGGGGGTGCCGTCGCCGAGGGCGAGGAGGGTGTCGGCGCGTTCGGGGGTGGCGTTGGCGCGCTGCTTGGCGTACCGGACGAGGGCGCGACCGGAGGCGTACTGCTCCCAGCAGCCCTGCGAGCCGCAGCCGCACAGCAGGCCGTCCGGGACCATCCGGATGTGGCCGAACTCGGCGGCCACGCCGAAGTGTCCGCGGCGCAGCTTGTTGCCGATGATGATGCCGCCGCCCAGGCCGGTGCCGAGGGTGATGCAGATGACGTTGCGGTGGCCCTTGCCGGCGCCGAACCTGTACTCGCCCCAGGCGGCCGCGTTGGCGTCGTTCTCGACCACGACGGGCAGGCCGACGCGGGCCTCGACCTTCTCCTTCAGCGGCTCCTGGCGCCAGTCGATGTTCGGTGCGAAGTAGACGGTGGAGCGCTGCCGATTGACGTAACCGGCCGCCCCGATGCCGACACCGACGATCTCGTGCCCGGCGCGCGCGCCCTCCACGGCGGAGGCGATGGCGTCCACGATCGCCTCGGGCGTGCCCGGGGTCGGCACCTTGTGCGTGGAGAGGATGTTGCCTTCCTCGTCGACCACGCCGGCCGCGATCTTGGTACCGCCGATGTCGACGCCGATGGTGAGTCCCATGAATCCCTCAGTTCGGTCGAGCCCCGCTACGGCCAACCGTACCCGAGGCCCCGGTGCCGGGGTTCCAGCCGTCCGCCGGGCGGACAGGCCGTGGGACGCCCGGGGCGTCAGTCCAGGTCGATGCGCTGGCCGGGGCCGGTGCCCTCGTCGCCCCCGCGGTTGTCGTCCAGGTCCTTGTGCAGGTCGGTCGGGCGGCTGGTCCAGCGCCGTTCCTGGGCCTGGACCGCGGAGCGGTAGGCGGCGAGGAGTTCGCCGCCGGCGGCGGCCAGGTGGTCGAAGACGTCGGGGTTGCGCTCCATGACGGGTTCGACGGCGGCCTTGGCCTGCTGGACGACCTGCTTCACCACTTCCTGGGCGGCCGGCCCCGCGACCGCGCCGAGCAGCGGCGACTGGATCGACGACAGCTTCTCCGACACCACGTCGACGAGCTTGCGCAGTTCCTCGGCGGCCGACACCGGCGGCCGGCCGTGCTCGGCCCGGCGGCGGGCCTTCTCCGCGGCGAGGTCCTCGGCGCACGCCGTCGCCCAGGCGTCGGCGTCGGTCGCCCGCACCTCGTCGACGGCATCCTTCTCACCGGCATCCGACGGGGGGAGCTCTTCGCTCATGACGGACTCCTGACTACGGTTCGTCCCTACGACGTTACCCGAACGGGCGTATGTCGTTCACTTCCTCCCGGGCCACAGAGCCGGGTCCGGCGCGAAACGGATCCGCAGCTCGCCCTCGCGCAGCGCGGCCCCGTCGACAGTGCAGCGGCGCAGGGCGGAGGGCAGGGGCACGATGCGGCGGAAGGTGGCCGCGGTGACGACGAGTTCGTCGCCGCGCCGGATCAGGTCCAGGTCACCGCGTATCGCGCCGGGCAGCGGGATGTGCCAGACGAGCACTCCGTCGGCGGCGAGCCGGTCCACGACCGGCCACTCGACGGTGGAGGTCGTGTCGTTGACGCCGGGCACGGGCAGCGCGGCAAGGTCGTCGGTGCCGCGCGGATCGCGGCCGAGGTGGTGGACCGGCCGTACGTCGTACGACTCCCGCCACTCCTCCAGGGCCTTGCGCTGCTGGGCGAGGGGCCCGGCCAGCCAGCCGTCCGCCGCGGACTCGGGCAGCACCCGGTTGGCGACCAGGGCGTCGGCCCGCAGGCCGCGCAGGGCGAGGGCGAGGGTGGCGCTGCGTACGGCGTCGGCACCGGCCGGTCCGGGCTCGGCGACCAGCCGTACGACGGTGCCGCGGTCGGCGAGCACGGCCTCGACGGCGCCCAGCTCCATGTCCCACCGGGCGGCGGTCTCGTACAGCCACTCCGAGGGCATGGGGACACCGGCCAGCCTGCCGAGCATGGGCCGCAGGGCGCGGGCCGCCTGCCGCTCGGGCGGCAGCAGCCGGCGCAGATAGCGGCGCAGTTCCTCCGGCAGGGAGAGCAGGGCGAGGGCCTGCGCGGTGGCGGGGAGGTCGACGACCAGCAGGTCGTGCGCCTCGGCGAGCGCCGCGTCGCGCAGCGCCCGCAGCAGGGTCAGCTCCTCGGCCCCGGGCAGGGGCGTGACCTCCTCGGCGTCCAGCCGGGAGGCGCCGAGCAGGTCCAGGACGTTGGCCGCGCGTTCCTGGAAACCGGTGAGGTCGTCCCGGAACCCGGCGGTGGCGTCGGGACGCCAGGCGGTGAGGTTCGGGGCGACGGTCGTGGGGGCCGGGCCGGTGGTCGCGCCGAGGGCCGTGCCCAGGGCGTCGGTGCGGTCGGCACTGAGCACCAGGGTGCGGGTGCCCTCGCGGGCGGCGGCCAGGGCGGTGGCGGCCGCGATGGTGCTGCGACCGCTGCCGCCAGGGCCGGTGATCAGGATGGTGCGCATGATGGTGAACGGTACCTGCGCGCGCCCCGGGCGAACCGCCGCGCCTACTTCTCCCCGGCCTCGACGCGCTTCTTCAGACCGGCCAGCGCCCGGTCGATGATGACCTTCTCGGCCTTGCGCTTGATCATGCCCAGCATGGGGATCTTCACGTCGACCGTCAGCCGGTAGGTGACCTCGGTCGCGCCGGCGCCCGCCGGCCTGAGGATGTACGAGCCGTCGAGCGAGCGCAGCATCTGGGACTTCACCAGCGTCCAGGAGACCTCGTTCTGCCCGGTCCACGTGTAGGCGAGCACCTGGTCGTCCTTGATGGCGCCCGCGTCCATCACGAGACGGACCTGCTCGGCACGCCCCTGGGCGTCGGTCTGCAGCACCTCCGCCTCCTTCACCTCGCCGGTCCAGTCGGGGTAGCGCGCGAAGTCGGCGATCACCCCCATGACGTCGGCCGGTGCCGCCTCGATCGTGATGCTCGAGCTGGTGTGTTCCGCCATCGCCGTGGCTCCTCCAGATGCGGGCCGGTAAAGAGGTCTTTCGTGCGCACGTGTGTGCAGCGTGAAGGCTACCGCGCACGTGAGCGCCCGAGTTCACCCCCTGCCCGCGTTCACCGGCCATTCCAGCGCCCAGGGCCTGCCGGTCCCCGCGAAGTGCCCTACGTTCACGCACTCGGTGACGCCGATCCGCATGCGCCGCACCAGTGGCTGGTGAACGTGGCCGAACAGGGCGTAGCGGGGCCGGGTCCTCCTGATCGCCTCCAGCAGGGCCACGCTCCCCCGCTCGAAGCGCCGGGCCACCGTGTCGTAGACGAGTTCGGGCACCTCCGGCGGGATGTGCGTGCACAGCACGTCCACCTCGCCGACGGCCTCGATCTTCGCCGCGTACTCCTCGTCGTCGATCTCGTACGGCGTGCGCATCGCGGTGCGCAGGCCGCCGCCGACGAAGCCGAACGTCCAGCCGCCGATCTCGACGCGTTCGCCGTCGAGCACGGTCGTTCCCGGCCGGGCGTACTCCGGCCAGAGGGCCGGCATATCGACATTGCCGTACGTGGCGTACGTCGGCACCGGAAGGGCCGCGAACATCTCGGCGTACTGCTTGCGCACCGCCTTCTCGATCGCGGTGCGCCGGTCCGTGTCGATGCCCGCCCAGAGCCGGGCACCGAACTCGCGCGCCTCCTCGAAGCGGCGGGCGGTGCGCAGTTCGACGATGCGGTCGGCGTTCTCCGTGCCGAACAGGTCGGGGAAGATGCCGCGCGAGTGGTCGGCGTAGTCCAGGAAGAGGACCAGGTCACCGAGGCAGATCAGGGCGTCCGCGCCCTCGCCGGCCCGGGCCAGGTCGCGGGCGTTGCCGTGCACGTCGCTCACCACGTGGACGCGTGTCGTGCGCCTGCCGGCCGGTGTGGATGCCATGACGATCAAGGGTAGGCGTGTGCGGTGTACGTGAACAGTGGCGGGCCGCCCTGCGGTTACTGGCCAGTCAGTTAGCGGGTGGACTACCGTACGCGAAGGAACACCAAACCGTGTGACGCAGCGAACATCTCGTCGGACCCCCCTGTCGAAGAAGCCATACCGGCGGGTAACGTCCGGGCAGTCCACAGTCGTGCCCAGGTTTTCAACCATTGATCGTCTGAGCACCTGCCCGAGCCTTGGACCGACCGTCGCATCACACAACGTCGTGGCGCCGGCGCCCTATGAGGAGCAGCAGTCTTGCGCGAGTTCAGCCTTCCGGCTTTGTACGAGGTCCCTGCGGACGGCAATCTCACCGACATCGTCCGTAGAAACGCCGCGCAGCATCCCGATGTCGCCGTCATCGCCCGCAAGGTGGACGGTGTCTGGCAGGACGTGACGGCCACGGCCTTCCAGGCCGAGGTGCGCGCGGCCGCGAAGGGCCTCATCGCCTCGGGCGTCCAGCCCGGCGACCGGGTGGGCCTGATGTCGCGCACGCGCTACGAGTGGACGCTGCTCGACTTCGCCATCTGGAGCGCGGGCGCCATCACCGTGCCGGTGTACGAGACCAGCTCACCGGAGCAGGTGCAGTGGATCCTGTCGGACTCGGGCGCCACCGCGGTCGTCGTCGAGCTGGACAGCCACGCGGCCGCGGTCGAGTCGGTACACGACCGGCTGCCCGCCCTCAAGCACGTCTGGCAGATCGAGGCCGGCGCGGTCGAGGAGCTGGGCGACCTCGGCAAGGGCGTCACGGACGCGATGGTCGAGGACCGCAGCTCGCTGGCGAGAGCCGACGACCCGGCGACGATCGTCTACACCTCGGGCACCACCGGCCGCCCCAAGGGCTGTGTGCTGACCCACCGCAGTTTCTTCGCCGAGTGCGGCAACATCGTCGAGCGCCTGCGGCCGCTGTTCCGCACCGGCGAGTGCTCGGTGCTGCTGTTCCTGCCCCTCGCGCACGTCTTCGGCCGCCTGGTCCAGATCGCCCCGATGATGGCGCCGATCAAGCTCGGCTGCGTCCCGGACATCAAGAACCTCACCGACGAACTGGCCTCCTTCCGGCCGACGTTGATCCTCGGCGTCCCGCGCGTCTTCGAGAAGGTCTACAACTCGGCGCGCGCCAAGGCGCAGGCGGACGGCAAGGGCAAGATCTTCGACAAGGCCGCGGACACCGCGATCGCGTACAGCAAGGCGCTGGACACCCCGTCGGGTCCGTCGCTCGGTCTGAAGATCAAGCACAAGACGTTCGACAAGCTGGTCTACAGCAAGCTGCGGGCGGTGCTGGGCGGTCGTGGCGAGTACGCGATCTCCGGCGGCGCCCCGCTGGGCGAGCGGCTGGGCCACTTCTTCCGCGGCATCGGCTTCACGGTCCTGGAGGGCTACGGCCTGACCGAGTCCTGTGCGGCGACCGCCTTCAACCCCTGGGACCGTACGAAGATCGGCACCGTCGGGCAGCCGCTGCCGGGCTCGGTGATCCGGATCGCGGACGACGGCGAGGTGCTGCTGCACGGCGAGCACCTGTTCAAGGGGTACTGGAACAACGAGGCCGCCACGGCCGAGGCGCTGACCGACGGCTGGTTCCACACCGGTGACATCGGCACCCTCGACGAGGACGGCTACCTGAGGATCACCGGCCGCAAGAAGGAGATCATCGTGACCGCGGGCGGCAAGAACGTCGCCCCGGCCGTGATCGAGGACCGCATCCGGGCGCACGCGCTGGTCGCGGAGTGCATGGTGGTGGGCGACGGGCGGCCGTTCGTGGGCGCGCTGGTCACCATCGACGAGGAGTTCCTGGGCCGTTGGGCCGCCGAGCACGGCAAGCCCGAGGGGGTGACCGCGGCGTCGCTGCGCGAGGACCCGGATCTGCTCGCGGCGATCCAGGACGCTGTCGACGACGGCAACGCCGCGGTGTCGAAGGCGGAATCGGTGCGGAAGTTCCGCATTCTGTCCTCCCAGTTCACGGAGGAGTCGGGCCACCTGACGCCCTCGCTGAAGCTGAAGCGGAACGTGGTGGCGAAGGACTACGCGGGCGAGATCGAGGCGATCTACGCGAAGTAGAGCGCCGGCCGGTTCAGGTGTCCTCGGCGAGGACCCGTGCCATCGTGCGCTCGGCCAGCGCGGTGATGGTGACGAACGGGTTCACGCCGATGTTGCCCGGCACGAGCGAGCCGTCGGTGACGTACAGTTTCGAATATCCCTTCACCCGCCCGTAGTCGTCGGTGGCCCTGCCGAGCACGCAGCCGCCGAGCGGGTGGTAGCAGAAGTCGTCGGCGAAGACCTTGCTGGTCGAGCCGAACAGGTCGTAGCGGTAGATGGTCGCGTTGGCCGCGTTGATCCGGTCGAACAGCTTCTTGGCCATGGCGACCGAGACGGCGCTCTGTGCCGCCGTCCAGCCCAGCTTCACCCCGCCGCTCGCGGAGTCGTAGGTGAAGCTCGCCCGCTCCGGGTTCTTGGTGATCGCCAGGTAGAGGCTGACCCAGGTCTCCATGCCCGTGGGCAGCGGGGCGATCTCGGCGAAGACGGGATTGTCGGCGTTGGCCCAGTCGTCGATGCCCATGACGGGCATGGTCGACTGGTTGGCGCCGGTGGTGTCCCAGAGGTGGTTGGCGCGGCCCACCATGGTGTTGCCGTTGGGTCCCCAGCCGGCGCCGACGCTCGAGTTCAGCGCGGGCAGCGCCCCGGTGTCCCGGGCCCGGACGAGGAGTTCGGTGGTGCCGAGGCTGCCGCCGCCGAGGAAGAGGTACGTGCAGCCGTACTGCTTGGTCTCCACGACCGCGCCGGTCAGGTCGATGCGGTCGGCGGTCAGCACCCAGCCGCCGTCGCTCGCCCGGCTGATGGAGCGCACCTTCTCCAGGGTGTTGATGGTGACGTTCCCGGTGCCGAGCGCGGCGGCGAGATACGTCTTGTCCAGGCTGCGCTTGCCGTAGTTGTTGCCGTAGATGACCTCCTGTCCGAGCGCGGACTTGGTGGCCGTGCCGGCCGCCTCGCGCTGCATGTAGGCGAAGTCGTAGACGCTGGGCACGAAGGTGGTCCGCAGACCGGTGTTCTGGGCGTGCTTGCGGGACACGCGCGTGAACCGGTACCACTCCGTCGACTCGAACCACGCGGGGTCGACGGTGTTGACGCCGAGCATGGAGTTGGCGCGCGGGTAGTACGTGCGGTACATCTCGTCCGCGTCGACGGTGGGGAACTGCTCCGCGAAGTACGACTTCATGGGCGTCACGGCCATCGAGCCGTTGACCAGGGAGCCGCCGCCGACCCCCCGGCCGACGTAGACGGACATGTTGTCGTAGTGCACGCGGTCCAGGGCGCCGGGGTAGGGGCTGATGTTCTTGTTGACGACGTCCAGCCACAGGAAGGTGGCCAGCGGGGCCTCGGTGCGGCTGCGGAACCACATGGAGCGCTGGTCCGGGTTGGCGGTGGAGCAGAACACCTTGCCGTCGGAGCCGGGGGTGTTCCACAGGCGGCCCATCTCCAGCACCAGGGTGCGGATGCCGGCCTGGGCGAGGCGGAGGGCGGCCACGGCGCCGCCGTAGCCCGAACCGATCACGATGGCGGGCGCGTTGTCGACGGCCGCCGCCTCCTCGGCGGCCTGCGCGGACTGCAGGCCGATGCGGGTGAGTCCGGCCGCGGCGGCGGCCTGCAGGGCTGCCATGCCCAGTATGTGACGTCTCGTCAGCTGACGCTGCATCAGTTTTACTGTCATGCGCGCAGCATGGGCGGATTATGCGGTTCCGGCTAGGCCTCTATAGCAGCGTCTTCAACTTTTCCGCCAGCAGGTCCCAGCGCCACTTCTCCTCCACCCACTCGCGCCCCCGCTCTCCCATCCGGCGCCTGAGTTCCGCGTCCCCGAGCAGGACGACGATCCGCTCGGCCGCCTCCTCCGCGGAGCCGCCGCGCACCACCCAGCCGGTCTCGCCGTCCAGCACGGCGTCGGGGGCGCCGCCCGAGTCGCCGGCGACCACCGGCAGCCCGGTCGCCGACGCCTCCAGGTAGACGATGCCGAGACCCTCGACGTCGAGGCCGCCGCGTCGCGTCCGGCACGGCATGGCGAACACGTCGCCCGCACCGTAGTGCGCGGGCAGCTCGGACCAGGGCACGGCGCCCGTGAACCGTACGGAGCCGGCGACGCCGGTCTCCTCGGCCAGCTTGCGCAGGTCCTTCTCGTAGGGCCCGCCGCCGACGATCAGCAGGACCGCGTCCGGCTCGGCGGCCAGGATGCGCGGCATCGCGAGAATGAGGGTGTCCTGGCCCTTGCGCGGCACCAGCCGGGACACGCACACGACCACCGGCCGGTCGGTCAGCCCCAGCCGCGCCCGCACGGCGTCGCCGCCCGAGGCGGGGTGGAACACCTTCTCGTCGACGCCCGGCGGCAGCTGGACCATCCGCCCGGCCGCCGCGGGCGTCAGGGCGGAGGCGATCCGCGAGCGCGTGTACTCGCCGAGGTAGGTGACGGTGTCCGTCGCCTCGCCGATCCGGCGCAGCAGCTGCCGCGCGGCGGGAAGCTGGGCCCATCCCGCCTCGTGCCCGTGGGTGGTGGCCACCAGCCGCTCGGCACCGGCCTTCCTGAGCGCCGGCGCCATCAGCCCGAGCGGCGCCGCCGCCCCGAACCACACCGACGTACAGCCGTGCTCCCGCAGCAGCCCGACCGCCGTACGCGTCGCCGCCGGCGTCGGCAGCAGCATCGTCGTACGGTCGCGTACGACCGTGAAGGGCTGCTCGGCGTCGAAGGCGGCTGTCGCCTCGACGCCCTCCCTGCCGCGCTTCCAGGTGGAGGCGTGGACGACGAGCCGCTCGGGGTCGAGCCGCAGCGCCATGTTGTGCAGGAACGCCTGGATGCCGCCGGGGCGGGGTGGGAAGTCGTTCGTCACGATCAGGGTCTTGCGCACGCCGACGACCCTATCCAAACGCCACGGCGCCGGCCGGTCCGGGCCGTCCGCACGGCCGGGTCCGGCCACGTTTATGGCAAGCACACAGCCGGGCAGGACATCATGTTCCCCTCAAGACGGTTGCGGACAGGCAGGGGCTCAGGTGGACGGTGCGGGTGCGAGGCGGTCTTTCACGGGCCTGCTGATGACCTGGGGTCTGACCAGGCTGGTGCTGCTGCTGTGGGTGTTCAAGGTGTGGGTCTTCCCGGGCCCCGACGTCACGAGCGATGTCTCGGTGATCTACCAGGGCTGGTACGACGTCCTGCGCACCGGAACGTTCCCGCTGGGCGACGTCACCTGGCAGTACCCGCCCGCCGCCGCCCTGGCCGTCCTCTCCCCGGCGCTGCTGCCGTTCCTGCAGTACGCGCAGGCCTTCTTCGTCCTGGCCTGTCTCGCCGACCTGGTGGTCCTGTCCCTGCTGACGTACGCGGGCGTGCGTACCGGCAGGACGCTGCGCGGGGCCTGGGTGTGGGTGGTGGGCGTGCCGCTCCTCGGGCCGACCGTGTACGCCCGCTACGACGTGATGGTGACCGCGGTGGCCGTGGCCGGGCTGCTCGCCGCGGCCCGGCATCCGCGGGCGGCGGGCGTGCTGGTGGGCGTCGGGGCGATGCTGAAGGTGTGGCCGGCGGTGCTGCTGCTCGGCGTCCGCAGGCGCAGCACCTGGGGCTGGGCCGCGGGGACCGTCGCCGTGGTGGCGGGGCTGTTCGCGATGTTCATGCCGGGCGCGTTCGAGTTCCTGACCTTCCAGAAGAACCGGGGCACC
Source organism: Streptomyces sp. SLBN-31 (assembly GCF_006715395.1). Classification (NCBI taxonomy): domain Bacteria; kingdom Bacillati; phylum Actinomycetota; class Actinomycetes; order Kitasatosporales; family Streptomycetaceae; genus Streptomyces; species Streptomyces sp. SLBN-31. The sequence continues at coordinate 2,575,960 of NZ_VFNC01000002.1, forward strand.
GAGGTCGAGTCGCTCGGCTCGCTGGTCATCCACGTCGCCCGCCACTTCGGTGCCTGGGACGGGCAAGTGCTGCTCAACTACGGCTCCATCGAGTTCCTCGGCCCGTGGGTCACCGCCGTCAGCACGGGCGCGCTGTTCCTCACCGGCGTCGCGTTCGGCTGGCTGGTGCTGTGGCGGCTGATGGCCACCCGCTTCCTGCCGAACACCCTCGCCGACGCGGCCTTCGTAGCGGTGCTGATGTTCACCGTCACCAGCCGGGTGATCAGCCCCCAGTACATGGTGTGGGTGGTCGGCACGGCCGCCGTCTGCCTGTGCTTCCGCGGCAGCCGGATGCGGGCGCCCGCCTGTCTCGCGCTCGCCGCGTGCTTCGTGACGGTGCTGGAGTTCCCGCTGTGGTTCCAGCACGTCGTCGCGAGCGACACCCGGGGCATCACCCTGCTGCTGCTGCGCAACGGCCTGCTGGTCGTGGCCGCCGTGCTGGGCGCGCGGGAGCTGTGGCGCTCCACGGTCTCCCGCGAGCCCGTACCCGCCCTGCCGATTCAGGCGACCCACGCGAAGGAACCGTCGACCCCCGCCTGACGCGCGCCCGGCCGACGGATCGGCGCACGGCCCCGGCACGCTCTCGCGCCGCGGTCACAGCCGCCTCCGTCACGCGGCGGCGCCACGCGAGGGTGCCGTCGGCTCCCCCGCTTCGACCCGGCCGAAAGAGGGCACTCGCAGTCGCCCGGATCCCCCGTCGAGACGCCGTGCGGCCCGTGCGAACAGGGTCCCGGCCACCGCGCACTGCACCGCCATCGCGAGGGCCAGGGCCAGGCACACCCCGGGCAGGCCGAGGCCCGACAGGGCGTAGGCGAGCGGGAGTTGCAGTGCCGTGCCCAGCAGCGTCACGCGCAGGAGCAGCGGTGCTCCCCCGCTGCCCTCGAAGACCCCGCCCAGCGCGATGAAGCAGGCCATCAGCAGCAGGTACGGCCCGACGCAGCGCAGGAACAGCACCCCGGCGTGCGCGACCTCGGGTCCGGCGCCGAAGGCGGCCATGACCCAGGGCCCGGCGACGCCCAGCAGCGCGACGGCCGCCACCGCGACCGCCCCGGACAGCAGCACGGCCTCCCGGCCGATGGCCCGCCGTTCGTCCCGGCCCGCTCCCCGCGTGTGGGCGGTGTGGATCGACGCCGCCTGCCGCACGGAGTAGAACGCCATGGTGGCGACGTACATGATCTTGTACGCGATCGCGTAGGCGGCCACCGCCGTCACCCCGAGCCGGGCGACGATGGCGACCAGCACCAGCGCCCCGCCCTGCCGGACGGTGAAGTCGGCGGACATCGGCAGCCCGGTGGTGAGCGTCCGGCGCAGCGCCCTGCCGGTGCCCTCGGCGGTCCGGGCCGTCACGGACTCGTGCAGCAGGGGGTTGCGCCGCAGCACGACCAGCCCCGCCCCCAGCGCCACGCACCGGCACAGCACCGTCGAGGCGGCGGCGCCCCGCACCCCGTACAGGTGGATCAGGAACGGGTCGCAGACCAGGATCAGCCCGTTGGCGAGCAGCGCGAGCCGCATCGGGGTCCTGGTGTCCCCGGCGCCCTTGAGGATGCCGTCGAGGAGGTTCTGTGCGAAGAAGACGGCGATGCCCGGCAGGGAGATCGCGAAGTAGGCCACGGCGAGCGGGACGGCCGCGCCGTCGCCCCCGCCCAGCACCAGCCGGGCCAGCGGCTCGCGCAGCAGCAGCCCGGCCGCCACGACCGCCGGCGTCACCACCGCGCACAGCGCCCAGCCGCCGCGCACGGCGGCCCGCACCGCCCCCGGGTCCCGGGCTCCCCTGGCGTGGGCGACCAGCACGGTCGTACCGGAGGCGAACACCATCGAGACACCGAGCAGCACGTTCTCGGTGTTGGTCGCGACGGCCACGGCGGCCACGGCCGCGCCGCCGAGCCGGGAGACCCAGACCGTGTTGATGATCCCGGCGGCGACCGTGGCGAGGAGCGAGCAGTAGACCGGGCGGGCGAGCGTGACGAGCTGCCGGCGATGAGCGTTCATGAGACGGACGACCCCCTCGATGCGAGCTACCTCGATTAGAGGTAGCTCGATAAGAGGTACCATGGCGTCATCACGCCCGCAAGGAGGGACAAGACGTTGCTGGAGCTGTCGATCCTCGGCTTCCTGGCCGAACAGCCGCTGCACGGCTACGAGTTGAAGGAGCGCATCAAGGCGCTCAGCGGCCACGTCCGCCCGGTCAGCGACGGCGCCCTCTATCCCGCCCTCACCCGCCTGGTCGCCGCCGGCAAGCTCGACCAGCACACCGAGCCGGGCGCGAGCGCGGCCCCGCGTCGCATGCTCTCCCTCACCGGGAAGGGCCGTGAGGATCTGCTGGAACGCCTGCGCCACCCCAAGCAGGCGGAGATCACCGACCACGTCCGTTTCAACACGGTCCTGGCGTTCCTGCGCCACCTGCCCGACCGGCACGAGCAGGCGGCCGTCCTGCGCCGCCGGCTGGAGTTCCTCGAGACACCGTCCAGCTTCTTCTACGACGGCGACAGACCGGTGCGCGCGGAGGAGTCGGGCGACCTCTTCCGAGAGGGCATGCTGCGGGTGGCGCGGGCCACCGGCGAGGCGGAGCGGGCCTGGCTGCGGGAGGCCATCGGCCGCCTGGAGCAGGGCGGTTGAGGCGGCCCCGGCTCAGCCGAGTTCGACCCGCAGATAGTCCCGCCACTGCTCGGTGAACTTCTCCGGAGTCGTCCCGAGCACCTTCTTCATCGCGCCCTCGACCGACCCCTCCCGCACCTTGTGGTCACCGACCGCCCGGTAGAACTGCCCGAGCCGCGCCTCGCCCCACCGGGCGGCGATCAGCCGGCAGGCCAGCCAGCCGCCCTCGTAGGCCTGGGCGAGCTTCGTCGCGTCGCCGCTGAAGCCGAAGTCCTTGTCGGCCGGCAGCGCCGACGGCAGCCGCCCGTCGTCGACCGCGTGCGCCAGCTCGGGCGCCGCCTGGGCCGGGGTGCGGCCGGTGCCGAGGTAGCCGATCCAGTCGGCGTACCCCTCGGACAGCCACAGCGGCGTGGCGGGGGTGGTGTGGGCGCGGGTGGCCACATGGGTGGTCTCGTGGGTGAGCACGACCTGCTTGCCGAGCGGGCCGAGGAGGGCGTACGCGTCCGGGTTGACGATGACGCGGTCCGCGGGCGCGCTCGGCGGACCGCCCACCTCGCCCGTGGTGACCGCCGCGATCCCCCGGTACTGGGAGGCGGGCGAGCCGAGCAGCCCCGCCATGCCCTGCAGCGACTTCGGCGCCTCGACGACGACGTGCCGGGTCCAGTCGGTGCCCCACGCCCCCGACACCGCCGGTACGGCGTGGTCCGCGAGGTCCGCGTACATGTGCAGTTGCTCGCTGGACCGGCCGGTGCCCAGGACGAGGCTGCGCTTTCCCCGTACGACGGTCACCGCGCCCTGGTCCCACAGCTGCTGGGGGGCCTTCGCGGCGGGCACGTCCGCTCTCACGGACCACTGCCCGCCCGGCCGCCGGGACAGGGTGAGGGTGCGGCCCACGGTGACGGGGGCGTTGTCGTAGCCGAGGATCCGGTAGCGCAACTCGGCGTCGGCGGTGGCGTCGTCGCCACTGCGGTGCAGGCCGGTCACCCGGTACGACCAGGAGGCCAGCGGCACCCCGCGCAGGTTCTCGAACCAGCCGAGCGCGCCGGTCCTGAGGAAGGCCGCGCGGTCGCGGTCCAGGACGGCGGTGGAGCGCCGGTCGAGGACGCGCTGCAGGTCGGCCCGGCCGCTGTCGCCGGCCGACCGCCCCGCGCAGGCCGCCAGCCACACGAGCAGCAGCACGAGCGCCACCGCCCGCCACCTCGACACCCGCCCACGACCAGCCACTTCCCGATCGTAAGGCGGATTCGGCGCCGAGGTCAGACCCTGGTGACGGACGACACCGGCATCATGTTGACGGGGTCGTAGCGCACGGGGGCGCCCGGGTAGGGCGCGTGGATCACCTGGCCGTTGCCCACGTACATCGCCACATGGCTGGCGTCGGACCGGTAGACGACCAGGTCACCGGGCTGTGCCTGGGAGAGCGGGACCTGGTGTCCGGCGTACCGCTGCTCCTGCGAGGTGCGCGGCAGATGGACCCCGGCGTGCGCGTACGACCACTGCATCAAGCCCGAGCAGTCGAACGCTGAGGGGCCGGTGGCGCCCCAGACGTAGGGCTTGCCCAGTGCGGAGCGGGCCGCGGCGATGGCGGCGGCCGCCCGGCCGTCGGGCGGGACGACACCGCTGAGGTCGGGGATGTCGTCACGGCCGGAGCGGGAGGCCCGGTCGTAGGCGGCGCGCTCCGCGTACGGCAGGGAGTTGAGCAGTTCGCGGGCCCTGGCGAGCTTGTGCTCGACCGTCCTCTTGTGCGAGATGACCGCCTTGCGGCCGCGCTCCAGTTCGGCGAGCTTGCCGGCGGCCTCCGCGCGCTCCTGGGCGAGTTCGCGCATCGCGGACTGCAGGTCCTTGAACCGGCCGGCCTGGCGGGCGCCGACCCGGTCGAGGACGGAGGCCTTGTCGAGGTAGTCGGCCGGGTCGTCGGAGAAGAGCAGGGCGACGGTGGGGTCGATGCCGCCGGAGCGGTACTGAGCTCCGGCCAGCGAACCGAGCGTGTCCCGCATGGAGTTGACGCGCAGCTGGCGGCGGGCGATCTGGTCCTGGGCGTCGCGCACCTCGCGGCGCAGGCTGTCGACGGTCTCGTCGGCCTTGTCGTAGGCCTGGGTGGCCTTCTCGGCCTCCTCGTAGAGACGGTCCACCTCGGCCTTGGTGTCGCCGTGCGGCGCGGCGTTCGCCGGCACGGCCCCGAGGGCGGCGGCCGCTGCGGACAGCACAGACAGGGCGGCGCCGGCGCCCCGGTTGAACCCGGACGACGGTGCAAGGCGGCGATGGGACCCCACGCGACCCGCGCTCCTTCCGTTGGCGACAGGAACTGTCTCTCCGCCGTGGCGGGGAAACGCGGCAGACAGTAGCCGTGCGGAAGGGCCCCGGCCAAAGACCTCCACGGCCACACACAGTGACGCCCCGCCTCAGACGCAGGTCATCAGCGGGGCGTGGGGTCAGCGCGAGTTGTCGTAATTCGCCCGTTCGGGGGTCGTGTTGTGACCGGGGCGACCGGGTACCGGCGTCAGATCCGGACGCCGAACTGGAAGGGCATGTTGCCGATCGACTCGTAGCGCACGTTGGTGCCGGTGCGCGGGGCGTGCAGCACCATGCCGTTGCCGGCGTAGAGGCCGACGTGGTGCTGGTCGCTGTAGAAGATCACGAGGTCGCCGACCTTGAGCTGGCTCTGGCTGTAGATCCTCGTGCCCGCGTTCGCCTGTTCCTGGGACGTGCGGGGGATGGTGACGCCGGCCTGGGCGTAGGCCCAGGAGGTCAGGCCCGAGCAGTCGTAGGCGGCGGTACCGGTGGCGCCGTAGGAGTACGGCTTGCCGATCTGGGTCTGGGCGGCGTGGAAGGCGGCGAGGGCCCGGCTGGAGGAGGCCGTCGTGTCGCCGAGGTCCACCCGCTCGCTCGCGCTGCGGCTGGCCCGCTGGTCCGCGGCGGCGAGGGCGGCGCGCTCGGCGGCGGTCAGGGAGTTGAGCAGCTTCTGCGCCTGGGCGAGCTTGCCCTGGACGTCCTTCTTCTGCGCGGCGAACGCGGCACGGGTGGCGGCGAGGTCCTTGAGCTTGTCGGAGGCCTCGGAGCGCTGCTGCGCGAGTTCGCGCTGCTTCTCCTGGATCTTCTTCAGCGCCTCGACCTGCTGGGCGCTGAGCTGGTCCATGGTGGACGCCTTGTCCAGGTAGTCGTCGGGGTTCGACGACAGGAACAGCTGGACGGAGGAGTCGATGGAGCCGGTGCGGTACTGCGCGGCGGCCGCCAGGCCTATGGAGTCGCGGAGCTCGTTGAGCTCCTCCTGGCCGCGTGCCACGTTGTCCTGGATGGTGGAGATCTCCTTCTGGAGCTTCTCCTGCTTCTCCTTGGCGCCGTTCAGCTTCTCGGTGGCCTGCTCGGCCTGCTCGTAGAGCTTGTCGACCTTCGCCTTGACCTCGTCCTTGGAGGGCTTCTCGCTCGGTGCCGCGCTGGCGGCGTTGGCGCTGAAGGCTACGGCTGCAGCGGCTGCGGTAGTGAGCACGGTCACACGTGCTCGGCTCGGCTGCTTGGGTCGACGGTGGGACGCCACGGAGGTGAACTCCTTCTTTTGAGTGATCACCCGCTCGGAGGTTCGAGGCCAGACCCTAGTGACCTACTCGTGATCAGTTCAAATCCTCAGGAGCAAAATCTCGTCACGGCATGCATTCTTTACACACAACTCACATGCAGTGATGCGCGGTTGACACTACGTTGCGTGACGATACCGCCAATTCGGTCATTGAGCCCGCAACTTCGACCTTCAGGACAGCCGCCGCAGAAGCATGGCAGACGCGACCGGCCGGGCGCCCGCCCGGGCCACCCCGTCGGCGACCTCCCGGTCGGTGGAGGCGACGATGACCGGCCGCCCCGGCGGTTCGGCGCGCACCAGCTGCCGGATCAACTCGTCGGCGGTGACGCCCGGTTTGGAGAACAGCACCCGCACGCCCCGCGGCGGCGCGAGCAGCACGGGAGCGGCCAGCTCGGCCCCATCGAAGACGCAGGTCACCTCGGCGCCGGTCTGCGCGGCGAGCTGCGAGAGCTGCCCCAGCAGCCGCAGGCGCTGCTTCTCCAGCGGCATCTGGGGATAGCCGGTCTTGGTCACGTTGTAGCCGTCGACCACCAAGTGCGCCTGCGGCAGGGCCAGCAGCTGGTCGAGAACGGCCGGATCGTGCTCGGACAGGGCGCGCGCGGCGATGTCCTTCGGGGTCATTCGTCCCGGTTCCACCGCATCCACGGTTTCTGCGGGCCTCACGGACACGGGAGGCAGGGCCAGTTCGCGCCTGAGCCCCTGCGCCGCATCGAGAACGGTGTCAAGAAGCAGACGGACGCGCATGTCCCCGACACTGCGCCCCTCCCGCGCTGCTTTGCGCGTGGCCTCCAGGGCCGCCTCCGCCTCCCCGAGCCGCGCCTTGAGCCGCCGGCTCTCGGTCTCGGCGAGGGACACCTGCGCCTGCCCCTCGGCGCGCACGGCCTCGATCTCGCTCTGGACCTTGCGCAGGGCGGCCTCGCCGCGCTTGACGTCGCTGAGGGCGGCGCGCAGCTTGCGGTGAAGCGATTCCGCTTCCTTCTTGGCGGAGTCCAGCTCCAGGCGCAGCCGCTCGGTCTCGGCGCGCGTCTGGTCGCGGGCGGCGGCGAGCTCCTCGCGCAGCCGCTCCAGCTCGGCCCGGCTCTCCTCGTCGGCGCGCTCGGCGTCGGCCCGCTGGGCCTCCTCGCCGGCCGCGGTCACCAGCTTCACCCAGCCCGTGGGGCGCAGAACATAGGCCGCGGCCGCCACGTCGAGCGGATCCGCGGCCGGGGGCGGCGAGCCTGAGTCGAGGGCGCCGGCGAGCTCCGGCTGGACCTCTCTCAGCTTCTCCCCGATGCGCTGCCGGAACAGCGGATCGGTCTCCAGCGCGGCCGCCATGGCGTTGCCCGCGAACTTGGCCCGCCGGTTCGGGGCGAACCGGGCGTACTGCCTGAGCTGGGCGGGCAGTTCCGCGACGGTCAGCGAGCCGAACCCGTCGGAGACGATCTGTACGACTCTGCGGCGCACACCGTCGGGCAGCGGACGGTCGAGCACCTCGGCGGCGCCGTCGCCCGGCCCCCCGCCTTGTGTCTCCACCATCCGTCACACCCCATCACCTGTGCGGGGCCGCTCCGTCAGGAGTCGGCGCCCGGCCTGTCCACGAGTTCCACCTGATCCACGGCGTTGCACCAGCGGCAGCGCACCGACTCGATGGTCTCACTGACCACCTCGCGCTCCTCGACCTTCGGCTCACCGGCGAGGTCGAGGTGGACGTACTCGACGACCTTCGACGAGCGGGTCACGTCGAAACGCGTGAGGTTGCCGCAGAGGGTGCAGCGCCACCGCGTCGTGGCGGTCGGCAGGGGAACCGTCATCGTGACTGTGCTCTTCCTTCTAGTGTCCGTGACGCGCCAGCTTCCCTGGAGCGTGTGGCCGTAACCCTACGGCCTGGCGGCAACCTGCCGCTGGTCCGTCCACGGCGGCGAGGCGGTCTGTGCGGCTGCGTCCGGTTACGTCATGCTCTGTGTTCATGATCGGCACCTGGAGCGCGACCCTCGGCAGATCGATGCGGCGTCCCTCGGCGCCCGTGACATACGCGCTGATCGCGCTGTGCTGCCTGGTCTTCGTGACCGGTCCGGCGGCGGGCCTGAATCCCGCCTACGGCTCCGGCGACGCGCTGCTCGCCGCGCAGCGCGCCTACTTCCACCGCTGGGGCGTGGTGCCCGCCGAGCTCTTCGCGGGCTCTCCGCGGGCCGCGCTGACTCCCGCGACGGCTCTCTTCGTGCACGGCAGCTGGGTGCACCTGCTGGGCAACATGCTCTTCCTGTTCGTCTTCGGAGTGATGACCGAGGAACGCATGGGCCGCGTGCGGTTCACCGTCTTCTACGTCGGCTGCGGCTACCTGGCCCTGCTGGGGTACGCCGCGGCCAATTCCACGTCCGGGCAGTCGCTGGTCGGCGCGTCCGGGGCGGTCTCGGCGGTCCTGGGCGCCTTTCTGTACCTCTTCCCCGGGGCCAGGGTCACAAGCCTGCTCCCGTTCCTCTTCTTCCTCCCCCTGCGCTTCCCCGCGTGGGTCGTGCTGCCGTTCTGGGCGAGCCTGCAGTGGCTGGCGGCGGGGCGGGCGCCGCAGGGGCCGGGAGTGGCCTATCTGGCCCACCTGGTGGGCTTCGGACTGGGCTTCGTCTGCGCGTGGGCGGGTTTGCGCCGTACGACTAAAGTGAAGGCCGCCCCAGCTCCGGCACCCGAGGGAGAGAACCAGCCGTGATCACCGCGATCGTCCTGATCAAGACCAGTGTGGACCGGATCCCCGAGATCGCGGAGCGGATCGCCGCGCTGGACTCCGTCAGCGAGGTCTTCTCCGTGACCGGCACCTACGACCTGATCGCGATGGTCCGGGTGCGGCAGCACGAGGACCTGGCGGAGGTCATCCCGGGTTCGATCAGCAAGATCCCCGGGGTCGAGGCCACGGACACGCACGTGGCGTTCCGCACCTACTCCCAGCACGACCTGGAGGCGGCGTTCGCGATCGGCCTCGACTCCTGACCGCCGCCTCCCGACCCCGTCCGGTCAGACCGCCGGCACGCAGCGGCCGTCCTGCGTGCGGTACGTCCACTTCGCGCCGGCGCTCACCAGTTCCCTGACGGCGCCGACGAAGCGCTCGACGTGCTCGTCCGGGGTGCCCGCGCCGAAGCTGACCCGGATCGCGTTCAGGGACTTCTCGCCGGGCGCGGCCTCAGGGGCGCCGCACTCGCCCTGGGTCTGGGGTGCGGAGCCGAGCAGGGTGCGGACCAGGGGGTGGGCGCAGAAGAGGCCGTCGCGGACGCCGATGCCGTACTCGGCGGAGAGGGCCGCGGCGAAGTGGGAGCTGTTCCAGCCCTCGACGACGAAGGAGATGACGCCGACCCGGTCGGCGTCGTCGCCGAAGAGGGACAGCACCTTCACCTGCGGGACCTCGGCCAGCCCCGCCCGTACCTTGCCGATCAGGTACCGCTCGCGGGCCACCAGGGTGTCGAAGCCGGCCTCCGTGAGGGCCTTGCAGGCCGACGCGACGGCGTAGGCGCCGATGACGTTCGGGGAGCCGGCCTCGTGGCGGGCCGCGCTCTCGTGCCACTCCACGTCCACTCCCCCGTCCTCGCGGCGGGTGACCTTGCGGCTGGCGCCGCCGCCCGCGAGGTAGGGGTCGGCCTCGCGCAGCCAGTCGGCGCGACCGGCCAGCACGCCGGCCCCGAAGGGGGCGTACAGCTTGTGGCCGGAGAAGGCGACCCAGTCGACGTCCAGGTCGCGGACGGAGACGGGGTGGTGCGGGGCGAGCTGGGCGGCGTCCAGGACGATGCGGGCGCCGTGCGCGTGGGCCGCCGCGGCCAGCTCACGCACCGGCCACCGCTCGCCGGTGACGTTCGAGGCGCCGGTGACGCAGACCAGGGCCGGGCCGTAGGGGTCGCGCCCGGCGAGGGCGCGCTCCAGCGTCTCCACGGCCTGTGCCGGGGTGCGCGGGGCGTCGAGGTAGGTGACGTGGGCGTCCTGCCAGGGCAGCAGGCTCGCGTGGTGCTCGGTCTCGAAGACGAAGACCTGGCAGCCGGCCGGCAGGGCGCGGGCGAGGAGGTTGAGGGAGTCCGTCGTCGAGCGGGTGAAGACCAGCTGGTCCTCGGCACGGCAGTCGAGGAACTCGGCGACCGTCCTGCGGGCGTTCTCGAAGAGGTCGGTGGACAGCTGGGAGAGGTAGCCGGCACCGCGGTGGACGCTGCCGTAGTACGGGGCGTAGGCCGCGACGTCGTCCCAGACGCGCTGCAGGGCGGGCGCGCTGGCCGCGCAGTCGAGCGCCGCGTAGGTCACCTCGCCACCGGTGACGAGCGGGACGGTGACATCCCCGCCCAGAACGGGCAGAGGGGCACAAACGGTCTGGGTGGAGGCAGCGGTGGAGACAGACATGGGGGAACTCCCGTGAAAGGGCACGCGCGTGCGGGCCGGAAAGAGAAGAGGGGTGCGCGGAGGGGGGCTCTGCGGCCCTATCGCATTCGCTTGCTCACGGAAGACTCCTCGACGACCAGGATCCCCGGTTCGTGAGGGATCCGCGCTTGCCGCAGACCTCGCTGCCTACGGCCTGGTCTTCACCCGGGGCACCCCGCCACGGACGGAGGGTTGCCGGACAGTCGGCCGGGGCCTCATGACTGTCACTCATGACCTGGTACAGGAACGTACGTGAAGTGATCGCGGTCCCGCAACCCGAGTCCGGATGACGGGACCGCGCGCTGCACACGCCCTACGCGTTGCTGGCGGCCACCCAGCGCTCCAGCGCCCGCTTGGCCGCACCGGAGTCGATGGACTCGGCGGCCTTCGCCATGCCCGCCCCCAACTGATCGGCCAGAGAGGCCTCCGTCGGCTGCAGGGCCACCAGGGCGGCCGCCGAGTTCAGCAGGACGGCGTCCCGCACGGGACCCGTCTCGCCGTCCAGGAGCCGCCGGGCGACCTCCGCGTTGTACGACGGGTCCCCGCCCCGCAGCGCCTCCACCGGCACCAGGTCCAGGCCGACGTCACGGGGGTCGAAGGTCTCCTCGGTGACCTTGCCGTCCCGGACGATCCAGACGCGCGACGTGGCCGTCGTCGTCAGCTCGTCGAGGCCGTCGTCGCCGCGGAAGACCAGGGAGGAGTTGCCGCGCTCGGCGAAGACTCCGGCCACGATCGGCGCCATGCGCGGATCGGCCACACCCACCGCCTGCGCCCGCACCTTGGCGGGGTTGGTCAGCGGGCCGAGCGCGTTGAAGACCGTACGGATGCCCAACTGGCCTCGGGCGGCGCCCACATGACGCAGCGCCGGATGGAACTTGATGGCGAAGCAGAAGGTGATCCCGGCCTCCTGGGCCACCTCGGGGACCCGCTTCACGGGCAGCTCCAGGTTGACGCCCAGCTTCTCCAGGACGTCGGACGCCCCGGACGCCGAGGACGCGGCCCGGTTGCCGTGCTTGACCACCCGCGCACCCGTGCCCGCGACGACGATCGACGACATCGTGGAGATGTTCACCGTCTTCGCGCCGTCGCCCCCGGTGCCGACGATGTCCACGGTCGGGCCCGGCACCTCGATGACGTTCGCGTGCTCGTACATCGTGCGGACCAGGCCGTTGATCTCCTCGACCGTCTCGCCCTTGGCCCGCATCGCCACCACGAAGCCGGCGATCTGGGCGTCGGTCGCCTCGCCGCGCATCATGAGGTCCATCGCCCAGGCCGTGTCGTCGGTGGACAGGTCCTTGCCGCTCAGCAGGCCGTTCAGCAGCAGGGGCCAGGAACGGCCCGCCGCGGTGTCGCCTCCAGCGGGGGTCACAGCGCTCATGGGGCCGCTCCTGATGGTCGTAGACGTGTCGTGGGCGTAACGCAGTGTGTGCCCACCCTATCCAGGCACGGGCATCGCGAAGGGCCCCCGTCCGGAGAACGGACGGGGGCCCTTGGTGCGCGTGGCGAGCGCAGCGATCAGTGGTGGCCGTGGCCGCTCGTGATCTCCTTGTACTCCTCGACGGTCGGCTTCGGGATCTGGGACTCCTCGCCGAAGTACGCCTCGCTGAGCTTGGCGCGCAGCTTGTGGGAGCCCTTCACCTTGCGCTCGACGCCGTTCTCGTCGACCGTCGGGCCGAGTTCGAGCGGCTTGTACTGGTCGTGCGCCGTGAGGGTGTGCAGCGCCTCCTGGCTGAGCGGCTCGTGCACCTCGATGAACTCACCGTGCGGCAGGCGCTTGATGATGCCGGACTCGCGACCGTGCAGCACCTTGTCCTTGTCCCGGCGCTGCAGGCCGAGGCAGATCCGCTTGGTGGCGACGAAGGTGAGCACCGGCACGACGAAGAAGCCGACGCGCACGAACCAGGTGATCGCGTTGATCGACAGCTGGAAGTGCGTGGCCCACAGGTCGTTGCCGCCACCGATCATCAGCACGAAGTACCAGGAGATCCACGCGGCACCGAACGCGGTACGCGTCGGGGCGTTGCGCGGACGGTCCAGGATGTGGTGCTCGCGCTTGTCGCCGGTGACCCAGGACTCGATGAACGGGTAGACCGCGATCGCGACCAGGACGAGCGGGAAGATCACCAGCGGGATGAACACGCCCAGGACGAGCGTGTGGCCCCAGAGGTTGATCTCCCAGCCCGGCATCGTACGGATCAGGCCCTCGGAGAAGCCCATGTACCAGTCGGGCTGGGCGCCGGTGGACACCTGGTCCGGACGGTAGGGGCCCATGGCCCAGATCGGGTTGATCGAGGCGATCGCCGCGATGGCCGTGATGACACCGAAGACCAGGAAGAAGAAGCCGCCGGCCTTCGCCATGTACACCGGCAGCAGCGGCATGCCGACGACGTTGTTGTTCGTCTTTCCGGGACCCGCGAACTGCGTGTGCTTGTGGTAGAAGACCAGGATCAGGTGGCCCACCATCAGGCCCAGCATGAGGCCCGGCAGCAGCAGGATGTGGACCGAGTAGAACCGGGCCACGAAGTCGCCGCCCGGGAACTCGCCGCCGAACAGGAACATCGACAGGTACGTGCCGACGACCGGCACGGACAGGATCGCGCCCTCCATGAAGCGGACACCGGTGCCGGAGAGCAGGTCGTCCGGGAGCGAGTAACCGGTGAAGCCGGTGAACATGCCCAGGACGAGCAGCAGGAAACCGAACAGCCAGTTGACCTCACGCGGCTTGCGGAACGCACCGGTGAAGAACACGCGCATCATGTGCACGAACATGCCGGCGAGGAAGATCAGCGCGGCCCAGTGGTGGATCTGCCGGATCAGCAGACCACCGCGCACGTCGAAGGAGATGTGCAGGGTCGAGTTAAACGCCTCGGACATCATCTGACCCTGCAGCGGGATGTAGCTGCCGTGGTACTCCACCTCGTTCATCGACGGGTGGAAGAACAGCGTCAGGTACACACCCGTGAGGATGAGGATGATGAAGCTGTACATGCACACTTCGCCCAACATGAACGACCAGTGGTCGGGGAAGATCTTGCGCATGTTGGTCTTGGCGAGGGAGTAGATCCCCAGCCGGCCGTCGGCCCAGTCGGCGACGCGCTCGCCGGCCGGCGCTTTGCCGCGCCGGGCCTCGGTGTTGTGGTTGGTGCTCATCCGCGCTCCCAGAAGGCAGGACCGACGGGCTCCTCGAAGTCGCCGAGCGCTTCGAGGTAACCGTCACTGTTCACGCCGATGCGCAGCTGCGGCAGGGCGTGACCGGCGGGGCCGAAGATCACCCGGGCACCGTCGGAGAGGTCGAAGGTGGACTGGTGGCAGGGGCACAGCACGTGGTGCGTCTGCTGCTCGTACAGGGAGATCGGGCAACCGACGTGGGTGCAGATCTTCGAGTACGCGACGATGCCCTGGTAGGACCAGTCGAGCTCCTGCTTGTCCTTGATGTTCTCCGGCTGGAGCCGGACGATCATCAGGGCCGCCTTGGCGATCTCGGTCTGGAAGTTCTCGTCCTTCTCCTCCAGGCCCTCGGGCTTGGCGAAGGTCAGCGAGCCGACCGCGACGTCGGAGGGACGCAGCGGCTCGTTGGTGTTCATGTTGACGAGAAGCTTGCCCTTGGACCAGAGCGTGTGGCGGAGCTTGGTGCCCGGCAGCGGACCGAGGTCGCGCAGCAGCATGACGCCGGAGAGCGGGAACAGGGCCAGCGCGCCGAACATCGTGTTGCGGATCAGCTTGCGGCGACCGAGCGCGGACTCCTTGGCGCCCTGCTTGAAGTCGGCCATGACCTTGGCCTTGACCTCGGGCGAGGCCTCGATCGGGTGCCGCTCGTCCGCGACCTCCACGTCGGACATCAGGGTGCGGGCCCAGTGGACCGCGCCCGCGCCGATCGCGAACAGGGCCAGACCGAGGGTCAGGCCGAGCGCGAAGTTCAGCGCGTTGATGTGGCCGATCGGGAAGACGTAGATGGCCTTGTCGTGCGGGATCGCCACGTAGGAGGCGATGAAGCCGATCGTGGCCAGCATCGAGACCGTGAACAGCATGGCCACCGTGCGCTCGGACCGCCTGGCGGCCCGCTCGTCGATGTCCTGGATCCGGTGCTCGTGGGGCGGCAGACCGGGGTCGGCGAACGGGTCCTTCTCGTCCGCGATCCCTACGGCGCCGTGCACGTCCTGCTCAGCGGGCAGGTTCTCTTCTGGAATGTCTTGGCTACTCATGACTTCTTGGCCTTTGCGGTCCGAGCGGCGACCCAGACGGCGACCGCGATCAGCGCGCCGAGTCCGAAGATCCAGGCGAACAGGCCCTCGGAGACCGGGCCCAGACCGCCCAGCTCAAGGCCGCCGGGGCTCTCGGTGTCGTCTCCGTTGACCGCGTTCAGGTACGCGATGATGTCCTTCTTGTTCTGCTCCGACAGCGTGGTGTCGGGGAACGACGGCATGTTCTGCGGGCCGGTCTGCATGGCCTCGTAGATGTGCTTCGGCGCGACACCCTCGAGGTTCGGCGCGAACTTGCCGTGCGTGAGCGCACCGCCCTTGCCGGTGAAGTTGTGGCACTGCGCGCAGTTGGTGCGGAACAGCTCGCCGCCCTTGGCGATGTCGGCACCGTCGGGGCCGTACTGCGCCTTCGTCGGGACGGACGGGCCGGCGCCCAGGGAGGAGATGTACGCGGCGAGCTGGTCGATCTCGGCCTGCGTGTAGATGACCTTCTTCTTCGGGACCTGCGCGCCCGGCTGCTGGGCCGGCATACGGCCGGTGCCGACCTGGAAGTCGACGGCCGCGGCGCCCACACCCACCAGGCTCGGACCGTCGGTGGTGCCCTGACCGCCGGTTCCGTGGCAGGTTGCGCAGCCCACGGAGTAGAGCTTCTTGCCCTCGTCGATGGCAAGGGACTGGGCGGTGTCATCGGCCTGCGCCTTGCTCGCGGGTGCGAACACGGCGTACAGCCCCCCGGTGCATGCCAGCGCGAGGAGTAGGACGACGAGCGCCGCCATCGGATGGCGTCGTCGTGCGGAGAGCTTTTTCACGGATTACCCCGGTGTCAGGATCTTCTGCGTCGATGCTTTTGGGTTGTGCGCCGCGCGGGCGCACGCGGGACGGGCCCCGCTACTTGATCAGGTAGATCGTGGCGAAGAGGCCGATCCACACGACATCGACGAAGTGCCAGTAGTAGGACACGACGATGGCCGCGGTCGCCTGCTCGTGGGTGAACCTCTTGGCCGCGTAGGTGCGGCCGAGGACGAACAGGAAGGCGATGAGGCCGCCTGTCACGTGCATGCCGTGGAAGCCGGTGGTCAGGTAGAACACCGAGCCGTACGGGTCGGAGGACAGGGAGAGCCCGTCCTTCTTCACCAGCTCCGTGTACTCGTAGATCTGACCGCCGATGAAGATCGCACCCATGACGAAGGTGATGATGAACCAGCCCCGGAGCTTCTTCACGTCCCCGCGCTCGGCGGCGAAGACGCCGAGCTGACAGGTGAGTGAGGAGAGCACCAGGATCGTGGTGTTCGTCGCGGAGAACGGAAGGTTGAGATGGCTCGCCATCTCCTTCCAGTGATCCGGACCGGTCACCGATCGAAGGGTGAAGTACATCGCGAAGAGGGCCGCGAAGAACATCAGCTCGGAACTCAGCCAGATGATGGTTCCGACGCTGGTGAGGTTCGGCCGGTTGACCGACGGGTGCGCGTGCCCGGTTTCTACTGTCGTTGCTGTCGCCACGACCGACATTATGTCGGTCGCTTATCCCGCCCTCACTCCGGGGGGTGCCGTTCGGAGTGTTGCTCCCTTCGATACCGGTGTTGACGTGGTGTTGAACGGAGTAACATCCGCCGCAACGGGCCTTTCCGTACGACGCAGACGTCTCGGAGGAACAATGCAGCCGACCGCCACCGTGCTGGTCTACAGCGACGACTCCAACACTCGCGAGCAGGTTCGGCTGGCGACCGGGCGCAGGCCCGCGCCGGACGTCCCGGTGGTGGAGTTCGTGGAGTGCGCGACTCCGGCCGCCGTCATCAAGGAGCTGGACAAGGGCGGCATCGACGTCTGCGTCCTGGACGGCGAGGCCGTGCCGATGGGCGGCATGGGCCTGTGCCGGCAGCTCAAGGACGAGGTCTTCGACTGCCCGCCGGTGCTGCTGCTGATCGGCCGGCCGCAGGACGCCTGGCTGGCCACGTGGAGCCGTGCGGACGCCGCGGTGACGCTGCCGGTGGATCCCGTGGAGTTCGCCTCGGCCCTGGCCTCCCTGATGCGCGCCAGGAGCCTTCGGCAGAGCGCGTAGGGACCCCGTCCTCCTCAGACGTTCTCCGGCCGCAGCCGGGCCCGCTCGGCCGGGCTCGGCCCGTCCAGTGTCCCGGCGACCAGCGCGCTGCCCTTGCGCCAGTTCGTCCAGGGCAGGTTCCAGTCGCCGAAGCCGTTGCCGAAGGGCTCCATCGTGTTGCCCTGGGAGTTGACGACCTTGACGACGTCGCCCTGGCGGACGTGGTCGAAGAACCACTCGGCGTTGTCGGTGCTCATGCCGGTGCAGCCGTGGGAGACGTTCGCGTAGCCCTGGGAGCCCACCGACCAGGGGGCGGCGTGGACGTACTCACCGCTCCAGGTGACGCGGGTGGCGTAGTACACGGGCAGGTCGTACGAGTCCGCCGAGCCCTCGGCGATGCCCACGGTGGTACCGCGCATACGTACGTACTGTTGCTTCTCCAGTACCACCTTGACGCCGTTGCGGGTGTCGAAGCCGGGCTTGCCGGTGGTGACCGGGATCTGCTTGACCACCTCGTCGTTCTTGTAGAACGTCAGGGAGTGCGACGAGGCGTCCGTGACGGCGATGACGCGGTCGCCGATGGTGAGCTTCAGGGGCTTGGACTTCGCGCCCCACAGCCGGTCGCCGATCTTGACGCCGTCGAGGTCGCTGCGGACCGAGACGGTCGCGTGGGCGGGCCAGTACTCCTTGGGGCGGTAGTGGAGCTCCTTGTCGTCCACCCAGTGCCAGGCGCCCTGCACGGCGGGCACGGAGTCGACCCTGAGGGCCCGTTCGACGACTGCCCGCTGCGCCTTGTCCGCGACCGGGTTGCTCAGCTTGGCGGTGACGGGCTGGCCCACCCCGTACGTGCCCGAGTCCGGGCCGAAGGTGACCGTCAGCCGCTTCTTGGTGGTGGGCTTGCTGGTGTCGAAGGCCAGGACCTTGCGGCCGGGCGCCCCGTCGCCGTCCTCGGTGCTCACGCGGAGCGTGTAGTGGGCGTTGGCGGCCAGCGGGGAGGTGCTGTGCCACCGGGTGCCGTCGGCGGAGAGTTCGCCCGTCACGTAGCGCCCTGTGGCGTCCACGGCGGTGACGTCGGTGATGCGGCCGTCGCCGTCCCGGGCGGTGACCTCCAGGGGCTTGTCCGGGTCGGCCTTCTTCCGGTCGCCGGAGGGCCCGTTGAAGGAGATCTGGTCCGACGCGTCGTACGGCTTCGAGGTCAGCGGGTTGCCGCCGCTGCCGCAAGCGGTGACGCCCGCGCCGAGGGCGATCACCAGCAGCGTGCAGCTGACGACGGTGCGGGT